>CALVXG010000044.1 GCA_944368925.1 uncultured Clostridia bacterium | reverse complement strand
CCAAAACATTTATCATTCACAAATTTATATGCATTAAAGCTAGTTTTATCTATTATTTGTATTAAATCAAAATCATCAATACCTTCGAAAGCCATTTTGAACCCTTCTATTTCATCATGTCTAAAAGGATCCCCTCTGTGAATAACAATACGCTTTAATTCATCGATTTTTGATGTTCTATAATATGTTTGTCTAATTTTTACTCCTAACTCATAAGCCTCCTCTTTTGAAAGATATTGATTTTTTTTAAATTTGTCCGTAATTGGAGAAATTATCAATTGCATCCCTCGGCCTGCACCATCAAACATTTGGCTACAACCGACAATAACACCTTTAGAATCGACCCCAAAACTTATACCTAAAAAAAGAGTATCGTGTGAATATTTCGCTGGATACCATGGCATACCTATTGTTTTCGTAAAAATTCCTATTGCTAAATTTAAAATTTTCTTATTGATATTATCTGAGGAGTAAAGAGTTTTCTCTTCTAAAAACTGAGTCTTAAATTTGTTTACACACTGCAATTTAATAAAATCATGCAAATCTAAATTCTCTTTATTCTTAAACTTTTTAAAATTGTTACCAATATAAATTAACGCAATGTCTATTTGCTTTTCATCATACATTTTTTTTATGCCACGCAAACAAAATTCTGCAAATTCATTAAAATCAAATCCTGCTTTATTTGTTAATTTTGTAGCCGAAAAATGCGGCAGCACATCATATAAAAATTCTATTTTTTTATTAAATGTTTCATAAAAGCCTTTATATTGAGGAATAATATCACTACCTTTTTGATTTGTTCCATTAAGTACTTTCTCTAAATAAAATTTAAGTATCTCTTTATCTTCCTCTGCGCAGAATATACCAACACGAATACAATCTGGAGAAAACTGAGTTAATTTTGGTCCATGTTCCGTTAATAATTTTATCTGATTAACACTTATTTGTTTTTCAACAATCATTGAAGGTTCATCCGCACAATTATACTCGCTGAAAGGCAAACAAGTTTTAACCGTACCCAAAGGAATTTGCGAGACGATAAGTTTAGTATTCTCAAATTGAAATAAGCCTTCTCTCGGGAAAATTCTGCTTAATAAATATTTCCTCTTTGCAAAATTTCTTGAGGCATACAAATCTGATTTCTTTTGATTTATTTGAGATTTAAGATTATCACTTAGGCATGCACCTTCCAACACAACAAAATAATTTACAGATACAAAAACACATAATCTACCATCAAATATATCAACAGTAATTTTAAGGCCTTCTTTAATTTTATCATTGTTTTCTACAAAAATATTGTCCTTGTAAATTTCAAACCCCTGTTTCGTTAAAGAGCCCTTTATTATTTCTTTTAGAAGTTTACATTTTAAATGAACAGGTATTTGTTGAGCACAAAGATTAACCGTTAAAATATTAGAATTTCGAACCACTAAAATTTCTGCTATTTTATTTTTATCTCCAAGCGCATAAATATAATCTTTATAATTAACTAAAAATACTTCCTTATATAAAAAATTTATTTTACTAATTTCGTTAGTTGTTAGATTTGCTTGAATTTGATAAATTTCAGGATCATTTTCTATAGGGAAACAATTGAATAACAAAGATTCCGGTTGATTATGAGCTTTCAAAACGAATGAATCGTTTAATACTCTTGAATAAGTATCATCCAATAAAATATTTTTTGTTCCATAAATATTATAGAATTTTATAAACAATTCATCAAACCCATTGATAATACAATATCCTGAATTGTCATTAAAAGAAAAGAGCCTTTCAATATTATCATTGACAACAGCTGGCCTTTCGACAAGACACCATTGTATTTCAGTCTCCGGATTTGCAGACAGATAATCAAATAATACATTCATTACTGATTTATCTTGTCCAGAATATCCTATAACTACAATTTTATGTGTATGAATTTTTATAAAATCTTGCTTTAATTTCCTAGATAAAGACTCTAATTCTTGTTCAGTATTACGAAGATCATCGTAAATATAATCACCATGCAATTTTACTAAATTAAGCCTTGTAGGTATATTAGGAGTAATAGAATCTGTAGTTATAGATAAGTCATAATTTTCATCTAACCTTCTTATCGCTTTTTCACACAACCTGTCAAAATTAGTTGTAAAAAGATAATGAATTTTATTACTTATTAAATAGTTTGCAAAACATAAATAACCATATGATGGCTTTATTGATTCGAATTTTTCTTTAATAAAAATATTTCTTTCATAAACACTAGGAAAACATTTTTCAAAATAATAAGAATATAAATTACAATTTAATTCCTTATCTTCCTGTAAAAGGATTTTTTTAAAATTAACATCGTTGATTAAAGTATTATCATCATACCGCAATCCATGTTCTGAGCAATATATTCTTTTTCTAAATTCATCAATCAGCTTTGAAGCAGCCATACACCCAGAAGAAATAGAGCAACCCGCCCCTAGCAAAAATGTAATTTCTGTACCTTTCAATAAAGACAAACTATTTAACAGATTTTCCTGAGAATAAATTTTCATTTGTTTTATCCTATTCTTAAAAATTACAACACAGACTTAATATAATGAAGCTATCAATATTATTATATCATAACATAATTTTTCTTGCAAGCCTTGCATAATTTTAAAACCTGAAAGCCCCATTAAAATTATTACGTGACTTTTACCGATAAAAACTATGCACAAATTAGCTTTTAAATAAACAGGCATATCTAATTACCGTAAAAAAATTGTAGACATAGAAAGCTTATTCGAAAATTTACGACGAATTATTCACTTATCAAAATGTGTTTCTTGTTCTATAGTTCTCCGTCTTTTGCTTTTTTCGTTTCGACTATCGTAGCATAGCGCCTCGCAAAAGTCAACGGGCGGATAAATTGCAGCTTAAAACATATCTCCTTACCATCAGCCGGACAGGTTCTCCTGTCCGGCCTTTTTCTTTTCTTGCAATCTTTCAATGCCAAAAAACGCAGCAATTTATCCTTTGCCTCGTTGACTTTTGCACCCCGTATTTGTACT
>CALVXG010000043.1 GCA_944368925.1 uncultured Clostridia bacterium | reverse complement strand
GCCGGCTGGCTCACAGGTTATCTCCGGGAACAGGAATGGATCGACGGAGGAGCCGACGAGGGATGGTTTAACAGCTACTACGATAACCACGGACGCGCGGTGGAAGGATTCTTTCCCAACGAAGTGCGCATGATGCTCACAGGCCAGGTTTTTTCCATTATGGGAAATGTGGCTTCCGATGAGCAGATCCGCAGGATCACAGCCAGTGCAGACCATTATCTCTACCGGAAAGAGATCGGCGGTTATCGCCTGAACACGGACTTCCATGAACTTAAATTCGATATGGGCCGTATGTTCGGCTTTGCATACGGTGAAAAGGAAAACGGAGCCGTATTCTCACATATGACCGTGATGTATGCCAACGCCCTGTACCGCCGCGGCTTTGCAAAAGAAGGCTGGAAAGCGCTGAAGACGCTTGCCGAAACCGCACTGGACTTTGATACAAGCCGGATCTATCCGGGGATCCCGGAGTATTTCCGCTCGGACGGGCGCGGAATGTACCACTATCTCACCGGAGCCGCAAGCTGGTTTATGCTGACAATGATCACCCAGGTCTTCGGTGTCCGGGGCGAAGCCGGCGATCTCATTTTCGCTCCCAGGCTGATGGGCGAACAGTTTGACAGTCAGGGGAAAGCATCTGTCAGCCTTGTCTTTGCCGGGAAACAGCTTGAGGTGATCTACGAGAACCCGGAACACAAAGACAGCGGGGAATATACGATATCCTCCGCAGCCTGTGAAGGATATCGGCTTCAGACAGACAGCGCCGGATACGCTGTGCTTCCCCGAAAGGTACTTGACGGCTTTTCCGGAGATCATCTCCGCGTGACCGTTACTCTCAACTAAAATCAACTGAAAGGACAGGAATAAGATTATGAAATATGGATATTTTGACGATAAAGAACGGGAATATGTGATCGATCATCCGGATACGCCTTCCCCGTGGGTAAATTATCTTGGTTCTCCGGAATACGGCGCGATCATCTCCAACAATGCAGGCGGCTACAGCTTTGCAAGATCAGGGGCAAACGGCCGCATTCTCCGCTACATCTTCAATCAGTTTGATCAGCCGGGACGCTATATCTATATCCGTGATAATGCATCCGGGGACTACTGGTCCGCTTCCTGGCAGCCGGTAGGAAAAGAGCTCGGACAATATCAGAGCAAATGCTGCCACGGCATGGGGTATACAAGAATGCTTGCAGACTACAGCGGAATACACTCTGAGGCTGATTACTATGTGCCTCTCGGGAAATCTTACGAAGTGTGGGCGCTTACCGTGACCAATCGATCGGATCGTGTACGGGACCTTACTCTTACCGGATATGCGGAATTCACAAACCACAGCAATTATGAACAGGACCAGGTAAACCTCCAGTATTCCCTGTTCATCACCCGCACCTTATTTGAAAAGAACCGGATCATCCAGCAGATCCACGGCAATCTTGACGCGCTCCGGGAGGACGAAGAAGTGGATGACAAGAAAGTGACCGAGCGTTTCTTCGCTCTTGCGGGCGGAGAAGTCTCCTCCTACTGCGGAGACAAGGATGCATTTCTCGGGAAATACCACGGATATGGCAATCCGCAGGGCGTGATCTCTGGTGATCTTGGCAATATCACAAGCTACAATGAGAATTCCTGCGGCGCCCTCTCCTGCAAAGTCACTCTGGATCCCGGCGAATCCAGGACCGTGCTCTTCCTTCTCGGCATGAAATCCTCGGCAGAAGCCGCAGCCATAACAGACTCCTATACAGATCCAGCCGGACAGGTCAGACAGGAGATCAATGCGCTGAAAGCCGACTGGTATGCAAAACTGGACCACCTTAAGATCAATACCCCGGATCACGCCTTTAACACGATGATCAATACATGGAACGCATATAACTGCTTTATCACTTTTGTATGGTCAAGAGCCGCGTCCTTTGTTTACTGCGGGCTTCGCAACGGCTACGGCTACCGCGATACAGTACAGGATATCCAGGGGATCATCCACCTCGCGCCTGAAATGGCGTGTGAGAAGATCCGTTTTATGCTCTCGGCACAGGTAGATAACGGCGGCGGGCTTCCGCTTGTAAAATTCACCCACAACCCGGGGCATGAAGACACGCCGGACGACGCCTCCTATGTACAGGAGACCGGGCATCCAGCCTATCGCGCAGACGACGCCCTCTGGCTGTTCCCGACCGTTTACAAATACATCGCGGAGACCGGTAATACAGCATTCCTCGATGAAGTCATTCCGTTTGCCAACAAAGGCGAAGGGACTGTTTATGAGCATCTGAAACGCGCCGTGCAGTTTTCCTTCGACCACCTCGGTCCCCACGGTCTGCCCGCAGGATTGTATGCGGACTGGAACGACTGTCTCCGTCTCGGCGCAGAAGGCGAATCCTCATTTGTCGCACTGCAGTTTTATTATGCAATGACTATATTAAAGAAATTTGCCGTCTACAAACAGGACAGCGGATATGTCCGCTACCTTGAAGAAAAGCAGGAAGAAACAGGACAGAAGATCCAGAAACTCTGCTGGGATAACGACCGTTTTATCCGCGGCTATACCGAGAAGGGCGAGCGTATCGGAGCGGCAGAGGATCCGGAAGCGAATCTCTGGCTGAATCCCCAGAGCTGGGCTGTCATCAGCGGACTGGCATCCAGAGAGCAGGCTGATGCCGCACTGGAAAATGTATATCAGAGACTTAATACGGCATACGGCGCCGTCCTGATGGACCCGCCTTACCATGAGCACGCGTTTGACGGTGCGCTTGCCGTGATCTACAATCAGGGGACAAAAGAAAACTCCGGTATTTTCTCCCAGTCGCAGGGCTGGCTGATCCTCGCGGAAGCTCTCAGCGGTCATGGCAACCGTGCATTCGGATATTTTACAGAGAATGCGCCCGCCGCACAGAATGACAGGGCAGAGATCCGCCGGCTCGAGCCTTACTGCTACGGTCAGTTTACCGAAGGCCCGGCCAGCAGCCATTTCGGCCGCTCCCACGTACACTGGCTGACGGGAACCGCCTCCACCGTGATGGTCGGCTGCGTAGAGGGAATCCTCGGACTCCGGCCGGATCTGGAAGGTATCCGGATCGCGCCGGCTGTCCCCGAGAGCTGGGATTCCTTTGAAATTGACAAAGATTTCCGGGGAAAACATCTCCATATCAGGGTCGAGAATCCGGATCACCGGGAATCCGGCTGCCGGAGCATGAGCCTGAACGGGAAAGAACTTCCTGATAATTATATACCGGAAG
>CALVXG010000042.1 GCA_944368925.1 uncultured Clostridia bacterium | reverse complement strand
TCGATCTTCTGGCTTCGTATATATGCGCTCACCGATATGCCGGTCTCTTTCTTAAACAGACGGGACAGGTAACCGGACGATACACCGAGCTCGTCCGCCAGATCTTCTATCGTAATCCTTTCTTTGATGTGTGAATATATGTATTCCTTGCACGCGTTGATATGCTTTGAATTTGTATCGCTGCGGGCATATTTGCGCATCTTTTCCGTAAAATCTATAACCATCTCATCGTGAAGGCTGTGGACTTCCGCCTCAGTGTGAATGTCATCCAGTTTTCGGATATAAAAGTCGCTCATCCGGAACGCCTGTTCCAGTTCCATACCGTTCTGTCTGCACAGACGTGTGATCATCGCAGTCGTGATCACAAAATGATATTTCAGATTGACCACGGGATCTCTTGAAAGGACTCCGACTCCTTCTCCCTCCACAAAACGCCCTGCCTCACAGTTCTTTCTGACTGTCTCAATATCTCCGGTCGCTACCGCCCTGTAGAACAGAAACTCTTCCGTAGGCTCGCGGTGTTCTATCTCGTCAATATTATCATCAGCTTCCAATAAAAACCATTCATTTTTGTAACTCATAGGTCTGCCTCTTTTCTGAATATATCGGACTCTGAATTTATAGTAGCACAATCCTTCCGGGCATACCAGAAAAAAATTACTATAGTCCAGCCAACTCATTTACGAATAGCGTGTGCCGAACTGTTATGGTATAGTAAAGGAAGATGTAACAATCCAATCCGCCTGAAGGAGGGAGAGATCCATGCCGAATTTTACATACAATGCGATCAAAGCATCTTTTATAAAGCTTTTAAACGAGCGTCCCCTGTCTCAGATCAAAGTAAAGGACATTGTAGCAGACTGCGGGGTCAACCGCAATACGTTCTACTATTATTTCCATGATATTCCTTCTCTGATCGAAGATATGGTGACGGAGGAAGCGGAATACATTATACAGAAATATCCGTCCGCAGATACGATCGAGGCCTTTTTTGAGACTGTCATCGACTATGTACTGGAAAAGAAGACCATGTTTCTCCACATCTATAACTCTGTGAACAGGGAGCTGTTTGAGCAGTATCTGTGGCAGGTATGCGAGCGGGTCGTGATCCTCTACGTGGACTCCGTACTGGACGGGCGCCGGATCCGCCCGGAAGACAGGCGCATCATCGTCCAGTACCTCAAAGCCGTAAGCTTCGGAGTCGCATCCGCGTGGCTCCAGTCCGGCCTTACAGAAGAGATCCGCTCCACATTTGACCGTATCTATCAGCTGAAAAAAGGGACTGTGGAAGAAATGATCCGCAGATTCGAGACAAGATAGTTTTCCAGCGCACGAAATCCGCCCGCTGTTTCTAGACATTTGAGGCTCTGTGTCTGATTTTCAGGCACGGGGCCTCAAATGTCTGTATGAAACTTCTTCCCGTCATGCTATCTTTCTGTAAGTAAAATAACCAGAAAGAAGGAATTATATGATCAAGAACGAGTGGAAAAGCCTGCTGAAAAATAAAATCCTCCTTATTGTCCTGATCGCAATTATTGCGATCCCTTTTATTTATGCAGGTCTGTTTCTGAAATCTATGTGGGATCCGTACGGAAATCTCGACAAGCTCCCGGTTGCGGTTGTAAATGAAGACCGGCCGGTGGAATACGAAGGCAGTACTCTGTGCATAGGGGATGACCTGACAGAAGCGCTGAAGGATAACGACTCTCTCGACTTTCATTTTATGGACAGCGCCAGGGCACAGGAAGGTCTGGAAAACGGAACATGGTATATGGTGATCACGATCCCGGAAGATTTCTCCCGCAGCGCAGCGACTCTTCTGGACGATGAGCCGCAGAAAATGGAATTGAAATACGCAACGAATCCGGGCACCAATTACATCGCCTCCAAGATGAGCGAGACTGCGCTGCTGCGGATCCGCGATAAGGTCGCTTCCCAGGTAACTGAGACTTACGTCTCAATCGTCTTTGACCGGATCGCACAGGCCGGGAGCGGACTTTCAGAAGCCGCGGACGGCTCGCTGCGATTATCAGACGGGATCAGCGACGCATCCGGCGGCAGTGTGGCAATTACGGATAATCTGAAAAAACTTGCAGACAGCACGCTGGTGTTTTCCGATGGAGCCGACACACTGACGAAAGGGCTGAAGGAATATACGGACGCCGCCGCCCGGATCAATGCCGGCGCATCACAATTACAAAGAGGAACCGATTCTCTTACGGACGCTCTGCCCGGGCTCACCGGCGGTGTCGATGCGTTAAATAACGGTGTAAAGACCTATACCGGCGGAGTAGATGCGTTGGATGCGAATTCCCCGCAGCTATCAGCCGGGGCGCAGGATCTTGAAACAGGAGCCCAGAGCCTCGCCCATGGACTGGATACCCTGCAGGCCGGCGCAGACCGGTACGTCAGCGCAGTCAATACATTTACCCAAAGCGCAGCTGCCTATGCGCAGGGAGCAGAACAGCTCGCACAGGGCGCAGGGCAGCTGGAACCTCTGGAAAATCTGGATCAGGCAGCTTCCGCGGTCTCCCGTCTTAACGCATCTGTCTCTGATGGGGATTCCTCTCTCAAAAGCAGCGCCGAAGGCTTAAGTGACGGGCTTGACAGCCTGTACGGCAGGATGCAGCAGCTTTCGGAAGATGCATCCGTCATCAGCAGCGCTTCCCCGATGCTGGAAGAGTCCGCCGGCGCCCTGCGCTCTGCATCCGGCACTCTCTCGGATACGGCTTCGCAGATCAGTGCTGCAAAGGACTCTGTCTCAGCCGCTTCAGACAGCAGCATTTCTCTTGTGACATCCTGCGCGGCTGACGCAAATGACAGGATCAATACTGCCAACGGACAGCTTCAGGGCGCAGAGGATACTATGACGTCGTCCGCCGCTTCTCTGGAAGCAGTCTATGGGGAACTGGCTGCAAATGATTCCGTTTCGCCGGACGCCCTCGCTTCCCTGCGGCAGATCATCGATTCTCTTGGCTCTTCCGCCGGAAGTATCCAGGAAATCTCCGGTGTTGAGACAGATGACTATACTGCCGGGGCGCAGCAGATCGCCGATACCGCCGCTGACGGACTCAGCTCTCTGGACGAAGCGCTTGGTACTGCTGCCGGACAGCTCAACGATACCGCTGCCATAGTAGAAGAAAACGCTGGCTCCATCCCGGACATCTCTGCCGACGCCTTTCAGGATCTGACCGAAAGCGCCGGTGTATTGTGTGATGATGCCCGCCAGCTGTCTGCCGGCACAGCGGCGGTCTCAGACACATTGACCGGACTTGAGACGCAGACAGAACAATTTCCTGCGGCAGCCGAAGGGATCAAAGCGCTGAATGCAGGGTTCGATACGCTCCTTTCCAACAATGACGCGCTTCTGGGCGGGGCGGACAGCCTCCGCGCAGCCGGAGCCGAGGTAACCGGCGGGATCAGCGGCGTCCGCTCTGGAGGGCTTGCCGTCTCCGATGGCGTCCAGATGCTCGGAAGCGGTATCCGCGCGTATACCGGCGGCATATCCTCACTTGCAGATAACAGCGCTGCCCTGACAGACGGCGCTGCCAAACTGGCTGACGGAGCCGACGCGCTCTCTTCGGGAGCCGGTCAGCTCTCCGATGGAACCGCCGCACTGGCGGAAGGGACTTCCTCGCTGGTCAAAACCAATGACAGCCTGAATAACGGCGCTGCGCTTCTCGCAGACGG
>CALVXG010000041.1 GCA_944368925.1 uncultured Clostridia bacterium | reverse complement strand
AACTTTATTCCCCGCGTGAAGAACGTAATTCAGGGAAAATCTGTTGTAAACCGTGCGGAAGTAAAGCGCCCGATCGCAAAAGCGGCAAAGGAGAATAAAAGAGAATGAGATTGATACCACGAAATACAAAGGTACAAACAAGCCTTTATAAAGGCATTACGATAGCGGATGTGATTCTCGGACTGATCGGACTGGGACTTATCGCACTTGCCGTAGCGAGCAATTTGCCGTACCGCATGTTTATCGCAATGGGAATTGCCTGTCTGTTTATTCCGCTGTTCATTCCTGTCGGGGAGGAGCGCATTTATAAATGCGCTCTTTATCTGATACGACATATGTTCAGCAGGAAAAAATACACCGAGCAAGGCAAGGACGCCGCGAATGTGCAGAGCATCATTCCTTACGAGCGGATAGACGGAAGTTGTATCGTGAACAAGGACGGTGGGTTTACGGGTGTACTCGAAATCAAACCCATAGAGTTTCGCCTGCTTGGAGCGAATAAACAGAACTATCTCATTGACGGAATTCTTACGAACGTACTCTCGAGCATCGGGGCAGGGCAGGAAGCAGCAATCGTTAAACTTGAAAAACCGCTTGATTTCGATAAACATATTCAAGCGGACCTGAACCGAATCGTCGCTCTTGCCGAAGCGCGCGAAAACGGAAATCTTACGCAGGAAGAATATGCCGCCCGCATCGACATTATTCAAGACCGGCTTGCTCTTGTGGATACGCTGAACACGGAGCAGCAAGTCAAGTACAGTTGCTATTACATAGCGGTTTACGGCAACAACAAAACAAATCTCATGGCAACGCTGTCGGCAATGCGCGGCACGCTTTTGTCGGGAAGTATAGAAGCGAAAATTCTCAAAGATGTGCAGCTTGCGGAGTTCGTGGCTTTGTCGAAAAAACTTGAATTGTCCGACGGACTGCCCGCACCGCGCGAGGTGACGTTCCGCCTGACTTCCGCCGTTCAGGACGATATGCAACTTTCCCACTTTGTCGTTACGGGGTACCCCTTAAAGGTCCCCAACGCTTGGGGCGAGGAACTGTTCGATATGCCGAATACAAAGCTCGTCATGAAGCTCAAACCCGTGGAAAAATCCAAAGCGCTGAAAAGGATCGATACCGCAATTATGGAACTGTCCACGCAAGCAAAAGGCAAGGCGAGCAAGATCATTGACAAGACGACGCACGTCGATACGCTTTCGGCCTTGCTTGTGAGATTGCAGAACGATAACGAAGTGCTGTTCGATACGACTTTTATCATTACGGCATACGACGAGAAGGGCAAAGCGGACAACAAAAAAGCGGTACGAAGAAAAATTCGGGAACTCGGTTTTACCGCGAACGAAATGTTCGGGCGGCAAATGGACGCATATCTTACGAGCGAATTTACGGCATACGACGCCGTGAAAATCTCACGCGGGATACAATCGTCGTCTATTGCGGCGTGTTTCCCGTTTGTTTCCAATGCAGTAGACGATGCAGACGGAATCCTGATCGGAGAGAATAAACTGCCCGCGTTCGTGGACTTTTTTAAGCGAGACAGCGAATACGTCAACTCGAACATGATCATCATAGGCAAATCTGGCAGCGGGAAATCGTATGCGGCAAAAACGCTGCTTACACACTTTGCGTCTTGCAACGCGAAAATCTTTGCGCTCGATCCCGAAGGCGAATATCTGAACCTTGCAAAAAACCTGCACGGGAAAGTTCTGGACGTGGCGTCGTCAAAACACGGCAAACTCAATCCGTTTCAAATCATAACGTCGCTCGACGACGAGAACGACGACGGCACTCGCAACAGTTTTTTCTCGCACCTGCAATTCCTCGAAGAATTTTATCGCCTGATCCTTTCGGGTATCAATGCGGACAGTCTGGAACTTCTCAATAAACTTACGATAGAGGTTTACGCGAGAAAAGGCATAACGCCGACGACCGATCTTTCGGTCCTTTTGCCGCAGGATTATCCCGTCTTTGACGACCTTGCGGCACTCATACAAGAAAAACTGCAATCGGCAAAAGATGATTACAACCGCGCCTGTCTGAAAGTCATTGAAAACTATATTGCAAAGTTCAAATCGGGCGGCAGAAATTCTAATTTGTGGAATGGCACGTCCAGCTTTGAAACGGACGAAAACTTTGTATGTTTTGACTTTCAGAAATTACTTGCGAACAAAAACGGGCAAATTTCCAACGCGCAGATGCTTTTGGTCTTGAAATATCTCGAAAACGAGGTCATAAAGAACCGCGACTACAATCTTAAAAACGGAACGGACAGAAAAATTATCGTTGTCGTTGACGAAGCGCACTTGTTTATCGACGAAAAATATCCGATTGCGCTCGACTTTATGTACCAGCTCGCAAAGCGTATCCGCAAATACAACGGTATGGAGATCGTCATTACGCAATCGATCAAAGACTTTGCCGGAACGCCCGAAACCGCAAGAAAATCTATGGCGATCATAAATGTATCGCAATACTCACTTATCTTTCCGCTTTCGCCCAGCGACATGACGGACCTGTGCGCGCTCTATGAAAAAGCGGGACAAATTAACGAAATCGAAGCGGACAATATCGTGCATAACGAGCGCGGCTGCGCGTTCTTGATCAGTTCGCCCGAAAGCAGGACAAATATCCGAATCGTGGCGACGCCTTATTTTGAAAAAGTTTTTGGTTGAGGAAAAGAAATATGGAACACAAAGTATTGGCGTATCGCCATAGTCAGGAAGTGGACGGAAAAAGAACACAGAAAGAGGAAGTCAGCATTATAGACAGCCGGACGGAAAACGGTGTTACGATGTATATCGTGCGAACGCAGGACGGAATCGAATGTACGGCGATCTATAACATCTTTACAAATTCATATTATGCCGACGACGTTTACGGCATAATCGAATCAGAACCGCGCAAAAGCCGCGACTTTGAAATGTAAAATTTATAAGGAGAAAATCAAGAATGGAAAACGAAAAGAAACTGAAATACAATCCCGAAGA
>CALVXG010000040.1 GCA_944368925.1 uncultured Clostridia bacterium | reverse complement strand
GCTTTTGCTTTTTTTACTTCAACAGCGTCAAAGCCGGTCGCCTCCTGCAGCCACTGAACATATTTTTTCGTACTTCCGTATTTTGACTGATAGATAACAATGCCTTTGCTCATTTTTTACCCTCCAAATATCCCGACTTCTCCCATATCTGCCGTGAATTTAGTCCATATCTCCTCTCGGCTGTTTCTGTGTCCATTATAATATAAAAAAGAGCATAAAAGTATAATTTCTTCTACGCTCTCTTCCATAATATAAAATCTTAAGAATTGTCTTACAATCTCTTTACTTTTCTCAGTACTTTCCTGCCTGTTTCCCAGTCTCCTCTGCTCACTTCGGCCACATATCCGCCGCCGTTTTCCACCTGCCAGTGATAGAATTCATGTGCATCCTCAGACAGTCCCGAAAGCACCGCCATGATTGTACCGCCATGCACGATAAAGGCCGCACTGTCTGCCTCTTCACTCAGAAGCCGGCTGATCCATTTCTTTACACTGTCCACACACCTTCCACGAAATGCTGTCTGGTCCTCTCCTCCCGGAAATGCCGTCATCCCGCCGGATTCCATCCACCGGATATACTCCGGTTCATCTTTCAGGTCTTCATAAGTCTTCTGCTCATATTTCCCGAAATCACACTCCCTGAGCATCGGTTCTGTACAGATTTCCTGCCCCGGATAAATAAGTTCTGCAGTCCGGATGCACCGCTTCAGCGGGCTTGCGATGATACGCTGTACAGGCGGATACAGCTCGCCAATACTTTTTTCCTGACGCAGCTTGAACTCTTCCACCGCCTGTTCGGACAAATCTTCGTCTGTCCGGCCGATATACTGTCTCTTTTCATTGCCCGGCGTCTTCAGATGCCGGATAAATACAATCTTCATATTGCTCCTTATAACTTTCCTGCAAGAACGATCACCGCCAGCATCGCCAGCTCACACACCTGCAGGAAATACCCCGCCAGATCTCCGGTCGTTCCGCCGAACTTCTTTCTGCTCATCCTGTAGTAATAGACAAATACCAGAAGAGCCGCCGCAATCACGAGCGCCGCCACAGCCACGGAACCGCTTTTCCGGCTCCAGCCAAGATACAGCATGGCTCCCGCACACACAAAGGCACATATAATAAGCACAATGCGCACTCTTTTTTTCTGCGCCCCGTCCTGAAATGTCCGGAGCAGTCCGCTGTTCTTTGCCGCCTGAAATGATACGACAGAGATACCGCTCAAAGACCTCGAAAAAGGATAGATACACGCTGTCAGCGGAAGCATCCGTACATCCGCCTCGCCCCACAATGCCAGTACTGCCACAAAGTACACGCACAGCCCGATCACGGCAAATGCCCCTGTATGCGGGTCTTTGAGTATCTGCAGTTTCTTCTCCCGATCGCCGTAAGAGCTGAGCGCATCGATGGTATCCGCATATCCGTCCAGATGGATTCCTCCCGTGACAAGAACAGGGATCAGTGTCATCACTGCCGCGAAAAACAACTTTCCGCAGGAGGTATACTGCAGAATCAGATACCCGATCCCTGCCTGCAGTAATCCGGTAATCACGCCTACAACAGGGAAAAAACACATCGCATACTTCATATTTTTTTCATTCCAGTCTACGGTCGGCACCGGGATCTTGGAATACATAGATATGGCAATGGCAAGTGAATTTAACAGACGCATCTACTTGTACTCCTTATACTGTTCTACATGGATCTCATCAAATGTGCTCATCTCCCGGTACACGGAGAGTCCCATCTCCAGCAGCGGAATCACCGCCACAGCCCCGCTTCCCTCTCCCAGCGACATATTGCAGTCGATGAACGGGGAAAGCCCCAAAGCCTCAAGCATCATCCCGCCTGCCGGTTCTCCCGACTTGTGGGACGGCATCATGTAGTCTGCTGCTGCGGGGCACAGCCTGGCCGCGCAGAGAGCCGCCGCCGAGGAGATAAATCCGTCAATGATTACAGGAATATGGCACAGTGCTCCTCCGAGGAATACGCCTGCAAGGCCGGCAATGTCGAGGCCGCCTACTTTCGAGAGCACATCCAGCACGTCCTCCCTGTCCGGATGGTGCAGCCCGATGGAGCGCCTGATCACGTCCACCTTCCGGTTCAGCCCTTCTGAGCTTAAGCCTGCGCCGCGGCCTGTCACTTCTTCAACTTCACGCCCCAGCAGAACGGCAGCCACCGCGCTGCTTGTAGTCGTATTGCCGATGCCCATCTCCCCTGTGGCAAGAAGATCATACCCCTGTCCTGCAAGCTTTTCTACAATATGGATTCCCGTAAGCACAGCTTTTGACGCCTGCTCCCTTGTCATAGCAGGCTCACAAAGCATATCTTTTGTCCCGTACATTACCTTATATTCCGGTTTTGTTACCGCAGGCACATCCGACGCCATACCGATATCCACCGGAAAAAGATCCGCGCCTGCGATTTCAGCCATCAGACATACACTTGTTGCACGCCGGGTAAAGTTTTCCGCCACAATGGCGGTCACTTCCTGTCCGGTCTGAGTCACGCCTTCAGCCACCACGCCGTTGTCAGCACACATAATGACAAGACCTTTTTTTTCGATCGTATAATCTGCCTTTCCTCTGATCCCGGCCATGCGGATAACTGCCTCTTCCAACTTTCCGAGGCTGTACAGCGGTTTTCCCACTGTTTTCCAGTGTGCTGCTGCCGCCTCCATACTCTTCCGGTCTGCAGGCCGAATCTCTCCCAGCCTCTGTTTCAGTTCTTTTTCAAATTCTTCTGATATCATGATTCTCTCCCCGTGCCGTTCTTCTCGTTATTTTCTCTCCTGTCTCATCCAATCTCTGCATCGGTCCGAAAATCTGTATGCAAACTCCGGCATAGAAGGCAGATATAGATGGGGATATCCGGCAAAAAGGTTTCCATTCATATGGATACATTCCCATTTTCTTTTCCCGTCCGGCTTCGTCGCCACACAGTCATTACCGCAGTCGGTACTGTCCCAGTAGTGGAACTCATGCCCCCGGATCTGCTCGCCAGGTCTGAGATAAGCCTTTTTCTCTGTGCTGCGGCTAACCGCGCTTTCTTCCTCTTTTCCCGGAGCTGCCGCAATATTCACATACCCGAAACGAACCAGTCTGCCTGTCGGGTACGTCCGCCCTTTTATCACTCCCGCCATGGGATATGTATTGCCGTTTTTATCTTCCATCTCCTCATGCAGATACATAAATCCGCCGCACTCGGCAATGCACGGAAGTCCTGCTTCCAGCCGTTCTCTGATCTCTGCCAGAAGCGTCCGGTTGGCAGAGAGCCTTTCCCCGTACAGTTCCGGGTAGCCGCCGCCCAGAATCAGGCCGCTGATATTTTCCGGAAGTTTCTCGTCCCGCAGCGGGCTGAAGGGCACCGACTCCAGTCCGGCTTCTTCCAGCATCTCAAGGTTTGCTTTATAGTAGAAACAGAACGCCTCGTCCCGCGCAATGGCGATCCGCGCATATTTTTCCCGTTTTTCCCGATGAACTTCTGATCCGGCAGTCTCATTTTCAGAAGTCTTAATTTCAGGAGCCTCACCCGCAATCTTAAGAAGCTGTTCCAGATCCACACTCTCCGTCAATATATTTCCGGCCCGCTCCGTCTGTTCTCTAAGATCTGTCAATTCCTGCGGCGTAACAAGTCCAAGATGACGGCTTTCCAGACGGAAGGCGTCATCTTCAGGCACGTATCCCAACACAGGGATTTTATGTCCGTATTTCCCGAGTTCCTGCTCCAGCATAGCTTTCAGTCTCGGATACAGCATCTTTGACGCCCGGTTCAAAAGTATCCCGCATATATTGCTGTCAGCCCTGAACTCTGCCATGCCGCGGACAAGCGCCGCCAGAGAAAGGGCTGCTCCCCTGCAGTTGATCACAAGTATGACGGGCAGGTTCAGAGTACGCGCCACATCGTAGGAGCTGCCGGCGTCCGTATCCATCCCTCTTCCGTCATAGTATCCCATAACGCCCTCTGTCACCACAATATCAGCGCCGGATGCGTGACGGATAAAGCCCTGTCTCAGTTCATCCGGCTCAGAGAAAAAGAGATCCAGATTTCTCGAATCCACTCCCAGCACCTCTCTGTGAAACATGGGATCAATATAATCCGGCCCGCATTTGCAGGCGCGCACCTTAAGCCCCCGCGCCTGAAGCGCGGCCATCAGAGCACAGGATACCGCCGTCTTGCCGCTGCCGCTTGCCGGTGCGGCGATCAGTATTCCGGGGATCTTCATCGGGCCGCACTCCTTTCTTCCGGTCTCTCTTCAGCATCATCCCGCATCTCTCCGCCTGCGGAAATGATATATACCGGATTCTGTCCGGTCATCATGTGATATCTGCCAAGTACCCGTGAGCGGGATGCCATAATCTGCGTAACCTGTGCGTCTTTAAGCAGCCCTTCCTCAATTGCAGCCATTGCCTCTCCGACTGTCTCAAGTGATATGGCATTCACCACAATCCTCACAGACGGATTTTTCTCAAGTACAACGCGCAGGATCTCGCGGAGGTTTCCCGAGCTTCCGCCGATAAACACATGGGTCGGGGGCTCCAGTTCACGCAGGACTGCCGGCGCCTCCCCCTCTATGATGCGGATTCCGTCCGTCCGGAATTTCTTGCGGTTCTCTTCCAGAAGCCTCACTGCCTCCGTCTTTTTCTCTATGGCATATACCCGGATCCGGTCCCCGGAGAGTGCCGCTTCCACTG
>CALVXG010000039.1 GCA_944368925.1 uncultured Clostridia bacterium | reverse complement strand
AGGGTCATAGGTTCGAGCCCTATAGGTTCCATTAAGCCGTAGTGGCGGAACAGGCAGACGCCCGGGACTTAAAATCCAATGGATGGATTGTTAAGTTCTGGCAGATTTTCCTTGAAAAATCAAGGATTTTAAAATTTCATATTTAGCAAATGTGCTTGCATCCCTCCAAAACATCCCTCCAAATTTTGAGGTGTTTGTAGCTGTTTACAGCGGGTTGGGTGTACACATATTTGCCGGTGTGGCGGAATTGGCAGACGCAAAGGACTTAAAATCCTTCGGAGAGTAATTTCCGTGCCGGTTCGAGTCCGGCCACCGGCATTTGGTAAAGAGACTAAGACAGATTGTTTTAGTCTTTTTTCTTTTTAGTTCACACCTATGCCCGGAAAAACACTTGCGGGAAGGGACTGGATCATTGCATTTGCTGTGTTTATCTTCTGGTCGTAATCAAAGTGTGTATAAATGTTTGCAGTCGTTGAGATCGTACTGTGTCCTAACCAATGCTGAATAGCCTTGAGGTCAACGCCATATGAATACAATAAGGATGCACAGCTATGGCGGAGATCATGAAAGCGGATCCGTCGCAGACCATTCTTTTTCAGTAGTAACTGGAAGTGATCCGTCACATAGCCTGGCTTTATAAGTTCTCCGGTTTCTGTCTTATTGATGTAATCCAGATATTCCTTACAATAGGAATCGCCGCAGACGTACTGCTGATAGTGCTGCTTCTGATAAACATATTTAAGGACTGCCTCAAATGGCGGGACTAATGGTAGCTTGCGTGTGCTTGATTTTGATTTTGTCTTGTCTTTGATGACACGCTGACAATGCCCGTCAATATAGATATCTGTTACCACATGGTTTACAGTGATGGTCTTGTTCACCATATCAATTCTGGACCACTTCACTCCAAGTGCTTCGCTGCGACGCATACCATAAAATGCGGCAAGAAATATGCAGATTTCAAGCGGATCCCCATGAGCAGCTTTAAAAAGCTGTACCATTTCTTCGTTTGTATAGTATTGAGCCTCATAAGTGTTCTCTTCTGGTCTTTGCACCCGGTCTGCTGGATTATCCTTTAGCAATTTTAATTGTACAGCATAGTCAAGACACTTATGGATGTTAGCATGGCGTCTGATGACCGTATTTGGCTTTACATGCCGTTCTTCCAGTTCATAGGTATAATAGTCCTGAATAAACTCTGGATTGTCTGAAAGCTCATTTAACGTGTATCCTCTTTCACGAAAATAGGGTTCTATCCTCTTCTCTACATTACTGCGGTATCCTGCATATGTTGTAATTTGCACCTTGTACTTGATGACTGCAAGCCATTTCAAAATGAAGTCTGCAAACAGAATCTCACCTTTCCCTGTCTCCGGATTGATCGAAACCAAAGGATTTTTTTCAACCCAACCACTACTAACTGCATGGCTGAAGGCCATCAGTAAAATGTGATGACTGGTAGAGATTAAATGTTGCGAACCAGCAATCTGTGGATTGTCGGCTTTTCTGAGTGAGGAAAAATACTGTTCCAGTTCTTGAACGGACAACTCACTGATGCTGCTGATATGCTCTTTAAAATAGGGCACAATCCACCGGTTGATATGGTGCTTGTACTGAGAAAATTCGGCTGCCTCCAGAGGAGCATATTGTATCCACTCCACTAGAAACACATGAACGTGTGTATCCTTATTCCAGATTGGAGGGATAAACTCTTTTCTCGTCTGTGCCAGAAGTGCTTCCGCCTTCTTTTTATTTCCTTTTACCGGAAGCCCGGTGCTGATTGATTTACTGCACCGCTTGTTGTTCGTGTCTTTGTAACATAATATCATTTGGTAAATGCCATTCTGCTCTCGAAGATGACCTGCTACCATAATTCAAACCTCCTTTACAGGGTAACAGTCAACTTCACGTATTGGCATGGATATTATACCATGCTGGCACAAAATTGGCAGTACCTGTGGCAGAAATTACTTGTTACTATTTGTCTGGTCAAGAATTTCCAGATAAGTCAGAATGTAATATTTGGGAATTTTATAGATCCGCCCGATCATAAAGTGTTTGATTTTATTCTCTTTCAGCAGTTTATAGGCGGTTTTCGTGCTGATTCCTAACATTTCACTCATTTGCTCTACAGTCACTACATCCGGGTAATTTTTGAAAACGGATGCATATGTTTCACTTTTTTTCGTATAGATACCTCCCTGCTAAATAATAGTCACTCTGTTACTCTCACCCTGGAAGCCAGTTCCTATGCCTTTCTAAGCCACGTATCCGGCGTTACTGTGTAATCTTCAAACCGACAGGTGCGCATATGCGTCACTATCTGCCAGTACCCGTATCTCTCTTCCGGGAGCTATGAAGTTTTCAAAGAACATCATGGTTTTTGCCATTTGTATGGATAACAGAGAGAATAATTAAGAAATTGCAAAATGTGAGTAGACATGTTTGGTTTGAGACAAAGTGTTTACTTCTGCCGGAAAAGAAATGCAATACGAGGGACTTCTATATTCAAATACCAGATATAGTGCAAAACAAATTGACAGCAACTATATCGTGTGCTAGTATACTGATATAGTTCTTTTTTATGCGTTCCCCTGTGGGGAGAAGTGTTTTGGGATTTTGTGAAATCCCGGACACGGAGAGGAAAGGCAGGAGCTTTTCCCAGCATAAGTTGTTTATGTTTGTAGTGTAGTGTCACCGTATGCCAGTAATGGCTGTGTGGCACTTTTTTTGTTTTATAGGTGGAAAACCAGATTTTAAAAGGATGGATGGAGAAAACAGGACGTTTCTCTGTGCATCCTTTTTTATTGCTGTTTATCCGGAAAGGCAAGGTCTTTTTCGGATGTTGTGTAAGTGTGTGGCCTGCCACAATCAGCTTCGGCTGTTTATGGATAAATATTTTAAGGAAAGGTGGAAGAAAACATGAATGAAACAATGGTGTATGCAGACGGTTTTGAAAAGACCTTTGCTACGGCGGAGGAGATGCTTGCATTTCTGAGCCGGAGGCTTCAGTCCTCACAGTGGATCCGTAAGCCGACCCGGTCTCTTCGGCTGGTCCCCTTGGAGAAAGAGGCGGACAACCTGGAGAATGGTGATGCAGAGATGGAGGAGATCCTGAAGGACACGGAAAAACACACCCGCCTTGTACTGAAGGTACGGGGGGAGGCGTATCCGGTCCGGAACTGTGCGATCCAGACAATCTTAGGCCGTGCCGGCATCAGCGGAGAGGGTCTTCGCAAGCTGGATGTAGGGACCTATGCAAAGGTAGTGAACTGTTGTCTGAAAGTGGCAAAAGGGGAAAGCCTCATCAAGATTGCGGATGGAAAGGTTTCCGCTGTCCATGGAGGGGACGCCCATGATTACAGTGTGCTGGATATGAAGGCGATCTTTGAGACGACAAGCGAGTATCTGCACAAGAATTTCAAGGGGAGCGCTTATCTGGAAGGCTCCGGAACCTACGACCACTCTGTAATGAGCGCCATGTGGACGCTTGCCGGGAACCAGGAACTTCTGGATACCTACAGGGACGCACTGGACAGGTATGGGATCAGTAAAGAATTTCTTACTCCGGTCCTGCGCCTGACCACCTCTGATGTGGCGGCCAGCGGGGTGAACCTGTATCCTATGCTGCTGACAGACGGCAACAGCCATACGCTCAGCCTGGGAAGCCCGATCACTCTGGCACACAGGAACCATAGTACGATCCTGGATTACCGGGAAAATCTGAAGGAAGTGTATGCGAGATATCAGGATGCCACGAAGCGCCTGGCGGCACTTTTGGACATTGAGATCCACAATCCAGCCAACTGTCTGCACCTGATGATGAAAAAGCTGAAGATCAAAGCGTCGATCCGTAATGAGGTAGTGGAAATGTATGTGGCCCAGAACGGAGAAGGACCCTGCAGCGCCCATGACCTTTACTATGCCATGAATGAGGCACCCTTCTTCGCAGCTTGTGAGGGATTTTCCGGGTGCCGTATTCTGCGCATGGAAGAAGATATCACAAAGGCATTGGTGATGGACTGGAAGGACTATGACGTATGCGCAGCAGTGAATTGCTAGGGAGGGATAACATATGCTGAATTTGAATTACACACCGGAACAGGTTGTTGATATCAGTCATCTTACCAGGGAGGAGTGGCTTTCCTACCGCCGTCTGGGAATCGGAGGCAGCGATGTGGCAGCGATCATGGGGATCTCCCCGTTTGCTACCAGCCGTGACCTGTACAATGACAAGATTGGCGTAGAGCCTGTGATCGAAGAAGAAAGCAACTGGGTAGCCCTGGAAGTCGGGCACCGGCTGGAGGACCTGGTGGCGGAAATCTTTTCAAAGAAAACCGGCCTGGAGGTATTCCCGGTGCGGATCATGTTCCGGCATCCCCTGTATCCGTTTATGCTGGCGGATGTGGATTTCTTTGTGCGTATGCCGGACGGATCTTTTGCTATCCTGGAGTGTAAAACCTGCAATTATAATGCGAAGGACAAGTGGGCGGATGGAAATATCCCGGACCACTATGTCTACCAGGTCCGTCACTATATGGCGGTCATGAATATCCATCATGCGTTCATCGCCTGCCTGTGGGGGAACAGCGAAAAAGATTTTGTGTATTATCCGCTGGACCGGGATCTTCTGGAAGAAGAGAATATCATTGAGCAGGAAGAATACTTCTGGAAGGAGTATGTGGAGAAAAAGGTGGAGCCGCCGCTGAGTGGGAAGCCGGATTTGGTACTTGCCAGCATCCGCCGTTACAGCGGGTATGCGGATAAGACCATCCCGGAGATCAGCATTTCCGGACTGGAAGCCCACAGCCTGGAGCGATACCTTTCTCTTTCCGAGGAAAAATCCCAGCTTGAGAAGCGGAAAAAAGAGATTGACTCTGAACAGAAGGCGATCATTGTTCCTTTTGTAGAACAGATGGGCCAGGGGTGCAAGGCATTGCTGGAGGACGGTACAAACCGTTACAGGATTACCTTTAGCCCCACACGCAGGACAATGATTGGAAAAGAGAATCTGGAAAAGCTGAAAGTACAGCACCCGGATATTTTCGAGGAATATACAACGGAAACCGAGAACAGGGTCTTCCGGTTAAAGAAGGAGGTGGCCTGATGTTAGATGGAAAGCGAGCGTATATCTGTTCTCCGCTGTCTGATAAATGCGAAAAACGGCAGATTCATAATATGGAGATGGCTCGTTTTTATATGGGGAGGATGTCCAAGTTATATCATTGCCGGACATTTGCGTCTCATGCTTATCTGCCTCTTATGCTGAATGACCAGATTCCGGAGGAACGGGAACTGGCACTTTCTATTGGGAAGCAGCTTATGGAAATTTGCGGGGTATTGATTATCTGTGGCAGGCGGATCACGTCGGGAATGATGGGGGAAATCCGCTTTGCATTTGAGCATGGGAAGGAAGTGTACTGGTATGACAGTGAGAGAACCCCTTTCCAGTTAAGAGCTGTTCATGAATGGGAGGAGGTAAAGGATGCGGTGCAGATTCCAGAAAAAAATATTTCTGAATGAGGGGAGCGGTTATACCGTTGCCCTCTTTACAACACAGGATACCTCTGTACCGCTGGCAGCCAGGGATAAATTCCTCCAGACGAGGAAAATGATCGGTTTTACGGCAGTGGGATTTGACCTTCCGCTGACCGACCAGATCGAAGTAGAGATGGAAGGAAAGTGGGAAAACACCAGCTATGGGATGCAGCTTCAGGTAGAAAATTTTATGGAAGTTGTGCCGAGAACACGGGAGGGGATCATTGGATACCTCTCCTGTGGGGTGGTCAAAGGTGTCGGCCCTAAAGTGGCGGAAGCCATCTACCGTGAGTTTGGGCTTCAGACACTGGAAATCATGGAAAACCATCCGGAAGAACTGTTAAAAATCCGGGGGATTTCAAGAAAAAAGTTGGAGGTCATTGTGGATTCCTTTGGGAAGAACAAGGTGTTCCGGGAACTGATGACGTTTTTGGCACCCTATAAGGTGACACCCCACAAGGTAAACCTGATCCTGCAGAAATTCCATGATGAATCCGTTGAGGTTATTCGGAAGCGCCCTTATATGCTCTGTGCCGTCAAAGGTTTTGGATTTTTAACGGTAGACGAGATTGGAAGGCAGCTCTGCCAGAGGCTGAATGATCCCATGCGGATTTCCGGCTGCCTGGCGTATATTATGGAGTCTGCTATGAAGGAAGAAGGGCATATCTTCCTGCACAGAGAAGAACTGGTCCGGCGTTCCCTTGAACTGCTGAATGATAATGTTTACGGACAGCAGGTAACAGAAGCAGAGGTCCAGCAGATTCTTTACCGTCTGGTCATGCAGGGAAGCATTGTGATGGATGAGGAAAGAGTCTATGTGGCCAGGCTGTATGAGGAAGAAACCCAGACTGCAGCTATGATTGCAAGGCGGCTTTTGGAACCAATGCAGGAACTGGATATTGAAGAGAAACTGAAAGAAGCGCAAAGCGTACTCTCCCTTACGTTGTCCAAACAGCAGGAACAGGCAGTGCGCATGGTGTTCCAAAACAGGATCAGCATTATTACCGGCGGTCCGGGAACAGGAAAAACGACGGTTTTAAAGGTCATCCTGTATATCCACGACCAGATTTGCCGTACCAAAGTGCAGCTTATGGCCCCTACCGGGCGGGCTGCACGCCGGATGGCGGAAAGTACGGGATATGAGGAGGCTTCTACGATCCATATGGCTTTGGGGCTTTTAGGGGAGTCATCGGATTTTCAGCCGGACTGGGAGTATCTTTCAGCGGACTTCCTGAATCTGGATGAGGTATCTATGGTGGATATGCACCTCGGATTTGAGTTCTTCCGTCGGGTAAAGCCAGAGGCCCGGATTCTTTTGGTCGGGGATGTGGACCAGCTTCCTTCGGTGGGAGCCGGTGATGTTTTCCGCCAGTTGATTTCCTGCGGATTGATCCCGGTGACCCGGCTGGAGGCCGTCTTCCGACAGGGAGCGTCCAGCAGCATTTATCTCAATGCGAAAAAGATGCAGGAGAACCGGACCGATTTCCAGTTCGGGAAGGATTTCTATTTTATTTCCTGTGCGACTGCAGAGGAGACTGCAGAGAAAGTCCGGCATCTTTATCAGAAAGAGATCGGACGATACGGGCTGGATGGCGTACAGATCCTGACACCCTATAAGAATAAAACCGTCAATGGTTCCAAGGCACTGAACCAGTCCGTTGAGGATCTGGTGAACCCTCCGGATGCGGGGAAAAAGGAAGTGACGGTTGGGAGCCAGACATTCCGGGAAGGGGATAAGGTCATGCAGAATAAGAATACCCTGATGGCCAGCAACGGCGATTTGGGGACGATACAGGCTTTTTATACCAATTCGGAGGGAACGGTGATTACAGTGGTTGCATTTCCTGACGGGCGCACGGTGGAATATGAGCCGGAGCAGATGGAAATGATTGAACATGCCAATGCCATTACCATCCATAAAGCCCAGGGCTCAGAATGTGAGGTTGTTATTATCCCCTGGCTGTTTGCGTTCCGGGTGATGCTGAAGCGGAACATCCTGTACACCGGTATCACCAGGGCAAAGAAAACGGTCTATCTTGTAGGAGACTGGAGGGCTGTCTGCCAGGCGGTACATAATGATGACTCCGGGAGGCGTAATACCATCCTGGGGGAGCGGATCGTCCGTTTTTACCATCAATATCTCAGGGAGCAGGAACCGGAACAGTTGAAACTTGCGGTGTGAAAATGAATTTTTTGCAATCAGAGGAAAAAGCAGGCTATTCCTTTTATGAAAGGATGGTCTGCATTTCTGAGAAAGGAGCAGAACATGAACGAATTATTATACAAAAAATCGAAGGCAGTGGGAAACCTGAACAGAGTCGAAGGATTTGAACCGCTGGAACTTGCAAGGACGATCTCCCAGGAGGGGCAGCCGGACCAGTTGTATCTGGATGTGAAATACCGGAAACTCTGGTTCCGCCTGGTCTATCCGACGGGACGGATCGAAAGCCGTATCGTCCACTTTAATGAAAATATGGCGCTGGCAGAGGCGAAGATCTATCTGAACCATACGGATGCGTCGGAGAATTACGTGGCCAATGCTTATTCTATGAAGTTTCGGACAGACGATCCGAAGTTTGGGGATAAATTCCTTGAGATGGCGGAAACGGCTGCCGTAGGAAGGGCACTGTCTGACGCCGGGTTTGGCGTCCAGTTTGCCGATGTGGGAGAAAGCAATGACCCGAACCAGGTGGATGCGGGGATACCCGTTCCGCTGCAGTATCAAAAACCTGATCCGCAGTGGAATGATCCGCAGGCAGGCATGGTTCCTCCAACTTATGGTGCAGCAGCCACGCCGCCCATGCAGGGGATGACTCCCGCACAGGGAAATGGAAACAAAGAAACTCCTTTTCCTGGAAATCAGACGATTCCTTCCTATCCGGGAGCTGAGAATCCTGCCTATGCAGACCAGAACATGATGGACCGATTTTATCATCAGGCAAAAAGCCAGGGAAATGTCATGGGGATGCCGCAGAATACAGCGGCACCCAGCCACACAGCATCCCAGAGCAGCCCTCTGGATGCTTCTCTCCCGGTGGAAGAACTGGTAAAACAGATGTCGTATGAACAGGCAAAGTCCGTCATCATCGGCGGCAGAGGTAAATATGGCGGTATGAGCATGGGGCAGGTGGCTGTGGAAAGCCCTTCCAGCCTGGATTACTTTGCTACCAATTACCGGGGGCATAACAACCTGATCCCGGCGGCAGCCAGAGTTTTATTAAATCAGGCTCTTCCGCTTGCCGGATAATCCGGCGGGAGGGAAAGGAGGAAAGCGGTAAATGTATGATGGACCGGACTTTGACTATGACATTCTGGATGTGGTTCATCTCCTGCGGCTTCACAAGCGGCGAGGAAACTACTATGACTGTCCCTTCTGTGGTGATACCAAAGGAAGATTAAATATCAATCCGGCCAAAAATGTCTTTCGCTGCAACCGCTGCGATAAATCTGGCGGGATGCTCCAGCTTTATGCGGACCTGCACAACCTGACATACCGGGAAGCAAACCAGGAAATCCGGAAGGCTCTGAACAAAGGGGAATACCGGGAGGCACAGCAGGCGAAAAAGAAAGAGCAGGCTGAGCCGGAACAGTCAAAACTGGCGCCTCTTGAAGTACGGCACCGCACGTATAAGGAAATGCTGGATTTACTCCCTTTGTATGAGATCCATAAGGAAAATTTACTGGAACGGGGCCTTACCCTGGAGCAGATCAAAGAGCGCAGATACAAGAGTGTTCCGCTCTACGGTCTGCATAAGCTCGCAGAAATCCTGTTGGAAAAAGGCTGTGAACTGGAAGGTGTTCCCGGTTTCTATCAGAATGATACGGGACGATGGACCATGAACTTTAAAACAAAAAATTCCGGTTTTCTGGTTCCGGTGGAATCCGTGGATGGAAGTATCCAGGCATGTCAGATCCGTCTGGATCATCCGAGGGATAATAATAAGTACCTGTGGTTTTCCAGTGCGGGATATCAAAACGGTACTTCTTCCGGAAGCCCGGTCCATGTGATCGGCGATCCGGATGCGGAGACCGTATATCTGACGGAGGGCGGGCTGAAAGGCTCCATCGCCCATTATCTGTCTGGGAATACCTTTGTCTGTGCAGCCGGAGTCAACATGTACCGGAGCATCCGGCCTGTACTGGAAGAACTGCAGCACAGGAAAATGAAGCGTCTGGTGGAAACTTACGATATGGATAAAAAGCTGAAGACAGGCTGTGACAGGCAGTATCATAAATGCTCCCAGTGCCAGGTGCAGGGGGAACAGGACACATGCCCGTACAAAGTGGAAAAGCGGCGGATTATCCAGAACGCTTGTGGAAAAGTCTACGGGATTTGTCAGGAGTTATCCTTGCCGGTTACCCGGATGGTCTGGGATCAGGATTCAGATGGAGACTGGGCCGGAAAGATCAAGGGGATTGATGACTATTACTACGCAAAGAGGGCTGAGGAATCAGCCCCTTTGCCAGATGAGAAAGGAGTTGGAACAAAAAGATGAAAAAGAAAGAAAGGCTGCTGTTACTGGCGGGAATCCTTCTTTCCATAGGAGTGCTGATTTTTTCAGTGTGGAAGCTGCGTGGCATCTATGGAGAATATCAGGAGGGAGAAGATACCTATGAGGAACTCTCCGCTTTTGTGAAAGAACCAGAAGATACGCCGGAAGATGAGACAGACGAACCGGAGGCAGAGCCATCGGGATACCTTCAGATTGATTTCGCAGGGCTTCAGGCGGTGAATCCGGATGTGATTGCCTGGATTGATATTCCCGGTCTTTCGGTCAGCTATCCGGTGGTGCAGGGAAACGATAATGCGTATTATCTGCATCATCTGTTTACCGGGGAGTACAACAGCAGCGGCAGCATCTTCGCAGACTGCCATAATCAACCGGATTTCACGGACCAAAATACCATCATCTATGGCCACAATATGAAAAACGGAAGTATGTTTGGAACACTTTCCCATTACCAGGATCAGGCTTTATGGGAGAAGAACCCTTATTTTTACCTGTATGTTCCGGGAAAAGTGCTGGAATATCAGATTTTCTCCTGTTATGCCGGGTATGTAGGTAGTGAAGCTTACACCTATGCGTTCCCGGGAGCGGATGATTTCCAGAATTTTCTGGAGAAAATACGTTCCTATGCAGGATATCATGTAGATGTGGTTTTAGGGGAAGCTAGTCGGGTGGTAACACTTTCCACCTGTGTCAGTTCCAGGAGGGACTACCGTTATATTGTACATGGAAAATTGGCAGGGGAAATAGAAAATTGAAAAACTGAATCGTAACAGAAGGCTGCGCCGGTATGGGAAAGAAAAATTTCCCTGCCGGTCTTTTTTATTTTAGGAGGGAACAGATATGTTGGAATTTGAATATGCCAAGGCACTGGCGGAAATTGCGTGGAAAGAAAACGATACACTTGCGGGAGAACGGATAAAAGCACTCCAGTTAATCTTCCGGCGTGCCTGGTATTATCAAGGTGAGGGGATGTTGGATGAGATTATCTTAGGGTTTGTGCAGAAAAAGATTAAAATGATCCAACAGGCTGAGTCGAAAGGACAACTGCAGGAAATCGGCAAACCACCAAAACCTGTTTATAACGGCAATGGCTTTACCCCTGGAAAATACGATACGGAGGAAGAGGAAATGCTGGTCTGGAGCCTTACATCTCTGAAGGCACCGCTTAACGATCAGGCATATAAACGGTACGGGGAGTTATTCTGCCGCCTGTTACCGGAAAAGGCAAAACTATTGCTCGCGGAAATTAATGAAAAAAATGCAGCGTAAAGGAGAAGAAAAATGTATATACAGGAAAAAGATTTAAAGTTGAACAAAGGATATTATATACAGCGGAAATATCTTCCTTATGAGGGTAAACTGATGTTGGCCAAGCGGCGGATCATGGAATGGTATGATTACTGGGATGGACAGGTCTATGTCAGCTTCAGCGGCGGCTTGGATTCCACCGTGCTGCTGGCGCTGGTGAGGATGACACTGGGAAGTGAAATCCCGGCGGTATTCTGCAATACCGGACTGGAGTTCCCGGAGATCATCCGGTTTGCACGTTCCTTTCAAGCCTATGGTACATATGAGGAGATCCGGCCTGCCATGAATTTTCGGCAGGTGATCCTCAAGGAAGGGTATCCCCTCATCAGTAAAGAAAATGCAAGCAAGATTCGGAAGCTCCGGCATGGGAAGCTATCGCCCCGCTACCGGAATTACTTGCTGAATGGTGATGAGAGGGGAAAATTTGGGATGCTGCCAAAGAAGTGGCAGAAATATATTTACGGGCCCTATGACATTTCGGAAAAGTGCTGTCTGATTATGAAGGAGAAACCCTTTAATCAGTATGTGAAAAAGACTGGCAGACAGCCTTTTGTGGGAATCACACAGGATGAATCCTTCCGCCGGGCACATCAATATGCAAAGACCGGCTGCAATGTATATGACGGCAGAATGATCAAAAGCCAGCCCCTGGGCCCCTGGACGAAACAGGATGTACTCCGGTTTGCTTATGAGCATATGGGAGAAAAGATCATCCCGGAAAAGGGACCGGCCTATGAGTTCTCTATCTGCCCGGTATACGGAGAAATCACAAAGGATGCGCAGGGAATTTACCATCTGAGCGGGGAACAAAGAACCGGCTGTATGTTCTGCGGATTTGGTGTGACGGAAGAAAAGGAACCGAACCGTTTCCAGCGGATGCAGACTGCCTATCCAAAGCAGTATGAGTTCTGTATGAAACCGACGGAGGAAGGCGGACTGGGGATGCGAAGCGTACTGGAATATCTGGGCGTACCCTACGAAACCTGGGAGTCCGTCGGTCAGATGTGTCTGGAATTTGATGAAAATAATCAGGCAAAAGCGGCCTGAAGAATGGAGGGCAGATATGACGATCAGAGAAGCAGGGAAAGGGATTGTGACAACCGGAGGAGGTACTTATCGGATTGGATTTATCAACACCGATGGACAAGAAGATGAGACAGAATTGGATGCTTACAACATGACGGAATTGGACGAATTATACAGAGAATTTTGCAAAGAGAATGGTTTCAGACAGAATACCGTGACTTATGTGGAGCGGTAAATGAAGAGCAGGCACCGGGAAACCGGCGCCTGCCTTGATAGAGCAATTAGGATTTGTTTGTTTTGTAATAGTTCCTGATTTCAACGGATTATTAGTCATTGGTTTTTCTTGCCTTATACCAAATATACAGACAACACCCCAAAGAGATTGCATATAGTCCTATTAGTATAACAAGTATTGTTCCAACAGGGTTTATCAATTTGTATACTGGATAGAATGAAGCAACGATAATTACCGGTATTACAATTCCCCAAATTGCTTTTTTTCTTGTTGATAAATACACATGAGAGCCAAGCAGAACAATCATCAATATAAAAGATAATAATTCAGTAGCATTGAAACCACCTGTAAATAATCTCATAATATAAATAATTGCCATTGCAATTACAAAACAAATAAAAGTTGTCATAGGCAAGTCCCCTTTTCATTCAGATAATTACGGTTTATCATTCTTCCTTATCCTCAATTTCTCGCTCAAAAATTGAATATTTCCAATCATCAGTTCCAGAAATCAATCTC
>CALVXG010000038.1 GCA_944368925.1 uncultured Clostridia bacterium | reverse complement strand
AGGCTTGGACACAGCGATGTAACACAAACACTGAATACTTACAGCCATTTAATGCCCAATGTTCAAAAGCAAATTATCAATGCTTTGGATTTTGAAATGTAAAAAGAGGGGAGTTTAAAAACTCTCCTCTTTTGTTTTATCCTAAACAAATTGAATGAATATTAAAAAGCGAATAGCAACGTTTGACATTATTCTTTGTTTTCGCTAAAATATAGTATAGTATAATTAATCAGAAAAAGCACGTGAAAAAAACTTTTTAGGGCCACTTTTGGGGCCACTTTGGGGCATCTGTCAATATATTGTGGTAAAACAAAGTCCCAACCACAATATATTGTGGTTGGGACACCGTGGCAGGGGAGACGCGATTATCCCGAAAGCCCAAAATTCAATAAAAAATGCTTAAAAAGCTCGAAAATGGCTTAAAAATAGCCGATTTCGAGCTTATTTTTTCGATTTTTTTATTTTTTGAAAATTTTTTAGGGCAACTTTTAGGGCAACTTTTAGGGCAACTTTTGAAATGAAATTTACAATAAATTTTAATGCAAATATAAATGTTTATTGACTTTTCTATTTTATTTTGTTATTATATAATCAGAGGAAATGACAATGGAGAAAAACTTACTTAATAATTTAATACCGATTACGATGTTCAATCAAGGACAAGCGTCTAAAATATTCAATCGCTTGCAAGAAGAAAAACAAATCGTGGTATTAAAAAACAATGTGCCGACGGCAATTTTGCTTTCGCCCGATGAGTATGATAGATTGTTAAATCTTGCTGAAAAAGGAGAGAACAAGCAATGAGCTATATTCTCAAACAATATGATACAGACTTGTTGTCTTTCGATATGCAAAAAGATATTGACGGAATTTCAGTACAGATTCTGTCGTTAAACGACGCGCAAAAATCTTTATTGCCCTTGGACTTGGAACTATCGGATCAAGGTCTGGCTAAATGGTTAAAGCACCGCACAATTCCGAGTAATCGTGCGTATGTGCAGAATTTTCTTGCCAAGCTCGGACTGAACGAAAAGGATACAAAAGGAATCATCGACTTTTGCAAAGGGCTTTCGCTCAATGATTGCTATTGGGTAGTAGATGAAAATTTCAACGGCAAATTTGCGGAAAACAATTTGTATGATAACCGTTTTAGTAACGTGCTTTCTCATATTGCTTTTACGGGTTATGGAAGTTTTCAAAAATCTTCTTTGCGTTCGTCGCCGGAATTTACTACAAACGGAATGCTTGCAAAATGCTGGCGCAGAGTAGACGGCAAAATCGTTTTGTATAAGTCCGGGACGGAAGGTTTTGCAAATTCCGGCAATGAACCGTACTGCGAATATTATGCCTATCAGGTCGCCGAAGCAATGGGAATTGATGCAGTCAAATACGGGTTATCCAAATGGAAAGGGCGGTTGTGTTCTACCTGCGAGCTATTTACAAGCAAGGAATATTCTTTTATGCCGATCGGAAATATCGTGAAAGACGGCGGAATCAAAGCGGTAATCGAATATTACAAATCGCTTAGTGATAAATACTATGACGCTTTTGTCGATATGATCGTATTCGACGCAGTTATTCTGAATACCGATAGGCATTTCGGCAATTTCGGTTTTATGGTAGATAATCGGACGAATAAGATTTGCGCTCCCGCGCCTTTATTCGACCACGGCTTATCATTACTGACATACGCTATGGATAATGATTTGCAAGATTGGGAGACTTATGCTAAAACGCGCGTCCCCGCGACCTATTCGGATTTTACGGAACTTGCAAAGCAGTTGATGGGGCATTCGCAGAAAGAAAAATTACGTAAAATCATCAATTTAAAGTTTAAAAAGCATCTGAGATATAATTGGTCGGATGAAAGATTAAGAATATTGGAACAAATGTTACGAAAACAAGTAAAATCAATACTATAAAAAACTTTATTTGTGTTTCTCGTCATACTCATCCAAAACTTCTTTGGGTGTTTTATAACCTAAACGAGAGTGTAGGCGCGAATTGTTATAGTATTCGATGTATTCTTTTACAGATTGGAAGAAGTCTTCGGGAGAATGGTATGTCTTTCGGTAGAGTTCTTCCTTTTTTAATGTGGCGAAAAACGATTCCATGTGTCCGTTGTCTTGCGGTGTGGCGATCCTTGAAAAGGATTGACGAATGCCATAGGATTTCAAAAGAGCTCTAATTGCCGTAGCAGTAAAGTTTGCACCGTTATCGCTGTGAAAAATCAACCCGTATGGCGGATTTCGTTTTGTATAGGCATCCATAAAAGTATTTGCTACAAGTGCGGAGTCGTTTGTAGGTAATATCGTATAAGAAATTGCATAACGCGAAAAAATATCTTCGATAGAGCAAATATAAAACTTTGTGCCGAAAAGTTTTATTTCGGTAATGGCGCTCAGCCAAGCAATATCGGGCGCAGATAATGCGTATTTCTTTTGCCATTTCAGAATATTATCATTCAATGTGTTCCTGTTTTGTCGAGGCGGCTTTTGTCCGATAACGGCTTGGATGTCGTTATCTTGCATTAGGTGAGATACCGTCTTGTAAGAAGTAACATAGCCCTGCCTTTTCAACTCGTGGCAAATACGTTTTGAACCGTAGCATGGGTTTTTAGCGGCAATATCTTTAATCATGCAAATAAGTCTTTTGGTGCGCCGTTCGGTTTTTGTCTCTTCATGCGCTATGTAACGGTAAAATTTTGTGCGGTTGATATTTAGAACATCGCACAAATATTTGATAGAATATAACGACCTATATTTATCGACTGCCACGAGTTTATCTTCATCGGTAGATTGCGGCGAACAGCCTGTGACCCGATATGCTTCCAATTGCTTTTGCATTCGTACATTTTCCCATTGAAGTTTCTTATAATCATGCTTCGTGATGATAACCCCGTCTTGGGAATGAATCTTTTTATATTTTTCTATCCAATAATAAAACGTGTTTTTCGGGATAAAGTATTTATCGCGTAAACGCTTACCGTTCCGTCCACGCAAATACATGGATACAATGCTTTTCTTGAATTTTTCCGAGTATTTCTTCGGTGATAAAATCGTATCTGTGTTCATGATATGGCTCCTTGGTAGAGTTTAATTATAACAAAAAACAGGATTTTCGTAAAGCAGCGCCGTGTTTGCTCGCGAAAATCCTGTTTATACGATATAATAGAAAAAGGATGTCGCAGTTGAACAGTCCAATTAAAACTGTATCAAAATTTCGACATCCTTCCAAATTTATTTTCCGAATCGCGATAATCAAACAAACGTAGGGTGTCGACGCCGAAGGTACGGAACGTGAAATTCGTTTTCGAAACTCGGACATCGAACTTAACATAGGTGAACACGAAACGGAATCGGACAGACAGTCGCACGATAAGATCGGTTACTGCAACAAATCTTCGATAGAGCAATTCAAAACTTTGGCAAGCGCGTAGAGAGTTTCGGCTTGTGCTTTACATATATCCAATTTGCCTTGTTCATACGCCTTTATCGTGCGTACGGGAACGCCGCTTAGAAGCGACAGTTGCGTTTGGCTTAATTTTTTCGATATGCGTAATGTTTTGAGTTTACATTCGAGATTGAGGCGCGAGCGAAATAATTCAAGGCAGTTTGTAATATCCGTTTCGTGATAAGGAAAGTAATTGCCGATGAGTTTCGAGCAGGGGTAGGCGGCAACGAGTTCGGAGAACGGCTTGTTAAAGTACCATTGTGCGTAAGCGAGAACGTAGCCTACCCAATATTCGGGCGAAGAATAACTACTTTCTTCGATTTCCGTAGGCTCTTTGTTCAGGATAACGGCAAGCAATTCGTTTGCGGACTTTCCGAGCGCAAAAATAGGATTGGCGGTTTCCAATGGCAGGCACACGGGGGAAGATAAGAACAGCTCCATAAATTGGTCTATTTCTATTTTTTCCGTCAAAACGCCGAGTTCTATTACAGATGCGAGTTTTGTTTGTATTATCGGCAAAAATTCTTCATTGTAAGCGTGGATCATCGGCGGGGATACCTCTTATTATGTCGTTCAGATACAAATCGTTCGGCGTAGGCGCGTCGCGTCTATTGGATAAAAATTCCATTCTCGCGCGGTCGTTGCGTTCTTTGCGGAGCGGATAGTAAGTGGCCGCGTCGGCGATTTCGTAGCCTAAAAAGCGGAGATTGTCAAACGCTTTTTCGCTCATTAAAACGATCTGTTCGCCGAGATTGCCGAGCCGTAATGCTTCGGATAACCGTTTGACGGAAATAGTGTTGTTCAAAAAACTTTCCGCATACGCAAAGTACGAGTCGTCGGCGCGGTAGCCTTTGATAATATCGTAGTTTTGTGAGGAAAGCGAAAAGTGTGCGACAAGATATTGCTTGCCGAGCTTGGATATATCGGTTTTCAGATTGAATACGCGGTGTTGTAATAAAAAGGTGATCCAATGCAAAACCGTAAAACCTTTTCCTGATAAGTTAAGAATTTTCAGATTTTGCAGATCCAAAGCGTATATGTTGGCGTAACCGTCGCGGTTTTCGTCCACCGCCCATTCTTTTGCGAGTTTGAGCAAAAGCCGCGTCCGTAATCGTTATGCGGTTTTCCTTTGCCGTAAGCGAGCTGTTTCAATATGGAAACGGAGCCGTGAAAAATAGTGATATTAGCCATATCGATTTTCTCCTATGGCTACATTATAACATTACAATGTCTCAAAGTCAATAGATATTATGCAGTATGATGTCATAAAATAAGGTTGTGTTATTTCAGAGGGAAACCTTGTTTATAACGGTACGGTGAAATACCATATTCTTTTCTGAATACGTTGCAAAAATATGCCAAGGAGTGAAAACCGCATTTCTCGGCTATTTTCGATATATTTTCTTTTTCGTTTATAAGCAGTTTTGTTGCGTTGTTCAGTTTTGTTTTCGTAAGATATTGAGAAAAGGGAATGCCCATAACCTTTTTGAAACTTCGGCACAGATATGCTTCGGAAATATAAAATTCTTTCGCGACCGATTTTATACCCGATATTTCTGCATAATTCGAATCTATATATGTGCATATGGATTTTATTCTGTTCGATATGTCCGTTTCGATTTTGTTGATAACGGGTGCGTCGCTCAAATATTTCATAAGATATGCAAAAAGTTCGAATATACGTTCGTCGTCGGAAACATATATGTCTTTCATAGAGTTGAAAAGCGCTTGTATTTGTTCTTGAACGTATTTTTCGGGACGGATATGCGTATGAGTGAAAACGCTCGTAAGTATTTCTATGGATTTGGGAGTAAAATATTTATTAAGGAATTTTTTCGATATTTGGAGCAAAATACGCGTTCCGTTGACGTTTGTTTCATGCACTACGTTGGGCGGAATGAGAATAAAATCGCCTTTGTCGACGTTGTATACGCAATTATCGATTTTCTGAGAAGATACTCCGTTAAGCTGATAAAAAAGTTCATAATGGTCGTGAGAGTGCGGCGAATGCTTCCACTCTACATGATAAATTTCGAATACAAAACCCGTTTTTTCGAGAACTTCTTCTTCCATGATTTCGATTCCTTTATATATATATTTTCCTTTTGGTCATTATTTTATAACTTTTTGGCTAAAAAAGCAACAATTTTATAGAAATATTGATATGGTTTATGTTATAGTAATCCTATCGAAAGTATTTTGGGACTGAGGTTTTGCAAATGGATTTGGGTTTACTCGAAAATTATACGGCACAAAAGGGCACATTGCCGCCGCGCAGTTATTATATTCCGTTTTCGACATTCGAAAACGATATGAGAAAGGAACGTTCCGACAGAGTAACGCTTCTCGATAAGTGGAAATTTGCTTTTTATCCGTATTATACGCCGTCGGTCGAAACGGACGAACCGACGCAAGTTTATTCGGTTCCGTTTTGTTGGCAAAAAGCGGGGTTCGACTATGAACAGTACACTAATATAAATTATCCCATACCGTACAATCCGCCGTATATAGACAAAGAGAATCCGTGCGGCGTCTATGTTACGCAATACGATGCCGGAGTTAAAAACGGCAAATATTACATAATTTTCGAGGGCGTGGACAGCGCGTATTATCTTAGCGTAAACGGGCGCGAAGTCGGATTCGCTACGGGAACGCATTGTACTCACGAGTTTGATATAACGGATTTTTTGCACGACGGCTCGAACATTTTACGCGTTACGGTGTTTAAGTGGTGTTCGGGAACATATCTCGAAGATCAAGATAAGTTTCGTTACAGCGGAATTATTCGAGACGTTTACGTTTTGCGCAGACCCGACGATCATATAACCGATTACAAAATAACGACGGACTATTCCGAAGATGCCGGGACTGTCGTATTGGAGATCGATAAACCCGTTTCCGCAACGCTTTACGATAACGGAAAGCCGTTGGGTTTCCAAAAAGACACCAAGTGTGTTTTCGAGATTGAAAAAGTCAATTTGTGGACGGCGGAAACTCCTTATCTTTATCGCTTGGAAATCGAGTACAACGGCGAGCATATAGTTGAAAGCGTAGGCATAAGAAAAGTGTCTATTGACGGCAACGTGTATAAAATAAACGGCAAACCCGTTAAATTCAGAGGCGTGAATCGACACAGTTCCACTGTTCGCGGAGCCGTCGAAACTCTCGAAGACATCGAAAAAGATCTTGCGATGATGAAGGCACACAATATAAATGCGATAAGAACGGCGCATTATATGCCTAATGCTTACTTGCCGTTGCTTTGCGACAAATACGGTTTTTACGTGTTGGAAGAATGCGACATCGAAACTCACGGCGAAGTTCAAACGAGCGGTGCGTTCGTCGCCGAAGATTGGAACAGAGCGGCAAACAACGAAAAATGGATCGACAGTTTTATGATGAGAACGGAATCTATGTTTCAGCGAGACAAAAACAGAACCTGTATCGTTATGTGGTCGCTCGGAAACGAATCCGGTTGGGGCAAAAATTTCGAGGAAACGTCGCGCTATTTGCATAGCGTCGACAGTCGTCCCGTTCAATACGAAGTGGCGAGTACGGTTTGCGGCTTCGAAAACAAAGAGACCGACATACACTCGCTTATGTATATCGGGGTGGAAAAGTGCGAAGAAATTTTGAAAAGCAAAGAGTGCGGAAAGCCTTTTTTGCTTTGCGAGTATTCGCACGCGATGGGGAATTCGTGTGGAGATCTGTACGATTATCGCGAGGTTTTCGATAAGTACGATTGGGCGCTCGGCGGTTTTGTTTGGGAATGGTGCGATCATGCCGTAAAAACACAAGACGGCAGATTTTTATGGGGCGGAGAGTCCGGCGAATTTATGCACTCGGGTAATTTTTGTATCGACGGACTTGTCACTCCCGATCGCCGCGGCGGTTCTGCGCTCGAAGAATTAAAACAGGTCTATGCACCGATTGACGTACGGTATAAAGATGGCATATTTACGGTAATAAATTGTTACGACTTTATTTCTTTGAGCGATGTTATCTGCAAGTATTTCATAAAAAGAAACGGAGAAACAGTTTCGGAACATACGCTTGACATATCCGACATAAAAGCCCGAGAAAGCAAAGCGTTCTGCTTGTCCGTACCGGATTATCGCCACGATTACGAAACCGTCGATTTTAGTTTTTATGTCGGCAATACAGAAATCGCAACCCGTCAGATTATTCTTCACGACGTTTATTCGCAAGGATCTTCTTCCGAATGCGCATCGGTGTCGGCTGTTATGGCATCGGATCGCTCGGTAATTGTGAAAACGCGCGGGGCGGTATATAAAATCGGCAGAGACGGCATGATAAATTCCGTTACGGTCGCAGGACGCGAAAAGTTGAAAAGCCCCGTAAAACTCAATACGCATCGTGCGTTTATCGATAACGACAAGCGTATGAAGCAAAGTGTTTTGGAGGGCGTGGAGCTTGGAGAGATTGTAAAACGCGCATATTTTTTTGCACGCGAAACAAAAGTCGACGGCAATGTCGTTTATGTAAAAGGTGCTATCGTTTCGGTGCAACTCGGTTGGAGAATCGATACCGAAATCGTATACGCATTTTATGATGACGGAAGAGTCGGCATAGACGTCAATGCCGTTCAGAAACCCAATGGATTGAATGATTTTTTGATGCGTTTCGGATTCGAAATTCCGCTTTCCGAAGAATATGAGCGTATTAAATATTTCGGCAGGGGTCCGGGCGAATGTTACGAGGATAAAAAGCATTCGGCGACAGTCGGGTTGTATGACGAAAAGATAGAAGATATGTACGTGTTGTATCTCAAGTCGCAAGAGGGCGGCAGTCATGTTGATTCGAGAAAAGCGGAAATTTACGGCAAAAACGGTTCCGTAACGGCTTTTTCGGATAAAAACTTTTCGTTTTCTCTATCGCCGTGCAAAACTGACGAATATCCGATTCATATCGATGACGTAAAAGTAACGCGTTCGCCCGTGTTCAATATAGATTATCGTATGCGCGGAATAGGCAGCGCGTCGTGCGGTCCCGAGCTACTTGATAAATACAAAATAACAGAAGAAAATATTTCGTTTTCTTTTGATTTGATTTTTTGTTGAGGAATATTTGGAGACGGAATATGCGACAAAATCATCTTTTCCCGTTTTTATGGATAACAGGCGAAAACACGAGCGGAATCGTCGAAGAAATTGCGGCGATTTACGAAAGCGGCGCGCGTGGTTTTTGCGTGGAAAGTCGAACTTGCGAAGATTTTTGCGGTGAAAAATGGTTTGAGATTATGAATAAAGTGCTTGCGGAAGCGAAAACGCGCGATATGCAAGTATGGCTTTTGGACGATAAACATTATCCGACGGGATTTGCCAACGGCGCAATAGAAAAGAAATATCCGGGGCTTCGTCCTTATAGAATCAAATGCGATTTTGTCGACGTCGAGGGCGAAGCGGGAGAAGCGTCGATATTGCTTAACAGCGTTTCGGATACGGTAAACGAAGATGAAATTATCGGAGTATTTGCCGTAAAGACAAACGGAAACAAAGCGAGAATACTTTCCGATTTGACGCGAAACGTAACGGGCGATCGTCTTGTATTCGATTATGACGGTAAGCCTATACGAATTTGCACATTGAAAAAAACGAGAAGCGGCGCCGAATATGCGGATAGACCGTTTTATATCGATATGTTAAATCCAAATTCCGTCGACGTTCTTATACGCGAGGTATACGAGCCGCATTATAGCAGATACGTAAAAAACGGAGATTATCGAGGAACTTTTTGCGGCTTTTTCTCCGACGAACCGCGCTTCGGAAATGGCTTTTCCGTCGAGAATCCTATGTGTGAATTCAACGCATACAAAAACACGCTCGGCATTTTCGGCATGACGTATCCGTGGAGCGAAAATTTGAGCCGAAAGTTTTCGCCGCATGATTTGTTGAGCTTGTGGTATGATACGGGATATAATACGTCGGAAATCAGAACGGCTTATATGAACGAAATAACTTCGGCTTACGGCGAGAACTTTTCGGGCAGACTTTCCGCTTGGTGCCATGAGAGGGGACTTACGTATTGCGGTCATATAGTGGAAGATATGGGCGCGCATACGCGTTTGGGATGTTCTGCGGGTCATTATTTTCGCAGTCAGACGGGCGCCGATTATGCGGCGGTAGACGTTGTGTTGCATCAAATTAAGCCGTATTATGAAAAACCGCATTTTGCGCCTATTGCGGGCGGGTATGCCGATCCTATGTTTTTCGACGGTACGCTCGCAAAACTTGCGTCGAGTTGCGCAAGACTTTATGAAGAAAAACAAGGACGCTCTCTTTGCGAAATTTTCGGTGCATACGGATGGGGCGAAAGCATAAACGAAATGATTTATCTTGTAAATCATATGCTTGTTCGGGGAATAAACGCGTTTATTCCGCACGCGTATTCGCAAGCGTTTCCGAATGACGACTGTCCGCCGCATTTCGGCAAGTCTGCGTCGCTGTTCGACGGCTATAAGCTCGTTATGCGTTATATGAAAAAAATGTGCGAACTTTTCGAAACCGAGCGCGCGGATATAAAAACAGCCGTTTTGTATCATGCCGAAGCGGAGTGGAGCGGCGGAAAATATATGCCCGTCGATACGGTTGCGGTCGCGCTTATGCAAAGGCAGATCGATTTCGATATTCTGCCCGCCGATAAATCGGATTGCGCCGATAGATATGAGTATTTGATCGTACCGTATGCCGAACGTTTGTCTGCGGAAGCCTTGCGCAAAATAAGTCTCATAAAATCAGCCAAAATATTAAACTTGAAAAGCAATTCGAGCAGAGAGCTTGCGGCGGTTGCGAACGCTTTGCCGCGTACGGTTAATTTATTCGGGAAAGGAAGCAGACATATTCGTGCCATGAAGTTTGCGGGAAAAGAAAAATATTTTTTGCACAACGAGGGAAGCAAAGCGGTAAATTTGAGAGTTTGTCTTTGCGCCGATTCGTGTAAAATAATCGATCCGCTTTGCGATACGGAAGATATCCGTGCGGTAAAAGACGGGAAAGCAAACTTGTGTTTGCGACCGGGACAGGCGGTGATAATCGAAGGTTCTGCGGCAACGGCGAACAAACGCGCATCGATAATGCCGCTTGATTTCAAAAAGATTTTTGAAGACGATGAGGCGATAATATACGAGATATCGGCGAGATTCGAAAACGGGGACGAATTGCGGTTCGAATATACGGGCGAATGGGCGCGCGTTCGAATCGAAAACCGGGAATACGACAGTATAGGCGGATTCGCTTTCGTCGCACCGGAAGGGTTCGGAGAACAAAGAATCGTCGTTACGATATATAAGAATATTGCCCTAAGAGCGCGCGACGAATTGAGCAAGTTCGATATTCTCCGTCCGGCGCGTCTGAAAAATATCGGTATAATAAAGACAAATAAATTCAGAAACAATATAATAGGAGATAAAAGAAAATGAAAGAGAAAAAGATTAAAACGGTTGCAACTTTGCTTTTGGCGTTGATTGTGGGCGTTTGCGGCACGGGTTGCGCCAAAACAGTAGACGGCGGCATCGAACTCGACCCGACCAAGGAAACCATTTTGGTGCAGGTCCATGGCGGCGGTTACGGCAGCGATTGGGCTGTCAAAATGCTTTCGGAATACAATAAAATGATTGCCGACAAGTACGACGGCAGATTTCAGTTCGGTAAAAAGCAAGACGTTATTGAAGTTATAGACGTTATTTCCAAGCAGATAAGCTCTGGCGTCAACGGTGCGGACATATTTTTCACCGACGAGTGCAATATGACTCCTGCCATTCAAACGGGAAAACTTTTGGATCTCGCGCCTGTGTGGGACGCTACGCCCGACGCGGCCGAGCCTACGCGAAAGCTAAGCGAAAAATTCGCTTTCGGCGACGAACTCGTCGAAATAGTCAAGGGCTCGAAAGGAACGGAAAGATATGCGATTCCTTATACGATGGGAGTTTCGGGAATCATCTACGATCATGATTTGTTCGAGGAGATGGGTTGGCTTATAAAAGACGGCGCGGATTCTTCTAAGCTAAGCAAAGGAAACGACGGAAAATTCGGCACGTACGACGACGGCTTGCCGTCTACGCTTGCGGAGTGGAGAACGCTCTTGGATAACATAATGAAGTCGCAAATGATTCCGTATGTGTTGATGGGCAGCGTCGGAACGGGCGGCGGAAGCGAGCACGTAGAAGAACTCGTATGGGCGCAGTACGAGGGGATAGAGAGCTATAAAACGTCCTTTTCGTACAACGGGAAAATGTACCGTCCCGACACGCAAGATACGGTGGATATAACGCCGGCTACCGGATACAGAGTATATGCGGAGAGTCAGGGGCGCGATAAAGGCATAGATATCGTAAGCGAATATATTCTCGGAAATCGCGGAAGCGAAACGCTTTATCACGACGAGAGTTTAACTCTTACTCATACCAAGCAAGAAGAAAAATTTTTGTACAGCCATAACGAGGGCAAGCGTATAGCTATGCTTCTGAACGGAAATTGGTGGGAGAACGAGGCGCGTCGCGTGTTCGAATCCGACGTGAAAGAAAACAAAGGCGATACGCAATGGGCTTTCGGAAATCGTGATTTCCGCTTTCTGCCCGTTCCGCAAATCGAGGGTCAGCATCCGTCGAGCAACAATAAATCGTTCTTTTCGGTCAACTCTTACGGCACGACGTTTGCCGTTCGCTCAAACGACGAGACGAAAAATCAAGCTATTCTCGACTTTTTGACTTATTTTGCTTCCGATGCGGGGATCACGTCGTTTACTCAGAGCGTCGGCGTTTTGCCGGCTTATCGTGTAGAGCTGTCCGACGACGTGTTGAAAACGCTTTCTCCGTTCGGAAGAAACTACTATGAGATTGCAATGTCGGATTCCGCGGTAATTGTAAATCCTATGATGGAAAGATACGCCAATCGCGCGATAAACGTGTTCAACGCGAATGCGCCGAAGCGTTTCGTTTATCAATCGAGCGAAACCAAATCCGCGAATTCGACAATGAGAGCAAAGCTCGGAAAGGATAACGTTCCGGGCGAAACGGGCGAAGAAAAAGTCGAGAATTACAAATCGGGTTTGAAATCCGTATGGAATTCCGAAAATTGGAGTCAGACTTTCGGAGGTGTTATTTGATGCAACGGCAACAAACCGGAATAAAAATGAATAGGCATCGCTATTCGATACGCAGAGGAGTGTTTATCGGCGCTTTGCTTGCATGGCCCTTGATTCAACTTGCGATATTCTATTTTTACGTAAACTTCGAATCGTTTTTTCTTGCGTTCCGTTCGGTAGATACGGAACTCAATACGATTTGGGTGGGATTTTCGAATTTCAAAACAGTGTGGCAAGATATTACGAAGCCCGGGTCTGTTATATTGCTCGGATTGCGCAACGGAATAATACTTTGGGTCGCACAGTTTTTGATACATACCCCGTCGTCCTTGCTGTTTGCTTTTATGATATACAAAAAATATCGCGGCACGAATTTGTTTCGCGTTCTCGTGTTGTTGCCTTCCATAATTTCGGGTATGCTTGTGGCGCTTATGTTCAAAATGTTTATCATAAATTTGCCTAAACTTATTCCGTCTATGCCCGACATATACAATGACCGTCCGTTTTTTACTTGTCTGTTTTATTCCGTTTGGATGGGACTTGCCGGCAACGTAATAGTATACCCGAACGTAATGAACGGCGCAGACCCGAGTATAAGGGAGAGCGCGCGATTGGAGGGCGCGTCGTCGCTTCAAGAATTTTGGTACATAGTGCTTCCGCTCGTCATGCCTACGTTTACTACGTTTACGGTAACGAGCGTGGCAACGCTGTTTATGGGAAGCGGTCCTCAATTTCTTTTTTGGGGATATAACGCGCCCGACGAGGTTATGAACCTAAATTATTGGATATTTACTAAATCGACGCAGGAAAACGCGGCGCTCGAATACGGTTACAATTCGGCGCTGAGCTTGCTTTTGACGCTTATTACAATTCCCGTTACGTTCGGCGTAAAAGCTATTATGGAAAAGGCGGATCCGATGAATGATTAAAGAAAAAGAAAAAATGCGGGCAAAAACCGCAAAGCCGACGCCTCTTTACGGCGATCGTAACAGCCGCGCGAAATACGTTGTGTCGGGAATCGTATTCGGGTTGCTCGGCGTTATCATGGTGGTGTACGTAATATCTTTGCTTATTCCGCTTTTGTGGACGATTATGTCGAGTCTTAACGATTCGTACGGCTTCTCGATGCGTCCGTTCGCTTTCCCCAAAGAACTTCATTGGGATAACTTTGCTTACGCTTTTAAGCAATTGGAAGTCGAAATATGGGTGTTTTCCACGCAAAAACTCATCAAATACAGCTATTTGAATATGTTTTTGTACAGCGTTATCTATGCGGCGGGATTAACGATAGTAGGACTTGTAATGAACTTTATTTGCGCTTATCCAATTGCCAAGTATAAGTTTTTCGGTCGCAAATTTTTATACAACCTTACTATTATTATGATGATAGTGCCCGTTGTGGGTTCGTTGCCGGCAAATCTGTATGTGCGTCGAGTTCTCGGCATTTACGATAACATATGGCTTTATATTCTTACTACGCCCGGCGGATTTACGTTTAACTTTTTGTTGTTGTACGGCTTTATAAAAGGATTGAGCTGGAATTATGCCGAATCCGCATTTATCGACGGAGCATCCGATTTTCGCGTTATGGTAAGCATATATCTTCCGATGTGCATGCCGTTGCTTACGGGCTTGTTTCTGCTCGGTTTCGTGGGATCGTGGAACGATTATACGACCATAATCACATATTTACCGAGCACTCCGAATCTTGCATACGGCGTTTATATATTCGATCAGTATGCGGTAGTCAAACGCCATACCGAACCGCAAGTGCTCGCGGCGTTCTTACTGCTTGCCGTGCCTACGGCGGCGTTTTGGGTATTCGCTCAACGGTTTGCATTGCGTTCTATGGTGATAGGAGGACTCAAAGAATGATGAAAACAAGAAAAAGAATTTATTTAATTCCGATATTAGCGTCGATTGCGCTTTTGTGTTTGTGCTGCGCGCTTTGCGGCGGTGCGAAAACCGCAGACGCGGAGGTGCGTACGAACGCCGATTTCCGTTCCGAATACGGTACGGGATATGCATTAAGACTCGATGCGAGCGGAGCTACGGTAGACGGTAAAGCCGCCAAGGCGGAAATACGGCTTATGCACGAAGATCGAACCGTGCTTACGGTTTCCGACGGGCAGATTGCAAGTTATATTCTTCAAGCGGGCGATTATACGGCGATATACTGCGTTTATTACGGAAACAAATACTATACGGACACGTATCGTTTTACGGTAACGGATAAGCCGTACTTCGATTTTTCCGCATTAAAATCGCGCTATGCGCTCGGTTCGTTTTTGCCTGCGAGCGTAGATATAGTGAGCGGCGGAACGAGAAAGCCCGCGTCTTTGACGCTTTCCGCTCCGAGCGGAACCGCGGCGCTTACGGGCGGATCGGTATTGCTCGAAACTCTCGGAGAGTATACGCTTACCGCAAGCGCCGAAGCGGACGGTAAAATCGAGAGCGACAGTTTTTCGTTTACCGTCGAAATGCAGACATATGCAGACCTGTTTTCTTCCGAACAAGGTTCGGTGAATATAGTTTACGATACCGATGCGCCGTCGTATCGCAAAGCGGGCAACGGCGTGAGCATAGGCGGACCGAACGGAACGCGCGTTCGATATGCGAATGCGGTGGATATTTCGAACTTTTCTTCCGCCGATTCCGTTATGAAATTCGCCGCGTATTTGGGTGACGGTTATTCGGATATCGAACACGTGTATTTGCGTCTTATCGACGTATACGACGAAACCAACGTTTTGACGTTCGACGTCTATTCCGTTCCCGATTCGAGCGCGGTGTACGTTCGTATGCTCTACGACGACATAAGTCTCGGCGCTATGAGCGACGGCAGCAATCCCGGCAGTTTCGATCCGGGCAGCGTGTATGCGACTGCCGTTATGGACGTTACGTTTGCCGACAGATTCGACAAAGGGCGCGCGGGCGACAGAACGAGCTATGCGGATCTTCGTCTCGACTACGCCGAAAAAATCGCGTATACGCTTCCTCGGTGCGACGACGAGCCTTTCGCCGTTTTGAAAATGAACGATTCGGATCAGGTCGGGGTAGGCAAAGAGTGGCGCGGTTTTACAAACGGAGAAGTGCGGGCGGAGATAGAAATTTCGGGCGGAACGAACAACCGTATTTTGGTTACCGAATTTTTCGGACAGCCGCTTTCCGGTACGGATATCGAGGATAAGACGGCTCCGTCGGTTATAACCGAAGTGAACGGCGAAATTCTTCCCAAGGCATATGTCGGCAAAAAGTACAAAATCCCCGCCGTTACTCGCATAGTCGACGCGATAGACGGAGTGGTCGGTTTTGCTTCTCTCGACGTACGGTTGAACGAAATGAACGGTAAAGTCCCGACGGATATAACCGATGAAATAAAGGACGGCTTTTTCACTCCGAGCAAGCCCGGCGAGTATCGCGTGGAATATTATACGAGCGACAGCCGCGGTAACCGTTCGGTAAAAATATGCCGCTTTACGGCGGAGGAGTACACGGGCTTTTACGAGCTTTCGTGCAATCTTCCTGAATCGGCTTTTGTGGGCGGAAGTGTACGTCTTCCGGCAGTCGGTTTGAGCGGGCTTTCGACGCTCGTAAAGCAAGAGGTCAAGTATTTCTATAACGGCATAGAGCTGAAAGCGAAAGCGGGAGACGTAGTAAAACTCGAAAAAGCCGGCACGTTAAGCGTGCGATACGACTTTACGGACTATATCGGCACTCGCGTGGCAAACACGAAAGTAATGAGCATAAAAGCAAGCGACGAACCCGTATTCGAGATAATAGGAGTGCCTCCCGTAGCCATAAAAGGCAAAACGCTGTATCTTCCGGATTTTACGGCGACAGACTATCGCTATGAAGTCGGAGACGCTCGCCGCACTCCCGAACGAACGTTGAAAATCGGAAACACCGTTCTCGACGTTTCCGTTCGCGCTTACGAAGTAACGGAAGCGGCGGGAGAGACTCTTACGGTAGAATACGGAGCGGGCGGCGCTGCCGAAACGCGGCAAATAAAAGTTATCGATCCGAAAACGTTGTTGGATTATTTCGAAACGAATGCCGAAATGACGGAGGCGATTGCCGTCGGTTCAAGCGGGCAGAGCGAAAAAGTAGGTATTGACCTTACGTTCGATTCCGAAACGTCGTTTACTTCGGTCAATCCGCTTGCGCTTTCCGATACGGGAACGTTCACGCTTACGGCGGAAACTCCCACCGAGAATTTTTCGTCGGCGGTATTGCGGCTTACGGATTTTTACGATCCGTCTCGCAGTATCGAAACGCGAATAAACATGCGAAGCGGCATTATGAGTATAGTCGGTAACAGCAAAGAATATCCGATCGATTTGAGCAAGGGCGTTGATATTACGTACAGCAACGTTTCGCAAAGCTTTTTGGGCGTTGCGAGAGTAGAAAAATATACGAACGGCGAGGCGTTCGACGGACTCGGCGAAATGGTACGGGCAACTCTTTCGTTCGAGGGAGTTACGGCGGAAAGCAAAGTGCGCCTGCTGTACTTTAAGCATTCGTTGTATCAATATGCGACGGACGGCGATTACGAGGACGCAAGCGTGCCGTACGTCGTTTGCGACGGCGAAGTTAAATTCGACGGAAACCTTTTGATAGTTCCTGCGGCAAACGCTTGGAAAAATTTCGCGGGAACGAGCGAACTCAAAGTCAGCGTGCGCGCGCCGAGCGGAATACTTATGAATCGCGAATCGGCGGCAAAAGCATATACGTTCGAGGCGACCGATTATGGCGTTTATACTATATCTTACGGCATGGGTTCGCGCAATTACCGTACTATTTCGGTAGAGCGCAGGAACGATGCCGAAATTGTTTTCGCTCCCGTAAACGCAATTCCGCGAAGCGTTCGAAAAGGCTACGAGTTGACTTTGCCGAATATCGAAATTTCATCGGGCGACGGGACGAGCGCGTATATGACTGTTCAAGCTCCCAACGGAGCGATAACGCTATGCAAGGCGGGCGATAAATTGATTTTGGATAAAGACGGAATATATCGGATTACGATAACCGTTTTCAACGAATACAGAATGAAAGCGTTGCACTATGAAATATCGGTAGGGGGTAATGTATGAATAAAATAAAAAGAATCGGAACCGTATTGCTGAGCGTATTGATGATGGCGGCGGTTGTTGCGGGTTGTGCGAAAAAAAGCCCGACGAATCCCGCAGACCCCGCGCCGCTCGATATGCTTACGCAAAACGGAGAAAGCGAATATCGCGTGTTGCTGTCGGAAAAAGCGTCTCCCGCGGAGCAGACGGCGGCTAACGAAATAGTGGATTACGTAAATTCCGTTACGGGCGTAATGTTGACGGTTGTGCGAGACAACGCCGCGGAATTGCGTACGACGTGCAAGTATATAAGCATAGGCGAAAACAAGCTCAAAGAATACGCGAAAATCGACAACTCGAATCTCAATTCCGACGGATACGTGTTGAAGAAAATACGTCAAACCGTCTTTATAGTCGGAGAATGCGACAGAGCCACGCTGTACGGAGCATACGATTGGTTGGAACGTACGCTCGGCGTAAAGTTTTTGAGCGGTTCGTACGAATATATTCCCGAAAAGAAAGACGTTGCGCTCGAAAATATCGACGTGAGAAGAATTCCCGCGTTCGAAAGCCGTTCGGTTTATTACGACGCGTGCAACGAGGATATTTATCTCGGACCGAAGCTCGGTTTCGCAACGTATTATCCTAACGACAATACGGCGGTCGGCGGCACTTATCGCGACAGGTGGTGCTACGACATGCACACGACGTCTTATTTGGTAGACCCCGCCGAGCGCGTCAATCCGAACGACGAAAACGATAAGCGCACGATGTATGACGTTCATCCCGAGTGGTGGAGCGCCGCCGAAAAGGGTTGTCCTTGTTTTTCCGGCGGTTTGGTTACCAATTACGAAAACGGAGTAAAAACGGATTTGACTTTGGACGATCCGCGTTTCGGCACTTTGGAAGAAGGCGAATCCTTTATCCGTCTGTGTATAGAGCGCGTCAAAACATATATCGTCGAACATCCGGACGTAAGATACGTGATATTGGGACAGCCCGATAATAACAACACTTGTAATTGCGACAAATGCAAAGCGGAACTCGAACTCATGAACAACAATCGCAGCGCGCAATATATGTTGTGGATTAACCGCGTAGCCGAAGAAGTTCAGAAATGGATTGCGGAAGAAAACATAGATCATATACCCGTGCAGTTTGCGCGCACGGCGTACGTTTGGACCGAGGCGGCGCCCGTAACGCTCGACGCAAGCGGAAAATACGTGCCCTTGCACGAAAAGCTCGTTCCGCGCGACGACGTTTATATCGTTATGTGCCCCGCGCAAGCAAGTTTTATTCACCCCGTGTTCGACCCGAATTGCGAGACTAACAAATACGCCACGGGCGCATATTTCGAGCAGTGGAAAACTCTTACGAACAAGTTTGCTATATTCGATTACAACGTGGATTTTTTCAATTATCTTAATTGGTTTCCCAATCTTGCCGTCATTCAGCAAAACATTCAATACTATTACGAGGGCGGCGCAATAGGCTACATTATGGAGGGTGCGGGCGGAAGCAATAATTGGTATCAGCAGGATATGGAATGTTACGTTATAGCCAAACTCATGTGGGACCCGTATCAGGATATAAACGCGCTTATTTCGGAATTCAACAGATATTACTACGGAGAAATAGGCGGCAAAATCGCAGACGAAGCGGTACAGTTTATACAGTCGCATTTCGTTTATCAGTCCGAGGTGCAGTCGCCTACGCCGGGGCACGGGCGCGACGTTCGCATTTACACGGGCTACAATCCTTGGATTTTGTCGAACGAAACGCTTAATCCCGTATTTTTGAACGCGGCATACGACTATATGGACGAAATACGCGAAAGCATAGTAAACGACGGCATTTCGCAGACGGAGCGCGATAAGCGCATCGCAAATCTCGAAACGTTCGAAGTGCAGATCGATTTTATGCGGTATGTTCCGTATATCGACAAAAAGGCGGAAACGTTGGATCGCGAGACGTACGATTTCGCGGTAGAGTTCTACGACAAGTTGGCGCGTAACGGTATACGGCGGTTCAGCGAGGGCGGCGAGTATATTTCCGAGATACGCAAACAGCTCGGGTTTTAAGGGAGAACGGTATGAAAAAATATACTAGAATATTGCTTTTCTCTTTGCTCGGCGCGTTGCTCCTTTGTGCGGTGCGCTTCGGTGTGGGAGAATTCGGCGTCCTAGCCGAAAATACTTATTCTTACGCCGTCGATTTCGAACTTGCGCCTACGGTGAAAATAGAAGATCGAATCCGTATGGACGCCGCGGGAATAAAAGTAATCGAATCGGATAATTTTTACAGCGAACACGGACACTCGTTTGCCGTTTTCGAAAACAACGTGCGCTATCGTTTCAAGCTGAAAATCGACGCAGAGCAAGACGGACCGGAATACAGAGTTTTTTTCGCGGGGCAGTCGCAATGGCGCTCGTATTGGCTTAATTTCAATCGCGGCGAGAGCAAAATAGCGTTGCACAGTGCGGGCGGCGCGAGCGCGGGAAGCGGTATAACGGCGGCGACGAGCAAATCTTTTGAGATAGATACCGAAAAAACATTCGATATTACGCTTTGCGTCATAGATATCTATAGCGGCGAAAAAATCGTCGGAGACCGCGTCGTGGCTTCGGTAAGCGACGGCGAAAAGTCCGCAAGTCTTTCATACGACTTTATCGGCGAAGATCGCAACGGAGCCGTTCGTGAAGAAATTTACGGCGGCGCGACGGGTAAATGTCTCGGCGTGTACGCATATCAGGGAGTTTACGAAATAAATTTTCTGCCCGCGGATTTTTCGAGAGACTACGTTGTGTATATAGACGACGGCGAAAGAAAGGTCTTGCACGAAATTTCTTACGGAGATGCATACGACTTCACGTCGGACGTCGATTTGTCGTCCGGGCGCGAGCTTATCGGGTTTAAGGCGATAATAGACGGAGTAGAAACCGATATTCCCGCAAGCGGCGTTTGGACGACCGATATCACCGTGAAAACGGGGAGCTTATACAGCGTGTGTCTATATCCCGTTTTTGCGCCCGTCGCTTATAACGTTGTTTGGGATTTGCCGTCGGGAGCTGCGGCAATCGATGCGCCGAACACCGTTTCGGACGTTATGAAAAATTTGCCCGCCGTTTCAGTTACGGATTCGGACAAAGCGTTTTTTGGTTGGTATCTCGATTCGGAATATTCCGAGCCCGCAGTGTTGCCGCTTGCGATAACGCGGGATATAACGCTCTACGGAAAAGTGGACGCATTGCCCGCTCCGAGCGCGATAACATATGTTTTGGGAGAGGGCGCAGTAAATCATGCGGACAATCCGAGCTCGTACACAATGCGCGATTCGGTTGAACTGAAAGCGCCCTCGCGCGACGGTTATCTGTTTTGCGGCTTCGCAGAGGGCGGCTCGATAGCGGCTGGGACGCAAGGCGCGAAAACGTTTACAGCGCAGTGGATTAAAGACGAATTTCCTAAGTCCGACAGCGTATTCGTATCGTCGCTTCCGAGACGCTTGCCGCTTTATCCTATCCCGAGCGGCGCAAGTTGCACGGTTTCGCTGACTTTCGGCGGCGATAGCGTAGACGTATCCGACGCTTCTGCGATATTTTCGAATGCGGGCGAATACGTTGCGACTTATTCGATAGCATTGCCGCTCGGCGGAAGCGCGACGCGCACGGTAAAGCTGACTGCCGAGCCTGTTTCGCTGTCGGTACAAGGCGAATACAAATCGTCTTATTCTGCGGGCGAAACTCTCGTATTGCTCGACGCGACCGCAAGCGACCCTATGCTTCCCGTTTCGGTTGGCGTGTACAAAAACGGAACGGAGTGCGGATATAAAGATTTTTCGGTCGTACTCGAAAAAGGCGATTATCGAATCGTGTATTCGGCAGAGGGAGCGGACGACGTTGTCGTTTCGTTTTCCGTAAAAAACAATAAGTCGAAAGGGTGCAACGTAACAAACGCGGGATTTATAGTGCTGTGGGTTGCGTTGGGTATTATTTTCGCGGGCGGTATCTCCGCGGCGGTTATAATATTGGTAAAAAGGTCAAAAAAACAACAAAATAAAGGAGAAGAAGAAAATGTTGAGAACAAAGAGTAAGTCGAGGCTTTGGGCGTTAGCCCTTGTGTGCCTTATGGCTATTACGGCGTTAGCCTTAGGCTTAACGGCTCGGGCCGTACCCGCAACGGCAGAGACGACAACGCCGCCGCCGCTTTCGGAGCGCGAAACCGAGTGGCTGAAACCGTACGATTTTACGAATATCGATACGTCGGGCGATAAGGTCGTTTTATCGCGTAATTGCACGGACGAATACGGCAATATTAAACATGATGGCATAATAATGACCGATAAAGGAATGGGCGATCCGTATTCCGAATGCATTGAGTTCGATATTCAATTCGAAAGTATTTGTTCGGGAGGTTTTACCGTATTTGCCGACACTCGAGCATCAAGTGATCCTAATTATAATAAAATCGGTGTAAGACTTATGGGCGACAAAGCGTACTTCATGAGCGCATGGGGCAAATGGACAGAGCAAAAATATTCGGGAGACAAAACACTATGGGTCGGAGAAAGCGGATATTCAAACCCTGTTAATAAAGTGTTCCATATGGTATTCGGTGTGGAACGCGGCACGAACGACGCAAACAAAATCTATTTCAAAATGACCGAAAAAGAGAACGGCGTCGTTTGGATAGACGATACAAAAAATGTTGAGAAAGACGGTGCCGGATGGACGGAGTGTAATCCGCGAATTTTGATAGGTACGCCTTTTGACGGAGTAAACAAATACAAATTGTTCGTGGAATACGAGTCGGCGGACGCTCTCGATAACGACAAGGATATAAGCTATTATTGGAATCGGGCAAATAACGCTCCGATAGAGCTTACGTATACGGATGTGTACGCTGAAAAACTCATATCGGATATTTCCGTGCCCGCCAACAGCGCCGTAACTTGGAAATTCAGTTGCAACGACAACAATTTTAAGATGATTAGCTTCAATATGTTTAATCAATTCTCGGCAAATTCTTATAATTTTGCGGTTCGCCCCGATAATGCCGTATTTACCACACGCGACGGGGTGAACGCAGCCGCAGGAGATTATAAAGGCACGTCCGATCATTACGGCGATCAAATCGTGGAATTTCGGATTGAAAAATCGTTTACGTTTGAAAAGGACACCGACTATATTATGAAATTCTCCGAGCAGGACGTACGTAATGCGGACAACGAAGTCGTAGGCAGATTGCTTACGTTCGGAATCAAACAGTCCGATGCATCGGAATTTGTTTCGGCACAGGCGTTTACGTCTTGGGTAAGCCCCGATAACGATAAAATCGGCGTCGTGCTTCATGCGGATACTGCGGCAGACAGAAAAGTTACCGTTTCTTCGGCGGATCCTTGGTACAGCATAGAATATACGGACGGCGTAGCCACGACAACGCAAAAAGCGAAAGGTCTTGCTTCGTTGCGCGCACCGTCGAGAACGGACAAAATTTTCGTCGGTTGGTCCGACGGCACGAATCTTTATAAAGAAGGCAACGTTTATGTGAGCAACTTTATGAAACTTTCGGCGATTTATATCGATAAGCTATATGCGCCGAACGTCGCGAATTTGAATATGGTGTCGGCTAAATTGCGTTTCACGGGACGCGTAGAAGCAACGTCCGACGTTTGGACCAAGCTGAACGAGTTGACAGATAAAGTCAAATATGTTATCAAGATTACGCCGAGCGGAGGAGCAACGGCGGAAACGGTTAAGAGTTATTCCGAATTAAGCGGCGCAAATACAAAGATATTTACGGCGGACACGGATACGATAAATTCAGCTGATTACGGCAAGACTTATGCGGCGCAGGTTTATCTGCGCGTAACATACGCAAATAACAGCGTGAACGACAGTGCAAATATAAGCGGTACGGCGGATATAGAAAGCGCTGCGGGCGGCGCAAAAAATTCGGTTAACAACGTTGCCGGGCAAGCGCTTGCCGACACGAGTAAGCAATGGAACACGATAGAGCGTCGCAAGCTCGAAGAACTTGCGTCTCGGGCGGCTTGAACTTGCCGAAAAGAGAGATAATTATGAAAAAGAAAATATTCCTATTGCTCGTCTGTTTTGCGCTCGTTGCGGCGGTCGGCTTGACGGGTTGCAATAAGAACAACGATCCGCCCGTTCCGCCGGTAACGACGGTTACTGTAACGTTCGTTCAGACGGGCGAAGAAAATATCGTTAAAACGGTCGAATTCGGCGGTACGCTTACGGATATTCCTACGCCGGCGGCAAGAGACGGCTTTATCGTTGCCTGGAATCGCACGGATTTTTCGGGACTCGTAGAGGATATAACCGTCTACGCAACGTTAACGCCCGTCGTAACCACGGTTACGGTTACGTTCGTGCAAGCGGGAGAGGCGGATATAGTAAAAACCGTCGATAAAGGCGGATCTCTGGCTGCCGAAGATATTCCCGCGCCGAAGCCGGTCGACGGACATACGGTATCGTGGGACTATACGGGCAATTATGAAAATTTGCAGGAAAATCTTACGGTCAACGCGGTCGTAACGCCTAATCTGTATACCGTTACTTACGAAATCGGAGACGACGAGATTTTGAGCGGGGCTGCCGGCAATACCGATTCTGCCGCGTACGGGTCGCCGATTACGCTTCGTATGGCGTTCAAACTCGGATATCGTTTCGTGGGGTGGAAAAACAAAGCCGACGATTCTTTCGTCGGGTTCAAAATCGTGTATAATTATCGGGAGAATATTACGCTCGTGCCGCAATTCGAAGCGGATTCCGAAAGCGGTTGGACGGGAGATTATCCCGGCGAAGAATTCGCAAAGCACGTTATAACCTACGACGTGGGAGAAGATGAATTGATAGACGACGGAGTCGTGGGCGAAGACGCGACGCAGGAAGTTTATCGCAATTCCGTTTTCGCTCTCAAAACAGCGTCGAAAGTAGGGCATCGTTTTCTCGGTTGGAAAATAAGCGGAAGCCAAGACGGCGAATTGTTTACGCTCACTCGCTATACGCTCGAACAAAATATAACGCTTGTGCCTGTATTCGAATTGACAAACGGCGGTTGGACGGGAGATTACGGCGGAACGGAGTAGATTCGGTTTTATGTATCTTATAAAAAACGGAAAAGCGGCGGCAACGCTTTGGATTAAACGAGGTTGCGCCGAGGCGATAGCTAACGCCGCAAAAGATTTTTCGCGGTGCATAGGTAAAATCGGCGGAGAAGAAATGCCCGTTCGCTTTTTCAATGACGCGAAAGAAATAGCGGGAAAAGCGATAGCCCTTGTCGAGAAAAAAGATAATTTTTCGTCGAAAGCCGAAGAATTTCTGAAAAAACTCGACGGCACGGACGGATTTTGCGTCGTGCGGGACGGCGGCGGAATAATAATTTCGTCGCCCGTTTCGGCGGGAGTTTATTTCGGCGCTCACGGATTTTTGGAAGAAAACGCGGATATTATTTGGTCTCGCGGAAGAAAGGGTTTTGATTGTTTGTTTTCCGAACAGAAAGAAATATTCGTCCGCAAGGTCGATTATTTCGAAAAGCCGTGCTTTTCGGTTCGCGGTTGGCACGCGTGCGGTTGTATAGACGGCGTGTCCCATTACGATCCCGATACCGTCTTGTTTCACTCGCGCAACAAACTGAATACGAAATTCGAGGGAATAGACAGAAGCGATATAGGCGTTCGCCCGTTGAGCGTCGGGATAGAGCAGAACAATCTCGACTGTCTTGTAAAAGAGCATCCCGAATATTTTATGACGGCTGTGAACGGCGTCGGACCGCGACTTGCTGCGTATGAAAGTTTCTTTAATTGGTACAATCTCGACGCCGCCCGCGAAATAGGCAAAAGAATAGCGGCGGCAAGAAAAGCGGGCGATATCTCTTATGATACGGTGCGTTTCATCATGCCCGATTCGTCGTATTTTTATGTCGAGCAAGACGGTAAACTTTTGCATGAGTTGCCGTTCGTTACGTCAAACGGCGAAACCGTTTATCCCGACGACCCGGCTTATAAGTCTACCGTCTATTTTACTTTTATGAACGAGCTGACGCGCACGGTCGCGGACGAAATTCCGAGCATGAAAATTTGCACGTTCGCTTACATTTATTCGGAAATCTGCCCCAAAATCGAAAAACTGCACGAAAATCTTATAGTTATGATCGCTTCGATCGAAGCCGATATGCACTACGCCTATGCCGAAAACGATTCTGAAAGCGGCAGAGCGCATTACGAAAATCTTTGCCGTTGGAGTAAGCTGTGCAAAAATCTCGTTGCGTACGATTATACGGGCACTTTGAATATCGGAGCGTACAGCCGTCCTATCGCAAGAGTCGTGCAGAGCAATTACAGGCTGTATCGCAAACTCGGTTTTCTCGGCGTTATTCCCGAGGCGCTGATTGATAATCCGCTTAATGCGGAAAGCCGTAACGTGTACGAAATGAACGAGCTGTATTTTTGGCTCGTGTGTCGGCTTATGTGGAATCCCGATATCGATTTGAACGCCGCTACCGATAAATTTTGCCGTCTTGCTTACGGCAAAGCCGCGACCTATATGCGGAAATACTACGAAGCGATACAAAAAGGGTGGGATAACGGCAAAGGTTTGGTGCGCTATTCCACGGGCGGCGACGTTTATATCCGTCAGCTTATCATAGACGAAAACTTGCACGGCGACGTGCTCAAAAATCTTTCTCTTGCGTTAGGCTGTGCCGAATCGGAAACGCGAAGAGCGCGTATCGTGCCGATTTACGAAACGATGCAAAAGGCGATTGCGGTATATCTTAAATGCAAAAGCGAAGATATTACGGCGATGTACTGCGGCGCGGGAAAGGAAACGATTCTTTCGGACGAACAGCTCGACTACAAGAACAATCCGGACAGCGTTTGGAACAGCGCGAAATCGTTGAGAGTTTTGCAAAATTACGATACCATGGAAGACTATCCGAGCGAAGCGGATTTCGAAGCGAAAATACTGTGGGACGAAAAATATATCTATTTCGGATTCGGAGTTCGGGACGACGCTTTGGTTGATCCGCACGGCAAGAATTACGATTCTACGGGCGCGAGAATAGCGTATCGGGAAAACGGCGAAAAAATTCAAAGTTACGTCGAAACTTATATCTGCGGAGACGAAAACAATCGCTCCGTCGTTTACGGTTATATAACGGGTTTGTTCCCGGATCGCGGAGACAATTTTTGGGTAAATACGGGGTCGCCGTCCGCTATCGACAAGCCGCCGCATTATCGCGGAGCGGATTTTATTCATTACGACGAAAATCCGTTGAAACGTTATTATTTCAGCGTGCAAGCCATAGCGTTTGAAGATTTGGATACCGTTTGCGCCAATGCCGTTCCGTGCCTTTCGTTCGTGTATTTTAACGACCGTTACGGTAGGGCGGGTTGGAAAGGCAACGGTCTTTGGAGCAAAGAAAAAATGCAACGTATTGCCATGTTGCGCACAAAGAGTTAAAATTGTTATAGGAATCATAAAAAATAATGGAAGAAAATTTTCACGGAATAAATTTTGCTTTTGAGAAAAACCGTCCCGTCGAGGGCGGTTTTTCGCGGTTGAGCGGGTTGTCGCCTATTATCGAGGTGCAGATAGCCGGCGAGGACGGACCTATCGACGCAAGGCAGTTCAATACTTCGGAGAAGCGGCGGCTTATGTACGTTTCGCACGAGATAAGCGAAAACGAGCTCGTTATAGTTCAGCGAAGCGAACTTATCGAAACGCGCTCGCATTTTGTCTCTTTTGAAGGCGGTGCGCTCCGCACATATACCGAGGTAAAAAATATTTCGGATAAAGAAATAATTCTCGAACATGTAAGTTCTTTTTTCTGCGGAAATATAGCAGAGCGGAAAAACACGGATAAAATTTTTCTTTACTGTTTTACGAACAGTCATCACGCCGAGTGCCAGCCGCGAAAGATAAGTCTTTTCGAACTCGGGCTTTTTCCGTGCACGGGCAACAGCAAAAAGCGCGTGTACGGCTCGAATACGGGCAGTCAGTCCACGAAAGAAGAACTCGCGCAATTTATATTGCAAGACGAAACGCAAGGCAAAACGTATATGTTCCAAATCGAGAGCAACTGCAATTGGTATTGGGAAATAGGCGAGAGCAGAGGAAATATTTATCTGAATTGCGGCGGCGGAAATATGCGTCATAGCGGTTGGCACAAGACACTTGCCGCAGGCGAAAGTTTTTCATCTCCGTTTGTCGTGTTTGCTCTCGGCGAAACGGTCGCAAAAGTCGTCGACGCAATGACGCTGTACCGCAGACGAATAGTTATAAAGCGTTCCGCCGACGAGAATCTGCCGACGATATTCAACGAGTATATGCACCTAAGTTGGGACAGCCCCGACGAAGAGCGAACGGCTCGTTTCGCTCCCGAGACAGCGAAGCTCGGAATAGATTACTACGTCATAGACTGCGGTTGGCACAACGAAGAACCCGGGGACATAATTTACCCGTATGTCGGGCAGTGGAAAGAGAGCAAGACTCGGTTCCCGAAAGGCATCAAGCACACGATTGACTTTATCCATTCGTGCGGCATGAAAGCGGGACTTTGGTTAGAGCCCGAAATAGTCGGCATGCTGTGCGCCGAAATGATAAACTTTTATCCCGACGACGTATGGCTGAAACGCTTCGGCAAGCCCGTGATTTCCGCCGGGCGCAGGTTTTTGGATTTCCGCAACCGCGCCGTCTTAAAATATATGAACGGTATAATAGACAAGTTGCTGGGCGAGTACGGCGTGGATTATCTGAAATTCGACTACAATCAGGACAGCGGCGGTTACCTTGACGGCGACGGAGATATTTTAGAGCAAATCGGTCAGGCGTTTCTCGATTGGGTCGACGGAATTATAAAAAAATATCCGAACGTAATTATAGAAGCGTGCGCGTCGGGCGGGATGAGAATGGACTACAAAACGCTGTCGCATTTTTCGATAACGTCAACCTCGGATCAGATAAAGTATAAAAAATATCCGTACATAGCGGGCAATATCTTGTCGGCCGTACTTCCCGAGCAAGCCGCCGTGTGGAGCTATCCCGTAGACAGTTACGAAAAAGAATTGCCTAACGACGAAGCCGTAGTTATGAATATGATAAATACGTTTCTCGGGCGTATGCACCTTGCGTCGGATATAACGCGTCTGACGAACGCGCAGAAAGAGCTTGTAAAAGAGGGGATAAAATACTACAATTCGCTTACGCAAGACAAGAAAAAAGCGTTGCCGTACATGCCGCTCGGCTTTACGGATTTTTCTCAAAAACTCGTGGCAAGCGGACTTAAAACGGATAAAAAGATATATCTTGCCGTTTGGAATCTAAGCGACGAAAACCGAACGGTAAATATTCCCGTCCGCGAGAGAGTAAAAAACATAACCGTCGGATATCCGAAAAATCTCCCGACCGACTATTCGTTTGAAAACAACTCTCTTACCGTGCGCTTCTCCGCGCCGTATTCCGCCCGTTTCTTTGAAATGGAAACGAAATAAAGTATAACGTAGACGATAAAACGTAATTAAGTATGCCTTTTTTGGTCGGAAGAAGAGTTCAAACAATTTGATTACATTATGGATTATCAACAAACAAATAGTAAGTCTCCGTCTTATAGAATGATAGCAAAACATCTGCCAAATGCGTTTTCATCAACCGCCAAAATAGGGAAGTATCTTACAGTGCTTGAGAACAGGGAGTTGATAGAAAGAGAATGTGACGGAGCTATAAAAGTGAATCCGAAATTCCGAACAAAAACTGTCAATGCCCCTATTGTAGGTAAAGTTGCGTGCGGACAACCTATTGAAGCAATAGAAAATATTGAAGGAAGTTTTGCATTGCCTGCCGAAATTTTCGGAAGCAGAGACTTGATGTTGCTTAAAGCCGATGGAATGAGTATGAAAAATGTCGGCATTGAAGATGGTGACTATATTATAATTCGTAGGCAGGAAACGGCTGATAGCGGAGATATGGTGCTCGCTTTGCTGGGAAATGAAGCGACAGTAAAGACCTATTATCCGCAAAAGAATGGAAAGATTGTATTGCATCCTGAAAACGAGCAATATCAGGACATTGTTGTGGAAGATTGTATGATACAGGGAATCGTAGTCGGATGTTTAAAACGATATAGATAAATCAGCGGACAAGCCCCGGTCTGCTATTTATATAGAAGTTTTGCAAAAGATGGGTTTCTTTCGTGTTGGCAATCCCGACCGCACAATGAAAGTTCTCAAATACAAACTTTTGTAAGACATGGGAAAAGGAGGTTTTTATATGAAATACGCTATGTGTCCGAATTGCGGTCGCAGGCTCTGTAAGGGTGAGCCGGGAACAAAGGTGGAAATTGAATGTCCAAAATGCGGAGAGAATGCGGTAGTGGTAATCGAGGATAACGATATGCACATCCATAAAAAGCCGCCATTGACGGATAAGCCTATCCATCAACACGCTTAACATTATTGTTACAATTTAATATCGGTCGGAATCGTGCCGTTGTATGGTTCCGGTAACGTTTGCAGAGGTTGAACTCGGCACAGCACCTTGAAGAATCTGGCAAACAGACAAAACCCGTATGGGGTTAGTCTGTTTTGCCGGGTTCTTTTTTTATGCCTTAATAACCCCAAAATATTTTCTTTCCCTGTACGGCGACTTAAAAAATCGCTCGCTCCCAAAGGGCTTACAGGGAAAGGAAAGAAAAATGGCAACCATTCAATATCAATTTGCAGACGGTCACTACGAAGACATTGAAGTTACAGAGGAATTCAAAGAAGAATACGAATTTTTACTTATTCGTGAAAAAGCACAGCATTGGAAGGAAATGAAACAAAAAGAAAGAGCGGGACTTCGGTGCGTAAAGGATTTGTCGTTGGACAAGTTCGGCGAA
>CALVXG010000037.1 GCA_944368925.1 uncultured Clostridia bacterium | reverse complement strand
AATCTGTCAAGGGCATATACAAGCACGATATCCCAGATCTGCGGCTTGTCGCTGTCGCTGAGCATTCTCTGAAATTCAGGCCGATGGTCGTTCGTTCCCGTCATAGCACGGTCAATGTAGGTGTCTACGATTTTCAGATCGTTTCTTTCCGCAAATTCATTGCAGATACGCAGCTGTCCTTCAATGGATTGTTCGGTTTGCCTTTCGCAAGAGTATCTATCCTCAATAGATACAGTTTTGGGAGGAAGCATTTTGGTTTCTCTCGCCATACAACCTTTGAAGTTAGGATAAGACAATCCCGATAGAAGGTTTCATTGTAAAATATATTTTGTTGCTTCTTTGATTTTTGATATTCTTGTATCAATCCCGCCTAAAATAAGCGTTTCGGTATTCAAGAAGTTTATTATCATAGATAGCAGGAAACCTAATTTTGGATTTTATAATTTTGCAAAGCCTTACATAGCTGGAGTATATCTTAGACTTTCGTAAGAAGAACATGAGGGCGAGGTGGTATATGTCGATAATCAGCGAAAAATCTTCAAAAAATGGCCGAAGAACATACTCTTTGGTGGCATTTCGGCCGCGACCTTTCAACGGCCCGAAGTGTAGCGGCTTTATGATGGCACAGGTCTTTGTGTCATCATAAAAGGCCTTTTAAGGTTTGGAAAAAATTGTATTGAGGTCAGGCAGTATGCGGACTATATTTTTTTGGCATGCGGAAGACGATTAATTGTGATGCAAGACAGCGTTGATAAGAAGAATCTTGATAATAATGCAAAGGAAATAAGCATATCATGAGTTTTTGTGCGAACACCATTAAGAAAGATTGCGCAGTGAAAAAATCAATACTAAACCCAAACACTTTTTATTTCTTAAGGGCATTACTTTTTGTTATGTCAGAAAACTGCTTGAACAACTCAATGCGCTTAACAGAACCAATATTAACATACAGATTGTGACCGTAAAAGTCAAGCAAGGGAAAAGGTTGATTTATGAGGTTGCATACCTGGTTCGTGTATGTCAGTGAAACTGTTTTTGGAGAGAAAAAGAGGATATCAATGTGTTTTTATATTATTATGTTGTATTTTTCTATAGCTGTTAGGGGAGTAAATAAAATGCTTTTTAAAGATGCGAAAAAAGGTTTTTTCATTTTTGAAACCTGTAAGCATTGAGATCTTTGATACGGTTAAATCGGTATTCATAAGCAGAATGCGAGCCTTTTCCAATCTATATAGCGTGAGATGTTCTTTTATAGATTGTCGTTCTGCCTGTTTAAAAATTGTGGACAAATAAGAGCGGTTTATATGGATCGAATTGGCGATATCGGCTACGGTAATATCGGAAGCATAATTTTCTTCGATGTATTTTAATGCCATTTGGATATAGATCTCTGTTTGTGATTTGTTTAACTTTAAATGATTTTGCGGGTTTTTGTCTATGAGGAATGAAAAAATATTGAAAAGGGCAACGTTGGCTTTGATAAGAGAAGAAAAAGTATTTTTCGATAATTCCGAATAAATTTTTTTCATCTGTTTTTCGATATACGGTTCGTTGAGGTGCAGAACAGGTGAAAATTCCGAAATGCCCGCTTGTTGAAGCAACTGAGGGCACGCAGAGCCCTGAAATGCAACATAATAATACGTATAAGGATTTTCGGGTAAGGAATACTGCGAATATATAACGGCAGGGAGATTCAGAAAAAGATCTCCTTTTTTTATCGCGTAAAGCTTTTTCTTAAGGAGATAGCGTCCTTCGCCTTCTGTCACATAGGAAAGGACAAATCGGTCGAGATGGGTATAGGAAAGGTTATGATTTTTCATTTTTTCTATACCGCAGTGCAGTATTCTGATGTCAAAACTGAAAGATTGGTTTATAACATAGACGTTTTTATTTTTTTCTTTCATAACAACCTTTGTTTATAGTATGTTTTATATTTAAATAATAACATGCTTTTGCGAAAAAGTAAATATAATTTTTTAAGCCATAAATTTTTTTAATTTATCCAACAAAATGAGAGTATTTTTTTGATTTTGGGGTTGAGGAGGGGTAAATATAGTGATAGAATTTAAACATGCGGAGCGATAATATTATGAAAAAGGAGAAAAAGATGAAGAAAATTAAAGGTTTGATTGCTTTTTGTTTGGTTGTGATATGTTTTGTGTTTCCATTGAGTGCCTGCATGACACAAGGCGGCAATATAAATAGTTCTAAATCACAGCTTATAATAGGTAACTATGACGGAGGATTCGGACATCGTTGGCTGGATGAATATATAGCGGCATTTGAGGCGAAATATGCCGACGTATCTTTCGAAGAAAATAAAAAGGGAGTGGAGGTAATTCCCTTGAACGAAAAAGATTTGTTTGACGGAAATTATCTTAAAACCAACATAGCCAATTCTCCTGCCAATCTGATTTTTACCGAAAGATTGGACTATTATTATTTGGTAAACAATAATCAGCTTTACGACATATCCGACATAGTGACCTCTGATATTGAAGGGGAAGAAAAATCTATAGAAGACAAACTCAACGAGGATCAGAAATCGAGGTACAAGGTAGACGGAAAGTATTACGGTGTTCCGCATTATCAGACATACAGGGGAATTGTCTACGACGTAGATTTATTCAACGAAAAGAAACTTTATATTAAAGAAAGCGGGGATATTGCGGGACGATCCACCGATACAGATTTGTCTGCGGGGCCCAATGGTGTCAAGGGTGACTATGATGACGGTCTGCCTGCGACGTATTCGGAGTTTTTCCGTTGGTGCAATGAAGTGAGCGGAAGAGTATATCCGATTTGCTGGACGGGTACATATAAACAGGCGTATACAGAGCATCTTCTCGACGCGCTTTACGTTGATTCGCAAGGGTATACCGAAGCGAACTATTTTTACAATTTAAATCTTAACAAGACGCAGGATGCAACTTCGATGCTTGTTACCGGTTTCAACGGTGATCAGCCGATAGTTTCTTCGCAGGTCATAAAAAACAGAACGGATTTATTAAAACAAAAAGGCCTCTATGATGCGCTTGATTTTCTCTACAAAATCATTGCGGGCAATTATTATTATCCTGCCAGTCTTAATATTTCCGAAACGCATGAAATGGTCCATTATCATTATCTGCGCAGCAGATTCGGTGAGGACAGTAAGCCCATCGCGCTCATGATAGAAGGAACATGGTGGGAAGAAGAATCCAACGATTTGTTTGTTCAGATGGTTGGTTCTTTCGGGGAAGATGCTGCACGAGAGAACAGGAATTTTGGATTCATGCCGTTGCCGAAACCGGACGGGCAGCAGGCCGGGGCACCCACTTTGTTTGACGGTACGGCTGCGATGGCGGTAGTAAACGGTAATTGCACTCCTTTGCAGGCAGAACTTGCAAAAAAATTCATTCAGTTTATTTCTACCGATGAGAATCTCGAACTGTTTCATACCATGGTGGGGATAGGAAGGGATTATGATTATGAATTGAGCGAGAAGAGCTATAATTCTCTTTCGACGTATGCCAAGAGCGTATACGACATAAAACGCGAAGCGGAAGGTGTGGTTTACGGTTATCCGCTTGATAAGGATATGTATAGCTGGGATCAGGTCAATCTGCTTGAAAAAAATAAGGCTTTGGTAGATGTTACGGTGTTCAATTCGCCGATAGATGGATTTACCGACAGTAACAAGAAAGCTACGGCGATACAGTACTTTAACGGGATCTATGCCAATGCTTTGAGATAAGGGGAACCGGTGGCAATGGCCAAAAATATAATGACGAAAAATCTTAGAGAGATAAGGACAAGAAACGACGATATTGGCTGTGTTGCTTACAGACATGTTTCGCGTACAAAGAGCAGCATAAAAAAGCAGAAACTCATGGACAAACTTTTTTACTGGGGACTTGCTTTTATTCCGCTGTTTATGTTGGCGTTCACCACGATTTTTATAAATCTGAACTCCATTGTGATGGCGTTCAACTCTTATGATCAATACGGGCAGATGCATTTCGTGTGGTTTGATAATTTTGTCGAAGTGCTGAAAGATTATAAGAGCGATCCGGTGATGGTTTCTTCGTTAAAAAATTCGCTGATCGTATATGTCACGGCGGTTCTGGTTCAGACGATCATACCGATATTGTTTTCTTATTATATGTATAAGAAAAAATGGGGAACGGACTTTTTTAAAGTAATATTGTTTTTGCCGAGTATCATTTCATCGATGGCCACGGTGCTTATTTTTAAGAATATCACCGACCAGGCAATTCCGACATTATTTCCCGAGCTTTCGGGGAAATTCGGAGAGCCTGAGGGGTTAGGACTTCTTTCCATCACGCAGACGCGGTTCCCGACGGTACTCATTTATTATCTTTGGATGTCGCTCGGCGGGGGCATGCTGGTCATACTCGGGGCAATGAATTCGGTGGATAAATCAGTGGTAGAAGCGGCGACGCTTGACGGGGTAGGTTTTTTCGGAGAGCTTTGGCACATTGTTTTGCCCAAAAGCTATTCGGTTATAAGCATCGGGTTTATTACAGGTATCGTTTCGATTTTCACAAACGAGTTCGGTCTTTATTCTTTTTATGGTGAAAACGCTTCTTCCGATGTTTCGACGCTCGGGTACTATTTTCTCGTGGAGACAAAGCGTGCCAGCGACGCCGGTTATCCGTACTGGGCGGCATGGGGCCTTATTGCTTCCGTCATAGTGATTCCTCTTACGTTTCTTGCGCGGTATCTTATCAACAAACTGGGGCCTTCGGAGGATTGAAATGAGGAAAATTTTTAGATGGAGAAAGATATCTGTTCCTTCGGCAATCTTGTGCTTATTCTTGCTTTTTTATTCTGCGACGCTCCTGGCGCTGTATCTTTGGGGGTTTTCGACTTCGTTAAAAACCGTGGACGACTTTATGACGAACATGGTAGGACTGCCGAAGGCATGGGAATGGAACAATTATGTCAAGGCGCTGGATTTGTTTGCGCTGCCGATTTTTAAAAACGGCAGGCTTTATAACATCGGTTTCGAAGGAATGTTGCTGAACTCGATTATTTATTCGTTGATGGTGCCGCTCGTTACGCTTTCGACGACATGGCTGATGGCATATCTTTGCTATCAGTTTCCGGGCAAAATGAGCAGCTTTATATTCAGAATAAATATCGTGCTTATGATGATTCCTATTGTCGGTTCGCTGCCGAGTGCGTTGAAAGTATATACGAGTCTGAACCTGTACGATACGTGGGGATACGTGTTTGTGAGTTCGATAACGTTTGTCGGCCCGAATTTTCTCATATTTTACGCTGTATTTCAGGGTATAGACAAGGGACTGAAAGAGGCTGCACAGATTGATGGCGCGGGTAATTTTTCCATAATGCTCGGGATCATATTTCCTTTGACGGCAGTTATGTTCGGCGTGCTTTTTATTACGTCGTTTATAACGAACTGGAACACCTATATGCCGATGATTATCTGGTTGCCGAGTAAACCGAGCCTCGCTTACGGAATGTATAAATTCGGTGCAAGTACTGTCAGCGGATCAAGTTGGCCGCCTATACAGGTCGCTGGTTCTATGATCGTTATGCTGCCGATCTTGATAATTTTTCTAATTTTCCGCAACAAGATCATAGGAAATGTGACCATCGGGTCGTTTAAGTAATAGGGGAGAAAAATGAGCAAAACGAGCAAAACGAACAAATTAACATATGTCATTATGGCTGCTTTCATAGGATTGTGTGCTTTTGTCGGCGCGGTCGTTTTCGGGGTGATCGTGTATGGCGAGGACAGTCCGTTTGAAGAGAAATACAATTTCGGCGAGACTCTGGTGCTGCCTGTCGGGGATGTTGAGGCGGGGGGAAACCGGTACAGCGTTTCTCCCGTTATTATGTTCCCCGACGGCTCCGCCTACAGCCAGGATCGCGTTACGCTCGATCAGGCAGGCAAGTATACGGTGGAATACCGCAAGGAGCTGGGCGGAAAGGTTTATAAAGAAAGTTACTCTTTTATCGTTCCGTATCCGGCATATTCCGTTACCACGCATAACGATTCTGCAGCGTATACCGCGACGGCAGAGGGTGTGGAAGGCTTGCAGGTCAAACTTTTGAGCGGAAGTACGTTTACTTACAATAAGGTCATTGATCTGACGGATCCGAAAGCGGCGCAGTCGCTGATGTCTTTTTATGTAATTCCCGAGACGAAAGGAGCGGTAGACGCAAACTGGCTTTACATTAAAGTGGCGGACGCGGCAGATGCTTCCAACTATTTTATGATCAAGATCCGTCAATCTCCTTACGGACAGGATGTTCTTTTCATATCCGGGCGCGCCCACAACCAGGATGAATTTTATGGGATCGAAAGGGGAGATCCCTCCCTGATGCCGATACCGGGGCAGCATGGTTTTGCGGCAAACGGTACATTTTACGGGAACCATATCGGCGATAAATCATACATGGTTACTTTGGGGTATGACAACGCGACGCAGACGTTGTACGCCGCAAATCAGTATTATGATGCGCCGAACGGCAATACGGTCATCAACTTCAACGATCTGCGTGTCTTCAACGAGGGATGGGGCGGAATAGAAAGCGGAAAGGCGGTCGTCAGTTTTTATTTCCAGGAATATGTCAAGGCAAACGCGCAATTGTTGCTGACGGATATCCTGGGCTGTGATCTTACGCAAGAGACGGTGGAAACGGAGGTTTCCGATATTATTGTCGACTATGGAGATTATACGCCGTCCGATTATCCCGAAGCGGTGGTCGGCAGTCCGTATACGATCTTTCCTGCGTCATCTTATGAATTATATACGGCAGAGAAAATTTATGTAAACGTTTATACTTCTTACGGCAGCACCGTACAGGCAAACGTCGATGTCAAGGACGGTAAATTTATTCCCGAAAATGCTCTTCAGCATGTGATCGAGTATACGTGCATTGACGGGTTCGGGAACAGAAAAGTATTGACCGTACCTGTCACCGTAAAAGATTCCCCGACGCCTATTCAAGTTGCGTTGGATACTTCCGGGATGAAATGTGTTGCGGGGGACGTTGTTGTTCTTCCGGAATGTGCGGCGACGGGCGGGGAGGGAAAACTGACCGTCAGACGGTTCATTCAGCTTCCGGACGGTGAAATACAGGAGGCGGAAGAGGGTTCGTATCGGTTCGTCACGGTAGGCCTTCATAAACTTATCTATCAGATTACGGACTACAACGGGCAGACGGAGAAAAGAGAAATATCCGTTCAAGTCGGCGCCGCGACGGGGCCTGTGTTCAACGAAGTGCCTGTACTGCCGTTAAGGTATATAACCGATAAAAAGTATTCTGTTCCCAAGCTCAATGCAGAGGACTACTCTTCGGGAACATTGCAAGAGATCCCCGCGGCCGCGGAAATCTGGCAGAACGGGAGCGTTCTTCCCGTCAAAGACGGTTATTTCACGGTCGGGGAAGGCGACGTAACGGTTAAATTCACTGCCGTTGACGCGCAAGGAAGAAAGGGATCGACGAAATTTGTAGTGCCGTCGGTAAAAGCGGAAAACGATTCCGGCGAGTTTGACATAACGAAGTATTTCATTGCGGAAAACGGAAGCGTTTCGGCGGACACCGGAAGTGTTGCGTTACGGTCGGATAAAGATGCTTCCTTCACGTTTATACGGGAATTGCTTGCGACCGATTTTGAGATCAGCTGCAATCTTGATCCGGAATATGCAAACATGAATTCGTTTGTCGTATTGCTTACCGATTATCGCGATTCTTCCCGTTCGGTATCCATATCCGTCGGCAAGACAAGCGGAAACGTCGCCACGCTTTCGGTGAACGGAAATAATCCGGTAAACACGGAATATGTTTTCGGCGGAGATATCAGAAATTTTAACATTACCCTCAGCGGAAATACCGTTACGCTCGGAAATACGTCTCTGAACATAAATCAGACGCTTGACGGTAAACCTTTTTCGGGTTTCAGTGATTATGCTTTCTGTAAGATCTTGCTCGAAGGGGTCAGCGGGGACGCTTGTCTTAAACTTTACAGTCTGAACAGACAAGTGATGAAAGAAACGAACTACGACGTAAACGAACCCAGGCTTTTATTTACCTCATCTTACGGCGGAGAAAAAAATTTAGGGGACAAAATAGAGCTTGCTCCCGTTTACGCGATCGACGTGCTTGACCCGTACACGGAACTGAAATTTTCGGTGCGCTGCCCGGGAGAAACGCTTCGTTATATGACGAGCGACGACGGGGTTGAACTTAAAGACATAGCCTGCGACAGGTTGTACACGATAACGCTCAGCGAATACGGCAATTATATCGTTTCTTATTCCGGACAGGATGGCGAAGGAAATCCCGTAAGATTCACGTACGTTATAATATGTGCCGATACCGAAGGGCCTGTCCTGCTGCCTGCCGAAGCAGAACTTCATGCCAGGGTCGGGGACGAGGTTACGCTTCCGTCGTATACGTGTGAAGATAATGTATCGGCCGAACCTGTTGTTTCCGTACAGGTCGAAGATCCGAACGGCAAGATAAGTACTTGTGCGACGGGTAAGATCAAGGTGGACAGAGCAGGGAAATATATTATACGTTATTTTGCGGTGGATGATAACTTCAACACTACTTTGGTCGAAGTGGTTCTCAACGTGGCGTAAGGGGTGTGCAATATGAAGAACAAAATAAAATCTGCACTAATGTTGGTTTTGTGTGCGGTTATGCTTTTCGGTGCGGGCGGCTGTAATACAGACAGAGATCATGATTCGTCGTTGGATTCGGGCAAGGATAATATAGAGTATACCGATTATGATTTTATACAAAATTCCGGATCGGAGTATACAATAGTGCTTCCCGCTGAAAATCTGTACAACGAACGTCTGGCGGCAGACGAAATAAATTCTTTTGTGTTTGAAGCGAGCGGCATAAAACTGCCTTGTGTCGCGGATACGGATGTGGAATATTCGGCGGACGCGAAGCTGATCATTCTCGGGAATACGGCGTTTAACGATAAGTCCGGGGTAGATTTTTCTTCCATTCCCGAACAGGGATATACTGTAAAGACAGTGGATTCCAATGTGTTTATATGCGGGGAAAATTACGGCGTATTATATGGTGCATATGATTTTCTGCATGATCAGCTCGATTATGAGATGTATGCGGTGGACGAGATCGCGCTTGCCCGCAACGTTACCGATCTGAAACTGGTCAATTTTAACAGAAGCGATTCGCCCGATATATTGTACCGCAGTCCGAGCAACGGTGATTTTTCAAGCGCACTGTCGCAGAGCAGAATGCGGATGAACGGAAACATCTGGATGACGGAAAACGGAAACTGGGTTCACAATTCGTTTGATGAGTTTTTCCCGAAAAGCAAATATGAAAGCACGAAACGTGATCTTTGGTATAGTAAGGACGGGGAACAGCTCTGTTATACCGCCCGCGGAAATGCCGACGAACTTGCGCTGATGCAAAAGACGGTTCTTGAACGTTTGAAAGAACTTGTCAACAAATATTTCGGTGTAAACGATTATCGCGGAGCAATCAGTTTCACGCAGGAAGACGAGGCACCTATGTGTACGTGCGATGCCTGCAACGCCGAAAAACAAAAATACGGAACCAACGCAGCCGCGATCATTCATTTTATCAATCCGGTTGCGAGGGAGTTCAAAACCTGGTTGAACGAAACGTATCCCGGGCATGAGGTGGATATCGTCATATTTGCATACCAGGATGCGGAAACGGCACCCGTAAAAATTGAAAACGGACAATATGTGCCGATAGACGATACGGTGATCCTCGAAGATAACGTCGGATTATTTTATGCGCCGTTTTATGCCGATTATCTGCACGATTTCTACCACGAAAAGAACACCACGTATCTTGAAACGTTTAAAAAATGGAGCGTGATAAGCGATAATTTGTATCTTTGGACGTACAATGCGTCGTTTATAAATTACATGGCATGGTTTGATACATTCAACATTATGTCTGTGAACTATAAAATGGCGAGAGATTTTAATGTCAGGTATCTGTTTGATAACGGCAGATACAATACCTCCGCTCTTACGGGCTTTGATTATCTTAAGTCCTATCTGAACGCGAAACTTTCGTGGGATGTGGATGCAGACTATGCAGAACTTTTGGATAATTTCTTCCTGAATTACTTCAAGGATGCAGAAGATCCTATGCGGAAATACTTCAATGATTTCCGCACCTGGATGGAGTACCTTAAAGCGACCAACGAGACGCTTCCGGGGCGGCAGAATTCATACATTTATACGGCGGAAAATTTCCCGAAGCAAGTACTTGAGAAGTGGATGAAATACATTGACGAGGCATACGAGGCGATAGCGCCGATGAAAGAGCGGGATCCGCAGACATATGAGAAGCTTTACGGGCGTATATGCAAGGAAAGCCTTGCGGTGCGCTATCAGCTTATCCAGTTGCATGCAGCGAAATATGAAGCATCAGAGCTCGAACAAATGAGGATAGATTTTAAAAAGGATGCCGATTATTATGGCTTTACGCTTTCAAGGGAATACAATACGCTGCAGGAAGATGTTTATTCGGCATGGGGAATGTAACAAAGAGAAGAGATAAGTTTTCTTGATAAATCAATAAAAAGGAGGAAAAAATGAGGAAGGTAAAAAGTTTATGGCTCGTTGCGCTGTCGGTGCTTTTGGTCGTGAGTATTGCGATATTTACGGCGGCGTGCGATAAGCCGAAGGTCACAATTACTGTCCAGCCCGTTTCTGCGGAAGTCGAAATAGGCAAGACGATCACGCTTACGGCGGAAGGGGGGACGGCGTACACCTGGTCAAGCGATAATACCGAAGTCGCAACGGTAGACAATAGCGGAGTCGTTACGGGCGTAGCCCTGGGAAGTGCCAACATAAAGGTCGCTTCGGACGGCGGCGAAGCGACTTGTGCCGTTCAGGTAATAAGATCGAGCATAGTGCCGGTAATCGACATCGACGACTCTGAACGTACGCTCAAAGTCGGTGCAACGTATACGTTGGAACCCAAACTGATGGCGGGGGGAACGGAAGTAAGTTACGAATTTGCTTTTGCGTCGTCGGACAGTGCGATTGCGACGGTTTCCGATAGCGGCGTGATCACTGCGGTGAAGGCAGGTGCGGCGTCGATAAGCATTTCTTATTCCTACAACGGCTATTCGGACAGCGTTGCCGTACCCGTCAGAATAATCAATGACGTCATCATCGAACTTGACAAAAACGTTGTCGATCTGGTGGTTAAAAAAGCCGCCGGCAGCACAAACCTGACTTCCGATACCGTGACCGTGACGGCTCTCAAAGAAAACGGTGCGGATTGTTCGGCCGACGGTGTGGTGTGGGAGTCGGAGGATCCGACCATCGCGACTGTTTCGGACGGTGTTATAACGGCCGTGAAAGCGGGTGTTGTCAAGATCAAAGCAAAATATAATTTCAAAACGGAAGGTGAAGTTGTAAGCGAGGTAACCGTTAATGTAGGAAGGGAAACCATAACGGAGAGCTATCCGGCTGCCGTCGATCTTTCCTGGGATTACGGATACGAAAATGAGGGAGATGTTACTTATATTATTTTCCCGAGCCAGTCTTTGATTGAAGAAGACAAGATAGAGGCGATCTATAACGCGGACGGACAAATTATTTCGGAAAATAACGGTACGGAGATCCCGAAATCTTCGCTTGCGATCGGAAACAACGGGATCGTCGTTTACACTTCGGATTTTATTTATGAATCAGGCGTAAATGTCACAAGCTCCTGCTATGCATTGCAATCGTACAGCGATCAGTTTAAAGACGGCGTCGGGACTGTTTCCGTAGTAGATTTTGAGGGAAAGACGAACGTTGCAAAACTCAGCGTGCAGTATGTCGCCGGCGGCGATATATGGAATGGTCGTGTAGGATATATGCGTCTGAAAGATTATTATACTATGGGGTATGGCGGCTGTTATTTGTTCTCGCTGTACGCGGAAGAGGGCAATCTTCCCGGCGGATATTCTTATCCCAGAAACAGCACGACTTCGGCAAGCGAAGATATCTCGAATTATCTTAACACCTCTACGATGAAGTTTGACGGCGACTGGAAAGTAGTGGACGAAAATATGCAGGAAACCACTTTCAAATTCGGTGAATGGAATACCATTATGGTGGATATGGAGAGCAATAAGGCGGTCTACGATTATATGGAACTTGTCTTGTCGTTCTGCAACAGGGATGATTCCGTCAATACTCCCGGAGACGAGCTGACGATGTATCTTGCAGATTTCAAAATTATTGCATCCAATAAATACAATGAAATCATGAACGATAAAGAGGGAAATGCAGTAACGTTCGAAACGCTGATAGACGGGAAAACGATACCCGACCAATATGTGCTCTACAATCAGAAAGTGACGGAGCCGTCGCTCGATACGGGCGAATATACTTTGCTCGGCTGGTATGACGGAGAAAGGAAATGGGACTTCGACAAAGATAAAGTGTACGGGCCTGTTACGCTTACCGCGCTTTACGAAGGGACTGCGACCGTAACGGTCAAACATTATATTGAATCGGGCAGCGGAAATTACACGCTTTATCAAACCGATACGCAAACCGCAGAATATGGTACAAGGGTAACGGCGACGCCGCTCACGATCGAGGGATATACTTACGACGCAGATTCGAGTCGGGAAGTGCAGAGCGTAATGGTTACGGTCGGCGACGAGTTTACACTGATGGTTTACTATTCGCTCAATTCTTTGCCGGAAGGGGTCGACAAATATGCAATAAACAGCCTTTCTTTCTATAATAACACGACCGAAGCGACTGTTTCGATGTCCGTTTATGAGGGGAGAACGGCATGGCGGTATCACTTGCCGTCGGGCGGAACGTCCTGTGACGCACGCAAGCTCTACACGGTCAACGATAATTGTCCTTCTCTTGTTCAGGGAAATTATTTTGCCATTGAATTTGTCTGGGACGGAAATCCCGGAGGAATGACGTCTTATCTTAACGGTGAACTGGTCACGCTCTCCGTTTACGATGCAGACAATAATCTTGTCGAAGGAGACCTGGAAGCGGGCGTATGGTATAAAGCAGTAGGAAAAGTTGAGATACGCGAAGACAATAAATTTGTATTTACGGCAGGCGATTGGATAACAGATTCTTCGGTTTATTTCGGGAATATTTATACTTTTACAGAATCTGCTTATAACAGTATATTCAATGCTGTTGCCGCTTAATTGAATCTTCGGGTAACAGAGAAATTATACGATAAACGATGGGAGGGAAAGTAATTTTCCCTCCTATTGAATAAACTATGCCGGAATACTATTTTGGAAGCGATCAGTGATGAGGAGTGTATATGCGTTATATAGCGAAAAAAGGCATAAGCGATTATTCTGTTTTGATTTCCTCGCATGCCTGTAAAAAAGTCAGATATGCGAGTCTGGAACTAAAAAAATTTCTTTTGGAAGCGACGGGGTTCGAAGCGGAAATCGTTGTGGAGAGACCGGAAAATCCCGTTATAGAACTTATTGCGGAAAACAAATACGATGACGGTTTTGAGGTCACTACCGTCGGAGAGAATATCGTAGTGAGAGGGAACAGTGAAAGGGGTGTGGTTTACGGCGTATATGCGCTTTGCAATGCTCTGTTCGGTCTGGAATTCTTTACTCCGGAATATTATTCGATAAAAAAGGGCGATTTGCCATTCAGACAGCTGAATATAGCGGTAAAACCGGATATTCCTGCAAGAAGTCTGGGCATTGCGCCTGTGTACGATTACATAGCCGGCGAGAGGCTTTTGCCGAATGCGCTCCGTATGGGGCTCATGGGCATGGCGGAAGATTGGGGCATATGCAGCCACAGTTATTTTAAAATTCTGCCTCCTGCCAAGTATAAAGACAGTCATCCCGACTGGTATTCCGCAGGGGATGACGGAAAAAATCTTTGCCTTTCCAATGAGGAAATGCGCCGCGAATTTACGGAAAATCTTTATCGTATCGTCCTTGACAGCCCGAAAATGAAGTACTATATGATCGGGCAGGAAGACAGCACCACATATTGCAGCTGTCCCGAATGTACCAAAGCCATAAAAGATCTGAACGGGTCTTTTTCGTCCATGGTCATTCGGTTTACGAACGATGTCATACGGGAGATCAACGCTCGTCTTAAAAAGGACGCTCCGGAGAGAAAAGTGATTTTTATAATGTTTGCGTACCAGCGAACCCTGAATCCTCCGGTCAAAAAGGTCGGAGACGGCTTTGAATCTTTGTATCGCGGAGAGATCGAAGAAAATTTTGCCGTCATGCTCGCGCCTTTGAATGCGCAGTCGGATTTTTCGTATTTCGACGAGAAAAATCATACGTCTTTCGGAAAGACTTTTTACAATGCCGATGGAAAGGCCACGCGCGATATTCTATTGGGTTGGAGAGCCATAACGAGTAAAATTTTTTTCTGGTCTTATCATGTGGATAATACAGATTGGTTTATTCCGTTTGACGATTGGGACGTTATTTCGGAAAACTACCGCGCCTATAAAAAAATAGGGGTACATTACCTTTTTGAGGAAGGTTCGTACGGAAAATATATACCGAATTTTAACAAACTTCGGGTTTATGTTTATTCCAGGATGATGTGGAACGTAAATCTTGACCCGCAGGAACTGATCAACAGGTTCATGGAGGGGTATTACGGGTCGATTCACGTCAAGGTTCGGCGTTATTTTGATTTTTTGCGGGAGCATTGTCTTGAAATCAGTAAAAAACAAGGAAGGCCCATGCTTTATGTGACGTATGACGATTTTGATTTGATGAGCGCGGCAAAATATTGGCCGAAGGATGTTCTTGAAAAGGCACTGGAACTTTACAACGATGCGCTTTCGTCCGCCACACCGGAAGAGTATGAGAGATTCAAGGAAGAAGGGGCACCCGTAATGTATATGCTGTTATTGGATTACGCAGATTCTCTTTATGCCGAAAGGCGTATTCAATATGCGTCCTTTATAACCGATATAGCAACGAGGTATAATTATTTTGAAAATTGCGAGGCCGTCCTTATACCGAATTTTAACAGAATAAAACAAATGGCGGCGATATGATCGTCATTATTATCAAAACCGTCAACGCTTTTGTAAAGATAAAGGCAGGAAGCGGTGGTAAAGAATAAAGAAAAAAGCGAGGATTGAAAAATGAAAAGAATTTGTATTCCCGATGAAGAATACCGTGAAAGAATAGCAAAAGCGGCAAAGATGGTACAGGCGAGGGGCCTGGACGTAATGGTAGTGTGTTCAACGGAAAGCGATTATGCGAATGCGCGGTATTTTTCCGGTTTTTGGCCGTTGTTTGAAAGGGCGGGCGTCGCGATTTCGGCAAACGGCGATGCGGCGCTGATGGTCGGCCCGGAATCGGCGATTTTTGCCAAAGATTTCGGAAAAATCGATAAGATTTTTGTATTAAAAGAATTCAGAGAGTCGGCAGATCCTGCCTATCCCGAAGTCAAGGCATCCGGGTTCAGAGACGTGTTCAAATCGATAGGCGTATCTTCGGAAAACATCAAAATCGGTTTAGGTTCGTATGTGGAATGCACTCTTCCCATTTATGAGGGGCTGAAAGAAGCGTATCCGAAGGCGGAAATCGTGAAATGCAACGATATTATGGTCGATCTTCGCAAAATCAAGAGCGTGAACGAACTTGCGTGCATCAAAGAGGGGTTCAGGATCATCGAACTTGCGACGGATGAAGTGATAAAGAATTTAAAGCCGGGTGTGACCGAGCTTGAAATGGTGGGTGTCGCGCAGCGCGTGATCTACGAAAACGGCGCGGAATACGAGGGGCTTCCCATGTATGTATTCAGTGAAGAGTCGACTCGTCATGCGATCAGCCGTTCGAGTTATCGAACCATCAAAAAGGGAGACATCGTACAGCTGAATCTTTCGGCGAAAATCGACGGATATTCTCCGGCGATCGGCTTGCCCGTTATAATGGGGAAGCTGGAGGGAAAACGCCGCGAGCTTGTGGAATTTTGTAAAAAAGCGCATGACTGGACTTGCGAAAAAATCAAAGCGGGCGTGGTTGCGTCCGACATCGCAAAGGCTTTTTACAAGCTGTACACAGAGAACGGGTACGCCGAAAATTATGTGTACGGGCCCTGCCACGGGACGGGCATGATCGAGGTGGAAGCGCCCTGGATGGAAACGACGAGCGATTACAGGCTGGAAGAGAACATGACTTTCCAAGTGGATACCTTTATTTCGGGCGATACGTTCGGCTGCCGTTGGGAAAAGGGCATCGTGGTCAAAAAAGACGGGTATGAATCTTTCAGCAATTATCTGAAAAAAGGAATCATCGAGCTGGAGTTTTAAATATGGAAGCGATGGGCAAGAAAAACTGGATCATTCCCGATTGTGAACTGCCCGAAAAGGGAGAAGGGGTTTTAAAGGGGCACGAATCGGTGATCGTGGTCAACGACAATGAAAGAGATGTTAAGATAAAGGTGACGCTGTATTTTACCGATCAGCCCTGTTACGATAAAATAGAATGGACGGTAAAAGCAAAAAGTGTCAGATGTTTCAGAATGAACGAGCCGTCGGATATGAGCGGCTATGTTGTACCGTATGAAACGCAATACGCCATGAAAATCGAGAGCGACGGAAACATTGTAGTGCAGTACGGAAGGCTTGACAACAGGCAGGTAAATCTGGCATATTATACGACTTTGGGGTATAGCGAATAAAAAAGGACTGGCGCAGAGCAACAGGGAGAAGCGAGGTGCATACATGAAAAAATACAGGTATGAAAGATGTTTTCCCCGTGAGATCGGGGAAGTGCAGGAAAAGAATATTCCGCTGGTGATCGCGGGCGGGACGGTGGAATATCATGGGCCGCAGTGTTCGTACGGCTGTGATACGCTTATCGTCGAGGGATTGTTGGAAAAACTTGCCGATGAAAAGGAGATCATGATTGCTCCCTCTATTCATTACAGTCCGTCGAGCTATGCCGTCGGGGACGAAAAAAGCGGAACGGTTCATGTGGAGGAACGTGCTTTTGAAAATTACGTGTATTATGTATTCAAAAGTCTTCTGAATGCGGGATTTAGAAATATTTATGTCGTCATTCACCATCAGTTTGAGCAGGAAAGCGAAATGCCCATGACGCTTAGTTACCGTTTGGCGGCAAAGCGGGCGACGATGGAGTACCTGGAAAAAATATACGGCCAGGGATGGTGGGGCAGCGAGCGGTATGCAAGTTATTACGAGCAGCTGGAGGGGGCAAACAATCCGTTTAACTGGATCCAGGTGATACCCACGATGGATATGGCCGTCCAGAATGCCACGGGGTACGATCATGCGGGGAAGTTTGAATGTTCCCTGCTGATGGCGCTCTATCCGGATTGCGTGGATCTTTCGAGGATCGAAGACGTCAAACATTGGTTTACGCAGAGTTCGCGGGAAGCAAATCCGGAACTCGGCAAAAAGATGGTACAGCTCTCTTTGGAATATCTTAAACAGAGGATCGGCTGAGCAAGCAGGGCAGTCGGGCATTGGGTGAAGGGAATATGTTTTTGAAAGCAGAAAAAATGAAACAGCCGCGGCTGAATTTTCCTGCGCGCTGGCAGGCGGTGCTGTACCGCAACTACGGTTTTGTGGATGAAGACAGGCTTGCGCAGGTTTTGGGGACAGACAGGCAGACGGTTCGTGCGGAAGCGGCAAAATTAGGACTGGGGAATATATCTTTTCATCCGGAATGGCTGAAATCGGGGTATATCACGGTCATCAAAAACAACTGGTTTTTGTTGGATTACGAACAGCTTGCGCAATTGCTCGGCTGGACGCAGGAAAGATTGGACTATATTATCAAAGAAGAAGATTTTTTGTACGTAAAACTGTGTAACGTAAAGCCTTTTTGCGAAAAAGTGAAATATACCCCGCTCAGTGCGCAGGAAGAAGAGCAAACGGCGGTTGCCGCAAAAATTCTCAATTCCTGCGGCGAAGAGGAAGCGGAAGCGTTCCGTTTTTTCGATTTTCGGAATATGTCCGATGGGGCGGCAGCCTGTTTGGACAGCCGTATCATCCACGGATATATTACGCCGTGCGGCGATACCTTCGCCGCGGACAGCAGAAGTTATTTGCCGGACGATCTTTTGCGCGCATATGCGGGCGTCGGGGTAAACGGACTTTGGTTTCACGCTCTTCTTACCGATCTTTCTCCGTTTCCGTTCAAAGACCTTGGGGAAAGATATCTTCCGAGGAGGAAGAACCTGCAAGAGCTTGTGGACAGATGCGCCCGTTTCGGGATCAAGGTCTTTCTTTATCTGAACGAGCCTCGCTGCATGAAGACGGAAGATTTTGAAGGACAGGAAGAGATCAAAGGCGCCGAGGTCGGCGCGTTTTCGGCGCTGTGCATGGGAACGGACAAAGTGAGGGAATATCTTTACGATGCCGTATTCGATCTTTTTTCGCAGGTAAACGGGATCGGCGGGGTCATGACGATCACGATGTCCGAAAATCTTACGCATTGTCATTCGCTCAAGGGCGGAAATTGTCCCAGGTGCAAAGATATGACCGCCTATGAACAGTCGGCGGAAGTAAACAACATCGTTGCAAAAGCAATGCGCGACAGCAAAAGCGGTGCCGAACTGATCGCAAATCTGTGGGGATGGTCGGATTTTATGGGTTGGACGGAGGAAGATGCGCATAAAGGCATCGATCTTCTGGACAAAGACATTTCCGTCCTTTGCGTGAGCGAGTACGGCCTGCCGATCGAAAAGGGAGGGATAAAGTCGAAGATCATCGACTATTCCCTGTCCAATCCGGGGCCGAGCGCAATCAGCCGCAGACTGTTGGAACATGCAAAGGAAAGGGGACACAAAACGTACGCGAAAATCCAGGTCAACAACAGCTGGGAGTGTTCTGCCGTTCCGTATTTTCCCGTATTCGATCTTGTGTGGAAGCATCTTGAAAATCTCCGCCCCGTCGGTGTAAAAAACTATATGCTGTCGTGGACGCTGGGCGGCTGGCCGTCCCTTGCGCTGGACATGGTCAGATCGTTCGGAGAAGGGGAAACCCTCGGCGGATGGTATGAAAAGACGTTCCGCGAAAATGCCGATGCGGTTCACGAAGCGGTGAAGTTTCTGTGCGAAGGTTTCGAAAACTATCCTTTCAGCATACAGTCTTTGTATTACTCTCCGAAAACGCACGGATATGCCAATCTGTGGGATCTGGAAAGGGACGAAAAAGAATCGGCAATGGTCAGCTACGCTTTCGACGATTACGAGCATTGGACAGAGCCGTATCCTTATGATGTGTATCTTTCCCAGATGAAAAAACTGCTGAACGGTTTGGAGAAGGGGATCTCGGTTTTAAAAAAGATCAAGGGGAAAGACGATAAGATTTCTGAAATATGGCGGTATGCCTTTGCGGAATATCTGCATTTTTCAGCGGATTACGATCAGACGCTCTTTTCGTATCTGAAGCGGGACAGGGAGAGAAATGCGGCGGAAATAAAGGAAGTTTTGGCTCGCGCGGCAGAGAAAACGAAAGAGTTGTTAATGCTGCAAAAGCTGGACGGAAAAATCGGGTATGAAGCCTCCAACCACTATTTTTATACGACACGTTCTCTGAAAGAAAAACTTTTGAATCTGTACGGGCTTGCGCGTGAGACGGAAGAAGCGGAAAAACGGCGAACGAAACCGAAAAAATGACGCGGATACGTTGGCCGCAGATTGCGGTTTGCGGCGTTCGGTGAAAAGAACGTTCGGATTCTGCGGCAAAAAAATTTTGTGAAACAAAGGACGCGGCGTCTGTTCGGGCGCCGCGTTGAAAAGGATGAGGAGAGGAAAGAACAGTGATTCGCATACAACATACTTACGCAAAACTTGATACTTTGCACACCACGCTCCTTCTGCAGTTAAAAGACTTGCCTGAAATTATCTATTACGGCGAGCGGTTACGGGACGCGGAAGATTATTCGTATTTCGGCTCAGGAACAGACGGGGTGCCCTTATCTTCCGCAGACGACGTATGCAGCAACGCGTGCGTTCTTTCTTCAAGCGGTGACGGCAGCAACCGCGAAACGATGCTGCATATTGTAGCCGCCGACGGGTCGGGAACGTTGCGCCCCGTTCTTTTTGATGCAAAGGTGCAAAAAGGAAAGCCTCTTTTTCAAAGTTCGCTCCCGTCTTCCTACGGCGAAAGCGAGAGCCTTATATTGTGCTATAAGGACAGCATTGGGCTGGAAATTATACAGTATTTTACGGTATTCAAAGACAGCGATGTCATTGCGACATCCGTCCGCCTGCGCAATACGGGAAAAAAATCTGTGCATATCCGCCGTTGCATGAGTTTGCAGCTGGATCTCGGAAAAGGGGATTGGGAAGCTGTTACGCTGGACGGCGCGTCCCAGCGTGAGCGCTGTCCGCATCGTACTCTTCTGCGCGGGGGGGAGTTTGTCCGCCGCAAGTTTTGCAGGGCTTTCTTCCAACGCGCACAATCCCTATGTGATCGCCCGCAATCGAAATAATCGGGGCGGTTGTATTGCCTGTAATCTTGTCTGGTCGGGAAATCACAGGCAGATCTTTGACCTTTCTCCGTTGAGCGGATTGCGGCTTCTTTCGGGGATCAACGATTATCTTTTTAATTACAAACTTGATCCGGGTGAAACGTTTGAAGCTCCGGAAGCGGTTTTTGTGCGCGGAGAAGAAGAAACCGAGGTATGTGAACAGATGCGCGCGTTTGCGGCGGAACACATTGTCCGCGGCGAATGGAAGAAAAAGGCGCGCCCGATTCTGATCAACAGTTGGGAAGGTTTTCTCTTTTCTTTCGATCAGAAAAAGCTGATGGAATTCTGCCGCCGTGCGGCGCAAGTCGGGATCGAGCTCTTTGTGCTGGACGACGGATGGTTCGGAAAGAGGGACGACGATACCTGTTCTCTCGGCGACTGGAAAGTCAATCGTCAGAAAATTGGGGGTACGTTGCGTGAATTTGCGGATAAAGTTCGTAAAAGCGGGCTTATGTTCGGGATCTGGATGGAACCGGAGATGATCAGCAAAGACAGTGATCTGTTCCGTGCGCATCCGGAGTATGTCCTTTCCGTGCCGCAAAAAGAAACGATGGAAATACGGCATCAGCGCGTGCTTGATCTGACAAATCCGAAAGTCCGCCAATACATGATCGAGGCAATCTCATCGGTGGTCGAGGAAAGCGGGGCATCGTATCTGAAATGGGACTGCAACCGCGGTATTTTCGATTTGCCGGGTGCGGAAGAACTGTTTTACAGATATACGCTCGGTCTGTACGAGGTGCTTGATACGATCACAAAAAAATATCCGAAGCTGCTCATCGAAAGTTGTGCGAGCGGCGGCAACAGGTACGATTTGGGCATGCTTTGTTTTACGCCGCAAATTTGGGCGAGTGACAACACGGATGCCCGCAGCCGCCTTGCCATCCAGGAAGGCACGCTTTACGGGTATCCGCAGTCGTCGATGGGGGCGCATGTAGGCGCTTCGCCCAATCCGCATACGTTCAACAGTTCTTCGCCCGATACGCGTTTTTCCGTGGCGTCGGCAGGGGCCTTCGGCTATGAATGCGATATTACGGCATTGAGTGAAGAAATGCTTGAAACCGTTCGTGCGCAGGTTGTTTTTTATAAACAATGGCGTGAAGTGATGCAATTCGGCCGTTATTATCGGATGGACAGCGTGTTTGACGGGGAAGCCTCGGGGTGGATCTTCGTTTCGGAAGACAAATCTCGCGCCGTGGCTGTCGTTGCATTGCTCGAAAAAGGCTGCTCGGCGATTCCCTTTCGGGCGCGGTTTCAAGGATTGGATCCGAACGCCCTTTATGAGGTTTCCTCCCGCCCGCAAAAGGGCGCGGTGCCCGTTTTTTTCAAGGCATACGGCGATGCCTTATGCCATGGCAATATCCGGCTCGGAAATCTCTTTACGGAATCGGAAATGCACGAATATTCCAACCAGGTCGTGACGCGGATGTTTACGTTTACGCGGATCGGTTGAAGCGCGCCGCGCCCAAAAGCAGTCATGGTTTTCAACAGATCCGGACGGAGCGTATTCCGAAGGAGAGCCCTTTGGTAATTTGAGAATGGAATTTTGCTTATATAAAGGAGGAAGATTGTGCGGCTGTTTGAGGGAGCAAAAGAACGGATAGGCAGGATTCGGATCGGTTTGGCCTGTTACGGGAAGGACAAAGTTCCCTTTCCCGTAAAGGAGGAGTCGTATAGCGGACAGAACGGGATCGTGCTTTGCGGAAAGGATCCGGCGATCCGTGACGAACTGGTGTTGAAAAAGGTTGAAAACGGGTACATAGCCCGAAGGACGTTTGCCAATCTTTCCGCGGAGGACATAGCGCTAAAAGAGCTGGAAGTGAAAGTAAGCGGCATAGATTTCGGGAAAGATGCGGGGGACGATTATTTTTACAATAACGAAAACGTAAGGATATACGGGACGTTTACGATTCCGTTGGATTATGACCGGATAACCTGTGCGGAAACGGAACGTGTAAAACCGGATACGAAGTGGGCGGATCCGGAAGCGACGGGGAAAAGGATCGGTGCATCGCCGTATCAGCCGTTTCCAGCTGTGCTGATCGGCAATTATGGAAGCAAATACGGGCTTGTCCACGGAAGCTTGTCGCAGGATGTGTTTTTTCATAATTATGAAGCGGGACACGACCGCGAAGGCGCTTTTTTGAAGATATTTTCGTCTTTTAAGGCAATTTCCCATCGGATCGTCAGCCCGGGGGAAACGCTGGAAGATTGTTGGTATTTAGGCAGTACGGAACGTGCGGATGACATCAACGAAATATTTAGCGGATATGCGGCGGAACTGAGGAAAAAACTTAAACCCGTGGAAAATTCTCCGTCGCGCCGAACGTTCGTGTGGGGTTCCTGGAACGACGGCTTGTATCGAAACGTTTCGGAAGAAAAGCTGCTTGAGCAAGCGGGATATTTGAAAGAGTATTTTCCGCATGTAAAGTGGCTGCAATTGGACGATGGGTATGCGTCGTTCTGCGACGAAAACCCCGATTGCGGAGCGCACGGACTGGGCACGGCATATGAAGGAGAGGAGGGAATAGACAAAAGGAAATTTCCGCACGGGCTGAAGGGCTTTGCGGAGAAAGTCAAAGCTTGCGGACTTCATCCCGCCGTCTGGGTAGGAGGTTTATGCCCTAAAGAAACCAAGATATGGAAAGAACATCCCGAATGGTTTATTGATTATTCGTACCGCATTTCCGATTCCTCGCCGCTGGACGTGAGCATTCCGGAGGTCAGACAGTACATGTTGTATGCGCTGGATAAATTCTTTACGGAGGACGGTTTTGAGGGGATCAAACACGATTTCTGGACATATGCTTTTGAGGACTCGCACGATCTTTTAAAAAATAAGGACAAATCAGGATATGAATATCGGAAGTGGTGGTTGGAAGAGATCAGAAAGAGATTGCCGAAAGGCGGATATATGGAGAGCGGTTGCGATATAGGAGGCGGGAATCCTTTTCTCGGGGAATATTTCGATAATTATCGTTACGGGCTGGACGTCGGATCCGGGGACTGGAACAAAGTCAAGATGACGATGTTTTTGGGGAGTGCTTGCATATCGACGCGAACGGGAGACCTGTTTGTTCCGAACAGCGATTCTGTGGGGTTGATGAATGGGTTGAGCGACACAGATTTTTTGTTTTTGCTGAACTACGAGCTTGCTACGGGAAGTATGGTTGAACTTTCGGGGCTCTACGGCGAAGGAAGCAGCAAACAACGTGTGGCTCTGTTGCGCAAGGCGGCGGAGATGGCATGCAATGGCATAGACGTACGGTTTATCGGGTTTGACTACCGCAGACAGGGCATGGTATTGCCGAAAATCATATGCAGCGAGACAAAGCAGTCCGTCGGCAGTAGAGAAAGAGAACAAATCTTCCGCATAGGACTGTTCAATGCGGAAGAGGAGCCCGAAGAGATTTCTTTCACAGCGCAAGGAGCGGGAATACCCCGCGAATGCGTATTCATTGATTGGCGAACGGGTGACCGAATACCCTTTTCAGGAGAGTACAGCTGCATTTTGGCCCCGCACGAAAGCAGATTGTACTGTGTACAGGGGATAAAAAAAGAAACAAGGGAACCTTGATGCAAAATTCTAAAATTTGTCAATAGATTTTCACAAGATGATCTATACTCAATAGATATAGCTTGATGAGGTAATTATGGTTTTGATAGAAACTTCCGAAATTGCTTTTTCGGGTGGCTATGGTAGCATAGTTCCTCGTGGAAGTCAACGGCCACAAAATCGTTGCCGAAAACATCTATAGAAAGAGCTTAAGAGCCGAGTAAGGAAGTTTTCCTTACTCGGCTCATTTGCTGTTTAGAAAATATTTTATGTGCTTTGTACGCAACGATTTTTCTTTGTCCCGTTGACTTCCGCAAACTTTATTTTGAATATGCCGATATGTACCGTCCTATGCTCCTTCGATAGGTGCCCGAAAAAGGCAAATCAAATCGGAGGAGTATCTCAAATGGAAATGTTGGTAACAAAGTTCTCAAACGGAAAGTATCGCAACGAAGGTGAATTGTTTGATGAGCCTATTTCAGAGGAGAACGTCAAACTCATGGGTGAGATGATTGCATTGCAGACACTTCGTACCTTAAAGAAGTACGATTGGAAAATCGCGGATAAGTGTTATATCGGTTTAATTAAAGACTTACATCATATGGGAGAAGTCGATTATATGGTTTCGGACGGCTATGACGTAGCACAGACAGCGATCTGCTTTTTATATCAATTCATAGGCAGAAAAGTGTTCGATATTTACGGCAAAGACCGCAGAGGAAAAGAAATCACGATCAAACTTGCCTGCTATCGGGAAGTGGACAATGAACTGATGCGGTATCGCAGGAAGATGGAGAAAACATCTTATATCGATTTTACTAGTTATAAAGCATTGCCCATGGATCCCGTAAACTGTTTTGAGAAAGAACAGACAGATTACACAAAAGCGGATGCTATCTTGAAAGCCATGCATCTGAATGAAATGGAGCTTGCCGTACTTGACTGTGTTCTGAGAGGTCTGGTGCGATCCGAAATAATCGCTGAACTTGGAATCGGGCGCGGCAGTATCTGCTACAGAAAAAGACAGATCAGATCAAAATATCAAGCATATATCGGTTCTCTCCAGTGACGGAGAGACTTTTTTCTTATTCGCAAAAAGCTATAAAATAACTAAGTGGCAGTAAGGCGTGCGCTTGGCTTTATACAAGTCGGCGGCAAAGCTGACGGTGCGGCTGACGCCGCACCGTCACCCGCTCGCTGCGCTCGCGGGCGCCGAAGCCAAGCGCACGCCTCAAACAAACAACCAAAGAATGCTGAAAAGATAAGGTAAAACAGAGCTTGCAAACGGACGGCAAAAAACAAGTCTCAAGAAAAGTGCGGCAAAGGGAAAGCGCGGCGGATGCGGAGCCGTCCCGCTGACCCGCTTGGGATCGGCTTCCGCTTTTTCCGCCGCGCATCGCTTTCTTTCATCGGCCGACAGAGTGCTTCTTAGCCTGTTGGACGGTTGTTTTATTTGTCCGCCATATCTGCCTGCAAAAACAGCAACAGCCGCTTGTTTAAGATCTGAATGTATTTTTCGGTTACTCCGCGTTCTGCGGCATAGGCTTTCTGTGTTTTGGCATGAACATATAATTCATCGAACACTGTTTTCAGCCGCTTCGGGGCATGCTCCGAAGCGGCTATGTATGTTTCAGCCATTGTTTTAAAATTTTGCGGGTATGTAATGCGGTCAAATTGTTCCCGTGTCAGTCCATAGCGGAATGCTCCTCGGATCAGTTTCATTTCTCTGCGGATTTGATTCAAAGTTTTCATCGTTTTACCTCCTTGATTGCAGACGAAAAGTTGGGGTTGTGACGATAGAACGTGCGCTTGGCTTTATACAAGCAGTATCCTCATTGAAAGATTTTTCTTGCCCGTTGTTAATTGCAAATAATTTGTCAGTTCTATCGGCAAAAAAGGCCACGAGAAGACTGTATTCCGTCTCCGACAGCTTTTTATGCTCCGTAGCGTAAATCTTGATGCCGAGGCGATCTATGATATTGATTTCTTCCAATTAAGATACCTCCTTTTCGTTGAGTTTTTGTTGGAGAAACAACAACAGGCTTTTATTTTTCTGTCGGATATATTCCGCGCTGTAATTCATCTCTTCCGCCGCAGCTTCCTGCGTCAAACCCTTCACGTAAAGATAGAAATAGACCAAATACAGATCCAGCGGCGCGTCGCTGATGACCTCTGCATACTGCTTGGCGAGAGTTATGACCTTGTGCGGAAGGACAGAAAATGCCGCGTCGAAACCAGCCTTGTCCGCATAGTACAGGCGTATCGTTTTTAATTGTTCTTTGATTTGTTCAATCGCCATAATTTCCTCCCGATCGTTTTGCTTCTTCACCATAAAGGAGTGGGGCATATGCTTTTGACTACCCTTTTCACAAAAATTTCTTAAAAATTTTTCTTCTCACTATCACAAGGACAGAAAGTTTGGATACTTGGCGGTCCGACGCATAATTTCACACAATTTTTTTCTTTGCGATTATACTAAATCATATATATACGACACTTTCCGTCGTATTTAGAAATATTTTTTCCTTCACAATAAAGGAGTGGAAGATATACTTTTGACGGCCCTATTTGCAAAAATTTAAAAAAATTTTTGCTTTACTATCTCAAGGACACTTATCACAAAAAATATATATGTTGAACCAAAATTTTGTCTTAAAAATAAAGACGACCGTGACCGCAGACAGAGAGTATTGTCTTGCAGTCACGGTCGTTTCTTTTTGTTGTGTACCTTTCGGCTTTCAGATGGTGGGGGAGCGGCTTTGTCTGTCAAAGGCGAGAAGAAATTTTGAAAGAAAACCAAAGTGCTGATTCAAACAAAATTTCTTCTCGTCCCTTGCGGGCAGACCTTTGACAGTCCGCTTCCGCTCTCCCGTTTTTTTGGCGCCGAAAGGTACAAAGGAAATACGGAAACTGTCCTTGTTTGTTTGGTTTTTCCTACGGAGAGATAGTGGTTTATTATGGAAACACTATCGTTTATGTTCCTGATAGAAAAAATGATATACTTTCGGTAAAAATAGATTCGGAGGATAAGAAGATGAAAAGAGCAGCAATTTATGCAAGGTACAGCAGTTCCAGTCAAACAGAACAATCGATCGAAGGACAATTGCGTGTATGTAAAGAATATGCGGAGAGAAACGGGATTGTCATTGTCCGCACCTATATAGACCGAGCAATGACGGGGACGAACGACAACCGTGACGATTTTCAGCAAATGCTGAAGGACAGCGCGCAAAAACAGTGGGAGTATTTACTCGTTTACAAACTTGACAGGTTTTCCCGCAATAAGTATGAGATGGCGATACACCGCAAACATTTGAAAGACAACGGCGTAAAAATATTATCTGCAATGGAGAATATTCCGGATAGTCCGGAAGGGATATTGTTGGAGAGTTTGCTTGAAGGAATGAATCAATATTATGCGGAAGAGCTGTCGCAAAAGGTAAAACGCGGCTTGAGGGAGTCACGTATCAAAGGGAATGCAATATGCAACCGTGTGCCTTACGGTTGGGATAAAGTCAATAAAAAGTATTTTGTCAACGAACAGGAATCTGCAATCGTAAAAGAAATATTTCGTACCTATCTATCGGGAAAAACAATGAAACAGATCGCGGACGAGTTATGTGCCCGCGGTATCAGGAACAAAGACAGGGAATTCAAGGAAAATGTTATCTATACTATGTTACATAATGAGAAGTACACGGGTATATACAGGGTTCACGATCAGGTGTACGATAATATTTTCCCGGCAATCATTGATCATGAAATTTTTGAACAGACGCAAAAGCGGTTGGCGTTGACCGCTACGGGAAAACATGTCCCCGATGTAACATATATGTTGCGAGGGAAGATATATTGCGGTCGATGCAATAAAAGATACGTGGCATGGACGGGAACGGATCGCTATGGGAATACGCGAAGATATTATAGATGCGATAACGGTAAGGCGCATCCGTGTAAAAGTATCCGCAAAGAGATAATCGAAAACGTAATGGCGCAGGCATTGGAAGAAGTTGCAGGGACAAAAGAAATGATAGACCGGCTTGCAGCCGATGTTATAAGGCATAGGAACAAAATCGCGGAGCAAAATACGGAACTCAGGCTGATGGAGAAAGAACAATCGCAGGTGATCAAATCCATTGCCGGGATTATGAAAGCAATCGAGATGGGTGTGGTGACCGAAACAACGAAAGAGCGCTTGGAGGAGTTGGAAGGTCGAAAGCGTGAGCTGAATGAAAACATTGCCATAGCCAAGACGAATCGACCCGATGCCGTTACAAAGGAAATGATAACCGAATATATACGAAATGCGTTCAGGCAGCCGCAACAGCTTCTGTTTGATCTCCTCATTGAAAAGATAACGATATTTGAAGATAAGATAGTACTTACTTTGAAAACGTTCGGAAGCGTTTGCCCGAACGGCGACAGGTCGAAACATATTACTAAATATAGCGAAAACCCCGACGGAAACGATCGGGGTTCTTTTTATATGTCTATAATCTGCCGTGAACCGTTTAATCATAAATATAAGCCGACTGTCCTTGCGTTTACGGTAGATGTTTTTATCATGGTTTAGTTTATAAATACTTCTTGATAGCGGTTAACAATCTTTTTCCTGTATCTACTGGGGATTGACATTCGCAAGA
>CALVXG010000036.1 GCA_944368925.1 uncultured Clostridia bacterium | reverse complement strand
CGAGAGGAGGACTGCTTATGCAACGGCTTGACGCACAAACCATAAAACCGGGCTTCCGGTTCAAAAACAATTCCATGCGGCTCACCGTCGTACTTTGCGACGGAACGGACAAACGCAACCTCGCCCTGCTCGTGCGGGAGAACTATACCTGCCCCTACCTCACCGTCCGCGACCTGTCCGAAACTAAAACCGGGGATTTCGACTGGGCGTGGGGGCATTACTTCTCCGATTTTGACGATGCGTTCGAAGATTACCGCGAACGGCTTTACGAACTTCAATAGAGGCTTATCGAAAGTCTAAAAATATTTTCTTTCAAAGGCAGCAGCGATGCTGCCTTTTTCTGTGCGGTTAGCAGCTCAAGAAGCATAACGGTAAAAAAACGGAACAGGCGGATTTTGAGTTTATGGTGGAAATCTCAGGGTACGCCTCTATTCTAAACCGTAAATGTGTAATTTTCCTGCACATTTGAAAAAGTTTTCCGATTCTTTGAAATTTTTTCGTGTTTCGTGCGTCGAAAGGACGCCTTTTCAAAGCCGAAAACCGGGCTGAAAATCCCGTTGCAAAATCCTCCGAAAACTGCCCGGAAATCACCTCGTTTTGGCACGACTTTTCAGATACGGTTGAGATACGGTTCACATACGGTTTAGTTCGGGTCTGACCCTGCGACGTGTGCCCGTATATAATATACAAGCGGCGGCGCTCCGTGCCGCCGTATACGGGCGCACGTCGCAGCAAACGAAACGAACGAAAACCAACGGAAAATCGGAGCGCGGCGGGCGGGGCGTCGCCGCTGACCCTCTCCCAACCTAATCCGCCCCATAATAAAAAGAAGAATTATAGAGAAACATCTTAGTGAGATTGGCGATATAAGCAAATTTCACTCTGCACCTTCTTTGGTTGAAAATTTATAGCCAGCTATCTGCATGCAAGCTCACTTCCTCGATCGCTGGCAATCGTCTTTCCTTGCCCCGATGACACCGTTTTCCAATGCCTGAATTCTTTACAAATATATACGCACTTATTTTTTTCAGATGCTTTTCCCCTATGGTGAATCTTCCGCCGTTGCCTATCCCTTTCCTGCGCAGGTTTTATGTAACGTAGAGCACTCCGAAAACAATTTCAAACTACAAGGCATCTTTTCGATCTGTTCAGCGGCCCATATTTGCAACAGCTACTCGTCTATGTATTCCCGTACCTCTTGTATTCAGGACGCTCCACGATGACGGTAACGGAATTTTTTAAAACTCTATTTTACCCCACATTTGTATAAACTCTTTTTCCCGAGTTATACTTAATAGCATAATTCACCTATCTTAAAAACAAACGGGGTTACAATCTTGTAATCCCGTTTGTTTTTGAGATATTTAAGTAAAACTTTATACTTATTATTGCTGAAATATTAATTTAAAACATTCTTTATCTTCCAAACTATTCGCCGAATACGTTGCTCTTTCGTACTCCGCTGCAGAACCTACCGCCAATACACGCATACCACCGTTAAGTCCCGCATCAACTCCCGCGCAAGCGTCTTCCACAACAAGACAGTTCTCTCTTTCCACACCTAAACGCTGTGCTGCTTTTACAAACACCTCAGGATCTGGTTTGCTTTTTGAGATGTCGTTCCCATCGACGACGGCATCGAATTCAGAAAACATACCTATCCTTTCCAAAATAGGCTTTGCGTTCTTGCTTGAAGAACCAATCGCCGTAAGAATGTGCCTACTTTTGCATTCCGAAAGAAATTCTTTTACGCCTGGCAGAACGTCTCTTTCTGTAAGCTCACTGATCAATTTTTTATATATCTCGTTTTTCTTATAAGCGAGAGCTTCTTTTTCTTCCTGCGAATATTTTCTATCTGCTCTTTCAAGAATGATTTCAAGGCTCTCCATTCTGGACACACCGCGAAGTCTTTCGTTGATTTTCCGATCAAAATAAATTCCTTCCCCGTCCGCCATTTGTTTCCATGCTCTGTAATGACAATCGTCTGTAGTTACAATTACACCATCCAAATCAAAAATAACTGCCTTAATCATTTATTTTTCCACTATAAAGATCTTCTTTTTATTTAATATCTGTTCCTTTCCGTTCACTTTGATTTTTAAGGTATTTTCGCCTATATCGATAACAAGTTGTGTATTTGTAAGCGAACACTTTATTGATACCCCTCTATACATAAAACGCATACTTACTTTTTCCCAGAAAGGAACCGGGGAAGGAATAAAAACAAGTTCGCCATCAACCAACTTCACACCAAATATACCTCGCAAAACAGCTATATATCCACCTGCAGCACATCCGGCATGAATCCCCTGCCATGCACAGTGATGCACATCGTCGATATCCATTCTTACCGTTTCCATAAAGTATTTTCTGAACGAGAGCATACGACGGTTATCAGCAGAACAGATTGCATGCACGGGGTACGACAAGGATGAAGATGCTTCGCACATTGTTTCGTAGTAATCCCAATTCTCAGCATATTTATCTTTGGTGAATGGGTAATTGATGTATGAATACAAAAGCATTACGTCGGGCTGTTTGATCACCTGCGATAAATGGTACAATCCAGCCTGCTTCATCTGGAAGTTTTTCCCCGTTCCAGATCCCTCTATCTGTAGAGACCTTGAAAGAGAAAAGTACCCGTCAAACTGCGGTATCAGCCCGTTTGCATCCATGGGAAGATACAATCTTTCTGCAAAGCTTCGCATTTCTTCCATTTCCGTATCAGAAAAGTATTTTTTTAATTGCGGATATATATCGTAAAATTTAATTGCCGCATCAAATATAAACTTTACGAGATAATTTGTGTACGCATCGTTATCGACGTACGGATGATGTTCGTCCGTACCCGTTACATTTAAAATTACAAATTTCCCGTCCTGAACCGTCGCTCTCGATACCCAGTACCGCATAATTTCGGACAACATTTCATACCCGTAATCGAACAAGAATTTCTCATCCCTGGTCATCCGAAAATAGAAAACCACCGAATATCCTACGTCCGCGGTAATATGCACCTGCAGATGCGGATGCCTTGCATAGCTCCATACCCTTTCCTGTCCGCCCACCGAGGACACGAACGGATACCTTGCCCCTTTCAGTCCTTCTTTTTTTGCATTTTTACGGGCATCGTTCAGTTGCGAATAGCGGAACATTAAAGAATTTTTCGCAATCGCAGGATCTGCAAACGTAAAAACAGGCACCTGGTAAATTTCGGCGTCCCACCATACGAACTGATTATAACGCTCCCCCGACAGGGATTTTGCAGGGAGCCCGTGTACGCTATCGTTCATTGCCGCACTGATAATTGTATGGTAAGTAGAAAATCTAAGGGAAGCGTCGGCATCTTTGTCCCCTTCGATCTTAATATCAAACTTTTTAAACAAAGGCTCCCAAACATTTAAATGTGATTTTAAAAGCTCCTCAAACGTGGTGCCTTTATATGCCCCGATCTTGTTCTGCGCCTGTTCATAAACGTCACGATCGTGGTCTCGAGAAATATTGATATAAATTTTCTTACATACCCCTACGCTTGCTGAAGGATAGTTCCATGTTCCCCGATTTGCGATAATACCATCTTGGTCGTACGGTTCGGAAACATCGGGTTCCGTTATAAAATCGGTACAAACTGCGATACCCGTTCTAAAACCGTATTTTTCGCCCGCTTTTAAAGAATAAACGATTTGCCTGTCTGTGATTTCCTGTTTTTCCTCTTGGATGATTCTTTGACCACCGGTACGCACTTTTTTATCGATCCCGCTCAGTACAGTAATTTTTTTATTATGGTTCACCGGAGTTGCAATGCAACGCATTACATAGAGATGTTCGTCCGCATAAGACGCAAATCGTTCAAACGAAAATTTTGTAATGTTTCCGTCTTCATCCTGCCACGTCACTTCACGAAAAAGCATCGCCCTTTTCGTATCCAGAAATCTGTTCCAATGCAAAATTTTGCCTTCCCACGGATAAAACGTGCGCTCGCCTATGCAAAACCGCACCAATACTATATCAGCAAAGTTGATACAGGAATCCTGTTTTTCAAAATCCTTTAATTTCTGTTCATCAAAATAGTATTTTTTCATGTAGATGTTATCAGGAAAAGGTTCCATCACCTCCACGATTTCATCTATCAAGCCGCGAACATACGCTCCTTGAACGCGCGACGAGCCGAATTCTTCGTAACTGCCGCGTATTCCCATATAGCCGTTGCCCGTCGTAAATAATGTGGCATGTTTTGCATCATTATTTAAACTGTATTTTTCTTCCCTCAAATATCCTTTTGCATTATAATCTAGCATAAACCCTTTCCGCGGCCTCCTTCCATTTTTAAAAATAAACGGTGAATTATTTTTGCCTATAACAGTAGTTTCCTGCGCCAAAGCGCTTGTAGATTTTTACCCCGACAACTTATGAAATCAATCTTCGCCTTCGTATAGCAAGCTCAAACGGTTGATCGTCAAACCGCAATCGTACGTCCCCGTCACTTCCCAACCGATATTAAAATCATCATAATAAAGATCTTCCCACTCCGAATCTTTCATAAATCCCTGTCCCTTACAATATAAAAACGCATTCTTCAATTCGGGCAAAATATCGTAGCAAAGGTTCATAGGCTCTATGTAATAATAGGCTTCTTTTTGAAATAAGTGTCCGTCCACCGCATAAATAAATTTCCCCGTATTCTCTTCCTTCCCACCGTCCTGCGCACGGAACTTGTTGGCAAAGGGATACCTGTTATCGAAAAGTTTGACAACAAACCAGAAAAAATCCCCGTATCCGGACGAATCCGGATTCTTGTTACGGATCTTGGCACACCAGCCAACACCTGCAGAATGCAAATCAGGATTTGCACGTGCCCCCATATAGTCCCGAAAGAGGGAGACAGCATAGTCCGCCTCGTAACGAAGGACTCGCGTTTTGGACAACCGAGGTGCGTCTGCAATCACCTGCTCTAGAAGAAGATGCGGCCACCCTTCCCCCACTTTCCGATCCCAAAAATATTCCGTACTTGCCCGAACGTCTAATTGGATTTTCCCTGTTCCCGGATAAACTTTTACAGTTTTTGAAAGATCTTCATATATATAAGCGAGATCGTGCGTTACCCGTTCCGTGCCGCACGCAAGATTATGCTGGTTGCACCACTGTGCAATCATCCAACGCGGGCTTCCTTTCGCAGTACCACAGAAATCAAATTTTGCGATCGGATCCCGCGTGACGAGCGCATTAATATGACATAGTGAAAAACCGTTCTCAAACGTCTGATCTGAAATAAGCTCTTTCATTTTTTCTCCATTCTGTTTAACGTCCAAAACACCGCTGCGTCCGTATCGGAATTTTTTGTCCGAAACCGCATACCGTGAAGACTAAAACTTTAATTCTTTAATTAGTTTTTTTGCCGATTCCTCATCCGTATTCCCGTACACAAAGTAAATTCCTGTAGGTCCATATCTCTTCAATATTTTTTTACTTTTGTTGATCCACGCGTCAACATCGCCGTCATAAATTTGGATCCATAAGGATTTCCCTGCGTTCATTGCTTTATCATAGATTGGATACCATTTTTCCGCCCCGCCGTCCTCCTGTCCTGCCCCCGGAGTCCATTGCAAGGCATTGAGTTTTTTCAATGACAAAACGGAATCCAGATGTCTTAACGCCATAACTCCGTCCAAATGGTACATAGTCCGATCAAGATAAGCTGTTTGCCTTTGCAGCGCGGGCAATACAAATTCGTCGAATAACTCCTTCGATATCAAAGCCGAAAAGTCGCATTGTAGTTTAGCCACTTTACCACGTCCCCACAAACTAAATGCCGTATATACACTGTTTCCTTCTTCGTCCTTCACTACCTCGTAGATCGCATCGTAATATTTAAAAAAACTGTCATCGACGATCTTTTGTACTTTTTTCACGTCCTCCGGACAATCCATCAAGTCAAAACACAAATTCTGCGATCCGCGCATCGCCGCGACAATATCCAGATTTTCCTGAATATCGGGAATACACACATAGCAATCCCCATTCGCCAATTTTTTTGTTTTTTCAATCGCTTTTAAATGGTCATACCACCAATGTGTACTGTTTTCATACGATACATTTAACAGATCCGAAACGGATTCCGCTTCCACTTCTTTATACCAGATAGTGTCGTACGAGAAACCTGGTTCGCATTTCAAATAAGATGCCATCGTTCCGGGTCCCAAATTTATCTGAACGTATCGAAAAGAATCAAGATAATACGTATGTGTGATCAAAGAATTTCGAAACGCAGCAATTCGGTATTCCGGATTCATTTGAAAATCTTTCGCATTTTGTACAAGTTCTTTGACAGGTATCAGCTTTGATTCTTCCACCGTCTTTTTTTACCCAATAAACGGACGAGTGGCCTATCCATTTTCTCATGTTTCCACCAGCTTTCAAAACGCTGTTCCGTTTCTGCCGAAATTGCTTTTCGCATAAAATACCTCCTCTACAGGTAGTACTGGTTTTTCGCTTATTATCTCTAAAACAAAAAGAAAAAATTTTTTCTATTGATTTTGTTCCGAAAGAATGATATACTTATACTAATTTATTGCAAGGTGGTGCTATGAATATACTTAAAACACCTCTGTATTTTCGTATCAAACAATATCTGTACGGTTTGATCCTGGAAAAAGACGGGGCAGACAACTCTTTGCCGTCGGAAAACGCTCTGGCCGCACTTTTTAACGTCAGCAGGATCACAACAAAGCGCGCACTGAATGAATTGGAACAGGAAGGACTTGTCATACGAAAAGCGGGGCTCGGCACGTTTGTAAAAGAAAATATTGACAGAGAACGTTTGGAACAATTATTGCATAAATCTTCGTCAGAACCTTCATTTTCGGGTTCTCCGACTGCAAATAAATCAGTTGTCCTTATCTTGCCCGACCTAAAGAGTAAATACTACATGCACCTGGCAAGCGGGTTATTTGACAGCCTTCGGGAGAAAAACGTCAATTTAGTCCTTGCATTGTCCCATTTTTCGCAAGAGGAGGAATCATATCTCCTAAAAAAATATGCCACGCTCTCATATGGGATCATCATCCACCCGATCGACAGTCAAAATTATAACAAGGACATTATACGTTTTGCGTTACGAAATTTTCCTCTAGTTTTGATCGACAACGTACTGACAGGTATCAATGCAACGATCGTGACCAGCGATAACTTTTCGGCGGGTTACAACGCGACAAGTTATCTCCTGAATCGCGGGAAAAAAAATATCGCCATAATTTGCCAACCGTTCAAAAACAATTTTACACTGACGCAAAGGTTGAACGGCTACCTGAAAGCAATTTCGGAAACCAACTCTCTTTCCCCTCTCGTTTTAGACACGTTGACAAACTATGACGAAAATGCTAATAAGAAACTTTCCTCTTTTTTTCAGGAATATCCTTCGATCGATTCGATCATAGCTCTAAACTATGAAACGGGAATTAAAGCCATCTCTTTCCTGCAATCCTCGCAGTATCTGCCGAACAGCGATGACGTTGTAATTTTTGACGAAGAATTTGCAGATATTTACAACTTGCTTAACTACAACATCAACTATATACGCCAAGATCCTTACAAAATCGGTAAACTTGCTGGTAAATCGATCTGTCAACAACTAACCGACAAAGCATATCTACATAAGGTATATAAGATTCCCACCACCCTATACACACAGAACAAACCCTTTAACTTTTAAGTTCTGCGGCAGAATAAGCGTTGCTCCCCAGATATTTAGCCCCTTCGGGCGCTGCGATGACTTCTTCTTTCGTTAAAGGGTCCCCGGTTGCAATCATCATTTTGCGCAACCGTTCCCGCATCTCGCGCAAAACGTCTGCATACGCACAGTCTTTTACAAGGTTGTTCTGTTCCAAAGGATCGCGCGTAAGATCATAGAGATATTCCCGCTCACAAGGCAGATCAAAATAACCGCTTTTTCTATATACTTCTTTGCTTATCCCGTCGTCCGTATTGGAAGGCGGGAGCTTTTTATATTGCCCGAAATCACAAATGTAATTGTATTCGGAAGTTCGTATACTACGTTGTGGTTGATAACTCACGTGATAATTGATCTCTGAAAAGACAGCCCCATCTCCCCTATCGTCGCCGTCAAATACACTGTCAAAAGGTTTGCCCACCATCCAAGGGGGAGTTTTTTCACCAAGCAGTTTGAGCAGCGTCGGGAAAACGTCGACATGCGAGACCAGGCGGTCTGTCTTCTCTCCCCTGCGTCTGCCGTCAGGCAATGCGATCATCAAGGATACGCCCGTTCCATGTCCCGTCAAATGGCACTTCATCTCCGGAAAAGCAATGCCATGATCGGTCGTATATAGGATCATCGTCGACTTAAGCAAATCATCCGAAGACCGTATCGCCTCCAAAAGCTTTTCAAAGTTACGATCAAGATTTTGCACCGACTTTAAATATCCGCCGAAATCCCTTCGGGTCGCCTCTGAATCTTGCAACACGTCGGGTACAAAATCGGCAATTTCTTCCCTTTCGGGAAACGGTCGGTGCGTACTGAAATAACCGACAGACAGAAAGAACGGTTTATTCGTATCCCTTTCTTCCAAAAATTTTACCGCCTGGGATGTCGTCTCTTTGTCGCGCTCGACATAATCGCTACTCTGTGAACAGTACACCCGTTCATAACCCAATTCTGCCACCCGCGCGCCGTCAATTTCATGCTGCACGCCGCATAAAACGGTAGAATAGCCGTAACCCTTCAAAACGTTTGCAACGTGTTTTTCAGGATCTACGGAAAAGCCGAGATGCGCAAGCCCGAGCATTCCGCACATGTGCGGGTATACACCTGTCAGGAGCGCCGCGCGGCTCGGTGAACAGGTAGGGCCGTTGCAATAACACTGTCTAAACGTTAATGCCATGGACGCAAACGCGTCAAAAGCAGGAGTCTTAATTCTCGGATCGTACACAGATAAATATCTGCCCGTATCATGCGAATGAACGTAAATTATATTCATTGATCTTCCCTAAAATATTCATGCATCAATTCGTGCGCGCGGTCTTCCCTGCCCGTCTCGAGCAATCTGCGGATAAAGACGTCTTCGTTTCCCTTTACATGAAAGGGGCCGCCTTCATCCAATACGGTATAAAGAGGATCGCAATGATTTTTTTTCTTGCACATCTGTTTTTCCAGCCAATCCAAATACAACGCTTTTGCCTCTGCAACGAGTTGCGGCTTGTCTTTCGCGATATTCTTGCATTCGTGCGGATCTTCTTTTACGCAATAAAGCATGTCACGCGGGAAGGGATGCAACCCGTCATGATAGGTACGCATATAGAGATAATCGCCGAAACGAACCGCTCGCTGACACACATGCGCGCATTGACTCAAAACGAGATACTCGTGCCCCTCGTCCTCCTTTTCATCACGCAAGGATTTCGCAAAACTTTTTCCGTCCCACCACGGTTCATTTTCCTGTCCAAACAAGTCGGCGAGCGTCGGCAGCAGATCCACATTGTAATGCAGTGCGGAGCAAGCCTTGCTTTCCTGACATCCCTTCCATTTAACGATCAACGGAATACGGCAAGTAGCGAAGTCTGCGGTTGCGTGTTCGCCGTAGATGCCGAGTTCGCCCTGGTTTTCACCGTGATCCGACGTTATTATAAAACTGACATCGTTGTAAATGCCAAACTCTTTTAAAAGCGCCACAATCCGCCCGATCTGTTTATCGATGTAGCGGATCCCGCAGTCATATCCGTCTATGAATTGCTTTAAAGTCGTTTTATCCTTAATATAGGCGGGCAATCGCGGCCACTTTACGGGATCGTTGTCGCTGTACATATCAGGGTCTCGCGCTCCGTGCGGTCCCCCGTATTGCAGATGGGCAGGCAACACCTTGTCGTACCATTCTTCGATGGGATCGTCCGCAAAGTAATTTCCTTCCGTGACGGGCACACGATAAGGGGTATGCGCGTCCCACAGGTTAATATGCAACATCCAATCGTCCGAATTTTTATGCTTGTTCAACCAATTCTCGACAATGGGCATGATCTCTTCCGCCGACTCCATTCCGCCCTTCCCGACATTATAGAGTTCATTGAACCCCGCGTTGTACCAATAGGAAGAGTGTCTTTCGGCAAAAGTACTTATGGAAGCGGTGTACATGCCCGCCTTCCGAAAACGGTAAAATAATCCTTCCGTCAGCTGCTGGTCGGTAAACCAGCGATTCATCCCGAATTTATCAATATCGGCGCACGATCCGCCGTGTCCTATGGCGCCATTATGAAATCCGAAACGGCCCGTAAGGCAAGCGGCGCGGCTGGGAAGACAGGGCGCATCCGCACAGTAATAGTTATCGAAACGGACACCTTCGCTACAGATTGCGTCGATCACAGGGGACGTATTCCTAAAATATCCGTAGCAGCCGAGATGATCTGGACGCAGCGTATCGATGTCAAAATAAATTACTCTCATATCAATCCTTTCCGCACAAAGTCAAATGCGACAAAAGCACCCTTTTAAGCCGACGTAAAATCGACCGTAAGCATCCTATCAAGGCGAAATTTTGGGCGGAGCAGAGATATCGGATGCGCGCCGATCGCCGCCCCGCCCGTTTGCTTTTTTTAATGCTCTGCGAACTTTTACGTCGCATTTAAAGGCGTATAGCTCAATCTTTTTCAAATATGGTCGTGATATTCATCAGATACGTGCGAATTAAAAAGTCGTTTGGATGATTGACGTTGTTGCCGCTCATATCGATGAAGTTTTTGTTTTTCAACATTTCTTCATGTATCGCCGCCATCGTTATCGTGACGGTATTGCTGTTTTCCTCCGCCAGTTGCTCCAGCGCTGGTACGTAGTCCCTCTGTATGCCGTTTGCAACGTCCAACGGATTGGGAAGCATACCACCAACCAAAACGAACTCGCAGTCCGCATTTTTCGCGCGTACGGCATTGATGATGCCCTGAATATTCTGCTTATACTCGGCAACAGAAATGTTTTGCATTGTACTTCCGTCGTTCATTCCGAATCCTATAAACATCAGATCGGGGTTGTTTGCAACCGCGAGTTCCTGTACGTTCTGGATACCCCAGCGGGATGTTTGGCCGCCCTTGGATGTATTCTTATAGTTGACCGTACAGCCGTAATCGCGGCTAAAATACTCCTTCGTTAAATCGCCGATCCTAGGCATGAACGGCGGGCAATTCAACTGTGCAGTAGCGCTCGCGCCTACGAAAATGCTGTCGCCGTAGAACAACAGGTTGAACTCTCCGCCCGTGCTAAGCTTTTCCATCGTCTTAGGAAGTTTATCCCCCTGGTATGTCGGGCGAGGGCCTTTCCATTCCGCGTTATCGTAGGTATAGGTCACAAAAATCTGGTGCATAGTAATAAACGCGCTTTCCGAAAACAGAATCCATCCGGTACCATCCTTCGTGGGGCGGGGATTTGCGATCTGCTCCGGCAAATCAGCTTTGTCCTGAACGACAAGCTGTGAACGCAACAAATATGCCATACTGCTCCCTTCCAGCATCCAGAGCTTTCCATCGCGGAACTCCCAATCGACACCTTCTTTGTATTCTACTTCCAGCGAATAATCGCGTACCGACACGATTTTTTTCGGTGTGAACATCAGCGAGCCGCTCGTTCCGGTCTCATCCTTCAACATTACGACGGATTCATTATAGACGATATCCGATTCCCAAAACACTTCTTTCATCTGATCAAAACCATAATCATACGTGACTTCTTTACTGTTGCATGCCGCAGCCAGAAATACAAAGGAACAGCAAAGCAATACGATTAATAATTTTTTCATTTTCTGCTCTTGCTCCGCTTACCAAGAATGTACACAGCCGGTAAAACGGTTGAAATTGCCAAGGCGAAGCTCGCAACGCCCAGCGCACCAGAGCAACCGCCCTTTGGCTCGCTGTCCGTACCGTTGTTGCCGTCAGGAATAATCCCGGGGTTTTGCTGATTATCGTTGTCGTCGCCGTCGTTGTTTCCGGGTTGCTGCGGCTCTTCATATTCGCCAAGAACCAGATTGCCAATTTTATGAATGGTCGCCTTGTCGAGTACATCTTCCGCCTTCGTTGTGCCGTTGACGCCCATCGAGAAATAAGCCTGCCCGTCCGTGAATACGTCTTTAGAGATCTGCGGATAGAGAACCGTGCATTCTGCGCTGTTCGCCTTGATCACCCAGCCGTGTTCACCCGCCGTGATGGAAATCTTCATCAATGCGGGAGCCGTGCTAGGCGCGAGCGAACTCTGTGCGATAACTGCCGAATTATCACCACCGGAGTACACTTTGATCCCCGTCGTGCCGCTGTAATACCAGACGTAAACGGAAATACCTTCCACCATTTCGCCGTCAACTTCATACGCTTTAAACGCGTTGGGTTTATTCAAAAGATTGATGATCACCGCATTGGAACGGGCGCCGTCGCCGGCTGCCGGTGCAAGGTATGCAAACTCGTCCATAGTATAAATCACTTCAAACCCGTCCACGTTAACCGGTACGTTGTAATTGACGCGCGCTCCGTAATCGAGCATACTCGTCATCTGCAAACCGCCGTCCGTCATCACGGCACCGACAAGGTTCGTCTGCTTAAAATCGGCATAAACGTGCTCGTCTATTTTTGCCTGCAATGCTTCCAGTCTGTCTTCAAACGCCGCGCGATCCGCTTCCGGCAACAGTTCGATTTCGAAATCTTCCACCGTCTTTACGTATTCTTCGTACAGTTTCAGATCCTTGACTTCCGCATTGAAAGCCGCTTCGATGCCCGCGATAATGCCTTCACTCAATTCCGTATATTTCTGCGCGTAATCCGCTTCCGCTGCATCAAAGCGCGCCTGCAGATCCGCCGCCTGGCTACCTTCCGGCAACAATGCATCGTCCGGCAAGATCGTAAGATCCACCGCTTCTCTGCACGCCTTCGCGTCCGCGAGCGTGTCTTCGTCCGTAATCAAGGCAATCGCCTGTTCATACGCTGTGATCTGCGCGACCACGATATCTTTTCTCGCTGTCGCCAAACCCTGATCGATGACGAGAATGCGCGCTTCAAGCGCAACCCTCGTTTCATCCGCAGCGTCGATGCCCGTGAACTGGATCGCATCCCGCAACGCCTCGACCGCCTCGATAACGGCAAGGTCGTTCAGCTTTTCTTCCGTCTTCGCTTCCTCATACGCCGCTTCGTACGCAGCCGTCGCCGCCTCCGCTCTCGCGAGGACGAACTCCGTCCCGTAAGTCTGTTCCGCCGTCTCTAACGCCGCGTCGATCGCCGCCAAACGCGTGTCGAAATCATGTGCATTTGCATCAGCAAGCAGATCCAGATCCAGTGTCTCTCTGCTCTCATACGCCTCGGTGTATTTTGCGAGCGAATCGATCTGTGCGACGACCGCTTCGAGCTTTTCGATCTGTCCTTCGACGAAGTCTTTTGCCTGCCCGTCGATCACTGCCATCGCTGCGGAAATTCTTAAGTTGACCGTTTCCAACTGATTCTCGTCTGTAATACCTCGCAAATCGATTTCTTCCTTGGCTGCGCGCGCATCAATAATCGCCTGTGCCGTAGTTTTTTCCGCTTCTGCAATCGCTTCAAATGCACTTACCTGCTCATCAAGAAGAATGTTAACTTGTTCTGCATTAAGGCCTGCAATCGAGGCCGCAATATTGTCATCCGCAACCTTTCTGATTTGCGACACAAGATACTGATCTTCGACATACAGCTTGCTTACGTCCAACGTTTCGATCTCCTCTTCTGCAGCTAAGATCTCCGCCGCCGTCATTGTATTTTTATTTGCCGCACTTGTATAAGCATCCACCTTCGCCTTTTCCGGAGCAAATGTCGCCGTCAGGTACTGTGTCTTCAAGGCGTCCGAAAGAGTCGTGATATGATAGGTAGGATAATCGGAAGTCAAAAGCGTATTCGGTTTGGTAGGCAAATCCGAATAACCGAGAACAAAGAATGCCTGTGAAATGGCATCGGAACCGCTTGCAAACCATTCTCTGATATATGACTCCGAAATATCGAGATTTTGCTCGCTTACACCGTCACTAACCGAAAAAACATATTTGCTGTTATCTTCCGCTAACGCAATAGAGAAACTCAAAGAATTTTCGCCATCCTCCCGATAATCGAAAGAAATGCTCCCTCCTACCCCGTAGATTGCATTTGCCGCGGACTGATCGTGAGATTTTCCAATCGTAAGATAGATCTTGGCAGAATCATTCATGCCTGGCACGCCTGTATTGCCGCGCATAAGACGGATTGTAAACCCTTTAAAAGTGTTTACCGGCTGAGGGAACCCGTTTGTCTTATCGGTAAAGATCAGATATACGTTGTGTTGCGGCCTTATATTGGTATAATTCATTTCAAACATAAAGCCGTCCAACTGAACCTTCGTTTTTTTCGCGATACGCGATCCCATCCCGATTTTACTGAACATCACTGTTGTAGAGAGATCTTCGCTGTCCCTTTCCGCAAATATCTCCATCGGCGAAGCACCGAAATGGTTAGTAAATTCCGTGCGGTTTTTTACTTCCGTCAAATTGGCAGCGGAAAAATAGTCTTCCTCTGCCTGCACAAAAATTGCCCCGATCGCACCGACGACAAGCAAAACGCAACAAAACACCATCATCCACACCTTTAAAATCCTGCTTTTCATAAATTTCCCCCTTCCGAATTGTTTTTTAAGACTCCCGTTAAACGGAGATCTTTAAGCTTCACACCTACATCGTAAATTCCGGGCAATTCCCAGCCGAAATTTGTCGAACCGAAAGAGAGCTCTTCAAAACTTGTAGCCGTTAAGAAGTTTTTTCCTTGTGCCGCTTCGAATGCATTTTTAATAGAAGGAAGGATATCGTACGTAATCGCCACCTTCTTTCCCGGCGTCATTGTTTCCTGTAAATAAGCTCTCGAATCAATGCTGTAGATAAATTTATTTGTACCTACTTTATCCCCTTGCCCCTTGTCCTGCGACTGCGTATTCCCCGGAAATTCCTTGCGATTATCAAAAATCGGCACGCCCAACCACAAATAATCGCCGTATTGATCGTTCTCTCTGTTATGGTTTTGCACCGTAAAGAACCACTGCAGTTGCGCCGCATGTAAAGACGGATTAAAATCCTCTGGGAGCATCTTGTCTTCGAATTTTTCAAACTCGATAATCATCTGGACATAAATATTGGAGTAATCTTTAATCCAATATCTCTTCTGAAAATCCTGTGACAAAAGGAGATGGGGCCACGTTTGTCCTTGTTGCCGCGGCGCATCGTATTCAAGGCTTGCATTGCACTCGAGATAAACCGAAGGCTCCTTATTGTTTACGATAACCTTTTTGCTCTCATCTTCATAAATATAATTATCTCCTTCTTGCCGTTCAGTCGCTTCAACAAAATTATTCCTACAATCCCACTGCGCTATGGTCCAAACCGAATCTTCCTTTTGCGCAGTCCCCATAAGGTCAAGTCTTCTGATAATCATAGGCGTTTGCTTATCCTGCGAGTGCAATCTGCGCAAGTTTAATCCCTGTAAAAAGAAATTATCCTCAAGCATCTCCACCCCTTCGATATTCGGCAACACGAGTTCTTCCTCCTTATTTTCTTGTTCCTGTCCATAAGAACAGCCGCTCAACAGACAAGCTCCTATCAGTGAAAAAACCACCAATCGAAACAATTTCATCTGCATTCCTCCTTATCCGACTTCAATTCCTATTTTGGAGATCTCTATCCCGAGATTAAACGTACCTGGCATTTCCAAGCCGGTATTCATACTCCCGAAAGATAAATCTTCCCACTCCGTTTTTTCCAAAAAACCTTGAGCTTTTGCGCGACGAAAACCTTCTGCAATGTCCTCGTAAGCGTCATATCGGTAATGCACGGCCCCTTTTGTAGGATCGTGCGGAAGATATTTCCGGGCATCAATGCTGTTTATGAACTTATTTGTAGAGTCTCTCTTCCCGTCGTCCTTTTTTGCAAAAAAGCGAGGAGTCCCGTACCGTAGATCGCATTGCGGTAAGCCGAACCAGAAATAGTCGAGATATTCCGGTGACTGCGGGTTATGGTTCTGAACGGTGACGAACCAGACGAATTGCCCTGTGTGGAGTTGCGAGTCGAAATCCTCGGCCGTCATCCTGTTTTCTTTGACCTTTACGTAAAAACTCATGTCAAAGATCACGCTTTTCAGATCACACAAAAAATACCTTTGTTCAAATTCCTGCGCCAACAAAAGGTGTGGCCATGCTTCTCCGCGAACGCGCGGCTTATCGTATTCTTTTTCCGCAAGGATCTCAAGATAAACCTTTCCCTCTGACGGATCCGCACAAAACGTTTTTGCTGGATCTGAATACAGAAAGCCACGGTCCGTGCGACGACAGGTCTCGTTTTTTAAGGAGAACCGACTTCCCCATTGCGCAAGACGCCAGACCGGAGAGCCCGTTGCCGTACCACAGTTATTAAGAATATCGACGGCATTTTTTCCCGTTTTAAGGATGTCTGTTCCCATCAAGCGAAAACCGCTTTGAAATGTATTATCGCGTATGATTTGCATCAGTACATTTCCTTTAGTTCATATTGAATGCTGCACTTTTCCAACGTGAAGCTGCTGTTGAAGGTTCCGGGCATCTCATAACCGATATTCATCGCGCCGAATACCATGTGCTGCAAGAATGAATTTTCAAAATGTCCCGCCTCCTGCAGGGCGCTGAACGAGTCGAGCACATACGGCAAAATATCGATTTTGATGCTTTGTTTGACACCGACGGTCGGGGGCGCATCGTAATACTCTTTCCCGTCAACCGTGTAAATGACCTTTCCCGTAGCCTCCTCCTTTCCTCCGTCAATTTGCGTATGGCCTATTGGGTATTCATACCTGTAATCGTAGAGAGGAAGCCCGAACCAATAGTAATTACCCTTATCGGCGGAATACGCATCTACGTTTTTGACGGTCATATAGAATAAAATTTGTGCGGTATGGATCGACTCGATATATTGCTGCTCCGACATCATGTTCTGCATATAATCGATCGTATAATCGATCTCCACGTTGATATACTCATACTCATCCAACCGCGTAATAGAACCAAAACCTTGTGACAGCAACAGATGCGGCCATGGCTGCCCTTGTTGTCGAGGCGTATCGCCATAATCCTCCTGCGCGTGTAACGTTAACTTTACAGCGGATGTTTTGCGGTTCACGCTGAGTGCTTTTCCGGTACAGGCATAAGTATACCAATCCCCCTCGCTCTTTTCTGTTCCGTCCGCAAGATTATATTTGCTTCCCCACTGCGCGATTTCCCAAGAGGGCTCAACGTCCATCTCCTCTCCATACTGCAAAACCTTAATCGTGTTTGCCGAACTCATAGAACTGAGACCCTTCAAATTGAATCCGTTACCATACCCGTAATCGTTCAGCATCTGTATCCCGGTTGATGCAGTGTCTTCTCCGCAACCAACCATGGTAAAGAGCAAAACAAATACCAACAATATTTGCAAAATCCTATTGAGTTTTCTCATTCCTTCCTCCCCTGTTTACATTTTAAACGCTCCGCTCGTCAAGCCTCTGACGAACTGCTTGGACGTAAAGGCAAACAGAATAACGAGCGGGATACTTACAATGATGTAGCCGGCAAGCGGCGCGCCCATCGTTCCTCCCGTAATAGTCTGATAGTTTTGCGTAAATGAGGCAAGCCCGATCGGAATCGTCTGCAAATTTTCATCCAAAAGAATCAGGCGCGGCCACAGCAACTCGTTCCAGGACTGCAGAAAATTGTTCATGCAGATCGTTGCCAAAATCGGAATGCACATCGGGATCATGATATGGAAAAACTGATGCAAATGATTCGCTCCGTCAATCTCCGCCGCCTCAAACAAATCATTGGGTACACCGTTAAAGAATGTCCGTAGCAGCAACAAACGAAAAGGCAAGCCCGCAATCATTCCGGGCAGGATCACGCCAAAATACTTATTGATCAAACCAAAGTCTCGGATCATGATATATTTTGGAATCATCGTCAAAGATCCGGGAATCATCATCAGTGAGATGATCGCCATAAAAATAATTTCGCGGCCGGGAAATTTGAATCTCGTAAACCCATATGCAGTAACCGACGCCAAAATCAAGCTTCCGATGGTATCCATGATAGCGATAAAGAGGCTGTTTGAAATCAGCGGAGAAACATACAGCCACGCGATTGAATAGTTTTCCCAACAAAAAGGGAACGTAAGTTCAAACGGCTTATACGTATCCTGCGTCGGCGTTTTTACACTCTTGATCAACGTCATGATTAAAGGGAAAAATACCATGAGCAACAGTACTGCCAAAACACATAAGAGAATAATTTGCGGAATAACAGATATTTTTTTAAGTTCACCTTTGGCTCTCATATCACATCTTATCCTCCGTTGTCTTCAGGAACACCTTGTTGATGATTGTCATTACAAAGATAATCACGAACAAAATCATACCGACCGCGCAAGCATAACCGTAATTTGAATAACCGAACGCCTCATTGTACATATAATACCCGGGAACGGTCGTCGCATAATCCGGTCCGCCTCCTGTTATCATCATCTGTACGCCAAAGCCTTGGATCCCGCTGATAAAACCAAGCGTTACAAAATATTTTACCTGTCCCAACAAATAGGGCAGGTCGATGTATATAATTCGTTTTACCGCTGTGATCCCGTCCAGTTTTGAAGCTTCGACGCAGGACGCAGGTATATTATATAGACCTGCGAGATAGATCAAAAACTGTGAACCGCCGATCCACGGAAAGCCCATGATCATAAGACTTATGAGAGCCGTGTCCTTGCTGCCCAACCAGGGTCTCGGTTCGATACCGAAAATACCGATAAAATAGTTCAGAAAACCGGTAGGGCTGGAAGTAAGGATAATCTTTGTCCAAACCAACATTCCGACCATTCCGGGCACAAGCACGGGAATTAAAAAAGCAAATCTGAAAAATTTTGATGCTTTTTCACTTTTTAAATTAAATATCAACTCAGCCAAAATGATATCCGCAAAAACGCTTCCGATGAGAATCTGAAACGCTGTCAATATTACAACATTCTTGATCCCCTTCCAAAAAATGGGATCAGTCAAGATCTCTTTATAGTTGCGAAACCATATAAATTCAGTAAAATTTACGCCGTTCCATTCGGTAAATGACTTAATTACCGCTACAATAGGCGGGTAATAATTGAACAACAGCAATCCTACGATTGCAGGTAAAATCCAAAGATATCCCCAATAGGTTCTGCGGCGACGCATCGCCGCAGACCTTTTCCTCATAAGAGCCATGTCATCCATCTCGAAAGACGCTTCTTTATTTGATTTCACTTTTTTCCCCTCAATCCCAACGATCGGCCGTCCAACCATTTGTCTTCATGAGCTTATCATAAGCATCCGCCGCAGCAGCCTCCATGATCTCAACAAATTCGGCTACTGTCTTGTATCCGTCAATACTGCTCGTCAACGTTCTGTGCCATGTATCTGCATATTCTTTGTTCATTTTTCCAATGGAGTTAAACGCTCCCCAGGTCAACATTTTAGGATTTGAAAAATCCTCTTTATAGACATCTACAAGAGGCTGATAAAATTCAGGAACTTCGCAATCCGGATCGAGCGGTAATGTAAGCCCCAAATCGTTAATCAGCGGTGTGTTCTGTTCCGGAGACGTAAGATACATCAAAAAATCAATAGCGGCCTCAGTAGTCCCCTTCTTTTCCGCGCTGTTCGTTACCCACCACGCCGTACTTAACCCGGAAACACCTCGAATTACTCCGTATCCGCTATATCCCGGATCGTTTTCTCCCAATAAGGGATAACCAAATAAACCGACATCAAATGTTCTCTTCTCATCTTCCAAAACCTGCGTCATTCTCTGCCCGTTTACCTCCATCATGCCGACTTTGCCGTTAAAAAATTCTGTCGCCATTACATATGTCTGATAGTCATCCGGGTAATATTTCGCCTTATCCGTCGCCACCTGTGCATATGTAGTAAACTTCGGATCACTTGGACTCCATAGCCCCTCGGTATATGCTTTGCAAAATTCTTCCGTATCAATAATTGAATTCTCGCGCACTGTATCGAGTTTGGCTATATCCCCCCCAAAGATGCTTGTTTCTAAAACAATGTTATACCAGTTAAATTGCGGGAAATAGGGAGCAAGGACCCCCTCTACTTTTGATAATGCCTCCTGTGCTTCCATAAATTCTCCGTAAGTCTTCGGAGGAGATTCTGGATCCAAACCGGCCTTCACAAACAAGTCTTTATTATACATAATCCCGATAGGAAACTTCTCCAACGTAATATAATAAAACTCGCCGTCCGGCCCCCTCGTCGTTTCAAGCTCCTTCTCGTTGTAGAGCTCTTTCCAAGGTTTATCGTCATTATACGGATTCGGCTTTTCCAGCCATTCCGTGAGATTTACATACCAACCCTTCCCAAGGTCTTCCGCCAAAATGCTCGGATTCTGGAAAATGATATCCGGTGCTGTGCCCGCACTCAACCACCCGGTCAAAACATCTCGGTTTCCGTTTGCCGACTGACGCTGAATAACAATATCATACTCCGGATGCGTTTCCTCCCATTTCTCAGCCAGCTTTTCCAACGTGTTATACGGTCTCGGATTCGCTTCGGAAGGCGTCATAGACGGCGTCGTATTAAAATTGCCTGCTGCACCGCCTCCGTCAACAATGATTCGCGTTTTACCGCCGCTTCCCCCACAACCGATCAGTCCCGAAAAACTGAAGCTCAAAACAAAGAGAAAAATTAAAAAAGTTTTGAAAAATTTTTTCACGATTTTCCCTCCTTCTAATTTATATAAAAATTTTATCACCCCTTTTTATACCTGTCAATATCGCTTTTTTAATTTTTTTCATTATCTTGGTATATTTATATCAATGTGTTTCTATTACGGAAAGCATATAAAAAAATAGTAAAATACAACTAAATTAAAATCCTCCTAAAGATCCCTAAAAACCTTGTAGATATTTTGATGATTATAAAAGTCCAAAAAGTTTTAATCAAAAAATGAGCCCGGTGCAATACCAGACTCATCCCAATTTTTTTAGTTTTAACCTAATCTTTGGATCCATTTCAAGAACTATAACTGAAACGTATACATGGACAGCCAAAGCTTTCTTTAAGTTTTTAACGCTCAGCCACTTTCAAAAAAATTTTGTTAGCGCATTAAAGATTCTTTCATTGCTACAATATACTTTCCGCATTCTTCGAAAAACTTTTTATAACTTTCGCAATAAAAATTGAGGGACGGTATCCCGTTTTCAAAAGGCTCACGGTATCTTCTGCATCCGCCGCGGCAGAGCCCGAACCATTTGCATTCTTTGCATTCTTTGGAAACGGGATACGATTCCTCCACAAACTTTTTAAATACTTCCGAATTTCTTATCTCCCGCAATGAATTTTGGTTTACATTACCGCCCCGATATTTGTCCAGCACATAAAAATCGCACGGATACACGTCGCCGTTTCCTTCTACTACAAAATAGGCGGCACAGCGCCCGTTCATGCCGCAATTTTCCGCAGGATATCCTGCAAGCAGCGAAAGATAATTGTCAAAATTGCGGATGCTTAAAAACTTCTTCTTTAAGAAACAGGAATAGTATTTATTGAATGAGGTGACCAGAAACTCCCCGTATCTCTTTGCCGAAAGAGACCATTCGCCCTTTTCGCCCTCCAGCCCGTCCAGACAGGGTATAAACTGCAAATAGGAAAAACCGTTGTTAATGAAAAAATTCATCACCTTGTTGGCATTTTTAGCGACCTCTTCCGTCACGACGCAGAGTATATTATACTCCACCTTATGACGGTTAAACAGCGTTACAGTCTGGCGGATTCTATTAAACGTACCCTGCCCCTGCGCGTCTTTGCGGAAAAGGTCGTGGATCTCTTTTGGCCCGTCCAATGAAAGACCAATCAGAAAATGATTTTCCGAAAAAAACTTTGCCCATTCGTCATCAACAGCGTACCCGTTGGTCTGCAAAGAATTGTGAATTTGTACGCCCGTCTTTGCGTATTTTTTGCAAAGAGTCATATGCCTGCGGAAAAAATCCAGTCCTGCGAGAGTGGGTTCTCCGCCCTGAAAGGCAAAAGAAACACTTCCTTCCGCATACTCCATGGCGCGGCGCACCATGTTTTCGTGCGTCTGTTTGTTCATGATCCCCGCATTGCGCAATTCTCTGTGCGAAACGACATCCGCATAAAAGCAATAGCGGCAACGCATATTGCAAGAGGACGAAGCAGGTTTTATCAACATACTGACAGGCGGCATAATTTTTCTCCTTTTCTACAGTATACATCACTTTCCGCTATTGCGCAATATCTTTTACAACAATAAATAAAATACTGCACCGAGCACGCCAGAACCTAACATGACAAAAATAGGATTTGTCTTATATTTCCGCAATACGAACATCGCCGAAAAGAATATAATAACCGAAACGATATTCAATGCCGTTACGTCCGTCGTAAAACCGCCTTCTCCCCAGAAAGACAGGATGAGAATGCCTATACCAGCCGAAGCAATAAGCGCAACAATAGCAGGACGCAAAATTGCCAGCGTATCTTTCACAAAGGATAGACTGCGGAAACGGAAATATAAAAATGCTAACAACGATACGATGATTGCCGAAGGTATGATACAGCCGATCGTTGCAATAATGCCGCCGGCAATCCCTGCGACCTGCATTCCGACAAACGTCGCCGAATTGATCGCGATCGGCCCGGGCGTCATTTCTGCGATGGTGATAAGGTCTGTAAAATCCGTCATCGTCAGCCAGCCCTTCGCTTCCACGACATGGCTTTGAATAATAGGGATCGCGGCATATCCCCCGCCGATGCTGAACAATCCAACCTGTATAAATACCCAAAGAAGTTCCAGATAGATCATTTTTCTTCCTCCTTTTCCCCTTTGGCTATTTCTTGATTTTCTTCCTGAGCCAATTCCTCAACAGAATCTACTTCTGTCTGTTCTTCGATCGCACAGTCTTTCTGTTCCTGTATTTCGGCGCAAATTTTATCGGACGTATTTGCTTTTTTCTTGCGAATCCCCATCTTTACAAAAAATACGATCACGGACAAAGCGATACAGCCGAGAATGATATAAACCACGTTGACATCCAGAAAAAAAGTAAGAACAAATGCCGCCGCCATGATGAGGACAAACAAAACGTTCTTTTCTTTACACACGCCCGTGCCCATGCGTATCACGACATCGCAGATGACAGCGGCAACGCCCGCCTGCATCCCCTTCAACACTGCATTGACCACCACATTTTCACGGAATGCAACGTAAAAAAAGGAAATAATTCCGATAATGATCATAGGCGGCAGAATCGTTGCCAGCATGGCAAGCATTGCCCCAAAAACGCCACCGATTTTATAACCCGTCAAAATCGCTGCATTCACCGCGATTGCCCCCGGAGAAGACTGCGCGATCGCAGCCAAATCCATCATTTCCGTCTCTTCCAGCCATTTTAAGTTTTCTACAAACTTCTTTCGCATCAGCGGTATGATGACAAAGCCGCCGCCGAACGTAAACGCACTGATATAAAGACAAGATGTAAACAGTATCCAATATTTTTTTGCCCGACTCATTTCAATACCCTCCCTTTTTATTATATCAGTTGACAATATTTTTGTAAAATACTATAATTTAATCATTATCATAATAAAAAGGTTATGGACTTACTATGACACTGCGTTATCTTCGTATTTTCAAAGAAGTTTGTGAACAAAAATCGGTGACGAAAGCCGCAAAAAAGTTGTTTATTTCGCAACCGTCGGTCAGCGTTGTCATTTCCGATCTGGAAAAGAAATACAACGTAAAACTGTTTATGCGCATTCACAACAGGCTTGTCATTACCGAGGAAGGGCAAGAACTGTATACGCGTGCCTGCAACGTTTTAAACAATTTCGATGATTTTGAAACACTTGCCTTTGAAAACAGCAGTTCAAACTTCGTAAAAATAGGAACATCTTTGACAATCGGAACATTTCTTTTACCGAGTCTTTTGAAAGAACTGCAAAATCAAAATCCGCAGGCACAGTTTAAGGTTAAAATTTTTCCCAAAGATAAAATTGAAACAATGCTTTTACAGGGAGAGTTAGACTTTGGATTGGTTGAAAATGCCGTAAATCATTCCGAGCTGAATGCTCTGCAATTTTACGAAGATAAACTGGTTGCCGTTTGCGCATCAGATTTTGATGTCCCCCAAACACTGAATGTGCAGGAGCTGAAAAACTTTCCCCTGATCCTGCGGGAAAAAGGCAGTGCTACGCGTGATTTCTTTGACGGATATCTAAAACAGCACGGCATAGAATTGTATCCTTTTATCGAAACTTCCAATCCGCAAGCCGCTATCAACTGCACAAAAGAAGGATTAGGCATTACCATTTTGCCGCTCAGCATGGTGCAGGAAAATTTGCAGAACAAATCTCTTCGCATTATCAACTTGAACAATGTAGATTTAAAAAGATTCTATTACATTTTATCGCATAAACAGAAAGTGTTTTCAAACCTTCAAAAGAACTTACTTTCCTCTTGCGAAAAATATTTTAAAACATAAATCAGCGCAAATAATGTGGTACGGAAAAATTCCTGAAAAGTACGGGTTTGTCTTAGGTGTGACGATGGGACATGTGTTTGTTATCTATGCGCGATATTCTTGCGAATTTCAATCCCCAGTAGATACAGAAAGAAGATTATTAACCGCTATCAAGAAGTATTTATGAACTAAACCATGATAAAAACATCTACCCTAAACACAAGGACAGTCGGCTTATATTTATGATTAAACGGTTCACGGCAGATTATAGAAATATAAAAAGAACCCCGATCGTTTCCGTCGGGGTTTTCGCTATATTTAATAATATGTATCGACCTATCACCGTTCGGGCAAACACTTCCGAACGTTTCAAAGTAAGTACTGTCTTATCTTCAAATATCGTTCTCTTTTCAATGAGGAGATCAAACAGTAGCTGTTGCAGCTGCTTGAAAACATTTCGTATATTCCGCTATCATTTCCTTTGTAACGGCATCGGGCCAATCCGCCTTGTCTATGGTCATTTTTTCATTCAGCGCACGCTTCATTAGCAAGGAGCTTTTATCTTGCCAATTCTTCTCTGGCAATCTCCACCCACCTCGAGGCATTATGTGGATTATTGCCCAACGTGTGATTATCTTTCATGATAATTTCCAGATGGCATCCTTCCGATCTGGCAAACCAGATCTTAGTTCTCAATTCCTTTCTTGCGGCATCTTCATTAATCTGCGGTGTTGCCAAATAGCTCGGACTCGGTTTTAAACTGAAAATATATTCATTCCTTAAATATCCCGCCATTTTTTCACAGTCCGCCCAATGCGATACGCTTACCCGTCGCAAATTCGGAATCTGCTTGATAATGTTCCATCTTGCATCCAACGGTTCACAACATCCGTAACAATTCAATCCGAACTTTTTCGCAATTTTTAACTGATACGGGAAAACAAACTCTTCAAACATTTCAGGAGAAACGGACACTGTTTCCTGACTTTCCGTAAAGCCCCACATATCCTTTAATTTTATTTCTCCTTCTGCTTTTGGCAGACAATCAGTAAACCCAAACCCACCGCTGCCGACATAGGTATTTCCTATATTTTGTGTCAGAAGTCTGTTCTTTTCCAGATAATCAAGCATTCGAAGCGTTCCTTCGCATAAAAAATTCATTAACGCATGCAATTCATCCGGATAATCATACATATCCAACATAAAATTTTCCAGACCGCGTAAATCAATTGCGACATTAGACAGGCCTAAACTCCACCACCAGTTCGCCTTATATCCTACTTTCAATATTCCGTCAAATACGTCGTGCGCAATCTCCGTCACCCTTTCAATCGTTTCGTAATCCATCTTGACTTCCGGATAATGCATCATCGCCATTTTTGAATAATCATCCAAAACAGCTTCTGCCTTATAGGAACCGTTTTCGCCCGATACCATATGATGACTTGTCAGTCCCCATCCCGTATTTGTGTGATAGTTTGTTACATATATTGTGTCATCGATCACTTTATCGTCTTTAAGTACCTGCGCACTGTGAATTTCCCTGCGCAGCGCAAACTCCCAAAACCTTGCCAAGCTGTCCTCACATTGCAATAAATGAGATGGGATAATCTCATTCCAACCGTTTTCGGGATCACAAAGAACCATGGCGCGCGAACCTGCCTGTAAATCGTTGTGGGCTTTCCACGCCTTTGCTTTTTCTTTATTTTCTTCCATGCCTGCAAGTTTTGCCACCGTCTCTGCCAATTTTCTTAAAACTATTTTATCCGTTTCTTTCATAATAATTTCCTTTTTCGTAAAACGCGGGCGTACATCATCGTGCGCCCGCGTTTCATTTTCTCTACATCAATGTATTTCTGACCGTTTTTTTATGATCAGCAGAGCGACCGACAAAACAATTCCAATGGCAATCGAAAATGCACTGCCCGTAAATCCGCCACTGCATCCGCCGTCTTCAGGTGCTGCTATTTTCTGCCCCTGTACAGTCACATTAACCGAGAAACTATCGGATAAATATTCCGCAAACTCCAGATTCGTGCCGATCGTTCCGGTAAGTGTGTAATCACCAGCCGTCATTTTTTGGTAGTCCCCGCTGTACGTTACATCTGCCGGCATCTCACTTCCGTCTGCCAATACAAGCGTTACCTGCTGCGGCAAACCGTGTTCCGAACCGAATTCCACTGTTTTATCCGCAGGTATATTTTTGATTTCCGTCACATAATTAAGAACTGTAACCGTAAATGCAATCTCGGCATCGCTTCCGTCTTTTTCTTTCACAATTCCTTTTGCCGTTGCCGTTCCGATATTATCTGTCTTTGGAATTTCCACCCACGTAACATTTAATTCGGCTTTCGTGCCATTGTCATAAGTCACTGATACTTTTTCAGGCAATATTTGCTCCACATTCTGACCGAACAACACATTTACGTTTCCAATTGGTTCTTTCGTAACAACTTTCGTAAATACTGCACCTTCAATCGCCGCACGCAATTCCTCGCCAACTCTTTCCGCCTCTGCCATATCAACAAATTCATTTTGTCCCTTTTCAAAAAGTGACTCAGCCTCTTCCAGCTTTCCGCAAATCACTGTCCAGCTCGCAGTAGTATAATCATCTTCGTTATGCGATGACACAAATTCTTTGCCCGCTTGGATCGCACTTTCCAAATTGCTTAGATCCAAAATGGAAACTCTTACTTCAAATTCTGCACTTACACCACTCTCGAACGGTTGCCCGCCCGCAGGTACGAATGTGCCCTTAATCGTATATGTTCCCGGCCGGGTATTGACAAATGTACTCATATCATATGTGGCAGATCCTGCTATCTTTGTTCCGTCTGACATTACTGCCGTCACCTGCTGCGGCAGCTGAGGCGTTTCGTTTAAACCAACTACCATATCTGCAGGTTTTTCAATACCGGCTATTGCATTTTCCACTGTAACGGTACATTCGGCACGCACATTTCCGCTGACGGCGATCAATTTTGTCGTTCCGACCGCTTTTCCCTGAATTGTAGCATTTTCCAAAACTTCGGCGACAGATGAATTTTCAACCGAATACGTCACTTCAGCCGTGGCATTACTCGGTTTTATAACGGCTGAAATCGCCGCTTGCTTGCCTACATATACATTTATATCCTCCAATCGGATCGATGAAAGGCCTATTTCATAAGAAATCTGCTCGTTCACATTAGACCCGGAAGGATCGTATCGCACCGTCACGTCACTGCCTAAATATTTTCCGTTCGGAAACAAATACCCCTCTTTTAACACAATGGTATGCCCCTGCATATTTGTACCGAACCAGTCGTTTTTCAGATAAAGTTCAACCGAATTTGCGCGATAATGCACATACACCCCGTCTCCCTCTATGATGTTGGTGCAGTCTTTCAACGGCTTTCCGTCAATCTCAATTGAAGTGGCAAACGAAAGATAAGATTGCGTGGCAATGTCATTGTAAAAGCATCCGGCTTTGTATCCCCAGTTATAGAAGTCGCGATAAGTATTATCATTCATATCAAAATCAAGAATAATCTGCTGATGCGTCGTTCCGCTCGGCGTTATAGATGTCCCCTCTCTTACCCCGACAAACTCCACTTCTTCTTTCTTTGTTATGTCTTCCGTAAACGATATCGAAAACTCGTGCGCATAGTCCAAATAATATGCACTGTATTCCTTGTCCAAAGTTCTGCCGCCTAAAACGAGACCGGAAGATAATTTGAGAAGATCTTTACCGCCTTTATAAGCCTCTGTAGGAAACGTCATCACAACAGAACCCTGTGAAACCGTCGCAGTTTGTGCCGCAACATCGTTTAATGTAATCGAGGAGAGCTGATCTGCTGAAACCACACCATCTGCCAAAGCGCCCTGATAATGAAGCGTGAGCATAAATGATGAATCTGTCTTTTCATGATTTCCTTTTTTCTCAAAGAATACATCATCCGTTTCCGTAAGCACCCACACGCCTCCCGTGAGCGTAAACGTATAGTTGTATCCCAACTTATCCCCTGAAAGGATGCTGCCTGTCCCTGCGCCGTTGGCCTTGACAAGATTCATGCCTTTACAAAAAGTGATTGTCGTTCCTTCAGGATACGCCTTTTGCGTTACAAACTCATTTCCCATCTGATGCATATCGAAATGAGCGGCGGCAAGATCTTCTCCCAGCCTTTCACCGTTGAGTAGAATATACTCGTATACCCCGGGTTCGTTGCGCGCTACCCAAAGATAATCACCGTTATACGGATATGCTGTATCATCCATATCAAACTGTGCCTGCAAGTACGCCTGACCGGCCCCGTTGTCTATATTGATATAAGAATTAATGCGTACATTTTCTTCATTTGCCAGCGCATCATTGTCATCCGTAGATACAAGTGTCCACTCACCGTCCGTAAGCATGAATGTATAACTGTATCCCAGCTTATCTCCCGATAGTATACCGCCCGAAACATCACTGTATGCGGCACCTAATCCGTTGGCATTGACCAGTCCCATTCCTTTTTCAAAAGTAAGCGTTGTTCCCTCGCCATAGGCTGTGTAGATATAAAGCGTGTTCTGATTTTGAAACATATCAAACTTGGAACCTGCTTCGTCCAGCGTCAGCACTTCGCCGTTCAATTTAATATATTGATATACTCCCGGTTCTTTGCGCGCCACCCATGTATACTGTGTATTATACGGTGGTACATTGCCGATATCAAACTGCATTTGCAGCAACGGGCCGCGCGGATCGTTCTTTCTGGTAGTGTACCCTTCGATATGCACATCATCCCGCAAAGCCTGCGTGGCGGGATCGTCCGTAAAAGTAAGTTCCCAAAGTCCGTTTCTAAGTGTAAATGTATAGGTATATCCCAGTTTGTCACCCGTAAGGATATCTTCAACTCCCAGACCGTTCCCCTTGACAAGCCCCATTCCTTTCTGATAGGTGATCGTCGTCCCTTCGGGATAACTAACCTGTATCAGCAATGTATTTCTGTACTGATGCGCATCGTATACGGCACCTGCGGCATCCGCAGAAAGTGTTTCTCCATTGACCTGAATATAACCGTAAACACCTTCTTCGCCCCGCGCTACCCAAAGATAATTCCCGTTATAGGGAGCCGACAGCGGATCAACATTAAAGCGCACTTCCAGAAGCGGAACGTTTCCCGTGCCAAACTGTGTCGTATAAGCGTCAATACGTACGTTTTCGTTCGGCGTTTCGTCGGCCGATACAATTCCTTGTACGCCAAATATCAAACAAAATACGCACAGCAAAAGAAGAAGCGGCGTAAAAATACGTTTGACCGTTAAATTTTTCATAATTTCCTCCCTTTTACAACTTTACTTCACATATTCATAGTAATAATTCAGTCTTCCTATAGGTGCAGAATCACCATTGACGTAGTAATCCATAATGTCCGAGGGGTTTGTCACGTTGTCCGCTACCTTAAATTTCAATGAAAACTCCTGACCAACGCCGATAGCTGAAAGCGGTATACATACAACCATCCTGTTTGCGGCGACCGCATACGATACATCCGCCACCTTTTCAAAGCTATACTCGTCTCCGACAGCACGTTCCAAACTTGTTACGCCGTTTTCACCGATAAAACGGTTAACCACAAAATCGTATCCTTCCCAACCACCTTCGCGCGTATCCAACCAGATGTTCATACAATTTACATCCGTACGATCTAAAATAATTTCTTCCTTCGTTTCGATAAGAAAGTATAGATTTTCGGAGTCATTGACAACACGCGTGCTGACTATATCATTTCTGCCCGTATGATTGGTGTAGTAGACATCCTTACTGAAACCGATATGATCGCGGGGTAACGTATCATTTTTCATATCTTTGAAAGTAAGACCGTATTCTCCCCAATATTCATCCGAAAGATACAATCCGAATGACTCAGGAACGGGGAAATTATACGGCACATATTCCGACTGCGTCGTATAAGTACGCATATTGCGGATCATCTGCAGATAATAATTATCACCGTATCCACCTTTCATCGGTTCAATGTCACGGGAAAATTCGAGATTCATCTGATCGACGAATTGCACTCCTGCATCACTGCCTGCCGATTTACCCACACACCATTCATTCCAGCCAGTCACCATAATATATTCCAGTTCAGGCTGACTGTTCATAGCGCGGAGCTGTTCAAGGATCCCCACACCTTCCCATTGTTCCTCAAAATTACTGCCCTCCATTATACGGTCAGGATTGTTGAGTGCATCCGTACGACTGTACCCCCTGCCGAAATTACTGTTGTAACGCGCCGGATCCTCCTTGAAATACACGGATGTGCTGACCGGCATATTCGGATGCTGAATCACGCTGACGCTTACAGCCCCGTCATAATCAACTTGAGGGTAAGTCAGATCAATCCACGGCAAAGCATTTTCCACCTGCGGATCGGTCGGCCATTGTGCATTTTTGATTTCAAAAAAGTCAAGGATCTCCTGCGATACATTGTTTTCATAACCAGGCCCATATACGCTGTCCGATTTTGCTGCAATCAAAAGAGGCTTTCCATGCGGCGCAAACCAAGTATCCGGATAATACTTTTTGCTGTAAAGAACATCGTACAAATGCTCGATGGAATGTACACTTTGAGCGTTACAATAAAACACAACCTGCGGCACGTCCCACCCGTCACGGATGTATTCGTCAAGAATGGGCAAAAGTTTGCGCCAGACACTGTCATACGTAAAACCGTTCGTTGCATCTAAAAACAAAAAATCGATATGTGCCATCGTTAGCATTTCGATATGCTTACGCATGACCCACTCATCTTCACTGTTATAATATCCGAAAAGCGGTTCACCCCAATAATGCGTGGCATTGATGGGTGATGCCGGGGTTCCCTCAGGATTCCACAACGCAGCACGGCCTTCTTCCGTTTGCTCCAGCTTACTGATGTCATAAATGCCTGCTTCGGGACTGTTATGCAGCGTAAGATAAAAGATGCCCACGTATTTTTCTTCTTTGAATGCACCCACCGGCGCAAAGGATCTGCCAAGACTATCCGTCGACGAAAGGCTCGCTACCGTAAACTGCTGCCAGTCCGTCGCTTCATCCAACGGCCGCTTTTCCGCACCGCAACCCGCCAGGCTGATCACCAAGGCTGCTGCCAAACCAAGAGCTAAAAATTTTTTCTTCATAAAAACCTCCCGATGAATACCGGCATTACGTTTAACGGCGCTTTTTCAGAACAAAAAGCACAGCGGGAAGCAAAAGAAAGGACAACGAATGGGTCGCAATGACCGCAGAAGAACATCCGCTTTTTGCCGGCTCTTTCCGATCATGCTCTTCAAAGGCATTATCGTTGTCCGCCGCTGCCGCATTATAATTCACAAACACCGGAGAAACAGCTTGTGTTCCCGCCGTCCGCAAGAGGATAGGATAAGTCCCGGAAGATTTTCCTTCCAAAAGCCCACGCATTACGGCTGCTTCGAATGTAAGCCTCCCGGTCTCCGCGTCGTAATTATAATCCGCCCCCGCTTCCAATCGAGTTTCTCCCCACAGTACTTCCAGGTCATAACCGTGCAGATCGACAAAATAACAAAGTTCCTGCTCGGATTCCGGGGTAACCGTCTGATATATTCCGGTTCCTGTATCTGGTGCATTCACCGCCGCCACGGCAAAATTTACTTTCTTGTCCGACTGCGTCAGATATGCTCCGAGGCTAAGCCATACTTTCCCCGACGGAAAACGACTCTTGGCGATGGAAAAGACGCCTTGCTCCTTGTCATTGACCGTAATCACCGTGTTTTCTTCTCCGATTTCAATGACAAATTTATTCAGCTGCGTACGGTCAGAATAAGCTACCATCGGATTGTTCAGATCCCAGAATGGCAACGATTCGGCAGGATTCGCCCTATTTACAATACTGCTGCCCAAATACGGGCCCTGTATGAGAAGATCGTACACAGGCATCACAGTCTTATCTGATATACGAAAATCATAAGGCTCCGCAGAAAGATTCAGCCCCCACCAACCGGATCCGCAAGACTGCCAGTCCATATGCGTATAAAGGACGATCGGCTTGTTTACATCAAAACCTTCTGTCGTATATAACCTCTCACGCGAAAAAGCGTTTTCTCCCACATGGATAGAATCAAAGCGGCTGTCGTTCATGGAAAAAACAGCGGTACCGTCCGGCATAAGTTTGCCCTGCGAGTGTTGTATGCAAGACCACCCGTTCAAATTTTCCGTTTCTTGCGGCTGCTCAGATGTAACAGAATATAGATGCACGTCTGTCTCATTTACAAACCGTCCGCTAATCGTAAGTTGCAAATTCTCTACCGAAAATTCAGGGAAAACAGGCACTCCGTCAAATTCATCGCAGCCTATACTCCAACCATAATTGCTGTAATACAAGCGAAGGATATGTTTTTCTTGTTTCCGGATATAAATGTAGTTTTGGGTATCCTCCCGTGCTATAGAGCCGTTCTCATAGTAAACACTCACTCTACCCGAAGATAAATACAGCTGTATACGCAATTGTCCTTCTTCGCCGGCAAATACAAACGTCATGACGTCCGCACTGTCATACTCTTTGTCCGAAAAGGAAAATTCCACTTGAATTTCCTTCAGAAGATCGTTCAGCGGAGCATTCCTGTGCAAAACAAACCCGCTCGCATCGCGGACGCTCAATCCGTTTGTTTCATCAACAGTGCTCCCCGCCGTAATATTTGCGCTCCATTCGCGCAGGGAAAGAGTATCCGTCATGACAATGATTTTTACCTGCGCGGAAGCCCCGCTTTCCCCCTGCAATGTATAAATGTGCGTACCAATGTTCAGCGTGCGACAATATCCGCCGAGAAAAGTAAATACTCCTGCAGACGGATCATAACGGTAGTCGTTTCCTTCCGTCAGCGTTTCTCCCTGCTCGTTTTTCACCGTCATGCCAGATTTCGGACAGCGCAGATCAATCGCAAAATTTACGTCTGACTCATCACCGCGTATAATGATCGCTTCGCTCGCGCCTTGTACCATAACTCCGTCCACCGGCAAAACTCCGAACCGATATTCATTCATGTTCGCACCGTCAAAACGCATACCGATACCCAGATATACATCTCCTTCCGGAAAATCTTCAGCACAAATGGAACGAAATGTTTTTACTTCTCGATCGTTTATAACGATCTGCGTATAATCCTCCCCGACCGTCACTTCAAATTTATTAAATTGCGGCACGTCGTAGTGATTTTTGTCTTCAAAAAGATTCGCTGAATTTCCGACAATTTCCAGCATTCCGAACGTACTGCCGAAAATCTGAATCTGACGCTGCGATGTGACAGCCTTTTCTTTTTCAGGCGCAAACGTAAAAGTATAACAGGACGGCATCGGATATCCGCTTGCCATATACTCCCAATACATTTTAGAATAAAAGGTGAAAGGTCTCCCTACACGGAACGCTTGTTCCGTCACAATAGTTTCTGCCGACCACATTTTATCCGGTTCTTCATTGACAGAAGAAGAGTCAAAGGAATAAACAATCTCCCCGTCCTCCTTTTCCTGAACCTCAGCGGTGCTTTCCCAACCGCCGCTGACGGTAACCTGTTCAACTTCCGACGTTTGCCCGAATACAGCCGCCGCTCCGGCCGCACACATCGAACAAACAAATACTGCTGAAAAAAACAACGTCAGCCATTTTTTTACTTTTTTAAGAGCCATGCAAAAAACTCCTTTTTTAATCTTTACGCATCACAGCTTACCGCAACGCATTTGCTTTTACTGCTCACCTACCCACAAAAAACATACGATTGCCGGTCATCAAAGCCCCATACTCCGTATAACGCACACTCTCCGGGCAAACACAAAATCTTTCCGATTGAAAACGTCATCCCATCCTTCGGAACGTCTCTGTGCCCGATTTGCGTTCATAGATACCCCATTCTCTTCCGTTACAATAAAAACATGTAAAATCACCTGCCGTTTTAGGGTTAAACGAAACGGCTCCCTCCGACGAAACTTTCATACCGCTAAACGCATTCAGCAGAGAGAATGAAGCCAACGAACGAACATAATCATTCCCGCACTCGATTTCCGAATACGGATTACGGTTTTCCCCGTCATAACGCTGCTGTAATGCGCCTACAACCTCAAGAGCCTGCGAAATCAGCCCTTCAAAAACCATATGTGTCGCAAACTGATATTCAAAACCGCTCATGGTCTCCTGCGCATAAGGACAGGAAACAGTCGGCTTTTCCGCTTGCGGAGGATAGCTTACAATCATTACGCCGCGTTCATCATTCACGGAAAACAACCGACATGGATTCATTATATCCCGTGCACGTATAAAATTATATTTGTATACGGAAAGCAATGCGCTGCGCAATTTGTCCTTCTCAAACAAGTCCTCCTCACCAAGCATCGCCATATGGTATCCGGCCAAAACCTGATCGATCGCGCATCCTTCGCCTATCTGATATTTCAACTCTTCTCTTTCGGCAAACCAATATACATCTTCAGCATCACCAAAACCTTCTAACAACGTTTTGTCGTGTATATTTAATTTGTGATAAAAATATTCTCCGTTATACAATTCTTCATTCAAAAACCTTTTTCCGTTTTCCGCAAGCGTACGGTATTCCTGTTCCGCTTCATCATCCCCCACAACTTCTGCCATACGCGCCGCGCATTTGAGTGCGGCAACATACATCCCGGTCAGCCAGCTGTTCGGGCCGAACAATTCCGTATCCAGTGTTTCATGCTGACGGCCTCGCAGTACCCCGCTTTTATCGGGATCCCAACGATCCGGATTCTCCTCTGACCACGCATATGATATCGCTTTTTTAACGTTCGGCCACAACGATTGCAGCCAGGCGGTATCACCGCAAAGCAAATAGTCACGATAAAGTTTTATCACTGCCCCGAACTGTCCGTCGCAACAAGCGCGGAATCCCCAATAACGATGCTCTTTGCGCGGAAGCATTACGCGGAAATTCATTTTACCGTTCGGCTCCAGATTGTCGATAAATTCGACCTCCCGAAATTGCCGCTCAATATCCGGGAAAAGATATGCCAACGCATACGCATAATTGTACACATGACTGCAATTTCCGTCACAACTGCCCGTATTTCTGTTCGTGCCTTCAAATCCATAAAGAAATCCATCGTACAGCCGTACAAACGTGGAACTTTTCAAAATAGCAAGATTACGCGATACCGCTTCCCGCACTTCCTGCGGTACAGTGGAAGTAAAAATTGCGCGGCGGAACATATCCGTTTTTTTATACAGAGTACTATATTTTTCAAGTGCATATTGCGCCGCTTCTTCCGCTCCTGTAAAGCGGGTGGCATAAAATTTGCGTATATGGTTTAAAGACTCTATATCGGAAATCTTTCCTCGGTATTCGGGACGCAAATCTTCTTCTGTGCGCAAAGGCGCCACATAAACCTCGTAGTCCGGTATGTACCACGATAAAACAAAACGTACCCGCGCACGCTTATGCGGTGCCACTTCTACGCGAGCGGAAAGAGTTGCGTGATCTTCACTCCCCTTCAACGGCTTGTAATTATATTCCATAAAGGGTTTTTGTCCCGAAAAAGACTGCCAGTAATCTCCCGAACTGTCAAACCATCCGCTGCGCAACCAGTACAGATGGGATTCAGCATCTTCGGAATCGCAGGCAATACAAAGGGATCTTTCACTCTCCTCCTCCCCTATCACGATCGCGGGAGCCTTTCCCTTTCCCGCGCAATGAATATGTCCGCCTTCAAAAGGATTCCCTACTGAAAACCCAAACACCGCAGCCAACTGTCTTTCCGTTGGATTATATGCTTCCCATTCAAACATTGCAACCGGAAGCGAAGAATTTTCCGAATCGAGCGGAATAAACGGATTAAATGCCGTAAGACGAAAACGCAGCGGCGATGCCGCATCGGAAAACGAAAGTTTTGCTATCGGAAACTCTCCGTCAAATACGCAATCGGAAAAATGCGGAAACCCTGCCATGCTCCGCCTGTCCAATCCTGATCCCATCCATTCTGCATATCCGATATAAGGCCCGGACTGATCGCCCGCAAGCACACGGCAATCTATTGTCTTTCCGTTTTCTTCCGTACGCACGGCAAAATGCGTATAACCGTTATATGACTCCTTATTGGGTTTTCCGAATATCTCAAAATTTTTGAAACCGCCCCATCCTGTAAGTCCTACGCATCCGCTGCCGAGGCCACCGAGCGGAAATACTATTTCGCGTTGTTTATTTTTTTTGTATTTCATAAAATTTTACTCTCCCCTGTTGATTAATTTCCCAGTCGGACTTTTTTCTCTCCGTCGTATAATTTTTTACAGCCCGCTTCGGGTAAAAGCATTTTTTGGAAAACAAATTGCTCTCCCTCAGGAGCTATCCAATAATGCCGGCCCGCCTTTGTTCCGAACTCCAATATATTCTCATTACCTGAAAAAATTTTCTGTCCGCTTTCTTCTTCAACTACCTCTGCACATCGCCCCCACGGATTTTTCAGTCTGCATTTCTCTCCGCGTGCGCTGTATATATGAACAAATTTTGCACAATATTCCGATACATCATATTCGGAAGAAACACAAAACCCTCCTTCTTCCCACAAAGTAAATACGGAACTGAAATCTCCTATATTTTTCGGTACCGCGGGAAAAACGATCAAAACGCCATCATGGCTCTGTAAATATGACAAATTCATCGAATGAATCAGATTTCCGTTGTATTCGTATACGCAATTTCCGTCCGTACCCAGCCCATTCGCATATTTTTGGGTAAGCATGATATTCTTCTTATTGAAATTGTATACTTCGTCACCCATCCCAAGACAAGCCGCCCATATCGCACTGTTGTCCCAACTGATATAGTGCAGCACTTCGTTTCGGCCGCTACGGTACTCATAATTATAAAACAGCCGCTCCCGTTCTTTCCCCTCTGAATAGACATCAAAAGGCCAAAGGAGCTCCAATGTAGGCTCATCCGCATTGCGCCGAAGAAACGTTTCTTCTTTTTCTCCCGAAAGAAACCTTTCAGGGCATTTCCCGACTGGAAACGAGCACAGATGTTTTGCTATTTCATCATAAATACTATTTCCCGTACATACCGACAGAAGAGGAAAAACCTTCTTAATACCTGCCAGATCACAAACGGGATTTTCAATACCGATAAAGCTCTCCCGCGCATTTGACCGCCCCGCAGGAATAAAATACTTTCCGCCTTTGCTCTTTTCCAGCAGTACGGTACGATAAAAATCAGCCGCTCCCGTACCAAATTCCACAAATCTTTCTTTCCAAACCGATTCGCCCGTAAAACGCCAGAGGCGATACATCAGCAATGCAATTTCCAACGCACTGGCGTGGATATTTTCAACAAGATCTACTCTGTCCGTCCAATACCGACTGCCACACCAGCTCACCGTTTCCGGAACTGTAAAACCTTCGCTGAACGGATACTTTTTTCGCGTATCGCGGGCAAATCGCTTTCTGTTATCCCAATACAACGAAAGCAGCGGAATAACATTCTCCCAATGTCCGCTCTGCAACATTCCGGCATATAGACAACGTTCATTGTACCACCAATACGCAGGCGCCCAATTTAACCCTGCATCGCCGCCGCTGCGAAAAACACCCGTAGTAAAATGCATCGGCATTTTTCCGCCCATTCCGCAGGCAAAAAGGTATTGCGAAATATAATACATATTTTCCAGATAATCACTTGTTTTTGAAGAGTATATGAGCAGACTTTTATTCCAATATGAATGCCAAAATTCAATATTCTTTTGAAAAAAATCTTCAAAGCGCGGCATTTGCGTATAAAATTTTTCTGTATCAAACGCACTGAACCTGGCCGGGTGAGCCACATATAGCGTAAAATCTCCCGTTACCTGCGCGGTTTTTTCAGATATCCGGACGAACGCACTGTCCGTCCCCACTGCAGTAATAAATCCGAACCCTTCCTCGCTGTCCGATATACTTGGATCCATCGCGACATCGCTCCCTCGTTTTTCGATGCCAAACCAATTCCTGCCGCCGACTATATCATAATTTTCCCATGCGGAATAATCGTTTAAATAAGAAAAAAATTTATGCGGATAATTATGCGGAATTTTTTTCCATATCTTCAACCCGAACCGATATACAGCCGAAGAACATCCCTGCACACGGACGGCTATGACAGGCGATTTTTCTCCCGCACTGAACGTAAGCCGCGTTCCGTTTGCGTATTCCATCTTTACCGCTCCGTTGTACAAATCAAGTACGGTTTTTACACTGCCTCTTAAAGCTTCCGAACAAAGAAAAATATGCCCTCCCGCAATTTGCGTCTGCGGACTGCCATCCACTTGATTGATCTGAAAGCGTATCCCGTCATTCAGATGATGGCAAATTGCTCCGACCGTGCCGGAACCGAAAGGTACTCCGTCGGCAGAATTCCTGATACGGCGCGTAAAAATCAATTTATGACGGGACAAGACTCCGGCCGCGTCAAATGAAAATGTATGTGCTTTGCGATCAAATACTATGCTTTTCATAAAAAGAAATATATTTCAGCCCTTAACACTGCCGATATTGACACCCTCAATAAGTTGTTTTTGAAAAAAGAAAAACACAAGAGCCGGAGGAATGGAAAATACTACACCGCTCGCCATTTTCGGGCCGGCAGAGATATCGATTCCCGCTTCGGAACCCGTCAGATAGCGGTAATATATCCCTAATCCAAGCGTATATTCTTCCGGATCGTTGATGTAAATCAAAGGGCCCGTATAATCATTCCAAAGCCCCATAAAAATGCCTACTACCTGATAAATAATAATTGCTTTGCACAGTGGCAGACAAATCTGCCAGTATCTTCGGAAAGCACCCGCTCCGTCGATTTTTGCCGCATTGTCAATTTCGTTACTGATACCCCGCATAAATTGTACATACAGAAAAATTGCAAGCGCACCTCCGCCGAATATACACGGCACAATTAAAGGCAGCGCAGAATTTGTCCATCCAAGCATCGTATAAATAACATACATCGGAATACTTAACACAATACCGGGCAGCATTACTGTCGACATCATTACTGTAAAAAACACCTTTTTAAACGGAAACCGCATTTTTGCAAACCCGAACGCTATAAACGACGAAGAAATCGGCGTAACCACCATATTGAAAACGACAATAACCAAAGTATTTTTCAGCCAATTCAACATCTGAATATCAAACAACTGCGAATAATTCTTCCAATACAGCTGTTTGGGGAAAAATTGCACTACTTGCGCAAATGCCTCGTTTTGCGTCATAAAACTTTTCATGATCATAAAGAAAAACGGAAATAAAAACACAATTGTTACGAGACAAAGAACAAAATAAATTATGATTTTAATTGCATATGCTCTGCATTTCATATCAATTTTCATCTCCGAAAAAAACCCAACGATTCCACTTGAACATTGCAAGAGAAAGGAGTGCGATAATCATGAAAAGTATCCATGCCAATGCGGAAGCATAACCCATATTGAAAGATACAAATGCTTCATTGTAAATACGTACCGCAAAGAAGTATATATTATCGTATAATGTGCTCGAAGTTGTCATAAGGAAAGACGTAAAGACTTGCAAGCCACCGATCATCGAATTTAGCAAATTATAGAAAATAATAGGTGTCGTCATCGGAACCGTGATATAAAACAGCTGCACAATGTACGACGCCCCGTCAATTTTCGCAGCTTCATACAGACTGGGCGGTATGTTTTTAAAGGATGCAAGCCATAAAATCATACCTCCTCCCAGACCCCAAAGATTCATAAAAATCATTGTGCCGAGTGCAGAATCCGGTGAATCCAGCCACATCGATTTAGGCAGTTGAAAAATTTCTAAAATACGATTCAAAATACCAAACTGCGGATCAAACATATCCTGCCAGAGAAGCGCACTCGCAATGGGAGGTATAACGCAGGGAAGATAGATCAGCGTCCGAAAAATTCCTATTCCTTTTAACTTCGCGTTTAAAAGCAACGCCAGAAAATAAGACAGCACCATGTTTAACGGTATGGAGATAATGCAGTACAAAAAAGTCGCATTCAAACTCGCCAGAACGGGTTTAAAATCAATTGTGAACATGGTTTTATAATTTCCGAACCCAACCCATTCCATCTTATTCATCATATCATAATCCATAAACGAATAGATGAGAGACTGGACCATCGGCACTATGTTCAACAATAATATACCGGCAACCAGGGGTACCATAAAAATATACCCCTGGTAGTTCTTTTTCATTTCCTTAAACAAAGATTGCTCTCTCTTTTTCATTTTAAACTCACACCTTTTGTTTTTCAGCCTCTATCAGATTGATAAATGAATCGATCGCAGAATTATACGCACTTTCGCTTCCGTTACTCTGCGTTGTCGTCTGAGCCATAGCTACATAAGCATTGAATATGTTTGTCTGAATTTCAGTCGGAAGTACCATCTGAAATATGGTCGGGTACATTCTTTCCGGATAACTGATAAAAGCAGCATGATTCATTTGCGCAGTAGGTTTTGTGAGCCAGTTCCAGTTCTCCCCATCCGTTTTGGGTTCATCCATTGATTTCAGTATGGGAACCTGCAGTCCCGAATCACCAAGAACATCTTGTCCTTCCTGCGAAAGCATAAACTGTAAGAAAGCCCACGCTTCGTCCTGATGCTGCGTATAACGATACATCGCATAACCGTGCGATCCGCCGCCTACCTTGGGATTATCACCGATAGCAGGAAACGGCACAACATCAAGCATATCTTCACAAAAATAACCGGATTCCGGATAACTTACGCCTTCCGTTGGTTCTTCAGGTACAATCATTCCCGCGCGTGATTGAAAATGCATGGCAATCGTACCCTGCCCCATCGCACCCGGGGCTACATAGGCAGTGTAACCCTTTTCAACCATGTCGTGCATAAAATCCAGCCCCTGCATAAGAGCTTCCCTTTCCTCGCCTTCTTTAATAAGTATTTCGCCGTCTTCGCTAAAGATATCCACCCCAAAAGAGCCTAAAACGCCCGAAATTAAAGCCTCTGACTCAAGATGCGTGGTCACGGGAGCAACTCCGTTAAACAGATTATTGTCTGCATAATATTTTTTAATAATAAGCGCAATTTCTTCAAATTCTTCCCACGTCCATTCCTGCGCATAAATTGTTTTCGCTTCAGCAGCTCCTAATGGAGTATACGTGAAAGTCATCTCTTCCGTTCCACGATTACCGATCTCAATTCCCGCATGCTCAAATATTTCCGTATTTATATAGGTTACGAACTGATCGTATGTCGTCGGAAACATATACTGACTGCCTTGTTTTGTAAATCCTTTGCGGCCCAGCACCATAATATCTTCTTTCATGTCGCTTACATCCAGCGTACCCGCTTCATCGGCAGCATCCATAGCCGCAGAAAGGTCTTTTAAGATACCTCCTTCCGCCAAAGGCAACCAGTCAAGCGTCGTAAACCAGAACAAATCGGGAGACGTACCGGGTTTTACCCGATCTCCGTTATACCATTGTAAAATAGACTTATTCTGATCCGGCTGAGGTTTTACCGTTACTGTAATATTGGGATATTTTTTATTAAATTCTACTTTGACCTTTTCTATATCGTTGTAGAATGCTGTATTCGTAGCTATCGTGAGGCTCCCTTTATAATCGGTCGGAAGATTTACATTTATAGGATCTTCCGTCTCATCCAACTGTTTTCCGCCACACCCGATCATCCCTGCAGCCAAAGAAATCGTCAACATCAACGCAAGAACCGTACAAATTATTTTTTTCATTCCTTTTCTCCTTTTTTAATTGATTATTTAACGCGCTTTGCGCGGGTTTCTTTCGTCAAAACCACTTCTCCATACAAACCGTTCACTTTTTTGGTTAAATCTTTTTACATCCTTTCCTTTAGCAACTGAAAATTTTATTTGAAACTCTTTCACCAACACAATGGATTTTTTTAATCGCTCAACCCCTTAAATCCGCCAAACTTGACAAAATACCTCCCCTTGATTATAATATTACATATTAATCTTTCATGGGGGATTCGTAAATTATAATGAATGAGTGTTTCAAAGATTCTACTGTCCGGCAAAACAAACGCTTTAATTTCTTTATCGACACAAGATTTACCGATACCCTGTATGTATTATGCGCAGGACACGCCGATTGTGATAAAAGCGATATTTCCTCAACTGTTAACAGACTCCATTATTATTCTCTCCATTTTGTGTTGCGCGGAAAAGGTAATCTTATCGTAAATCAAAAACATTTCAATCTTACAGCCGGAGATATGTTTTTAATTCATGCAAACATCCCCACTCAGCATGATCCGGATCCCGATGATCCTTATGAAATCGTATGGATTAATTTTGTTGGCCCCTATACTGAAAAATTATTGCCTAGATTAGATCTGACCGCCGATAGGCCGATCTATCATTTTGATAATCCCGATATCGTTCAGAAAATCATACGTATCTATGTCGATCTGATCGAAGCCCATACCCAATCGACAGCCTGCGACCTGAAAGCTCTGTCCGCTTTGTTCGAGCTATGTACTATTGTCTGCGAAAGCAAACGAATTCAGGTCTTTACTTCCAAACCCCTGCCGACAACTTCCGAACACATTAATAAATCTTTGCTGTATATTCAAAATAATTATTCCAAAAAAAATCTTACTTTACAGGAAGTTTCTGAATATCTAAATCTTCATCCTAATTACTTTTCAAAACTTTTTCATGAAAAAACAAATATGTGCTTTTCTGACTATATCCGTCAATACAGAATTCACAAAGCAATGAATATAATGGATAACGGTAATTTCTATATAAAAGAAGTTGCAGATATGGTCGGCTATGCCGACCCCTTGCATTTTTCAAAAGAATTTAAAAAAATTGTCCATATTTCCCCAAAATCTTATAATAAAAAATTAGTCTTTTAGCGTAATTAATTTTAAACTATCTTCGTTAAAAGCACAATGGCTGTATCTAACCGATATATGGAATATTTTAATGGTCTGCTTAGATCTGTTACATGCATTGCGATCATTTCGCCCATGAATTTGACATTATTTTTTGAAATAGTTTCATCAAACAATTCACTTTCATTACGATACTTCCCGTTTAAAAACTTGGTTACCAACATTTCCATTTTTATCTCCTCCGAATGATTTTGCTTTTTCGGGCAACAGGCAAAGGAGCATAGGACGGTAGATATCAGTATATTCAAAATATAGTTTACGAAATTCAACGGGATAAAGAAAAATCGTTGCGTACAAAACATAAAAATTACTTATAAAACAGCAAAAAAAGCCGAGCAAGGAATAAACTTCCTTGCTCGGCTTTTAAGGTCAATTATGAGTGTTTTCGGCGACGATTTTGCGACCGCCCTCTTCCGCGAGGAACTATGCTACCATCGCCACCCGAAAAAGCAAATTCGGAGATTTAAGGAAAATGAAACAGCGTTACTTTTGCAATACGCAAAAAAAATGTATAAAAAATGCATATTTAATAAATAGCGATTCGCCAAGTGGTTCAGAATAGAACGATACCGCCATATGGTTTCATATCCTTCTTTTTGTTTGCTATACAAAAGATTTTTTGGTTTCCAACAAGATTTATTTACTTACTTTTTCTTATTGATTATATTTTTCGTGTATGTATTATCTATATTTTTCAGGCATTCTTCTTGTCATTATTTGTTTTAAAGTTAACCAACAAACTTTGATTTGTCTAAGTACATTCTGAAAGCAAAACATTTTTTTGACTTGCATACCGCGCAGCACCGCAAAGCCCCGCATCATTTCCAAGGGTTGCCGTTACCAACTTCACAGGCGCATATTTTACACCACCGTAGGCAAGCGCATTCACCTTTTTCTTTAACGGTTTAATGAGCGCATCTCCCTGCGCACACACGCCGACACCCAGCACAATGGCCTGCGGGCGGAATACGTTGACAAGGTTTGCCACCCATTCCGCAAGGTAACGGATGTAGTTTTTGACCACCTTTTCCGCCGTCTTGTCCCCCGCGTCCTTGGCGTCAAACACAATTTTCCGTCCACTTTTTCCAGATCGTTTGCGCAAAGTTTCCACAAAAGACTTTCTTTGTCCTTTTGCATGGCACGCTTTGCCTGGTTGATCAGCGCCGTTGCCGAAGCATATGCCTCAAAACACCCCCTTCTCCCACAGGTACATTTTTCACCGCCCATGCGAATGACTTCGTGTCCGATCTCCGCACCGGCGGACTTATTCCCTTCAAAAATCTTGCCGTCGATGATGATACCGCCGCCGACGCCCGTTCCGAGCGTGATAAAGACCATGCTTTCGTAGTCCTTGCCCGCTCCGCAGAAGTTTTCCCCCAGCGCCGCCGCGTTTGCGTCATTGGTGATGTAGGTGGGAAGCCCCAATCTCTTTTCGATCTCTTTGCAAAGTGGTACATTTTCCCAACGAATATTGTTGCTGTAAACAATGACCCCGTTTTTGCTGTCGATGGTTCCCAGCGCCCCGATCCCCGCCGCCCTTACGTCCTCTTTTTTCAACCCCGCGCGAGAAATAAGCTGTTCGGCAAAATCCGCCATATCCGCGGCGATCTCCGAATATGGTCTGCCGTTCCCTGTCGGAAACTTATCTTTGACGAGGATATTACCCTGTTCGTCTACTATGCCGCATTTGACAAACGTACCGCCCAAATCGATACCGATATAATAGTTGCTTACACTCTTTGTCGTAAGAATAATTTCCGCCTTTCCCTCAAGCATAAACTTTTCGCCGCATGGAACAAATAAACTGTCGCCCGCTTTAAAAGACTTTCCGTCCGCCTTTCCTTCCCCTTTGAGTACGTTGATCGCAGTAAAAGAATTTTTGTTTTCTTCCGCATACGTGCCGTCCAGATTCAGTTTGCGGCACTCGAAATACTTGCAGCCCGTCAGACGGCGTATTTTTCCACCCTGCACAGGGTAAAAATCCCCTGAGTTCGTATGGTCTTCAAATGCCTTAAAATTGATGACGTCCATCGCCTTTTCCACATGGAGAGGGCGAAGTTTTCCGTCCGCGCCCCTGCGGTTGTAATCGTACACGCGGTAGGTAACGTTGCTGCTCTGCTGCACTTCGCAGATGACGCACCCCGCACCGATGGTGTGAACCGTTCCCGCCTCGATGAGGAAACAATCCCCTTCCTTTACGGGGATAAAGTTGAGCAATTCTTCGACAGTGCCGTCTTTGACTTTGGCAAGGAACTCCTCTTTGTCCGTATCGCGCTTGAAACCGCAATAAATACCCGCCCCATCGTCCGAGCCGAAAATATACCACATCTCTGTTTTGCCGTTGTCATTCTCCACGCGGCGCGCATATTCGTCGCCCGAATGCACCTGCACGGACAGATTCTGCACGGATTGCCGCATCTGCGGCGAGCCGCTGTTGACCTAATCCGCCCTATAGTTTAATTGCCATGATTACAACCGAAAATACTTAAATTAATTGATTTTGTAATCCAAAACTTCTTTTCGTGAGGGAATCGATACCGCGGCTCCTTTTTTTGTACACGAAATACTGGCTGCCCTGCTTGCAAAAAAAGCTGCTGTTTTTAAATCTTTTCCATTGGCCAGTTCCGTCGCCAAAACACCGCAAAAAGTATCTCCCGCCCCCGTCGTATCAACAACGTTCACTTTAATACAGTCATATTTTGTTGTTCCGTAAGAATCAGTTATTTCATATCCTCTGCCGCCAAGAGTGGTAACGATGGTTTGCACCCCGGCATTCATGATTTCCCTTGTTCCTCCTAAAATATTCAATTCACTTTCATTCGGAATGATTAAATCAACAAATTGAAAGTATTTTTTTACCGCAATATTTGCAGGAGCCGGGTTTAAAATCGTAAATAATCCTTTTTCTTTTGCCTTTTCTAACCCATAACCGATTTCGTGGATATCATTTTCCAATTGCGTTAAAAAGATATCCCCTTTTTCGGCGACAGACAACACATTGTCTATATCGGTCTTCTGCAAAAAAGCATTTGCACCCGCATTCAATACAATTCTGTTTTCCCCTTTTGTAATCAGGATGACGGCTATTCCCGTAGAAATATTTTCAACTTTTCTGATATAATCCGTACATATCTTTTCTTTCTGAAAATTTTGCAAGATTTTTTGTCCGAATTCGTCTTTTCCCACACAGCCGCACATAAAAACGTCCGCCCCGAATTTTCCTGCCGCAATTGCCTGATTCGCCCCTTTGCCTCCGCAGTTCGTCAAAAATCCACTTCCCGACAAAGTCTCCCCCGCCTGAGGACAATAAGGCGCTTGTATGCTTAAATCCATGTTCAAACTGCCAACTATAATTACTTTCTTCATACAGATTATTTTCCCTTGTTCCTTTTTATTTATTTTCAGAAACATATGCCGCCGTATTTTTTTTGCGGCGGCATATGTTTTGATCCTTTTTACATTACGCTATCTTATATGCATAGTTCAGCCTGCCAACAGGAGCACTTTCCCCGCTGATATAAAAATCATCCGCATTCATAAAGGATTGCATATTGTCCGTGATCTTGATCTGGATTTCCTCCCCCGCCGAACCGTTTACGGAGCTCAGCGGAATTGCAAAGAAAATATAATTACCCTCTTGATAATAGGAAGCGCTGCCGCAATCAGACAATTCTTCGCCTGTAATTTTCTGCACCGAGGTTATGCCGTTATCCTGCGGCTTACGGTTTACTATATAATTGTAACTTTCCCAGCCGTTTACTTCGCCCGTCGAAATATATACGTTCATCCATTCTTCATCCCCGCTTTCATGCGCAGTCACCTTTTCCTTTGTCTCAATGCGCAGATACAAATTCTGTGAATCGTTTGCTATTTTCAGACTCACCACATCATTGCGGTTGCTGGTATCGGTATAAACCAAAGCGGGATCTACGCTCTTATAATTTCGCTCCGCCACTTCACCTGCCGCGTCCAAATAGATCCTGGTAATACCGGTCCACTCAGAAATCCCCTTTGTAATATCGATCGTCGTTTTTTCATTTTCCACTGCGCCACTTTCTGACGTCTCGTACTTAAATTTACGGATATTCCGGACAAGCTGCAAATAATAATTGTCGGCATAGCCCCCCGTCATCATTTCCGCATCACGGGAATACGGCATGTTGAAACTATCCACAAAAACCGCCCGTAACGATGTGTGGTAGGTATTTTGCAGGGTACTCTGTTTCTGTGCAATCCATTCGTTCCAGCCGGTTACGACTACCATATTCACCTCCTCGGCGGAGTTAAATACGTTATCCCATTGATACTGGAAATTCGTGCCTTCCATCACGTTTTGTTCATCGGCACCGTTGTCCAAAGGATCGGAAGATACCCATCCGCGTCCTCTGAAAAATTGCTTTCCGGGATACAAATACGGATCGGAAGACCATGTGCCGTTCGTATGCTGTGCGATCGAAACGCTCATTACTCCGTTATGGTTATGCTGCACATTATTTTTAGCCCAATCCATCCAGGGTAAAGCATCGTCGTCATACGGTGTACCCGGCCATTGCAATGGTTTATACCAAATCGCATCAAAATGAGGGGTGTCCTCTCCGAGCGTTCCCGTTACCAAAGGTTTCCCGGAAGGATTTGTCTTTGCATCCGCAACAAAAAATGCACCTTCGTTTTCAGGATCGGAGAGATATGTCTCATAGACCAAAGCATACGTCTCCTCGCTCTTTATGCTGTCGATCGGCAGCATAAACGCAACCTGCGGGACATTCCAACCCTCTTTTCGCATTTCTAAAATCGTATCGATCAGAATACCCGTTGCCCGCTCGTAAATAAACCCGTTGGTATAATCGAGCAAAAGATAATCTACATCGGCATAAGAAAGAAGTTCAAGATGCTTGCGAATGACCCATGCATCCTCGGAATTATAATATCCGTAAAGAGGTTCGCTCCAATAATGAAAAGCACTGTTTGCACTGATATCGGCGTCATATACTTCCGAAGAAGGATCGATTTCCCACAAAGGATTTTCGGGATTTCCTACAATTCCGTTTTCGTATTTTTCCAATATTTTGGACGTATCGTAAATTTTTTGGGTATGATAGCCATGCCAGACAAAATAGTAAATCCCGACGTACTTATTTTCTTTTCTGCCGGATGTCGGTGTAATTTTACGGCCGAGAGCATCCGTTCCCGCAAGCTGTGAAAGCGTGAATTGCTGATCCGTCATAGTTTCCCCTTTTTCATCGTCTGAATTTCCGCCGCCGCATGCCGCGACGGAAAACAGCATGCCTATTCCCAAAAGAACAGAAATTATTTTTTTCAAAGCTGTTTCCTCATTCTATGTTAATTTTTTAAGCCGCCGACTTTGATCCCGCCGATCATTGTTTTTTGAAAAATAAAAAACAACAGAAGCGGAACGATTGTCATAAACGTTGTCATAGCCATTTTGTAATTGACAAATAAAGCATTTACACCGTTTTGTGAAAACTCATAGTAAAACGCTACGGCCATCGTGTAATTTTGCTTACTGCGTAAATAAACCAACGGTCCGGTAAAATCATTCCATTTTGCCAAGACAACCCCGATCGAAGTATAGACCAGGATATTGAAACAAAGAGGCAGCATGATCCTTGTGAAAACAACAAACTTGTTTGCCCCGTCAAGATATGCAGCGTTATCGAGCTCCTTGGGAACCCCGCGCATAAATTGAACGATCAAAAATATTTGCATTGCACTGCCGCCGAAAAACGCGCCTACCCATTGTGAAGCGAGCCGATCCAACAGCCCAAGTTTACTGTACAAAACATACAACGGGATGGTCGTTACCGATCCGGGCAACATGACTGTGCCCATCAACAAAGCAAACATGATCTTTTTGCCTTTGAACGAATAACGGGCAAAAGGAAATGCGATCATCGCTCCCGTAACAGGGATAAAAAAACCGTTGATAACGACTACAATCAGCGTATTGCGAAGATAAGGCAGATAATCGATGACCACCTTATAATTTTCGAAATGCAATTGCGAGGGAAAAAGTAGAAACGAAGCAGAATTTACTTCCGAAAGCGACATCAGACTGCGCGTCAGCATATAAAAGTACGGAAAAATAAAAAACAATGCAAACACACCCATTAAAAGATATCGCAGCGATCGCGCCGTAATTTTAAAGGCAGTTAATTTTTTAGTTTTCATCATCGCTGTAAAATACCCATTTCGAAAACCGAAACATGATCAACGTACACGCCGCGACCATCAAAAAGAGCAGCCATGCCTCCGCACAAGCAAGGCCCATCTTCATATGCTTGAATCCCGTTACATAAATCCGGACAGCTATAAAATACAAACTGTTGTCTACGCCGGCTCCTACCATTGCATACGAATCAAATGTCTGCAGCGTAGCAATAATTCCGTTTATCAGATTATAAAACAATATGGGAGTACAAAGCGGGATCACAATTACAAACAAACGATGAAAATATCCCGCGCCATCGATTTTAGCCGCCTCGGTCACCGAAGGCGGAATATTGTTCAATGCGGCAAGCCACATGATCATATTTCCGCCGATCACCCACAAACCTGTTGAAATATAGGTCGCCAAAGATGTATCCGCACTTTGAAAAAAGTTACTTTTCGGTATGCCCAAAAAAGCAAAAATCTGATTCATTATTCCCGTAGATTCCGAACTGAATACGTCCATCCAAAGCAAGCCCATTGCAATTCCGGGAATAACTACGGGCAGATAATACAGCAAACGGAAAAAACGTATGCCTTTTATCTCCTTGTATAAAAACAAGGCTAAAATATATGAAAGGACAAGATTCATCGGAATGGATATGACTGAATACAGAATACTGAGCCCGAAAGATTTCCCCACTTCAGACCAACCGTCTATAATATCCGAACTGAATATTTTTTCAAAATTCATTGTGCCGATCTGTGTGATTTTTGTCCCGTTGAAATTTGTAAAAGCGTACAACAGCGACGCCACCATCGGATACACGGAAAAGACAAAAAAACCTATAAACGCCGGCAAAAGAAACAGGTAACAAGCATAATCTTTTTTTATCCATTTTTTGAGCGACACCGAAACTCTCGCCTTTTCGGATTTCAAATCTCCGTTTGCACTCAGCACCTGTATTCCTCCTAATCCGCTTCAATATAGTTCTTCATTTCTTTTGCATACTTCGATATGAATGCCTTGATCTCCGTCTCTATGCCGGCCGCATCCGTCGATTTTACATTTGTAATACAATCCGTATAACAATTCTGCAAACGCTCGAAAACGGTGGACTGATATGACGCATCAATGTATTGCATAAAATCGCGCACGTGCGTGAAACACTCTTCTCTCCTGTAAATAAACGGTTCGTTGGAATACTGTTCCCCGAAAGCAGAAGTCGTATATTTTCTCCACTCCGCATTCTCATCGGTGATCAAACTTTCGATCACAGGTACGTGATTTCCCGTTTTGGACGCCTCTTCCTGTGCACGTTCGCTGACAATAAACTTCAAAAAAAGCCATGCCGCTGTTTTATGCTCACTCTCCGAATACATGGAATACCCCGTGGCACCGGATCCGACATAATACGTATCACTGTCGCCAAAATCAGGACAGGGCGCAACGCCGATATCGGAAAGTCCGTGATAGGCGCTGGTCGCCGTGGTCAACGAAGACAATATCGCCCTGCAATGCAAATATACAGGCGCTGTTTCCAAAAGAAACTGCGCACCGTCTTTGGTACTCCACGTTCCCGGATTCCCCATGTATTGATTCGCCACCAGGTCATGTGCAAACAACATCGCCTCGTATGTCCCTTCCGAATCAAAAAGCATGTTTCCGTTTTCATCAAGATAATTGCCTTCATCGTCAAAAATCATGCCGCCAAAACTTTTCACGACAGGCCAGGAAAGAGAATCCCATAAAATCGAGGCATCCATCGAGTTTGTAAAACCCTCGCTGTACTTTACGCCATAGCTGTTGGTTTCATCCGAAGTCAGCAGCCCCTCTTTCAATGCAGCCAGCATTTCCACAAATTCATCCTGCGTCATTGCCTCCTCCGAAGAAGGATAAGCAACGCCCGCTGCATCAAACATATCCACATTATAATACATTACAACCTGATTGTAGTCGCGCGGCATTACGTACAATACCCCGTCGCTGCTGCAACTGCGCACACAATCTTCGTTCAGATTTTCCAGATCAAATCCCTGATCTGCCTCCACAATGGGAGACAGCGGGGCAATCAAGCCATATTCCTGATAACGGGAAATGTATTCGGGCGTCACCCAGAACACATCGCACATACTCTCCAACCCGGAATTGAATATCAGCTGATCGGTCAGTGAATCGATGCCTTGGTATTCCACCGTAATGTTCGGATACACCTGATTAAAAGCATTCACAAACGCTTCCATCAGTTTCAGTTCGCTGTCATTGTTGGTAACCCAAACTTTAATCGTATCCGTGTAATCTGTCCCTGCATTAAAATCTATTTCTCCGGAAAAATCGCCCGTGCCTTCACCATCATTGCCGATATCAACGCTGCAGCCGGCAAATACTCCCGCACACAGCATGACCGCCAACAGAATCGAAATAAGTTTTTTCATAATTGCTCCTTTCCAATTCATTTATCTTTGCAAAACCGAAAAAAATTCTTCGCAAAACTTTTTATCGTCTCTTTCCACGGCAACTTCCACATTGTACCCGCTCCGGGTTTCATAGGTAACCCCTCTTCTCTTGCCGCTGAGCCCGATGCGCATCTTTTTCTTTTTAAACGTCAGACAGTCGGTAAATATCGATACCGCCGCCACCGGGTCAAACAATACGGGAAGTTCTCTTTGGTAATATGCCGCCCATTTTTGCATAAGTTCATCCAAAACCGGACAAACCTTCAGTTCGCGTATTTTTTCAAAATTTTCCTTTGAAAGCGTACAATCCAGCGTAACGTCCAATCCCACCATGCGTATTTCCATGCCGGAAGAAAACACAATATGCGCCGCTTCAGGATCACATAAGATATTCCATTCCGCTACCTCATGCTCCGCCTCTCCGCCTAATGACAATTTTTTAAAACAACCGCCCATCATCGTCAATCGGATCTTGGGGACAATATCCGGCGCAATGCGTATCGCCGTCGCAACATTCGTAAGCGCTCCTATGGACAAAATCTCTGTTTTTTCCGCTTTCCGGCAAGTTTTTATAATGAACTCAGTCGCATTGGTTTGAGGAATCTCATATACTTCAAATTTATCCGAACATTGCGGAGGTATATAGTTCCCCTCGGCATCATAATCCTGCTTGCATTGAGGAGGCTCTATTTTTTCCGGTTCCTGCACAAACGGTTTATCTATCCCTGCATACACTTGCAATGCGGGAATTTGCATTGAATGCGCGATTGCCTTGCATAATTTCGCCCGGCGTTTCGCATTGCGGAAAACAGTTGTAACGCCCGCAAGATCTGCCCTCTTCTTCAAAAGATACAAAAGAGCAAACGCATCATCGATATCTGTCCCGATATCCGTATCCAATATAATTTTCATTTTTTTGTACTGCGCCGCAGCTGCGGCGCAGATTCCTCATTCCGTCAGATTTTTTTTCGCTTTCCCGCGATCAGCAATACCGCCGATACCGTAAAGACGACAACTGCGCCGACAATAAATCCGGAGTTCAATCCCGCACTGCAGCCTCCCTCCGTGGTTTCCGTCCACTTCGCATACAAGGTAATGTCGCCCGTGGTTCCGGCTTCCAAAACCTCCACTTTATCTCCCGCAAAATTTGCAGTCGTATACCATCCGTCAAAGGTATATCCCTCTTTTACAGGCACTGGAAGCGCAATTTCTCCGCTTTCCACCGTATAACTTGCAGGAGAAAGATCTCTTATTTTATTTGCCCCGTCATAATAGGAAACAGAATATTCTACAGGCGTCCATTTTGCATAGACCGTACAGCTTTCCGTGATTCCAGCCCCGAAATCAAAAACATTTTGAAAAGCCTCGTCCGCATACCATTCCAATGTATAACCTTCCCTCATGATTTCAGGGGCAGAAACGGTTCCGCCCTTTGTTACCGAAACGGGTTCAACCTCTGTTCCGCCGTTGGTTTCAAAGGTTACCGTTACCATTTCATCTACCGTTACCGTCAGAATGCTTTTTCCGTATCCGACCGAAAGAACATAATTGCCGTCCGCATCGGGTTTAAGTTCTTTTCCGTCTGCACTGACAAGCGCACCGTATTGTGCGGGCACATTGACCTTAAAACGTACCTCGTCATATGTCATGAGAGAATTTAAGTCAGTCCCTTCGGCAAAAACGATCTCTGCACGGGAATCTACGTTCGTCTGTGCATCCAGCTCCGCTTCGGCATAAATTTTCGCCTGAATCCGCGAAGAATAAAAACTCATAAGATGTACATATGCCGTCCCCTCATGGAAATCCGATTGCGTCACTGAAAGCGTGCCGATCTTTACCCCGTCTATTTTGACATAACCTTCTTCCGCCGTCGCTCCGATATAGATCTCAAACTTTGCATAATCAAAATCCGTTCCGCGTCCTTCTTCCGTCCAGCCCCAAGCATCGCCGAATTTATTGGTCAAAGACAAGTCGCTTGCGATTGTAATATTTTTGAAAGATGAAAGCGGCGTCGATTTGCTATTTATATCGCTGTAATTAAACCCGAAACACAATTTCAAATATTCGTTGATCTTTTCATTCAGATCCAAGGTCGTTCCCGACGATCCATAACCGTTCACCCCCGCTTCCAGCATAATATTCCAGTCATCGTAAAACCCGACCATGAACCAGCCTATGTCTCCCGGAATCGCCCCGTTCGGCATAACCAGCATGTCCAAATAAATAGGTTTGGTAACATCAAAACCGACTACCGAACTGATCGAACCCGAATTGTTAAGCACGAAATTCGAATATCCGTTTCCTTCATTCACCATAGACGACCCGTTTCCGTCAACCACGGCTCCATAGTTGGGATCTTTCGTGTTCTGTTCGTTGTTCCATCCGTTTACCGCGTTGGAAACTGTCTGCTCGGATGGTTTACTGTAATTCTTTATTCCATCTACCGTAATCACGGCATCAGCTTGCGGCATGATGAACGAATAATATCCGTTTTTCTCTTCCAGCACGACTCCGTCTACTTTTACGGATTGTAAAGTATATGCAGCCTTGACTTCTACCGTAAACGTAACTGTTGCTCCTGCAACATATGTGTCGGTATTGTCTCGGAAAGCGATCTCTGCTACAGAACCTTCATAATGAACGGTATACGTGTCCGGTGCTTTTTCTGTTTCTACCGTAATTACGGTATCCTGCGAGGGCATCGTAAAGGAATACGTCCCGTCCTGCGCCGACAATGTTTCATCGTTCGCCTTTACACTTTTAACAAGATACCCCTCCGTTATGTTTTCCACTTTGAACGAAACGGTTTCTCCTGCATCCGCACGCCAAAGCGCGTTGTCCTGCAAAACAACCGCTGCATTGGTCACCGCAGCCGAAAGATCATAATCTTTGACATCCGTCACCTCCACCGCGTTCCCCACTTTTATACGGAAAAACCCGGAATTAAACGCAGAAATTGCAAGATACGCTTTTCCGTCTGCATATGCGCTCTGCGTCACGGAAGGATACCCTACATACAGCCCGTCAACAAGAATATAGCCGTCCGTATTCTGTTCGGCGCCCAAATAAATCTCCAGCGTAGTCATCGCATTGTTATCGTATGCAGCCCCGCAGCTGTTGCTCAGCATTCCGTATTTTGCGGAATTGACCACAACCGTTGCGCCTGCTCCGCCTGCATCCTGATCACGGTTATCCTTCATCTGATGCGCGTAGAAAAAAGGACGGTATTGTGCATTGCCCTCTTCCTGTATTCCCGCCGTCAATTTGGTAGCGCCCTCAAACGTCGTCGTCAGTGCAAACATGACCCAGCTCCCTGCATCCGGCGCCACATTGCTTTTCGTACTATAAGTAAGAACAATCGGCTTCGTAACGTCCAGCGCCGTCTCGTTCGCGGTAACTTGCCCGTTATTGAAACACCATTCCGTAACGCCTTCACCCCTGTCAACAGGAGCCATCGGCCATTGCTTGTTGGAACCAAAATCAACGCTCGACCCCGCAGGCGCTTCGGTTACCCAGCCGTTAGAATTACCCGATGTTTCCGCTCCTGCCGTAAAACAAAATCCTCCGACAGCAATAACAAACATGAGCAACACAGCCGCCATCATCATCCATTTGCTTTTTGTTTTCATCTTATCCCTCCTTTTTTATTAAATCATTATGTACTCGAGTACATATTTTGCCAAATCTGTTAAATAATACCACATATCCAAAACTATGACTTTGTTTTTACGCCGATTGTACGTATGGCGCGCGGCCTGTTTAACCTATACTTTCCCGACAAATCAGCTTAGCATCGATTTCTTCTGTGCCGTCGACTATTTTTTCCACAACGGCACGGATATAAGCCTTACCCTGCCGCTCCGTCTGTACATCGATCGTACTCAAAGAAGGATGGACATATTGTGATAATATAATATTGTCACAACCGACCACCCACACGTCCTGCGGAATTCGGACTCCGTGTGACAGAAGACACTTCATGACCCCCATCGCAGTAGAATCATTCAGACAAAAAATAGAATCGAAATCCAGGTTTTGTTTTAAAAGCAACTCCGCACTGTCATACCCCACCTCAAACGCCCTGCGTTCCGGATAATCTCCGAATATAACATATTGCGGATCTTGTATAAAGCCGTATTTTTGACAATTTTTTCGATAAGCCGACAAACGAATGTCTTCGGATGCGATCTCTTTATTGAGCGCGGCTATATAAACCAGCTTTCTTCTCCCCTTGCTTTTTAACACCGAAAACATTTCTTCGATGCCGCGATCTTGATTTAAATATAATTTCAAACACGCTTCCTGATCCCGCGGCCTTACATTGATTGTATAAATGTCCAATTCATTCAAAATAGAAATGTATCTCTCACTGCAAGAAAACAATGCCAAATTTATAATCGCACAAACTCTGTTTTTGATCAGACTTTCCAAAATGATGTCTATATCACCCTTGTTTACTGCAAACAAAGAAATAATCAGATTGTGCTTTCGCCCTTCGTCGCTCATTGATTCCAAAATCTGCAAATAATAAGGGTTTGTAACATCTTCCACCAGAACAGCAACAACATTGCTTTTGTTTTGCGTCAAATTTTTTGCCAGATTATTAGGAATATAATTTAGATGACGGATCGCTCTCTCTACCTTTTCTTTTGCCGCCTCGGATACATATCCGCTTTTCGACATTACGCGCGATACAGTCGCTGTAGATACACCCGCTAATTGCGCCACATCTTTCCTTGTAACCATACTCCCTCCCGCTCACGACAAACTCACTTCTATTCCTTTCGGCGCTTCATATTCGATTTGTGCGCTTTCGCCTTTCTTGTCAATTCGCACCGACAAGGGGCCCAACGGTGTAGGAAAAACTCCTTCGGCCCATTCCAGTCCTCCCAAAGACGGTTTCAAAATAATTTTTTTACACCCTGCCTGCGCTACTTTGATCCCTAACACAAATTCACTTACAAAAGGTGCCGTTCCTCCCGCCCAACCATGACAAAGGCTATGCCTGTACCCGCTGTAACAATATGCCCCGTTATCGCCATGAACATCATATTCCCCATTTTGCAACAACGAATCAATAGGCTTTGCTCCTTGGATCCATCTTAAATCAAAATCTTCCCACATAGTTGTCGCACCAAGATCCAGCATGGCTCCATAATATTTCCGAATAATGGTTAATGCATTTTGCATTTTTCCCGCCCGGGCATGTGCCTGCATAACATAATAGCCCAAAAATGTGGATAAATCTGACAACAGCTGCTTTGATAAAACCTGCTCTTCGGCTATATCCGCAGGAATAAGACCGGCGAAAACTGCCAACGCAACCGCCTGCTTGTTAGTCGTGTGTTCCGCCTTACGGCAAGACAACTTCAAAAGAGCTTTCTTGATTTCATTCTGCATCGCCAAATCTTCATCGCAGATACGAAAAATCTCCATCGCCGCTTGCAAAGAAATCGTCAATAACGCGTGAATCCCCAAATTTTGCGCTTCCGGCTGATTGCTGGAAGGCCAATCAATAAAACGAAAAGATATGTCATCCCTGCCGTCATCATGAATCAAAGAAACCAAATGCCGACAGAGTAACCGCAAATATCCGAGTTGTCCCTTCAGATATTTTAAATCTCCTGTATACCAGTATAAATCCCAATGTATCTTTATCCACCACATCGAATACGATGGTATGGCGTTCATCCATTCTTCGGGATCCGTCAGATTTCGAATATAATCAAGACTGCGCCGTATCGAATCATCATTTCCAAACAAACGCAATACTGATATGGTTTCCGGATGCATATCTCCTATCCATACAAGCCGATCCCGCTTGATCCCGTCTGTAATGTATTTGTTGTTGTTCAGGTAAACCGTATAAGCGCTGGCCTTCCAAACTTCATTGATCCTGTCATCGTTACACCTGAATTCCCCCACCATCTTTTTGCCGCTATGTACACTAATCCCCAAAATCTGAATAAATGATACGGCTACTTTATCCACATTGTCTATGCGTATAAATCGATACCCCGTCATACCGTATTCTAAACATCCGACCCATGGGATACACAATACTTCATCCCGCACCGAATGATCATTGGTTGCCCCCTTTACACCGACATCACTGCAACATTCCATAGCAGATTCCCCGAAACGTATACGCACTCGCGCATTTTTTTCGCCGCACATATCCTGCACCACCAATTTCACGCCGCCTTGGTATTCTCGGCCAAAATCCAACACTATGTATCCGCCCGCATGAATTATACACGGCTTTTGGCAAAGAAAAGAAGAAATATCTGAATGGTATTGCAACAAATTTTCTCCACCGCTCACATTAACCGCAGCCAAAATTCTGACAGGTAAAATATATTCCCTTTTTTCCCGATATTCCTTCATATCTTCTCCAGCCAGTATGTATATGATTTCACAATATGTACTCGAGTACATATTTTCTGACCATATAGTATCACAGTTCTTTTGTTTTGTCAATATTGTTTAAAAAATTTTTTAAGAATATTCGAAAACTAATCATATTTTTTCGGAAGAACATAATCGGAATAAAAATCATGCGCAGGACGAATCACAATGTTATAAATACATTGCTTGCCTCGCTTATTCGTTTTAATCCTGCGATCGAATCCGGGGACAGAAATATGAAAAGTTTTTTGCATTTGCGGCGCAAAAGCGGACTGGATGAATCCCTGCAAAGTTTCGGGAGCGAGACCACCAAGTTTTATCTTTAATTTCTCGTACTGCACCAGCAAAGATTCCGTATAAAAATCATCCCAATTTTTACTGCCGGATTGCAGATTTTCTTCAAAATTCAAATACAGATATGCCATAATGCCCCACTCTCCACATCTTACTCTTCAAATTTGATACCCTTGCTTTCACAAAAAGCATAAAACTTACCCTGGGATACAATTTGCGGCTCACGGTTGTCCTTTTCCCAGCGACAAATAGTTGCATATGAAACGCCCAGTTCCTTCGCCAACGCTTCTTGCGTAAGCAATAATTTCATCCTCGCATATTTTACTTTCTCGGAAAACTTCATCGCACACCTCACTCTTCACCGTTGCCGTCAAGCAATCTCGCCCTCTCCTCCGCCAAGATTTTCATTTGACGGATCGCCGCTCTATTCAACTCCACAAGCCTTTCCGATTGGCTTACCCCGCGTTCAATCAGATAAGCGTTCAGATTTTCAAGATTGGAAAGACAGATAAGCTGCGCCACTTCGGCATAGTCGCGGATATTTCCTTTCTTGTCGGGATTTTTATCACGCCACTCCTTTGCCGTCATTCCGAACAGCGCAACATTAAGCACGTCGGCTTCGTTGGCATAAACAAACGCAGCCTGTTCTTTGGATATTTCATGCGGAATGATGATGTTATCCTTGATCGCGTCCGTATGTATCCGATAATTGATTTTAGCAAGCTCACGTTTGACAGACCAATCAAGCTGCTTCTGCTCTTCAGCTTTCAGCCGCTGGAACTCCTTGATGATATACAGATTGATCTCCGGCGAGATCCACGATGCGAATTGCAGCGCGATATCCTTGTGGGCGTAAGTGCCGCTGTTATATTTACCCGCTTTGGAAATAATGCCTATTGCATTGACTCCCTCTATCCATTTTTTAGGTGTCATGGTGAAGTAATTGTGCCCGGCCTCACTTCTAAACGTATCGAATTCGACACGGTTAAAATTCGAATTGTTCAGCTGCTCCCATAGACCTAAATACTGTATTGTATCTATTCTACGCATCCAGTTTTGGATTACAAATCTAGGATCTTCGGAATTCTTATATCGCGCGATATCTGTTAAAGAAAAATAGTCGTCTTTATTTATGTGTATTGCCTGACTCAACACCGTAATTTCCTTATTTTTCATTCCATTGAGTCCTCTTGATATCTTTTGATTTATTTTAGCATATTTTGACAGAATAATCAAGAGAAAAGAAGTCATATTTCCAACCGTCTATAAAACTTGAATCATAGTAAATAAACAAGGCAGAATTTATAGTGTCCATAAAAATATGTGACAGTTTACAAATTGGACAGGTTCTCCCGTAACAAGTTCGAGATGGCTATGCACAGGAAGCACCTGAAAGACAACGGGATAAAAATCTTGTCCGCTATGGAGAATATCCCTGATACTCCCGAATTCTTGAAAGTCTTTTGGAGGGGTATAAGCACTCAAATGGACATAATAAAAAATCAAATATGGATTGAAACGGCTTATATTCGGTTTAAATCAAAAGCGGAATTCGTGAAATGAACGGATTCCGCTTTTCCATTAGTTTCCCAACTTATACTATTCAAAACCTTTTGAATGCTACATTATATTTTCGCTTCAAGCCATTGCCATTGTAAATAAATTTACGAGGTTTTTCTGTTACTTATAGGGTGATAATCGCTATTATGAGAAGGTAGGCTCGGAAATCAAAGATATTACCGATGATTTACCCTTTGAGATACCAGATAGTTGAGCGTGGTGTCATCTTGAAAATTTTGTTTTAGCGGCTTTTAGTGGCAAATCTCCTAAGTACTCTAAGGAACCTACACCACACAAGATCGTAGGACAACAAGCTAATCAATGGGACGGTTTAGATTTAAGATTCGTTAAATATGCAACAGAAGAATTCGCAAAAAATATGCCGCCTTATTATTTACAAGATGGCGATGTATTGTTAAATACATTGGGAAATGGCAGATTCATCGTAATAAATCAAGCCCCGATTGTCCCTTAAAGCGGACTCAAAAAAACAATTTGCAACCGTGGCGTGTGCTTGT
>CALVXG010000035.1 GCA_944368925.1 uncultured Clostridia bacterium | reverse complement strand
TATATCAAAAAAGAGGATTTTTGCAAATTCAAACCTGTATGTTTGCTTGCGAAAATCCTCTGAATACATTATAATAGAAAAAGGATGTCGAATGAAACAGTCCTATCAAAACTGTATCAAATTTCGACACCCTTCCATGTGGCAGGGGAGACGCGATTATCCCGAAAGGCTAAAATTGCATAAAAACAGGCAAAAAAGCCCCAAAAACGCTTAAAAATGGCGTTTTTGAGGCTTAATTTTTTTAAAATTTTGAATTTTTTTAAAAATTTTAGGGCCACTTTTAGGGGCACTTTTGAAGCGATTTTTTACAATGAATTTTAATGTAAATAAAAACGTATATTGACATTTTTATTTTATTTTGATATAATACCTTTAGAGGTAAATTATGATAGAAAAAAATTTATTGAATAATTTGGTTTCCGTTACAATGTTCAATCAGGGGCAAGCATCAAAAATATTTAATCGTTTGCAGGATGAAAAGCAAATTGTTGTATTGAAAAACAATGTCCCCACGGCGATATTGTTGTCTCCAGATGAGTATGACAGGTTGTTAAACCTTGCGGAAAAAGGGGAGAAAAAGCAATGAGTTATATTTTAAATAATATGATACCGATTTGTTGCGATTCGATATGCAAAAAGATATTGATAGAGGTTCAGCACAAATTTTATCAGTAAACGAAAAACAAAAAAACTTGTTGCCTTTAGATTTGGAACTGTCAAATAGTGGCCTAACTGATTAACAAACGAACAAAGAGACTGTGGTCAGAGCCTCCTCTAAACCGTCTCGCGGTAGGAACAAAGAACTGATCCACAGTATCTTCTTACAGTATAGCAGATTTTGCTTGTCCTTGGAGAGGGACATTAAAAACTACTACTATTTAATTATACGAGGTACAAAAATAATGAACGAAGAAAAGTATTCTGCATTGTTAAGTATGGCGATAGTTCCGCAAGTAGTAGATATAATTGTGAGAGAAGAACACATGAGCGATGTAGGGGCGATTAATGTATTCTATCAATCGGAAACGTATGCTTTACTTGAGAAAGAAGAAACAAAGATATGGCATTATAGCCCCTTAACGATTTATCATATATGGAAAACGGAAAGAAAAACAGGAAAAATAGAGTTGCCAGAGGAGGAATTATTGGTATGAGTAAAGAGATGCCTTTTATCGTCTTTTGCATAGAAGAATACAGGCGGCAAAAAAAATGACGGGTAAAGCTGTTATAGAACTCTTTAATAAATATTCCGTGTGCGAATATGTTGAGTCGTTTTATGAGGCATTGCATACGACAGGTCCTAAATATATCGTAAACGATATTGATTTATATATTGCATCAAGGCAAGCAGTTTAGTAGCGTTCGGCAATATAAGATTGTTTATACGGTAACAATATGGAATGGGAAAAGTATTTTGACGAGAATATCTTAAAGCGGGGCGAGGGATATTATCGGAAAGGAAAAGTTATAGATTTCCAAGCGGACGGAAAAAAGCGTGTCGCAACGGTTATAGGGACCGAGGAGTATTCTGTTTCTGTGGAATTTGACAGGGACGGCAGTGTCGTCGATATGCAATGCAATTGTCCTTATGCAGAAAGCGGCGAATATTGCAAACATATGGCTGCCGTATTATATCGGGAATATTGCGGAGACGTTCCCGCCGTGTATTCAAAAAGACAATCGGTAAAAAAGCCGAAGGAAAGCCAAAAGTCAAAAACAGAAAAAAGTATTGATACCCATCCCGTATTGTCGGCGGATGTGGCAACCTTGAAAGATGAAATCAAAAAAATCATAGCGCATTATAAGCGGCAGGGATACATTGAATACAGATACGCTTATGAGTGCGCGATGCAAGTGAGCGAAACAATGGAAACGAACGCCGAAATTTATTTGAGAGACGGAAGATATAAAGAAGCGTTCGATTACTCGTTTTTCGCGTTGAGAAAGTTTTGTGCGACCGATATGGACGATTCTGACGGCGGAACGGGAATGGTTTGCGAGGTCGGTTTGGAAATATGGAAGCAGGCTTTGCAAGATGCCGAATCGGAGCAATACGTTTGTAAACAGTTGCTGAAATACAAAGCCCCCGATCAAGAATGGTACTTAAAAGAACAAGCCGAACATTTTCTATTTACTAATTTTGACAAGCCGGAATACTATGCACCGAAAATGCAGTATATAGAAAACTGCATTGCAGAAGTTTGCAACGAAACAGATTTAACCGACTACAAACTCGGCTATTATCTGAAACAAAAAATCGACCTGATGCGGAAATCGAATGTATCGGAACAAACCTTTGAGCAATTTCGGCAAAAGTATTGGTCTTATGCGGAAGTACAAGCCGACTGCATAGAAGAAAAACTTCAAAAACAACAATACAAAGAAGCGGAGAGTTTGCTGCTCGAATGTCTTGCCATGCCGTTCGGAAAGGGTGTTTCAACGGAATACTGTCGGGAACAGTTATTGATCGTTTATGAAAAGACGGGAGATAAAGAGGGCTATCGAAAGACTTTATCGGATTATGTTTCGTTGGAGTACAATAGCAGTATTGAAAAGTATGAAGAATTAAAGCGGCTTTACAATGCGGAAGAATGGCTTACCGTAAGAGAAACAGTGCTTCAAAATATATGGAAAAACAATAGAGAGTTATTGCCTGAAATTTTACTCCGCGACGGAATGAAAGATAAATTGTTGAAATTGGCTGTTTCATATCCGGGTTTGTATTATATTCAAAAGTATGAAAAAGATCTGATGCAAGAATACGCAGAGGAAGTATTGGGGAAATATAAAGTCGAATTTCAAAAGTTGACGGAAAGCGCATCGGCAAGGGATACATACAGGGAGATCGTTAGGCAACTTCGAAAATTGAGCCGATATGACGAAGGAAAGAAATTGGTGCGGGAACTCGTTGCGGAATGGCAAGAAAAATATCCGAAACGCAAAGCGATGATGGAAGAACTTGATAAAATAGTTTTTCCTAAGGAATAAAAGCAAGGTACTTGTAATGTACAAAAACAGATTATTTATTCCATAGAAATGTAAAGGAACAGAGTACAAAATCGTGATCTGTTCCTTTTACTATATAAGAAAGAACGGGGCAAAGATCCCGTTCTTTCCATAAGATTTTTTACATAATCAGATACCTGTTTTGTTTGTATATAAAATAATAAAGAAGTATCAGATTTCTATTTTTATATTTGTCGGTATTTCGTTTGAGATAAATTTTTTTGTGTTACCGTCAGGGAATATAACATCCGTAATGGAATCGGACGGTAAAGTTAGCGCGTATTCTGTTTTTGAATTTGTATTGCGTTTTTCAATTTGAAAAACGCCGTTCGGAGTCAAAGTTTTAGAATAAATATGTTTTAACCGTGGTTGATTGAATAAACGCACGATATTATGTTGAACGCCGTGTTTGAAGGTATAGGAAATGCCTGCAAAATATTGATAGAATATAGCAGAAATATCGGAAAACATGTAGTGATTACGACTGTTTGTGCCTTCGAAATCTTCCCAAAGCGTAACAGCGTTCTGTTTGATCCAATATCCGAAAGACGGATATTTTTTATTTGTTAGAATTTTCAGAGCAATATCGGATCGTCCGTTTTCGCACAAAACGCGATAGACGTACTTGTTGCCTAAAATACCGAATTGCATTGTATAATCGGCTTCGCGTAAAACTGTCAGTAATTTTGCAAATATTAACGGTTTCTCATCGTCTTTTGCTAAATCAAAATATAGAATCCCGGCCAGCGCGCATACGCTGTCGTTGGCAACGCTGCCGTTCGGATGAATGAATTTGCAACGGATTGCCGTTGCAAGAGCGTTTTCTTTTTTGGAATATCCATTATCTGAACCGAATAATTCCATATAAAAATATTTCATGATTCGCGTCATTTGCAAAACGCATAATGAAGCGACAAGCGAGAGCGGTGTAATGTTTTGCGGTAAAGTCTTCGGCGCGTTCCAATCGCCGAGACCGAATTCGTACAGTCCGTCTCCGTTCTGCATTGTCTGTAAGTAAGCATAGTATTTTTCAAGGTTGCGGAGATGTTTTTTAACTGTTTTCCAATCGTTTTTTTGTATAGCCAAGCGGTAAGGAATTTCAAACAAAGCGAGATCCCATGCCGGTCCGTTGCCCCAGTCATATCCGAAACAGTTTTTAGCGGTCGGTGCGATGCATGGAATACAGCCGTTTTCGAGCTGACAGTCGCAAATGTCGTCGAGATATTTTTCAAGATCGGCGGCGCAGTCATAATTATATAACATTTGTTCTACAGATAAATGCAGGTCGCCGGTCCAGCCGTTTTTTTCACGATGCGGACAATCGGTAGGGATTCCTACGAAATTTGCTTCGGTCGACGCAAGACACATTTTTTGTAAACGATTGAGAATGGGGGAGGAAGAAATAAATTTTCCGGTAACGGGAAAGGCAGTGCGGACGGCAAAAGCCGTTATTTTTTTTGCGTCCTGCATGGAAAGATTTTCGATGAATGCATATCGAAAGCCGTGGTAAACAAAGAGCGGCTTAAATTTGTTTTTGCCTTCTTTTAACGTTATTTTGTCGACTTGAAAATATTTTTGAAGGGCTTCGTCCGAAATGTATTGGGAGTTGGAATCGTTGTCTATTCGATTGTTGGTTAATTTGTCGCCATAAGTTATCGTAACAATCTGACCTGCATGTCCGCTGACGCAAAATCCGACGTATCCGGCAATGTTATATCCAAAGTCAATTAAAACGCCGTCATCAGTATCGATTACCGATTTCGGTTTTATTTTTTTGCATTCGCGGATTTCGTGCATTGTGTCGGCGTGTAACGTCCCGCGCGGAGGCATGCATTTTTTAGCAAGCAAGGAATAGGTGGGAACAAGGTTATAGTCTCGGAATTCGCCGAGTCGTAAAGCAGATCTGTAAATCGGGCCGTCTTGACAGACATTCCAGCTTTCGTCCGAAACGATGGTTTCGTTTCCGATATGTATCGAGCAAATCATTTGATTCGTCGTTTTCCACGAGGCTTGAAAAAATCCCCATGTTTCGGGAGCGTTTTGATTGCACCAGCCGTCTCCGACAACGATTTCAAATATGTTTTTGCCGCGTCGTAAAAATTTCGTTATGTCATATGTATGATATAAAATAGTTTTGTTATAATTGGTGAACGGCGCAGTCAGCACGTCTGTATTCGCTTTTTTGCTGTTTATAAACATCGCATATAAGCCGAGCGCGGCAATAGTGATTGTCGATGAGGGAATACTGTCGCTTTTTATAAAAAAAGATTTACGGAAGTAAGTAGCCGGCGAACCGCCGAGCAATGGATTTTTTTGTTCGGGGCAAGTGATCCAGACGGCGTTATCGCCGAATGCATTGTCGTTTATCGTCATAATTGTTTCTCCGTGTCGCTTGCGTTTTTATTTTTATAATTTTCCGGTGAAATGCCGTATTTTTGCTTGAAGGAGCGGCTGAAAGAGTGAATGCATGAATATCCCAACTGTTCGGAAATTTCCGTAATGCTTTTATCGGTTGAATCTAAAAGATGTCTTGCTTTTTCGAGTCTGATATCATACAGGTAATCTCGTAAACCGATGTTCATGAGCTTTTTGAAATTTTTGCTGATGTAATTATAGTCGTAAAAGAATTTATTGGAGATGTCTTTCATTGTGATTAATTTGTCGGAACTATTGATATAATTTACGACATTATAAATAATGACCTCTTTCGATAAGGGCTTTTCTTTGCGTTTTTCAGTTTTGATATCTGCAATTTCACGGAAGATTGTAATCAAAATGTCCATGATGAGCGCTTCGACTTTTTTCTCGAAAAAGACGCCTTTGTTATAAATTTCAACAAGTAATTTTTTTACATTATCAAAAATATCGGGAAAAGAAAAGATGCAATTGTTTTGCGTACAGTATTTTTGTAAAGAAAGAACCATCGTTTCGCAAATTGTATCCGGAACGGGGGATAGCGCGATGTAAAAGTAACGAAACGGCGTTTTTTCGTCTGCTTGTAACGTGTGCGATTCGTTCAGGAAAGAGAATTGTAAATCGTTCTTTTTAACGGCGTATGGGCTGTCGTTTACGTAAATGGTGCCGCTGCCTTGTGCCACAAAGGTTATTTCAAAGCAATATTGCTTGTGTTCGGGTACTTTGGCTGCGGGAGAAAGAAAAAGATCGCCCACTTGATATAAATCGAAATAGTGGGTGTGAATAGGATTCATACCAAACGAGTTGTCAAAATGGAAGTTAAACTTAATAATTTCTGCCATGACAGAAGTTTAACATATTTAATAATATTTGTCAAGCAAACGTCAAGTAAACGTCAAGCAAACGCTATTATTCCTGAAAATATATAAAAATCGCATGTTTTATAATTTTATGGGGGGGGGTAAACAAACAGTTTTATGGAAATGAAGATTGGTTGTTGAAAAATGTTAAATAAAAAGACGAATAATGTCAAAGACAGTTAAAACGCATTGTGATATAATAAATAGAGAAAATTTATAAATGGAGAGGAATCAGAAATGAGAACGATAGCTATTATAGGTTGTGGAAGAATCGCAAACAATGCACATTTTCCCGCACTTACGAAAATAGACGGCGTGCGTATCAAGTACGTGTGTGATATTATTGAGGAAAAAGCCGTGAAAGCGAAAGAAGAATTTGTTTCGTATGCGCAAGCTATTACAGACTATAACATTGCGCTTGCCGATCCTGAGGTGGAGGCTGTTTGGGTATTGACGCCGAACTATGCGCACTATACGATAACGATGGATGCGTTAAAGGCCGGTAAGCATGTATTCTGCGAAAAACCGATTACGGTAAGCTACGAGTTGTCGTGTGCGATGGCGGAAGAAGCGAAAAAACAAGGTAAATTTCTCAATATCGGCGTATGCAACCGTCATCAGCGGTCTGTAGAGGTTTTGGAACAGATGGTACGCGAAGGGAAGTTCGGTAACATTTATCATGTATATTGTTCTTTCCGAGATTTTCGTTCCATTCCCGGGCTCGGCGGCGATTTCACGACGAAAGCGCAGTCCGGCGGTGGGGTACTCATTGATTGGGGCGTGCATTTCTTCGATTTGGTTTTGTATATTTTAGGCGGCGCGAAATTAAAATCCGTTTCCTGTAATGCGTATAGCGAAATGGCAAAGGATATGAAATCCTATAAATACGTGAATATGTGGGCGGAGGACACCGCCGACGTCGAACACGGCACGAACGACGTGGACGACTATATCACGGGATATATCCGAACGGACAAGGCGAGCATTTCTTTCAACGGCGCGTGGGCGCAGAATATCGGAAAGGCGGAAATGTATATCGACTTTTTGGGCGATAAGGGCGGAGCAAGGCTGAATTATCTCGGACAGTTCACTTATTGGGACGGTGCAACGTTGCAATCGTATACGAGTGAACACGAACTTCCCAATATGTATCAAGAAGAGGACGAAGCGTTTTTGAAGTCGATCGAATCGGGCGTAAAGGATAAAAACTATATCGACTACGTTTTGGAAAGCGCAAGGCTGTTGCAGGCACTTTACGATTCTTCGGAACAGAACAAGGAGATTCAATTCTAATGAAAACGATTGGATTTGTCGACTATTATTTGAGCGAGTGGCACGCGAATAATTATCCCGTGTGGATCAAAGAGATTTGCGAGAAGACGGGAAAGAAGTTTTGCGTGAAATATGCTTGGGCAGAGAAAGAAGTTTCGCCCGTGGACGGCAGGACTACGGATGAGTGGTGCGAATCGTTTGGCGCTGAGAAGTGCGCAAGCATAGAGGAACTTTGTGAAAAAAGTGACGTCATTATTATCCTTGCGCCTTCCAATCCTGAAACGCATTTGCGATTAGCGGAAAAAGTATTGCCGTTCGGCAAGCGCACCTATATAGACAAGACATTTGCACCCGACTTTGCTGCGAGTGAAAAGATATTTGATATAGCGAAAAGATATAATACTCCGTTTTTTTCGACTTCTGCGCTTCGGTATGCGACCGAACTTGATTCGCTTATCGGCAGTGATAAAATCATTGTTACGGGCGGAGGCGGAAATTTTGAAGAATATATCATTCATCAGATAGAACCAGCGGTGAAAGTGTTGCAGGCAAAAGCGGCAAACGTCAGCGCGCAAAAGCAGGGAAAGCAAATTATCTGCCGTGTAGAATTTGAGGGCGGTCGGCAAGCGACTATGCTGTACGGCGAGACTATGCCGTTTACGGTATGCACGGAGAAAAACGGCGTCAGCGCCTATGCCTCCCTCAATTCGGACTATTTCCACGCGCTTATTGCGGATATTCTGCGCTTTTTCGAGAGCGGCGAGGTGTCTTTTGATACCGAGCAGACGAAAGAAGTGATGCGTATCCGAGAGGCTTTGATTAAAGCGAAATCACATTCGGGAGAAATAATTGAATTATGAAACTCAAAGTTGCGGTAATCGGTTGCGGGCGCATTTCCGTGATGCACTTCGACGCGATACGGCGTTCGGAACACGCACAGCTTGTCGCGTGTTGCGATATTAAAAAAGACCGTGCGGAAAAAGCTGCGGAAAAATACGGATGTAAAGCATATAAGTCATACCGAGAATTGTTTGCGGTTGAAAAGCCGAACGCCGTTCATCTGTGCTTGCCTCATTATCTGCATTCGGCGGTGGCGATTGAGGCGTTTAACAGTGGCATTCATGTGTTGACCGAAAAGCCTATGGATGTCGATTACGAGAGCGCGGCGAGAGCTGTGCGCATAGCAAAAGAAACGGGTAAACAATTCGGAATAATTTTTCAGTGCCGCTATAACGATTCGGCGCAGCTTGTCAAAAAAGCGGTAGTGAGAGGTAAACTCGGAAAAATTATTTCGGCGCGCAGTACGCTTACTTGGACTCGCCCGGACAGTTATTATGTCGAAAGCGATTGGAAGGGAACGTGGGACAAAGAGGGCGGCGGTGTGATCATTGACCAAGCAATTCACTCGATAGATCTTGTGAATTGGCTTGTTGACAGTGAGCCGATCGATATTTCCTGTTCTATGGCGAATCGCGGACATAAGATTGTAAAAGTAGAGGACAGCGCAGAGGGGTTGATTACATATAAAAACGGGGTAAAATACGGATTTTATGCCATGAACAATTACGGCTGCGACGAACCGATAGAAATACGATTGCTATGCGAAAAAGGGAAAGTGGTTTTCGGATATGACGATGCCGTGATTACATACAACGACGGTACGAAAGAAGAAGTGCATCGAGATGAAGATACGGAAGCCGTCGAGGGCGGTATGGACTATTGGGGGTTTATGCACAGCAGACAAATAGCGCAGTTTTATAAAGCTTGTCTCGGCGAAGAGCCGCTGGAGATCAGCGGCGAAGAAGCGCTGAAAACACACAAACTGATTATGGCGCTCTACGATAAAGGAGGCATGCGAAATTGAAGATAGGCGTAATTACCGACTGTTTCAAAACAAGTACAGCCGAGGCTGTCGTACATGCGGCGGCGCTCAATCTTGACGGGGTGCAAATTTATGCTACGACGGGTGAATTTTCTCCCGAAACGCTGACGCGGGAAAGGAAAGCCGAATATAAAAAACTTTTGCAGGAAAACAATCTTGTTGTTTCGGCATTGTGCGGAGATATGGGCGGACACGGCTTTGAAATTCAAAATGACAATGCCGATCGTATTGAAAAAACAAAGCGTATTGTAGACTTGGCAGCGGAGTTCGGCGCAAAAACCGTTACCACGCATATCGGGGTAATTCCCTCAGATAAAAGCGAACCGCGTTATGCCGTTATGCTCGCCGCGCTCACCGAATGCGGCTTGTACGCAAAGGAAAAAGGCGTAACGCTGGCGATCGAAACGGGGCCAGAAAAGGCGGTTGTACTCAAAGCGTTTCTGGATGACACGCGAGGCGGGGTGGGCGTAAATTTAGATCCTGCTAACTTTGTTATGGTAACGGGGCAAGATCCCGTAGAAGCGGTAAAAACCTTAAAAGACTATATTGTACACACGCATGTAAAAGACGGCAGAATGCTTTGCCGCACCGATCCGAAAATTATATACGACGTATTCGCGGACGGCGGGATAGACATGCTGAATGTGTCCGATTATTTCATTGAAACGCCTGTGGGGAAAGGTGAGGTGAACTTTCCTGCCTATATCGCCGCGCTGAAAGAAATCGGATATAACGGATTTCTTACGATAGAGCGCGAAACCGGCGACAATCCGCAAGAGGATATTGCAAATGCGGCAGACTATATACGAAAGTTGATGTGATTGCAAAATTTCGTTGAATTGAAATTACTTTTTGGGAAAGGAAAACGATGAAAAAAAGTTCTAAAAAATTATTTAGGTATTATGACGATATGCCTGCATCTTTTCGGAAAGGAAAGTATGTATTTTGCTACGGCATGTTGTCGGTTACTCTGATTGCGTTTGCCGTGTTTTATGTGTGGATTAACTTCAATTCTATTCTCATGGCATTTCAGCGGAATTTGGGCGGCGGAAAGACGGAATATACGTTTGATAATTTTCGGCAAATTATTACTTATTTGAAAATGCCGGACTCGGATTTGCATATAGGGTTGATCAATACGCTGAAATATTTTGTCGTTGGCATGTTTATCAGCTTGCCGTTGGCGTATTTATTTTCATACTTTTTATTCAAAAAGGTATCGGGTTATAAATTTTTCCGTGTGATTTTCATGTTTCCGTCGATTGTATCCGCAGTGGTATATGTTGCCGTTTACGTCAACGTGTTAACGTTTGACGGACCTGTTTACATGTTGATTAAAAATCTTTTCGGAAAAGAATTGCCGTCATTATTGACAAACAATTCTACAGCGACGCCGACAATTATCATTTATACGGTTTGGACGTCGTTCGGGGTAAGTATTATTCTGTTTCAAAGCGCGATGAGCAGACTGCCGAGAGAAGTGATAGAAAGCGGGCAGCTTGATGGGATCAGTTGGTGGAGAGAATTGCTCCAAATCGTAATGCCTATGATATGGCCTACAATATATACGATGATCGTGTTGCAAATAACAGGTATTTTTTCCAGCGGAGGACCGATATTGCTGTTTGAAACCAACGGCGGTAATCGCACTATGACTATTTCATATTTTATTTTCCGTTCTGTATATGAGAATGCCGGAACGGAATTTCCTGCGGCGGTAGGCGTGTTCTTTACGCTATTCAGCTTTCCGTTGGTGGTTGCCGTGCGCTATTTCTTGGGAAAAGTAGATCCCGGCGTCGAATATTGAGGAGGACAAAATGGCAGAAGTTAAAGAAAATCCGCTCAAAAAATTGTGGAAACGGCTGTTTCGCAAAGAAAAAGACGTAACTCGTCCGAAAGCGTTGAATATCGTTGCGTTTATCATTTTTGCGTTGTATAGTTTTACTCTTTTATATCCGCTTGTTTGGGCTTTTTTGAACGCTCTGAAAAGCAATATAGAATATATGACGATCAATAAGAACGGCTGGCCACAGGATTTAACGTTTTCAAATTTCGTAACGGCGTTCAATAGTATGAGCGTGACGGGCGCTTCGATGTTTGCCATGATTTTCAATTCGATATGGTATGCGGGGATCGGTGCTTTTTTGAATGTTTTTGTGTGCGCGACGTCTGCATATGTGCTTTCGCGTTACAAATTTTTCGGGCATAATTTCATCTATGGTTTATCTTTGCTTGTAATGGTTTTGCCTATTATCGGAGCTTTGCCGTCGCAATACCGCGTTTACAATGCGCTCGGAATAGCCGGTTCGCCGCTTATGCTGATTACGTGCATCAGCGGATTTGGATTCAATTTTGTGGTATTGTATGCATCATTCAAAAGTCTGCCGAAAGACTATATGGAAGCGGCATTTGTAGAAGGAGCAGGACATTTCGGCGTGTTTTTCCGCATTATGCTGCCGCAGGTAATCGGTCCGATGCTAGCGCTGTTTATCGTCATGTTTATCGACAGATGGAACGATTACACCACGCCGTTGTTATTCTTAAAGGATACACCGACGTTGTCAACCGGACTGTTTATGTATAAAACCATTATGAACAGGCGTCTGGAGATGCCGGTATATTTTGCCGGGGTTTTTATCTGTTGTATTCCAACCATTATCTTGTACGCAATTTTTCAAAAATCAATTATGAATGTTTCTTTCGGAGGAGGAATTAAAGGATGAGTAAAAGATTCGTTAGAGTGATATCTGCAATTTGTTTGATTGCGATGACTGCAACGTGTTTTGTCGGGTGTGGAAAAACCGACGAAGAAAAAACGTTTCCCGAATACGATACGGGTAAATCGTTTTATATCGCAGGTTGGGGTACGCCATACGCGACCGCGGACGATTTTAGATTGGCGAAAGAGGCGGGATTCAGCCACTTTATCGTATCGGAGACTTATTCGCAGTCCGGTACGTTTACGGCGCAGGAAACATTGGATTTCAATAAAGATGCCGGAATGACGAGCGTAATGCATATAGGAAATCATTATAATAGCGAATTGGAGAAACCCAATACCGATTATACGAATTTTGAGGAGTATACGGATCGGATTTGTTATTCGGACGAACCGGTCTTTTCCGATTATGCTACGCTCAAACAATGGGCAAAGGAACATGACGAAACATACGGAAATAAGTTTGCATATTATGTGAATCTTTTGAGTGCTGCCGCTCGAACGAGCGAACTCGGAGATACGGAGAAAACGCAGACTTATGAAAATTATGTCGAAAGATTTTGTGAAGACGTGCTTGGCGAAATCAAGACCGGAGAAAAAATTCTTTCCTGCGATTTTTACCCGATAGTTGAATCGCGTGGCAGAACGGCGATAAAGACGCAGTGGCTGTATACTTTAGAAACATTGATGTACAATGCGAAACAGCACAATGCCAAGCATGAAGAATTTATACAGGTGGTGGCGCATTCGAACGGAAACGATACTTTTCCGATTGCGACGGAAGAATCTATTCGGTATCAGGCGTATGTGTTGTTGAATTTCGAAACGAGCGGTTTTACCTATTTCACGTATTCTTCTCCTGTGGCGAATTATAAAAACAGCTGTATCAATCTGGATAAGTCGCAATCGTTAAACGACCAATATTATTACGTGAAAACAGTAAACGCCGAAATTCGTGCCTTTGAGGACATTTATCTGAATTACTCGGTAGACGGCGTAATGCCCGTATACGGTACGGAGAACGATTACGATGTGGATGAAGAAACAGGAGAAATTCTTGGAAACACCGTAATGAGAATGATGAAAAAATCCGTAAAAAAGATTGACGGCGTCAAATCGGTAACGGCGGAAGAAGACACTCTTGTGAGCGGCATGACGGACAAAGACGGCAACAAGGCATTGTTGATTACGAATTTTTCCAATCCGTATGACGGACTGTATAATACGGTGGATCTTACCTTTGAAAAATCAAAAAAATATACTCGCTTGGCTGTTTTCCGTAAAGGGGAGCGAAAAGTGTACGAGATAAAAGATAATAAAATATCATTGGAATTGGAGCCGGGCGAAGGCGTCTTTGCAATGCCCGCATAACAAGGAGAAAAAAGTATGAAAAAATTATTAAGTATTTTTATTTCAATTCTTATGGCGGCATGCCTTTGTTGTGTTTCGGCATGCGGGGACAGGGAAAGCGAAGGTTCGGGAGGAAAGAAAAATTCTCTTACGATCGAGGTGTATGAGGCCGGATTCGGCACGGTATGGTTGGATGATATTGCGGATAATTATCAGGCTGCAACGGGAACTCGTGTAAAAGTAAATAAATCGTATATGGAAAACGAGATCGCAACAAAACTTGTGAACGATCAGTCAACTGCGGACATCGTGTTTTTTGTGGGAAGCGCGTTCGAAGCGCAAGACAAAGGATTATTGGTTGATCTTTCCGATGTTCTTGAAGAAGCTGCGGAGGGTGAAACGACGCCTATCCGCGGCAAAATGAATGCTAACATCTATAATTATCTTGCAAATGATGACGGTTCGATTTATCAACTGCCGTGGGCAAATACCGTTTCTTCGCTTTGTTACAATGAAACGACGCTCGACGAGGTGTTGGGGAAAGGAAATTGGACGCTGCCTAATACGTCCGACGAATTTTTTGATCTTGCGGAAAGAATCAAAACGTCAACTAAAAAAGGATATTATACTTTTGTAGACGCAACGCAGACAGGATACAGTACATATCTGTTTATGAACTGGTGGGCACAGTATTCCGGGTATCAAGCGTACTATGATTTTTTCAGCGGATACTATTATCCCGACGGCGTCCGCACTTTTGCGCAAAACGGAGAAATCTATGACGATTTAGGTCGGCTGGAATCGCTTAAAGCGTGTGAAAAATTGCTGAAAAAGGCGAACGGATACACGCATGTGCGATCTGACAGCATGAGCTTTACCGAGGCGCAAGTCGCTTTCGTTGGGCAGGGATATAACTCAGACAAGAGCAAACCCGCTTTTATCATGAGCGGCGATTGGCTGGAAAACGAAGTAAGCGGATATTTGCAGGCAGCGGAGGCGGCGGGCAATCCTCAGACAATTAAGATGATGAAAATGCCCGTATTAAGCTCGATTGTTAAGACTTTTGAAAACGAAGTATCGGACGCTACGCTCAGCGCGGCTGTCGAAGCTGTAGACAAAGGCGAAACGTCGTATGCCGGCATAAGCGACAAAGATTTTGATAAAATCGTAGCGGCGCGCAATATGGCGTATTCGCTCACCTATAATCATCCGTTTTGTATTCCGTCCAATTCACGCCGTCAGGAACAGGCGAAAGATTTTATTAAGTATATGCTTTCTGATTACGGTCAAAGTATTTATGCAAAAAATCTGAATGGACTTACTATGCCTTTCGGATATCAGTCGGACGGCACGAATATATCTGTTTTCGTAAAATCACGTTTCGATAGTTACGGCAATACCTATCTTCCGATTGCCAACGACTATTCGGCTGCATTGTTCCGCAGGGGCGGTATCGGTATTACCAAAACGGATTCGGCATTTATTGACGGCGATTTATTTGCAGGAAAGAGCGGTCAGACGATTTTTGACGATTCTTCGACGTTTTATAAGAAAAACTGGCAGGAATATTTGAAAGGCGCAGGCCTTGCTAAATCCGAATAAAAATGGAGGGGAATACGATGAAAACAATCAAAAAGTTTATATTACTATTGATGTTAATTTGCGTAGCTGCGATAGGTTTTGCCTGTTCGGGTACGGCGGGGAAGCTTCGTATCGACGCGCCTTCCGAAATAGAGGCGGAACTCGGTACGTATGCCATCCCTAAATACGACGTCGTCAATGAAAAAGGCGTCGTGATGGCGGGTTATACCGTTACGCTCGTTTCCGTGAAAGATTCCGATGGCAATAAAGTGCAGTTGCGAAATAACAGAAGCATTGTAATAGAAACCGCCGGTATCTATACGTTAGAATATACGGCAAACAACAAAAAAATCGACAACGTAACGGTAAAAGCCGATTTTGCCGACAGAACGCCGCCCACGGTAAACGTCAATTTGGATAATTATCCGGATTTATTTATCAAAGGGCACGAGTACAGTGTTCCGCCGTACAATTACAGCGGTGAAGCGGATCGGTCGAAATGTTGGCTAAAAATCTATTATCAATCCGAAACCGGCGAAAAAACCGAGAAAAGTTTGGAAGCGCAAAGCCGTTTCAAAGTAACTGAGAGTGACGGAAAATACGAATTTGTGTTTCACGGTGAAGATGCGGTCGGCAACGTAAAAGAAGTAACGCATACCGTTCCTGTGGACGGACCTGAAAACATTGTTGAGGGTAGGATCGCCTATTTTGATGAAGCGTTTGGTGCGCGTCAGCTTAAATTTTCCAACGCGGAAAATTTAAAGGGTATTATCGACGCGAAATATATTAATGAGGAAATAGGCGGACGTAAAGGCGGTTCTACGGAAATAACCATAGCACAAGAAACGAATTATGCGTTTATATCGGTGGCGTATCCCGTTATAGAAGATTTGAGCAATTACGACTCGTTTAAGTGGAGCGTATATAATCCGAACGATTATAAATTGCAATTCGGTTTTTCTTGGACGGCGTATAAAACGCTCGAACCTAAAAAGTGGACCGAGTTTTCGTTGCCCACATCCTATTTTCGACATTATGATTCTTCGGACGGAAATACTCTCCAAAACATGAACGAATCGTCGATTTATGAGGACAATATAAAAGGGCTGCGTTTTGTCGTTCTCCATGAAAAATGGGCGGGTAATGAAGCGCAGGGATATAATTATGTGCCTGCGGGAACGAAACTGATTTTTTCTTCGATAGACGCGATGCGCGACGACGCAAAAAACGACTTGCGCATATCGGGCGAATCATACAACTGCGTATATGACGAAACCGAATACGAGTTGGGCGAGTACAATATCGTGAACCGCGCCGACGTGGCTTTGGATACGGATGCGTCCGTTACGCTTGTATCGGCAACGGCTCCCGACGGCAGCGATGCCGAAATTGTTGGCAATGTGCTGAAATTCAAAGGGGAGGGAATTTACACTCTCGTTTATGAGGGAACATACGACGGCGATAAGTATGATTCGAAGATTGAACCTTTAACGGTTAAAATTATGAACGGCGGATCGATGGAAAACGTTACGAAAGGCGAACCGATAGACGGTTGCGCGGTATATGCCGATCGCAAGTGGGGCTTAACGCAGATATTCTCCGCAACGAACGTAGCTGCGCAGACGGATACCGAAACCAAATACAGCTCCGAAACCGCAAGCATGAAGTTTACCGTAATTTCGGACGGTACGGGCGACGTTGTATTTAATACCGAAACAATGGCAAATCCGGAACGGTATGCGGCGATACAGTTCAGCGTATACACGAAAAACGACGCTAAGTTCAGAGTTTTTGTTACGTACGGAGAAAATTCTCAGGAACTCGGTGGGCATAGAGAAACGTGCTTCGGCGACGGCAACACGGAATGGGTTACCGTTACGGCTTATCTCGGAAACAAAGATCGTGCAAAACTCGGTATACATTTCTTTAACGATTATAGCGGAACTCCCGTTCCTGCCGGTACTGAGTTTTTCGTAAGCAATATCAAATTCGTAGAGGCAGGCTACAAAAATCAGCCGAAAGACAGTACGGTTAATCTTATGACAGAAGACAGAGTTCATTCCGTTCCCAAGACGATTACAGGACGCGATAATGTCGATTATGCCGTTTCAAACGTGAACGTTACTTTTGGCGATAAGTCCGTTGAAATCGCAGACGGTAAATTTACGATGGATGCTGCAGGCAAGTATGTCGTGAAGTACGTGCTGCACGATAAAGAATATTCGTACACGGTAATGGCTACGACAAACGTCGAAGATATCGACTTGTTATATGATCCGAATGTGAAAGAATATACCGTAAGTTCGCTTATGTCTGTTACCGACGTGAAGTTGAACGGGGTATCCGTCGAAAGAGACGGAAATACGTTTACGCTTACAGACGGCGGAGAATATATAGTGACGGCGACGGTGTTCGGAGAGGAGAAGACGTTTAGCGTAAAATATGCGAAGCCGACGAATATCATCGACGAAGTCGCTGTGTATGCGGAAGAATTCGGAATCAAACAGATTGCGGCAAGCAACAATGTCGCAGTGAAAGTAGCCGATGATGCTGCGAAAGGAAAAGTTCTTCTACTTACTCTTTCAGCCGATCAAACGGGTGTAGGCGCTACGGGCGTCAAGTTTAAGAGCGTATCCGCCATAAAAAATTACGATTATATATCTTTCGATATAAAAGCGAGCGTAAACGATGTCTATGTTGCGTATTCGGCCGACGGACTGTCGAATTGGTCGAGTCATTTCGCAATAATCGGCACGGAATGGAAGCGCGTTTCCTTTGCTTTAAGCGTTACGACTACGTGGTATCAGGATAACGGTTATTTGGGACTGAGCTTCTTTAAAGATTTCGGAGCCGGCGTTCTTCCTGCGGGTGCTGTGTTTGAAATCACAAATATTTGTCTTGAAAAAGGCAACGCACAGATAAAGGACGTAGAGAATTATAATATAGCGCAGAGCGGCGAAACATATACGTTCCCGACGACGGTTTCCGATTCTCATATCAGATATTGGGACGGAAGCAACAAGCCTGTCGATTGCGGCGTAAAAATCGTCAAAGTGGTCAAAGACGGTAAGGAAATCGCGCTGAATGCCGACGGTTTGGGCTTTAATGCTGAACCCGGCTTCTATACCGTACATTACGCCACGATACACGATGGAGAACATCTTTTTCACACTGAATATTATTATACGATCTCGGTGATAGATGTTCATATCGCCAATGAAACGCTCTATTATACGGGAAACGAAAACTATACGTTACCTGTTAAATCGGTCGGAGGAAAAGCCGTTACAGTTACAAGCATAACGTACGGAGACGGGCAGACGGTAGAGTGCGTCGGCGGCAGCTTCTTGTTGACGAGCGGAACGCCGGAAACCGCAAACGATACATATAAGTATGTTTATACCGTGAATTATACTTTAGCCGGCGATGAAGCGACTTATTCGTATACCGTAACGTATTATAAACCTGAGAGTATTAAAGGACGTCCCGTTTATCTTGATACGAGTTACGGATTGAATCATCAATTAACGGTAGAAAATGCATCGGCAAAACATAGTGCTTCGGCGTTTACTCAAGTAAGCGATGGACAAAAGTTATTCGGAGACGGTTCCGTCGAACTCACCGTACAGGAGGACGGAGTCGTATGGTTGCATTTTGAAAATGTAATATGGGATTCGTCTTATTTATCTCTTCGCATTGCATTCTCTACTTCTTCGGTATTGCGATATGGTATTTACGATGCGAAAGGAAATAAAGTAGGCGAGGACCACACGGCTTTTGTCGCTGAGTCAGAGGCGGAACGGTGGTCGTTTGCGGCGAACGGCGGAAACGATGATAACGGATTTGTAAGCGTAGGAAATAACGATATGTCATCGTTTTCTATCAAATTGTTTTCCGCTTATGACAATAACGGAGTCCTTGCCGCCGGGACAAAAATTCTTGTGGCGGGGTTGACCGCACATCCGTGGTAAAAATGCTTTTTGGGAGGAAGTATGAACGATAAATTACCGGCATATCCTTTATTCGTAAAAGACCCGTTTTTCTCGTTTTGGGCGAACGGCGAGATTTTGACCGACTGCGACGTGATGCTTTGGACGGGTGCGAAAAAGCCTATGTCCGGTAAAGTGTACGCAAACGGGAGGGAGTTCCGCTTTTTGGGCGGAGGCTCCGCTCCCGCCTTGCGTCAGAGTTCCCGTACGCTTACGGCGTTTACAACCGACTATACTTTCGAGTGCGATTTGTTTTTGATGTTTATTTCTTTCGTTTCGCCACTTCCGCCGGATGATCTCGATACGCTGTCTTGTCCCGTATGCAAACTCTCATATAAAATAATGCCCAAGCGAGAACTATCGGAAGTAAAAATTTCGTTTGAGATCTGCGAAAACGTTTGCTACGACGGCGAAGATAAAAGAGATTGCCGTGCGGGTGTTCTGCGCAGAAACGGTTACGAAGCGGCATATATCGGGCTGAGAAATCAAGCAATACTCAGTCACTCTTCCGATTTGCGCGGAGCGGATTGGGGAATCTATTATCTTACGGGCGAGAATTGCGATATATTTGAAAAAAACGAGCGGAAATATTTATATGCCGAAAATACGCGGAAATCCGGCTGTTTTATGCTTGCATTCGATGATATTGCTTCGATTTATTATTACGGTCAGGTCTTGCGCGGATACTATTTCCGACGCGGCGATAAAAATATTTGCGACGCGATTGACGAAAACTATGCGCGCATCGACAAAATTGACCGCAAATGCAGAAAATTTGACGAAGAGTTAAAAAGAAATGCAGCTGAATACGGTGAAGAATACTATCGTTTGTGTGTGGCGTCGCTCCGTCAGAGCATTGCTGCGCATAAACTTGTCGAGGACGCGAAAGGGCGAGTGCTGTTTTTATCCAAAGAGTGCAATTCGGATGGCTGCGTCGCTACGGTGGACGTAACATTTCCGTCCTCGCCGTTATATTTGCTATACAATACAGAGTTGGTGAAAGGCATGTTGCGCCCGATTTTCGATTTTGCCCGTATGCCGATATGGAAATACGGCTTCGCACCCCATGATGCGGGTATGTATCCGTATGTAACGGGGCAGCTGTATGCCGCGCAAAACGGAACAGACAGGTATAATCGGGATATTTACGTCGATTTTGCGCAAAAAGAGGTTTTATCCTTTTATTATCTGATGAGCGGCGATGTTTCGGTTTATACAGACGAACGGCAGATGCAGATAGAAGAAAGCGCGAATATGATTTTGCTGTGCTATGCGTGTCGGCTGTATGACGGGGATTTTGCGTTTATTGAGGAAAACTTCGATTTACTCGACAAATGGGGAACTTATCTTTGTGATGGCGGTCCCGGATACGGCCGTCAGCTTTGCACGGACGATTTTGCGGGGCATCTTACGGACGGACTTAATCTTTCGATTAAAGCTACACTTGCATTGGAGGCGTTTGCTCGCATTCTTGAGGAAAAAGGGGAATTGTCCCGTGCGGAAAAAATCCGCAAAATTGTTTGTATGCACAAAGAAAAAACAGAAAACGAGCGTTGTGCGGACGGACATTTACCGATTGCATTTGGAGAGAACGAGAATACGTATAGCTTAAAATATAATTTGGCTTTGGATAAAATTCTCGGACTTAATGTGTTTTCGCCCGATTTATTTGTCTCGGAGATAAAGTATTACGCAAAAATCGCAACGAAGTACGGTACGCCGCTCGACAGCCGCTTGCGCACGACAAAGGCAGATTGGCTGTTGTGGTGCGCCACGTTCGACGATACATACGGCAAACAGGTCATTCGGCAAGTCGGAAAGTTTCTTTCCGACGGGAAAGAACGCTATCCGTTTCCCGATTGGTACGATGTTGACACGGCAACGGCGAAAGAATTTCGTAATCGTACGGTTACGGGGGGATTGTTTCTACCGTTACTGGAAAGAAAATTGAAAAAGTGAAACGTCGAGGCGAGATATGACAATTTTTTGTATAATGGCTTTTTAGGTAAAAAATATTCGGGGATTTATAATATGCAAAACGAAATTTATGCTACAAGTGAATTTGATTATCTGTTATATTTGCCTGAAAATTATGACGCAAAGCGAAAATATCCGCTTCTTGTATTTTTGCATGGTGCGGGAGAATGCGGCGACGATTTGTCGGTTTTGAAATGCCATTCAATTCCGAAGATATTTGACGGAGATGTAAGCTATGAGGCGGTGGTGATCTCTCCGCAATGCAAGTCCGGAATGACGTGGAGTTCAAATCCCGAAAAAGTTTTTGCATTTATAAAGGCTATGATCGGCAAGTATTCTATAGACGAAAATGCGGTTTCGATTACCGGAATTTCAATGGGCGGCTTCGGTACATGGCAGATAATTATGGACTATCCGTCTTTGTTTGCTGCCGCAGCTCCGATTTGTAGCGGCGGAATGGCGTGGCGGGCGGACGTGATTAAAAATCTGCCTATCCGCATTTATCACGGCGAAATCGACAATGTGGTCGACGTATTTTATTCCAAGGATATGCACCGCGCACTGAAAGAACACGATGCCGTGGATGCGACCCTTTTTCTCTATCCGAACGTAGGGCATGACGTCGGAAATATAGCCTATGAGCAAACAGATCTTATAGATTGGCTTATTTCAAAAAGAAAAAACAAATAGAGTGTTTTCGTTTAGAAAAGTAAAAAATCAGTATGAGAAACATTATAAATATTATCAATTTTATCCGGGCGTGCGATCCTCGCGCGCCCGAACGTGACTTTGTCATGCCGGTAAAAAAACAGCTGGAGCTTTTAGAACGCTATGAATTTACGGGGACTTTTCTGCTTGAGTACGATGCTTTGATTTTACCCGTATATCAGGATTTGTTCAAAAATTCCCGACATGAAATCGGCGCTTGGTTTGAACCCGTGCAGGCATTGGCAGAAAAGGCTGGAATTGTTTGGCGGGGAAGAAAAGGGTATTCTTGGGATTGGTATGCCGATGTCGGCACGTTGCCGGGCTATACCCCGCAGGAAAGAGAGCGTTTGATCGATGCTTATATGACGACGTTTTGCGAGATATTCGGCTTTTTGCCGAAGTCTGCGGGCGCTTGGGTATGGGATGCTCATTCGCTTCGGTATCTGAAAGAAACTTATGGAATCAAAGCTGCCTGCATTTGCAAGGAACAATACGGAACAGATGGTTATACATTATGGGGCGGTTATTATAACGGCGGTTATTATCCGTCGAAAAATAATTCCCTTGCAGCGGCACGAGACGGACAAGGACAGATTTCATTGCCCGTATTCCGTATGCTTGGCATAGATCCCGTGGAACAATACGATTACGGAATGGACGATGCAACGGGCGGCGCAGCATGGCAAGGTGTGATTACGCTCGAACCGAGTTGCGACGGCGTGGGCGGAGCCAATCCCAAATGGGTTGATTGGTATTTTGAGGAAAATTTCGGACGAAAAAACGGAACGTATGCATATACGCAGGTCGGACAGGAAAACGCCATGGGATGGGAATCCATGTGCGACGGTCTCACATATCAATTTCAAAAACTTTTTGAAACAAAGGAAAGGTATCGTTTGCATATTGAAACGCTGTCGCAAACGGGCGAATGGTTTTTAAGTCAATATCCGATTACGCCGCAGTATGTTTGCTTTTGTGATCATGACAGCAATAACAGAGGCAAAAAATCATTTTGGTATCAATGTTCACACTACAGAATGAATCTCTTTGTCGAGAAAAATAGTTTTTGGATTCGAGATTTATATATGTTTATACCTGAACACAAAGAATTGTATCTCACTGCGCCGTGTCAGACACAGAGTTGCATGTATTATACATTGCCTGTCATAGACGGAAACCGCTGGTCGGGCAATGGCATCCGCTCCGGATTATATTTTCGGGATGCAAAGACTGATGAAAATATTCGTTGTTTGAATGTGAATTTTAATTCGACAGAAACCGATGCCAAAGTTGAGATTGATACGGAACGGTTCGGAAAAATTTCAATAATATGCCGTATGGGCGGAGAGATTTCTATTTGTGCGGAAAAGAATTATTCCGATTTACGGATTCGTTTTTGTTACGATCCTTCTCGCATTGACATATTATGCGAGAAAGAGGATGAAAAAAACGCATTTTATCGGTTCGGAGATATTGGGTACAGAGTTTCTTTATCTGGCGGCGTTTTTTCAAAACAATGCGATGAAATCATTTTTTGTGAAAAAGAAATGAAGATATCTTGTTAGACAAGAGATTGATCGGATAAGCGCTTTGCCGAAAATAGTAAAAGTGATAATAAATAAGGGAGGAAATGAAAAAAATGCGTTGGAGAAACGACCGCGTATCGCTGCTGATCAAAAGCAGCGACAGCAAATAAAGCAAAAAGCGGCGCAAGGAAAATAGAATATATATAGTAGTACATAAGGCACTTGTAAAGCGAAGTAAAAGCTCGCTTGACAAGTGCCTTTTTCGTTACGATTACGAAAGTTATAGATTTATGTCAATACGTGCGCCTCCTGTTTCGGATTTTGAAAAACAAAAATTCAAAATTCGAAACAGGAGGACAGAGTAGATGGCAACGATAGAATACAAATTTTCAGACGGTCACATAGAAGAAATCGAGGTGACGGAAGAGTTCAAAGAAGCATACGAATTTGAACTTGCTCGGGAAAAAGCAAGGTATTGGAAGGAAATGAAACAAAAAGAAAGAGCGGGACTTCGGTGCGTAAAGGATTTGTCGTTGGACAAGTTCGGCGAA
>CALVXG010000034.1 GCA_944368925.1 uncultured Clostridia bacterium | reverse complement strand
GGAAATATATTTGCCATCCTTGGCAAAGCGCGTTCTGCCTTGGAGAAACAGCAACGTTTGTCTGACTACAATGAAATGTGGCAACGGGTACAAAATGCCGAAAATTATAATGCGGCGCTTGGCATTATTGATGAATATGTGCTTTTGCTTGATATGACAAAACTGAAAGCGCAAATGTGAGGTGGCGATGAACTTCAATAATCTACCAGACGAAATGCGATTGTTACCGAATTGGGCGTGCTATAGGACATATACAAATAAAGAAGGAAAACGAAAAAAGGTTATTATCAGTCCTCAGAGCGGAAACTTTGCTAAAAGCAACGAGCCAAATACTTGGGCGAATTTTGAAACAGCAAAGAATTATTGCCGGCGTTATAGATATTCGGGACTTACCTTTGCTTTAACGGGCGGTATAGTGTTTATCGACATTGATCACGCCATAGATAAAACGACAGGTGAAATTCTTTCGCCCGAAGCAAAGAAACTGCTGGAAATGTTTCCGGATACTTTTTGTGAGCGTTCAGTAAGTGGCACGGGGATCCATATCCTTGTCAAAGGCTCCTTGCCTGAAAATGCACTCAAACGTAATGATACAAAAGGCTTGGAAATGTACGACAATTACCGTTTTGTCTGTATGACAGGTGATTTGATTTCAGAAACAACTTCACTTAAAGACTGTACGGATACAATTGGGCAAGTTAATTACGATTTCATAGGAAAAAGACAAGAACCGATGTATTTTCCTGCATACGGTATTGCCACAAAGACGGATTCTGAATTGATCGATAGAATACTGGCAAGTAAACAAGGCGATAAATTCCGAAGATTGCTTGACGGAGATATAAGTAAATATCCCAGCCACTCCAACGCTGATTATGCGTTTTGCAAAATGCTTGCGTGGTGGACAAATGATTTTTGGCAAATAGACCGAATTTTCCGCAGCAGCGGTTTGTATCGTGAAAAATGGGACAGTCGCCGCGGAAACGGGACATACGGCTCAAACATTATCGACAGCGTAATGAGTTCGCAGTCGCCGCGTGTTTTTCGGTTTTCGGAAAATGCAATGGAAATGTAATAAAGGAGGAGGTGAAAAATTATGCCGAATTGGGCTGATTGCGAAATGTCTGTCGTGCTTCCCAGCAAAAATGCGGATAAGTTCGAAAATCTGTTTCTTGAGAGAGACAGTGAAAATAATAAAGAGAAAGAAAGATACTTTGCAAGGTGTTTCAAACATTATTCAGAGAGGGAAAATAACAAACATGGTCTGACGCGCTTATTTATTCATTTTGACGCCGCATGGAGTTTGAATTCCTGTATGGTTGACGGCTATCCTCAGGAAAGCGAAGGCAAATGTCCAACATTGGAAGATGTTTGCAAGGAAATGAATGTGATACGCTTATCAGCCCATAGCAGAGAACCCGGATTAGAATTTGAAGAACAAATGCTTTATTCGTCTGAAAACGGCTTTTTTTACGATTCGCGAGATATGTACTGCGAGCCTTGTTATGATTTTCTGGACGAGGACGAAAGCCTTGAAGAAGGAGCGGAGATGTGACAATGATAAAACTTGCAACAGTTTGTTCGGGAATCGGGGCGCCGGAAAAGGCGCTCCAGCTTCTCGGAATAGAGTATGAACTTGTCTTTTTCAGTGAGATTGACAATGCGGCAATACGCTCTTACTGTTCCATTCACGGGGAAAACCGTGAAAAAAACTTGGGCGATCTGTCGCGCATTGATTACAGAAAATTACCAAAAGATATTGACCTTATCGTAGGCGGCACGCCCTGTCAAGATTTTTCAGTCAGCGGGCTTGGCAAAGGGGGCGAAGAAGGCTCCGGAACACGGTCAAGCCTGATGTGGTTTTACATAAAACTCATTGCAGAAACAAAACCAAAAATCGTCGTATGGGAAAACGTTGCTGCGGTATTGAACTGCAAACATTATATGACGTACCGTAAATTTTATTGTACATTAAACAATCTCGGATACAGAGTAAATGCGGGTGTGCTGAACGCAAAATATTTCAATTTACCGCAAAACCGTGTCCGTGTTTTTGTTGTAGCGGTAAGGAAGGATGCAGATATTTCGTTTGCTTATCCGCACGGATACGATTCGGGGATACGCATTAAACACGCATTGTGCGAACGTATCCCCGAAAAGTATTTCTCTAAATCAAGCGAAGATATGTTGCTGTATAACCGGCATTATACTTCTACGCATAACATAATGCCCGTCGGGAAAATCAAAAACTCAAAGTTCAAGCAAACCAACGAGGTCTTGTCGATAGACGGCATATTCGATTGTTTGACAACCAAACAAGGAAACTGGATCGTGGATGACCGCATCCCGCGCGAGAAACCGCTGCGACATCTCGTACCAAACGAATCCCTGCGGTTTATGGGATTTGAAGATAAGGACTTCTACAAATGCCGATACCGTTACGAGAGAAAAGGGACGAAAAAGATACGCTGCGACAATGTACCCGACGGAGAAATATATATGCAAGCCGGCAACAGTATTGCCGTTAACGTGCTTATGGCTCTGTTCGGAGAAATGTTCGGGATACCTTGGCAAGAAAAAGTTTTTAAAGAACGTATGAAAACAGAAGAAGAACTATTAAGCGAATTGCCGTTGTTTGAATGGATGCGAGAAAATACGGCATAAGGAGGTTGTATGACGAGAGGAAAAATTGTAGCAGTTTTACCGGATGGGCGATTGGTGACGAGTACGGAATTTAACGGCGATATGTACTATTCTGATGGAGGGTATGGACAAGAAATTGTAGAAGTTCTTGAAAACATTGAAACCGAAGAAGAATACAGAGAGTTTGTTGAAGATTTTAACG
>CALVXG010000033.1 GCA_944368925.1 uncultured Clostridia bacterium | reverse complement strand
ATTTCATTGTAGTCAGACAAACGTTGCTGTTTCTCCAAGGCAGAACGCGCTTTGCCAAGGATGGCAAATATATTTCCATTCGGTGCATTTCGGTCATATTCAACAACAGCTTCATAACGCAACTGTTCTTTTTGCTGTTCGATTTTAAGTTCTTCGAGCGTTTGTTCATCAATGTCATCTTCTACGTTGTAAATTGGACCGCAATCACACGAGAGCATTTGCCGGCCGCAAGCAGGACAACGCTCAACGTCGCAACCTTCCATGTGAATTTCTCCGTATTTACGACCGCAGTCACCGCAAGTTTTGTCCGGTTCGCCTTCGTACCAGTCGCCTTTGTCCCCAACTTTAATCGGGTCATATAGCTTGCCTTTGATAAGGTATTTCATAAGTTTTCACCTCGCTTTGAATGGGTGCGGCGAGCCGTTTCTGGCTCGCCGCATGATATTCCGGATTGATTTCAAATCCTATAAAATTTCGCTTAAGTTCCCGACACGCAACAGCCGTTGTTCCACTTCCCATAAACGGATCGAGCACAAGTGCTCCTTCTTTTGAGCTATTTTCTACAAGATTTCGGATAATGGAAAGCGGTTTGACGGTAGGATGGTTATATGCTCTTTTGTCCTTGATATTGATTGGCAGATCGTAAACAGTCTTTGCCTGTTCATAAGTAGGCGGCTGACAGTATGCTCCGCGCCGAAAATACAAACAATATTCCTTGTCCGACAAATATTTGTTGCAAAACAACGGCGTAGCGTTGGTTTTGCGCCAGATGATAATATCCATTTTGCATTTACGCTGACGGACAAAAAAATCTATGTACTGCGGGATCTGCGCACCGTTGCACCAAAGGTAAATGTTCGGCACTTTCATAACATCCCACATGGCTTTGAGATACACTTCTTCGATCCCCACGGTCAAACGGTTTTGCGCAAAATAATTGTTTATAGGCTGGATACTTCCGCCCGCTTTCGTGGATTTGATAAAATGCGGCGGATCGGTCACGATCAGGTCAACCTGCATATTCTGTTCAAGCATTTTCTGTATGCCGAGCAGACAATCCACATTGTATAGATTGATTTTCAACACCTATCACCTCACATACAATGCGGAACAGGCTCGGCGGCACAGTCCCGAAGATATGCATCCACTACAAGCGATTCGTCAATCGGGTTCCCGATATTAAAGCACTCAAAATCCAGTGATTTATACCAGAGATTTTCAATAAAGGTATTATCCGCTTGCAGAAAGGCTTTGTATTCCGAGGTTTTGAATTCCTCCGTATTCAGATAATCATACATACATTCGTAGAAATGAATCCTGCTGCAATCCTCGTAGATTTCCTGTGCAGGTTGCGCCTTTACCTTTTGACGAAATTCTGAAATTTCCTCGTCCAATTTTTCCTGAAATTTTTGCTTGTATGATTTCATAGCACCTCACATTTCCAACCCCGATTTTTGCATAAGAGTTTGATTTTGTTTCAACCGCAATTCTTCAAAGCCTTCATCCGTAAGATAGCCATAAAAATTTTCGGGACGCTTTACCCCTTTTGCCGCATAGTATTCATACAAATCTTCTTCCACATCTTTCAACCCTTCGGAAAGTTGACCGTATTCAAAATATTTCCACCGTCCGTCCTCAAAAACGTATATGTAATCGATCCACGAATCACCCGATTGCAACGCTTCCAGATCAACTGTTTTGGCTTCCGTATTTTTCTCCCCGCGATCACGTCCGTAAACAATTGTAACACCTTCTTGTTGCTTATCATAATCAAAAGAATGCGGACCTTTCGCAGGATCGGGATACAGATTTTCTTTGAGTGAAGAAATGTCCCCCAACGCAAGAATTTCGTTTGCTTTTTCCAAACTGTTGTAATGATCTAAAAGCATTGCCCCGTTATAGGTAAGGTATCCGTCCCAGTGACAGTACACGCCCTTATAACTTCCGTCATTTTGTTTTACGCAAATATAACTCCTTGTACTCATTTACATCGCCTCCTCGTTATCTATATATTCGTATGTTCCGGTCTTTTCATTGAAACGAAACTCATCCTCCATACCCCAAAGTTCAAAGAATGTTTCGTAGGCTTCCTTGCTGTCGTCGTCAAAGAATCCGCCCTTTATAATCTCTCCGTTTTGCACGACCATATCGCCGGTAGAAATCCCTGCTTGTTCTTCCGCAAAGGCAAATTCAAACGTCAGATCCGGATATTTCTTTGAAAGTTCGTTGATAACAGGCAACGGCGGACTCCATGCGGTGTCGAAATAAATATTCGGCTCGTTCATGTCGTTGATCTGCGTATTACAGGCGTTCCATTTTGTTCCCCAATTCTGAATGCTCCACTCGTACCAATCTTTGGCGCCGTACTTCGCATAATTATCCAACGCGCGTTTGCCATAGGCATAGACGTCAGCTTTGGTCTTGAACAGCAATTCGTCAGTTTCGTGATCTTTATAACGCAAAGCATTTTTCATCGTTTCTGCTTGTTCGGTTTCGCTCATATAAAAGTTTTTTCCAAAGGCTTTTGTATAAAGCCCTGCATACTTTGCATACGCATCACAACCTTCGAGCATTGCGTTGATAAAAAGTTTGGCACAGTCATTTGTCGTGCTACCGCTTATAATGTTCAAGGCTTCCGGCATGGGAATTATCTTGTTAAAATCAAGGTCGTAATCGCAGTCCGAGTTTTCGTTTTTTATTAACAGCGAACGCATAATTTCTATTGCGTTTTCGCCGTGAATGATTAAATGATTGCATACCCAATTCGGCATGATTCTTCTCCTTTACATTTGGTTTTGATGTTTCCAATCTTTGGTTGTCTGGTACAGCACTCTGACCGCCGTATTTGCGCGTTGGATCAGATCACCGTCGTTTTCCATAAAACATTCGTACATTGTTTTTAAGGACGCGTCTGTAGCAGAAAGCGCCTGAATCTGCATGGAAGGCAAATCGTTTTCTTTGACGTATGTAAGCATAGAGACATAAAATTCTGTCTTGTCACTCATCGAGATAATCGTCTGTTTATCCTCCTTGAGCAGGTTTTCTATATATGCGACATATTCTTCTTCCATACGTTCGGTCAAGTCATATTGTTTTTCGGTCATTTTTAACCCCCTCACATTTGAGATTCCGTTCCACGATAAATTCGACTGAATTTATCAAATTGCAATGCAAAAGCAGGTGTAACAAACGCATCCCACGTTTTTTGTGTAAGTGTGTCTTGCCACTTGATAATGGCGGGAATCGCAGCAAAGGAAAGTTGTGTGTATGCCATAAGCACACAATGTCGGTCTATATCGTTTGCTACGACGAGCAGTTTGTCCGCATAATTAAAACCATAATTTTGTAATACTTCTGCTGCCGCAAGTGCCATTCCGCCCGATCCGCAACACGGCTCACACAACGTAATCGGATTGTCTTTATCAGATGGCTCTGAAATCGTAACTTCGGCTATTAGTCTGGATATGTCGTATGGCGTAAAATACTGACCGGCATTTTTGTTGCCGGCCTCGATTTCCATATACATTTCTCCCAAATAATCTCCGAACGATTTTGGCAGTTTTTTGAGATAGGACAGCATATCTGTAAGCAATGCACAAAATGTTGTACCGTCAGTGCCTTTATAGTTGGCAACAATTTCTTGCATTCGATTATTACGCTCCTCTTGTTTGAACGGATCAAATTGTGTAGCAACGGTCAATGCCACATATTCCACAACATCAAGAAAAACTTCCCGACGTCCGCGGCTGTATTGAAACCGATCGAGCGTTTTCAATATCTTTTTTCTGTAATCTTCCATTCCTACCTCACATACAGGCTTGCTTTTCGTATTTTACAGCGAGCTTATCAAAGAGCGAATGATAATCCTTATCCGTGTATTCTTTCATATCTTTGAGCACATCGGCAAAATTTCCGTTTTGGAAAAATCCGCCGCACGAATCTTCGATTTCACCGTCTTTGCCCTCTATATAAAAAGCAAACCAGGCGCCGTTCATATAATCATTGTAGAGTTCAACTTCGTTGTTTAATTGTGCCTTGAGCGTTTCTTTATCCGGCAGATACCCAAACCATTTTTTCGCCGATTCTTCCGTACAGTAAATAATGCCGAGTTGTCCCCAGTCCCAACGATCGGGATCGACGTCCGAAAATCCGGTCGTTGAGAAATACGTCCCCGAATGATCAAGCATATATACGGGCAGCGAAACGTATATGTTTTTTGCTTCTTTGCTCTCATAGAAATCTTTAGGGTTTTTATATTCGTTTTGATCTCCGAACGAATAATGTCTGTGCCAGCACAACATTGTTCCAAGATGATCATAATCCTTTCGCGGATCGGGGGGATAACAATCGGGTTCGATGTGCAGCGTCAGTCCGTTGAGTTTTACGTCCATAAGCACCTCACATTTGCGCAGGCTTTTTTTGCGCAACATTGAAAAATTTCGGTAGCGGTTCAAATCCAAAGTCATCAACATAATAGGTTTCTACAGTGCCATTACCACTGAACGCAATTACATCGCTGACAGACAAACTATGTCCGCAAAAGTCTGACGGGCGACAGAGATTGAATTTTTCATACAAGTC
>CALVXG010000032.1 GCA_944368925.1 uncultured Clostridia bacterium | reverse complement strand
ATTTCATTGTAGTCAGACAAACGTTGCTGTTTCTCCAAGGCAGAACGCGCTTTGCCAAGGATGGCAAATATATTTCCGTTCGGTGCATTTCGGTCATATTCAACAACAGCTTCATAACGCAACTGCTCTTTTTGCTGTTCGATTTTAAGCTCTTCGAGCGTTTGTCCATCAATGTCATCTTCTACATTGTAAATTGGACCGCAATCACACGAGAGCATTTGCCGGCCGCAAGCAGGACAACGCTCAACGTCGCAGCCCTCCTTGTGAATTTCTCCGTATTTACGACCGCAGTCGCCACAAGTTTTGTCCGGTTCGCCTTCGTACCAGTCTCCCTTGTCTCCAACCTTAATCGGATTATACAGCTTGCCTTTGATAAGATATTTCATAAGTTTTCACCTCGCTTTGAATGGGAGCGGCGAGCCGTTTCTGGCTCGCCGCATGATATTCCGGATTGATTTCAAATCCTATAAAATTCCGTTTAAGTTCCCGACACGCAACAGCCGTTGTTCCACTTCCCATAAACGGATCGAGCACAAGCGCTCCTTCTTTTGAGCTGTTTTCTACAAGATTTCGGATAATGGAAAGCGGTTTGACGGTCGGATGGTTATATGCTCTTTTGTCCTTGATATTGATTGGCAGATCGTAAACAGTTTTTGCCTGTTCATAAGTAGGCGGCTGACAGTATGCTCCGCGCCGAAAGTACAAACAATATTCCTTGTCCGATAGATATTTATTGCAAAACAACGGCGTGGCATTGGTTTTGCGCCAGATGATTATATCCATTTTACATTTACGCTGACGAACAAAAAAATCTATGTATTGCGGTATCTGCGCGCCGTTGCACCAAAGGTAGATGTTCGGCACTTTCATAACGTCCCACATGGCTTTTAGATACACTTCTTCGATCCCAACGGTCAAACGGTTTTGTGCAAGCTGATCGTTCATAGGCTGGATACTTCGGGCCAGTTCGCTTTTACCGCCTGCTTTCGTGGATTTGATAAAATACGGCGGGTCGGTAACAATCAGGTCAACCTGCATATTCTGTTCAAGCATTTTCTGTATGCCAAGCAGACAATCCATATTATATATTCGATTGATTTTCAACACCTTTCACCTCACATACAATGCGGAACAGGCTCGGCGGCACAGTCCCGAAGATATGCATCCACTACAAGTGATTCGTCAATCGGGTTTCCGATATTAAAGAACTCAAAATCCAGTGATTTATACCAAAGATTTTCAATAAACGTATTATCCGCTTGCAGAAAGGCTTTGTATTCCGAAGTTTTGAATTCCTCCGTATTCAGATAATCATACATACATTCGTAGAAATGCATCCTGCTGCAATCCTCGTAGATTTCCTGGGCAGGTTGCGCCTTTACCTTTTGACGAAATTCTGAAATTTCCTCGTCCAATTTTTCCTGAAATTTTTGCTTGTATGATTTCATAGCACCTCACATTTCCAACCCCGATTTTTGCATAAGAGTTTGATTTTGTTTCAACCGCAATTCTTCAAAGCCTTCATCCGTAAGATAGCCATAAAAATTTTCGGGACGCTTTACCCCTTTTGCCGCATAGTATTCATACAAATCTTCTTCCACATCTTTCAACCCTTCGGAAAGTTGACCGTATTCAAAATATTTCCACCGTCCGTCCTCAAAAACGTATATGTAATCGATCCACGAATCACCCGATTGCAACGCTTCCAGATCAACTGTTTTGGCTTCCGTATTTTTCTCCCCGCGATCACGTCCGTAAACAATTGTAACACCTTCTTGTTGCTTATCATAATCAAAAGAATGCGGACCTTTCGCAGGATCGGGATACAGATTTTCTTTGAGTGAAGAAATGTCCCCCAACGCAAGAATTTCGTTTGCTTTTTCCAAACTGTTGTAATGATCTAAAAGCATTGCCCCGTTATAGGTAAGGTATCCGTCCCAGTGACAGTACACGCCCTTATAACTTCCGTCATTTTGTTTTACGCAAATATAACTCCTTGTACTCATTTACATCGCCTCCTCGTTATCTATATATTCGTATGTTCCGGTCTTTTCATTGAAACGAAACTCATCCTCCATACCCCAAAGTTCAAAGAATGTTTCGTAGGCTTCCTTGCTGTCGTCGTCAAAGAATCCGCCCTTTATAATCTCTCCGTTTTGCACGACCATATCGCCGGTAGAAATCCCTGCTTGTTCTTCCGCAAAGGCAAATTCAAACGTCAGATCCGGATATTTCTTTGAAAGTTCGTTGATAACAGGCAACGGCGGACTCCATGCGGTGTCGAAATAGATATTCGGCTCGTTTATGTCGTTGATCTGTGTATGGCAAGCATTCCATTTTGTTCCCCAATTCTGAATACTCCAATCGTACCAATCTTTGGCGCCGTACTTCGCATAATTATCCAACGCACGTTTTCCATAGGCATAGACGTCGGCTTTGGTCTTGAACAGCAATTCGTCCGATTCGTGATCTTTATAACGTAAAGCACTTTTCATCGTTTCAGCTTGTTCGGTTTCGCTCATATAAAAGTTTTTTCCAAAGGCTTTTACATAAAGACCTGCATACTTTGTATACGCATCACAACCTTCGAGCATGGCGTTGATATAAAGTTTGGCACAGTCATTTGTCGTGCTACCGCTTATAATGTTCAAGGCTTCCGGCATGGGAATTATCTTGTTGAAATCAAGGTCGTAATTGCAGTCCGAGTTTTCGTTTTTTATTAACAGCGAACGCATAATTTCTATTGCGTTTTCGCCGTGAATGATTAAATGATTGCATACCCAATTCGGCATGATTCTTCTCCTTTACATTTGGTTTTGATGTTTCCAATCTTTGGTTGTCTGGTACAGCACTCTGACCGCCGTATTTGCGCGTTGGATCAGATCACCGTCGTTTTCCATAAAACATTCGTACATTGTTTTTAAGGACGCGTCTGTAGCAGAAAGCGCCTGAATCTGCATGGAAGGCAAATCGTTTTCTTTGACGTATGTAAGCATAGAGACATAAAATTCTGTCTTGTCACTCATCGAGATAATCGTCTGTTTATCCTCCTTGAGCAGGTTTTCTATATATGCGACATATTCTTCTTCCATACGTTCGGTCAAGTCATATTGTTTTTCGGTCATTTTTAACCCCCTCACATTTGAGATTCCGTTCCACGATAAATTCGACTGAATTTATCAAATTGCAATGCAAAAGCAGGTGTAACAAACGCATCCCACGTTTTTTGTGTAAGTGTGTCTTGCCACTTGATAATGGCGGGAATCGCAGCAAAGGAAAGTTGTGTGTATGCCATAAGCACACAATGTCGGTCTATATCGTTTGCTACGACGAGCAGTTTGTCCGCATAATTAAAACCATAATTTTGTAATACTTCTGCTGCCGCAAGTGCCATTCCGCCCGATCCGCAACACGGCTCACACAACGTAATCGGATTGTCTTTATCAGATGGCTCTGAAATCGTAACTTCGGCTATTAGTCTGGATATGTCGTATGGCGTAAAATACTGACCGGCATTTTTGTTGCCGGCCTCGATTTCCATATACATTTCTCCCAAATAATCTCCGAACGATTTTGGCAGTTTTTTGAGATAGGACAGCATATCTGTAAGCAATGCACAAAATGTTGTACCGTCAGTGCCTTTATAGTTGGCAACAATTTCTTGCATTCGATTATTACGCTCCTCTTGTTTGAACGGATCAAATTGTGTAGCAACGGTCAATGCCACATATTCCACAACATCAAGAAAAACTTCCCGACGTCCGCGGCTGTATTGAAACCGATCGAGCGTTTTCAATATCTTTTTTCTGTAATCTTCCATTCCTACCTCACATACAGGCTTGCTTTTCGTATTTTACAGCGAGCTTATCAAAGAGCGAATGATAATCCTTATCCGTGTATTCTTTCATATCTTTGAGCACATCGGCAAAATTTCCGTTTTGGAAAAATCCGCCGCACGAATCTTCGATTTCACCGTCTTTGCCCTCTATATAAAAAGCAAACCAGGCGCCGTTCATATAATCATTGTAGAGTTCAACTTCGTTGTTTAATTGTGCCTTGAGCGTTTCTTTATCCGGCAGATACCCAAACCATTTTTTTGCCGATTCTTCCGTACAGTAAATAATGCCGAGTTGCCCCCAGTCCCAACGATCGGGATCGACGTCCAAAAATCCGGTCGTTGAAAAATACGTCCCCGAATGATCGAGCATATATACGGGCAGCGAAACGTATATGTTTTTTGCTTCTTTGCTCTCATAGAAATCTTTAGCGGTTTTATATTCGTTTTGATCTCCGAACAAATAATGTCTGTGCCAGCACAACATTGTTCCAAGATGGTCATAATCCTTTCGCGGATCGGGGGGATAACAATCGGGTTCGACGTGCAGCGTCAGTCCGTTGAGTTTTACGTCCATAAGCACCTCACATTTGCGCAGGCTTTTTTTGCGCTGTATTGAAAAATTTCGGTAGCGGTTCAAATCCAAAGTCATCAACATAATAGGCTTCTACAGTGCCATTCCCACTGAAAGCAATTACATCGCTGACAGACAAACTATGTCCGCAAAAGTCTGACGGGCGACAGAGATTGAATTTTTCATACAAGTC
>CALVXG010000031.1 GCA_944368925.1 uncultured Clostridia bacterium | reverse complement strand
CGCGCGTTATAAATGCCGCGTTTTCTATGTGTATGGCATTCAAGAGGTGGACGGTTCGAGTCCGTTTATCTCCACCAACACAAAAGCGGATATTTTTTATCCGCTTTTTTCATACGGATTGAGCGAAAATTTTGCCGTTTCGTTGCGCACAAATTCGCTTGCAACGTGGGTATATACCCGCATAGTCATATCAATTTTTGAATGCCCTAAAAGCCGTTGCGTTGCGCTCGGTTGCATATTGCTTTCGGCGCACCGCGTGGCGAATGTATGCCGCAAGTCGTGCAATTTATGCGCGGGGCAAAAGTGCTTGAAAATCTTTGTTACATAATCACCGCGAAAAGGGAACACGCGCAAGCCGTCTAATTTGCCCCGCGTTGCCTTTTTTTGTGCGGCGTATAAGTCAGACATCAGCGCGCGCAATTCGTCCGTCATAGGGATAAAGCGGAGCGCGCTTTTTGTTTTCGTGCCGCGTATCAAAATTTGATTTTTGAAAAAATCGACATCGAACCACACAAGCGCAAGGGCTTCGTTTCGCCGCACGCCCGTTAAAAGGTAGAACCAAAAAAGCCGCTCCAATTTATGCCCGCGTATATCGTGCAAAAATTGCGTTTGCTCGTCCAACGTCAGCGCAGAGCCGTATTTTTTGACATACCGCACAGGCTCGACCGCTTGCGCTATGTCCTTTTGTATCAAGTCCAGCCGAAAGGCTTTTGACATTGCGCCCGTGATAACGTCGTGCAACACTTTTTGCGTGCGAGAGGGCGGCACAAGCGATATAATTTTATCGAGGTCAAACGCCGATATTTCCGCAAGCGGTCGGGCTTTGTATTCGGCGGGAATATGCAAGCGAATAGCCGTTTCAATCGGCACTTTGCTACCGTTGCGCAAGCGCGGTGATTTATAGGTATTGAACCATTCGGAGAGCCACTCCCCGAAAGTAAAATTTTGCATTGAAAGCACCCCGCAAATAGAGTAATGCCGCCCCCGCCACGGAGGAAAAGGCAAGGGCGGCACGCAAAAGTGTATATAAAGAACGGTAAAACCGTAGTATAAGCGAATTAAAGTTTGCGCGCACGGTACGGTTTCGGAAAAGTTACACCCGAACGCGCAAACGGTTCGCGCCGTTTTGTTGACCTCGCAAGCCGAAAAACGGCGAAACGCTTGCGGGGCGTTATTCAGTTGTTATATACGCACGGCAAGAAACGCAGAGGCAAAACACCGTTTCCCGCCGTGTTATTTTTGTTCCGCGGAACAAGCGGCTTTTGCCGCCTTTTGTTCGGCGCGGCGTTTCGCCGCATAAGCGCGGGCGTGTGCGAGGTATTCCTCGCGGTGTTCCGCGCGCCACTTTTGCAACCGCGCTTTATTTTCCTCGCGGTGTTCGGCATTGTACGAGCGTTTATATTCCCGCATTCGGTCGGCGTTTTTGCACCACCATTCCCGCTTATATTCCGGGTTGCGTTTATCCCATTCGCGGCTATACTCTCGCACCTTTTCGGGGTGAGCCTGCCGCCACTCCTTTATTTGCGCATACCGTTTTGCGACCTTTTCGGAGATTGCCGCGCCGTATTCCTCGACTTGTTCGGACGGAACGGCAAGCCCCAGCCGCTCGACGATTTCGCCGCCATACCGTGCCAAATACGCGCGCGTTGTGCGGTCAAGTTCCTTTTTACAAGGCATTGCACACCCCCGCAAAATGCTTTATTTGCGCGAACGTATAGCCCGCAAAGACGTATTCAACCACCGCCCGCAACGTGCTTTCCGTACCGCACGCGCCTTTGCCACGTTTCAAAACGTCAGAAAGGCAAGCGAGAATTTCGGGCGCGCTTTCCTCGACCGTTTCCGCTTGTTCTACCCGCTCCAACGGAGAGGGGGCGCGGTCGGGGATAAAGTCCGCAAGTGTGCCGCCGTCATCGTCCGCAAAGGCGGGGCAATCGACCGAAACGCGGCAAGCAATATCGCGGGAATTTCTGTTTACAATGCCGCCGACAGGCACGCAACGAAAACAAGCCCGAATTTGCGACCATAGCCCGCGCCCGTCCTTAAAACGCAAGTACGGCAAATCGACAAATAATTGATTGAGCAAATCGGCTATTTCATAGCCCGCATAGCGGTGCGTGCCGCGCCGTTTCGACAGAAACGAAAACGCCATTGCACGCACCCGCCGCGAATTGTCGGAGATAAAAGCGGCGATCGCGTTCGCGTTGCCTGCCTTTATCTCCGTTATTTGCCGTTCGGTGATTTTCCAACCGTTGAACCGTTCGGCAAAGTCCGCGCTTTCCATTTCAGCACGCCCACAAGCCGAGGGGCGGGCAATCTCTCCCGCCGATTTCCTCAACCATTACGTCAAAGACGTATTCCGCGGGCTTAAAGTCAACGCCCGTGCGCGCCACGCAAAGCCGCAAAATATGGTCGTGCAATATGCCGTTGCGGTCGCAAAGGTCGCTCGTGCGGTTGACGTGGAACTCCGTCAGCGAACGCCCCAAGAAACGCCCGCTTTTCTTTTCGTACACGTCCAAATCAACGCGAAAATCTTTCATACCGCTACCCCCTTTGCCGCTTTGCGGAACAGGTATTCAAGCACGCTTTTGTCGCTTGCCTTTGACGGATAAATGCGCACCGTCAGCAACTCGCCGTCCTCGTCCGTGGTCTGTACTTCGTAGGAATGCCCGCGCATAATGCGCCCCGTCGCCTCGTCCTTGCGGGCATAGGGTATCGCGTACAAGTCCGCGCCGCCCTTTGCCGTATAGAACAGGTCGAGCAACTTATAACCGCGGCTATCGTCCGCGCTTAATTTCAGCGTGGCGCGCACTTCCTCGCCGAACATACGCCCGCGGACATAATAGCCCCAATAAGACACGCCATTGTCGCGCCCCTTGAACCGTTCCCGCTCCAATTTCAAGTGTGGCGTTTCGTCCGTTGCCGCGCCTTCCGTTTCGGGCGTTTCGTTCAACGCCGCTTGCATTGCCGCAAACTCTGCCGCAAGTTCGGGGTTTTCCGTCATTCCTGCTTTGTCTTTGTTCTTTTCCATTCCGTTACACTCCTAAAAATTAAATTTTTGCTTAAAAACGATATAATTTGTATCGTTTGTTGCCGTTGAAAATGTGGTAAAATAGTGTAGGGCTATGCCCTTTTTGCCGTTATACGGTAAAATTCTTACCGCATACACCCGCGCAAATTGTGGTATAATGTTGTAGGGGTGTACCCTTTGCCGCTTGCTTTGGTAAAAGTACGTACTTTTGCCACGCGCTATTGTGGTACAATGTTACAGGGGTACACCCCTTTTTCCGTTTCCGCAAAAAGTTGGGGAAAAATGCGGAAAGAATTGTGATACAATGGGGGCGGGCGTTATTCGCCGTCCGTATCGCTTATGCGATGTTCCGTTTCGTCGGGCATTTCGTCCGCGGTGGGGTTTTCCAAAATGATACAGTCCACGCGATAAATATCGCCGTTCACGGGTTCATATTCGCGCAGTTCCTCGACCGCGTTTTCAATGCGGCGAACGTCGTTTGCGCTCAAATCGTCCGTGTTGTCGATAACGCGCGAAACGCGGTAAATAAAGCCGACCGTTTCTATAAGTTCGCCGCTTGTGCCGTCGTTAATGTTCGCCCGCACCAAAATTTCCGTGCTTTGTGTGTTCATTGTGTTACCGTCCTTTTATGTTTTATTTGCAAGGCAACGCAAGTTGCCGTTTTGCCGTTAGTCCTCGTTATCGCAATACGCTTGCGCCGCGTGATACACGCAAACAAAAGGGATATTGCAATCATACAAAGCCCCCGCAAGTGCCGCAAGCACAAAGCCGAATTGCTTATAATCTCCACGAGGATATGCGGGGCAAACAAACCTTTCAAACGCCTTTTTCAAACGTACCGCTTGCGCTTTCGTCATTTCAATTTCCATTCCGTTCCATTCCTTTCCCGTTCGGGGCTTTCATTCTATCACCCGCAAACCGCCGCTTTCAATGCTATGTGCCAACTGTTTGCGGGGTATGTAGTCAAACTGACTACATATGCTATTATAATAGTCAATCTGACTATTGTCAAGTCATTTTGGCGATTTTTTTATAAAATATTTTCAAGAGGTGGAAAGGAATGGATAACAACGAAATTTGGAACATAATGGCGGAATTAAGGGGAACACCCCTAAACGAATATTTCGGGGAGCACTTAAAGCATTTAAGGCAAGAAAAAGAACTTTCGCAAAAAGAGGTCGCTAAAAAAACAGGCGTTGCGGTCAGCACATACGCGAATTGGGAACAGGGGCGGCGAACGCCGTCTATTGACGATATTTTCAAAATTTTGTTCGCGTTAGAAACTGAACCGAACGAATTATTTGACCTACAAGCATATGCAGAAATAGCCCGCAAAAAGAAAGCCGAAAAGCGGTAGAGAGTATAACACGACACCTTGCATATACGAGCGGGGGCGCGCTCCGCGCGCCCCCGTGCAAGGTGCGGTAAACCCACGAAAAAGGCGGGGTAAACCTACCCCGCGAACCCACGAAAGACCAAAAAAGGGGCGTTCGCGCTAAACCGCTTGCGAACCGCCCCTTTTTATTTTGGGCTTTCAAAGTGAAAAAATGCCATTTTTTCGCATTTTTGACAGCAAAAAGCCCGCCGTTTTTGCGGCGGTCGTAAATTGTCGCGTTTTCTTATGAAAACATCGTCATTTGCTCGAAGTGCGGCGTTATGTCTATAACGTCGTATCGGTCGGGGAAGTGGTCGGAAATGCCCCGCCCGCGGTATTCCGCAATATGTTCGCTATCTATCACGCTATCGAAAAGCACGAATTTGTCCACGAAGTCAAGGAACTTGCAGACAAACGCCGATTGCGGCAAAGCCATATAGATATGGTCGGGAGTGCCACGGGAATACACGAGCCGCTCGTCCGATTTTTCAAGGTATTTGAGAATATACCCCGCCGCATTGCCGTACCGCATTTGCTTTTCGTCTATCTCGTCAAATTCACAGTTGCCGAACCGTTCGGCAAAAAATGTATTGTCCTGCACCGTTTCCCATTGATGGCGCTTTGTCGAATACTGCTTGCGCTCGAACAGTTCGCCAACCATTTGCCCCGCAGGAACGTACAAAAGGGCGTGAAAATGCAAGCGGTCGTTCAGTTCGCCCCGCTCGAATACGCCCATATACCGCCACCCGCGCCGCGTGTGGAAATTTGCAAGACAACGTTTCAATTTGCGCTTGAACTCGTCCTCGCTCATTTTCTCGCCGTCATATGTAATCGTGATGAAGTACGTCCACTTGTGCATATTCGCTTTGCGGTATGCCCGCTTTTTGCGGCGGTAGAGGTTTTGCAACGTGCGTTCAATTTGCTCGTCAAGATATGTTTCGATATGGTCGGAGAGTTCGGGGAAAGAGGAAAGCAAACCCGCGCGCAATTCCGCTTTCAAGACCTCGCCCTGCTTGCCCGCACGGAGCGCGGACAAATAAAGCACGTTGAACAAGTCGCGCGCCAAGTCGGGGGCTTTCGGGGCGGTTGGTTTTTTGCCGCCTTGCTTTGCAAGCAAACTTGCCACAAAATGCGAACCGTCGTTATAAATTTTATATACTGCCGTATTTACCATATCTTTACACCCTGCTTTGCTCGTCGCGTGACCCCCCGCACCCTTTACGGGTGCGCGCCCCTACAAGGGGCTTTTTTGCTATTAAAGGAAAGGGGGGCGGGCTTTCCTTTTTCCCGTCCGTTCGGGGCTTTCCTGCCGCGCGGTCGGTCGGGCGTTTGGGGGGCTGTTTATGGGGTTTCACCCCATACCCCGAAACAGTCAGCGGGCGGGCTTTTCCGCGCCGTCCTGCCGTCAGTTTATCACCCCTTACGGGGAGCAAAAACACCCCTGCGGGGAGCATTGCTATTAAAGGAAAAAGGGAACTTTTGCGGCGGCATTTTTCCGCCGTTTTTCCCTCGCGCGCGCGTTATAAATGCCGCGTTTTCTATGTGTATGGCATTCAAGAGGTGGACGGTTCGAGTCCGTTTATCTCCACCACACAATACCCAGTCGAACTTTTTTGTGACGAG
>CALVXG010000030.1 GCA_944368925.1 uncultured Clostridia bacterium | reverse complement strand
GCGATCGGGCGCTTTACTTCCGCACGGTTTACAACAGATTTTCCCTGAATTACGTTCTTCACGCGGGGAATAAAGTTCTTGCCCGCAGTGATCACGCCGCCTTGGATCATATCTTTCAGTACGCCGGCAGGTAAGGTCGCAAGCCTTGTCGCTCCTTTCATGACCGTGCCGACCGTAACCTGTGATTTTCCTGACGCTTGCGACACGGCATCGGATTGCTCGTGCTGCCCGTTTGCAGCCGCGGTTTCGCCGCTGTCGTTCTGCGTGTCTTTCACGTCTGCACTCGCGGTTTCGACGATATTATCCGACGCGGACGTTTCTCCGACAGTTGCGGCATTGTCCGCCAAATTCTGCTCGGTAGGCTGGGTGTTCTGCTGCTCATCATTTCCTCTTGCAGTATCCTGAACATTGGTGCCGGTATCCGAAATTCCACCGGCTCCGCCGTTCCCGCCGGAGCCTCCACCGGGATCATCGTCCGAACCGTCGTCTGTATAATGCTGATTGCGCGTTGAATGGATCGCGGACGAAAGGCTTTCACCTAAGGTCGCATTGTGTTTGCGATTGGTAAGAAAATCCGTACCGCCGATAATCATTCCTGCTGCACCGCCGGCAATATGTCCCGCCGTGCGAACCATGTGTATGCCCGAATGAACGTTGCTCATCATCTGCTGCATTTCCTGCATACCGGCATTTGTTCCCGTGAGCTGGGCAATGATCATGTTTGCTTTCGTTATTGAGAACGCCCCACCGATCACGAACAATAGGTGTATGATTCCGTCCTGAAAGGCATTTCCGAAAAATTCAATTTGCGAGATTTGCGGGATTATCAGGAAAAAGATATTCATTGACAATATGATTCCGTAAGCGCTTAATACCTTTGAGATCAGCATTTCACGCCATATCCGAAATCTTCCTCCGTCATCGAGCGGTATCGTCGATACCGACGCTGGCGAAACTATGTAGAGAAGAATAATGTCAAATATTCTCTGTACGAACATTACAGCCGACATAACGAACATCACGAGTATGACCAGTCCCCCGACGATTCCGACAAAAAAATTCATTTGTGACAGGTCATAATACCTTTTGACGATAGAAAGTTTATTATAGTCAAGTTCACCCGTAATAAACATCCTTTCGATTTCCGCGCGGCTGCCCGCAGGTCCGATATAGGCATCGTATCCGCTTGTAACCAAAATCTGTCCGCCTATATTGGACGCCGCATTTCCGTCTAACATAGAACCGGTCATGCTTGCGTGGATAGCGCCCACAACTACGTTTGCGAGCATAATGCCCGCAATCAGTAAAAAAGGAATAAGCAAAAATGTTATAAAACTCTGCAGGGCTTTGACGAGTATCTGTCCTTTAGTTTTCTTATGCTGCGGATCGGCCGCTTCGCTTTTTATAATAGCTATGATTACGAACACGAACAGCAAGATCACCCCGATTAGAAACACCCCAAGAAATGCGTTTCGGATCTCCGCGGACGTAATAAAATGCGTCAGTATTTCTTCCTGTCCGCTTCCGTCAATATTGATCGTTTCTATGCCGGCAAGTTTACAGAACACGTCGCGGATAAAATCCAGAAGGTAACAGATCGATTTTTGCAGCGTGTATAAAAGGTCGTAAACCCAACCGAATAACCAGTCTCCCATTTACGACCTCACGATATTTGAGATTTTACCCATTCTTCCAAAATAGGCATTGCAATCTTCAAAGCGACCATGAGAATGAAAATAATCAGGAAACCGATAATGGCTCCGATAAGGTCTTTCTTTGCTTTTTCACGGCTGTTCTGCTCGTCTGCTTTTGCAATTTTAATGCCGAGAAAAATACAGTAAATCATTCCGACCGAGCCGACGATTGCGATACATGGCCATAACAGCGCGTTCAAAATTTCAAGCACAGGCTGAACGATTGGTCCAAAATCTACAGCCAAAAGTGACTTTAACATTCTTTCGTTTTACCTCCTGATACAATATATTTGACTGAGAAAGTGCGGTATTTGGATTGGCACTTTCCAAGTTCCGTTACCTAAGCTATAATGGAAATGTATTTAAGGTCTGACGATAACCTCCTTGTGCTTTTACGCACGAATAAAAGACTGTCAGCCGGCTTTCCATTATAGCGTTCGGTTTTTGCAGGTTGGGCTTCGCGTCCGTGTAACTAATCAGATTGAATAAGTAATGGTTCTTGTCGGTCACCTTTTTACAAATCCATTCCTTAGAGGTAGTTATGAATGCTGTCGGTATCGATGTTTCCAAAGGTAAGTCTACCGTTGCCGTCCTGCGTCCGTTCGGCGAAATTATTGTTTCACCGTTCGAAGTGTATCACAATCCAAAGAAACTTTCCGAGTTGGTCACTCTCCTCAAAAGTTTGGACGGCGATACCAAAATTGTCATGGAGTACACTGGCAACTACTACCTTCCTGTTGCTCTGTTTCTCCAAAATGTTGGTTTGTTTGTCTCCGTTGTCAATCCTATTCTTGTTAAAGAATACAGCAACAAATCTTTAACTGTCCGCAAAGGTAAAACGGATAAGAAAGACTCCATAAAGCTTGCTGCCTTTGCTTTAGACCGTTGGAACGAGTTGCCTGTCTTTTCCTCTCAATCTGACACAAGAACATTACTCAAAGCCTTTAACAGGCAATACAACCAGTACAACAAACTTAAAATTATGCTCAAAAACAATCTTATCTCCATCCTCGATCAAGCTTTCCCCGGGGTTAATGCTTTATTTAATACTCCCGCAAGAAAAAAGGACGGACACGAAAAATGGATTGATTTCGTACTCAAATTCCCTCATTGCGATTGTATTTCAAGAAAATCATATTCCGTTTTTTCTAAATGCTATCTTTCATGGTGCAGAAAATACGGCTACTATTTCTATGAAACAAAAGCAAAAGAGGTTTATGCGTTTGCTTGTAACTGTGCTCCCTCCTTAGTCGATTCAGAAGCCGCTCATGCGCTTGTTTCTACCGCAATTTTGCAACTTAATACGCTTAATGAAACTCTTGCCTCTCTGCAAAAAGAAATGGATCTTTTGGCAAGCACTCTGCCGGAATATGATACCGTCATGAGCCTATACGGCGTTGGATCTGTACTCTGCTCGCAACTCATTGCCGAAATCGGCGACGTGTCGCGCTTCTCCAATAAGAAAGCTCTCGTTGGCTTTGCGGGTATTGACGCCCCGCCGTTCCAGTCCGGCAATTTCAATCCGCAGTCCCGAAGTATCTCCAAACGCGGCTCTGCTGCTCTGCGCAAAACTCTGTTTCAGATCATGGCTGTTATCCTCCAACACGAACCCTCTAACGAACCTGTATTCCTTTTCATGGATAAAAAGCGTTCCGAGGGAAAACACTTCTATGTCTACATGATGGCAGGTGCCAATAAATTTTTACGCATTTATTATGCCCGTGTTATGGAAAGACTGAACTCAGCACAAACCGCAGCTTAATCTTTGTTTTTTGCTGCCGTTCGCACGAACGGCTTTTTTCCATGCGCTTTTTTAGTCGGCAAAAAATCTTATTTTTTTCTGCTTATTTTCCCTTGACTTTTATTTGCAGGTCTTTTATGTGTGTTTGTCGGCTCGAAATTCAGCCGATTTCAGGCGTTTTCTGTACCCATTGATTCCTAAATATACCAAGGGCTTTTTGCCCTTAAAACGACGAAAACGGGTATCCCGTTTCTCGCTAAAGGTGGTTGAGATCAGCAAAGTGAATCTCAACCCTTATCCTGTTCAAAAAAATAGACCATTTTCGCCATTTTTGATTCAGTTAAAATTTTCCAAATCAATCAACCGAACAACGGTTTCCTGATTTCAGGAAACCGCTTCCGATTGAAAAAATTTATTCAGCCTTCTTTTTTTCTGCTTTGTTCTTGCCGAACTTTCCTTTCTTTCGCATGACAATGACAGTGACGATTCCGCCAACTGCAACGAGCAATACAATGACGATCAGCGCGACCGCGCCGGCATTGATGGAATACAAAATCTCAAAATTATATTCGCTCGTGTTGCCGAGTTCGTCCGTCAAAACAACGCGGTATTGTCCGTCCTCGGTCAGTTCGTCGCCGAGCTTGTAATTGATTTTTTCGCCGTTCTTGTAAACTTCGACCGTTGCTTTTTCGGTAAGGTCGGACAGGATTACGCCGTCTTTAGTTGAGCCGTTGTTCTCTACACCCGTCAGGGTAATAGCAGGCGCCGTCGAATCCACCGTTACGGTAAAGGCATAGTCTTTGCCGTTCACGGTCACGGTGATTTCATAGATACCGCTCTTATCCAGTGTAAGGTCGCCGTAGTTCAGGCGCGTTTCCTCGCCGTTCACGCTCACTTTGTCCAATCCCAAAACGTTGTCAAAGTTATGGAAGAAACTCTGTACAAGCGGATCTGTAATCGTAAAGCTGTAGGTCTCTCTGTTGCCAAGTTCGTCGGTCAAAGTGACCACATAATTGCCGGGTTCCGTCAAAACCTCCCCGAACGCATACGCAATCGGTTCATCGTTTTTCGTAACGTTCACGGTCAGGATTTCATTTGCAGTAAAGGTCATGGAATTGACGATTGCATTGTTATAGATATCGGCGGCAAAATCTACCGATTTGTCGATTGTAAAGGACACTTCCGTGACATTCCCCGCCGCATCGGTCGCCGTAATACGATAGCAGCCTTCCTCTGTGATGAGCGTGCCGCTCTCATAATTTTCGACGAGTTCGCCGTCTTTGTAGAGTTGTACGGTCAGACCGCTTTCGGATACAGATACAGTTACGTTGCTATTTGTGGCCGCGCCGTTCTGCGCGCCCTCGATTTTGAATTCTGGAGCCGTTTTGTCAATTACGAAAGAATAGGTCGCCATATATCCGTCGTAGTTCTCGAACATGATCTCATACGCGCCGTCTTCCGTCAGTTTCTTGCCGGAAACGTATTCAACGATTTCGCCGTCTTTCTTGACGGTC
>CALVXG010000029.1 GCA_944368925.1 uncultured Clostridia bacterium | reverse complement strand
GATAAAATTTCGTTGGTGATCAGACGTTCGGCATCCGCTTTGAGTTTGTCCAATGCCAAATTGATATTTTGCTGAACGACCGCTTCGCTCGCACGCTTTCCGCCCATAGGACGGCGGCGGGGAACAACGGATTCGTTCCGCTTCTTCATATCGTAGAAAATCTTTTCTTCGTCAAAATATCTGCCGACACCCAAACGCTGATTTGTCTTTTCAAGCATATAAGCGGTTGCAGCATACGACGGTGTAAACTTTGAACGGATCGGCTGATACCCGAATACCGTTACAATGGTATTCCCCATATCGCCGGGACGATTGAGCTGCGAAAGTTCGGACGGATATATAAGCGGGCGTTCCTTTATGCTCGCGTTTGAATTTATATCCTCCGCTTTCACAGTGTTGTAGCCAACGTTTCGGGTAATAACAGAGAAATTCCCGCAGCGTTTGGAAAATTCTTCTACGGTCTTATAATCGCTCGTGCCGATGAACATCTGGATATTGCAGTTGCTTTTGATAATGTCCGCCACTTTTTCGTCGTACACTTTCGCAAGCTGGGCATAAGACTGTATCACAAGGCAAAGCCAAAGGTTGCGCGAGCGTCCGACCGTGACCATTTGCTCCATTTTATGGATAGGCGGCAAATTCCCGAATTCGTCCATGAGAAAATACACGGAACGCGGCAGCGATAAGTCGGAATAGGTATTCGCTTTTGCCACAAGCTCCTTGTAGGCTTGCAGGAGCACCATCGCCGCCAGCGTGTGCCGCGTTTCTTTTTCGTCCGGTATCTGTAAAAATAAGGCGATAGGTTTTTCCGCCATATCAGAAAAAGTGATTTCGTTTGCGGACGTCAGCGAACAAAGCGACAGGTCGGCAAAGATATTGAGTTTATCAAACATCGTCGATAAATAACTTCCGCGTGTCTTATCTGCGGAATCGAGCACTTGTTTGGAAAGCGACAACGCTTTTGAAAGCGGACCGCGCCCTTGAAAATATCGCATGAGCTCCGCACAATCGTCCTCGGTATTTGTGGCGATTTTCATAAGGTTATAGAAGTTATACTTCTCTTTCGTCATGCCGAGATCCGGGTTCGCGGAATCTTCCAGCATGGCAATCGCTACGGCAAGAATAAAGTTCTTTGCTCCGCTTTCCCAAATCGGCTCATTTTTGTTGGTGATCGGGCAAAGTACGGTGATCATATCGTGCAGATCCTCGTATACCTGATCGAACAGCCATTGCTTTTTGACTTGCAAAGCCGATTGCAACGCTTCGGGATCTTTATAGAGTTCGCCCTCAAACACATAGCCGCCGCGTTCCTCGTCCGCTTTCACTTCGTCCTCTAAATGCAGCATACGTTGATAATTCAAAAACGGACGTTCTAACGGGTTCCATCGCACCGAGTTGTACGGATTGCGCAAATCAAGCACTTTGACCGTATATCCTTTATCCGCAAGTGATTTTGCGTGAAGTGTATAAAGCTCCCCTTTCGGATCGGATATGAGCATGGACGGTTTTGCACCGCTCTGCGACAGAATTTGTATTGTGGGATTGATAAAGGTGGTTGTTTTCCCAGAGCCCGTCGTGCCGATGATCATTGTGTGCGCGTTTTTTGCAAAGTTTATTTCGTAATTTCCTTTGCACTCTACGGCGCGGATTGGAATGCCGACAAGATGGCTTTCCTTTAGTTCCGTGTACCTGATTTTTATGTAATTTGCATTCACCTCCTCATTTGTCTGAAAATGTGCCGCTTCGAGATTTGCGTTTACGTCGTTGTCGCGTTCGTCGCCTTGAATGATCTTCTTGCTGTTTTTCAGCCAATAATGCTTATAGTAATAAGCGAGCACGACCGTCAACGCGACAACAGAAAGCAGAAACGCATAAAGATAGGTTTTGCCGTCTACAAGCAGATTTATATCCAATCTGAGTTTGAAACCGTATGTAAAAAGACAGTTCAGAACAAAACCTGTAATACAAGACACAAGCCACACACAGCCAACGATCAGGAACGGCTTTTTCAGCCGTAAAAGTTGCTTCTTACACCATTGACAAAATTTATTCCATTTCATCTTTCTCCATTTCCTCTTGATTTGCCGCATCCTCGCGTGCTTCTTCGAGTTTTTTCAGATATTCTTCAAAAAAATACATAGAATCCACTTGCAGTGCCGCTTGCATTTCTATACCTTTAGCAAGTACACTTAAAGCCGTTTTGCGGCGTATACGCTTGCGCGCGAGGCGGCCTTTGGCCGGGCGTTCTCTGCGGCGGTAAATACGGGCGTAGTTCAATACTTGATTCCCCAATCGTCGGTACATATCATTGAGATAAGTGTCCGATTTTAGGTATTGATCCCAGAACACTTCAGGGATTTGTTGGCGGATCAGAATTTCACGCGTTTTATCGTCGTGCTTTTTTACTTCGGCACAGAAGTTAACGAAAGCCTTGTACCACTTGCGGTTTGACTTGATCGCCATATCCACGATTGTGTTGATAAGCGGCTTTAATGGAAGCTTATTCTCGCTGTCGTAAGAAATACGGCCGCTCGGTGGCAATTTTTCTACAAGGTCGAGTATTTGTTCTTGAAAGGCATTATTGTAGCGAATAACACTGTCTTTTGAAAACAATACTTCTTTGGATAGGTTTGTTGCCTCTTTTCGGGCGACCCGCAGTTCTGCGGATATGTCCGTTAGGTTCTGCTCAACGTGTACCTTAAACCGACGAATACACTCTTGATTGATTTTTCCGTGCGAGAATTGTAATCTTTTTGAGCGTTGGCGGATTCGCGTGGGTGCGTTTTCAAAAAAACTGATATGTATATGCCTGTGCTTTTTGTTCGTGTGCAAAGCCGCGTACCATGTTATGTTATCGGGGTTGAATCCGGCATCTTTGAGAAAGCGCGGCATTTCGCGTTTCATCATCTCGTAGGCTTGCTCAAAGTCATTGCAATATCTTTGTCCAAATTCGGGCTGAAAGGTCAACAAGCAATCCCAAATCACGCTTTTTGTCTCGCGTAACTGTTGGCGAAGTTTCTTTTTTTCGCTCATGGTTAAAAGACCGTTTTTTCCGAACACACCGCAACTTTTTTCATCGTTTCCCGAATAGGCAACGTAATCAATTTTTTCCTTTGAACCGGTATTGACATAGGTCAAATAATCCTGTGCTTGATTGCTGGAATAAAACTTTCGTTTTGCGCTGTATTTTTCCGTTAAGGCGGACGATTTTGAAATCTCCTCTTCGTTTTGAATGTACTGAATTTTACAATTGACATTGGGAACACTCATTTAAGCCCGTATCGCTGTTCGAGCGTCATGATAATCTTTTCAAAACGCAAAGGCAGATCGTCGAAAAAACCGTCCTCTACTTTATGCGGCTGCGGCGGTTCCCCCGAAAGGTCGCCCAGTTTCATATTGTAAAGAGAAGAAAGCAAACGCTCCATGACCGCAATGTGCACGTACATTTTTTTGAATTGCGTTGTCAAATATTTCCCCGTTTCCGTGGAAATGCTTTCAATGTTTTTGACTTCTTCATAGAGTTTGTCCAAAGACGCGGCGGGCGGAACGGCAGTGCCTGCAGGTGACGTGGGCGGCGTAGACATAAGGTCGTCCACACCAAGTTCGAGAAGATAGGTCATAAATTCGTTTTTGTTTCGGAATTCCTTACCATGCACATCATATGCTCTCCCGATTTTCGCAATCAGTTCTGGATCGTAAAGCCGAATGGTATGCTGAACTTCAAAATTTTTCATGCAACATTATCCTCCGTATTGTTTTTGCCTGTGCTGTCGTCGTAATCGTCGGCAAGCAAAGGATTTTCTTCGCCAATTGCCGACCAGTCAATATAATGCTGTGCGCGGTCTGCTCTCATAAAATAAATGAACTTCTTTGCCGTATCATATCCGACAGGTTCGCCCGAAAGCATTTTTTCCACTTCGGTAACATCCACGCCGAGTTTAGCGGCAAACTTCTTCTGCGATAAACCGCGTTCATTAAGAAACGCTTGCAATTTTTCCTTTTTGACTATCATTGTCAACCTCCGATTATTTTTAAGAGATGTTTTATCCCCTCATATATCCGTGGACAAAAAAGGGTTAAAATCGGACCTATTTCAAAAATTTTTTTGAATTTTTTTATGGGCGGCAATTAAACGCTTTCGCACAGCCTTTTCGCTAATATGTAAAATTACTGCAATTTGTACTTTTTTGTAGCCTTTGATATGAAACAAAATATAGACTTGCCGTTGTTTCTCCGTTAAGCATGAAAAGATTTTTTTGTATTGTTCCTGACGATTTTCTTTTTGAATAATTGCTTCAAGCGGATCGATTTTTTCAGAAGGTAGGTCGTATCCGTCTTCGCCGAACTTGTCCAACGACAAATCCTTTACGCACCGAAGTCCCGCTCTTTCTTTTTGTTTCATTTCCTTCCAAT
>CALVXG010000028.1 GCA_944368925.1 uncultured Clostridia bacterium | reverse complement strand
GGATCCCCCGATTTCTTGTAAATAAAGTACGTTCCGTTGACTGCGTTCACGGCGTCCTTTTCGTCCATGGGAATACCTGTATCCCAAGCAGCATTGTTCCATTCGCCCGTGCGGACGTAACCTTTTTCGCGTTCGCAGGCAAAGGCAAACGCATTGTCGTAGTTTTCAAACGAATAGGCATTCCCGTCTTTATCCGTAGCCTCCCAGTATTCCTGCTGCAAAGTCTTTGTCGGTACGTTCACGGTCGTTGCGGTAAACGAATCGGTCCAGACGTTGCCCGCGGCGTCTGTGCAGATCACTTCATAAACACCCGTGTCAATGGTATGAATGATTGCGCCCTTCGCATAAGGTACGCCGTTGATCGTGACGCTTTCGACGGGCGCAAACACGTCCGTATCTCCATTTTCCCAAGTAATCGTAACATTGCCGTCTGTTTTGCCGTCACTAACATTGTTAAAGATCAAGGGTTTTTCGCTACGGTCGATAACGACTGTATATTCCCCCGTAGAAAGCCCTGCTTCATCTATCGCGTAAAACACATATTTGCCGGGAGAATAATATTCAGTACCGAGTGCATAGGATATAAAATTATCTGAATTCGGAAGTTTGACAAACGCTCCTTTTAAGTTTGTGTCCGAAGATTCAAACTTGATGTGTCCGCCATTGGTATAACTACCGTTAGACAAAGGTTTTCCGTCCGAATACAATTGTGCCGTGGGAATACTGCGGTCAATGGTAATCGTGTATGAATCGGACTGATTACCGCTCCTGTCCCGTGTGTAAAAAGAATAAGTTCCGACATCTGTAAATTGCGTTCCGCTCGTGTAGGATACATAACTTGACGATCCGGGCTTTTTCACATATGTTGCGGAAACGCCCGAAACGCTGTCCGACGGTACAAACTTGATATAACTCGCATTTGTATATATTCCGCTTTTAACCGTGTTCGTGCCGGCATACAATATTCCTGTGGGCTTTGTTTTGTCCAGCGTTATGGTATAGTAAGATGAAGAATTTCCTGCTTTATCCTTTGCATAAAAACTATATTCCCCTTCCGCAGTAAGCTGACTACCACTCGTGTACGTTGAATAATAAGAACTTCCCGGCATCTTAACATAAGCGTAAGCTATACCGGAAACGCTGTCGCTTGCCGTAAATTTGACGTAATCGGCTGCCGAATAGTAGCCGCTGGAAACGCTCGTCGTTCCTGAATAGAGAGCAACCGTTGGTGTTCCCGTATCGTAACAGACTTTGTATTCGTCCGAAACATTACCCGCTTTATCGGTGGCGCGGAAATAATACCAGCCGTTTGTGCCCGAAACACTCGTTCCTGACGAGTACGAAGTCCAAGTAGAAGTTCCTGCTTTTTTAATTTCGTATTTAGATACCCCACCTGTATCCGTCGCGGTATAATAGAACGGTTTATTGGTATATCCGCCATTTGCCACTGTCGTGCCGTTGGAAGTTACTTTACCTACCGGCTTAACGGTATCCAAATATACATTGACAGTTGAACTCGTATTATCCATATCATCTCGAGCATAGAAGTACCACCTGCCGTTATTTGCCTCCGTTGCAGGGACAGTATAGCTTGTCGAATAAGTTGTGGAATAACTACTTGCAGACGGACGCATATAGCGTATTGCATCAAAGTTTGTATCTGATGCCGTATACACGATCTGTTTATTCGTATATCCACCGCTGGAAATGGTACTGCCGCCGGCTTTTAAAGTATAGGATGGATTGGTCTTGTCTACTTCAAAGCGATATTTATATGTAAAAGTTCTTCTTCCCACAAAAATATTTGCTTTGTAATTACCGATATAAGTCAGCTCGTATTCCCCCGACGGAAGGCTTCCAGAATATAGAGTCATGTTTGAATTCCCTGAAAGGGTTTTACTGGAATATGTGCTACCATTTTTCGTCAACTTGAATGACTCATGTGCCGACATAGCACTCACTTCGATTTTGATGTATACATAACTCCAATCAATTAATCTGTCGTTATACATCGTTCCTGTGCCGCTCGTACTTGAGCCGTGCATATAAATTGTAAAATTACTGGGACTTCCGCTTGTCGTCGTAGTTCCTTCTGTTGTAGTACCATACGTTTTATATTTGGGAGTCGTGTATGTCGCTGCCGACGCCGTCAAATTGTTTGCGCCCCAAAAAACACCTATTAAGGAAATGACAAACAAAATCGTCATGCACACAAACCATTTGGTACGTTTGTAAAAAAGTTCTTTCAATGTTTTACCTCCGATTTAATTTTTTTGTTGAAATTCGTTTGTAAAGCGTGACATTTGAGATAAGCTACGGGAAAGTGTATCCAATCCTGCAATCAGATGGTCAAAATTTTGCGCCGCTGCATATCGGGTTGCTTCTTCGACAATGCTCTGCGCTTGCCGAAAACAATGCCGGTCTATCGCTTGTAAAAGTTCGATCTGCTTTTCTTCTGATAAAATTTCGTTGGTGATCAGACGTTCGGCATCCGCTTTGAGTTTGTCCAATGCCAAATTGATATTTTGCTGAAC
>CALVXG010000027.1 GCA_944368925.1 uncultured Clostridia bacterium | reverse complement strand
CCTTCCACAAAATTTTCATCCGTAGGAATGGTAACTCTGCCCTTCGTCTTCATAAATTCTCCTCTTTTTTGCGTATGAACAGGTATGCTCCCGCATCCATTTTTTCTATCTTTACCAGGATCCCCTTTTGCTGACGGGGTATCAGACCGATGCGTATATCGTCGAGCGGTATCCCTTTCCGCTCGGAAAACTCATATACGTCCGTGACCGTTGCGCCTTTGATGCTGACGGGTTGCCATTTTTCTCTCGTACTTTCCCAAGAAAAATTCTTTCCCGTTTCCGTGAATCCTTCACCCGACCAATAACTCAATTGACCGGATTCGTTTTCGTTATTGGTTTTACAAAGATAATCTCCGTTGACAACGTCGCCCTTTGCCGCCCGCACCGGCAACAAAAGATATAACTCTCTGGCATAATTTTCATTATTCCTGTCGCCGGCAAGGCACTGTGCATCCCAATACTCCCATTCCGCGGGGCTTTGTCTGAAATTTTTAACGACAGGGAAAAATGTGTTTTCCGTAATTCTCGGAATACCTGACGCAACGATATCCTCATAGTATTTTTTGTTCCGTGCAACAAATTTCTCCTGCTTTTCCGCACTGCCGCCATGCATAACGTGATCCATGCAATAGTACAACTCAAATGAATCAAGCACGAGAGAAGCCTTTTTGATCCTCGCACGCTCTGCGTCCGTTTCCGCACATGCCAACGCCTTTGCAAAATATGACCTTCCCCTGCGGATAAATGTGTCGTCATATGTGCCGTCTTCGCGCAATTTCAGTCCGTAAATGTCTGCATGCGAGGAAAGCGAGGAATATGCCTTCCCCTTTCCGGCCAATAACGCAGCACATTGCAGGAATTGAGCAATGTACTTTCCGCCCCTGCCGTAAAACCCGTATAAGAAATCTTCGGCATGTGCGGCATACTCTTCCTCCGACATGTACGGATCGTATAAAAGTTTGGAAAGAAGATAGACTTTCAAGCCCACAAAATCGGCCGTATCCGTTTCGCCGTTTACAAAAACGCCCTTTACGCCGTGTTCGGCAAAAAAACGATAATTTTCACGCAAAACCCCTAAAACAGGATAATGGCAATTGATGATATGATAACAATAGGGATAATCCCATACATATATTTTGGAAACAAGCGAGGATAGCTTTTGTATTCTCTCCGCCGCAAGACGCGTCCTGTCCAAAATTGCATCCTCGACCGTTTCATCGCTGTGCAACGCCTGCGTTATCGTATAGTTTCCCGCACACCACGTGCACACCCGTATGATCACGTTGCGCTCCGGTTTGACGATCTTGGGAGGCTGTTCCGTTTCACCGTATGATAGGGTATCGACAAGAATTTCAGGATACGTTTCCCGTATTTTTCGCGCAAATTTGTTGACAAACTCCAACAGAGCGTCCGTATCGTTCCCGCCCCGACCATAAATTTCCCGACATCTTTCGCATTGGCAGAAAGCATTCCCGTCGTTTATGGAAACGGAGATCATCGTCGGAGCCTTTTCCGCCCTTAACCAGCGTTCTGCGCCCTCCAAAAGTACCGAAAACATCTCTTCGTTTGCAAAACATAATCCGCTCGGATCCCTGTTTCCGTCCGCGTCAAGTGCATAAAATTCGGGGTGTGTCCGATAATATTTTTCGGGCGGGACAAGTTCGTGAAACGTGTGAACAAGACCGGCCGTTCCGCCCGCATACCCCACGCCGAATCCGTCCTCTTCGCGCAATTTCCGAACAAAAGTACCGTTTAATTTCAGCTTGACCGAAAAATCGGGATCCCACGCATTCCAATCGCAAAGTTCGCGATATTCGAATACGGGACGGGATCTTTCGCAAATTTCTCCGATCTCAACCGCTTCGGCATCCGCCAGTTTTTCAACTGTGTCCGTCAGATACCGCACGCCGCAATACTTTTCCAGAAAAGTATATACGCCGTACAAAATTCCGCGTTTGCCGCCGTTTATGATCAGATTTCCGCTTTTTGTCAAAATCGTATATTCATCGTCGGAAAATGTTTTACCCGCCGTTTCATCGCAAAGTCGGATCGTTCCCCCGATGAGAATTTCGTGCTCTCTCTTTAACGGGTAAATATCATAAGATATCGAAAGCTCCACACCGCTGATACGGTAAATGTATTTTTTGAAAACTTTAGCAGCTTTTTCCGTCCATGACGGAACCACAGGAGCGCCTTTTTTTGCCCCCGAACTATGTATGACAATTGCAAATTGCGAAATATCCGCGCCCAACACGCGCACAGGGATCAATTTCTTGCCGAAATCCAAAAACTTTTTCACTTTCTCTCGCTCCTGAAACGGAATCGAAAGTCCCCTGCCCCATACGGAGCGGGGGACTTTGCTTCCTTTTCAATACATTCGCTTATTCCGCCGAGACATAAATATACACAAAACACTCGCCCAGAGCGGAAGTTTCATTGCCCACGCCCAACCAGACGAACCCGTCTTCGGCAAGCGTTACCTCGATGCTCACCGAACGCCAGCCGCCCGCCTCTGCGGGCAAGAGCGAAACGGCCTTATCGTAATTTTCATCCGAAGACGCACCCTGCCACTGCGAATTGGTTTGATACAGCTTAACCGTTGCGCCGTCCGTTCCGTCCAGCGTAGTCATGATCTGAAGTTCGAGAACGACCGTATCACCCGTTTTCGCCCCTGCTACGGCGACCCTTGCAGACTCGCCGCCGAACCACGCGCCGCCGCTCGCGTTATTATTCGCGATATACAGCGAACCGTTCATCACAGCCACGTCTTTGATCGTTACATCACATTCGCCCAGCGTCGGATTCTGGCTCCCCGCCGCGAGCCACACATAGCCGTCTTCGATGAGCGTAACTTTCAGACGCACCTCGCGCCAGCCGCCCGACGCCGCGGGCGAGAGCATCACGCCCGAAGCGTAGTTCGCCCCCATCGTAGGATCGATCCATTGCGCCGTTTCCTGATACAGCTTGATCACGGAACCGGCCACGCCGTCCTGCGAGGTCTTTACCA
>CALVXG010000026.1 GCA_944368925.1 uncultured Clostridia bacterium | reverse complement strand
TGTAGCTTGATCTTTCTCGTCTACTTATCCTTCATACTATGAAAATCCTAAAATTTCAACTCGGCTAATTGTTCGCTCTGAGACCTTTCGGCTCGTTGCTTGTACGTTTTTCGTATTAACCAATTAGCTTCACTTTCTTATAGTCTTTTGCCTTTCGTACTATTTCTATTTTGCTATGCAGTTGTCAATCTTCTGTTCCTTCATCAGAAGGCTCTGTCTAAATCGACAGCTTAAACATAATACCATCTTTTCATTTATATGTCAAGCGAAAAATCAAAGTTTTTTTGAAAGTTTTTAAAAAAATTCCGCGAAACGCATTTGCCCTGCGTTTCGCGGTTTGAGTGTGCGCCGCACACCCCTTTTCTTTTTATTCCTTATTATATATGCCGCGGGCCGAAAGGAATTTTTCCGCCCGACCGCCGTGTCCGAAAATCTTTCCCGTACAAAGAAGATTATTTGATAAAGGCTTCGAATGCGGAGCGCATTTTTTCGAATGCCTTTTCCGCCGACGCTTCATCCTTCGCGCGGACGGAATAGTAAATTTTCAGTTTGGGTTCCGTGCCGCTCGGGCGTACGCAGATGAAACTGCCGTTTTCCAGTTCGTAATACACCGCGTTTGTCTTGGGAATGTTGAGCGTCTCTTCCGTCCCGTCCGCAAGGCGGCGTACCGATGCCGAATAATCGCGCACCGCCACGACGTTGTAAATGTCGAATTTTTCCGCTTTTTTGGTCTTGAGCGAATCGACGAGCGCGTTCATCTCTTTCATCGCGTTCAGCCCGTCAAACTTGATGCTGATATTTTTATCCAAAACATAGCCGTAATGCGCATAAATGTCCATGAGCCGCGCATACACCGACTGCTTTTTGTAGGTATAATAACACACCATTTCCGCGCACAAAAGGCTCGCCACCACAGCGTCCTTGTCGCGGCTTCCTTCCGTTCCGCGAAGGTATCCGCAGCTCTCCTCGAACCCGAACAGGAAGGTGTGCGATTTGTCCGCCTCGTATTCCTTGATCTTTTCCCCGATAAATTTGAACCCGACGGGGACGTCCACGATCTCCACGCCGAATCCGTCGCAGATCGCTTTCGCCATACCCGTGGTCACGAAACTCTTGACCACGACGCCGTTTGCGGGAAGTTTGTTGTCTTCTTTCAGACGCGTCAGAATGTAATCCAACAGCAGGATCCCGACCTGGTTTCCAGAAAGCGCCACAAATTCGCCCTTGTCGTCCTTGATCGCCACGCCGAGACGGTCGGAATCGGGATCGGTGCCGAACACCACGTCCGCATCGATCTTCTGTGCGAGACGGATCCCCATCGACAGCGTTTCCTTGAATTCCGGATTGGGCACTTCCACCGTGGAAAATTCGGGATCCTTGCGAACCTGTTCGGGTACGACCGTCACATTGATCTTCATCTTTTTGAGAATGGTCGTCACGGGAATATAACCGCTGCCGTGCACGGGCGTGTAGACGAGTTTGAGGTCTTTCCCCACCTTTTTCACCGCTTCGGGCGAAAGGGTCAGCTTCGTCAGCTTTTTATAATAGCTCTTGTCCACCCCCGAAGGCACTTTTTTGATCAGCTTGTTGTAAACCCCTTTTACGGAGAAATAATCTTTGATCTTTTCAATGTAGCCGACCACGACCTGCGTCGCTTCGGGCGACATCTGCGCGCCGTCCTCGCCGTAGACCTTATAGCCGTTGTACTCTTTCGGATTGTGGCTCGCCGTGATCATGATGCCCGCCACCGTTTTGAGCTTGCGCACCGCATAGGAGAGCATGGGAACGGGGTGCACGTCGTCAAAAAGATAGGCGACGATCCCGTTTGCCGCAAGAACTTCCGCGGACGCGCGCGCAAATTCGTCCGACTTGCGGCGCGTATCGTATGAGATGACCACCCCGCGCTTCATCGCGGCGGCGCCCAGAGACTTCACATACTCCGCAAGGCCCTGCGTCGCACGGCGCACCGTGTAGACGTTCATCATATTGGTTCCGTAACCGATAATGCCGCGCATACCTGCCGTTCCGAACTCCAGCTCCGCGCCGAAACGATACTCGATCGCCTTCTCATCCCCCGCGATTGCCGTAAGCTCGGCTTTCCCCTCCGCGTTCAGCGCGGGATCGGAAATCCACGACCGATAAACCGACTTATAATCCATCATTTCTAACCTCCGAAATACACAACACTTTATCAGATATTCTCAGATCCGGCCTTCCGCACGCGGCGTCAGACCTCGAAATCGTCGTAAAAATTTTCGTTCGTCTTCTCTTTGGGAAGAATGATCTTATCCTCCCCGAGAAAATATTTGCGCTTGCCGTACGTATAGTAGCTCACGAACTGAATGCAGATCATCATCAGATACGACATGGGAACGGTGATCAGAAGCCCCGCCCCGAATGTGCAGACGGCAAAGAGCACGTTCATGCACAAAATCAGAAGACAAGTCACGAGATACGTGGAAAAAAGCCGCCCGAAACGTTCCTTCGTAAAGGAAAAGCTCTTGCGGAACGCATCGCGAAGGCGCATCTTGTCGGTGACGAACGCGGGCACCGCGTCGTTGAAAAGCGCCAGCTTGACCGCCTGCGCCGCAAGCAGAAGCGCCACCGAAACCATCAGCGCGGCAAGCGCCGCTATGATCCCCGAAGAAATAATGCTCAGCAATACCAAAAACACCGCGCCACACAGCAAAAGCGTGAACACGTCATAGACAAACGTCAGCGGAACGTACACAATCTGCCACAGCGCCGCCCTGCCCATGTTGCTGATATACGCCGAACAGAACGAAGTCTTCGCATAACTCGACATCTTGTTGTCGATCAGACACCCGAACGCAAAATTTCCCATGCCGCCGAGAAATTTCGCGATCAGCGCGATCAGCACCAAAATGACGCAAAAATAAACGAGATTGGGCGTCTTTTCGCCGATATAGACGGCAAAATCTGCCATCGCCTGTTTGAGCTGCTCCCCGAATCCCTGCAAAAATACCGTATCCCCCGTCGCGATGGCACGGAAAAATTCCCCCAGAAGCGACAAAAGATCTTTGAAAGGCTGCCCCGTAAGCAGCATATTCACCGTCGGATATACGAGCGCCGCCATCAACGCAAGCGTGATCAGCGCCACAACGACTTTATAGAGCAGAAATTTGTAGTTCAGTACAAAATTGTCGACCAGCAAATGAAACGCATTTTTAAACAGCATCTTCCGCCCCTCCTCAATATTTTTTCCGAAGATCCGCGCGTTCTTCTCCCGTCAGGCGGAAGTATGCCACATACATGAGCCCGCAATAATACAACAGCATAAAGATAAACACAAGCTCCATGATCACAAAGACGGGTATGCGGATATTCCGCGGCCCGAATACCCCCGCGACGAGAAGTTCCGCCACCGCCGCCGCGGCCGCAGGCAGAAACACCGCATGGAACAGCCCGCTCCGCTTTTCCGAATTCAGTTGGTTGGAATACCCGAGCGCGTCCATAAAATTATACCCCGTCATCAGAAGACAAGGCAGCCACAAGAGCAAAAGCGACGCCACATAACAGAAAACGGCGAGCATCGCGAAATACGTCAGCGGCACGACCACCGCCACCGCCGCCCCGCTCAGAAGACAAAATTCCCCGAACAGGATCCCCGACGTGATCAGCGCCCACAGCTCATACAAAACAAAAAAGACGACCGCCACGATCAGCGTCGACAAAAAATTGGTGTTGAACCGTCCCGCCAGCCCCTTGAACGAGCGGGAGCCGATGCGCATATGCTTTTCGATAAACCCGAACAGCATGGGAAGACATACCGCCATCGCCGCAAAACATACCAGCGAATACGGCCATCCCCTGCCGTTCACGAAAGATATAAAATGAAAGATCTGCGAAAATTGCAGATGATCGCCGCCCCTGAAAACCGCGTCCGCCAAAGCGTGAATGTTCTCGGTATCCAGCGACATGGCAAAAAAATAGGAGGGTATCAGCGCAAAAATAAAGATAAACAAAAAATTTTTGAAAATGTACTGAATTGTGCTTCCGATAAATTTCACGACCGTATCCATGCAAGTGCCGGATTTTTCGCTTGCGGCATCCTGCGGGATCTGCCCGATCCCCTTTTTTATTATATAATAAAAACACTTCGTTGTAAAGCCTTTGTTTTTATTTTATGCCATTTTTTTGCCCTCCATGCACGCATTTTCCGACCATTCCCCTCCTCACTCCCGAAAATACGCTGCCGCGGCGTGCGCGCGGTTTTCCCAAAAAAGGGCAAAAATACCGCTTTTACAGCGCAAAAAAAGGGCGTCCGCAAAAATGCGGACGCCCCACGTTTTTCCGAACGTGTTTAATTTTGCATCAGAAGCAGCAACTGCAAAAGATAATCGTAATACGTTCCGAGATAATCTTTGGCAATCTCGTCCCGCTGAAAATCCAGCAGCGCCTGCGCCATGTCGTCGTACGCCATATAGTAGTTCTTTACGGCCACATACCTGTCGCGCGAAGGCAGGCTGTAATCTACTTCGTACGGCGCATCGTCCGGATTGATCCCCTCCCCGGGCACTCCGCCCGGATAGTTTTCCGCATACAGCGCCTCCAGGCTCTCGTCCAGCTCCTGCTGAATTCTCTGTACGAGCCTGTCGTACGTCTCCTTGAGCTTTTCCAGCGCCGAATCGAGAATGGAAGAGCGCAGCGTACGGTTTTCCGCCGCACGGTAGCGCGCTTTCCGACAATTTTCTTCGTATTCCAGCTTGGCGTCTTCACTGTCTTCGTTGGCCTCGGAGATCAGTTTGTTTACGGCTGTGTTCAATTCCTCGTCCGTCATGTTACGTTTTCCCCCTTCAAAAACAGCGCCGTCATACGGCTCACCTCACAGTCTTCCGCAAGAATACGGAAAGTAAAATGCGTTCCCGCCAGATTCAGCGAACGGCACACCTTCCCCCCGCCCGGCACGCAGACGCTGCGGTTTCCCTCGTCGCTGTGCACGCACAGAACGAGCGCGCCGCGCGCCCTTACGTCCAGTTCCCGCAAAAGCGCCCTTCCGCCGCAGGGCGTCACGGGCGCACTCTGCCACACGCGGTGCGACACTCTCCCTGCAAACGCGCCGCCGTGCGTGAGCGCGTACCCCGCGCCCTCCGTCACGAACAGCACCCTGTTCGAACAGGCGGTCAGGCCGCCGCACTCCGCGGGGATCATGTATCCGCCGCCCGTATTTTCGTCGAACACGCACAGAACGCGCGTCTTGTCGCGCGTTTCGGCGCTCAGAAAGTATTTTCCTCCCGACGCCGCGCCGCGCACGTTTGCCTGCTCCGACGCCAGCCATTCGGCAAATCCGCCGATTTTTCCGTCCCCGTACGCGTGCAATCCGTCTTCCGCCAGGAAAAAGAGCGTGCGCTCCGTCGCCGCCGCGCTCGGCCCGTAAATTTTCGCGCAGGACAGAACGTCCTCCACCGAAAATTCCTGTTCGTCACCGTACGCCTCCAGCTTTTGCAGACCGTATTCCCGCACAACGTATATGTCGTTCCGAAGCGAAACCAGCGCCACGATCTTCCCCTTTTTGTCGGGAAGTTCGATCTTTCCCCCGAGGCCCGTACCCGCTTCGAAATTGTACGCGTTCCCCGCTTCGCTGTAATAAAGGGTCAACCCGTCGGAGCAATACCAAAGGCGGTCGTAGGCAAACGTCGCACAGGAAAACGCAAACGGTTTCTGCGCCAGTCCGCTGCCACTCAGTTCCAGGCAAAGCTGCCCGTCCGACAGCAGCGTCTTCTCCCCGCCTTCGTACACGCGCACCGCGGCGGGCATACGGGAAAACGTCACCCCGCTGTCCGAAAGCCCGCCCGCCGCACATGCGTACACCTTTCCGTCCGCACAGTACAGCGCGTACGCGCCGTCCCCTTCGAATACCGCCGCGAGCGTCTTTCCCGCAGGGAGCGCCGAAAGCTCCAGCGCGTCCGCACCCACGCCGCCGCGCAGCTTTCCGCCCGCGCTCTCCAGCGAATACGCGAACCCGCCGTCTTCCCCCTTCGAAACGTCCAGCGGTATGTTCACCCGCACCGCCGTGCCCGAAAGCCCGAGCGGCGTTTTCCGATAAAACCTCATATCCAGCTCCTCATCTTCATTCTTCCGCTCCGCTCACGGCAGGCGCACGCCAGCGCGTCGCGGTAGCGCTTGTCCAGAAGCGTCGCCGCGTCGAACATCCCGTTCATCAGCGAAAATTCGCACGCCGTCCCGAGCGCCAGTA
>CALVXG010000025.1 GCA_944368925.1 uncultured Clostridia bacterium | reverse complement strand
CGCGCTTTCACCCTCTTTCATGAGCCTCACGGCAAATCGGGTGCGCGGGCGCAAAAGCGTCGTTTTGCTTGCGCAGTAGTTATTAAAAGCTATTTCACAAAAATTGTTTTGAGCTGACAAAACAATTTTTCGTGATTCTCGCACGGTTCTCGCAAAAGAGTTGCTGCGAATCGCTGCGAGTTTCGCCGACGTCCGATCAGATCGGTAAAGCCGCGAAAAAAAGTCCTTGCACCGCGAGGATACAAGGACTTGTCCGTTCGTTCAAACAGTCTGACCTATTACCTCGGCGGGCTGCTTGCGCAATTAAATCAAAGATGCCTGCTTTCTGCGGTACTATGAAATTTTCCTGTACATTATACCGTTTGCCCGGTAATCTGTCAACTGTTTTTCGTGCGCCGCGCGAAATTTTTACAGTTTCGCGTAGTTCACTTTGATGCCGGGGCCCATCGTGCTGGAAACCGCGACGCTCTTAATATACTGGCCTTTCGCCGCAGCCGGTTTCGCTTTGACGATCGCGTCCATCAGAGCGGTGAAGTTTTCGGCGAGTTTTTCCTTGCCGAAGCTCTTCTTGCCGATCGGGCAGTGAATGATCGCCGTCTTGTCCAGACGATATTCGACCTTACCTGCTTTGACTTCTGCAACCGCTTTTGCGACGTCCATCGTGACCGTACCGGACTTCGGGTTCGGCATCAAGCCTTTCGGGCCGAGCAATTTACCGATGCGCCCTACCACGCCCATCATGTCGGGGGTGGTGATCACGACGTCGAAATCGAACCAGTTTTCCGTCTGGATCTTCTGGATCATTTCTTCCGCGCCGACGAAATCGGCGCCCGCCTGCTGTGCGATGTCTGCGCGTTCGCCCTTGGCGATCACGAGTACTTTCTTGGATTTGCCCGTGCCGTTCGGAAGAACGAGCACGCCGCGGACCTGCTGATCCGCCTGGCGGGGATCGACGCCGAGACGTACGTGCAGTTCGATGGTTTCGTCGAATTTTGCCTTCGCCGTTTCCACGACAAGGCCGAGCGCCTCGTTTGCGTCATATAATTTGGAACGATCGTATGCCTTCAAGCTGTCGGCATATTTTTTCCCGTATTTCATTTATTTACCTCCTTGTGGTTCAAACGAGTTTTCTCTCCCACATTCTCCTTTCTATTTACTCTTCGACGGTAATGCCCATGCTGCGAGCCGTTCCCTTGATCATGCTCTTCGCAGATTCGAGCGAAGTCGTGTTCAAATCGGGCATTTTCAGCTTGGCGATCTCTTCGACCTGCGCCGCAGTAAGTTTTGCAACCTTGTCGCGGTTGGGGCGGGCGCTTCCGCTTTCCACCTTGGCAGCCTTCTTGATAAGAACAGGTGCCGGAGGCGTTTTCAGAATAAACGTGAAAGATCTGTCCTGATAAATCGTGATGACTACGGGGATGATCAGTCCTGCCTGGTCTGCGGTTTTCGCATTGAATTCCTTGGTAAAGCCGGGAATGTTGATACCGTGCGGGCCGAGCGTCGAACCGACCGGGGGACCCGGGGTAGCTTTACCTGCGGGCAGCTGAAGCTTTACGACCGCGGTAATCTTTTTAGCCATAAGTTCTCCTCCTGAGATTGTGGTTTTAACAAAGCGCCGTAAAAAATTTGCGCTTCTCCCACTTTATTAGAAAAGGGAAAATCCCTATTCCTGCGTATTTTCCGCCGTGCTCTTTTGCACTGCGTCTATTTTTTTGATCTGCACATAGTCGACTTCCACGTCCGTATTTCTACCGAACATCAGTACGTTGACTTTTGCTTTCTGCGTGGAATCGTTCAGTTCCTTGATCTCGCCGATAAAACCTGCGAGCGGGCCTGCATCGATGCTGACGCTGTCGCCTACCGCAAAATCTGCGTTTACCGCGATCTTTTCCAGCTGCATCTTGCGCACTTCCTCTTCTTTAAGAGGCAGAGGCCTGCCCTGCGGCCCGACAAATCCGGTCACGCCGCGCGTATTGGTTACCAGATACCACACCTGATTGGAGTAGATCATCTTGATGAAAACATAGCAGGGCAGAAGTTTGCGTTCCACAACCTTCTTTTTGCCGTTCTTTTCTTCGATGGTCTGTTCCATCGGGATGCGCAGATCGAAAATACTGTCTTGCAGATTGTTGTTTTCGATGAGTTGTTCCAGACTGCTTTTGACCATCGCTTCATACCCCGAATAGGTATGCAGCACGTACCATTTCGCCTGGCTCTCGCGCGAATTCTCCATAACCTCTCCTTACATTCCGAGGCCGGTGATCAATTCAAGCACCTTGCTCAGTCCGTAGTTGATGCCCGTGAACACGATCAGGAACACGATGACTACCGCAAGCACTGCGCCCGTCGATTTGATAACTTTGCCGAACGTAGGCCAAGTAACCTTTTTCAGCTCGGAAAAAACTTCTTTCAGTTTTCTGCCCATCCGCACAAAGATGTTGGGCTTTTTAACCGCTGTTTTCGCTTTCATTTCTACCTCTGAAAATTTGCGCCGAAACGCCTTCGCGCTCCCCCGCTTATCCTTTGTCCTTACTTGGACTCTTTATGCACCGTGTGCTTCTTGCAGAAAGGGCAGTACTTGTTCAGCTGCAGTCTTTCCGGATCGTTCTTCTTATTCTTCATCGTATCATAATTTCTGTGTTTGCATTCGGTGCATTCGAATGTGACTTTTGTTCTGTTTATGGCAGCCATTTTTTAAAAACTCCATGCAAAAAAATCACACCTTCCGCCGGTGTGTGTTTTAAAGTCTATCATAATATTTTTACCTTGTCAACCGTTTTTTGTCTTTATTTTCAATTTTCCCGCCCTTCTCCCCCTCTTTTTCGGAAAAATCCGCGCGATTTTCCGTTTTTTTTCGCTCCCTGCCGAAAATTCCTTGCCAACTACGCACTTTCGTTGTATAATATCCGCGCATAAACGAGGCCGTCGCCCGACGACGGCGGCCGTTCTTATAATAATAATGAAAGGAGAATTTGCGACATGAAGGCTCTCAAACTCTGCGAAGGCGTCTATTGGGTCGGCGCCATCGACTGGAATCTCAGAAACTTCCACGGCTACGAAACGGAAAAAGGTTCCTCTTACAACGCGTATCTGATCCTCGACGAAAAAATTACCCTCATCGACACCGTCAAAGAGGGCTTCGAAGGCGAAATGCTTTCGCGCATTTCTTCCGTCATCGACCCTTCGAAAATCGATATCATCATATCCAACCACGCCGAACCCGATCACAGCGGCTGTCTTCCCGCGATTATGAAAGTCGCGAAAAACGCCAAAATTTACACCGCTTTCGGCGCGGGCATTAAAGATCTGACCGCCTACTACGGCGATCTCGGCTATACGGGCGTGAAGGCGGGCGAAACCCTCAGCCTCGGCAAACGCACCCTGCATTTCGTACCCACCCCCATGGTGCACTGGCCCGACAACATGGTCACCTACATGACGCCCGAAAATATCCTCTTCTCCAACGACGCATTCGGCCAGCACTACGCCTCCGACGAGCGCCTCGACAGCGAATGCGACCTGACCGAAGCGTTTATCCAGGCACGCAAATACTACGCAAACATCGTGCAGCCCTACGGCATGCAGACGGGCAAAGCGCTCGCCGCCTGCGAGGGCCTTCAGATCGATATGATCTGCCCCAGCCACGGCATCTGCTGGACAAAACATATCCCCGCCATTATCGGGCTCTATAAGTCTTGGGTCGCCAACGAGTACGACGACACCGCCGTCATCGTCTACGATACCATGTGGCATTCCACGGAAAGCATGGCGCACGCGATCGAAAACGCCTTCATGGCCTGCGGACTCAAACCCCGCCTGTACAACCTGCATTACTGCCATAACTCCGACATCATCTCGGACGCCATGACCGCCAAATACATCGCCGTCGGCTCCCCTACCCTCAACAACAACATGATGCCCTCCGTCGCCTCCTTCCTCACCTATTTCAAGGGGCTCACGGGCAATAAGAAAAAATTTATCGCCTTCGGCTCTTACGGCTGGGGCGGTCAATCGGCCGATCAGGTCTACGAAGCGCTCTCCGCTTCCAAATGCGAAGCGCTCCTGCCCGCGATCCGTCTGGCGTACAAGCCTTCCGCCGAACAGCTCGCCAAAATCGAGCAGGACGTCGCGGAAGCTGTCCGCAAAGGCTGATCGGCGTTTCATCGGATTTTTCATTGCAAAGCGCCTTCGGTGGGATATCCCGCCGAAGGCGCTTTGCCGTTTTATACCGCTTTTTCGTTCCCGCAGTCTTTCTGTCGGGCGCTTGAAGGTACGGCTTACGATAATTGTTTATGCCCCGCCTTTTCGTTCCCGCTGTCTTTTTAACGGGTGTTTGGGCGTTCGGTTCACGATACATTATTTATATATGGCTTTTTTCACTCTCGCAGTCTTTTTGCCGAGCGGCCTGCGCCGTCGGAGGTTCCGCCGACGGCGCAGGCCGCTTTTTCTGCTACCGCGCATTCCCGCCATAACGACGTTTGTGCGCGTTGCTTTGTCGTGCGCCGCAGGCGCCCGCGCGCCTTGCACGCATTTTTACGCACGTTGCGTTTTTTATGCGCCCATTGCATTTTCCCGCAATCGCTCGTCTGATCACGCATGCTCGCCCTTACGGCGCTCTCCCCCGCGTTTTTTTCGCGGGGCGGTGTCCCCGCCATTGCGGCGTTTGCGCGCGTCGTCACAAGACGCGCGCGCCCCGAAATCTGATTGCTTGCAAAAAGAAGTCGGAGCCGTCCGTTGCGTTTTCGCAACGGACGGCTCCCGCTCGGTTTTTCTGTGCGGGGCGGGTGTTTGCGGCTCACGCAAACGCCCGCCCCGCTTCAAAGACATTCAGTTTGTCGTCGAAGCGTTTACCAAAAAGTTTGTGATCATGTTCCCCTTCCCGACGAGACGGCGGTCTTTGTCATACGTCTTGTCGCTCTTGGGATTGTAATAGCCGAGCATGCGATAATCGGAATCGTAGACGGTGATCTTCCCCGTCGCGCCCGTCGAAGTGTACCCGATCAGCTGCATGTTGGAATCGTACAGTCTCTGCATGCGCTTTTCCCCCTTTTCTTTTTATTATAAGGGAAATTCCGCGCAAAAACAAAGATTCCCGACACTTTATCGGCGGCATTCCGCCCCCCTCTTTCGCGGCCGCACGAAGGGTTTTTGCGCGTCGACGCCCGAGAGAAAGCCTTTGCCGAAATCTTCGCGCGGGAGCGTCCCGCCCTCGTCGAGGGCGCGGAAAAATGCGAGAATCAACCGACGGCTTTCGTCGACCGCCCGCCGAAAGAGTTCATCCGCGCCGTCATCACAGACGGCCTTAGGATCGGACAAATTCGACCAGCTCTCCCCTCCCGCGTTCAACACCCTTCCGTCAGGTTCTTCGCGCCTGCACAGCACGCTCAGAACCTGCGGAAGGTGCAAAAGCCGTTCCCCCCGCTCGAACGCGCGCCGCTTGCGGAAATTTTTATCCGTAAAAAAGCGTTCAAAGAGAAGGTACCCGTTCACCGCCCGCCGCAGGCTGCCTTCCGATACGCGCGCGATCCCGCACGCCGCACATACCCGCCGCATAAGCGCCGCCACTTCCCCGCGCAATTTTCCGTCGCTCCGCAACCTGCTCGCATAGCGGTTGACCTTCTGCCCGCAGTATTTTTCCGAGTAATAGGTGTCCAGATCGCTCTCGATATAGGAATGCCAGCGGATCCGCCGCGACGGCTGTTCTTGCGAAAGCCGTTCGGTCAGACTATACACGTACGGGTGAAACACTACATCCGCCGCATAGTGCGTGATGTACCCCGCAATGTAGGACAATACCGGCGCGTCCGCCCCGTCCGCCGCACGGAGAAATTCTTCGAACGTCTCGTAAACTTTCTCGTTGTGAAATACCTTCCCCGCATTCCTGCGGCGAAACGGATGCAAAAAATAAAAAATATCCGCCCCCTGCGCCCCCAGATCGTACGATCCGAGGTCTGCCAGACGTTCGCGCAGCGGCTGCGGCAATTCTTCGTAAACCGCTTCCGCTATCATCTGATGCGTGTATTCCGCCGCCATCCGCTTCACCTCCTCCGATCGCCCCTCTCTTTTTCTCCGTTCGGGAACAATCTTCCGCTTTCCGCATATATATATTATATACGGTTTTTCCGCATCCGCTCCCCTTTTTTCGAAAAAATAAAAATTTCTCCCGCTTTGCACAGATTTTCCGCCGAAAGTTTAAAAAAAATTAAAAATATATCGCAAATTCGCTTGCAATTCTTTTGAATATTTGGTATAGTATATAAGCGTTCGAACGGAAGTTTAGCTCAGTTGGGAGAGCATCTGCCTTACAAGCAGGGGGTCATAGGTTCGAGCCCTATAACTTCCACCATCAATTTCATTCAGAAATACAGTGCGGAAAGAAATGCGGGAATGGCTCAGGGGTAGAGCGTCACCTTGCCAAGGTGAATGTCGCGAGTTCGAATCTCGTTTCCCGCTCCATTAAATTTTCCGCACTTATTTTTTGGCGCTATAGCCAAGTGGTAAGGCAAGGGCCTGCAAAGCCCTGATTCCCCGGTTCAAATCCGGGTGGCGCCTCCAGAAAAAGCCTCCGCTTCGCTGCAGCGAAGCGGAGGCTTTTTTCCAATGAAAATCATCTTGGAAACGGAAAGACTTTTCCTTCGTGAACTTACGCCCGACGATCTGGAAGACATCAAACGCGTCTTACAGGATAAGGACGTCATGTACGCCTACGAACACGCATTTTCGGACGAAGAAGTCTGCGAATGGCTGAATAAACAGCTCGCACGTTACAAAGAAGACGGAACAGGCCTTTGGGCAGTCCTGTTGAAGGACTCCGCTCGCATGATCGGTCAGTGCGGTCTGACTTACCAGCATGCAAACGGAAAAAAACTGCTGGAAGTCGGCTATTTGTTCGAAAAAGCATATTGGCACCACGGATATGCAAGCGAAGCCGCTTTTGCATGCACCTGCTATGCAATCGACAGAATGCATGCGACAGAAGTTTATTCGATCATACGCGACAACAATATTCCTTCCCAAAAAGTTGCTCTTCGCAATCATATGACCCTCTGCGGAAAAACAGTCAGACATTATTACGGTATGGATATGCCGCACCTGATTTACGGCATTACGGCAAATAAACTTGACCGCATCCGCAACGATCTTTATCGGAACCTGTTTTAAACGCATCCGATTAAAATCACCTAACCTTCCTACCCGCAAAAAAGTATAAATTTCATATGCCGCTGTGGCGAAACTGGCAGACGCAAGGGACTTAGAAATTTTGAGCATCGGAACGGGAAACCTTCCGCATGAATCGCGTCAAATTCGGTGAAACTCCCCTCTCGGGACAATACCGAGCGAAGCCCGTACGGGAACGTGTAGAGACTTGACGGCGCGTGCCTGTCACCTTTACGGTCACGGCAAAGAGAAAGTCCGGACTACAACGTCAGAAATGACGGCTATGGCAACATAGAGTAGCGCGAAAATCCCTCGAAAGTAAAATTTCGTACCGGTTCGAGTCCGGTCAGCGGCACCAAAAAAACACCCTTTACGGGTGTTTTTTTGATGACGTTTCAACGGCTCAAACCGTAAGCCCGCAAGGAGCGCCCGCTTTTTTGTTTTCCCCGTGCGGGCGGGGTTCGCGTTCGAAGAACTTTGCGCATCGCGCAAGCCCCGGTCAACGGCACCAGACCGTAACAGTTTGAACCGTTCAGCTTACTTAACAGTAAACGAACTTCAAATTACGGTTCCCATTAAGCAAGAGCCTCGTTCTTAACGGACGAGGCTCTTGCTTTTTATAGCGGGAATTTCTTTTCTATTTCAAAATCCAAACCGACTTGTTTGCCCTATGCCAATAAACACCTCAAACAAATTCAAGCCGCGGCATGACCGTAAAGGAGTTTGCATGAAAAACTATCTCGACGAAATCTATACTCTTTCCGAGTTCAAACGGGATAATCCCGCGCTTGTCCAAAAAGCAGAGCAGGCTTTGCAATACCTCAAAGGCTATTACCCGAACGGCAGCGAGTTCGTCGTCATCGAAGTGGAAGGTTACAACTGCGTCGCCTGTCTGCGCGACGAGTTCTACCCCTATGAATTAGGCTCGTCCGTTGCGCCCTTTGACGAAAACCAGATCTACCCCGTTCAGGGGCTTACAACCAAATACGCATTCCAAAGATAACAGGAGGAAAACACTATGGCAAACTATTTCCGTATCACCGCATACAACCCGAACGAGGACGTAGGCATGATCGTCGATTCCAACGGCAGGCACGAAAAGCTCTGGCAGTTCTCCGCAGAACTCGTAGCAAAGGGATTCAATATCCTCGCCGTTGGGAACGATATGAAGTTCTCGGACGGCAATATCCCGAAAACCGGGGAAGGTGGCAAACTGCTCCTGCGAGCCTGTATAAAGGGAAAACCCGCACAACACGGCACCCTTATCGAGGTCGGCGGCAAATCGTATGAGGTGAAAACATGACGAAAAAACAAATCTGCGAGAGCAAAGCCACCGTCGCTTATTACAGCGGTCTGGGAGGGCTGGAAGCGAAACACATCGAGTACGGCATTAACGATTATATATATCTCGTATCCGATGTATGGCACGGAAAATGCGCGTATCATCGTCTGAAGATCCATTACGGAGCAAAGAGCTGCTATGTGCGTCTGTACGGGCAGAGATGCTCACTCTCCGAATTTATCCGTTCTTAAAAAATTTACGGCTCGCCGCAAATGCGGCGAGCATCCTTTTTTTGGAGGTAATACTATGGCGCCTTTTTTCTTTTTCGATTTTACTCTCGACAAATCGGCAATGCCGCCTGTCAAGGATATTCCCGAAACTTTTCCCCTACCAAAACGGTTACACACCGAACCAAACAACCCCTGCCCTTACCCTATCCCGAAAATCGACGACATCGTAAAGGATATCGAAAAAGCCGCTTATGCGGTGAACACTTCCAAATTCGTGTCCGACCTGTTCGAGTGTGGCGCTATCGCCATATCCAACGCAGTTGACCTCGCGCAGAAAGATAGACGGGAAGAACGGTATCTGCAAATCATCCGCAGTTACAAGCCTGACCAGCAAAAGAAACTTGCGGAAATCTTCGCAAAGGTATATGCCCTGCTCGCCTCCGTCGTGTACGACAACGGCAAATTCAATGACAACCTCGGCGAAATCTTTATGCGCTGCAA
>CALVXG010000024.1 GCA_944368925.1 uncultured Clostridia bacterium | reverse complement strand
TCCGCAAGTTTCTTTTGTTGGTCGGGCTTGTAACTGCGGATAATTTGCAGATACCGTTCTTCCCGTCTATCTTTCTGCACGAGGTCAACGGCGTTGGATATGGCGATCGCTCCGCACTCGAACAGGTCGGACACGAATTTGGAAGTATTCACTGCATAAGCGGCTTTTTCGATATCCTTTACGATTTGTTCGATTTTCGGGATAGGATACGGGCAAAGGTTGTTCCGCTCGTTAATAGGCACAGGTTTTTTGAAAGCCTGTTCGGGAATTTCCTCGACGGGCGGCATTGCCGATTTGTCGAGTGTAAAATCGAAAAAGAAAAAAGGCGCCATATCACGCCTCCTTTGCCTGCACGACGGCATAGTTTATAACTCTTTGAAAACGGCTGCCGAGTTTGGAGATGTATTTCCGAGCCTGTTGCTCTGTAGCGAATTTCAAAGCATCTTTGCTCTCGTGGCAGAATCGCAGAGTATTACGTGTAAGCCTTCGGATATAAACGCCGTTCGGGTATTCGGGCAGAATCGCTTTGATACGGTAGTCTTTGACGGTAAATTTATTGTTTGCGCTGATAAACCGTGCTTTATAAAGGAAAGGCTGTCCGCTCCGGGCTGCGAGGTTTCTTGCCTCCGTCGTGTTTTTGAAAACGAGCGCGTCAGCTATGTCGGAGGAGAAAGTATAGCCTTTATCGGTAACTTCGGACAGGTATCTGTTTTCTTTGCGGATAATGACTTCGCCTTCGGGTTCTTTTTGTGCGGCGAGTTTGAGCGGTTCGTTGCGGAGATAGGACAGGCAGATAAATACGTCGCGCGAGGGATCGGCGGAGAGTTCTTTTTTTCGGGCATATGCTAAATCCAGCCATTGTTCGAGCTGTTCGGTCGTGTTGCAGTATCGCCATTCCTCTGTTCTGTGCGAATAGTCTTTCTCCCAAACGGATATGTAGCAGGTCATGCTCTGTACGGGAACAATTTTTCTGATTTCTTCGATAGTGAGAGCGTTTTTGATTCCGTTCTTTGCCCAGGCAATGATTCCTTTGTCGTCCACCCACTTGCCGTGAGAAACGAAATGTTCCTGAAACTCGGAACCGCACCAACTTCGAATAAGCGACATATACTCATCGGGCGTAAATTCGGTTTTGCTGTTGGCGTACACGCCCCAGTGCCGTTCGCGGCGTTCATGCCCGTTGACGCGCTCGATAACATTGTTGTCACCATAGAGGGCGAGGGGGATAATGCCCCGCGAGGTTTTGAGGAATTGCCTGTCATACATGATCGTGTAACTCATTTTTGATAATCTCCTTTGTCGGTAATATTTATTTTTCTGCCGCATACGGGCAAAAGTTGAGCAAAAATACGGCCCGCCCGGACAGGCGAGCCGTAAGTATGTTAAGAACGGATAAATTCGGAGAGAGGGCATCTCTGCCCGTATAAGCGAACATAGCAGCTTTTTGCTCCGTAATGTATTTTCAAACGGTGGTACGCGCGTTTCCCGTGCCATACGCCCGAAACGAGATACATATAATCGTCAATGCCGTACTCGATATATTTCGCTTCCAACCCGCCCATACCGCTGTAATAGGCGACGGTGGCTTTGTTTTCGCAGATCTGTTTCTTCGTCTGTTTCGTCACTTAACCACCTCATACGATTTGCTGCCGACCTTGATCGAAGAACCGTTCTGCACGGGTTTTCCTTTCATGCAGGCGCGAAGGAGCAGTTTATCGCCTTCCCCGGTTTTGGGGATATTGCCGTCCGAGAACTTCATATCGTTCCCAACGGCGAGGATGTTGAAGCCCTTTGCTACGAGTTCAGCGGAGAACTGCCAGAGCTTTTCGTGCCTGCCGTTGGAATCGACGATCATGCCTACGTCCTCGTTCGGGTTGTATGCTGTGATTCGGAAATAGTTTGCCATATAAGTTTTGGGGGGAAAATGCGGACTGCGAAATATGCAACAATAATGTGAAGATTGCGGAAGAGTGATCAAGCAGAACAACGGAACCGAGTTTATTTACGACAATTCGGGCGTAGTGGGCCATAATCTACAATAATGCAACGTATGTATGCCGTAAGGATGCGCAGGGAAATATTGCAGCGCTTATTGACAGCAGCGAAAATATCGTGGTAGAATATAAATATATGATGAGTAGGGCGATCATAATATCGAACTCAGCGAACCGTCGTATGAAAATCTTGCAAAAGCAAACCCGTTCCGAGCGGCTGTATTTTCATTGGGACAGGTATTGCTTGCCGTAGCTCAATTCTTTTCTTGGTTGTTTGGTGAAGGGGGGGGATAAATGGCGTATAGTCAAAGGAAGCAAAGGAAAAAGGGTTTTCTTGCTGGGGGTATTGTTTGTATTTTTTTTGGAGTATTTTCACTCTGCGCTGCAGTATTTATTCCACAACCGATAGTAACTGTTGATGAAACGGAAGAATATTTAGGAACAATTGATGCTGTAGAAAAAGAAGGAAAAGATTTTCTGATTAGCCTTGATGATTGTCCTATAAAATTATTGATCTCTCATGAAATAATTATCGAAAATGATTTATTTAACACATTAAAGAGCGGAGACAAAATTTATTTTCGCTTGTTTGAATGGGAATGGGATATAATTCAGCAAGGTAGGGTAACTCAATTTGTTCCCCGTTCTTTGAGAACAGAGGAAGCCGATATTTACACATTGGAAAACTATAATGAATATATTAAAAATTCTGTGGTAAAAGGTAAAATAGTTTTAGGATGTGTATCGGGAGTATTGTTTATTGGAGCAACTGTGTTTTTGGCGCTCTATTTACGAAAAACAAAGGGTGTTATAATTAAAGAGTCATCTGATCAAATAACAGAATAATGGTTAATGCTTAGTTTGTTAAAAAGGAAGAAGGCAACTTGCTATTGTAAGCAGCCTTCTTCAATAAGTTTAGTAGGAACACGGCACGAGTTGTGTAGCGTGTATTTCTGAAAGACGAAAGGGGATAACCTCTCGATCTCGGGAAATATTAAATACGCATACGACAAGATGGGAACATCTGCCGTATTGACGAAAACGGCAAGAAATGGTGGTATTGGTTACTTGGCATAGGGATTGTGTTGGTTGTCGCGGCGGCTACTGTATTATCTTTGGGAGCAGTAGGTATTGCAGTAGGAGGATTAGCGGGAACTATAATTCATGGCGCAGCAGTCGGTGCTTTAATTGGTGCCGGAGTAGGAGCTGTAGGCGGAGCAATAGCGGGGGGAATATATTCTGCTGTAACATGTGCTGATTTTTGGACGAGTGTAGGTATCGGCATAGCGGCTGGATTTGGTATAGGGGCTATTATTGGTGCTGTGATTGGCGGTATTTATGGTACATTTAGCTCTAAAGCTGCGCTTAATTCCCATTATACAAGACATGGTATCGATATGGGATTTTCTAATAGGAAGTCGTATTGCGACGTTTATTATTTAAATAAGGAGAAGATATTTGTTTGTTAAGGAAATAAGAGATTATGACAGATTTAGCGATGAAGCAGATATAATAATATCGGATGGAAAATATGATTTATTATGTTATTGCTTTCCGACAGAAATACCTAAAAAAGGACAGACGATAAAGACTGTAACAGCTTTGTTTGCAAAGAATATGATGCGGGTAAAAAATAATGAATTTATAATTAAGAAAATGACAAATTACTACGCATATCAATTGCAAGGAGAAGTTATTGATAGTTTAACTCCTAAAATTTGCATTGGGGATATAATAATTTATCTGGATAGTTCATTGCCTAAAGATATAAAAGAAGGAGAATATATTAAACTGTCGGTAGATAGATTGGATTGTACATTAGGATAATAACCTGTATATGATGAAAATATCATTAAGAAAAGGCAATTATCTTTTGTTTTAAAGAATATCTATAATGGAGATAAACTTTTATCTTTACGATCAATCTTGCACATGACGGCATTGGTAATCCAACTACATACTGCAGAAAAACTTTATTTACAAAATATGCGGACTGAAAAATCAATGTTTTGTATTCTCCTAAATAGGACAAAGTGATGATTTATTGGTAGGTATTATGGATATCGTTAGGATAATAATTACAGGCTTGGTGATCTGTTTTAGTTCTGGTATAGTAGGGGTGCTTGGTACATATTGGCGTACAAAAATTTATGATAAAAATTTAAACGTGCTTAAGCCGCCATTACTAGTATTTTGGATAGGTTTACTTGTTTTTTTGGCTTGCGTTGTAACGATTTTTGTGATATTTTTTGCCGCCTTTAATGAAGAAAATTTAGTTTGGGCAATAGGTTTTTTCTTGTTTTCATTTTTAGGGTTTTGGTTAATGTTATATGCCTTAAATTGGCAAATTGTAATAAAAGACGAATCTTTTATTTTTCAAAACACGTTTCGCAAGAAAAAAGAAATTAGATTTAGCGATATAACAAGCTTAAAAAGAGTGAAGATTGGTGGATATCGAATCTATGCAGGGAAAAAATTTATTGCTGTAGATTATTTTATTAAAGGTGCAGATAATTTATGGGACAAATTAAAGGGCTTAAGATTGTGATAAAAATCTTTAATATTTTATAGGGATTGTACTAAATTAGAAAGCAGAAGTTTTCCTGCTTTTCTGCTTTCTATAAAGTGGGCGATCATGCGACGAATATGCCGCGCAGCGTATACTTCGGTAAAAAGAAAGGGGATAACCTTTTGTTTTCGGAGAATATTAAATACGCATACGACAAGATGGGGAACATCTGCCGCATTGACGAAAACGGTGCACCCGTGGTATGGTACAATTACGATGCGTTGAACAGGCTTATCCGCGAAGATAATAAAGAATTCGGAAAAATGCAGCCGTACAGATAAAACAATATGAGGAAATATTTTAAAAAGAAAAAATCGCCGCGAAAACGCAAACGTTTTCGCGGCGTTAATTTTTATAAAATCAGTGTTCCAGCGCTTTTTCGATATAGGGAGCGATCTCGTCGATGTCGAGACGGATCTGCGCCATGGTATCGCGGTCGCGGATGGTGACGGAATTATTTTCCAGCGTATCGAAGTCGATAGTGATGCAGAACGGTGTTCCGATCTCATCCTGACGGCGGTAGCGTTTTCCGATCGAGCCTGCCTCGTCGTAAGTGACCATGAATTTTTTCGCGAGTTTCTTATACACTTCGCGCGCCTTTTCGGAAAGGTTTTTCTGCAAAGGCAAGACGGCCGCTTTGTAAGCCGCGAGGGCGGGGTGGAAGTGCATGACGGTACGTACTTCGCCGCCTTCGAGTTCTTCTTCCTCGTACGCTTCGCAAAGGACAGCCAGCATGAGTCTGTCGGCGCCGATGGAGTATTCCACGACGTAGGGGATATACTTCTCGTTGGTGACGGGGTCGAGGTAATTCATATTCTTGCCCGAATATTCCTGGTGGCGGGAGAGGTCGTAATTGGTGCGGTCGTGGATGCCGTTGAGTTCCGACCAGCCGATCGGGAAGAGGTACTGGATATCGCAGGCAGATTTCGCGTAATGCGCGAGTTTGTCGTGATCTTTGAAGCGCAGGTGTTCTTCCTTGAAGCCGAGGCCGAGCAAGAAGTTTTTGGCTCTCTGTTTATATTCTTCGTAGTACTGAAGATCGGTGCCTTCTTTGCAGAACCACTGGTGTTCCATCTGTTCGAACTCGATGGTGCGGAAAATGAAGTTTCCGGGGGTGATTTCGTTGCGGAACGCTTTGCCGATCTGCGCGATGCCGAAAGGCACTTTTGCGCGCGTGGTGCGCTGAACGTTCAAAAAGTTTACGAATTCGCCCTGCGCGGTTTCGGGGCGCAGGTAGATTTTATTCTGGCTCTCGTCGGTGACGCCGCGGGATGTTTCGAACATAAGGTTGAACGTACGGATGGGCGTCCAGTTATGTTTGCCGCAGTTCGGGCAGGCGACTTTGTGTTCTTCGATGTAGGCTTCCATTTCCTCGTTGGTCATGGTGTCGGGATTGACCTTGCCTTTGGAATGCGCTTCGATCAAATTATCTGCGCGGAAGCGTGCTTTGCATTCTTTGCAGTCCATTTTCGGGTCGGTAAAGGAAGCGGTGTGGCCGCTTGCTTCCCACACGCGGGAATTCATTAAAATTGCCGCGTCCACGCCGTAGGAGTTTTCGCTCTCCTGTACGAATTTTTTCCACCAGGCGCGTTTGATGTTATTTTTGATCTCCACGCCTACGGGGCCGTAATCCCAGGTATTCCCCATGCCGCCGTAAATTTCGCTGCCCGGGAAAATGATCCCGCGCGTTTTGCAAAGGTTTACGATCTTATCCATCGTTACTGCGTGTTTATCTGTCATGATGTACCTCAATACCAAAAATTTCTTTATTATTTTACTTGTTTTGCGCGGCAAAGTCAACGGATTGCATATGCCTTCGCATACTATTTATATTTTTAGCTTAACAAACAGGTAAGGTGCGGCCGTCATCGCAAGGAAAAGGGTGACGAAATATTTCAGAAAATCGAACCAGTTGTTGTCGGGCAGAAGGAACTGCATCGGAACAAACGGGATCAAAGCAACGACTCCGATGACGATCAGACGGAACAATCTGTGCAGCCAGTTTTTCGTATCTTCGAAGCGGATAAATTTGTCTTCGATGAGAAGACCTGCGGCGGTCGCGAGGGTGATCGCGGAGATCTGGAACATGGAATGCGTCGCGGTGCGTCCGATAAACAGAAGGGGAACGGTCAAAAGGGCGATGACGAGATAGACATACAGGCGGGCGTTGTACCATTTTGCATAGACGAGATTCCATAAAAAGGCGCAGGCGACGCCGATCGCAAGGCCCGTGAGAACGTCGGACGGATAGTGCACGCCAAGATACAGGCGGGAGAGCATGACCAAAAGCACGAACAGGGCGCTCAACGCGATGGCGAGCGGCTTGCGTATGCGAATGGCGAGCGTGGTGAAGAAGCTGCTTGTCGCGGTGGCATGGCCGCTGGGGAAACTCATGTCGGGATCGAGGTCGGCGGTGGAAACGACGATGTTGTCGACGTTGACTTTATCCACCGTCCCGCTGACGAAGGGGCGCAGTCTGCGCACGGCGCTCTTGATGCCCGTGGTGACGCAGCTTGCGGTCATGACGGTCACGAGAGCCTGTTCGCCGATACGTTTGGAAAAGCAGATATAGATGACGGCGATGATCGCCGCGATGACAAATTCTTCGCCGAGTGCGGTGAAGACGGAAAAGAACACGTCCAAAAAAGGACAGCGTATTTTTTCGAGTGCCTGCAAGATGGCGGTATCCATAAAAAGAAAGTCTCCGATGTGTTTTTTCGGCCTGTTCGCGTGTTTTTGTGCACATAAACGGGCAGGCGCAAAAAAATTATACCACAAATTGGTCTGTGAGCACAAGTTTTTTTGCGTTTCGCGAGAATTTGTGTTATAATGTGCGTATGTTATCCGTATTATGCAGAAAAAAGGAAGGGTTTGCGTTTTATTACGAGCTTTCGGACGGGCAGGGCGTATACGGCGGCGGTCTGAAAGACGGGGAACTGGTCTGCGATGCGGCGTGTCCGCAAAAGGAGCTGATGCTGCGCACGCTGGTCAACAAATGCAGAAACGATTTTGTGAAGTCGGTGGCGACGCGGGATATCTGGGGCGTCGATCTGACGCGTTTCGGGTTTGTCGGGCAAGGCGGGCTTTATACGGCAGGGTACGAAACGATGCGGCTTCCGCACGATTGCGGAGAAAAATGATAGAGCGGAAAGGCAACGGAATAAATCGGAGGAGAACGGTATGTTGAGCGACATTGAGATTGCAAAGCGCTGCAAAATGCGCGATATCGGCGAAATAGCGGCAAAACTGGGCGTAAGCGAAGACCGTATGGAGCGTTACGGAAAATACAAGGCAAAACTGTCGGTAGATTGTTCGAAACGGAAAGGGAAACTGATCCTCGTGACGGCGATCAATCCGACGGCGTCGGGCGAAGGCAAGACGACGGTATCCATCGGGCTTGCGGACGGAATGGCGCGCATAGGGAAGAAAGTGTGCCTGGCGCTTCGCGAACCGTCGCTCGGGCCGGTATTCGGGATCAAAGGCGGCGCGGCGGGCGGCGGATACGCGCAGGTGGTGCCGATGGAAGACATCAACCTGCATTTTACGGGCGATCTGCACGCGATCACGGCGGCGAACAATCTTCTGTGCGCGATTTTAGACAATCATATTTTCCGCGGGAACGAGCTGGACATTGACCCCGAAAAGATTTATTTCCGCCGCTGTCTGGACATGAACGACCGCGCGCTGCGCAATATCACGATCGGGCAGAAAGGGGAGGGCGTGGAGCGCGAGGAGCATTTCGAGATCACGGCGGCCTCCGAAATCATGGCGATCCTCTGCCTTGCGACGTCGCTGAAAGATCTGAAACGGCGCATCGGGAACATTATCGTCGGAGAAAACCGCAAGGGCGAATACGTGTATGCGCGCGATCTGAAAGCGGACGGCGCGATGACGGTGCTGTTGAAAGACGCGATCAAACCCAATCTTGTGCAGACGCTGGAAGGTACGCCCGCGATCGTGCACGGGGGGCCGTTTGCGAACATAGCGCACGGGTGCAACAGCATTCTGGCGACGTACACGGCGCTTTCCTTGGCGGACTGGGTGGTCACGGAAGCGGGATTCGGCGCGGATCTCGGTGCGGAAAAATTCCTGGATACGAAATGCCGCGTGGCGGGGATCCAGCCCGACTGTGTGGTGATCGTGGCGACGGTAAAAGCGCTGAAACTGCACGGCGGCGCAGATAAGGCAGATCTTTCGAAAGAAGATCTTGCGGCGCTGGAAAAGGGCATGCCGAATTTGTACAAACACATCGAAAACATGCGTACGGTATATCAAAAACCTGTCGTCGTGGCGATGAACCGCTTTGCGACGGACACGCCTGCGGAGATCGAAGCGGTCATGCGCGGCGTGGAGAATGCGGGCGCGAAAGCGGTGTTTACGGACGTATTCCTCAAAGGCGGTGAGGGCGGCGAAGAACTGGCGGAAGCGGTATGCGCCGCGGCGGAGCAAAAGAGCGAATTGCATTATTCTTATGATCTGAACGATCCGATCCGCAAGAAGATCGAAGACATCGTAAAGAACGTGTACGGCGGCGACGGCGTCACGTTTTCGGAGATCGCGGAAGAAAAGATCGCGGACGCGGAAAAGCGCGGGTACGGCAAAATGCCCGTGATCATCGCCAAGACGCAGTATTCGCTGTCGGACGATGCGAAACTGCTCGCGCGCCCGACGGGATTCAAAGTGCACGTGCGCGACATTATCGTCAAAGGCGGCGCGGAATTCGTGGTCGCGGTGGCGGGCAACATCATGCTGATGCCCGGCCTCGGCAAACACCCCGCGGCGGAGCATATCGACATTGACGAGCAGGGCGAAACGGTCGGTCTTTCCTAAGAAAAAGCGGGCAGATCCCTGTGCGCAGAAAGCGCACGGCATAGAATTTCGTATAAAAAAGCGCGGTACGTACCGTGCTTTTGAGAACAATATTGGAGTTTAGTATGGAAGAAAGGAACAAGAGCCTTCCCGAGGCGACGAATTTTATCGAGCAATTCATCAACGAAGATCTGGAAAACGGCAAAGTGACGTCCATTCAGACGCGTTTTCCGCCCGAACCGAACGGGTATCTGCATATCGGGCATGCAAAGAGCATGTATGTGAATTTCGGAACGGCGCTCAAATACCACGGAAAATGCAATTTGTTTTTTGACGATACCAATCCGTCCAAGGAAAAGACGGAGTTTGTGGACGCGATCCGCGCGGATATCCGCTGGCTCGGGTACGATTGGGCGCGCGAGTGCTATGCGTCCGACTTTTTCGACACCATTTACGAGTTTGCGCTGCGTCTGATCCGGGAAGGAAAGGCGTTCGTGTGCGACCTTTCGGCGGAAGAGATCAAAAACACGCGCGGCACGCTGACGGAGCCGGGCGTGGAAAGCCCGTACCGAAACCGTTCGGTGGAGGAAAACCTTAAACTGTTCACCGAAATGAAGGAAGGCAAATACAAGGACGGGGAGAAATGCCTGCGCGCGAAGATCGATATGGCTTCGCCCAACGTGAATATGCGCGATCCCGTCATCTACCGTATCCTGCACGCGACGCATCACCGCACGGGCGATAAGTGGTGCATCTATCCCATGTACGATTACGCGCACCCGATCTGCGACTATCTGCAGGGGGTCACGCATTCTCTTTGCACGCTGGAATTCGAAGATCACCGTCCCTTGTACGACTGGGTGGGGATCACGCTGGGATTTTCGCCCAAGCCGCGGCAGATCGAGTTTGCTCGTCTGAACATCACGAACACGGTTATGAGCAAACGGTATCTGAAAAAGCTGGTGGAAGAGGGGCTGGTGCACGGCTGGGACGATCCGCGCATGCCCACGCTGTCGGGGCTTCGCAACCGCGGGATCCCTGCGGCGGCGGTGCGGGATTTCTGTTCGAGGATCGGCATTGCCAAGGCAAATTCCGAGTGCGAATATTCCTATTTCGAAGCGTGCGTGCGCGAATATCTGAACGCGCATGCGGAGCGCGCGATGGCGGTTTTGTCGCCGCTGAAACTTACGATCACCAATTACGAAGGGGAAGAGGAGCTGGATTTCGACATCAACCAGACGGACGAGCAGGCGGGCACGCGCAAGGTGAAATTCGGCAAGCATCTCTTTATCGAGAGCACGGATTTTTCGCTCGATCCTCCGCCGAAATATTTCCGTCTGAAAAAGGGCGGATACGTGCGTCTCAAAAACGCATACATCGTGCGCTGCGACGACGTTTTGACCGATAAAGAGGGGAACGTTACCGAAGTTTTGTGTTCCTATGTTCCCGAAAGCCACAGCGGAAACGATACGAGCGGGATCAAGGTAAAGGGCGTGATCCATTGGGTGAACGCGGATACCTGCATCGACGCGGAAGTAAGGCAGTACGAGAGCCTTCTGCGCGATGCCGACTACGCGGGCCAGGATTTTTCCGAGCGCATGAACCCGCACAGCGAGAAAATTCTGCAGGCGAAAGCGGAGCCGTATCTGGCACAGGCGCCCGACGGCACCCCGTTCCAGCTGATGCGCACGGGGTACTACAAAAAATGCACCGAGGGCGGAAAGATGGTGCTTTCCGAGATCGTGTCGCTCAAAGACAATTTCAATAAGAAATAAGATGCAGTTTGCCGGCCGCAGAATATGCGGCCGGTAAAATTTTCTGAAAGGTTTGTTGTCCGAGTATGTTTTTGCGATTGACAAAAATGCTTTCTGCGTTTATAATAAACATAGGCACATTTCCGTAAATATGTCGGATATCTATATTCAGTGCAAATTGATGAACAGGGAGATATAGCGTGAAGATCTGTAAAAATTGCGGAAGGGAAACGGACGATTCCAAAGTCCGCTGCCCGCATTGCGGTTATCTGTTTGAAGAAGATTTGGACAGCGTGCTGAGCAAGATGAAAAACAATCTCAATGCGTATAAAAACGAGATCGCGTCCGCGCAGCCCGCACAGCCTGCGCAGGCTCCCGTGCAGACGGGGTACGTACATACGGAGTCCGCGAGGACGGACAGCGTAAAAGACAGGTTCGAGCTCTTGTCGGAGGTCGCGCAGCTGAAAGGCGAACTGAAGGCCCTTCACGGCGAGATTGACCGTATGCAGGCGGCGCGTGTCCAGCAATACGGAGCGGCGCAGCCGATGCAGCAGCCGATGCAACAGCCTGTGCAGCAACCGATGCAGCAGCCTGTCCAGCCGACGGTCATTTATGCGACGCCTTATGCGGCTGTTCCGGGGACGTATGCGGGCGTGCAGGGTGCGAACGGGAATTTTGCGGCGGCAAAGAGCACGAAGCGCAAGCGCAGCGTGAACCGCATCGTGATCTCGGCGTTTGCGCTGATCCTGCTCGGACTGAGCATCGGAATGTTTTTTGTAGCCTGGGTCGAAGGGACGTATTCCTTTACGGGGTTCGATGCGATCAAGCATCTTTTCCAGAAATTTGTCAACAAGAGTTCGAACGCGGCGTTCTTGGGATTTTTGGATAACGTGGTGCGGACGCACGCTTTCCCCGGCAGCGAGGCGATCGCTTCCGCTTGCCTGAATATTTGTTATTATGTTCTTATGTACGGGATCCCCCTGTACTTTGTGTTGTTGGTGTTGGATTTCCCGCTTCTTTTCAGTTTGTTCGGGCGGGTGCGCTGCAAGGGCTGGCACAGGTTTGTGACGTGGTTTGCGTTTATCGTGGCTCTTCTGATCTTCGGCGTGCTTTGCTGGGTAGGGCAATTCAGCGCGCTGACGATACTGTTCTTTGTCGGGGCGGGCGCGAACTTTGTGCGCGGACTCTTTTTGGCGTTTTACAAAGGAAAGGAAAAATACAGCGGCGGACTGCAATGATCGGGTAAGGTCAGAGCAGGCGGCGGCTTCGGAGAAAAAATATGAGTATTGTGATCGACGTTGTTTTTGTGTTGTTTCTGGCGCTGATGTTTTTTTTCGGATATCGCAAAGGATTTCTGAATAAAGCGTGGTGGCTGGTGGATATTGCTCTGACGGTGGGCGTATGTATATTGCTTTTGCCCACGCTGAACAAGTCTTTTACGGATCTCGGACTGTACGGGAAATTAGAGAGCCTGTTTTCGTCCGTGGTCGGCGGCAATTCGCCGGTCAAGCTGGATCCTGCGGAAGCGGCTTCGGTGGCGCAGTCGGTCATTATCTGTATCGGGCTCGGGATCATCGTGATCATCATTATGGCGATCGTGAAAGCGCTGCTCAAAGGCTTGCGCAAATACGCAGCGTTTAAGGTCGTAGACGGGATCTTGGGCGGCGTGTACGGGGTCGTGATCACGACGGCCGTACTGATGGTGATCGGTGTACTGGCGGGAACGTTCGCGCCGCATTTCGGGCCTGTTTCCAACGCGTACGACGTTTGTTCGGAATGTTTCCTGTTCAAGTACATTTTCGGCGCCAATCCCTTCCAGGAATTCGTCAACGGGAAATTCCCGCTCGGCGGCTGGATCGCACAACTCTTCTGAAAAAAGAAAATATCGATAAGCACCCGAAAGCCGCGGCTTTCGGGTGCTTTTTCGTAAACAAAGACAAAAGAAAGAGGGGGCGCCGTCCGCAATTTGCGGACGGCGCCCTCGGGACAAAATTTCGGCACAAAAAAATTTGCGGGAGAAAAATAAAAAAAGTCTGTATAAAGCGGGGAGAGATCGTTCATACTGTATGGCGTAAGGAGGATTGCCATGCAGTTCAAAAAGACAAAAACGTACACCAATCTTGCCCGTTCGTTTGCGGGTGAAAGCCAGGCGGGAATGCGTTACCAGCTGATCGCGAAACTTGCGATTGCGGAAGAATATCCCGTACTTGCGGACGTAGTCCGCACGATCGCGAAAAATGAGACGAATCATGCCAAGACTTTTTATGATACGCTCATACAGAAGGCGGGAAACAGCGCGAACATCGAATTGAATGCGGGTTATCCTTTTCAATTCGGGACTTTGGCGGAGAATCTTGATTTTGCGGCGCACGGAGAGAAATCGGAGCATGAAGAGATATATCCGATTTTTGCGAAGGAAGCGCGGGAAGAGGGATTTGACGATATAGCCGATCTGTACGAGCGAGTAGCGGGAGTGGAGCGGGATCATGAGATTGTGTTCCGATATCTTGCGAACGCGATGAAAGACGGAGTATTGTACAAACGGAGCAAGCCGACGCTGTGGGTGTGCAGCGAATGCGGCTATCGTGCGACGACGAAGGAAGCGTGGAAGATTTGCCCGTTGTGCAAGGCGAAGCAAGGTTACGTTGAAATACCCTTACCTTACGACGAATAAAAGGAGTAAAAAAATGAAAAACAGCAAAGAACAGAACACGCAGAACACGCAGAACACGCAGAGCAAGGCGAGCAGCAAATCTGCACAGAGCAAGACGAGTGCGAAGGCGAGCAAGGCGTGCAAATCCTGCAAGTAAAGAAGGGGAAGAAATCGGTGATGCGTTCGCCGTATGACAGTAACGGAAGTTATACGGGGACGCCTGCGGAGGGAGGAAAACCCGTGCAGGATGCCGATGACCTTTAAGGACAACTGATTTTCCGAAAGGAAGCCTGTGCGGCG
>CALVXG010000023.1 GCA_944368925.1 uncultured Clostridia bacterium | reverse complement strand
CGAGAGGAGGACTGCTTATGCAACGGCTTGACGCACAAACCATAAAACCGGGCTTCCGGTTCAAAAACAATTCCATGTGGCTCACCGTCGTACTTTGCGACGGATCGGACAAGCGCAACCTCGCCCTGCTCGTGCGGGAGAACGATGCCTGCCCCTACATCACCGTCCGCGACCTGTCCGAAACTAAAACCGGGGATTTCGACTGGGCGTGGGGGCATTACTTTTCCGATTTTGACGAGGCGCTCGAAGATTACCGAGAACGGCTTTCCGAGCTTCAATAGAGGCTTATCGAAAGTGTAAAAATATTTTCTTCCGAAGGCAGCCGAAAGGCTGCCTTTTTTTGTGCGGACAGCGGTGCAAAAATATAAGCCGGAAAAGCATGAAAAATACCCGAAAATAGGCAAATGGCAATTAGGCGTGTGCTTGTCTTTGATACAAGTCGGCGGCTGCGCTGACGGGCGGCTGTCGCCGCCCGTCACCCTCGGCGCTGCGCGCCTCGGGCGCCGAGACAAGCACACGCCTGAGGCCGCACAATACAATCAAAAAGCACGAAAACAAAGCGACGACGGGCGGGGCGTTCGCGCTGATCCGCTGCCAACCTAATCCGCCCCCAAAGAAATTATATAATATTTCAAAAAGAAAAATCCACGATTTGATCGTGGACTAATCCTTTTTTTCGGTTTTTAACTCTCAGCGCACAAAGAATTTTCAATGAATCGAAATGCGGTTTCTTTACCCGCATACCTTTAACGCAAACATAAGCCCCCCCCTATTACTGCTCAGCCCTATATGGTTGGACAGTAATAGGGGTTTCAAATCAATATGATTAAATAATTGTCCCCACACCTCCATCTGCGTCAATTATCCCGTCCTCACCTTTATGTCCAGTCCATCCGCCATTTCCACCAATACCACCATCACCACCATCACCACCGGCTCCGCCAGACCCTCCCATCCCCGCTTTGCCCAGTATAGTATTCCAACCGTATGAACCTGGTAAATTCGTAATTACTAACAGATAAACATCTCCGCCATAACCGCCACGGCCACCGTTGCCGCCTCGTTCTCCTGTAAAATATGTATATAGTACCGTTGTATAAATATTTTTTATACCTACTCCTGAACCATTGGCGCCCCTTCCTCCCTGTAGAAATAGTGAGTCGCCATGTATATATACATCATTAGCCTTAATAGCCGCACCGCCAGTACTTGTTTCATGATCATTGTTAGTCCTATTAGCAAAATCTCTAACAACTCTCCTTTATTTGGGGTATTTGAGGGCATGGTATCGTTGCACCCGGTCAACCGACTATCTCCATAACTCCAAATACTAATCGTTCTTCCTTGAGCTGATATGACATCCCCTCGCAACACTTGTGAATTAAAATCAACTAAATAAATCAAAAGAGGCGTGGTTCCATCTTCAATATTCAATTTAATTTTATAACTGCTACCGGCACTTCCCTGTAATACAAATAACTTTACGTCCTTGCTAATCGTATAACTAATCTCTTTTGTTACTGTATTATGAGTTAAATATATTTTCTCAGACGAAAATTTAGTGTTTGAGTTTGGCATATTATATTGTAAAGTAAAAAGAATTTCTTCTAACTCTATAGCTTTACCTGCTTTATCTAAAATACATATTTCGTATTCATTCCCTTTTAATACTTCATCTGTTTGAGGCGTTTTATCATAATTTTGCAAAACTATGTTATATTCATCAGCAAAATCCACCCTACTAAATCAAAGTGCACTCTTATTGCCACTAAATTTAACATAATATGTATCATTCTGTAAATATACATTCAAATATCATCAGACTACTTTTTCCTTTCAGTATCCTCACGAATACTCAACCCCAATAGAACAATTTAATAATATCAATTTTCCGAATTTTTGCTTTTCGTTGTGGCAATGGTAGCATAGTTCTCGCAGAAGTCAACGGAAAAAATGATTGCTTAAAACCTGAATCATCCTTATCAGAAAACCGAGTCGGTCTTATTGTGAAGTGAACCCCAAAGTTTGGACAAAAATTTAATTAAATTACTTGTGAATGAGTTCGGTAGTATACCGGGCTCATTCCTTTTAGTTTGAGAGAGATCCTCTCATTGTTCCAATAGTCAATATATTCTCGCAGGCGGTGGACGCATTCGTCCACCGTTTCAAACTTTTCGCCGTAGAACATTTCAACTTTCAGCCGCCCGAAAAAGTTCTCCATTGCTCCGTTGTCCATACAGTTCCCTTTTCTGGACATGCTTTGAATTATGTTATGTTCCTTTAAATACCTTTGGTACTCAGCATGTTGGTACTGCCAACCTTGGTCTGAGTGAAAGATTGGTGTTGCTCCTTCGGGCAACTTTTCTGTAAGTCCCTGCAGCATTTCTCGTATCTGCGCAAGGTCTGGGCTGAGTGAAATAGAGTAGGAAACGATCTCTCTATTATATAAGTCCATTACGGGAGAGAGATAAACCTTGTCATTGCATACCTTGAACTGAGTTACATCTGTAGTGAGTTTTTCAAACGGCTTGCTTGCGGTAAAGTCTTGGTTAAGAAGGTTTTCCGCAATCTTTCCGACTTCGCATTTCTTTTTTCTTGCCATAAAAATATACACCTCCAAAAGTTTGTCCAACTTTGGGGACGCATATCATTAGCCGGTGGATTTCTTTTAATGATAAAAAGAGAAGTTCCTGATCCGAACTTATCTTTACTGCGTTTTAACTGGTTTTAATTATTCGATGCGTCTTCTCAAATTGCCCGCCAAATCTGCCTCATAGCTGTCGTCAAGCGATACGAGTTCCATACTGTATATAAGTCAAAATTCAGAGATTTTTATTGATTTTATTGCAATCAACAAGAAAATATTATATAATAAAATAAACCGACCACATTACGAAAAAAAGGAGTGATTTCAGGGAGATTATTTATGAAAAAATTGGCAATTTTGCTTGCAGTTTTATTGATTGCGGGCATGTTTGTCACGCTTGTTTCTTGCGGTACACATATGGCGGAAACAGGCAACGAAAACAACGATAACACCGAGCAGGAATCCCCTGCTCAACCGGAAGACGATGATAAAGATTCCGAAAACAACTCTGCGTTGTATGCCATTTCTTACAACTTGCTTGCGGCAACTTCGGCGGACACCGTTCAAAACGGTCTGACGCTGACGGACTCTGCGCGGCTGAAAGAACAGATGGCTTTTATACTTGCAGAAAAAGCGGATATTGTTTTTCTCAACGAAGCAGCCGCTTTCCAGGACGAACAGCTGCCTTCCCTTGCGGCAAACATGGGATATGCCTGCCTTCGCGTTTCCGATTTTGCAGACGGTCCGCAGCAATATCCTTCTTACGGAAACGCCGATTTGTATTCTGCACGATTCTGTAATTATATTCTCTATAAAAACAATCGGTTTCGTTTGACCGAACAGGGGGCTTTTGCCATCTCCGACACGCCGGATCTTTTGCATTCCGTTTTTTCTGCGATGACAGACAGCGACTTTCGCAACCTCGAAGGAAGGCCCCGCATGGCCGTTTGGGGAAGGTTGCAAGACCGTACGACCGGACAGTCCGTGATTGCTCTTTGTACGCACTTGCCTTGGTTGGAAAACGGAAGCGACGCCGCTCATACAAATTTCAACCTTGCGGGTCAGGAAATACTCTTCCTGCAGGCAAAGGCTCTCAAAGAAAAATGGCCGCAGGACACATTTTTCATAGGCGGAGATTTGAACGCGGAAAACGTGCAAACTGCCTGCGGCAATATTTTTACGACCGTAAACGACGGTTCCTTAAAATCGCATGAGGCGACTGCGGCGCTCGACCATATCCTGTATGCCGGAGCGTCGCTCTCTTCTCCTGCCTTGCTCAAAGGCGATCTCGGGTGGAGCGATCATCAGCCTGTTGCTGCCCATTTTAATTTGAATGCCTGAACCTGTTTTTTACCTATGGCCGCATTAAAAATCCTGCTTTAAAAATCAAGAGAATTTATGCAACGACGACGCGCCGTTTTGACATATTTTTGCACATACGGTGCGTCGTTTTTTAAGTGAGCACAACCCGCGCAGCCGCAAACAATTTTGCGGCTGCGCGGGTTGTATCAATCAAAAGCTGGCTTTCTTTTAAAAAAGCGCCTTTGCCGCAGGGTTGAACCTGCGTCAAGGGCGCTTGGCCTTTTTTCTTATTCTCCCGGCCGCGAAACTTATCCGGCTCGAACAAGTCCTTTCATTTTAAACCGATTCCCGGGCCAAATAAGCAGCATACAAAATGATCTTGCGTTCCTTATCTTTATTCCCCTTGAGTTGTTCCATCACATTGATCATACAGTTTTTGCCGAATTCCGTTTTGTCAATCCCCATAGAACTTATAGACGGGCTCATATACCGACTCACAAGGATATCGTCACAGCCGCAAATGGATATATCTTCCGGAACCCTCAAACCATGCTTACATATGTATTTATATGCGCCCAATGCAACATAATCGTTTACACAGTACACCGCATTCGTATCCGGATATTTTGCCAAAATATCCGCCATCGCATTGTATCCGAATTCCGATGCGTTCAATGTTACGGTATTGTCCTCGAAACAGCGCAGCAAATCTTCATTAAACGGAAAACCGGCTTTCTCCAAAAAATAACGCATCGCGATCAATCGCGTATCCGGTTCGATCTCCGCCCGCGACGTATCCGCCAAAAAAGCGACTTTTGTCCTGCCCTTTCGTATCAACTCGTTTACAAATGCTTCAACCGCGTTGACATAGTTGATACTCACTTCGTAATTTTCCTTGCCCGGATGAATGTTCACGACCGCCACATTGTGCGCAATCAGTTTATTGTACTCTTTGTCGTCGCAAAAAAAACGCGAAAGATTTATAATCCCCTCTGCCCTGTGCGCATAACAGCTGCTGTAATAATTGACCCGATTATCGTTCGCAATAATTATGTTCAAAGAATATCCCGCTTCAAAAGCGATCTCATACATACCGCGATACAATTCGTCAAAATTGTCGAGCGTACTGATCAAAACAGTGATCTGCTTGGTTGAATTTGTCTTAAAACTGCGCGCCAGCAGGTTCGGTTCATAATCCAGCTCTTCGATGACGCGCAAAACGCGCTCTTTTACGCTGTCGCTCACATATTTCGTACCGTTGATCACGTGCGAAACCGTTGACGGCGCGACACCCGCTCTCTTTGCTACATCGTTCCGATTGATCGATCTCTCCATTTTCTCTTTTCCCGCTACTTTGAAACTTTATACAAATAACGCAACCTGCCAGCCGGCGCTGTGTCCCCGCTCACATACAGATCCGCGATATCATAGTCTTTTTGCAGATTATCCGCCGCTTTCACAGACAGCGTATATTCCTCTGCACCGATCCCCAAAAGTTCCTTATCCACCGCAAAAGCTATCATGCTTTCGCCGACAAAACATTCGCAATCCCCTGCATAGACAAACGTCGTACCTTCCAGACGATGCAAGGAGGTGGTCTTTCCGTTCGGTTCACGGTTCAGCACATATTGCAGTCCCTGCCAGCCTTCCGTCCTCCCTTCTACGCCCAAATATACGTTCATCCAATGATTGTCTCCGCTTTCATGCGCCGTGATCGGCTGTGCCGTTCGTACCAAAACATATATTTTTTCCGCATCGGCAGTCACGCGGATCTCATAAATATCGTTCCTGCCCGTATCGTTGATTAGCGCGTTCTGCCCAGAAGTATCCATTGCATTGCGCGCAATCGTTTCGCCCGAAAAATCACGGTATACGGCAACGTTATCCGCATTCCAGCCATCCGATCCCCGCATAAGCGAAGCGAGATCCTCTCCCTCTTCATACGTAACCGCCGTTCCTTCTCCTTTATATGCCCGCACATTGCGCACCAAAGAAAGATAATAATTGTCCAAATACTCCGCACTCATCTCAATGTCACGGGAAAACTCCATATTGAATGTATCCACAAAATGACAATAATCGTCGCCGAGTATGACGCTGTTTGCCTGCTTTTGCGCGATCCATTCGTTCCAGCCCGTTACAAATACCAAATCGATATCGTTCGATTCGTCCGAATCCGAATCGTATTCCAACACCGTTTCCCACTGCTGCTGAAAATTGGTGCCTTCCGCCACCGCACGGCTGCGGTCATTCTTTCCGCTTGTATGATCGAATCCCCGTCCCCAATTTGCATTATACACCAAATCCATGTAATTTGCATCAAAATTATAGCCGTTTTTTGAAAGTTCACTGCGATTTTCAGGCGCAAACAACCCGGAATCGCTGAAATCTGCATATAATCCGTTTGATTTTCCCATCAAACCCACGTGCTGCGAAACCGATACGCTCATAATGTTCCCGACCTGCGTATCCGTATAAATGTCTTGCGGATAATTCCAGTCTATCCAGGGAAACCTTGCTTTTTCGATCGCGGCGTTCGGCCATTGCGGAAGTTTGAAATAAAAATAGGAATCTACCGCCGCATTGCCCGTTTGACTGCCGATGATCCAAGGTTTGTTGCGCTTTCCGCAAAACCATAGCGGCGCATACTCCGGATACATGGCCGGATCATAAAAGCTGTTATATATGCTCTGTACCGTCGTAACCGAATCGGCAGGATTTACGGGAGTCAGGAACATGACCTTCGGAACATCGAACCCCTGTTCGTAATACTCCAACAAGATATCCAAAAAAGTATAGACCTGATAATCATAAATCCTCGCGTTCGACGTGTCAAAAGCGATAAAATCCAATCCCACATGAACGAAAAGTTCGATATGCTTGCGGATCACCCACTCGTCTTCCGCATTGTAATAACCGTACAGCGGCTCACCCCAATAATGAAAAGAATTCATTTCGGGCGTTCCCCCTGCAGCCTGACGCGCCAGCAATTTTGTCATGACCGTATGGTTTTTTTCGTAATTGTTGCTCACGTCCTTGATCGGGCTTTGATCGGAACCGTTCCAAAGAAAATAGAAGATCCCCACAAATTTTTGCTCATCGTACCCTGAAACAGGCGAAAAAGCACGGCCCACGTCGTCTGTTGCCGCCGTTTGCGTAAACCCGTTGGAAAATCCTTCTTCCCTTTCTTCCAACTTCCCGATACCCGATTGTTGCGGCGCACATGCCGTAAGCGACATCCCGAGCGATGCCGCAATCAGCAATGAAGTTATTTTCTGACGAATTTTCATAATTCCCCTTTTTATTTGTGCGGGCGGGGAACCCGCCCGCACAGAAATTCTATCCGTTCATCGGATCTTCCGCATAATTCACGTTCGCAGACGTATAATCGGTCAACAAAGTCCATTTTAACCCGCGCCATTGCGCATAGTTTCCAAAACCGGAAGAAATTATGCCGTGTATTTTTTCCCCGTAGGTAGCCCAGTCCGCATCTTTCGTCCGCAGATATTCCGAGATCTCGTTATTGACAAGCGTCTGGATCTTTCCGCCCGTCGTGCTTAAACCAGCATTCTCCGTAAAGTAATTTGCAAAAAGTGCATACGGATTCGTCGAACAATCCCCGTCAAAGGACGTCTTCCCCTCGATCGTAACTTCTTCGGGCAACGCATAGTCCTTCAAATAACACTGCATTGCGCATACTTTCCCGAGATTTTTATAATGCTTATAGTATTCGTCAAATCCGGTAGGTGAAAAGAGATATTTCAGAAAATCTATACATAGCGCCGTTTTATCCGCATCGCGGTTGACCAGCGCAAGCGGATGATGGTCGGGCCCGCCCAAGGTGCGAAGATTATCCGCCGCCGGCGCACCTTCTCCTCCGTTATTCGGCATCGCAGGCAATTCAAACCACCCCAGCATATCCGAAAGCTCCTGAATAGGCACGATGCCGTTGGGCTTATTCATGGCAAGTCCCAAAGACTTTTGATGATCGGTTATATAGTCCAGGCGCAACAAAAAGATGGCTACGCGGTTGTTCAGTTCATATTCCTGCGTTCCCGCCGCCGTAAGCGCATCGTTTTGAAACCTCTGACGGATCACGCTGTTGGAATAATCGGTAGACGCATAGGAAGCCAGCTTCTTCATGTTTGCCATCATGTCCGCAAACCGCGCGGACATAGCATTGTATTTGCTTCCCTCTTTGAAATATTCGTTGACCACGCGCGTAAAATTGTAAGTATACAGGCTTGCCGAATCGTTGAGAGGATCGGAAGGATCATATTCCCAAACTTCGTCAATTTCGGAAATATAACTGTAATCGCCGTCCTGAGAATGAACGTCGCGGATCATGTCCCTGAAATATTGGTCCATGTACATCCGCATTACCCAATAGAAATTGTTCCCCTCCAGACCCGCAGCGTCAAAATTCAGGCCGAGAGGCGCCGTATAGCCTGCCTCTTTCAGCGCATCCAATGCCGCGATCAGACTTGCCCAATCCGTCGGCACCGCAATGTCATACTTTTCAAAAATGTCTTTGTTATAAAAGGCCACAAACGCATTTCCTTCCATCGACAAATTGTAGATCTGCTGCGTCTTGTTGTCCGTGCGGTAAGCATCCTCCCGCAACGTCGATTTCCAGACTTTATTGCCGTTGTACGCATTGGCCGTGTTCAGATACGGCGTAAAATCCACAAGTTTGCCTGATCCGTAATACTGCGTGACCGTGTTTGCCTGAATAATATCCCCCGTCTGTTTGTCCGGATTTTTCAAAAGCCCGTCTACGGAAGTGATGTATCCCTGCGGATCCTGCGAGGAACGGACATTCACGCGTACCGTGATCCCCTTCGCTTTCATCATCTTTGTATAGGAATTTCCGACATTTTTGAACGCCGTTTCACTGTCCGAATCGATAGGCAGAAAGATGTTGATCTCTCCGTCTTTCAGCTGCCCTGCCGATCCGCCCGGGTTATCCGTACCACCGGGATCGTTTTCGGCGGGCGTACCCCCGCATGCTGCTGCCGAAATCAAAAATACACACGCCAACAACACCAAAAATAGTTTTTTGATCGATCGCATATTTATCTCTCCTTTTTATTTTTAAGGTAAGGTTATAATTTGAGCCCCGAAGCAAATTCGCCGTCGATAAAAAATTTCAAGCCGATGACCGTCGAAATCACCAAAGGAATACCGCTGACCAAATACAGGGCATATGTCGCGCCCCTGCCCGCCATCAATCCGTTGCTGAGGATCGCCTCGCTGGCGCGCGTTGCCAGATCTTTCAGCGCGGGCATCAGCGTTCCGTGTTCGGGATTGTTCATAAATATCATCAACGGCCACAAATAGTCGTTATAGATCGCCGAAAAAATCGCCACGCCTTGCACCATGATGATCCCGAACGTGAGCGGAAGCGCAAGCGAAAAGAAAGTGCGAAAATCTCCCGCCCCGTCAATTTCCGCCGCCTCGTAAATATCCGCGGGCTGTTGGGTCATGAACGTTCGGAACAGAAATATCGAGGCGATCTGATTCCCCGCAATATACGGCAGGATCACGGCAAACCAGCTTCCCAAAAGATTCATTTGCACTATGTTCAGATATTGCGGCGTCAAAGACACGACCCCCGGCACAAGCATCGGCAAAATTACCAGATAAAACAGAAAATTTCTGCCGGGAAACCGCTTGCGCACGAAAATGTATGCCGAAAACGCGGACAACAGCGTCATCGCGACTACCGACACGATATCAATAAACAAAGTAATGCCCATATTCGGCAATGCCTTTACGATCGCCGACGAATAGTTTTCCCATTGGATAACTTTAGGCAGCGACCATAGGCTCCCCGTGGAAATATCCTGCTCTGTTTTCAGAGACAAAATCACCGTGATAATGACCGGCAAAAGCGTAAAAAACACCATCAAAACGAGATAGAATATGATCACGGACTGCGCAACCGCACCGTTCACGCCGCCTTTCCGCATCCTCTTCGAGCGTTCTGTTATTCGGTTCATCACATCGCCTCCTTATCCGTCTGCTTGCGGAAATTGAGAATCGTCGCAATCAGCAAAAACGCAAACAGATACATGCTCATCGCACTGGATAAACCATAATTCGGCTCGCTTCCGCCTTTGTAAATATTTTCGTAAATGATAAGAGCCGGGACTTTTAACCCGTGACCCGTCGCCTGATCGGTTATGAACAGCCGCCCGTAATCCTGCACCGATGCAATAAACGAAGTAATAAATATGTACTTGATCTGCGCAAATATAAGCGGGAGATCTATGGTCGCTATCCGTCTCCACCATCCGCATCCGTCAAGCTCCGCCGCTTCAAACAGCGATTTCGGTATTCCCATCACTCCGCCGTAAAAAATCAGATACGATCCGACCCACGGAAACGCAAACATAATGATGGATACAAGCGAACGCGTTTCCAGATACGGCCCTATCCATGTTTGAATGAATCCCGGGACAAAGATCGAACAGATACTGTTCAACAGGCCATAGCTGTCCGATCCGAAGATACCGTTGACCCAAACAAGCGTTCCCGCTACTCCCGGCAAAATCCCGGGTATAAACAGCAATACCCGCACGATAAACGAAAACTGCTTATTGCGCACCGCCAAAATAAATTCCGCAAACAAAAGCGGAGGCACTATCGCTTTGACGATATCCGTTACCAGCAAGATCAGCATCGTAAGCGCCGAATCCCAAAACAACGTATTGTACAATACGTCGATAAAGTTCTGAAGTCCGACAAATTTCGACGTTACCCCGTTGTAATTGAAGAAAGAAAGCCCGAATCCGCGCACGATCGGCCAATAATAAAATACCGCCAAAAGCGCAAACGTCGGGATAAGCCCCAAATATGCAAAACGATGCCTCACAGCAGCCCTTCCCACGACGGCAAACCAACGATTGACCCGCGCCCGCAAAGGCGTCCAGACACTCGCTCCGGCATAACACAAAAACAGAGCGAATACGATCGCCAACGGCAAAAAGACAGGGAACAGACCTCCCATCACAGAAATTTGCCTTGCCTGTTCCGCAGTCAGCCAGCGCAACTCTGCGCCCGACAGCACAAACGTATCCTGATCGGCAAACAACAGCGTCTCCCCTGCACAAGAAAGAGCAAAACGCTTCTCCCCTCGATCGGATACGGCAAATACCGAATGACCGTCCGTTCCGTAAAGCGTCTTTCCCGCACTTACGGCAAATGTAAAGGTTTGTGCAATACGTATGCTTTCTTTGCAGACAAAGTCTTTGTCGAAACGGTAATACGATCCGTCAAGTCCCAATCCGGCAAAACCGTCTTCCGTTTCACAAAATGCCGCCAATTTCTCCGCCGCGACCGGAAATTCCCGATACCCGTCCGCCATCCCGTTTGCCGTAAATAACCGCACGGTGTACGCGTCCGAGGCAATATAAATGCGCTCGTCCGCCGTGATCAATATTCCCTGTACACCCGTTTCCACGCCGCCCGAACTGATGGCATAGTCCCCGCTGTCCAACTTCGGATAATCCCTGTAACTTGCGGGCGATTCTTCCGTCCCGCCGAAATCCGTCCGCAAAAGATATACGTCACGTTTTGCCCCGACTTCTCCGTAAACGGCAAACAGCGTTCCTCCCTCCGGAGAAAAATAGATCCTCTTGGGTACGTAATTGGTTTCCAGCACCCCTTCCGCTTCGCCCGTCTCCGCATCAAAACGCATGACCGTCCGATCGTCAAACAAAACATATGCTTTCTGCCCAAACAGAGCGACCGCCGTAGCTTTTGCCGCCGCTCCGTCGCTTGCAGCTTTGCTGTACTCCCACAACTGCTTCGGCTCCGCTTTTTCATAGCACTTCACGCCGCCCGCTTTGTCCGAAACAACCACATAGTCGGAATCTTCCGCAAGACTTTCCGCGCCCGCCTCCAACGTTACGGGCGAGGGAGAACTTCTCCCCGACGCACCCGCCGAAATTCCCGCAAACACGGAAAATACTATCGTTCCCGTCAGCGCAACCAGCGCCAACGCAAGCCACAAAAACGATACCGTTCTGCCTGTTTTTTCCATAAATTACCCTTTGGCGGACAAACGGGAAATCCCGTTTGTCCGCACATCCTTTTAACGCTCGCCTTTGCGTTTACGCATCAAACCAAACGCCGCTGCTCCAAGCAGAACGGCTCCCGCCAATGCGGCAGCGCCTCCTGCCGATCCTGAACATCCGCCTTTGCCCGTTTCATCCTTGTCCGTATCCCCGTCGGGATCCGTTCCCGGATCTGTCCCCGGATCTGTCCCCGGATCTTCCGTCTGCTCCTCTACCTTAAAGGAGAAGGAATACTCATTTTTAACACCTTCTATATCGGCCGTGGAACACACCCCCATCTGTAAACGGGACAGATTGGTTGCCCCGAGATCCAAATAGATGCTGTAATCGTTGAAATCCACTTTCAGCGATCCGTTATCCTCCGAAAAACGAATTACGTTGGCACCGATCACGCTTTCATCGTAAAAATTCGGATTGTCCGCGATGGGCATATTGTTTACATACACCTGTTTTCCGTCCTTGTCCCGGATATACAGTTTCACATACGCCAGCTGCGCGCTGCTGCTCTCTTCATCGTTCGCATAAACCGCAAGCGTTACCGTGTTTCCGCTGAACATATCGTAAAAATAGATCGCTACATATGCGTCCGTACTTCCGTCCTGCCCGTTTTTGAAATATCCGTTGAGCTTTTGAACGGTAAGTGTATAGGCGACTCCCCCGTCCTTTGTCAGATCCACCAGTTCAGAGTACAGATAATCGCTTTCGCCTTTCACTGTCAAAGTTTCCTCTGCATATGTTCCGTTGGAAACATCCAGGTTGTTCGCCCAATTATTTTCATACACCCGGTTGATCGCCATTGCAAAGTATAGGCCGCCGTCCGTCACGACCGCAAAGGAATACGTCCCTTCCGCCGTAAAATATGCTTTGGCTACGGTCAACGTACCGTCGGCGGATACCTCGTAATCGTCCGAGGATAATTCCTTCGACGTTGCCGTATCGATCACCGCGGAGACGGTTTTTCCCGCAAAGCCTTTCTCAAAAACAGCCCCTTCCGCACCGACTTTGGCGATCACTGCTTTGGAGGCATCCGCTTCGCAATACGCTTTCACGTTGATCGTCAGTTCCACACCGTTGTCCGCGGTCACCGTAAAGGTCATCGTGTCGGCATAGGCAATCGTTTTAAGATAACTGCCTTTGAGCGTAAGTATACCGTCGGCAAACGTATAATCGGAAGACGCAAGCGCTTCCCCTGCATATTTCACCGCCGTGACCGACGCCGTGTTGTAAACCGGCACGCTGATATCGGCATCCGTTCCCAACGTATATTCCAAACCGTATGTGTTCGCCGCCGCCGACGTGATGTCCGTGCGCGTCGTAAAATTCAATACGTCCAACGCGGAAAAAATGCCGAGGAAACATCCCTTTTCAAACGTAGCCTGATTCTTTGTATTCGTTCCGAAAATTTTGTATCCGTTAAAATACAGCTCCGTTTCCTGCCCTTGCACCGTGTTTCCTTCCGCATCCGCTTCCGCAAAACGGATCTCAAACAGCTGCGGTCCGTTCTGATTGATGTATTCCGGCTTGATCAGCGCATTGGCAAGCACGCCCGCACATTGGAATTCGCCTTTGGCATGAGCATAGAGGAACGTCAGCCTGTCCGACGGATTGGATTCGTTGAGTTTATCCACCTGCGTCACGTCACTCGTAAATCCGATCGCAAACCAGCCGTGCGGATTCGGGTCGGAAAGCACCGTGTTGAAATCCATTTCTAAATAAACAGGCTTACTGACATCGATAGCTTCCGAATAATAGGCATTGCCCAAAAAACCGACGTTCAAAGTCGAAGAACCGTTTTCTCCCTTGACGACCTCTTCCGCGCTCTCATCGCCCGTCGTGCCGTTGCCTTTCACGATCCATTCATTATCTTTTTCATTACGGTAAACGACATGATCTACGCTTCCCGCAAGGGTAGACAGCGTGAACGTATATACCCCGTGCGAAAGCCCGTTGAGATACTCTTTTTTGAGCGTTACGTTGATCTTACCGTTTTCGAAGGTCGCCGTATAGTTTTCCGCCGCGAGCGCTTTGCCGTTTACGGTCATGCCGTACGTTTCTTCGCCGTTTTCATACGCCACCGCATAGGTCACGTTCTCCGTAAGCGCCGTTTTGATGATCGTCGTCTCGGCCTGCTCATATACCGGAGGCGCATAGTACAACACTTCGTATCCGTACGTTGCCGTGCGAGCAGGCTCCTCTGCTGACGTAAAGGTGAATACCGTATCGACATCGAAATACCCTTCCGCTTTTTCGGTCAGAAATTCATTCGCCACGGTTACCGTGTTTCCGTCTACGGTGTAATCCTTATCTTTTTCGAGCGTGACCGTCTCCGCCGCCGCATTCACGACGCTTATACCCGCAACCGCTTTGCTTAAAGTAAAGGAAAGATCCTCTTCAAACGTCTTGACGTTGATCTTATCTTTATACGAAGCGTTGACGAGCACAAACGGATCCAACGCATTGAACGCAACCCACGGATCGCCGCCGCCTCCCCAGAAATCCAAGACCATTTGCACATTGCCCGATGAATAATTCGTCGTCTTAAGATCCGTCAGATCCGCGACCTTTTCGCCGTCGATATAGACCTGCGAGCTTTCCGCACCCATGACGATGCTGACATAATGCATGACATAGGTTTCCGTAAGCACCATCGTATTGGAAGTATCCAACGGGAATACCTGCTCATCGTTGGCAAGAGTCTGCTTTGTACCGTTTACGAAAATTTCAACGGTATCCGCCATCGCGCTGAACATGACGGCAAACGGCGTATTTTTTTCGTTGACGCCGATATACGTGCCGACCTTTTCTTCATCAAAAAAATGAACGAGCCTCTGCTTGTGTCCGCCTGCGCTCGGCATGATACCGATCTGAAAATTGATTGCCTGCGATACGGGCAAAACTTTGTTGTTGAGCAGCTTGCCCTCCGCAAAAGACGCCATCTTCGTATAGCCGCCCGCGGCTTCCGGGGCAACATAGCCGAGATATCCGTCGCCCGGCTGCCCTATCAATGCAGCCCCGCCTGCAAGCGCGTCATTTTTATCCGCCATGGCATTATACGCATTTTGCGTAAACCAACCGTTCGCATCGAAAGATGCTGCCGGCTCGTCCGCCTGTTTGCCGTGTCCCGCAGGTTCTGCCGCAAGCGCAAGCATCCCGTAGCCGAACACGGACAGAATCATCATTAACCCGAGAATCAGGCATGTGATCCATTTGCTTCTCTGTTTCATACATTTCCTCCTGAAACTGTTTGATTTCTTTTTGTAAACCGACCGACATTACCGCGCCTGCTTTGCGGGCAGGCAAGCCAAATTGAAACTTATGGCGAAAATCCGCCCTTATCCCCGCGCTTTCGCGCGGGAGAAAAATTATCTTTTAACGTTTGCTTTACCCGAAACGGTATAATTGAACCGTCCGATCGGCGCACAATCGCCTTCTATGTAATAATTCAAAATGTCCGCATAACCCGTCACATGATCGCAAACCTTGAATTGCAAGGTAAAATCTCCTTCCATGCCGACCGCGGAACGCGGGATCTGTACGGTAAGATACTTTCCGTTCACCCGAATATCCGCCCAACCGCACAATTCCTGCCCTTCGCCGTCCTCTCCGAGTTTTTCGATCGAACCGACCGCTTCGCCGACCTTTCGGTTGACCGCATACCGGTATCCGTTCCAGCTCCCCTCATCCGCCGCCAATAAAATATTCATCCATGTCTTGTCGCCGCTTTCATAGTCCGTTATATCTTTCGCGCACGTGATCAGAAACGTAAGGTTCTCCGCATCATATACCGCCCGCACGTTCACAATATCGTTCCTGCCGCTCCTTTCCTTATACTTCGGCAAAGCATCGTTGGAGCTTGCATGGTCGCGCGGCGCCGTATCCCCCCTGAAATCCGCAAACCCCGCGATGTCTTCCCATTGCGACAGCCCACCATCGATGTCTACCTGTTTTTGTATCAGTTCCGTAGCCGCGGATGACGCGGGAATCCCCTTGAACGTACGTATATTCCGAACCAGCTGCATATAATAATTGTCGCCCAACGGCCCCGCGCTCATCTCTGCGTCGCGCGAAAACTCATCGTTGTATAAATCCACAAAATAGCTGTCCGGCCTCCCGTTGCCCGCCGGTTGCTTCTGCGCGACCCACTCGTTCCATCCGGTAACAAAAACATTGTTTACATTCCCTTTCTGCGCTTCCGCTATGGCATAATCCCACTGTTCCTGAAAATTTGTTCCGTATGCCACACGCTCTTTGTTGTTACTGCCATACCCTCCGTTATCCGCCGACGAAAAGCCCCTGCCGTAATTCAGGTCGTATCCGTTTTCCAACAATACCGAATCGCTGAACGCGCCGTTGACGTGCTGCGCAATGGACACCGACATGATCCCGTTATGACTGTACTGCTTGCGCGTGCCGTTTTTGACCCGCTCCCAACTCATCCACGGAAAACCGTTTTCTTTGTATTGATAATCCCAAATACCGTCCGAAGACGCCGCTTCGTTCGGCCACTGCGTTTGACGAATGTAAAATTTATCTTTGATCGCGGCATCCAGATACGTCGTGTCACCGCAAATGACCCAAGGCTTCCCTTCCCTGTTCAGTTCCTGTCCCAGACCGTCCGCCGCCCGAAACCACAACGGTTCGTATTCCTTGACCGTATAATAATCTTCATACAGACATTTGACTGTTTTATCCGATGACTTGTTCAGCATAAAAACAAACTTCGGAATGTTCCACCCCTGTTCGACCATCTCGACTGCAACGGGAAACAACGCGTCCGTCACGTCCTTATAATAATTGACAGGTTTTCCCGTCTCCCCGTTATAATCGGAATTGGTGTAATCGAATACAAGATAATCAACACCCGCTAACGTCAATAACTCCAGATGCTTCCGAAATACCCACTCATCATCCGAACGGTAATAACCGTACAATGGCTCATCCCAATAATGATGCCGACCTATATCGGATTCCGACCGCAACTCCGATTCCGACAACCGCGAAATGTCTAACATGTGCCCGTCCGAACGCGATCCCGTGCTTTCATGCTCGCCCGTCCATAAAAAATAAAAAATGCCTACTTTCCTGGATGCGTTAAAAGATGCCAGCGGCGTGATCTTTCTGCCCAATGCGTCCGTCGCCCCGAGAAATGCCGCCGCCCTGCCTGCCGCGCTCTCTATATCTTCACATAAAACTTCATCCGCCTCTCCGCCCTGCTCCGGCTTTCCCGTTTGCCCTTTGTTCTGCACCTGACACCCCGTAAAACTTAACATCAGCACCGCTCCCATGATACAACTCAAAATTCTGCTCGCTTTGCTATGCCTCTCTTGCCGCATAATTCCTCCAGCATTTTCCTGTATAATTGCATGTTTTTTGCGCGGAAACACGAGTTTCTGAATAAAAATTTTTTTCATCGGCCCATGCCGGACCAATGAAACACAGCGACGTTCGTATAGGTGAGAAACACGTGTTTCTGATTGTATTTACATTATAATATAACTTTGCCGACTTGTCAATACTTATTTTTAAAAATTTTTATAAAACAATATAAATTTAACCGCTTATTTTTTTATATAAAAACAGTCTGCTGGATTTCTTTTCTGGAATACAGACCGGAAAGCCTTTCTCTGTCAACATCCGCCCGCTGTATTGAACGGGAGGCAACGCATCAAAAGACACAAAACGATAGACAGCCTCTTTTTCCAACCCCTCCAAAGCGACGGTCATGCCGTCGTCGGGACATTCAGGGCGTCTGAACGCGCCGAGGATCCCTGCCCCTTTTTTCGGGCTATGGTATTGCCATCCGCCCCATGCGCTGTCCGATCCGTCGAAACCGAATACAGGATAATAGTCTTCCGTAAAAAAAGATCGGATCTTTTTATATTCGTCGATCCATCGGACAAGTTTTTCCGTATGCGGCGCAGCCGTGTGTTCATACGTAAAAAAACGCACATTCAGCGCCGCCGCATATGCACTCCTAAAATCGTATAAATCCGTCATTTCGGCTTTTGTCCCCGTTCCGCTGACCGGCAGCCACCAGGAAAGCCCGATCCCGTGAATTTGGGCACCTTCCGACGGAGCATCAAACGCGCACGGAAAATCGCTTCTCCAAAGCGGAACGGAACGTTTGCAAGTTTCCCAGTCCAGCCGTCTGCCTCCGCTGGCGCAGTTGTCGATAATCAAATGCGGAAATTCCTTTTTCAAAGTATCCCACAACGCATACAATGCCTGCACATGCTCGATCTGCAAAAAACCCTTCCGCTCCCCGCCCTCGTATTTTTCCCAAAGCGGCAACGGGTCCATATTCATATCCTGCCGATAACACGCCACCCCCAACTCTTTTATCAGCGAGCAAAGGGTTTCCAGGATATAGACATACGCCTGCGGATCTCCCAAATGCAAAAGATTGCGAAATTCATCCTGTTCGGTGCGGAAAAACCATTCCGGGTGTTCATGCACCACAGGCGTATCGCTATGCGCGCGTTCCGGCTCAAACCAAAGCAGCAATTTGCTTCCGTTTTGCTTTGCCTCCCGCGCCACGCTCTGCAAACCGTCCGGATGGATGCGTTTATTGATCCGCCAATCCCCCGTGTGCTTCGACCATTCGTCCGTAAATTCGTCCGGACAATCGTTTGTACTCTCCCCATGCCATCCCGCATCGATCCATATGTATTCCGCCGAAAATCCCGCATCCCGCGCTCTTTTGATCGCTTCCGTCATATATGCAGACGTCGTTCCGCCCCATAAAGACAGAGAAAGAGGCGCACAAGCCCCCGCTCGCATCCCCAAAGCCGACAAAACCGCCCTGCGAAACGCATTATGCCCGTCGTTCTGCCCGTTTTTGTAGGGAAGCACAAAGACGGAGCACGTGCGGATCTTTTCTTTGGGCCGAAGGCGCAAACTTACGTTTTCCACTCCGCATTTGAAATGCGCTCCGCCCTGTTCGCCCGAAAACCCCGCAAACCATTGCCCCGTCCAACCGATCGCCAATATACATCCTTCCCTGCCGCCGTTGATATCAAAAAAAGGCAATACCGACTGCGAAGGACGGCCTCCGGAACCGGAAAAATACAACGATTCGCCTTGCACAAGCTCGTTTGAAAAGGGCGTAAACTCCAAACGGCTCCAATCCGAACCTTTTGCCCCAAAAAGCCTGATAACGCTGCCCGTTGCCTCGCCGTGAAAAGCACTGTCGGGAACGGAAACAATTCCGTCGGCATCACAAATGCTTTCCAATAGCAAACTGTCCGTCTCGCCCGCATTTTCAAACGAATAGCAGGTTTCTTCCCCGCTTTCGTAATATCGATGCCTGCGCGTGATTTTTAAAGAATGCAGACGGCAAATTTCTTCACTGCCTGCATCGATAAAAGGCAAATCACGCCCAAAATAGCGGATCCCGCCATAAATAAATGAAAAATCTAAAACCATCTCTATCTCAAACTGAACCTCTGTCAATAAACTCGGCATAAATATCCTGCCTCATGGTGAATCCGAAAAGAAAATATGCACGTTTTGCATTATATCTTAAATCCAAAAAAATGAAAAGCAATTTTAACAATTTATTTTGCAATTTATTCTAAAAATAATTCTTATACACAATTGAAAGTTTAACGGGGATGCGTAATATTAGACATGTAACGCATCTTCCAAACGGCAAAAGAGCCGATTAAGAAAAAACTTCTTGCACGATTCTCAAACTTTTTTATAAGTATTTTCAGCAGGAGGCGAGAAGCAAAGCCCCGAACGCCACGGAGCAGAGCGGAGCACGATTTTGCGGACGTTGACGCTCGCAAGGAACTATGCTAACCTACGCCCCGAAATAACAAATCCGGAGGGTTCATAATGGGTTTAAAAGCGACAGCGCGTTATTTTGGTTCGGTCAGAAAAACACCCTGCAAGAACTTGAAACAACGCGCCGTGAGTTGCAAGAGAAACTCATATTCGAGCGTATGCAGGAGCAGGTCGTTTTGGACAAGAAAACCATCGCAGAGTATCTCAAAGAAGCCGTCAAACAAGAGCCGGAAATGATGATAGACTTGCTTGTCGATAAGGTGTATGTCCACGAAGACCGCATAGAACTGATACTGAATTATACTGGCACGCCGCCTAAACCAAAACGAAGAATAGACGATAAGCCCGAGAGCCCTGAAGGTGAAAGCCTTCGGGGTTCTCTCATTTTTACAACGGAAGTCTCCGTAGATGTCTATTCCTACAAAGGCAGAAATAAAAAAGGCCTTGAACCAAAATTCAAAGGCGTTTGCAAAAAGTCCGTTTTAATTGAGATATAGGAGAAAAATCAATGAATGCTGCTGTTCAAAAGTGTTCGGGCGAGGTTAAGCAAACGCAGGCTTTCAATTTGTTGTAACATTAGGGATACCTGATAAAGTCTATAAATCATCCGAGTAGACGGCTTTCTTTTATTTCTTGCAGTGAAATTATTAGGTCGTAATTTTATTTTGCCAAAAGATGTTTTTATTTCAACCTATATTGAAACTTTTTTGCCCGTGGATCATCCGCGGGTTTTATTTAACAAAAAAGCGCAGCTCTTTACAGTTTGAGCTCATAATGTTTAAGATCAAAAAAGAAACTTTCTACAAACTTTTACCTCGATTAGTATTGCACAAAAGCGCTTAAAAGGCAATACTTTATAGTGAAAAAGCCGCAATCTCTTCGATCATCTTCTTTATACAGCGCATTGATAAAATAACTGTTTTGCTGTTTCAGTTCCTCCACCGTTGCCTTTTCCGTGACGTATTCCCTGTAATCGCTTAAGCCCGCGCCCGACTTCTTTGCCATATCGTTGAAATAGTCAGAAAAACAGTCCGTAGCAAAGCGCCTCGCATAGATCTTCGCGTTCATGATAAAATACTTCTTGTTCTCCATCTTACCGTCCAGCGTGCCGCGCTCTTTCTCTATTTTCAGTATCGAATACCCGTATCGGTTATACACGCGGATATTCCTTCTCCACAGCCAAGCCGTTACGCTTTTGAGGACATGGACGAGCAATGTATTATCTCCGCGCCTGAAACGGAAATCCTCGTACAGCCGAATAAAGCGGTTAAACGCCCATTCGGAGAGCATTTCCTCTATCGTATAAAGCGGGAGCGTCAGCCGCGTATCCCCCGACGACACGATATGAATGACGTCGCACAGATCGCGCGCGTCCGCTCCCCAGCTTTCCGGCCGCTGTTCGTCCGTGAATACCTTGATGAACGGGAAATTGTCTACCGTTGCGGAATGCCTGCACATTTTCAGCCATGAATTGAAAAGGTCGTTCTTCTGGTTCGCCTCGTCCGTGCCTTTTTTGACCTCTTTCAGCTCCAAATTGTTCCCGCGCTCTTTCCCGATCTCTGTGATCCCGACCACTCCGAACTCGAAACTCCCCGCTCTCGGATTGTTCTCCATGACCTTCCTTCCGAGCCTTAATACATCAAAGTCAAGGATATGCGCGTGGCGGCTGTGTGCCATGCCGCGCTCCGAAAAGAAGTCCGTGAGCCACAAAGGGAAATTGCCTTGCTCCAAAAATCTGTTATCCGTCCGTATCGAATAATTCGCCACGATAAGGCTGCTCTGCATGATATAGATGAAAAATGTTCAGTCCGTCATCCCCCATATCCGTAGGGCTCGTCAAATCGTTCACGATGTCGATGGGATCGGACACGACGGGAATCACCGTATAAACGCCGTCTTTGTTGAACGTCAGGTCGATCACGTCGAAATCGAAAAACACGCTTTCCCATGCCATGTACGCCTGTCCGTCGATATACTTCTTTGAATTTAACGTCGCATCGTAATTGATGATCGTCACCGGCGCGGAATAGTAATCGCTCGTCGCAAAACGGAACAGCACCAGATAACATTCCTCATCTTCGGGGTTGGCGGGATCTATAGTGACAGCATCTTCATAGGCTTGCTTTATGGCTTCTATATCCTTTACATGCACCGCCAACCGCTCGGATACTTCTTTGTCCGTGCCTTTCAGATCGTCCTCTTCCAAAACCTGAATAGGCGAAAACGTCTTGCCTGTTTCTTCCGGTATGTCGCCGAAGAGCGTATCCCAAAACCCGTAGTTCTTCCAGTTCTCCCAAAACGACGGATCTTCGTCCGACCAGCTCACAAGTTTTTGCAAATCCGTGTCCGCGTCGAAGTCGTAATAACTGTACCCCTGCTGTATTTTGCCCTGTTCGCTGTCAACCTTACGGTATTCGTCTATATCGCTTTCAAATAAGTCCGCGCTGAGGCTGCCGTCTTTTATCGGCAAAGTACCGTTCAGGTATGACTTGTCGTAAGACCACATTTTATCGTACAGGTCATTGCCGGAAACATTGCCGTCGTTGTCCGTTTCGTAAGGATCGTACTCTTCGATATTGTCTACCTGAAACATTAAGGTTAGAAGATCGCAAACGTCGTCCGTGAAATGGTGTTTCGTGTTCCAGCCCCAATCTGCGGTAGGCGTTAAATTGCCCGTCGTTACGTTGATGCCCAAAGCATAATTGAGCCCGTAATAACTCACGCCGTTGTCGGGCGGTTTCCCCAAATACGGAGAAATAGCGTCCGCCGCTTCCTTATTCATTTATTAAATACAGATAAACACCGGCTGTCCAACCGAGCATTTCGGGCGTGCCATATTCGGACGCCGCATCAATGCCGCAGGTTATACCGTTATACTTTTCAAATAATTTTCCGTATCGAGCGAAGTTTCCCTCCAACAAACGGATGTATTTCTCTGCAATCCTTTTACTTTCGTCTTTGAAATCATATCGAAGCAATGCTTTATAGGCAATATATTGACAGGGCGCCCACAGGTTCGGATATGCCCATTGATATGTTTTTTCCGGAACTGCCGACGTAGTAAAAATGCCTCCGCTGCTTTTTAACATATTGAAGAAATTTTTCAAAGCCGCCCGCTGCCCGTTTCCCGCCATGCCTGCAAAATACGGCTGAAAGCCCGCCGCGCTGACTACATCCGACACCTTATCCGCTCTATGATTATAATCTTTATAGCAACCGCAAGACTCATCCCATAGCAACGTATTTACCAGCTCTAACCGTCTTTGCGCGCGTTTTTCCCATTGCTTTCCGTCGCCAAGCGCAAACATAGCTTCATATTTGGCAAACAACTTTTCATATATATACAAATTACTGTTCAGATCGACGGGATTATAATCCATGCAATATCCGTGGAAACGCGGCGTAAAATCCCATCCGGATTCCGCTTCCGCCAGATAATGTTTCCCCGCCTCTTGCGGCGTTCGCCCGTCAAGTTTTCCCACCCTTACCGCCACGCAATCGTTATAGAACTGCGCACAACTTTCGGCATCGTTTTCACAACCGAATCGATTCAATCCGTTGGTCGTTGCGCGGTGCGTCATCCAAAACTCATATTCCTTTTGCAAAACGTCATAAGCATACCGTAAAAACTCCGAATCGTTTGTATGCCTGTAAACATCTTCCGCCATGAGAGCGGCATAGGGCGGCTGACTGCGCTCCGCAAGATAGGTGCGGTTTCCGTTGGGCATATAACCGAACTTTTCGATCAAAAAAAGAATATCGCAGACGTTGTTTTTCGCCTGTTCGATCATACCCAACAAAAAAAGCCCTTTATTTGTGAAAAAAGTATCCCAATAATATAACTCATTGAAATGCGTTTCCGCACACGGAACCGTGTACGGAAACGGTAGACCGATCAATGTTCCTTCATCCTGTCGATGCGCCCGAATCGTTCCGGGCATTTTGCATTGTATATATTCACTTATATTCATAATCTTTCCCTGACGGCTTATCTTTTATCGCCTTTCAACAACTCGACGCTCTGAATGCCCTGCTTTTTTACAAAGTAATCATCCGTCCAATTCGGATCGTCTCCACAATAATTGTTCTGATACCCGAAACAATAGGGCGTAACCGTGATTGTATCGTATTGCTTAAAATGCAGCGGCCCATAAAAATTTTGCGAAGAAGGGCTGCATACCAAAGCCACCTCGTTTTTACCGCCCTGTATAAATTCGGTTATCTCCAATTCGGTTTCGAACGTCAGATTCCCGGCAAATCGGTCGTTGACATATACGGACACGGCGTCAAACGTATTTTTGATACGCAAAGCCGCCCGAATCCCACCTTCGCATTCAATACAGCCATTCACGCACAACTTTTCATGCAGAAAAGGATACCCCTCCGCAACGACATCGCCAGAAGCGGAATGCTCCCCTTTTTTTACAATACTCTGTTTTCCGGACAAGCAAAGATAGCCGCCCATATCCCGTTTGGTTTCGCTCTTGACGCAGAAATTCCCCGCAAGGAATACCGTTTCCAACTCTGTTGCCAGCGTCAGTTTATTTCGCAGCGATTCGGTCACTCCCTCGTCGAACAAAACGTGGTAGATATATTCCGATTGGCGGAACGGAATTTTTGCAACGAGGTGATTCTCCCCTTCCGACGGAACGCCGATATTTACAAGGCGAAGTTCCGAATTTCTGCTTTGCGTGCCGCCTTCCGCATCCAATTTTTTTCCGTTCAGGAAGTATTCCGCCCCTTCGATCCGTTCGACGCCGAGCGATATTTCCTCCGTGATATTTTCGGCAAAAAAGTCGAATTGCAGCCAGATATCTCCCTCGTAACGCGCATACAAAAGCCTGTCCATGATTTTGCAGAGAGGAAGTTTTTCCCCGAAATTCGTACCGTCTTTCGACAGACGGGCAAAATCCAACGGCAGATAATTTTGCGGATACGGCTGCAACCGGAACCGCCCCGTAACATCCTCGCTTTTACGGGAAACAAAGGCATTTTCCTCTGCTACTTTTGCATTCAGGCGAAAGAGCATCGCCCCGTTTTTTGCAAATTGCAGGTCGAGGCACACCCCGTTTTCTTCCTTTTCAAACTGTACGGCATAGTATTTATCCTTTTCAATGTCATAGCCGCAGACGGTTTGCACTTCGGCGAGAAAAACGCGCGCGGAAATTTCTTTCTCCCGGCAGGTGGAAATGATATATAACCAATCCTTACTGCGGCGGCTACGCAAAAAGGCTCGCCCGTCGCTCTCTACCTTTGTTTTCGTGGAAGAAAGCACTTTCTCCAACGTAGTGGTTTTCTGCAAGAACCGATCGGCTTTGCGGCCCTCGATGTACTCGGGAGAGTTGACCAATACGAGCCGGCCGCCCTCCGCCGCAAATTCTTCCAGCAGAGAAAATACTTTTGCGGAAATATTGATGCTGCGCGACAGGATGACCGTAGTATATTTTTGCCGGCCGATGAGCAATTTTCCGTCTTTAACCTCGGCATATTTCTGCATCAACCGTTCGTCTCCGAAATGATGCGGCAGATGATTTTCCACGAGTAAAGCCGCCGTTTCGTGAAAAGAGGTCTCTACCTCCGCCAACGTTGACGGATCGTATTTATCGTACAAAGCATAGGCGCTATACAGAGGATGCAGCAGCAATATTTGCGTATCTTCCCGATTTTCCGCAATGATTTGCCCTAATCTCGTGAAATATAAATTGAACTCGGCAGAACAATCCGTCCAAGCGCTATGCGGCGAAAAATAAGGAGGAAAATCGCGCTTTCTCTGCCCGCGGACAGAATACGGAAACAGGTGCTGGCACATTAAGCTCACGCCCGCGACATACTGAAATTGCGCGATTGCCTTAAAATCGGACGGGGTAGCCGAATGCCCGCTTGCGCCGAATGTTTCCGTAATGCAGGCTGATTTTCCGAGTTGTTCGCAGACGGACGACAGTTGTTTCGGCGAAACTTCGTTATATACAAAATTTGTAAGCCAATCGATGCCCGGGATATGCAGATACTCATAATAGGGCATCACTCCCGCGCAACACATCATCTGACCATAGAGGCTCGTTTCTTCAATGGTATGACCCGTGCATAGACAACCGTGCGCGTTGCACCAGTCGTACACCTGCTTTTGATAATTTTCGACGAAAAGGCGGCTTACCAGCTTCCAGAAATCGTTTCGGAAAGCAAACGCACCATCGGAAGATTTAAACAGACAAATCAGTCCGTCGGCAACGTCGTATCCGTAGGCTTTCCGGAATTCAAACGGAATCACCTTGCTCCAGGGCAGCGCCTCGCGGAAATACTGCGGTTCGTCCGTGAAAAAACCTGCGACTGTTTTGCCAAATTCTTTCTTAAACCGCTCATAGTATTTTTCGTGTGTACTGCTGATAAACTGCCGCGTCACCTCCGGATCGAGCAGGTCGACATAAGAATGATTGTAACGGACATATATATTATAATAGACCGTCTTTCCCTGCTCTCCCGTAACGCGGCGATATTCCTGCCCGACAAGCACATACGATGCGAACGCATCTGCACTATAAGCAGATTCTTCTTTCAATTCCAAATATGCTACATAATTCCCCTCTTTCAGAAGTTCTCCCCCTGCAAAACCGCTCGGCCACCCGTTTTCGTCGTAAAACCAAACGTCCATTCCGAGTTTTTTTGCCTCGTCGACGGCGGCTTCCATCAAGCGGAACCACTCCTCGGACAAATACTCCGTTTCCAGCCCGCCCCTCGCATGAAGAAAAAATCCGCCGATCCCCTGTTTGTGCATAAAACGGATCTGTTCCCGCAGCCGCCCCTCCTCCAATTCGTCGTTCAACGAATAAAAGGGAATGCTGCGATAATCTTTCTGTTGCATTTCATTCAAATTCATGATCGATTCCTCTTGATTTAAGTCCTGTTTTTATGCAAATTCCCTTATCCGTTAAGACAAGGGAATTTGCACAACAAACAAATCAGATGCCTGTTTTATTTTGGATTTCAATTTTTATTTGCGTATATTGTTTTTGCGCCTCACAATCAATACCGCACAAACCGCGAGAGCGAGTATGGCAAATACTGCAAACGCCCCGCCTCCGACGGAAGAAGAACAGCCGTTTCCCTGCTCTTCGCCCGGGTTTTCGCCTTGATTTTCATCCGGGTTTTCATCCGGATCTTCGGGCGGAGGGGTAGGATCGTCGGAGGGATCCTCTACTTCCACCGGCTGCGCGATCGTTACGGTATAGGTTACGGTGCGAATTTGCGTTGCCGTTTCCTTCACTGCTTTTACGGTATATACGCCCGCCGCAAGCGCCGTGCCTTCCGTGACGGTGTTGCCCTGCGAATCGGTGACCGTGTATACATAATCGGAACCGAGCACTGTCATCTTGGCATAGGTTGCCTCTTCAAAGGTGAGAGAAACGTCCTCTCCCTCTGCATCCTCCAAAGTTTTTCCGACGGCGACACGATAGGTTACGGTCGTCGTTTTCGTTTCCGTATCCAAAACCGCAGTTACGATATAGAGTCCTGCGGCGATCTGCGTTTGCGCGGTTACCTCATTGCCGGCCGAATCTTTGATCGTATATATATAATCACCGTCGAGAACCTTCATCTTCTCAAACGTTGCATCTTCGAGCGTAAGCGAAACGTCCTCTTCCGTCTTGTTTTCCTGTATTTTCGTGATGGTAAATGTCGCCTTCGCCGAACCGTAATACTCATTTTTGAAAGTAACCGTCACCGTTCCCATTCCGACAGCGGTATTATTCGCATAAACGACGTCATAATTCGAGGAGTCGATCGTTACATCTCCCAGCGTTACCGTAACGGAAGGCTTCTTCTCTTCGCCGCTCCATACGACGGTATCGTATTCGAG
>CALVXG010000022.1 GCA_944368925.1 uncultured Clostridia bacterium | reverse complement strand
AGGATCGATCCATTGCGCCGTTTCCTGATACAGCTTGATCACGGAACCGGCCACGCCGTCCTGCGAGGTCTTTACCAACATCGAAAGCACGACCGTATCGCCCGCCTTTGCCCCTTCCAGGGGGATGCGGGCGGCTTCCCCGCCGAACCAAGATCCACTGTTCGAATAATAATGCACCTCATATTCGGGGGAAACTATACTGCTTTCCAAACTTTTGATGTAAACGAAACATTCGCCCAGATCCGGATTTTCACTCCCTGCCGCAAGCCACATGTAGCCGTCTTCCGTCAGTTTCACCGTCAAGCTCACTTCACGCCAGCCGCTCGCCGTTGCGGGAGAAAGCATAATGCCCGAAGCATAATTTTCCCCCACCGTGGGATCGATCCATTGCGCCGTTTCCTGATAGAGTTTGATCACGGAACCCGCAACACCGTCCTGCGAGGTCTTTACCTGCATCGAAAGAACGACCGTATCACCCGCCTTTGCTCCTTCCACGGACACACGCGCGGCTTCTCCGCCGAACCAGGATCCGCTGTTCGAATAATAATGTACTTTATATTCGTACGCGTCGCCCCATTTTGCGTATACCGTCAGCGCGTTTGCGGGCATTGTCACAACATCTACACCTACACGGGTGCCCTCTTCGAACGTTGCGCTCGTGTACCAGCCTTCGAAAATTGTGTTCGCTTTTTCCGTTTTATAATTCGCGTCGAAATCCGCAAGCGACATACCTTCTGCGATCTTTGTATCCGCTACGTCACTCCCGCCGTTTTCTTCAAAGATCACGGCAAAGCTCTGTATCACTTCCACGTCTTTCATGTACAATACGAACGGCGTACCTGCGTCCGCCATATAGACCCCGCCGAGATATACGCATCCGTCCGCCGCAACTTTTGCCTGGAAAGTCACTTCGCGCCAGCCCGTTATTGACGTATCGAATTTAATAAAACTGTCCTGCCAGGTGTCGTTACCCGCCGCCGCGCCGCCGAATGCCGCCAAAGCCACGTTGTTGTCGGCAACTCCGTCCAATGTCGTGCGCAGCTGTACCGTGAGCGTGACTGTGTCTTCGGGAGTAAGATTTTCCGCGACCTTTGCCGCTTTCCCCGAAAACCAGCCTGCCGTGCCGTCAAACTCTGCGGCGTATTCGTACGCGTCGCCCCATTTTGCATATACCGTCAACGCGTTCGCGGGCATTGTCGCAACATCTCTGCCCACGCGCGTACCCGCTTCAAACGTTGCGCTCGTATACCAGCCTTCAAAAACAAGATTATCTTTTGCAGGCAGATACACCGAATCAAACCCGGACAAAGACGAGCCTTCCGCGATCATTTCATCCGCTATTTCGCTGCCGCCGTTTGTTTTAAACGTAACGGGAAAACTGGGTATGATTTCCACATCTTTGATATAGATACTAACCCAAGGCCCGTCATCGGCCCTATATACCGCGCCCAGATATACGCACCCGTCCGCCGCAACTTTTGCGTCAAAAGTCACCTCGCGCCAGCCCGTTACGGAGGTATCGAGTTTTATATAGCAATCCTGCCAGGAAGCATTGCTCCCCGTCGCGGCGCCCATTGCAGCCAGGGCGACGCTTTCATCGGCGACCCCGTCAGCGGACGTCTGCAGATCCATCGTCATCCTGACCGTTGCACCGGGCGTCTGATTTTCCGCTACTTTTGCCGCGGCGCCGGAGTACCAGCCCGCCGCAGGCGCGTATTGCGCCGTATATTCCGTTTCGGCAGGAATAGTTTCTACCGTTTCCACAAGAATTTCGTCCAGATAGATGGTGAAATTGTTTCCCGTTTCGACCGTCCAGCTTAAAATGATGACATTGTCGTATTCGTTCAGACAAGCATCGACAGTAACCTTTGTCCATCTGTTGACGGGAATCGTCGTCCCGTCCTCGTAATCGGACTTTCCCGCCGCATAAATACGGTTCTGATAGTTACCGAGACTGTCGTCATAGGCTACTTTAAACGCATCCACCGTATCGACCGACGTATCCGCGACGCCGGAGACGGGTTCAAAATATACCCAATAAGAGATCCCGCGGACATAACGAAGATCTACGTCATCTAACGCACCCTCATATTTTACGAGATTGATCTGTCCGCCGCCGCTGCCAGGTTCTATTTTGAGAGAATAGCCGCTTTCCCCATAATATTTTTCATCGGAAATTCCAACGCCCTCTTTCGCGATGGGAGTTGAAAAGATTCTGTTGTCAAACGAATAAAATTCATTCGGATTGATATTGCCCGTGCCAAATTCGGAAAGCATATTGCTCCACGCAAACGTATCGCCCTCTTTGACCGCCTTGATCTGAATGTCGTATTCACCCGTCTTGGTGATATACCCTTTTTCCACTAAATTCAAAGGATCATCGCTGCCGTGATAACCGACGTCTTTCACAGCCTCTTTCCCGTCGATCCAAAGATCGTACCGCGCAAACGACGAACCGTCTTCCAGTTGCCAGTAAATTTCATTCAGTGTATCGCAATACAGCAAGGGTCCCGCTATATACACAACTTCATCGCTTTCCTCAGACGCGGCGCTTTCCAGATAGATCGTCGTGCCGTCCGCATAGGCGAGACATTTTACGGCAATGCTGTAAGTTCCGTCTTCGGTCATTGTCCAATAATTATTTTTGATGGAAACCCAATTTTCGTTGTCGTTTACTTTGACTCCGTAACGATTTGCGTTTTCCACTGCCTCCCAATGAAACTGTTTCGCGTGCGTCTCGCTGTCCTCCATGACCGTCGGTTTCTTCGGAGCGGAAAGCTGATGCACGGTTACGGCAAGTTCCGCTGCCTCGGATGTTTGCGTTTCACTCTTTGCGCGCACATAAATTTTAGTGACGGAGACATCTTTTACAACCGAAAAAACATCGATCTCCTCTTCCTCGACCGCCTTATAATCGGTCCCGTTGACGCTGACCTCGTAACCGACGGCACCTTCCACACCATTCCACGTGAGCCTTCCGCTCGATTTAAGCTCAAGCTGCGTGGGAGCCGCAAAAGTATCCGTGCCGGATTTATCACAGGCTATGAGACCGATCGCACAACATGTGATCAGACACACCGCCAAGATTGCCATAGCGATTTTCTTCATCATCTTTCTCCTTTTCTTTTTATTTACAGAAAACACTGTCTTTCCCTCTTTCGATGTTTGTACTCTTTACCGAGTTAACCCACATGCTTATTCGCGTGCTCTTCTTCCGTTATCAAACCTGCCGTATACAATGCATCCCAATATTCTTGTCCGCCGTCAGCCGTGTATTTTGTCTTACGAGCCTCGAAAGAAACGGCAGCCCTCGTCCTGTCTTTTGCATTCTGTGAACCGAATTGCCGCTCAAAACATTGTGCCGTCTCATCAACGCACGACATTTTGATTGCTGCCAATTGCTTGTTGCAGAATTTATTTAGCGAAAGCATTTCGTACGCTTTAATATAGAAATCGCTCAAAGTGACGCCCGTGCTCTCGATCATCTCTACGCAATCGACGCCGTCGATCGGCAGCACCGCACCGCATTGGCTCAACGTAAAGTCGCGGATGCCCTGTTCCGAATACAGATACTTCAGGAACAGTTTTGCCAACCCACTGTTAATTTCATCTGAATCAATAATGCAGGCGTTTGATCCTTCCGAACCCAGATAACAGAAGTTTCTCGCTTCCTTCACGCGATCGAAGTCCGACTGATTCACGTCGTACCCGTCGCCCGACAGTTCCGTCTGCCCCGCATCGATCGCACGGATCAGTGCCGCAAGTTCATCATCATCGGAAATCGTGGTACATTTGTCGCGGATCGCACTGATCACGGGAATACGAAACATCGAAAAAGATTCTTCATCCACAAACCCTGCCATTTCATTCATCAGCCAAGAACCATTAAACATCATCGCCGCCGATTCGTCGGATAGGAATTGCACTTGCGCTTCTCCGAAATTGAGAGCAGTAGAAGTTTTCACGATGTTGTTGTTGTCATACCAAAGCAGGTCCTCCAGAACTTGTGCCGCTTCCAACGCTCCTTGCTGATACGTCGAGGAAATGTCAAATACTTTCTCCCCCTGCGCATTGATAACCTGACCGTCCTGCGCTGCGTTATAGGAGTCCAATCCTTCGTACTGCGCATACAGCTGATAATACATAAAGTCGTAATACTTTTCATCTACTCCGCCCGAAAAAATGATCGGCGTAATGTTGTTGTTCCTCAATGTCTTGCACAGGTCTTTGAGATCCTCCGTCGTGACGGGAATATCTTCTTCCGATACATAATTGGTATTGTATGCCATTCCGTACGCGCCGACATAGGAGGGCAGGTTATAGTAATGCCCGTCCCTGCGCGCATAGATGGACGACACCGTCGGAGTGATCTTTTCTCCGATCGTCTTCTCTTCCCTTTCCCATTTATAGGCATAAATATCGTCCAACGCCATCAGCTTGTCCGTATAATCACTCAGATCGATTTCACTGAAATACAGATCGTAGTTGGTGTTCTGCCCCGTGATCTCCGCCATAAGCACCAGACGCTCTGTCGTCGGATAAATTTCTACAGATACATTCGGATATTTCTTGTTAAAACCGCTTACCACGCTGCGCAACCATACATCGCCGAATCCGCCCTCAAAAAATCGGATATTCAACGTGCCGGTAATTTCCGTATCGGCGCCATCGAGATTTTCATCTTCCCTGTCCTGCGCCCCGCGCGAAGTACACGCCGCAACAGAAAACATCATCAGCATCGCCAGAACAAATACAAACAACCTTCCTATCTTTTTCATAGAATCGTTCCTCCTCTTTTACTTTCTATCCTTTTATACCGCCCATACTTACTTTTCCCAAAAGCCGGTCAGAAAAAATTGCAAAAATTATGAGAATGGGCAATAAACAGATAAACATTCCCGCATACAGACTCGGGTAATCGAATTTGCGCTCTGCAATCGAACGGAATCGATACAGACCAGTCGCAAGCGTAGGCATATCCGGCAAATACAACAGCGGCGACATATAATCGTTCCACTTTGTTATAAAAGCCAAAAGCCCCAACGTAAACATCAAAGGCAATACCTGCGGACGCATAATTTTAAAGTAGGTGTAATAAAAACCAGCCCCGTCCATTTGAGCAGCTTCCGCATACGTCCACGAAATATTCGTCCAGTAAGCATACGTTAAAATCAGATTCATCCCGTATACATTCGCCGCCGTCACCAAGATCAGCATAGAGTTGTCCAGATTCAAATCATAAATAAGACGGTAGGTGCTGACCATTGATGCGCCGATCGGCACACTGACCATAAATAAAGCAATGCCGTACAAAAATGCCCTGCCCCGAAATTTATATTTATTCAAAACATAAGCAAAAGCAGCAGTAAATTCCATCGTGATCCACGCCGAACCGAGCGCAAACCATGTACTGTTCCAGAACATCCCTACAAAGGAAATACCGCTGTCCGAAATCGTTTCAAACGCCTGCACATAATTGCTGAACTTCCATTCCGTGGGCAACCCGAACATATTGTGGAAATATTCTCCGTGTATCCCGCCCGACTTCAAGGAAGACAGAAATCCCCATACCACGGGAAACAAAAGCATTACCGCGTAAATCAAAAAGAAAATAAATACGATCGCAAAGATCAGGTTGGAAAGTTTGAATATTTTTTTCAAATTGACACGCCAAAGCTGTCTTGAAACACGAACTCCTCTGGCAGCAAGCGACTTTGCCATTCTCACTTTTGCCAATACCGCGAAAACAATGCTGACCGCAATTACGATTCCGACAAGAGCGACCATCAACCATATAAAATCCATAGTGATGCCTCCCTTAAAACTCTACCGCTTCGATCTTGTTGACAAAATGGTTTATCAAAATTGCAACAGGCAAGACGATCACTCCTTTAACTAAACCGAGGCATCCTGCAAGGCCTTGCGACATCCGTTCTGAAATCCCCTCCGCGCCGCTCGTGGTCAAGAGATACTCATAATAAGGCAAATCGTACGTCCCGTATCCGCCGCCCGTCAAAAGCAGCGTCGCTCCGCCCGAACTCAAGATACCCGTCACCATTAACATCAGCATCGTCGCCAAAAAGGACCACGTACACGGCAACGCAATGTAAATAAATTCCTGCAAAACGTTGCACCCGTCGATTTTACCCGCTTCCAATACTTCATCGGGAAGCCGCGCAAAAGCGGACAGCCAATACAACAAATTTGCACACAACCCGAAATAAAAATTATAGAAGAGCATTGTCAACATCGCCGTATCCGAATTGCGCAAAAGCAAAAGATCGGATCCGAAGGCTTGTTTGATCAGACCGTTGTTTCCAACCAAATACAAAAAGAAAGACGATAATATAACCGAAGAAACGATTTGCGGAAAGAAAAAAATGTATCTGTAAATTTTGTAACCGGGAATTTTTTTAAATAAAAAATAGGCCATTAAATAACTGAGCGGCGTTATAATAAAAAATCCCAAACCCCAATACAAAAGCGAATTTTTCAAGGATTCCAAAAGAACCCGCCCCGTTGTCGTAAAATCTCCGAACAAATATCTGAAATTGTAAAAATCGTAGGACACTTCGCCCGTAAGTTCGTTGCGATGCTCAAACGCAATCGGTATGGACTGGATCGTACCGTAAACCCAGAAAATCGCAAGCATAATCAAAGGTATGATCAACACCGACCAAATGCAGCAAAGTTCTTTGACCCGCCTTATTTTGTTTTCACGAAGATAATCTTTTGTGACTCCGACGCCGTTTATCTCTGTATTCATTCCTTCACCACTTTTCAGGGAACAACCTGAAATCTTTTATATTTGCATTGAATGTATGCTCCGGATATTTGTGTATGCATCCGTATTTGAAAATATCTTTATACAGAGCTTCGTTGCGCTCGACCAAAATCTCTTTCTCTTCCTCGCTCGCCGTTTGATAGCGCTTCGTGCCCGTGTTGAGCAATTCCGTCATCGTCAGGTGCAATCTCGATTTTTCTACGCGCGGCAGCGTTTCTTCGGTTGCCGCTGCTTCCGCTTCGTCCCAAAGCTCGTTGCATTTGTCAAATATTGTCAGGTCGTATTGCGTTTTTCCATTCACAACCGTAACCGGCACAAGTTTCATGATATCCTGATGCGTACCCACTTGCAGTTCTTCGATATAGTCGACATATTCGAGGATGTACTCGGCACTGTCGCCGTAATAACCGTAAGCGAAGTCTTCCATATGATAGCGGTATTCCGCATAACTCATCGAAGGGTTTTTGTTCAGTTTCGCCCAAAGATATGCCCGCCATTCGGAAAATTCGGGGCACTCCACTCCCGTAATCTCAGCATAATGCGCCACGACGTTGTTTTCCGCAAACGCATTTGCTTGGCTCCAATACGACTTGAATCCGCCCCGCACACGGAAACTATCCGCCCAGCTCCCGGGATAAGACCAGATGTACAACTGATCGGTAATTTCCGACCAACCCCTTAACAATCCCATCGTTTCTTCCACGATCTCACAGTCGGCATCATCACACAGGTGATCTTTACACATATTCAGGCAGAGCTCCACGATCACATTGTCGCGCGGAACAATGTCTCCTTTCGGCAATTCGCAGCTCCACTCGTAACATAATGTCTGTACAAGTACGTCCGGAAATTCTGCTTCCAGCTTTTCCGCGATCTTGTTGACATAATTGAGAATGGTACCCATAATACCGTATTTTTCATAACTCGCCCGACAATTTGCGCATTCGCACTCTTTGCCGCCGTCCCTTTGTGAAATATTCAAAAGCCCCGTATTGTCCGATTGCAAAAGTTTTCGCGCACTTTGATAAACATATTCCAACCCGCCCTCACTCGTAAAGCAAGGTTGTTGCACCGACCGTTTTCCGTCAATTTCCGAAAAATAATCAGGATGCTCGGAATAGACGGAATCGGGCAGCAGATACTGCAGCGTATGCACCAAATACCTGTCTCCGCCCGAAAATCCCATGCTGCCGCCGTACCGCTCGTTTGTCTTTAATCCGTCTCGCTTAAAATCGCTGTTGATGCATTGGGTCAGAGCCCATTCGGAATCCCAAGTCGATTCCGCCATGCTTTCCCTATATATGAACGTCGGACTCCACTGCAAATCTACGTCTTTGGCAATAAACACATCCTTTTTTTCGGGAATTTTTTCGCAATCCGTTGTATAATATCTGAATCCCAATGCGTCCAAATAAGCGTATACTCCGTAGATCGCACCGCGCTTTTCGTTTGCCGCGATCACCAAATCATTGCCCGCTGTTTTTACTATGTAACTTTCATCCCCGAGCAAAGAAAAATTGATGCCTTCGTCTTCTTTCCGCTCCGTCTGCCCGATCAGGATCTCATATTCTGTCTCCGCCGTGTCATCTGTCACGACATCTGGAACGCTCTGCCCGGCTTTACGGAAATTATCCTGCAAAACCTGCGCCGCATACCGCTCCGCGGCACTCGCTTCCGATGAAATGACGATCTTATAATTTTCGAGAGGAATCCCATTGCTTTCCAATGTCTCCGGACTGTACGGCGTTTCCGTTTCTTCGTGTTCTCCGTCTGCCGGATCTTCTTTATCCTTTGGCGAATCACATGCCGATAACGGCCAAACCGCCCCTAAACAAAGCACTGCGCTCATCAATAAACCGATCCATTTGCTTTTTTTCATGAGTTCCTCCTGATATGATCATACAACTTTTGCTCTTTTTTCTAAACCGATTCCGATATTCATCCGATCCGAAACACATTCGATTCCCTGCGGTAAGACATACTTCGTATGTACCGCCCCGTCTATCCATCGATGCTCTACCTGCACTATCCCCTTTTCCGTGGGTATCCTCGCTTTTATGTAACTTAACCCGCACATCTCCGGAGTGAAAGCAATCTTCGTACATTCCGCGTTCGTGAACTGGAAACCCACTACTTTTTCCACAAAAAAAGGTAAAAAACCGCACGACCATCCGTGACATAAACTGTTTCGGAATCCTCTGTAACAAAACTCGCCGCGATCCCCGTGAATGTCTTCCTTCCCTTTGCTCGGAAATTCCGTAATCTTGCACGCATTTTCCATCCACGTTACATCAAAATTTTCCCAACAGGTAGTTGCCCCCATCTGCAACATCCCACCGTAATATTCGACCAGATTGTCAAATGCCGTTCGCGTATCCCCAGTTTTGCTCAACGCCAAAGAGATCAGATAACTTAAAAAAGATGAATACCCTTTCGCGCCTCCCTCTTTTATGAACATTGTCTCTCTTTGTCCGTTTGCCTCACCGCATAATACTTTCAGAGCAGAAACCGACTTGAATTTGCTTTCTGCATACTTACGGCGTCTCAACTTTGCCGTAAGTCTCTGCGCCTCTGCCCTCGTCTCTTCCCCGTAAATTTCTTTACCCGTTACGTCTGCAAGCGCATATAACAAGAGATAATAGACACCTTGCTCGCTTTCTTGTTCATAGTTATACGTCGGCCAATCGAAAAAATTGTCCTTCCAATAAGCCAATCCCGCCTTGTCAAAGTCGAAAATTCCGTGTTCGTCTGTACACTTGTCAAACATCCATACAATTTTTCGTACCGCCGCGGAATATCTTTCGTTCTTCCTCCCTGTCAATCGATAACATATCCCTACGATCAGAATAAACCATAAATTATAAGAGGGGATCCCGTTAAACCAACATGGCAACGGATAACTGTCCAATATCAGATCCAATGTATCATAGATAACACTTTTATCTCGGTATAAATAACAGATCCCCAGCACCTCGGGATATAAGTCGCCTACCCAGACGTGTTGATCGCGCTTGATCCCGTCCCATAAATAATTCTGAATATTCAAAAACAAAGTTCTTTCCGACATATTCAGTATTTTATTTACAGTTTCATTGTCCGTCTCAAACAATGCATCCGGATATTTTCCGTGTATAAACGTACCGAATATATTGTTGATCCGATATATCCCCTTCTCAAGAAAATCGATACGTATGTAGCGATACCCCGTATTGCCCCATTCCATATCCGAATTAGAGGACATATACACCGTCATATCTCGCGTAGAATGATCGTTGGAGGCATTTTTCTCTCCCAATTCCGCACAGCACTCTGATAAAGATTCTCCAAAACGTATCCTTATATTCGGTGCAGCCGAGTCCGTTTCACAGCACCCCAACACAATACGGACTCCCCCATAATATTCTTTTTCAAAATCAAAAACAAGCGTCCCCTTTCCTTCCACTACACAAGCGCCGTCTTTCCCCATGATGTTCTGCTTATCCCGATTCGTCAGCAAAAAACATTCCTCTCGGATCTCTCCGAGTTTCATCACGATGCCTTCCGGAACCAAATATTCCTTTTCTCTTTTTTCCGTATAGTATTTCACAACCTTGCCCCAGAATGTTTTATCTGCCTTTATTATACCACAGAATTATCCGTTTCGTTGTAACCAGATTATTCTATATTTGCACTGTATTAATATTTTAATCATTCTTATAGAAATTTTTTCCACTTCTTCTATTTATTTGACTTATCCCTTAAATTTGTGTATTCTATTTATATACAACTAATTTTGTACAATTTTTTACTTCATTTTTTCATATTCTTTGTCCTTTTACAACTTTTTAATTTGTTTTGAATTTAATTTATTTAATATGAGGCGTATATGATCTCAATCATTAAAAACGATGAATTATTCAACAGTTCGGATTACTACACCGCTTTAACCGATGCGACTAATAATCAATATCACCAGCATGAATTTATAGAGATCTTTTACGTTGTTTCCGGACAGGTGATCCATTATATCAATGGCAAGAAAGAAATTCTGGAACCCTATACGCTCTACCTGCTTCGCCCCCATGACTTCCACAACTTTTCTTCCTGCAATACAGACCCATACATCCACAGGGACATCTGCATCAAAACATTGAATTTTAATAGAATATGTAATTTTCTCTCCCCCTCTTACTATGATACTATCATAAATTCCCGCACTCCGTTTAAAATTACTTTGACGCCTGAAACAATTAAATTTTTTGAACATCAATTCAATACCTGTGATTCTGTCCAGGAAAAAACTGTTGCTTTTGAGGACCTTCTGTATAAAAACATTATTTCCAATATCCTTTTTTTTCTGTTTATACAACACTCCCAATTGCAACACGCTGCACCTGCTTGGATCCAACGTCTTGCCGGTCTTTTGCAATATCCTTATAACTTTTCAAATACTATTCCCGAAATTTTAAAAGAATTTCATTATACTCAGCCTTATATCTGCAGCTGCTTTAAAAAATATATGGGCTGTACCATCACCGAATATTTTACAAAGGCCAAACTTACACATGCAAACTTTCTTATCCTTTCCACAAACTTACCGATTTCAACGATTGCCGAAAAAGTCGGTTACACAAATATTTCCTTTTTTAACCGTGAATTTAAAGCCCGTTACGATCAAACGCCCTCTGCACTTCGTAAAATATAACATTTTTCAACCTCTTATATTGCTGATACAAATGAGAAACAAAGATACAGTCATTTCTGAGGTTTTATAACCCGGATACCTCTTTTACCAAGACATAAATAGTATCTTCGGCGGATACTGTTCTTCCGAAAATTGATCGTACCCCTGCCAATACCAAGCTCTGCGCATACTTCTGATTGTCTCATGCCGTTCATGTAGCAGTTCAGAATGGCAAGTTCCAATTCGGTAATATGTAATGCTTCCAGGAGTGCGTCATATTTGCTGTAATCTGTCTGTTCGTGTTCAAAGCAGTTTACGGGATCCATGGGAAGTGCCTTATAGCTTGTAAAATCAATATACGATGTTTTCTCCATCTTCCTGCGGTAACGACAAAGCTCCCCGTCTACTTCGCGATAGCAGGCAAGTTTGATCGTGATCTCTTTTCCTTTACGGTCTTTACCGTAAATATCGGAAACTTTTCTGCCTATGAATTGGTATAGAAAGCAGATTGCCGTCTGCGCCACATCATAGCCGTCCGATACGATATAACCGATCTCACCCATATGGTGCAGGTCTTTGATCAGACCGATATAATACTTATCCGCAATTTTCCAATCGTACTTTTTTAAGGTACGAAGGGTTTGTAGCGCAATCATCTCGCCCATGAGTTTTACATTCTCCTCTGAAATAGGTTCGTCGAACAATTCACCTTCATTGCGATACTTTCCGTTCGAGAACTTTGTTACCAACATTTCCATTTTTACATCCTCCGAATTGTTTTGCCTTTTTCGGGCAAGAGGCGAAGGAGCATAGGACGGTAAATGTCAGCATATTCAAAATAAACTTTGCGAAAGTCAACGGGACAAAGAAAAATCGTTGCGTACAAAGCATGTAAAATATTTTCTAAACAACAAATGAGCCGAGTAAGGAAAACTTCCTTACTCGGCTCTTAAACTCTTGTTATGGGTGTTTTAAGCAACGATTTTACGGCCGTTGACTTCCGCGAGGAACTATGCTAACCTGCGCCCCCCCGAAAAAGCAATTTCGGAGGGTTCTATCAAACCCAAATCACCTCATTAAACTGTATCTATTGAGGATAGATTATCGTGCGAACATCCAAGCCATTTCACACGCTTGACTTCTTCCGGCGTAACTCTGCTACCCATAATTCCTACCTTCCTGCCCGTATCTCTCTACGGCTTGCATTTTTATCGATTGTATCATACTTTCCCCCGTTTGTCAATTTCTATAAGCTTTTTTAATAACCCGATTCCCTTTTGCCTCGTTTTCACACCCCTTTTGCAAAAAATTTGTAAAATTTCCAAAAAAATGTTCATTACATTATTGACAATTCTTTCAAAAAGGATTATCCTTAAAAAAAACAATCAAGGAGGGGATCTTTATTATGTTTTGCCAGGACTGCGGTGATAAATTGTCTTTAAAATTCTGCGACAACGAAGGGCTCGTCCCCTACTGCAACACGTGCGGAGAATTCAAATTCCCCGTCTTCAAAACTGCGGTAAGCATGGTCGCCGTCAATAAGGCCCAGGACCGTATCCTCATCGCCAAACACACCAGCGGCGAATTCCTGCTCTTTGCAGGCTACGTCAAAAAAGGCGAATCCGCCGAGAAAGCCATCGTCCGCGAAATGAAAGAGGAAACAGGCCTCAATGCCATCAAATACCGCTACATGTCTTCCCGCTACCACGAACCCAGAAACGTTTTGATGCTCGGCTTCATTGTCGTCGTCTCCGACGGCGAACTTAAAATCAACACGGACGAAATCTCGGAAGCACGTTGGTGCACTTTCGACGAGGCTTTGCAGATCGTAAGCCACGACTCCACCGCCGAATACTTTTTGAAAAACGCCGTGGCCGAATTAAAACGCGAAAAAATCTGATCACCGAAAGCCAAAGCATCGCATCATGCGATGCTTTTTTCTTTTTCTCAAAATTCGAATTCATCCAAAATTCCGTACAAAACTCTTATTACGACAAGGGGCCGTCCGCAAAATGATTTGCGGACGGCCCCTTATCGCAAGAGCAGACCCGCATTTTTAAGCGGGTCTGCTCTTGCCGTCTTTTCTTAAAAACGAAACTTATTTCTTGCGGTAATTTTCGCAGCATGTGCAGTATTCCGCGTCGCAGTCGCAGGTGTTCCCCACAACGATGTGCTCCAGCGTGCAGTTTTTTCCTTCGCAGTTAAACATGCAATCGGATACTTCGCATCCGATCGATTTATTGAATTTATCCATTTACGTATACCTCCTTGCTCTTATTATGCGCCGGCCGTTACAAGTTTATGAGCAAAGAGATTGACTTTTTTTTCGTTTCATTGTACAATAAAGAAAATTCGTTGATTCATAGAGGTGCTCTTATGAAAGTCATATTAAAACAAGATGTAAAAGGAACAGGCAAAAAAGGCGATATCATCGACGTGAGCGACGGTTACGCCAAAAACTTCCTTTTGAAAAAAGGACTCGCGGAACAGGCATCCGCCGTTGCCGTCAACAGTCTGAAACTTCAGCAGGAAGCGCAGGCACGCAGGCGCGCGGAAGAGATCCGCGAAATCCGCGAGCTCGCAAAAAAAATGGATAAATGCAAAGTCACCGTCTCGATCAAATGCGGCGAGAACGGCAAAGTGTTCGGAAGTGTCACTTCCAAAGAAATCGCTTCCAAACTGGCCGACCAGGGATTCGATGTCGACAAAAAGAAGATCCTTTTAAAAGACGCACTCAAAACCGTGGGCGATTACCCCGTCGAAGTGCGGCTCATGGAAGGCGTATCCGCCAAAATCTTTGTTACCGTGATCCCCGAATAATTTCAAAATTAAGATTAAAGCGTCCGGGCAGATTTGCCCGGACGCTTTTTCATTCGGCGCCGCCCGCGCAAATTCAGATTTACGCGGGCGGCTTTTTACATTTCAACCCGTTGTCCTCTGTGCGGACAACCCGAATTCGTTCGCATTTTTATGGTACGTCTTGGCTTTTTTGCTGCGAATACCGCGCAATATCCCCTTATAAATTTCCGCAACGGGAATGATCGCGGCGGACGAAGCAAAGACGATCAGCCATTGCAGGCCCGTCAGCGATACGATGTCGAACGCCGCGCGCACGGGAGCGGTTGCGCACAATAAGAGGTTGACAAATATGCCCGCAAAGACCGTCACGAACAGCATCTTGTTCGAAAAGAAACCTTTTCCGAACGCCGAATCGTGCTCCGAACGTATGTTGAACGAATGAAACAGTTCCAGAAAGGACAGCACAAAAAACGTCATCGTCACGGCGACCGCGTTGCCGTATCGGAGCGCGCTGAACAGGAATATGCCGATGCAGATCGCCGTCTGCATCAATCCGTAAAAGACGACCGACACCATACTCTCCGCGCTGAAGATAGACGTCGCTTTCTGCGGCGGCCTTCGCATGCAATCACGCTCCGCCTGCTCCGCCCCCAAGGACAAGACAGGCAGACTGTCCGTGATCAGATTGATCCATAAAAGCTGTGTCGACGTCAGAAAATCGTAATGCCACAGAGCCAGCGAGACGATCAGTATGGAAAGCACCTCCGCAAGATTGGTTGCCAGAAAAAACTGGATCGTCTTCTTTATATTGGAAAAAATATGCCGCCCTTCCCGTACCGCCTTCACGATCGTGGAAAAATTGTCGTCGGCTATCACCATATCCGCCGCACTCCGCGTAACGTCCGTGCCCGAAATCCCCATGGCGATCCCGATATCCGCTTTCCGTATCCCCGGGGCGTCGTTGATCCCGTCCCCCGTCATCGCCACGACGTTCCCAGCCTTCTGATATTCTTCCACGATCAGGCTCTTATGCTTCGGACTCACGCGTGCAAACACGCGCGCTTTACGGATTCTCTCCCCGCGCTGTTTCCCTTCCAGCGCTTCAAGCTCCGCACCCGTCATAACTTCCGTTTCGCTCTCCGCGATCCCCAGCCTTTCGGCGATCGCATACGCCGTTTCCCGATGGTCTCCCGTGATCATAACAGGCATGATTCCCGCCCGCTTGCAATCTGCTACCGCCTCTTTTACCCCTTTCTTCGGCGGATCGATCATGCCGCAGATACCGATAAAAATCAGATCCTGCTCCCGCGGCCCGTCCGTACACTCCCTGTACGCAAAACCCAACACCCGCAGCGCGCGCGAGGCAAGCTCCTGCGTCGCCCGCAAGACGTTCTCCTTGTCGCGGGGCGTGATCGGCCGCACAGCGTTTCCCTCCAGGATGCGCGTGCAGCGCTCCAATAAAATATCCGCCCCACCCTTACTGTACGAATATCTGCCGCTCTTCGTCTGTGCCGCCACCGTCATCATTTTCCGCTCCGACGAAAACGGTATACTGCCGATCTTTTTGTATTCGCTTTCAAACCCGCATGCACCGACAAAATTCACGAGCGCGATTTCCGTCGGGTCTCCCGCCTTCTTGCCGCCCTTCCCTTTGACCGTATTGCAGATTTCCATACATTCCAGAATGCGCCCGACTCCTTCCACTCCGCGCATCGATACACATTCTTTGACCCCGCAGCGGCGTGCAGAATCACCAAAATCGACCTGAATTTCCTCCACCGTCATTCGGTTTTCCGTTAAAGTTCCCGTTTTATCCGAACAAATACAACTGCATCCGCCCAACGTTTCCACCGCGTGCAGTTTTCGTATGATCGCACGCTCTTTGCTCATCTTCTGAACCCCCAGCGCCATGATGACGGTCACGATCGCAGGCATGCCTTCGGGTATCGCCGCAACGGCGATCGCTACCGACGACATGAAATTTTGCAAAAGCGTGCTCTCTTTGAAAAAGATCCCGAAAATAAAAATTACGGCCGCCACCGCGATCACAAAAATCGTGATCACCCTGCCGAGCGTCGCCAGTATTTTTTCGAGCGGGGTCTTTGCCGTCTGCGTCTGCGCAAGCATTCCCGCTATTTTGCCGATCTCCGTATCCTGCCCCGTCCCGACAACTACCGCCTTCGCCTGCCCCTTTACGACAAAGGACGACGAATACAACATATTCCTGCGATCTCCGATCGCGGTCTTTTCCGCATACACTTCGGTATTCTTGCCGATGCCGTGCGATTCTCCCGTCAGCGCAGATTCGTCACAACGAAGCTCCTCGCAATGCAGAATACGGCAATCTGCCGGCACCATATCCCCCTCTTCCAGATATATGACGTCCCCCGGCACCAGCTTCTGACTTTCCAGCAAAATGTCTTTGCCTCCGCGCACCGTCTTCACATGGCATACCGACAGCTTTTTCAGCTTTTCCACCGCGTTGTCCGCCCGATATTGCTGTATAAACCCCACGATCGTGTTCAGCAAAATAATAAAAAGCAGTATGCCCGTATCGGCCAGCTCATGCACGTCCTCCGTCAGATAGGCGATCGTTCCCGATATTACGGCCGCACAAATCAGCAGGATCGTCATAAAATCCTTGAACTGCGCCAGAAAAAGCCGTATCGCCCCGCCGCGCTTTTTCCCTTGCAATTCATTCCCGCCGTATCGCGAAAGCCTCTCCCTCGCCTCCGCTTCACTGATCCCAAGCTCGCTCGTCCCCATGGCCGCGAGTACCTTTTCCGACGTCATCGCATAAAATGCAGGCATATCCCTTTCTCCGTTCTTAAACTACTAACTAATGTATTCGACGCTGCCGCCCATTATGACCGCACCCCCGTTACCCGCCCGAAATTTCAAAGGATTTTCGAAATAATTCCCGCAACGCGCTTTTTTTGTTTGACAAACCGCCTTTAAAAATGATATTATTAATAAGCTGAATCTGTTTCGGGGGTGTAGCTCAGTTGGTTAGAGCGCATGCTTGACATGCATGAGGTCATAGGTTCGAGCCCTACCATCCCCACCATAAAAAAGACACCGTCTGCGGTGTCTTTTTTCGTGCCAAAACGAAAAATTTGTGCGGTACGAAGTTGAAAGTGCAATGCTTTGCAGTAGGCCCGCCGCAATAGTATTGCGGCGGGCCTACTTGTTGATGATTGCTCCGCCGCACTCATTTCAAAAGCGCGAGCCATGCGCGGCAACAAGAAATATTTCAGCACAAGAATTTTACGCCGCAAAGAGAGGTACGGCAGCACTTGACTTTTTTTCGCAAAAGCCGTATGATGGAAGCGAAATTTCAGGAGTATTATTATGATCACGGCAGATATCCATACGCACACGACCTTTTCGGCCGACGGTACCGACGATCTGAAAGACATGATCGAGGCGGCGATCCGCCTGGGGCTTACCTATTACGGAGTTTCCGAACATTTCAATTACGACTATGACCGCCTGCACCTTCACATCGACGGAGAACCCGTCCCGCCCATTCACGAGAAAGCGTATTTCGACAGCATTCGCGCCATGCAGAAAAAATATGCCGAAAAAATAAAGCTCCTTGCCGGGGCGGAATTCGGTTTCGACCACGACCCGCGAACGCAGGAGCGCTACGTAAATACGCAAAAAAAATTCAAACCCGACTTTGTCATCAACAGCGTGCATACTTGTCTCGGGGCAGATTGCTATTTTCCGCACTACTGCTACGGCAGAAGCAAGGCGTTTGCTTACAACGCGTACCTATACCGCGTTTTGGAAAGCCTCGACGCGTGCTACGATTACGACGTCGTCGCACACATCGGCTACTGCTCCCGCAACGCCACCTATCCCGACCCGAAACTGCGCTATTCCGACTTTTCGGACGTTTTGGACGAGATCTTGAAGCGCATCATCGCCAAAAACAAGATATTGGAAGTCAACACCAGCAGCAAAACCGCGGGCAGCCCGTTCCTGCCCGATACGGATATTCTGGAACGCTACTTTGAGCTGGGCGGCCGCGCCGTCTCCTTTGCTTCCGATGCGCACGGAATCTCCCGCATCGCCGAAAAATATGACGTCGTCTGCCGCGCCCTCAAAAAAATCGGCTTTACACACCTCACCGTTCCTTTCAGGAAAAAATATATTCCCGTTGAACTTTAAAAACTTTACTTTAAAAGAGGGAGCCGCGGCGCAGAATATGCGCCGCGGCTCCCTCTTTAAATCTTTCATTGCTCCGTCTTATCCTTGACGGTGTATTTATAAAGTTCGCTCTTTGAAACGCCGCGATCCTTTGCCGCCGCTTTCAGCGCGTCTTTCACGCTCATGCCTTGATCGACGTAATAATTGATATGCTCGATTTCCGTCAAAGCGTTCAACGGATTCTCTCTTTCTCCCGTTCCCGCAACGATTAGTACGTATTCACCTCTCTTTTCTCCCGAAAGGCCTTCCTCCAAACGGAAATATTCGATGCTCTCGTGCATTTTCGTGATCTCGCGCACGGCACACGCTTCTCTGTCCCCGAACGCTTCGGCAAGCATGCGGATATCGGCGTCCACGTCCTGCGGCGCGCTGTAAAAGACGAGCGTTCCTTCAAAGGCCGCATACTTTTTCAGATATTCCCGCTTTTCGCCCGCCTTACCGCGCAAAAAGCCCAAAAACGCAAATTTATCCGCAGGAAAACCGGACAACACGAGCGCCGCCACAAAGGCACATGCCCCGGGAATCAGCGTATAGGCGATCGAATTTTCGCGAAGCACCTGCACAAGGAGATTCCCCGGATCGGAGATGACCGGCGTGCCCGCATCGGTAATGACGGCTACGTTCTTGCCTTCCTTCGCCATGCGAACCAGTTTCTCCGCCGCCGCAAGTTCATTGAATTTATGGCACGATACGAGCGGTTTCTTGATTTCATAATAGTTGAGAAGTTTTAAAGAATGCCGCGTATCTTCGCAGAAAATCGCGTCCGCTTCGCGCAGAGTATCCAGCGCGCGGAGCGAAATGTCTCCCAGATTCCCGATCGGCGTCGCCACAAAATTAACCATACGTATACTCCTTTTTTAAACTAAACCCTTCTTTTCGGCAAAACCTTGCCGACAATATTTTTCAAAAATGCTCGCCGCGCTCGTTGACATGATCGGGCAGAACTTCGATGCCTTCTTTCCCGCCCTTTGTCCCTTCCAACAGGACGAGGTACGGTTTCGCGTTCGCTTTGCCGCGCACGAGCTGAAGCCTTTTCGGCTCGATGCCGCGCGATTTCATCGCGTAAATCACTTCCGCAAGCCTGTCCGCACGGTTCACCAGCGCAAACCGCCCGCCGAATTTCAAAACGCGGAACGCCGCATCCACAATTTCGGAAAGCGTAATCGTGATCTCCTTTCGGCAGATCGCTTTTTTGTAATCCTCGTTTTCAAAGCCGCCCCTCTCGTAAGGCGGATTGCACAAAACCAGCGAAAAACTTTCGCCGTATTCCTTCCCGATATCCTGCACCCGCGTGCAGACCGCCTTGAAATTTTTCAGCCCGTTCAGTTCGATCGACCGCGCGCTCATGTCCGAAAGCTCTTCCTGCATTTCAAACAGCGTGACGGAATGTATCGTCGGGTTTAGCCCGTAAAAATGCAGGCCCACAACACCACTCCCCGCACAAAAATCTGCAACGCGTTCCCCTTTTTTCGCTTTGACAAACCGCGTAAGAAGGATCGAATCGCTCGTAAATCTGTACAGCGATCGGTTTTGTATGATTTTCAGATTTCCCTCGAACAATTCTTCTATGCTTTCGCCTGCGTTCATCAGATTCTCCTTTCGCACCCGCTCCGCCATGCTCTGCCGCGGATCGTTTCCGCGTTTGCTCCGTTTACTATGTCCTTCCCCTTTTATAAAAAATTCAGTGCGCGCCGCCCGTCTTTTTTTTCGTGAGGTTGACAAATTCCGCGTTTCGTTCTATAATGATGAAAAAATAAAAGGAGATTTTTGTCATGGAATGTTCAGAAATTATTCGCAAACGCAGAAGCGTACGTAAATACAAAAAGGGTGTTCCCGTTCCCGCAGAGCACATCCGTCTCATGCTGGAAGCCGCCATGTACGCGCCGAGCGCGGTCAACAGCCGACCCTGGGAATTCTATGTGACGGACAAGGAATCTACCCGCCAAAAACTCATGCAGGCTCATCCTTCCAGCAAGATGCTCGAAACGGCATCCGCCGCCATCGTCGTCTGCGGAAGGCCCGACTTGCAGCCCGGCAGAGAATATTGGCCGCAAGATTGCGGCGCCGCCATCGAAAATATTCTCCTGCAGGCGGCAGATCTTGGCTACGGCACCTGCTGGTGCGGCTGCTACCCCACAGAACCTCGCACTTCCAACGTGCGGGAAGTGATCGGCTGTGACTCCATTCCCGTCGCCATCATCGCCATTGGCGTTCCCGACGAGACCCCCGCGGCCAAAGGCTTTTACGACGAGAGCCGCGTCCATACGTTCTGACGCAAACTTTTCTTATACGGCAGGGCAGTCCGTTTTTCTTTGCGGACTGCCCTGCTTTCCGTTTACTCGATCGTTTTGGACCGTATTTTCCCTTCAAAAAGCATTTCGAACGCATCGAACGTCCCGCGTTTGAGCAAACAGCGCTCGCATACGATCGCATTCGCTATGTCGTTGTAAACCAAATAATAACAATACTTCGTGCGGTACACCCTTTTGATGTCCGATATATGCTTTTTCTTCTGCTTTTCCTGCCCGGGCAAGTACTGCGTCCAGTAAATAGTGTCCCCGTCGATGAGAACGCGCACGCGCCACGGCTGCGGTATCGCCTTTTTCATCGGCGCAAAGTACAACCCCGCTCCGACCGCCGCCACCGCGACCGTACACACCAGCAACGCGATGAACGCCTGCTGCACGATCGACGCAACGACCGTCGCGATGAGCAGCACCGCCGCAAGAGCCAGAATCCATTGCCCGAAATACCGCTTTTTCAGCCTGTCCGTACGCCTTTTGGTATATTCGCTGATCTCTCCGTAAAACTCGATCGTCATATTTTTCTCCTCATCCTTTGTTTTGCAACCGTTATAAAAATTACAGGACGTACTGCCGTTTTTGCATCCATTCTCCTCTTTTTACAGACACCCCAACGTGCGCAGAATCAGCCGCGCCAACAGCATCGACCCGATGCGGTTCGGATGCACCCTGTCCCACGATATGGACTGTCCCGCACGCGCTTTCATGAACACGTCAAATTCTTCCTGCGTATCTATGAAAGGCCTTCCGTACGCTGCCGCAACCTCCTGCATGACTTTCCGATATGCATCCGTCATCGCGCGCATTTCGTCCGATTTGTTCCGCTCCATGAAAAAGGGCGTCATAAAGATCAGCTGCTTTATTTCCTTTGATTTTTCGCAGATCTCTTTCAAATTTTCCCTGTATTCCTCTTCGGATACCAGGTGATCGGGGTATTCCAGCGAATCGAAATGCCGCCAAACGTCGTTGATCCCGATCATGCAGAACACCAAGTCAGGTTTGCAGGCGGAAACGTCCGCATCCCACCGTGCAAGAAGATCGCATGACCTGTTCCCGCTCACGCCAGCGTTCACGATCCTGTACGAGTTTTCCGGACGGAAGGCAATCAACGCGTCGTGCACCAGCTTGACATACCCGTCCCCCAGTCCGTCCTGCGTCAGACATTTGCCCGCGTCCGTCGTAGAATCTCCCGCAAATACGATCACCGATCTGTCCCGAATTTCCATTGTTTCCCCTTTTCCCGTCCGCGCCCTTTTCTGCCCGCGCGCACGGTGACTTTTTCTTTTTATTATAACATACTGCATGCCCGTTTGCAACCTTTGCGCCTCTTTACCCGAAATTATTTTTCCCGCCTTTCGCCTTCCGCTCCCCTTTCTCTTTGAATCGGAAGACGGCAAAGAGGCGGCGCGGCACTTTGAAAGTGCCGCGCCGCCTCTTTTTCAATATTCAGCCGCAAAGCGTTTGCTCCTCGCTGCAAAACGAGGAGCCCCTCTCAGATAAAAAAGCTCAGAATCAATACGACGACCACGCCCGGGATACCGAAAAGTCCCGTGATGAGCGCTGTCCACCAGTTGATTGGGATCGCCACGCTCGGAATCAGATTCAGCAAAAAGATCGCACCGATACCGATGGCGGCATTGATCACAAGTTTCAAAATGGTTTTGAAACCGAATTTGAACAGCTTTAAGACGATCGCAAGCACCGCCACGGCAATGACCGCCACGATGATAAATTGCAGGGTTTCGGACATACGTTTACCTCCGTTTTCACGTAGTATGTCTCCTTGAGCCGCAATTTATGCGCGCACTTCCTGCTCCGCAGGCAACAGGTTTCCGTCCTCGTCGTACAAATTCATGTTCTTCTTTTTGAGGCACGGGATAAAGAAATAGAAGGTAAGCCCGATCACCGTACCGAGCGACCAGCCGACCGCCCACGCCCAGCCGACACCTGCAAAGCCGAGGAACGTCGTCAGTATGAACACGAACGCGACGCGCAGGATCAGATCGGAAAACGTACTCACCGTAAAGCCGACGTTTCCGTTGCAGCCCCTTACGACGGCATCCGCATTGATCTTTATGTTCACGATAAAGTAGAAAGGCGCGATCGTCGTCACATAGGCGATACCCGATTGCAGCGCCAGCGCGGAATCTTCTTCCTGCGACATGAACAGCCCGATCAACGGTTTCGCAAACAACAGGCACACCGCCGCAAACAGCGCCGCCAGCACCGTCGAGATCACCAGCGAGGCGCGGAACCCGCTCTTGATCCTGCGGAATTTATGCGACCCGTAGTTCTGCGAGGTAAAATTCGTCAACCCGTTCGCGTAGACGCACAGACACGTCACCCCGAACACGATCACCTTGAACCCCGCCGCAAATCCGGACGTGATGCCGATCCCCTGCGTCTGCGCCAGCTCGTTGATACGGATCTGTATGAACAGATTCCCCACCGAAACAAAACTGTTCTGCAAAATGACAGGCAGAGAAAGCAATATTAACGTTTTTAAGATCGTCCCCGAAAACACCGCCGCCCTTTCCGCTTTGTTCTCTTCCTCCGCTTTGCGCGTGCTCAGCTTTCCCGCTCTTAAAAATACAAATATGAGCGTCAGCACACACGCCGCCCCCCTGCGCTATGAACGTCGCCCACGCAACGCCCGCCACGCCCCAAGGCTGCACCATGTAATAGTCCAGCACAATGTTCGTCACCGAGGAAAATACAAGAAAAATAAACGGCGTCCTGCTGTCGCCCAGCGCGGAAAAAATACCCGTTCCCAGGTTGTACAGCATCAGCGACGGAAGCCCATAATAATAAATGTTCAGATAAGTCACGCTCTCGTCCATCGCCTCGCCCGGCGTCTTTAAGGCGCCCAAAGTCGCTCTGCAGGTCAGCACACCCGCCACCATCAGCACCGCACTGAACAAGGCAAAGGCGATCAGCGCCGTGTAGATGGTCGTCCGCACTTTCCCGTTGTCCTTCTGTCCGAAATAGCGCGCCGCCAACACCGCACACCCCGCATTTGCCCCCAGCGCAAACGCCATCAGTATATTGACGATGGAGTTGGACGCCCCGATCGCCGTCAGCGCCGTCTGCCCCGCAAACCGCCCCGCAATGATTGTGTCCGCCAGCGTGTACAGCTGCTGAAACACCACCCCTCCGAACAAAGGCAGCGTATACTTCAACAACACTTTCCACGGCGTCTTTACCGTAAGATCTGCATTCATTCTCTTTGCTCCTGTCTGTGATTCTCCGTCATCCCCCCGCTTTTCTTACCTTTCACGCAGCTTCCTATTATAGACTTGTTCTCTCCGTTTTGCAAAAAATAACCGCGCTCTTTTTGAATTTTTTTATTTTTTTACATTCACACCCCGAAAAGCGCACAGCCCTCCTCCCCTCGCAAATTTTTCCCGCGCGGCGCTCTTCGTCCAGATTTTTGTTTTCGACAAGCAAAGAGCGCGCAAGGCGATGCCTTGCGCGCTCTTTGCTTTCTTTTTATTCGTAATCGACTACGTTGACCCACTTTTCAAGGAATGCCTGCTCTTCGGGAACCGCCTTCGTCGTCTGGCTCGCCGCAACGATCGGCAGCGCCTTTTGCACCAGCTGCTTGGCTATGCCCGTCTTTTCGCTGAACAGCTTCAGATATTCCTCCGCCAGCGCGTCCTTCCCTTCCAGCTTGAAAAGAAGATACGTACGCGCCGCATCGCAACGCGCATTGCCCTGCGTCGCGTGCGCCCAGTCAATGATGAATTTCCTGCCGTCGGGGCTTACGATAATATTCCCCGGGTTGAAATCACCGTGACAAAGTTTGTCGTGCTCGGGCAGAGAGTCCAGCAAAATGTGAAGATCGTAACGCGTGGTTTTGTCAAACTTCGTGTTGGAGATCTTACGGTGCATCTTGTCTTTCAGCTTGGTCAGAAGCGGCACTTTCTGGTTCAATACCTCTACCTGCAAATCCACAAATTCGTCCAGATACTCCGCCTGCCTGTCAGGATTTTCATCCATCAGCTGCTGCATCGTCTTGCCTTCCACGTAATCCAGTACGATCGCCCACTCGCCGTTGACCTTCGTCACTTCGTGAACGGCCGGCACGTTCAGCGACGTGCCCTCCTCCACGCGCGCCGTGTTCAGAGCTTCGTTCAGTACGTCCGACTTCGGATATTCGTCGTTGAACAGCTTTACAAGCGTCTTCCCTTCCCGATAAATCGTCTTTTTATCCGTCTTCTGAATGATTTCCGCCATCTCTCCTTCCCTCCTTATTTCCCGTAATAACATTTAAGATACATCTCTTTGATTTCCGAAATGAGCGGATAACGAGGGTTCGCTCCCGTGCATTGGTCATCAAACGCCTGTTCACACATCTCGTCCAGACGATCCAAGAAGTTCTTTTCGTCCACGCCGTAATCCTTGATCGTCTTTTTGATGCCCACTTTCGCTTTCAGCTCTTCCACCGCCTTGATCAGATTCTTCACCTTCGCGTCGTCATCTTTTCCGCCAAGTCCGAGGAAATCCGCAACTTCCGCATAACGCGCCTTCGCGTGCGGATACGCATACTGCGGGAACGTCCCCATTTTCGTGGGTACGTCCGCACTGTTGAAACGGATCACCTCGCTGATCATAAGAGCGTTCGCCACCCCGTGCGGCAAATGATGGAATGCGCCCAGCTTGTGCGCCATCGAATGGCAGACTCCCAAAAACGCGTTCGCAAACGCAATGCCCGCCATCGTCGATGCGTCCGCCATCTTCTCGCGCGCAACCGGATCACTCGCCCCGTTCTCATACGCGCGCGGCAGATATTCAAAAATCAGTTTCATCGCCATCAAAGCCTGCCCGTCCGTGTACGGCGTCGCCATGATCGACGCGTACGCTTCCAGCGCGTGCGTCAGCGCGTCAATACCCGACGCACTCGTCAGCCCCTTCGGCATGTTCATCATGAAATCTGCATCGATGATAGCCATCTTCGGAAGAAGCTCATAATCCGCCAAAGGATATTTGATCCCCGTCTTTTCGTCCGTAATAACCGCAAACGGCGTCACTTCCGATCCCGTACCCGCCGACGTCGGTACCGCAATAAAATATGCCTTTTCTCCCATCTTCGGGAACGTGTAGACCCTCTTGCGGATATCCATGAACCGCATCGCCATATCCATGAAATCTACTTCCGGATGCTCGTACAATACCCACATGATCTTGCCCGCATCCATCGCCGATCCGCCGCCCAACGCAATGATCACGTCCGGCTCAAATTCCGCCATCAGCTTCGCGCCCGCCTTCGCACACGCAAGATTCGGGTCCGGCGCTACATCGTAAAAACAAGTGTAACGGATCCCCATTTCGTCCAGTTTGTCCGTGATCGGCTTGATATAATTGTTTTTGTACAGGAATTCGTCCGTCACAATGAACGCCTTCTTCTTGCCCATTACGCTCTTCAGTTCGTCCAACGCTACCGGCAGGCATCCCTTCTTATGATATACTTTCTCAGGCAGTCTCAGCCACAGCATGTTCTCTCTCCTCTCCGCTAAAGTCTTGATATTCAGCAAATGCTTCACTCCTACGTTCTCGGATACCGAGTTCCCGCCCCACGATCCGCAGCCGAGCGTCAGCGAAGGCGTAAGTTTGAAGTTGTAAATATCCCCGATCGCTCCCTGCGAAGAAGGCATGTTGATCAGCATACGGCACGTCTTCATCGCTTCCTGCCACTTCGCGATCTTCGCCTTTTCCGTGATCTGGTTGATATACAACGCCGACGTGTGACCGTATCCGCCGTCCGCAATCAGCCGCTCCGCTTTCGCTACCGCTTCGTCAAAATCTTTCGCCCGATACAGCGCCAGCACAGGCGACAGCTTTTCGTGCGCAAACGCTTCTTCCAGCTCCACGCTCTCCACTTCGCCGATCAGAATCTTTGCCGTCGGCTCTACGCTGAATCCGCAGATCTGCGCGATCTTCGGCGCGCTCTGCCCCACGATCTTCGCGTTCAGCGCACCGTTGATGATCATCGTGCTGCGCACTTTGTCCTTTTCCTCTTCCGTCAGAATATGACAGCCGCGCTTGCTGAATTCCGCCTTGACCGCATCATATACCGCGTCTTCCGCGATCACCGATTGCTCCGACGCACAGATCAGACCGTTGTCAAACGTCTTCGAATGTATGATCGAGTTCACCGCTACCGTGATGTCCGCCGTCTCGTCAATGATCGCAGGCGTGTTCCCCGCCCCCACTCCGAGCGCAGGTTTCCCCGAACTGTACGCGCTGCGTACCATCCCCGGCCCGCCCGTCGCAAGAATAATGTCCGCCGTCTTCATCAGCGTCGTCGTCATCTCGAGCGAAGGTACGTCGATCCATCCGATGATCCCCTCCGGAGCTCCCGCTTTTACGGCCGCTTCCAATACTACCTTCGCCGCCGCGATCGTACAGTTCTTCGCACGCGGATGCGGCGAAATAATAATACCGTTGCGCGTTTTTAAGCAAATCAACGTCTTGAAAATCGCCGTAGACGTCGGGTTCGTCGTAGGAATCACCGCCGCCACTACCCCGATCGGCTCCGCAATCTTCTTCGTACCGAATTCCGCGTCCTCTTCGATCACGCCGACCGTCTTCGTGTTTTTATACGTGTTGTAGATATACTCCGCCGCATAATGATTCTTGATCACCTTGTCTTCCACAACACCCATGCCCGTTTCCGCTACCGCCATCTTCGCAAGCGGTATCCGCTGGCTGTTCGCCACAAGAGCCGCTGCCTTGAAGATCTCGTCCACTTGCTCCTGCGTATACGTCGCAAAAATTTCCTGCGCCTTCTTCACCTGAGCAATCTTCTCCATCAATGCCTCGACTGTGTCAACGATCTTTTCGTTCTCCATCTGACCTCTCCTTGCACATTATTTTTCGTTGTTTAAAATTTCCGCGAGTCGCATGGACAGTATCGCAAGCGACGCCGCCATGTCCTCGTTTTTAACCGCTATGTTCGACGGAACATTCAGATTCGCAGGCGCAAAATTCCAGATCGCCCGCACCCCTCCGCTTATCAGCTCGTCCGCCACTTCCTGCGCCGCCCCCTGCGGCACCGCAATGATCCCGATCTTTACGTTCATCCTCCGCACAAGCCGACCTATGTCCGCCGCATCATATACCTGCACTCCGCCGAATTTCTTGCCGATCAGCTCCCGCGAAGAATCAAACGCCGCTATAATGTTCAGTCCGTAATTCTTGAATCCGCCGTATCCTACCAACGCGCGCCCAAGTCCGCCAGCTCCTACAATCACCGCGTCCGTCACGTTGTCATATCCTAAAAATCGATTGATGTCCGCTATCAGCTCCGATATCTCAAACCCAAGCTTCGGCTTCCCCGCTACCGAACTGATCACCGCAAGATCTTTCCTCACCTGCACCGCGTTCAGATTCAACTCCTCCGCGATCGCCGTCGACGAAATCGTCCGCTCCCCCGCCTTCTCCTTCTCTTTCAAAAAACGAAGATACGCCGGCATCCGCCCGATCGTCGCTTTCGATATCCCCGTCGTCTCTTTATTGTTCCCCATAATCTCTTATCCGATACCCCGTAAAAAATCGATAAAAATTTATTGATATTTTTTTATCGATAAAATTTTATCAAATCATTTTCCGATTGTCAAACGCAAGATGAAAAAAATTTAAAAAAGAAAAAAAATTTTGATATGTCACGAACTTTGTGAAAATTTTTCAAACAAATCAAAAAGAAAAATCCGATTTTGCGCACTATCGGCACAACAATCGGATTTATAAAAAAATATCGCAAAAAATTACTGATTTTGCCTTTAAAATGCTTGCATTTCGAAAAAATTTTTGATAAAATATGCAGGTACTTTGAAATTGGGGTGTCGCCAAGCGGTAAGGCAACGGACTCTGACTCCGTCATTCGTTGGTTCGAATCCAGCTACCCCAGCCATTAGACGCTATATATTGTGGTTTTTAGATAAAGAAACACAAAATATGGCGTCTTTCTTTTTGCTTTTTACTCAGATTTCCGCAATTTGTGGGGTAAAATGTGGGGTAAAATGTGGGGTAAATCCGCAGAAAAGAAACCGCTTTGACGCGGCTTCTTTTTGTTTTACGGCTTTTTGTTTCTCGGCGGCTGTTTAAAGCTCGTAATCGATCTTCTGTGCTTCGTTGTACAGGTATTCCTCTGAATAGTCGGTATACCCCCTGTCCACGGCAGAAGTCTTTACGTCTTTGTCAAACGAGTGCCCTGCCCAGATCATGACAGCTTCCAGGTTGCACCCGGCCTCTTTTGCGCGGGTGATAAATGTGTATCTCAGTTCATGCGGATGATGATTTGAGAACAATCTCTTAAACGTCGTCTGAATGGTGTTGACGTTCACCGTCTTTGCTTTTTGGAAATCCACATAAGGCAAAACTCTTCGGAACATCGGCGTAAACGGGATCTTGCGATCCACTTCGACGCGGCCCTGCCTCTGTTTGCTTGTGGTACAGACAAGGAAGTTTTCTTCGGCGCGGAGCGTCTGCAATTCACTGCGGCGCAATCCGAAATAGAGCATGATGAGCAAAGCACTTGAAGCGGCATTGTCCTTGTGCGAGATACAGAACTCGACAAGCGTCTTTTCTTCCTCCTTGGTGAGCGCACTCCCTTTTTTGCTCTCATGGTATGGCAGCACGATCTTCTTCATGGGCGATACAAACCCGAGATCCTCCGCGGCAAGATCGAAAATGCAGGAAAAAGCGAGATGCAATTTTTCCGCCGTGCGATATTTTCCTTCCTCTACAAAGCGAAACAGATAGTCCTGCACTTTCTTTCTCGTCATGTCTTTGAGCAGAACGCCGGCAAAATCTTTTTCAAAGTTCCGCTTGCTCATGCGCTCATACTCCTCGTATGTACGCGGTTTTACCGTCTGCTTTTTGAGTTCAAGCCATTGCGCAACATAATCGGTAAAGAGCACGTTCATGATATTTGCCTGTTGCGGTAACGGTTGTGATCCATACTGATTGGGCAATGTCTGCATCCCGTATTGAGACGGAACAGGCGGCGTTATATACGGCTGCGGATAAGATGGTGCGTAATATTGCGGCAAAATCTGCGGCTGCACGGACGGCATTTGCTGCTGCATAGGATAAGGCGAATGAACATCGTATCTCGATCTGCGCGGAGCAGGACATTCGGGATGTTGCATAAGATACAATTCCATTTCGTTGACAAAGCGGATCTTCAATGTATTGAGATCTTTGGCGGCGACATAGAGTTGAATGCCGTCGCGGCGATAGTTGATTTCAAAAACGCCTTTATGATAGCGGTACCGAACGATTTTATTTCTGTAAATAAAATAATTTTTAAGTTTGGCGGACATTGTATTCAGCTCCTGTTTTGTAAATTTGATGGTTTTTGTCTTCGATTTCGGCTTTTCTGTGAGCTGAGGCAGAGGCAATTCCGAGAGAGCGGCGCGAACGGCAGCGACGGCAGCAGAAGCAGCCGCTTTGGCAATCGTGTCCGAAAGCAGCTGCATCGATCCGCTGTCGGGATCGCCGTTTATGGAATTGAAGAGTTTCGTTTGATCCATCTCTCCCCTGCCCTAAATACAAAATTCAACACATGCACGGACTTTCTCCGTGCTTTGCATTTCTATGATACTCAGAATCGCGAGAAAAAGATAGCGCATTTTTGCACGCTAAATAGCTTCTCGCATAGCCAAAACCGAAACTTTTTGTACCAAAATGAGATATTTTGATACCTTTTTCGGATAAAGCGATCCCTTGCAAAAACGCCACTTTGGTGTAGAACAAGGAAAGCATGGGCACACCACAATGTAACTGCCCCTGCCAAGCGCCAAAAACGGGATAGAAGATCCTGAACAAAGCGCGAGAGAAAACGGGCGCTTTGCAAGCGGATCAGCGCAAACGCCCGTTCTCCGCGCTTCAGGTTT
>CALVXG010000021.1 GCA_944368925.1 uncultured Clostridia bacterium | reverse complement strand
CTGCAATTTATCCGCCCGTTGACTTTTGCGAGGCGCTATGCTACGATAGTCGAACCGAAAAAAGCAAAAGACGGAGGAAAGAAATTAAATCAAAGTTTTTAGTTCGTTTAACTTTGCATCTATCTCCCATATTATATTGTTCTTTCGTATAATATTTTTATTGATTTTTTCTAAACTGACTAAACAGTCATGAATTATATTAAATTCATTAAATGTATAGTATCCGTCGGTTGTTGTTCGAGCATTTTCTACAGCTTCTATAATATGGCAGAGTATTTCGATTGTAATGTTTGCAACTTCAATAAATTCTTCGGTGTTTAATTTATTCATTGCATCTTTTAATTCATTGAAGTCATTATACGCTATATCTTGGTGGGCAATTAGTTTATCCCGAATTGTTTTTAGTATTTTTATGAATTCAGATTTTGAGCTTAACCAAGATTCTATGCTGTTTTGGAACAATATGAATTCTTGTTTCATCTTGTCTTCTGTAATGTTAAGATAAATGTTGCCTAAGATACTAGATAAGGCAAGTTTATTGTTTCTTCTTTGTCAAGAAGTTTGCATAGGTCTAATACAGTTTCATTTAGCGCGAAAAAGCGAAATCTAGGTGGGGTGTTTTTAAGAACATCACAAAAAAACTTATAAGAGTTGAAATCAACAGCTAAATCATCCATGATTTTTATGGCAAAAGGAATCCAATCTTTATTTAGAGGTTGATTTTTTAAATTTGGTAAATTATAGGGAGTGATTTCATGTAGTTTATATCTTTTTCTGCCTGATAAACCTGTTTCAATATAATATTCCATATTTTTTGACGTCCTAAAATTATTATGTTCATTATAACACGTCATTGAATTAGCGTCAATATTATCGGTTTTTTAATTGTGTGCAATTTGTTTTGTTTCTCGCTGAAAGAGTGGATTTGGAATTTTACTTGAAAAAATTTTTTCTTTATAATATAATGAGAGCATGAAATGTTTTCGGTTGAGGACAGCAAGGTGATTAAAACATCCATCCGTTTTTTTGACGATATTCCCGTGCGAGCCGTTTGGGACGAGCAATCTTCCAAATGGTGGTTTTGTGCCGCCGATATCGCAGAAGCGTTGACAAAAAGTAAAAATAGCCGTTCTTATTGGAACGCAGTAAAGAGGCGTAAGCCTGAGTTGTCGACAATTTGTCGACAACTGAAACTGACAGCAAGCGACGGGAAAAAGTATAAGACGGACGTCGTAGACGAAGACGGCGTAAATACATTGATCGCGCTTGTTCCGAGCAAAAAATCCGTTGTTTTCAAAAAATGGTTGACGGATATGGGAACGACGATCGATGAAAAGAGCAAGCAAAAGGCATACGAACTTTTTGAGTCAGGTATTATTAAAGATATAGAGGTTGGTACCGTAAAGGGATTACAGCAGATCCATTCTTATATTTTTGGCGGATTGTATGATTTTGCCGGTCAGATACGTACGGTAAACATAGCGAAAGGGGGCTTTGCGTTTGCTCCTGCCATGTATCTGCAGGAAAATCTTTTGAAGATCGAAAAGATGCCCGAAGACACATTGGAAAACATAGTAAAGAAATATATTGAAATGAACGTGGCGCATCCTTTTCGGGAGGGGAACGGCAGAAGCACGCGGATCTGGCTGGATCTGATCCTGAAAAAGAATCTCGGCAAGTGTACCGATTGGAGCAAGATCAATAAGAGGGATTATCTTGCGGCAATGAAAAAAAGTCCCGTGGACGGAAGAGATATTTTTTCTCTCATCAAAAACGCTCTGACAACCGAGATCGATGACAGAGAGATTTTCATGAAGGGAATCGATTATTCCTATTACTACGAAGAAATCGACGAAGAATAAGCGCGTTTACAGTTTTTCAGGCAGATCAACGACAGCGCAGAACCACTTTTCTGAAAAACGGAAAGCAGGGTTCGAATTTGCATGGTGAAACGGACGAGAACCACGCGCGCCGAATAAGCCGAAAAAGAAAGGAGAAAAACAACCGCGCGTCGTTAGCGCGAGGGCAGAGCCCGACGCTTTGCCGAGGAGGCCCCTTTGGGGTTTCGGCAAATACCTGTTTATCTCCATCACACAATACCCAGTCGAACTTTTTTGTGACGAGCAAAGAATTTTGGCTGGGTATTTTTCTATCCGAACTGAAGTAACGTACTTTTGCCCTTGAACCCATTACGGGCCCTCCGAATTTGCTTTTCCAAGTAACGATGGAAGCTTAGCTTCTCGTGAAAACGGGCGGAAACAAAAGCAAATTTCGCTTTGCTTCGTAGGATGCGGGCCTGAGCCTCTCGGTTCCTGTTGTAAACTCCTACAGAAAGAAATTGCAATCCCGATATAAATTAGACGAAGAAGAAAAAATCAAATTAATTTTTAGTTGAATGAGTCCCGTACTGTACCGGGCTCATTCTTTTATTTTGCAAGCGGTGCACTTATTGTTCTGATAATGGTCGTATTTTTTCAGAAGAGGCACATTTGCCCGACATTTTAAATTTTTTATTGTAATATATCTCAGCTTTCCGTTTGGCGGAAAAGTTTTTACATTGTTATCTTGATAAGATTTTTTGCTGCATACCCGCTGAAATAATTATAATCGATATATAAGAAAGAGCATAAATTGTTCGTAAACCGGGAGGAGAAAGCGTCGGCTGTTACAGAAGCTGGGAATCAAAATGAAAGTGTGAAAGTTTGATTGCGGAAGCAAATTGGGAAGGGGTCATTTTTGTAATTTTTTTAAATTGGGTGGAAAAGTATTGTACGGAGTTAAAATTAAGTATTTCGGCGATTTCGTTGATATTTTTGTTTCCTTCCGCGATAAGTTTTTTGGCTTTTTCTATTTTGAGGAAGATGCAATAGTTGATTACGGAGACGTTCATCGTTTTTCTGAAGACCGAACTCAGATAGGAAGCGCTGTAACCTACCTGTGCCGCAATATCCTGGAGGGTAAGTTTTTGCGTTAAGTTGTTTTTCATGTAAGAAACGGCGGACTGTACGATAGATTTTTCCGTATGCAAGATTGGTTGCGAAAGTTTTTCGGGTGTATTGTCGGTTGTTTGTCTTATAAAGTCGATGAGCAGTACTTCGAGCAAATTCTTGATGATCTGAGAGGCGGCGAATTCGGGTTTTTTGCCTTTTTCCAAAGAGGGCATGCTGTTTTTGCCGGCGAGGAACACTGTGCATTCATCTGCTATGCGCGCGATGGTATGCAGGTGGTACTGCGAAACGGCCAGCGGTTTGTCGGCGGCCAGAAAAAGATCTTCGCTGTCCGTATCGAAAGACAGAAAGATCATGTTGCAGGTGGTATTATTGGCGCGTATCTTATGAAATTCATAAGGTTTATGAATGAATGCCTCGCCTTTATGCAGAATTTGCGTGTGTTCGGGGGTTTCGATGACCACTTCTCCTTTATGAGCGTACACGAGTTCCCATGCCTTATGGGTTTCTCCCTTAAAGACAAAAGCCGGCGAGTAAATATAGACAAAAGCGGCATAGACGGTGTTGACGGTCAGGGTTGTAACGAGGTTTGTAGGTTCCAGGATTTTTAAGTTTGCAGTCTGTTCCATTTTGATCCTCCATAACCCCATTATATGGATTTTTTACAGAAAGTCAATGATTTATAAAATATTATTATTTCATTGTTTATATTTGTAAAATCCCTGTAAAATTTTTGTAATAATATTCAAAATCCTATTTAAAAAGTCGGATAGTATAAATATTTAATCGGATATTGCTAACGGTCGGGGATATTTTATGCTATGATAGGATCAAACGGACGGGAGAGAAATGGGAAGAAAAAATTCAGTAAAATAAGGAGAGGGACTGTATGATCGACAGGCATTTGACCGCAGCGAAAGGGAGGGAGCGTGCATTTATCGTACTGATGCTGCTTGTACCTGCACTGAACTGGCTTGTGTTCTGGTTGTATGTAAATATTTCGTCTTTTGTTTTGGCGTTCCAGAACATGAGAGGGGAATGGAGTCTGACCAATTTTGTTACGTTTTGGGACCAGCTCACATCTCCGTACGGGGACACGATCGGGTTGGCGCTGAAAAACACGCTGTTTTATTTTTTAAACAATCTGTTTATTATATTTCCGATATCGGTGATCATTTCTTATTTTTTATACAAGAGGATCTTATTTTACAAAGGATTCCGAATTATATTTTTTCTGCCTGCGATCATATCGGGGGTTGCGATGGTAGGCGTGTATTATGCGTTTATACAGCCGACGGGGCCGTTGGGGGCGATCTGTGATTTTTTCGGGATCGAGTATACGGACAGTTTGCTGAACAGTCCGAAGACGGCGACGGCGACGATCCTTGTATATTGTATCTGGGCGGGTTTTTCCACGAATGTGATTTTGGCGAGCAGTGCGATGAGCCGTATTCCTGCGGAGATACTGGAGGCGGCGAAACTGGAGGGGTGCAAGCCGTTCAGGGAACTTGTGCAGATTGTTCTTCCGCTGACGTGGTCTACGCTGAATACGCTCCTGGTGTTTATCTTGACCGGCATATTCAATGCTTCGGGGCCGATCCTGTTGTTTATGCCGGACGGAGGGTCGGAAACGACGACGATAGCATTTTGGATATTCAAGCAGGTATACGGGAACGGAGCGTTGGGAGGGACGAAAAATTATGGGCTTGTTTCCTGTGCGGGATTATGTTTTACCGCAGTCGGCGTGCCGGTGATTCTACTGATCCGCAGGCTGTTTGAAAAAATTCCCGGGGTCGAATATTGAGGAGGGACAGGGTTTTGAGAATCAGGAAAGAGGAAGAAGCCGCGATTCTTTTTAAGAGATCGAGGGGAGAAAAAATCGTATTTGCCATTGTTTTTCTGATCTTTGCGGTATATGCGGTATCGCTGGTTTTTCCGTTTTTATGGTTGATTGTAAATTCGTTTGCAGACAAGATCGACTACCAGGTCAATGCGGCGATCGGCAAGCCGTTTGCGCTGCCGGACGGCATCGTATGGGACAATTATGCATACGCGTTTGAGGAATTGTCATACAATGGCACCAATATATTCGGCATGTTTTTCAATTCTTTGTGGTACACGGCGGTGCGGGTAGGCGGGGCGATCCTGATGAGTGCCTGCACGGGCTATATTATTTCCAAATACAGGTTCAAAGTGAACGGGGTTATTTACGCGCTCATTATTTTTTCGATGACGGTGCCCACGGTCGGCACGACGGGAGCGATGTTCAAACTTGTAGACGACACGCTGCACATATACAATACGCCGTTTTACGTATTGCTGCGGTATCTGACGGGGACAGGAATGAATTTTCTGGTAATGTACGGATTTTTCAAGAACGTATCGTGGAATTATGCTGAAGCGGCGTTTATAGACGGGGCGGGGCATTTTCGGGTATTTGTACACATCATGCTGCCGCAGGCGAAGATGGTGATGCTTACTTTGGCGATCATTTCGGGCATAACGGCCTGGAACGAATATATGGATGTTTTGCTGTATCTGCCGGATTTTCCGACCATTGCGTCGGGGATGTACGGGGTATCGAGGACGCTGCCGCGCAGCGGAAACACGCCCGCGTATTATGCGGCGCTCGTCATTTCGATCATACCGGTGCTCGTGTTGTTCAGCTGTTTTTCCGATACGATCATGAAGAATTTTTCCGTAGGCGGATTAAAGGGCTGAGATAAGTGCGGCGAAGGGAAAAGGCATTTTCGTTCCAGACGGGGGCGAAAGCGGTGAAAGAATAAAAAGAGGAGGATAAGTATGAAGTTAAAAAGAATGTCGGCGGTTGTAACGGCGTTGGTGCTGTCGGCGGGAATGCTGTTGATGGTCGGATGCGGGAAGAAGATCGATCCTTCGGATCCGCAAACGTTGCAGGTATATGTGTACAATGCCGGATACGGGTATCAATGGTGCGAAGATATACTGGACGCTTTCAAAGAAGAGGAGTGGGTCAAAGAGAAATATCCGAATCTTGTCATTGACTTTGACAAAAATGAGCTGGACACTTATGGAGGAGACCAGCTTTCGCGCGGCGAATCCAACGATTACGACCTTCTGTTCGGACAGAGCCTGAACGCATACATGGGGCCTTCGGGCGAGGTGCTTGATCTTACCGAAAGCGTGTACGAGAGCGAAGTTCCCGGCGAAGAGATCACCGTTGCCGGGAAGATGAACGATTCGTATCTTATTTCGAGCGCCTATAACGATATCGACGCGACAGCCGAACCCCGCTATTATATGATGCCGTATGCGGAGGGAATGACGGGGATCGTATACAACGAAACGCTTTTGACGGCTCTCGGGTTTTCCGTGCCCAATACGACGGATGAACTGATCTCGATCATGGCGGAAGTCAAAGCCATGAATGGGGAAAACGAGACGTACCCATATACGACATCGTTTCTGACATACGGGGCATCCACGTACGTATCTTATTTGATCAACACGTTATGGGCACAGTACGAGGGGAGCGACGAGTACATAAATTTCTTTAACGGAATCGATTCGGATACGAACTCGATGTCTCCCGCCATATTCAGTCAGGAGGGCAGGCTGGAAGCACTCAAAGTAATCGAGGGTATCATGGCGTACGATAACGGGTACACCGTTTCCGCCGGAACCGACCGAGCCGCGTACATGACGGCGCAGACGCAGCTTTTGATGGGGACGCACGGTTTGTTTATGGCAAACGGGGACTGGTATGACAACGAGATGCGGACGACGGCGGAAGGGCTGGGGGATCGTGCAGGCGTCATCAAGATGATGAAGACGCCGATCATAAGTGCCATCCGTTCAAAAACGCCGTCCATCACCTCCGATGAGATGCTTTCGGACGTGGTAGAGGCGATCGATAGCGGGGCGACGTCCTATGACGGCGTCGATGACACGGATTTCCAGACGGTTCTCGAAGCAAGGACGACGATCTATTCCATCGGACCCGGGCATACGGCGGTCATACCCAAGCATGCGGCGGCGCAAGAGGTAGCCGTCGACTTCCTGCGGTATATGGCGACGGACAAGGCAAACGCCATCTACTGCCGCGCAACGCGCGGGGCGAGCCTTCCGTTCAACTACGACCCGCAGACGAAAGATTCCGAACTTTTCGGAGAACTTTCCGTATTTCAGCAGGAGAGATTGAATTATTTTTACAATTATCAGACGGAGATCACGACGCTGCCTGCGGCGAGTTCGTTTCCGCTTGTGCGGTACGGCGGGTTGTCGGAGTGGGCGTCCTGTTCCGGCAGGGCGGCGTATGAGATTGCGCAGAACGGGGCGAGCAAAGGAGACTATGATTCTCTGGCGGAGCGGATCTTCTATACGGACATACAATATTGGACGGAAGACGGCAACAGAAGATGGAACAACTGTCTTTCGAACGCAGGTTATTGATGACGAGGAGGAAATGGAATGTTTCGGAAAAAGACCGGTGAAACGGTAAAAATCTGGCTTTTCGGAAAAGGAGTGCTGTGTGCGGCGATGGCGGCCTTGTGTGCTTTTTCCGTATGGGGCGGAAATATGGAGTCGGTTCGCGCCGAAGAAGGCGACATAACCTTCCGTTCCGCGTACGCGACGGAAAAGGTCTTGCAGGACGCCGAATATACGGGAGGCGGAGCGGCGGCGGTCAGCGTGAACGCGTGCCGCGGGGAATACGAGAGTGCGCAGATCATCATGACTGCGAACAAAGACATTCAGTCCTATGACGCGGAGACATCCGATCTCGTGCTGAGCGGATCCGACGCGCGTTTTTCCGCTGAGAACATAACGGTATATGCAGAAAAATACATTGAGGTCAAGAAAAATTACTGCAACAACGGTGCGCCTGCGGGGATGTATCCCGATTGTCTTCTGCCGATAGAAAACGCCGTCGCGGCGGGCGAGAACACGATCGGGAGCGGGGACAACCAGGGGCTGTACATTACCTTCAATGTTCCGGCCGACCAGCCGGCGGGGGTGTATACGGGGAGCATGACGGTAACCTACGACGGCGCGGAAACAGAACTTCCCGTGACGCTCACGGTATACGATCTGGCGGTGAGCGAAACGACGCACTCCCGCACGAAATTCAACGTTACGTTCTCGCATTATCTCGGCGAACTTGATTCGACGCAGGCCATGTTCCGCGCCTATGTCGATAAGATGGTGGAATACAGAATTTCGCCGAGCACCGTGATGTCGCAAAACAATCTGGATCGTACAGACGAAAGCATTGCGCGTTATGTGCAGGAGGCGAGCGACCTGTGCGAGAATCCCCGCATGAGCAACTTTAACATACCAGCGTTTACCTCTTCCCGCGAGGGGGTGCAGACGATCGACCGCAGCATGCTGACAAGATATATCGTGGCTTTTGCGGAAGAGAGCCTGGAAACGGGAACGGATCTTTTGGGCCGTGCTATTTTCTCGACGGGGCTGATCGACGAGCCGGATCTGAACGGCGTGATGTCGCAGGTGCCCGTCGTGACGGAAGATTTCAACGAAGGCGTCAACGGCGCGCTTCAGGCGTTCCCCGCCCTGTTCGCGAAGTACCCCGGCGTGTCGCAGGAATTTAAAAATCAGTTGGAGACCTCCCTGCAAAACATTCCCTTGGTGGTCACCTCGCCATATTACGAGTCTCTCGCCGATTATGTGGATACGTTCTGCCCTTATTTCAGCGAGTATGACTCGGAAGAGCGCCGAGAGTATTATAAAGACCAGGCGGAAAAATGGTGGTACGGCTGCATCAACCCACGCCCGCCGTATCCTTCCTACCAGATCGAGGACAATCTCGTGGCGGCGCGTTCCATTTCGTGGATGATGAGCGAGTACGATGTAAAGGGCAACCTCTATTGGGCGGTGGACGTATACGCCAAATACAACGGCACGGTATACGAAAACATCGAAGATTTTTACGCCGAGGCGGAGCGCTACCCGCAGGCGAACGGCGACGGGTTCCTGTTCTATCCCGGTGCGAAGTACGGCGTTTACGGACCGCTCCCTTCTATCCGCATCGAGGCGATCCGCGACGGAATCGAGGAATACGAACTCTGGTACGAACTGAAAAACATATACGAAGCTAAGGGATATACGGCGGATGAGATCCAACGTACTCTCTCCTCGCTCATCTATACGGGCACGCAGGTGGCTTCGTCAGACGAACTGTTCTACCGTGCGCGGGAGGCACTCATCCAACTTTGTCTTCTTGCTAAAAGCGAGGCGGGCGTGTGTATCATCGGGGCGGAAGACGACACCTACGGCAACATGCGCTACGAAGTGTTCGTCAACGACGGATACGAGCTGAAAAGCGATGGTACGGCGGTTACGGGCGGCGAACAGGTACAAGGCGGTACCCTCTACGAGGTCAGAGTCGCGCTCGATCAAGACGTGAATACGCTTAATCTCAGCGTCGATGCGGGCGGCACTACATATACGTTCGATTACGTGCTCGGCGGAAAGGCGACCGTTTATGGGGCGCAGACGATCGAAAGAGGATTCGAATCGCTCAACGCGACCGTCGCGGCGGAAACCGTAACTGCGCCCGCAGGTCAAAGCGGAGACTTCGTCAAACTTGACATCGGCGCCGCGGAAGGCAGGTGGCAGTCTGTGCGCTACAAAAACGCATTGTTGGGCGAGATAGGTAAAAATACGTCGAAGATAATTCTGCATATTTACAATGCAGGGGAAAGCAATATACCTTTCCGTATCCTTACCAAATACAGCGGCTACAATCTGAACGTCGAATACATCACAACGGTGCTGCAACCAGGGATGAATACGGTGACCGTCAGCGGGATCAGCGGCTTTAATTGGTCGCGTTACGGGAGCATAGAGTATATGGATTGGTATTTCAGCGAAACATCGGAAGGCGGAAACGCAGTCAGTGTTTATTTGCAGGACATCACCGTGTACACGGTATAAGGAGGTCGGCATGAAAGCGATTAAGAGCATCCTCATAGCGATTTTATCGGCGGTTTGCGTACTGCCCGCCGCGGCCTGCGCGCAAGACCCCGCTCCCGCGCCCGATCCCGCCAAAGAGGACGTGTTTCTGGCGGGGTTTGAAAACTGGGAAGACGGGTTCCAACTCGCGCGTATTTTCGACGGATTCGGCCGCGTTTCGTTCAATACCGACTCGCAGTACGTAAAGACGGGCAGCGGTTCGTGCCGGCTCGACCCGATCGGATATGCAGGCGCCAATACCATCCCGTTCATGTATTTCCCCACGGTTTCGCAATTATTCGGTTTTGACTATTCCGATTTTACGTATGCCGATTATGTGAGTGTGGAGGTCTACAACGCCTGTGGTGAAGAAAAAACCATCCGCGCGGGGCTGGTGGCGAATGTGACAAGCATTTCTGCCGTAGACAGGGTGAACGACACCGAACTCATATTGCAGCCCGGCTGGAACACCTGCTATATAAATATAGATCCGGGGATCGTGGCGATCGGCGGGGACATCACGGATATACAGGGAATCTATTTCATGTTCGACAATTGCGGGGAAATGGATGTGACGGAGAGCACGCCGAAGTATTACCTCGACGATATCAGTATCATCAAAAAGGATGAACCTTCCGATGCGGATATCACTTTTTCGCTGGATCCGTACGAAATTTGCAATTTTGAAAAGGCGTATCAGAAATACACCATATCGACGGAGGCCGATGTGGATCTCTCCGTGGTAAACGCGGCGGAGTACGGCATCGCGGCGGCTTCGGGGAACAAAGTGCTGCGCGCGCTGTTCCACGGCACAGACAGCGGCTATTGGAAAAACATCAAGATCGCAGAAAAACTGGTGCAAAGCACGGTCATCGCGGGTATGACGCCCGAACAGGCGGAGAACGCTTACTTATGTTTCGACGTCTATAACAACTACGCCGAAACGCCGTCCATTCGTATCTGCCTCGATTACACGACGAGCGGAAATCCCTCTTCCTTCCTTTCCACGGGCGTCGATGCGATCTACGGCGAATGGGCCGCGTACGAATATTGTTTGGCAGACGTGTTGGCTGTCAACGGGGATTATCTCGAAAACCCGGGCGCGCTGCTCATTTTCTTCAAAGATATCGCGGGGGAACGCGAACTGTTCTTCGATAACTTCCGCATCGAAATCAGAAATTAAAACAGGAGGTCGGTTATGAACAAGTGGCTGAAAAGGCTTGTCTCTGTTCTGGCGTGCGCGATGCTCTTTACGGTATTCGCAGCCTGCGATGAACAAAGCGAAACGAATGTAACTTTGGTCGATTTTCCCGCAGAAAGGAGCGAAACGGTTTATTTAGGGGATTCGTACACGCTCGGTGCGACGACGGTAAGTGATACCGAGGGCAACACGTACCGCGTTACTTACGAAGTGACCCGTTCAGACGGCGAAGAGGTGCTCGTGATCGGCGGTGAGTTCGACATTGAATTTTTGGGCGGGTATACCATCGTTTATACCGCGGAAGTGGGGGATGCCGAGCAGACGAGCACGGTAAGCCTGACCGTCGTTGACAACGAAAGCCCGCTGATACGCATCAGCAGTCCTTCCGACGGCACGGTGGGCAGTGTATATACCCTGCCGCAGATCGTCGTGAGCGATCTTTCGGGCAACATCACCGAACAGAGCATTAAAGTTTACCTTACGGAAAGCAACGAGGAGCAGACTCTTACGGAAACGGACGGCACGTATACCTTTACGCCGCGAGCCGTCGGCGAATACCGGATCGTCGTCTATGCGAAAGACGCGGCGGGCAACGAAGACGAAGCGGAAGCGTCGTTCTTCGTGCAGGAAGTGTTTGCGCCGGAAGTGATCTTCGACCCGGCGGACGCATTCGCGGCGAGCCGGATCACGGCGAGCCAGCCGGTAAAAACCGAGCCGGTTCTTGCGGCGGAGGACGGCCGCGATTACCTGTCCGTCGTTTACGAGGCATCCAATCAACAATGGGTCAATCTGACGCTCGAGCCCGTCCACGACGTCGCTTCTTACGAAGACTACGATTATATTTCCGTATGGATGTACGCGGCTGCCAAAGAAGGCACGGTTTCTTTTAGTTTCTTTAACAGTCTGGATTATCAGGTGACATTCCGGGCGAACGAATGGTACGAAGCGATCCTGCCCATGGATGCGTTCATACAGTTTACCGAAAGCGGAACGACTTTCCTGCCGGTCAACTTCCATTCGACGAACAGCCCTAACCACCAACTGCTTACCGAATTCCGCATCGGCGCCGTCACCGCGAAAAATGCGGCTGAATTTTCCGTCGGCGTGAACGTGGAGGAAACGGTTTCCGGCAACGCCGAAACGACGCTCACCGTCACGTCGGACGCCGCCGCTTTGCCCGAGCACACCCTGACCGTCCGCGAAAAAGAGAGCGGGACGAATTACGATGCGGTATCTTCCGAAGGCGGAGTATATACGTACAGTCTGCCTGCGGGTACGTATAGCTACGAACTCGTCTGTACGGACGACCGGTATGTCGCCGACGGCGTGACGGGCGAATTCGTGGTGGAAAACCTCGCGGTGCAGATCGAACTGCCCGAAATAACGCAGGAATATCGTGCCGGCGACACGCTGACGATCCCTGATGCCGAAGTGCTGATCGGCGGCGAGCCGAGCGAGGAAACGGCGTCTTATACGGCCGAATACACGTATGCGGCCACGGGGGAGACGGAAGAGGTCGAAGGGACGGAATTTATGCCGAAGTCTTCGGGAACGCTGGTGATCTCTTACAGTTATGAAAATGCGGTTTCCAAGCAGCTGACGATCAAGGTTGCACGTGCCGTCGCGCCCGACGATGCGGCGGCGGATCTGCGCAACCAGGATGCGCTTTTGGACTTTGCGTTCAGGGGCGGTGCGTCCGGAACGAGCCGTCTTTCTTATGTGGAACAGGAGGGGGACGAACCGGCCTATCTGTCCTGGACGACGACCGACGGTGCAAGGGCGGCATGGGTATATTTTTACATGACGAATCCTCTGACAGCGGAAAAGGCGGAGGGATATGATTTCGTAAAAGTGACGGTCAAGGCGATGGTGGGCGAAAACAGCAAATACCGTTGGAGATTGCTGCTTTTGAACAATGCGGTGCTGATCGGTGATCAGAACGACTGGTACGATCCGGAAAGGCTTCCGACGGAAGAGTGGTGCGAAATTTACATACCCGTCGACGTATTTGTGGAAAATTGCGGAAGCAGTATTATCTGCCTTACGCTGAACGCGCCGGCAGACGGGAATGCGGACGATATCAACGAAGTGCGTTTTGCGGGGTTTGAGCTGGTCAGATCGGCGGGTGTCGAAATCAAAGTGGAGGAGCACGAAAACGTCGTGTATACGGGCGAGGCGCTTTCCCTCCCCTCGGCGAGCCTCGTTTCGGCGGACGGTGCGTCCGCGGACGGGCAGGTCGAAGTGCAGGCATATTCGCTGGTCGCCAAAACTTCCGTCACGAAAATCGAAAACGGCTACAAACCCTCCTCGGTAAACGAAAAGATCGTCATTCTCTACACCTATCCCACCGCGGAAACGGTGCGGGTGGATCTGGAGGTGCGAATCGGCGGCGAGATCCCTGCCGACGAAATTCTGAATGCGGGGAAATCTTACGCAGCCGATCAGCTTTCGGCGAGTGCAGGTGTCAGCATTACGCAGGGCAGCGACGGAGACCGCAACTATCTGGCCCTCGCGTACGGAAGCAGGGCATGGGTCAACATTTTTCTGACGCCGAGCAACGAACTTTCTTCGTATGCGGACTATGATTATGTGTCCGTATGGCTGTATGCGGTTGCCGACGAAGGGGAAGTAAAATTCAGCTTCTTCAACGATCTGGCATATCAGGTCACCTTCCGCGCGAACGAATGGTATGAGGCGCGCATTTCCATGGACGTATTTATAGCCGAAATGAACAGCGGGGCCGCATTCCTGCCCGTCAACTATAACAATGCGGGAAGTGCCAATCATAAGAGTCTGACGGAAATCCGTTTCGGCGATATAACGGCGGTGCGTTCCGATACGGAGAGCGGGACGGAGGCGTAAAATGTTGTTTGAATATCTGGGTACAGGGGCAGCGGAAGGGTTTCCCGCCGTATTCTGTGACTGTGAGGCGTGCCGAGAGGCGCGCCTCCTCAAGGGAAAAAATATTCGTACCCGTTCGCAGGCGCTCATAGACGGCGAACTGCTGATCGATTTTCCGTCGGATACCTATGCGCACGCGCTCTGTCACGGCGTACGGCTCGATCGGGTGCGTTTTCTGTTGATCACGCATTCGCACAGCGATCATTTTGCCCCCGAAGATCTGGAGTTCAGGGGAATGGCGTTTGCGCCGGGCATGGAAAACGTTCCCGTCGATCTTTATTGCAGCGAGGCGGTCATCCGCCGATACAGGGAAGTGAACGGCGGCAGGGTCTGCGCTCCGATCGAAAAGGCGCTGCGTTTTCACGCGGTACGCGCGTATGAAACGTTTTCGGCGGGGGATTATACGATCACGCCCCTCCCCGCGCGGCATATGGCAACGGAAGAATGTTTTATTTATGTGGTCGAAAAAGCGGGCAAACGTCTGCTATACGGCAACGATACGGGCTTTCTTTACGAGGAAGTCTTTGAATATATTGAGAGAGCAAAGATCGTGTTTGATTTTGTCAGCCTGGACTGCACCCTGGTCGATAATCCCGTCTCTGATACGGGTACGCACATGGGGTTCGATCAGGTCAACAGAGTGCTGAACAGATTTTTCTCCATCGGTGCGGTCACGGAACATACGCGCAAATATGTGACCCATTTTTCTCACAACGGCAGGCCTTTGCAGGAGGTATTGGAAAGGCGGGCGCAGTCTTTCGGGCTTTCCGTTGCGTATGACGGTGAAAAAATTATGATCTGACGGATCGAAAAGGAGAAGTATGAAAGCAGTTCGTTTAGCGATTTTGGGATTTGGCCAGCGGGGCATGATATATGCTTCTTATGCAAAACAGCATGCGGAAGAATTTGTGGTTACGGCAATCACGGACACCGATCCGCAGAAGCGGGAAATCGCCGCAAGGGAGTACGGCTGTCCGGTCTTTGACAGTTATGAGAAGATGCTGTCTTTTGGAGTCGATGCCGACATTATAGCGGTCGCCACGCAGGATGGCGATCATCCCGAACACGCCATAGCGTGTATGAAAAAAGGGTACGACGTGTTGTTGGAAAAGCCGATCGCAAATACGCTGGAGGGGTGTTCCGAAATCGAAAAAGCCGCAAAGAAATACGGCAGAAAGGTGATCATCTGCCATGTCTTGCGCTATACGCCTTTTTACGGCAAGATCAAGGAAATCATCGATTCGGGGAGAATGGGCGATATCGTCACGGTATCGACGTCCGAAAATGTGGGGTATTATCATCAGGCGCATTCGTTTGTGCGCGGCCCCTGGCGCAACAGCGGCAGTTCCAGTCCGATGATCCTTGCAAAATGCTGTCATGATATGGATCTTCTGCGCTGGCTGATCGGGGAAAAATGCAGAAAAGTCGCGTCGTTCGGTTCGCTCATGTATTTTTGCAAGGAGAACGCTCCCGAAGGTTGTGCAAAATTTTGTTCCGAGTGTCCGCTGAAGGATTGCATTTACAACGCACAGAAGATCTATAAGGAATATCGGTGGATGGCCAACTATTTTTGCAACGAAAAAGGGGAAGAAGCCATGCTGAAAGCACTGAAAGGTTCGCAGTACGATCGGTGTGTATTCCATTCGGACAACGATGTGGTCGATCATCAGGTGAGCATTTTCAAATTTGACAAGGGGATCACCGCTTCGCATACGATGACCGCGTTCAGCCGTACGATTTACAGGGGTATCAAAGTTCATGCGACGAAAGCGGAACTTGTCGGGATCATGGAGGATAATTTTCTCGAACTTCGCGTGCTGGGCGGGGGAACGGAAGTCATTCCGATCGATACGGCGGATGCAAACGGCAATCACGGCGGCGGAGACATCGGGCTCATGCATGAGTTATATCTGGAAAGGAACGGTATGCCCGTAAAAAATATTACATATCTCGACGTATCGATCGACAGTCACAAGATGGCTTTTGCGGCGGAAGAGGCCCGCGTAACGGAAAAAACGGTCGACGTGCTATAAAAAAGAGCGAAGCGTCGGCAGAAGCAGGCGGGCGCATGTTTTTGTAAAAATCCCTGCTGTCCGCATCGGCAGGAAGAAGAGCCGAATGCCGGAAAGGTATGCGGAGGGGGGAGAATGGACTGGACGGAATTAAAATACATGATCGGAATTCTGGTCGCGGTCGTGTTGGGATTTGCGATCGGTTATGAACGGAAAATGCGCTTCAAAGAGGCGGGCATACGCACGCATACGATCGTGTGCGTGGGGTCGGCGCTGATCATGGTCGTTTCGAAATACGGATTTGCGGATACGGATTCTGCCGACGCTTCGCGCGTGGCCGCGCAGATCGTATCGGGGATCGGTTTTTTGGGCGCGGGCATCATCGTATACAGGCGGCAGGAAATACACGGGCTTACGACGGCTGCCGGAGTATGGGCGACGTCGGGTGTGGGAATGGCGGCGGGAGCCGGCATGTATGCGGTGGCTGTAGGGGCTGCCGTCACGATCATTTTTGTGCAGTGCCTGTTTCATCTGAAATGCCGGCTGTTCCGTACAAAAAAATATTTTCAGATCAGGATCTGTTTTACGAGCGGGGCGACCGCATGCGGCAAAGTCAAGGAACTGTTTCATACCGATCGTTTTAATCGTCTTGTCATTGAGCGCAAAGGGCAGGACACCGTGTATCATGCGACGCTGAACACGGATGAAGAGTATTCTTCTTCGCGGCTGAATGAGATCATGGAAGAAAATCCGTTTATACGTTCGATCGAGCGCTGTGACGAGACGTAAAGACGTGCGGCAGGCGGGAAAGCGGCCGCGTCGGGAAGACAGGAGAAAAGAAGTGTACCAAAGGCAGGATTTTGAAATATTTCCGGTCAGCGGGCTGGAAAAAGTGCGCGGCGGATCCCGTCCGCAGCTGTTCGAAGAGGAGAATACGGCGCTTGTCGGGGAAAGGTTTGCCTTTCAGATCGCATACCGAAGCATAGGAAGGACGTTGATCGATCTGACGTATTGTTTGGAGGGCGTTCCGCAGAGCAAGGCGAAGGTCTATGCGGTGCGCGAAGTGCCCTGCAGTTATCCCAAAGCGGAAAATTCCGACGATTATCTGCTCACGGACGTGCCGTGCCTGATGCCCGATGCGCTGATGCCTGTCCCCGCATGCGGCATCGTAGCGAAGAGCGGTCTTTGGCAGTCGTTTTATATCGTGCTGGAAAATCTTGCCGCGGGCGCTCACACGATTGTCTTCACGATCCGCGGCCGCGACGGCGAGCTGTTGGGACAGGCGGAATATACCCTTCGGGTGCTGAAACAAAAACTTCCGCAAACGGATATGGTGAATACGTTCTGGATGCATTACGATTGCATCGCGGATCTGTACGGACTTCCCGTTTTTTCCCGAAAGTACAACAGGATATTGAAATCGTACATAAAAAGTGCGGTAAAATACGGGCTTACGATGTTGCTGACCCCGCTTTTTACGCCTCCTTTGGATACGGAAGTCGGGAAGGAGCGGATGACGGTGCAGCTGGTCGACGTAAAAAAGCAGGGGGATCGGTACGAATTCGGGTTCGGGCGGCTGGGTAAATTTCTGCGCCTTGCGGAAAGTGCGGGCGTAAAGTATTTTGAAATGTCTCATCTTTTTACGCAATGGGGCGCGGGGTACGCACCTAAGATCGTTGCGACGGAAGAGGGTGCTTCAAAGTGTATTTTCGGGTGGAAGACGGAAGCTCTTTCGCGGGAATACGAGGCTTTTCTTTCCGCCTTTTTGCCGCAACTGCGAGAATGGCTGATCGAAGGTGGCTATTATGGCCGCTGTTATTTCCATGTATCCGATGAGCCGAACGCCGCGGCATTCGGCCATTATAAGGAGTGCGTCGGCCTTTTGCGCAAATACCTTCCCGATGCAAAATTTACGGACGCGCTGTCGCGCTATGAATATTATGAAGAGAAGGTCGTGGACCGTCCGTTTGTCGCCCTTGACGCGACGGATGAGTTTATTCAGAAAGGAGCCGACGGATATTTTGTATATTATTGCACGTCGCAGCGCAACAATTTTGTATCCAACCGTTTTCTGTCCATGCCGTTGGAAAGGACGCGGGTATTGGGGATCCAGCTGTATCTGAACGGTGTGAACGGATTTTTGCATTGGGGATACAATTTTTATTATTCTTTTTTGAGCCGCGTACCGATCGATCCCTTTTCGGTCACGGACTGCATGGGCAAATACCAAAGTGGCGACGCGTTTTCGGTATATCCCGGGAAGGACGGGGCGATCGGTTCGATGCGTGCGGAAGCATTTTACCAGGGTCTGCAGGACATGAGGGCTCTGAAAGCGCTGGAGAACAAGCTCGGACGGGAAAATGTGTGCGCGTTTTTGGAGCGAAACGGCGTCGCAAGGAATTTCAGCGATTATCCGAAGAATACGGCGTGGCTGATCTGTTTGAGAAAGAAGATCAACCGTATGATAGAAAAATAGGTGTTTTTGCGGACAGGGTATGAAGAGGGAGGTTCGGAATATGATAAAGCGGATAGCGATGGTACTCATTGCGATACTGTTTCTGACGGGCTGTGCAGGCAATCCCGGAGAGACGGAAAAGGCGGCGGTTGCGTTCGGGAAAGCCGAATACGTCGTTGGGGTAGGGTCGAGCGTCTATGCGGATGTCACCCTTACGAATGCCGAAAACGTGACGTACGTCTCTTCCGATCCGGACGTTGCCGCCATAACGGAAAGCGGAAAGATCAGCGGGATCGCCCCGGGCAGTGCGACGATCACGGCCAATGCCGTCGCCCGAAACGATGCGAACGAAAAAATTTTTGCGACGTGCACGGTTTTTGTGAACCCTTCGCGCTATGAAACGCTCGACGGTACCGAGGCGGAGATAAAATGGTTGGGACGCACTTTTACGGCGGCGGGCGCGGTAAATTGCTACAATACGGCGAGCGGATTCGAAGCGCATTTTTACGGAACGAGGTTTATCGCGCGCATTGTCTCGGCGGGGGATAAGACGCCGCAGATCTGCGTGCTTACAGACGGGGAAGCCTCGCCTGCGGAGCATGTCCTGGATTTAACCAGGAACAAATCGACGCAGACATATGTGCTTGCCGAAGACCTGGAAAGAGGGGAACACACGATCCGTGTATGCAAGATCACCGAAGCATATACGACCTCACTGGGGTTTGTTTCGCTGGAAACGGACGGGTATTTTCTTGACCGTCCGAAGTACGGGGCTCTCAAACTGGAAGTTTACGGCGATTCGATCACGGCGGGGCATAAGAACATGCGCACCACGCCGCAGGAACCGGACGATTCTGCCGATAAAATCCAAAACGGGTGCATGACGTATGCCTGGCTTGCCGCAAACGAACTGAATGCGGAGCTGAACGTGATGGCACGCACGGGGATCGGCATTTATTCGGCGTGGGGGCGCCCGTTCGTAATGAAAGACAATTGGAACAAAACATACCTTTCGGAAAATGATTTTCTTGCGACGGGGGCGGGAAATCCGGAATGGGATTTCAGTCGGTACATTCCCGACATCGTCATCGTCAACATCGGAACGAACGATTACTGGTACGATAAGGACGAGGCGCGCTATAAGCAGGAAATGAAGGTTTTTTGCCAAGAATTGCGAAAAGTGTACGGCAGCGATACGAAGATCGTGCTTGCGGGCGGAATGATGATCACGGAAAATATGGCCGCGCTGGAAAGTGTGGCGGCAGAGTTTTCGGACGGAAACGTGACCGTGCTGCAACTTCCGAAATCTGCGGCGAATCATCCGCGCGTCGAGGACAACCGCGCAGCGGCAAAGGTATTGGCCGATTATCTGGAAGGGCTGGCTGCTTAAACTGACTTCGTGCCGCGAAAGAGGGTCGGATTTTACGTGCGCTTGTAAAGCGGAGGAAAAGCGATGAGAGATTATTTCGGCAGAGGAGAAATTACGTTTTTGTTTCCCCTTGACGGCGACTGTCTGAATTCGGCCGACGGAAAGATTAGTGAGGACAAGCTGCTTGTTCCCGTCAGGGTGAAAAGCAATGCGGAAAAGATGACCGTTAACGGGATTTCTGCGAAAAAAAACGGGGAGGAATTTATTGCGGAAATTCCTCTTTGTTTCGGTGAGACGGTTCTGGAGGCGGTCAGCGGCAGCGGAAATACGGCGAAAATTTCGGTGCAGCGTTTGCGGCATGCGGAAAAGGGGTACAGATTATCTTCCGACGACAACATCCTGTTTTTGAAAGATATCGCAGAGCATGCACGCGAATATCACTCCGTATTTGAAAATCCGTATCTTGCCTTGTATCGTGAGGCGCATGAAAAGTACGGTGCAAAGGTACATCTGAACCTCTTTTACGAAACGAAGGACCTTAAGGGATTCACGCCCGATCCACCGTATTTTAATCTGACTATGATGCCGGATACATTCCGGAAAGAGTGGGAAGAAAACGCGGATTGGCTGAATCTGTCTTTCCATTCCCGAAAAGAGTATCCGAGTTTTCCGTATCGGGACGCAGATGCAGAGACCGTTGCATCCGACTGTCTGGCCGTGCATCAGGAGATCGTGCGTTTTGCGGGGGAAAGGACGTTGGCGCACGAGACTACGATCCATTTCGGCGGCCTGACGCCGCAAGGAGTGGCCGCGCTCAGACAGATCGGCTATCGGTATCTTGCGGGGTGTTTCGATATCGATGGGGAAGGGCGGCCACACGTATCTTACTGTTACCCGACGGAATTTGTGGCGCATATCGGCGCGCGCGACTTTTGGTATGACCGCGATTTCGACGTTACGTATGCGAAAATCGATCGCATAGTGAATCTGGCGACGCAGCCGAAGGCCAATGTTGCGGAGCTTGAAAAAGCGGCGCAGGATGCGCATCGTGGCGGGTTCCTCGAATTTATGATTCATGAGCAGTACTTTTATCCCGAATACAGCCATTATATTCCGAAGTTTCGCGAGATCGTCTTGGAATGCTGTAAATACGCTTCGGAGCACGGTTATACGGGCAGATTTCTTGAAGAGACGGAAACCTGACAGGCAGGAAAAGGCGAGGCGCGGCTTTGTTTTGCAAAATAAAGCCGCGCCCCGCCTTGGCTTGGAAATTATTTTATGAACACGCCTTTTAAAAAAACTGTACCGATCGGAACAAAATCAACAAGAGAGTTCTTGCGGCAATAAAAAAGAGCCCCGTAGAAGGGAGGGATATCTTTTTTCATAAAGAATGCTCTGACAACCGAAATCGACGAAGAATGAGCGCCTTTACAGTTTTTCAGGCAGATCAACGATGGCGCAGAACCATTTTTCCGAAAAACTGTAAAAGGGGTTCGGATTTGTATGGTTTCTGTCCACCATACCGTAATAAAATCGAACCTTTGTTACAAAAAGATCCCGACGATTCTCGTCGGGATCTTTTTGATAAAACAGAGATCTGAATATGAAGCAGGCGAAGCATCGGCGAAGAGAGAGGTCACAGATCGTCCCAGAAGGTCTGCGTTTTTCCCTGTATAGCCATCGTGTATTCAGATTTTTTCAACTTTTTGCGGAACTGCATCGGAGAAAGGCCCGTAAAGGAGGAAAAAACTTTGCAGAAATATTGGCGGGTGTTGTAGCCGACTTCCGCGCCGATATTGACGATCGGGTGGTCGGTTTTTGCCAGCAGCTGTTTTGCTTTTTCCACGCGGATCTGGTTCACGTAGTAAGTGAGCGTGCAGTGGATTTTATTTTTGAACAGGCGGAAGAGGTAGCTTTCCGAAATTTTCAGTTTGGAAGCGATCGTTTTAGCGGAGAGGTCTGCCGCTAGATTTTTATTGATGATGCGCAGAATTTTGGAAACGTACAGGTCATCAACGTTGTATTTTGAATTGTAATAGCATTTTCCGATGTCGATAAAAAGGCTTAAAAGGAGTGCCTGCAGCTGGAAGAAATGCGCTTCGGGATATAGGCGTACTTTCAGGATCTGGTGAATTTTCAGCATAGATTGCAGCAGATTTTCCGTATCGTTCAGGACGAGAACGTTCTGGGCGTTTTTTTTCATTTGCCGAAAAATTTCGAACGAGTTGAGAATGGGGCAGATCTGAATTTTGCAGTCGGGGGGGAGGGCGGCCTGAGCCAGTTCGAGGTTGCAGATTTTTACGGGTTTTGAAATCACCAGTTTATGAGGCAGTTGGGTGTGGATGAAGATGAATCCGCCTTCAAAGACTTCGTAGTCCTGCTGTTCTCCGTTTTCGAAGACGCTCACCGTAAAGTTGCCCGATTCGGCGTACATAAATTCAAAATTTGCGTGAGAATGCATCGGCATGCTGAAAGTTTCGTCGAACGATTTAAAGTAAAATTCGACGGGGACAAGGGTAAACGCATTGGAATCGAGCACTTCAAAAAAATTCATAAAGGCATCCTCGCTTATTTTTTGTTCAGAATAGATTCCATTCTTGCGAAAATATTATAGCATTGTTTCCACATTTTTGTCAAGATATGCTATAATTTTATTAATCAAGCGGGAGAGGTCGGACTATGAGGGAAGAACTTTTGAAAAAGCTGAAAGAAATGCCTGTGTTTGACAGTCATGAGCATTTGCTGCATGAGCGGGATATGCTGAAAAAAGAGACGGACGTGATCGATTTTATGACGCCGTACGTGTGTGACAATCTGATGTCCTGCGGGCTGAGCGAGAAGGTCTGGCAGGAGGCGAACGACAAGCGCAAACCGTTCGGGGAGCGGTTTGCGCTCATCGGAAAATACATACCGTACATACAGAATACGACCTATTTCAAGAGCATGCTGCGGGGATTGAAGGAATGCTGCGGCATGAAAGAATTTACCCTTTCCGAGTGTGAGAGAGTGAACGAGCTTTTGAAAAAGGGGGTGGACACGGAAGCGCTTTTCCGTGAGCACAACATACGCAGGGCGATGACGTTTGTGGGGTACTACGGGATCGAATATTTTTCGGACAGCAAAGTGCTGGTGCCGGTGCCGACGGTTTCGTACATGGCGCCGAAGTCGGAGGAAGAGATCCGCATTCTGGAGAAGGAGAGCGGCGAGAAGGTAACCGGGCTTGACGGGTTGAAGAGGGCCATCGGGGCGATGTTTGCCGTTTACCGGAAGTGCGGTCTGAAAAACATCAAGATCGGTTCGGCGTACAACAGGACGCTCGATTACGACGTACCGGATACGGATCGGGCGGAAGAACAGCTTTTGCGCGTGCAAAGAGGGGAATTTTCGGAGGTACGGCTCTACGGGCAGAACAATCGGAATCTTCCGATGGCAGGTCTGAAAGATCTGGACAATTTTGTGATTTGGGAATGTGCCGGGCAAGCGCGGAAGGCGGGCATGAACATTATTTTTCATACGGGGATACATGCCTGGAACCGTAACGATCCCGAGGCGTGCCACGCGAAATATCTGAGGAAGTTTATCGACGCGCATGCCGATCAGAAGATCGTGTTGCTGCATCTGGGTTATCCGTTTACGGCGGAGAGTTTGCTTTTGAGCAAATATTACCCGAACGTATATCTGGATTTTGCGTGGCTGCATATTCTTGACCGCCGCGAAACGGTACGTACGATCAAAAAGGTGATCGAGCTTTTGCCGACGAACAAGATCGTGGCGTTCGGCGGGGACGTATGCACGCCCGTGAATAGTGTGGGGAATCTGGAAATCAGTCTAGAGAATATGGTGCAGGCGTTTTCCGGGCTGATCGGGGAAGGGGAGCTGACTGCTGCCGAAGCGGAGGAGATCTGTCGGGCGTGGCTGCATGAAAACCCTATGAAAATCTATGAGGTGAAGGCATGAGTTTGCGCGACACGGCGGAAAAGATCCTGGACGGATTGCGGGACATACCCGTGATCGACACGCACGAGCATTTACTGCCGCCCGAGTATCACTGTTCGATGCGATATACTTTTTTTCAATCTGATGATCCCGTACGCGCAGTTCGATCTTGTGAGTGCGGGGATGTCGCCCGCATTCATGTGGAAGAACGTGCTGGACGAGCGGGAGGAGCGGGAATGTTATGCCGAATTCCGCAAGTTCTGGCCGCAGGTCAAGTACGGCGGATACGGTGCGCACGTACGGCGCGTTTTGCGGGAAAGTTTCGGGATCGACGATATCACGGACGAGAATTATACGGAGATCGGGGAGCGGCTGAACGGGTTGCGCACGCCCGAACATTATAAACAGGTTTTGCAGGGAGAGTGCCATATCGAGTATATACTCAACCAGGCGGGGAACTATCATGCGTATTCTGCGGAAGACTCGTATTTTATTCCGCATGCGGACATGCTGAAAAACGGTGTCGTGGAGGACGTGAAGGAACTTTTGTCGCAGAAAGCGAACCCGACGCTGGAAGATCACATCGAACTTTTGCGCCGCCGCATGGCGGAGGGAAAGGAATACGGTGCGAAGCTGGTCAAGTATGATGCGAGCTGTTTTTTGCACGGTGAAGACTACGGCACGGCCAAACGGCAGTTTGAGGCGCTGAAGCGCGGGGAAGCGGTTGACAGCGAGGTATTGCAGAGTTTTGTCTACCGCAAAACGCTTCCGTATGCGCGTGAACTGGGGCTTGTGGCGGCGGTGCATACGGGGGTATGGGACAATATCAACCGAAAAAGTCCCTGCCTGCTGTTTTCCGTCGTGCAGGAGAACCCGGACATCCGCTTTGATATTTATCATATGGGCATGCCGTTTACGGGAGAATGCGCCTTTTTGGGGAAGAATTTCCCCAATGCGTATTTGGATCTGTGTTGGAGCCACATTGTTTCGCCGCAGATGCTCATCCGATCGCTGAACGAATGGCTGGATCTGGTGCCGCTGAATAAAATTCTGGCGTTCGGCGGGTTTGCGTGCGACGGGGTCAGCGCGACTTTTGATCCGTCCACCTGTACGCTGGAGATCGACGATACCTGGGGAGATATCCGTGCGTACGTGGCGATCGGGTTTGTGACGCAGCAGGAAGGGATGCTGTGCGTGGAAGCGAACATATACAGCGACGATTACCGCAAGGGAGAAGACCGAAACCAATGGATATCGGCGAGCGTGCTTTCGCCGCAGGAAGCGTCTTCGGACGTGGAGAAGGTGCAGATCGAAGAACTTTCGTACGGACTGGTGAACGAGGAGGCCTACGCGGGCGGCGGGCTTACGGAGACGACGGATCTTGCGTCCCTGACGGAAATGCGGACGGGGAAGAATTACGTCGTGGTAGATTTTGTCATCGCGGCAACGAAAGACGTCTTGCAGGGCGGCGAGGTATATGCGGGATCTATCTTTACGGCGGTGCTTGGCAAAACGCGAAGATCGAGCAGGCGAACACGGGCAAACAGTCGGCGGAAGACTACGAGGGCGGAAAGATGTTCGATTTTTCGTACACGGCGCCCGAAACGGGCACGAAAAAGGTGCGGACGGTATTGAGTTTCGAAGCTTTGGAAACGTGTCTGATCGACATTGATTTTTACATATTCAGCGACGCAGTCTCCGTGCAGGGGGAGACGTTCCGCGGCGCGTATTTTGCGGAAGAGAACGTGAGCGGGCTCACGTTTGCGGTCGACGAAGAGCGGCAGACCTGCGAGGTGTCGGGGATCAGCCGCAACACGGGCACGGTGATCGTGCCCAACCGTTACGAGGGACTGCGCGTGATCGCGATCGGGTCGGGCGCGTTTTGCGGGCGCGGAGATCGCGTCGGTGCAGATGAGCGATTTCGTGCTCACGATCGAAAGCCGCGCGTTTGCGGGGAGCGGCGTGAGCGACGTTCAGTTCGGCAAGAGGCTGCAGGAGATCCAGAGCTCCGCTTTCCGCAGCACGCCGATCACGGCTCTCACCCTTCCCGCGAACCTGCAGAAGATCGGGAACAGGGCCTTCGAATCGTGTGCGTCTCTTAGGTCTGTGACCTTTGAAAATTCTCTCGGCTGGACGGTGCTCACGTCGAAGGACGTGGGGCTGGTGGGGGGATCTCCTTCGGAGAACGCGTGGATGCTGCGCGACGAATACTGCGCGGTGGACTGGGTTTTTTATCCCGTGCTGAACGTGAAGGATCTTTCCTATCGGATCGTGAAGGGCGACGTGTTTTCGGGCGAAGAGACGGACGAATCGGAGCTTTCAGCGGGAGAGACGTATTATCTGATCGTGGAGTTCGATCTGGAAAAGCAGTCCGCGTGTTCGGGGCGCACGATCCCGTACCTGAATCTGACGTGCAGCGGGCCGGGAACGGGTTCGGAGAGCGGTTTTCAGATCACGGACAGGAAGGTGCTGTCCGGCAGCGCGGCGGTTTCGGAGGCGAGTGAAACCGCGTTCGAGTACGATTGTTTTCTCGGCGTGGGGGAATCGGAGCACATATCCCTCGCTTACGGGTTTACGAATTCGCATGGCGGGCGCAGCGTGAACGTAAGGTTTTATTGCGGCAACGCGCAGCTGCAGTCGGACGAAGATTTTGAAATATTCATGTCGTCGAGCATATGAGCGGCATCGGTTAGGAGAAGAAAGAGATGGTCAACGTAAAATGCCCGAAATGCGGGGAACAATTTGAGATCGACGAAAACGAGCGCGGCCGCCGCTGTCCCGTATGCGGGCAGGAGGTGACGGCGGAGAAGAACGCGACGGACGCGCAGGTGCGGGAGCGGCTGCGCGCCAGGAAAGACGAGATCGCGGGAGAATGCGCCCGCGCTCTGGAAGAATACGAGAAAACGGGCAGCGTAAAGGGGATCCATACGCTGGCCGAGAATTATGCGGCCTATCGGTCAGTGCCGTGGTTTTACGAAACGTGGAGCCGTTTTATTCTCGACATGACGGGCGCGTCGGCGCAGAAAAAAGACAAAGAATTGCAGACGTATCTAAAAAATTACGCCAAAAAGTACGATGCGGAGAATCCGCAGTCGGGGGGCGGACTGTACTTGTCCGTGCTGCAATCGTACCCGAACGTCGGCACGAACAACGACTGGGACGATCTGATCCGCCGCACGCACGGAGACGAAACGAAGTTCACCGTGCTGAGCGAAAACATAATCAATTACATTGTCAGGTCGAAAGACAAAGCGTTTGCGATGGATATATTTTATCGGATCGCCGCCCAGGAGAAGGAATGGTCGGATGCGGGGCGGATCTATCTGAGAGTCCTGCTCAGCAGCGACGAAGTCGCGGCGCAGGTCTTTCCGCGTTCGGCGTTCAACGGGCGCACGCGGAAATTCGTGCTTGCGGTGCGGGCGTATTGCAAAAAATATCTGAGCGAGGGGAACAAGATCACCCTCGAAGAGACGAAAGTCTGGCAAAATTACTCGGCGGCGTGCAAATTCCGCAAACGCAGGAACATCGGGGTCACGGCCGCAGCCCTGGCGGTTCTGATCGGCGCGGGGGCGGGGGTGTACTTTTATCTCAACGCGCCCGCACCCCAGAGCGTGGAATTCCACGTAGACAGGGTCATCGAAACGACGTACGGGGAAGGGCTGGATTTGTCGGGATATACGGTGACGTACCGCAAAAATTCGGGCGAAGCGGTGGAGCTGGAGCTTTCGGGATCCATGCTGGAAGGGTACGATCCCGAGCTTGTCGGGCAGCAGCAGACGGTGTATATCGAATACGCGGGAGAGCGGATCGGCATCACGATCCTCGTCAATCCCGCGGTGCTGGAGACGTCCGTTTTGGTGCAGTCGGGCAACTATGTGATGTGGGACTTCGTTCCGAACGCGGCGGGGTACAACGTGTACGTCAATTCGACGTCCGCGCCCGTCGCAAATACGGAAAGCCTCAGCTACGATCTGAGCGCGGACGCGAATTGGGGAGAACTGACCGTGACGGTGCGCGCGAACGCGCCTTCGGACAAATACGCCAATTCGGCGATGTCCGAACCGCTGTCCGTTTCCAAGCTGCGCGCGCCGCAGAACATTTCGTATGCGGGCGGCCTGCTCCGCTGGGACGCGGTGGACGGCGCGACGTCGTATGAGATCACGGTCAACGGTACGCCGTACACGTCGCAGGAGAACTCTTTCCGTACTGATCTCGCGCAGGGCGAGAACGAGATCGTCATCGTGGCGAAAGCGGCGGACGGGGCGGTCGACGGCGTGACGCGCACGACGTTCTCCTATTCGAAGCTGGACGCGGTGGCGCAGGTATTCTATGACGGGGAAAGGATCGGCTGGGACGCGGTTTCGGGCGCGACGGGTTATTCCGTCTGGGTCGAAGGCGAATTCTGGAAGGAGATCGTCGGGCGCAGTTATATTGATCTGGAAAGCGACGGATTTTTGACGCAATTCGGCGAAGGCGTGAAGGCGATCGGCGTGGTAAGCCGTTCGAACCTGGCGGGCATGGAGGAATCGGAGCGCGCGGAATTCAACGTGGCCGTAGGGAACCATATCCGCAGGGAAGAGGAAACGCTGCGCTGGGACAGCGTGGGGAGCGGTGCGACGTATGTCGTGGAGCTGAACGGCGAGAGGTTCAGTTATACCGAGCCGTACATGGCGATTTCGTCGGCGGAGTGGAAGACGGGAGCGAACGCTCTTTCGGTCACGGCGGAACTGGCGGGGCGCACCGTCGTTCTGGAGACGGTGACGGTGACCAAACTTGCGGCGCCTTCCGTGACGGTGGAAGGCGGCGAGTGGGTGACGGACGCGTCCGCCGCCGCGCGTTATAGTTTTGACGAAGGGGAATGGAGTGCGGCTCTGCCCGAGGTTTCGTCGATTGCGGCGGGGGAGCACGAGCTGAAAGCGCGTTGTGCCGCCGACGTTTCGGCGGATGCGTTTGCGCTCGATTCGGAGACGGTGACGCTTCGCATTTATAAGCTTGCGACGCCTTCGATCTACGTCACGGGCGGAGGGCTGGCGTACAGAGGCAAGACGGAGGGCGCGGTGAAATTGTATTACAGCGGGAGCGGCACGGAGAATTTTGTTGCCGCGGATTCGCTCGACGCAATCGTCGCGGCGGGGAAATATACCGTCTACGCGGTGTTCACGGCGACGGACGCGCTGAAAGAGCAGTACGATTGCGTGCTGGATTCGCAGCCTTCCGATCTGTATGAGGTGACCAAGCTGGCGGCACCGGACGTATCGTACCGGGAAGGGGACGAGCGGGTGACGTCTTCGGCGGCGGGCGCGCGGTTTTTCTATATGCAGGACGGAGAGGAGCACGAATTGCAGGACGGACTGGTTTCCGCGCTTCCAAAGGGTACGTTTGAAGTGTACGCGCGCCTTGTCGCGGCGAACGACGGCGAGCTTACGTCCGAAAACACGCCGCAGGGCGAGCGGGTCTCGGTGTACAACATGAACATAACGCTGACGGTCACGCGCAGGACGTCGAGCCAGATGGTCATTATTTTCGGCAACTGCGAGGAGCTGGCATCGCTCACGTTCTCGTACGAGATGGTGTACTACAACAAAGAGGGAACGCGCGTGGGCGGCAAAACTTCGGGCGGGCAGACCACGCTGGAAAACAGCGAGGGGAAAGCCACGCTCCAGACGTCGCGCAACTATTCGGCGGACATTCATTTTGAAAGCGGGTTCGGCCAGGAAGATATTTACGAAGTGGAGCTCGTCGTGACGATCGCGGGGAGCGGCGCGGGCGGGCAGACGCTGCGTGCGAGCATGATCGTGTAACGGAGAGTGCGAGGGAAAGATGAGCAAAGAAAAAAACGGCGGTGACGGTATGAAGAGAATGAGTTGGATAATGGGAATGATTCTGGCGCTGTGCGTCATGCTGGCGGGTTGTTCGGGCGGCACGACGGCGGGCGGCAGTGCGACGGGCTCGTCGGACATCGAGATCAGCGGGCTGACGTTCGGGTTTGTGCGGGCGGAGGACTACGATCCGGAAACGTTCGACATAGAAAATGCGGCGCAATGGACGACGCTCGACGTGGATACGGAGTATTATCTGTTTCTGACGCTGGACATTCAGGCGCGGCGGGACAACGACGGGCAGAGCCTTCTGAACATCAAGATCACGTTTGACTCGCTGGATATCCTGGAAGGGACGATGGAGGACGTGAGCACGGGCATGATCGAGACGATGACCTTCCAGGACGCGAACACGGGCAACATCGGCAAGTCTACGACGGTCTCCTTCAAGATCCCGTCGCTGAGCGCGGAGCCGAAGAAGATCAACATGATCGTCAGCCTGCAGCCGATCATGGTCGGGGAATCGCACATCATCATCGGGTACGATTACGACGCGCCCTCGCAGTATCGTCTGCTGGGGGACGACGGGTACACCAAAAACCTGACCATACAGCACGTCAAGATCGAGGCGCCCGTGCTGGACGTGACGGAAATGGGCGACCTTACGTGGAAGCACGTGAAGAATGCGGATTATTACTGCATTTTCGAATCGGGCAGCCAGGAACCGCTCACCGACGGCAACGGGGACGTGATCTATGTACGGGCGGACAACACGTCGGTCGGCAGTGAAATCATCTACAATATCGGGCAGTATATCAGCGGGTATCATATGCTCGTGGTGCGGGCGTTCAGCAACAACAGCAACATTCTCAGTTCGGACAATTCGAATATTTTGACGTATACTTGGTGACGGTATGGGGGAATTTATCAGGCGTTATCTGAAATACATACTTTTGGCGGCCGTGTTTGCGGCCGTCCACTTACGGCGTGCTGAAAGAGGGGATCGTGCTGGTCGGGCTGTCGCAGGACATTGCCGCCGTCTACGATGCGCGCGCGTACAGCGGCGCATTTCTGACGGCAAAGGACGAAGAGGGCGTGCGCGCGCTCTTGCAGGATTATGTCGGCGAAGGGAACGTTGCGCTCTCGTTTGAGGAGTACGTATCCGTGTATTTCGGTACAAAGCCGCCCTATCAGACGCAGGAAGAATACGACGCGCAGTGCGCGCAGGCGTACGCCGAATACCGCGACGGGATCCTCGAATCGGCGCTTCGCGGCGGCGGACAGGCGGTCGCCAAGGCAGATTCCTACCAGCTGATCGGGGACGGCGTGCGCACGGCGGAAAAGCGTACCGCGCGGACGGAATGGCTCTGTGCGGCGGCGCTCATGCTCGCGGCGTATACTATTGCGATCGGCAGGAGGTTGTTGGGATGTCGGACGAACGGAAAACAGTCATAAGCGTGCGCGATCTCTCGGTCGGGATCGTGGACGAGGCGGGACAAGGATTCCGCTTCCGGATCGATTACGGCTCGTTCGACGTTGCGGAAGGGGATTTTGTGCTGATTAAAGGGCATAACGGGTGCGGAAAATCCACGTTTTTGCGGCTTTTCCGTCTGCAGGGTGCGCGGTATTTTACCGTGACGGGCGGCAGCATCGTCTGTCGCGGGCAGGGATTTCCCGAAAAGAGCATCCCCCTTTGTACGGCGGAGGAACTGACAAAACTGAGCTGTCTTGTCTCCTATATCGGACAGGACGAAGAATTTCTGACGGGTGATTCCGCTTATTCGTATATTTATCACGTTTGCAGGCTTGCGCTCGAAAACGCGGGTACGTATACCCGCGAGGAGAGAAAGAAACGGCTCGTCGAAGCGGACGCGCTGATCCGCGAATACTACGATCGGTTTCTGGCGGCAAGTTTCCGCTGCAAAAATTACAGGACGTTCAAAAACAAGCGCGTGCGCGCGTGGAGCGGCGGACAGCAGAAGATGATCAACGTTCTGGCGGGGATCATCAAGGCAAAGGTCTGCGGCTTGCGCCTGCTCGTTCTGGACGAGCCGCTCAACAACCTGGACGGGCGGAACAAGGAGATCCTGAACGGGCTGGTGCAGGAGCTTCGGCTGCAGGGGATCGCGATCCTGGCGGTGACGCACTGTCAGATCTTTGACGGGATCAACAAAGTCATGCAAATATCCGAAACGCCCGGCGGCGACCAAAAAGCCGTGCTTTCCGAGCGCCGCGAACCCTCTCACCCCGAATGCCTCGAATCTTTCCGATAAATCGTAATAACATAGCTGCCGCAAAACCGAGCGGGAATCTAAAGGAGTAAACGAAAGAAACAATTTTGAAGGGAAGCAAATTCTTCCTTGCTGAAAGCGGACGGGAAGGGTATTGACAAACAATATTTTTGCAGGTATAATGAAAGCGGATTAGAAATAAGTGTGGGGGAGAGTGCGGTCGTGATCATATATACCAAATTTACGGAAAAGAAAGATTCCATGTTTGAAACCTTAAATATGGAAGACAAGTCGTTTCTGGTGGATGAGATTTATTGTGAGGCGTACAGGGTAAAAGATTTTGAAGTGCCGTACCACAGGCATGAACAGGTAGAAATTCTTTGTATCAGGAAAGGAGTATTTGAAGTTCAGTACGAACGGACAAGTTACATAGCAAACGAAGGGGATATTTTTGTCTTTTCACCGAATGTGAATCATACAATCAGGAAAGTCAGCGGCAAAACGATTTATCATACGTTGATCGTAGATATATCTGTTCTGAACAGTCGGTTTATAGATGATTGTGAGAACAAATATTTTATACCGATGGCGAACGGAGAGCTTTGTTTTGAGCCTTGCATCAGACAGGATGCACAACTGATCAAATTATTCAAAAAGATCGTGAAGGAAAAAAGGGAAGCAAAGTACGGCTGGGAGATAGCGATCAAAGGGTATCTTTTTGAATTGGTCATGATCTTGCTCAGAGAGTACAGAAAAGAAGACGTTCCGAAAGAGTTAGACGGCGTAGGAAAAAAGAGAAAGAGAGAATTGGTGGAAAAAGCGCTTCGCATTGTTGAGAATCAGTATGCTTCGGAGATAACGGCAAGTTCTGTTGCCCGTCTGCTGAATATTTCGCCGCAATATTTTTCCAACATTTTCAAAGAACTGACGGGTAAGACGTTCATTAATTTTCTGAATCATACGCGGATCATTGAATCATTGGCGGCGTTGAACAGCCGGAGTTACAAAATGCGCGATATAGCGATTAATTTCGGTTTTTCCGATGAGAATTATTACAGCCGTATTTTCAAGAAAATCATGTATGTTTCACCTCGGGATTATTTGCGTCATCACGTGCGTTGAGAGGAAAAATTTGAAAACAGGAATACAGGTCGGAAAAAGCGTCCCGAAAAAGCAGCCTGCTTAGCGGGATGTTTTTATTGCAAAGCAAGACTGCCGCCCGCAACCATAGTTGCGGGCGGCAGATTTTTTTCAAAAAAGGGTCCGAAAAACGGATGACACGGCAATTTTGCCGCCTGATACGGCGAAAGCCTTTTTCTGAAACCGTGGGAAGAACATAAAGAGTGTAAATAAAAAATAATTAATTTTGTGCTGATTTTATGAAAATTGTACTTGTAATTTTTTTTGTGTCTGTTAGAATGAATTGTAAGTTAAACAAAATCAGGCATGTTTTCCGACAGCGATGCATGATAAAAGGGTGGCAGCGGGAGTATTTGCCGATTTTGTTCATTGTTTTTAAGGAGGGGAAGATTTTGAAAGAAATGAGATTGAAGCGGTTGTGTATAAGCCTGTTTTTGATGATGGCGGTACTGTTTGCCGTATTCCTGGGGGGATGGCAGGCTGTAATCGTAAAAGCGGAAGATGTTTTTCAGGTCAAAGAAGTATTGTTTACGGTTGCGGCTGATTATAACGGCAAGCCTGCGTATGTGGTGACCATAGAGATGGAAAAGCCTTTTCCGTTGCCCGGGCAGACGAATCTGCAATGGGCAGGGAGCGGAGACGAATCGTTTCGGGAGAATGTAGTGATCAACGGGTATACGGTGGGAGAGATCGAATCGTTCAATTCGATCGCATTGCAGGCGCACCGTTATACAACCAATATTCTTATATACATATACGACGCATTCGGAAACCTTCCGTGCGGAGAGCATGCGACGAATGCGGAATGCACGTGTACGGACAAGAGGCCGATTCTGACCAGGGACGGGAGTGACGAAATACTGTTCAAAGCGGGGCTTACGACGGGAGGATTGGCGGCAAGTACGACGGATTCCCTGTGGAGAATGAAAGACGGTCTTTCCTGGTCGGAGGTTCACACGTTGACGCATCATGCGGCAAAAGCTGCGACCTGTACGGAAGAGGGGAACACGGAATATTGGTCCTGTGAAGTATGCGGAAAGTATTTTTCGGATGCGGAAGGCACGGCGGAAATAGCGGACAAAGCGAGCGTGGCGGTAGCGGCGCAGGG
>CALVXG010000020.1 GCA_944368925.1 uncultured Clostridia bacterium | reverse complement strand
GTGCGGCGGGTGGTAAAATAAGGCAGGAGGCAAATATGAAGATCGGAATATTGACGAGCGGCGGAGATTGTGCGGGCCTGAATGCGGTGATGCGTGCGATCGGGTTTTACGCCTATAAGAACATAAAAAACTGTGAGATTGTGGGAATTCCGGACGGGTACGGCGGACTGATCCGCGGGGAAAGCGCGCCGATGGGACCGGAAGATTTTGAAGGGCTGTTGAATTTGGGCGGGACGGTGCTGGGCACGCGGCGCACGCCGTTCAAGACGATGACGGTACCGGAAGAAAACGGCGAAACGCGTCTGGAAAAGATGCGCACAAACTATAAAAAGATGGGACTGGACTGCCTGTTCACGTTGGGAGGCGCGGGAACGCACCGGACGGCGGCGCTTTTGTGTGCGGAAGGCTGCAACGTGATCGGGCTGCCGAAGACGATCGACAACGACATATACGGAACGGACGTAACGTTCGGGTTTCACACGGCGGTGGACGTGGCGACGGAGGCGATCGACCGCGTGCGCACGACGGCGGCGAGCCACGGGCGGACGATTCTTGTGGAAGTGATGGGCAACAAAGCGGGCTGGCTGACGCTGTATGCGGGCATCGCGGCGGGGGCGGAAGTGATCCTGCTGCCGGAGATCCCGTTTCGCATCGACAAGATCTGCGAAGCGGTACGGAAAAACTATGAAGACGGCAAGCCGTGCAACATCATTGCGGTCGGAGAAGGGGCGGTTTTGGAGAGTGAAGCGCGGTTCAAGAAGAAAGAGCGGGTATTTGTGCGGACGGAGCGCGGGGAAACGACGGTGACGCAGCATCTGGCGGAAGTGATCGGCGAGCAGACGGGTTTCGAAACGCGCAGCATGGCGTTGGGGTATATCCAGCGCGGCGGCAATCCGTCGGCGTACGATCGCGTGCTTTCGTCGCGGTTGGGAAGTTATGCCGGCAGGCTTGCAGCGCAGGGGCAGTTCGGCGTCACGGTGGCGGTAGCGGGGCAGGAGATCACCTTCAATGCGCTGCCGGACGTGGCGGGAAAGTACAAATTCGTAGACCCGTCGTCGGACATTGTGCGGCAGGCGGAAGACATCGGCGTCTGTTTCGGAAGATAAGCGGGCGAGGCAGGGAGAAAGGATGAAATATTGTGTCATAGATATCAGTTCGAGCAGCGTATCGCTGATTGCGGCGGAGACAAACGGAATGCAGTTGCAGACGGTATTCAGCGACCGCGTGAATCTTGCGATGCTGCATTATATGGAAGGCAAGGAGCTTTCTTCGCGCGGGATCGACAAACTCACGGCGGCGATCGCGGACATGAAGGAAAAATGCAGGAATCTTTCGGCGGAGCGGGTGTATCTCATTTCGACGGCGGCGCTGCGCGATGTGGAGAACGTGGGACAGGTGCACGAAGCGATCGCAAAGCGCACGGGGCTTTTTGTCAATCCCGTATCGGGGGAGACGGAAGCGTACTGCGATTTTGTGGCGAACCGCGAATACGGCACGGAACCGGGGACGGCGCTGGTGGACATCGGCGGCGGGAGCATCGAGATCTGCGATCTTTCCAAAGAAGAGCGTACGGGCAGCGTGTTTTTGGATTTCGGGGTGTTTCAGCTGCACGAGAAGTTTGTGGAGAAGATCCAGCCTTCGGAAAAAGAAGCGGAAAAAATCGCGAAATATCTGAAAAAGAAGTTTGAAAAGGCGGGCGTGCCGGGGAAAGGCAGGATCGGCGCGGTGATCGGGGTCGGCGCGAACTGCGGGGCGCTCTACGAGCTTTACAGCGCGTATTACAAGGAAGAAAAGACAAACGAAAAGGTCATGTCGTGCAAAAAATTCAAAAAGCTGGCGGAGCATCTGATCAAGGGGCGCGACCGTTCGGGACTGATTTTGCAGGCTGCGCCCGAAAAGTTGTATTCCGCGGGGATCGCCGCCGTGGTGGCGAAGACGCTTTTCAAGCGTTTCGGCGCAAAGGAGATCCGCATCAGCCCGCGCGGCGTAAAAGAGGGATACCTGCAGCTGATCCTTGAAAACCGCCTGCAGGGCTCGTACTACGATTTCGGGCAGCAGGCGAGCGTTTCCTGCGAGGCGGAATCGGAAAAAAAGCGCGCGCCGCGCGGGAAAAAGGCAGCAAACGACGCAAAAAAGTCCGCAAAGCAGGGCGGGGCGAAAAAGAGCGGAACGAAAAGCGCGCGGGCGAAAAAAGAAAGCATGAACGCGGACGCGCAGGAATAGAGTAAGAAAAAGAGAACGGGTGTGAAGAAGGGAAAGGAGAAAGGATATCGTGAAGGAATTGAGTCCCGTTGAAAAGGCGAAAAAGCGGTTTATCCGCGATATTTACGTAAACAGGGAATACAGCTGGCTGTTGTTCAACAAGCGTGTGTTGGACCAGGCGGCGGATTTGGACAACCCGCTGTTGGAGCGGTGCAAATTTTTGTCGATTTTCTGTTCGAACCTGGACGAATTTTTCATGGTTCGGGTGGGCAGCCTGTACAACGAAATGCTGGAGACCCCGCAGGTGGCGGACAACAAGACGCAGCTGACGGCGTCCAAGCAGCTTTGGGGGATCATGCAGGTCGTGCGCAAGCATTATAAGAGCCGTGCGGCGGCGTACGTAAAACTGCGCGGCGAACTTTCGAAAGCGGGCCTGCGCATTCTGACGGCGGAGGAGCTTACGCCGCGGCAGAGCGAGGAATGTAAGAGTTATTTTCTCTCGCGCGTGATGCCGTTGCTGAGCCTGATGGTGCTGGACGCCAAGCATCCGATGATCCAGTTTGAGAACAAGAAAAATTATATGCTCTGGGAGCTGGAGCGGGGCGGCAGGGACATGATCGGCGTGATGTACGTAAATCCCGCCATCGACCGTTTGTATCGGATCGGCTACGGGAAGAAAGCGAAAGTGGTGCCCGTGGAGGAGCTGATGAAGGCGTTCGGGCATCTGGCGTTTTCGGGGTACACGGTGCGCGGGAAACTGCGCATGCGCGTGACACGGAACGCAGACCTGGATACGCGCGTGGACGACACGGACGTCGAGCACGATTTTTCGGAATTCATGAAAAAGAAGATCGAAACGCGTGCGCGGCAGGGAGTCGTGCGCCTGGAAGTGGACGACATCCGTTCGCCGCTTTGCGGTTTTGTGCTCAAACAGCTGAAACTGGACGAAGATTACTGTTTCGAAGAGCCGCACTATTTCGATTACAAATTTCTGTTTTCGATCGGAAACTTCCTGCCTGCGGAAAGTGCGGCGGCGCTGAAATATCCGCCTTTTAAGGGTGCGGTGGCGAAGGAGCTGCGGGAAGCGGAATCGCTGATCGATCTGGTTCTGAAAAAAGACGTCTATCTTTCCTATCCGTACGACAGCATGCAGCCGCTGGTCGATCTGTTGGACGAATGTTCCAAAGACAAGCGGGTGCTTTCGGTCAAGATCACGATCTATCGTCTGGACAATCATTCGAGGATCGTGGACGCGCTCTGCCGCGCGTGCGAGCGCGGGAAGCAGGTGACGGTCGTCATCGAGCTGTGCGCGCGGTTCGACGAGGAGAACAACCTGCACTTTGCGGCAAAATTGCAGGAAGCGGGTTGTACCATCATTTACGGAATGGAAAATTACAAAGTACATTCCAAGATCATATCCGTCGTGCTCAAAGACGGGGAAGAGATCCGTTACATAACGCATCTCGGCACGGGCAATTACAACGAATCGACGGCGAAACAGTATACCGATCTGAACATTATCACGTCGGACGGAGAGATCGGGGAAGACGCGGTGGCGTTTTTCCGCAACATTGCGATCTGCAACACCGATTATGCGTACAAAAAGCTGCTGGTGGCGCCGCAGACGCTCAAACCGGGGCTGATCCGTCTGATCGATCGGGAGATCGAAAAGGCGAAAGCGGGCGGCGACGGCGAGATCGTGGCAAAGATGAACAGTCTGACGGACAAAGCGATCATCGACAAATTTGTGGAAGCGAGCTGTGCGGGCGTTAAAATACGGCTGATCATACGCGGCATCTGCTGTCTGTTGCCGGGCGTTGCGGGAAAGACGGAAAACATCACCGTCCGCTCGATCGTGGGGAGATTTCTGGAACATTCGCGCGTGTACTGTTTCGGCACGGAAGAGGACCGCGTGATGTACATTTCCAGCGCCGACCTTATGACGCGGAACACGGACAAGCGCGTGGAGATCGCGGCTCCCGTTCCGCGCGGCGAGATCGAAGAGAAAATTTTCAGCTTTCTGATGACCTTGCTTGCGGACAACGTCAAGGCGCGCGAGCTGGGCGCCGACGGAAAATACCGCGCCGTGGTTTCGGACGGCGAACCGCTGAATGCGCAGGAAAGTTTCCTTCGCCGCTGAAATTTTTAAATAAAAAAGCGCCGCGTTCTTTCTCTTAAAGAACGCGGCGCGCCGTTTTTTATAGACAATGAGCCGCCGCCCGCAAATCTTTGCGGGCGGCGGCTCCTATTTAGACAAAGGCACGGCGGTTGGTTTTGCCGCGCCGCTTATTTGTCCATGTCGTATTTTTGCTCGAGTTCGTCGAACTTTTCGTAGATATCGTCAAAGCAGAAATATTTGAGTTTTTTGTGTACTTTTTTGCGTTCCCACTGCTTGACGTTGTAGGAGAGGGGAAGAATCAGATAGACCTTGATGCCCTTGCAGAAATGTTTTATGACGGTATCGTCGCGCAGTTTTCGGCTCTGTTCGTTGAATTTGCGGGGCAGGTACAGCCGCGCGGAGCCGAATTCGTGCAGGGCGGACTGGTCGGGCATCCACATCCATTTTTCGCAGATGCGCCTGCGCACGCGTTCGAAGAGGTGCGTTTCGCGGATCTTGGGCAGGTTGAGGAGCAGTACGCCCGAATTGCAGTAATGCTTGTCCGTCCACACTCTTCCGATGTTGTCGATGACCGCGCCGTATTCGTAAGCGGAAATATCGATGTCGTAGAGTTCCCCGATGTCCTTCATGCACATGGTATCGACGTCGAGGTAGATGATCTTGTCGGGGATATTGTCAAGCTCGGTCAGGTACAGCCGCAGCTGGGCATAGGGCGTGTACATATTGCGGGCGTTTTTGTTGTGCTGCTGCATGGTAAGGTACAGATCGCGCAGATCCCGCTGTTCGGCGACGCTTTGCGGGTTGAATTCGCGGAGCGCCGCGTTGAGAATGTCGATCTGGTTCTCGCTGAAAGGCAAAAAAGCCGGATTTTGCTCGTGCAGGTCCATGGAAAGGATATAAAGGTGCAGGGGACGTTTTGTGCGCATGGCGAGAGACAGCGCGGAAAGAAGCAGTCCGCGGAATATTTTTTTGTTGCCGCAGTAGCAGACGTGAATGGTATCGTCGGGCATGGTCATTTCTCCGGATCGCAAGTTTGCGTCAGCCGATCGTATTGATCGTAAATGTCGTCGTAATCATGAATTTTCAGGCGTTTATGTACGGCATCGCGTTCCCATTGCTTGATGTTGTAGATATGAAAGAAGGGGAGCCAGAAGATCCCGCGGCAGAAATGTTTGACGACGGTGTCTTTCTTGATGCCGCGCTGTTCGTTGAAGCGCATCGGAAGGATCAGCCGCTTTTTGTGCAGGCGGTGCAAGGCCGTCTGATCGGGCATGATCATGCGGTGCTTCGCCACGTATTCGCGCACGCGCGGGAAAAGCCGCGTGCGGCGAAGTTCGGGCAGATTGAGGAGCAGCACGCCCGAATTGCAGTAGACGGGCGAGATCCAGAATTTCCCCATATAATCTAAAGCCGCGGCGTATTCATACCCCGTAATGTCGATATCGTACAGCTGTCCGATGTCCGAAGCCGCCATCGTGTCGATATCAAGGTATATGAGCTTGTCGGGAATCCCTGCAAGCTCGGAAAGGTAAAGCCGCAGCTGCGCGTAGGGGGTGTAATAGTTCTTCGCGTTTTTCCCTGCGGCAAGTTCCTTGCGGAACAGCTCTCCCACGTCGATAAGTTCCGCGCGGCTTTGCGGGTTTTTCTGCTTTAAAACGCCGTCAAGAATGTTCATCTGGTTTTCGCTGAATGGCAAAAAGACGGGGTTTTGTTCGTGCAGATCCATGGAAAGCACGTAAACGTGCAGCGGCCGCGCGGTGTACTTGATGAGCGACAGGACGGACAGCAACAACCCCTGGAAAACTTTTTTATTGCCGCTGTAACAGACGGAAATGATCTCTTCTTGCATGAATTTCCCCACAATGTTCTGAATTTACGCTCTTTTCGTGTATTGTAACACGGATGAGTGCGCAAAGCAAGGGTTTTGCGGCTTTTGCCTTCCCGCGTCTTTGCGGGAAGGCAAAAGCCGATTTTTTCGGAACCAACAGAAACCGTCCCGCGCGGAAAGCGGGGTCAGATTTCCAGTTCCGCGTGGCGTTTCGGGTCGGCGAGGATCGTTTTGAAATCGGTGTAAGTGACAAATCCCGCCTTTGCCTTGGGCGGTTTTTTTACGAACCGTCTCTGGCAGTAATCGACGGGTATCTTATTTCCCTGTTTGGCGTCCGAAAAGCAGGCGCAGATCTCCGCGGCGGCCAGAAGGACGTCGTCGGGCACCTTCCGCCCGTCCGTCCGAATGAGAACGTGCGAGCTGTGGTATTTCTGGGCGTGCAGCCACACGTCGTCGGAGGCCGCCTCGCGCAGGAGCCTGTCGTTCTGCACGTTGTTTCTTCCCGCGAAAATGCGGAACTTTCCGAGCTGGAAGACGCGGAAAGGAACGACGGGCGCATTTTTGACTTTTTTCTTTTCGGGCGGGAGAATGCCCGCATCGCGCAGCTCCTGTTCGATCTCCGTCAGATCCAGCGCGTTTTCCGCGCGAGACAAGGCGGACAGCATGCTCTCGGTATAATCGAGGTCAGATTCCGCTTCCGCCTTTTGCGGCGCGACCGCCGCAAGGGTGCGCTTTTGTTTGTTGTATTTCTTATAATACTTCTGCGCGTTCTGCGCGGGGGAGAGGGTCTTGTCGAGCGCGATGCGGACGGGAGCTTGCTTTTCGTCGTAGTAATTGACGACTTCGCAGCCCTCCATGCCCTTGCGCAGCGCATACAGATTTGCCGTAAGGAGCTCGCCGAAAATGCGGTTTTTTTCCATGTCCGCACAGCTCGCTTCGCGCTCGCGCAGGAGGGCGAGTTTTTTCTCTTCCTTCTTGCGGCGGGATAAAAGGAGACTTTCGAGCTTTCTCTTTTTTTCGTTGAATCCGCGCTTTGTTTCCCGTTCGGTATAGTAAGCGTCGGCGGCGGCGCAGACGGTGGGATACGCTTCCCCCGCAAAGCGCGCGTGAAAATCTTTGGCCTCTCCGTTGACCCGTTCCAACGCGGGAGAGATCTCGTCCGAGAATATGAAATCGTGTATACGTTGTGCGATTTTCGCGACGTTTTCGCCCAAAGGGCGGTCGGGATCGCCGAGCGATTTTGAAAGAATGCGGCAGGTAGGAAGGGCAAGGCCGGAAAGGTTTTCAAACAGAAATTCCGCAAAATCTCCGCCGCAAAAGGCGGAGAGCCTTTCGCAGATTTTTTCCGTGTCGGAAGGGTTTGCTTTGTCCTGCGGTTCGGGGGGCAGGTATTTTACGCCCGGAAAGAGCGCGCGTTTGAAATTTTCCTGCAACGAGGAAATTTTCAGCGCGCCCGCGATGATCCCGTTTTCCGTGAGGATGAGGTTGGAGTACTTGCCCATGATCTCGGCATAGAGCACGCGCGTCGCCCTTGCGAATTCGCCGCAGCAGTCGAACGTGAACGCGAGAATGCGTTCGAAGCCGCATTGCGCGACGGAAAGCAGCTGCGCGCCCGTAATGTATTTTCGCAAAAGCATGCAGAAATTGGGCGCGACGTCGGGCGCGGTGCGCGGGACGTCGGAAAGAATGGCGCGCGCAAAGGACGCATTCGTGTTGAGGACGAGCTTTTTGGTTTTGCCGCCCGCATACAGCAGGATATCGACCTCGTCGCGGGAGGGCTGAATGATCTTGTTTACTTTTCCGCCGCGAAGTTCGCTGTCGAGTTCGCGGGCGATATGTCGCAGCGTAAAGGCGTCCTGTGGCATGATGCGCTCCTTTGCAGGCGGCCGAGAAGGCGGAAAATACCGCCGTTTTTGCCGTTTGCTCTGTTTATTATAGCGTATCCGTCAAAAAAAGTAAATCATTTGCATAAAAACGCTTTGCAAAACGTTTGCTTTGTGCTAAAATACTATAACGAGTAAAAAGGCAAATTATAGCAGGAGAAGTTTTTATGAAATACAAGACCGAATCTTCCGAGAAGAGCACAGTAAAAATCACCATGACGTTTGACAAGAGCGAGTGGGAAGCCGCGAACCAGAAAGCGTACGAGCAGACGCGCGGCAAGTATTTTGTCAACGGATTCCGCAAGGGCAAGGCGCCCAGGCATGTCATCGAGCTGAATTACGGGAAGGGAGTTTTCTATGAAGATGCGCTGAACAATCTCTTCTCCGATCATTATTATGACATCGTGGAAAAGGAGAAGGACAACTTTACCGTTGTGGGACAGCCGCAGCTTTCCGTGGAGGACATCAGCGAAGACGGGGCGGTGCTCGTCGCGGTGGCGCCCGTGAAGCCCGACGTGAAATTGGGTGCTTACAAGGGTATAAACATCAAAAAAGTTGAGTATAATGTAAAAGATGAAGACGTGGAGTCCGAACTCAAACGTTTGCAGGAGCGCAACAGCCGTCTTGTGGCGGTGGAAGGCCGTGCGGCGGAGAAGGGCGATACGGCGACCATCGATTTTTCGGGCAGTGTGGACGGCGAGAAGTTCGACGGCGGCACGAGCGAGAATTATCCGCTGGTACTCGGCAGCAATTCCTTTATTCCGGGATTTGAAGATCAGGTCATCGGCATGAAGGTGGGCGAGGAGAAAGACATCAACGTGAAATTCCCCGAGAACTACCAGGCGGAGAACCTGAAGGGGAAAGACGCGGTGTTCGCTGTCAAACTGAACAAGCTGGAGAAGAAAGAGCTCCCCGAAATCAACGACGAGTTCATCAAGGACGCGGCGGGCGCGGAGAGCGTGGACGCGTATAAGAAAGAGACGCGCGAACGTCTGGAAAAGCAGGCGAAAGAAAAGGGCGATTCCGAGACGGAAAACAATATCGTGAAAGCCATCACCGACAATGCGGAAGTGGAGATCCCCGACGCGATGATCGAGAACCAGATGGACATGATGATGCGCAACATGGAGTATCGTTTGGGCATGCAGTACGGCGGAATGAAGCTGGCAGATTATCTCAGATACATGGGAACGGATCTGAAGACCTTCCGCGAAGGCTACCGCGCGCAGGCGACGGATACCGTCAAGAGCCAGCTGGTCATCGACAAGATCATCCGCGAAGAGAACATCAAGGCGGACGACGCGGAGATCGATGCGAAACTCGAAGAGTTTGCGAAAGCGGCGAACAAAACTTTGGAAGAATACAAGAAAGACGTGGACGCATCGCAGCGTGAATACATCGGCAACGACATCGTGATCAACAAGCTGTTTGCGTTCCTGAAAGAGAACAACAACATGACGGCGGACGCGGAAGAAAAACCCGCTGCAAAGAAAGCGGCGAAGAAAGCGGACGCAGAGGGAAAATCTGCGGCAAAGAAAGCGGCGAAGAAAGCGGACGCGGAAGAAAAACCCGCGGCCAAGAAGACGGCGAAGAAAGCGGACGCAGAGGAAAAACCCGCGGCCAAGAAAGCTACGAAGAAAGCGGACGCGGAAGAAAAACCCGCGGCCAAGAAGACGGCGAAGAAAGCGGACGCAGAGGAAAAACCCGCGGCCAAGAAAGCTACGAAGAAAGCGGACGCGGAAGAAAAACCCGCGGCCAAGAAGACGGCAAAGAAAGCGGCGAAGAAAGACGAGAAAGCGGAGTAAGCGAAGGAAAAGCCGTTAAAAAATTGGAGAAGACATGGACGAAATCAAAATGAATCTGATTCCGATGGTGGTGGAGCAATCCAGCCGCGGCGAGCGTTCGTATGATATATACTCGCGGCTGTTGGAGGACAGGATCATCTTTCTTTCGGGGGAGATCAACGACGGAATGGCGAACACGATCGTGGCGCAGCTGATTTATCTGGAAGCGAAGGACATGAACAAAGATATCAGCCTGTACATCAACAGTCCCGGCGGGAGCGTAACGGCGGGCATGGCGATTTACGACACGATGCAGTACATTCATTGCGACGTATCGACGATCTGTATCGGGATGGCGGCGAGCATGGGTGCGTTTCTGCTTTCGAGCGGGACGCGCGGCAAGCGGTTTGCTCTTCCGAACAGTGAGATCATGATTCACCAACCGCTCGGCGGAGCGCAGGGTCAGGCGAGCGACATCAAGATACAGGCGGAGCACATTTTAAAGATCAAAGACAAGATGAACCGTATTTTGGCGGAGAACACGGGCAGGAGCATTGCGGAGATCGAGCGGGATACCGATCGTGACAATTATCTGTCAGCGGAAGAAGCGAAGAATTACGGGCTTGTAGACAACGTATTTTATAAAAGATAAAGACGGTGCGAAGGGATTTGTACCGGACTGAGAGCAGCGCCGCCGTTCGTTCAAGAATACGAAACCGCGGCGTGCTTTGTTATTGACATACAATCATCCCGTGTCCCGAAAGGGGCGCGAAAGGAGGACAACGACCATGAAAGAAGAACAATGCTGTTCATTTTGCGGCAAACCGAAGAGCCGTACGAAGGTTCTGATCAGCGGGCCGGACGGATTGTCCATCTGCGACGAATGTGTGGAGATCTGCAACGAAGAGATCCGTGCGGCGCAGGAGAAACCGACGGACGTTGTGGAACTGAAAAAACCTTCGGAGATCAAAGCGGAGCTGGATAAGTACATTGTGGGGCAGGACAAAGCGAAGAAAGTTTTGTCGGTCGCGGTGTACAATCATTATAAGAGGATCAACAGCGAGCTTACGAAGAAAGACGACGACGTAGAGATCGAAAAGAGCAATATTTTGCTTTTGGGGCCGACGGGGTGCGGAAAGACGCTTTTGGCGCGCACGTTGGCGAGGATTCTGAACGTACCGTTTGCGACGAGCGACGCAACGACGCTGACGGAAGCGGGGTATGTGGGCGAAGATGTGGAAAACATTTTGCTCAAGCTGATCCAGAATGCGGACTATGATATAGAGAAAGCGCAGCGCGGTATTATTTATATCGACGAGATCGACAAGATCGCGCGCAAGAGCGAGAACGTATCCATCACGCGCGACGTATCGGGCGAAGGCGTACAGCAGGCGCTTTTGAAGATCATCGAAAGCACGATCGCGAACGTACCTCCGCAGGGCGGAAGGAAGCACCCGCAGCAGGAATGCATGCGCATCGACACGACGAACATTCTGTTCATCTGCGGCGGCGCGTTTGTGGGGCTGGATAAGATCGTCCAGGCGCGAAAGGACGATACGTCCCTCGGTTTCGGAAGCAAAGTCAAGAGCACGGACGAAATGGATTACCAGCTTTTCGACGACGTGAAACCGCAGGATCTGACGAAATTCGGGCTGATCCCCGAGTTTGTCGGGCGTGTGCCGATCGTCGTTAATTTGCAGCCTCTGGACGAGACGGCGCTCGTGAAGATACTGACCGAACCGAAGAATGCGCTGATCAAGCAGTACCAGAAGCTGATCGGCCTGGACGGAGTCAAGCTCTCGTTCGAGCCTTCGGCGGTGAGCGAGATCGCGAGCACGGCGATCAAGCTGAAGACGGGCGCGCGCGGCCTGCGCACGATCATCGAGAATATCATGACGGACGTCATGTACGAGATCCCGTCGGACAACGACATCAGCGAAGTGAAGATCACGCGCGATTGTGTTTTGGGCAATTCCAAACCCGAACTCATCAAAAAGAGCGCATAGAAAAAAGAACGGGGCATCGCCCCGCTCTTTTTATGTAAGCGCATTTAGAAAAAAATTGAGGCGGGCGCAGAAGTTTTCTGCGCCCCGCCTTGTTTGCGCGCAAATTTGGGCTCGCCTTTGCGGCCTGAAAAGTTTTGTTTCGGTACTTTTTTTACCGTAAGGCGAAAGGGAAGACTTTTGTGCGGGAAATGAGGGATGATCATGCAAGAACGTTTTTTGTCCGCCCGGAGGGCGATAAGTAAAATAAATCGTGCGATTCGAGTTTTGCTGTCGAAAATGCTTGAAAATTCGGGCGCAGTCGGGTATACTATATAATAATACAGTTTCATGATAAATTATGCAAAGAGAAAGGACGGTCAGAACATGTATAAAATCGTTAAAAAGAGAGAGCTGAATCCTACCGTTACGCTGATGGAGGTGGACGCGCCGTTTGTAGCCAGGAAGGCGGAACCGGGGCAGTTCATCATTCTGCGCGTGGACGAAGAGGGAGAGCGTATTCCGCTGACGGTGGCGGATTTTGACAGGGAAAAGGGCACGGTCACGATTATTTTCCAGATCGTGGGCGGCACGACGGAGCGGCTGAATCATTTGCATGAAGGGGAATACATACACGACTTTGTGGGCCCGCTCGGCGAGCCTTCGCACGTGGAAGGGCTGAAAAAAGTGGCGGTCGTGGGCGGCGGCGTCGGCTGTGCGATCGCGTATCCCGTGGCGAAAAAACTGCACGCGCTCGGAGCCTGCGTGCACAGCATAGTCGGGTTCCGCAACAAAGATCTCGTAATTCTGGAAAAGGAATTCCGTTCCGTTTCCGATGAGTACAAGCTCATGTCCGACGACGGGAGCTGCGGCGAAAAGGGGTTGGTCACCGACGCGCTGAAAGCGCTGATCGAAGCGGGCAACCAATACGACGAAGTGATCGCCATCGGGCCTGTCGTCATGATGAAGTTTGTGTCCCTGCTCACGAAACAGCACAACATCAAGACGGTTGTCAGCATGAACCCGATCATGATCGACGGCACGGGAATGTGCGGGTGCTGTCGTCTGACGGTGGCGGGAAAGACGAAATTTGCGTGCGTGGACGGGCCGGATTTTGACGGGCACGAGGTAGATTACGACGAGATCATGAAGCGTGCGTCCACGTACAAAGACTTTGAGAAGAGAGAGCGGGAAAAGGCCTGCAATCTTTTCAAAAAGGAGGTCAGATAATATGCCGAACATGAGCCTTAAAAAGCATGAAATGCCTTCGCAGGAACCGCAGGTACGCAATAAAAATTTCAAAGAAGTAGCGCTCGGCTATACGGCGGAAACGGCGATCGAGGAAGCGCAGCGCTGCCTGCATTGCAAACATAAACCCTGCATCGGGGGCTGTCCCGTAAAAATTCACATTCCCGATTTTATCGCGAAAGTGGCGGCGGGCGAGTTTGAAGCGGCGTATCAGATCATTCAGCAGACGAGCTCTCTGCCTGCGGTATGCGGCAGAGTATGCCCGCAGGAGACGCAATGCGAGCAAAAATGCGTGCGCGGTATCAAGGGCGAGCCGGTTGCGATCGGGCGGCTGGAACGGTTTGTGGCGGACTGGCACAACGCGAACAGCTGCGATCTTCCCGTAAAAGCGGATCCGAACGGACATAAAGTCGCAGTAGTCGGGAGCGGCCCTGCGGGACTCACCTGTGCGGGCGATCTTGCAAAGCGCGGGTATGACGTCACCGTCTTCGAGGCGCTGCACCTTGCGGGCGGCGTGCTCGTGTACGGGATCCCCGAATTCCGTTTGCCTAAGACCATCGTGCAAAAAGAGATCGACAATCTGAAAGCGCTGGGGGTCAAAGTCGAGACGAACATGGTCATCGGCCGCGTTCTTTCCGTCGACGAACTTTTGGACGAATTCGGTTTCGAAGCGGTGTTTATCGGGAGCGGCGCAGGTTTGCCGCGCTTTATGAATATCCCCGGCGAAAATCTGAAAAGCGTCTATTCCGCGAACGAGTTCCTCACCCGCGTGAATCTGATGAAAGCATACAAAGACGATGCACGTACCCCTGTTTTGCATGCGAAAAAGGTAGCGGTCGTGGGCGGCGGCAACGTAGCGATGGACGCGGCGCGCTGTGCAAAACGCCTCGGCGCGGAAGAAGTGTACATCGTGTACCGCCGCAGCGAAAAGGAACTTCCTGCGCGCGCGGAAGAAGTGGAACACGCGAAAGAAGAAGGAATTATTTTCAAATTTCTTACGAATCCGACGGCGATTTTGGAAGGTGAAAACGGAACGGTGCGCGGCATTTCCTGTGTGGAAATGGAACTGGGCGAACCGGACGCGTCGGGCCGCAGGCGGCCCGTGGAAAAGGCGGGCAGCGATTTTACCATCGAGTGCGATTGCGTGATCATGGCGATCGGTACGAGCCCGAACCCGCTCATCAAAAACACGACCAAAGGACTGGAGACCCAGAAATGGGGCGGCATCATTGCGGACGAACACGGCCTGACCTCGCGCGAAGGCGTGTACGCGGGCGGCGATGCGGTGACGGGCGCGGCGACGGTCATTCTCGCCATGGGCGCGGGCAAAACGGCCGCGGAAGCCATCGACGAATATATCAAGGGCAAATGTCAAAAATAATTGTGCGGGGATCGATCCCCGTACCGAAACAAGGGCCGACGGAGCAAATCTTGCTCCGTCGGCCTTTTTGCATGGCAAAAAAGCTGTCCGTATGCCCTGCGCGCACGGAAATACGCTTCGAGAGTTTACCGTGTTTTTGCAAGGGGTGTTTCGCGTGGCCGCGTTTTCGAACTTTTTATGCCCGCATGCGCATCTGCGCATGCGGGCATTCGGAACAAAGTTTACGTTCGGAGGGTGAGGCAGAAAAAACGGCGGGCAGGAGAAAGCGGCGCGCAGGTATGTTAAATAAAAAGCGGCGGAGCGCAAAATATTTTTGCGCTCCGCCGCTTTTTGATTGCGATCAAAAAAGGCCGCCGTCCGAAAAATTTATTTTCGGACGGCGGCCTCAGATAAAACCGTTTTTCAATCAACGCGGCATTTTCGGGAAATTTATTTGTTTTTGATGCTGTCGCGGTATTCGCTGGGGGTCATGTTTTCGATTTTTTTAAAGGTTTTCAAAAACGAACTGATTTCGTTGTATCCCGACCGAAGGGCAATTTCATGGACGGGCAGGTCGGTGGACTGTAAAAGTTGTTTGGCATTTTCCATGCGTTTGGAGATGATATACTGAATGGGGGAAAGGCCGCTGTATTCTTTGAAAAGGTGCGTGAGGTAATAGCGGGAGATATACATATTTTTGCATACGTCTTCCACGCATTCGATGCGGTTGTAATTTTGGTCTATGTACTCGCGCGCGCGGCGGTAAGATTCGTTGGTTTTGAAGTAATGGTTGTCCTGTTCGGCGAGCAAACGCAGGACGAGGTTTAAGATAATGCGGACGAGCGAGCGGGAGACCTCGTCGTAGTAGTAAGGTTTGGACTGCATTTCGGCGATCAGGTTTTCGAAGTAAGATTCGAGCAGGGGCTGCAAGCGGCCCGTGTGCAGGACGGGGCAGGCGTCGGGTTCGAGAATGCAATTTGCGGGTTTGTCTTTGAGATGCAGACGGTCGATCCCGCAAAAGAGCAGGGAAAATTCCTTGTTGTCGTCGGCGGCTTCGGAGTGTATGGTGCCCGTATTGTAGACGAGCAGATCGCCCTGTTGCACGGGGAAGCTGCAAGAATCGGTATGCAGGATGCCAGAGCCCGATTTTACGTAGACGATCTCGCAGAAGGGATGTGAATGCAGTTGTTCTTTCCAGCCGATGGATTTTTTTAGTTCTCCGGCGTACAGGATTTTTGCGTGAAAACTTTCCGCACTGTTTTTCTGGACGGTGTAATGCCTGCGCACGTCGGAATTTTCCCGATGAATTTCTTTCATATAGAAAAGTATAGCACAATGTGTTGAAAAAATCCAATGAATGGGGGAAAAGTTCTACTTTTTTGCTCTTAATTTTCAGCAAAAGCGGCTATTGAAAAAAGCGTTCGTGTGTGATAACATAGAAAACGGGAGAGGTAATTCTCGCAAGAATAAGGAGGGGGAAGGGATGCTGAAAGGAATTCCGAAGGTTTTGTCGCCGGAGCTTTTGAAAGTTCTGGCGCAGATGGGGCACGGAGACGAGATCGTGATTGCGGACGGAAATTTTCCTGCCGAAAATTTCGGCAAGCGCGTCATACGTGCGGACGGACACGGCGGAGCGCAGATGTTGGATGCGGTCTTGTCGGTGATTCCGCTGGATACGTATGCGCCGGAAAATTTTCTTCTGATGCAGATCGTGCCGGGGGATAACGTAAAGCCGACGATCTGGGAGGAATACCGCAAGATTGCGGCAGACAAAGACCCGAACGTCAAAGAAGGGAGTTTGGAGCGGTTTGCGTTTTACGAACGCGCAAAAGAGGCATTTGCCGTCATAGCGACGGGGGAAGAAGCAATTTATGCAAATATAATCTTAAAAAAAGGAGTGATCAAATGAAACCGAGGATCGGAATCAGACCCGTAATTGACGGGAGATGGATGGGTGTACGTGAAAGTCTGGAAGAGCAGACGATAAACATGGCGAAAAATGCCAAAAAGATCATAGAAGAAAACGTCTTTTACAAGGACGGAACGCCTGCGGAAGTCGTGATTTCCGATTGCACGATCGGCGGGGGCGCGGAATCTGCGCGCTGTGCGGAAAAATTCCAGAAAGAGAACGTTACGGCGACGCTGACGGTGACGCCCTGCTGGTGCTATGGGACGGAGACGATGGATCTGGATCCTCTGACGACGAAAGCGGTTTGGGGCTTTAACGGTACGGAGCGTCCGGGCGCGGTGTATCTTGCGGCGGCGATGGCGGCACATGCGCAGCGCGGGCTGCCTGCCTTTGCGATTTACGGGCAGGACGTGCAGGATGCGGACATGACGGGAATCACGCCGGACGTGGAAGAGAAGATCATCCGTTTTGCGCGCTGTGCGCTGGCGGTGGGACAGCTTCGCAACAAGGCGTATGTGAATATCGGATCGATCGCGATGGGCATCGGCGGAAGTTTTTGCGACGCGAACGCGCTGCAAAAATATTTCGGCCTGCGTGCGGAATGGGTAGACATGAGCGAGATCCTGCGCCGCATCGATCTGGGGATCTACGACAAAGCCGAGTATGAAAAAGAGCTCAAATGGATCAAGGAAAAGTGCAAAGAGGGCAAGGACTGGAACGGCGATGCGTGGGGACAGAAAGATTTCACTGCGAAAGAGAGAAAGGAACAGTGGGAATTTGTGGCGAAGATGACGCTGATTATCCGCGACATCATGCTGGGGAACCCGAAGCTGGACGAAATCGGGTGGCATGAAGAAGCGTTGGGCAGGAATGCGATCCTGGGCGGATTCCAGGGCCAGCGCATGTGGACGGACTACAAGCCGAACGGCGACTTTACGGAAGCGATCTTAAACAGCACGTTTGACTGGAACGGAAAGAAATCGCCCGTGCTTCTTGCGACGGAGAACGACGGCTGCAACGGACTTGCGATGCTCTTTTCCAATCTTTTGACGGGGCGTGCAAGCTGTTTTGCGGACGTGAGGACGTATTGGAGTCCTTCGGCGGTGGAGCGCGTGACGGGCTGGAAGCCGGAAGGGCTTGCGGCGAACGGGTTTATGCACCTGATCAACAGCGGTGCGGCGGCGCTGGACGCGACGGGCGCCTGCAAGGATGAAAACGGAAATTCCGTCATGAAACGCTGGTGGGAAGTGACGGATAAAGATATCGACGCGATGCTCGGTTCGACGGAGTGGGCGTCCGCGAACCGCGGGTATTTCCGCGGCGGCGGGTATTCCTCCTCGTTCTCGACGAAAGGGGAAATGCCGGTAACGCTGGTGCGCGTGAACCTGGTGGAAGGGATCGGATATGTTCTGCAGCTTGCGGAAGGCTGGACGGTGGAACTTCCCAAAGAAGTCAACAAGACCTTGCTGGACAGGACAGACCGCACATGGCCTTCGACCTGGTTTGTGCCGCGTCTGAACGATACGAACGCATTCTCGTCCGTTTACAACGTGATGGCGAACTGGGGTGCGAACCACGGCGCGTTCGTGTACGGGCACATCGGGAAAGATCTGATCACGCTGGCGAGTATGTTCCGTATGCCGGTCGCCCTGCACAACGTCGATGATAAGGATATCTATCGTCCGCACGCATGGAGTGCGTTCGGCACGAAAGATCTGGAAGGCGCCGATTATAGGGCTTGCGCACACTACAAAGAACTTTACAAATAAGATTCGTACGTTTCCCGCGCTTTTTGGGAAAAATGTCGAAAAAAGGAAGATCATACCGCGCTTCTCGGCGCGGTATGATCTGTTTTTTATTCAATTTTTCGGTTTTGAGCAATAATTTTGAAAAAATGTTTCGTTTTGCGAAAAAAATGCAAGCAAAAGGGTAAAAACGGTTACCGATTTTCAGATTTATTGATTTTTTTATGTGCCTGTGTTATACTTTTATCGTATCAGAAGATACAAAGAAAGAATGGCATGAAACGATGGGCGAAAAAATCAGTCGGAGGTAGGAATCATGAAAAAGACGGTCGGAAAAAAAGTTTACGACACGCAGGAAATGACGGAAGTCAAAAGAGTTGCGCACGGGTTCTACGGCGATCCCGCAGGGTATGAAGAGGTCTTGTACGTTGCCGAAAACGGGAAATATTTCCTGTACGGTATCGGCGGCGCAACGTCTCCGTATCCCGAAGAAAAACTGGTGAGCCTTGCCAAAGCAAAGGCGGAAGCATGGCAGAAAGAAAACGCTTAAATACGGAAGAAAAAAAGAGGCGTACGGGGTATACCCGTACGCCTCTTTGTCCGCCCCCAAAGCGCGGCGCCGCGCTTTGGGGGCAGACGCTTTAAAGAAAGCGTTTTCGGGTATTCCTTCGGCGGAAAAAAATTTTTCCGCCGAGGGAATTGCGGAGGGTAAAAATGCGGGCGGTCTTTCCCGCGGGAGCGGGGAAGGGATGGTTTTTCTTGTTTACAAATGCTGCGGAATGTGGTAAAATGATGGGTATTCAGAAGAGGAAGGAGAAGGACAATGAGCAATATAAAGATATCGCTTGCGGGGGATCTCGGCAGCGGAAAATCGACGGTCGGCAAAATTCTGGCGGAAGAATTTCATGCGGAGCTGTATTCGACGGGGACGATCCAGAGGAAGATCGCGACGGAGATGGGCATGACGACCCTGCAGCTGAATCAGTATATGGAAACGCATCCGGAAATCGACGGGAAGATCGACGACGGGCTGCGTGCGCTGGAGAAAGAGCCGATCGATCTCATCATCGATTCGCGCATGGCGTGGCATTTTGTTCCGTCCTCTTTTTCGGTATACATGATGGCGGACGCTGTGATTTCGGCGGAGCGGATCATGAATGCGGGGCGCGAAAGCGAGCCCTTTAAAAGCGTGGAAGAGGCGGTGCGTTCTGTATCCGACCGCCGCAAGAGCGAGATGGCGCGATATTCACACCTGTACCACGTAAATATCAAGGACATGGAAAATTATAAATACGTGATCGACACGTCTTTTGTTTCGCCCGCGGAAGTCGCACAGCACATTTCGGCGCATTATCGCATGTTCACGGAAGGGAAGGCGTTCGCGCGTTATGAGATCTGCCCGTCGCGCCTTTTGCCGTGCGGAGAAGAGGGGGGAGAACCTGCCCTTGCGGAAAAAGACGGGTTTTGGTATATTGCGTCGGGCGCGGCAAAAATTGCGGAACAGATCGCACAGGGAGCAAAGCTGATCGCGTGCGTGCGCGGCGAAGCGGATGCGGCGCAATGCACGAAGGAAAAGGTCGCGGAATGGGAAGCGCGTACGGGGATCAGACTGTATAAAACGCCGTTCGGGGACAGATAAATGGAACGTTGTCTGCAAATTGAACGCAGTATCATCACGACCTACCGCAAAGGGATCTGGAGCAGGTTTGTCAAGGCGGTCAAGGAATACGAGCTGGTGCAGGAAGGCGATAAGATCGCGGTTTGCATTTCGGGCGGCAAAGATTCCATGCTCCTTGCAAAGTGCATGCAGGAGCTGAAAAGGCACGGCGAAAAGAATTTTGACTTAAAATTTATCGTCATGGATCCGGGGTACGCGCCGCAAAACCGCGCGCTCATCGAATCCAACGCGCAGCTTTTACAAATTCCCGTGCATATCTTTGAGACGCAGATTTTTGACGCCGTGTTCGAAATTCAGAAAAATCCGTGCTACCTGTGTGCGCGTATGCGGCGCGGGTATCTGTACGAAGAGGCAAAGCGGCTCGGCTGTAACAAGATCGCGCTCGGGCATCATTTCGACGATGTGATCGAAACGATTTTAATGGGAATGCTGTACGGGGCGCAGATGCAGAGCATGCCGCCGAAACTTTGGAGCACGAACCACGAGGGCATGCAGCTGATCCGTCCGTTGTACTATGTGCACGAGGAGGATATCATCCGTTGGAAAAACGCGGCGGATCTGCACTTTTTGCGCTGTGCGTGCAAGTTTACCGAAAACTCTGAAGTGAACGAGGATGATTCCAAACGCCGCCGCGTGAAGCGCCTCATTGCCGATCTCAAAAAGGAAAACGAGAACGTCGACATCAACATTTTCAGAAGCGCGTACAACGTGCACGTGGATACCCTCATCGAATACGATTCGCAGGGAGTGCGGCACAGCTTTTTGTCGCGCTATCGCCCCAAAGACTGAGAGTTCGTTCAAAAAACGATGGTACGTATTGTTAAAATTCAGACAATTTTAAAGAGTAAGCCATCTTAAAAGTATTGCGCCGCGGCGGAATTTTCCGCCGCGGCGCAATTTTTTATGCAGGGCAAAGGCCGCCGTCCGCAAAGAAATTGCGGACGGCGGCCCCGTTGCGGCATGCACAGGGAGCGTCTGCCGATAAAGCGGCGGGCCCCGTTGCGGCAGGGAGTGCCCGCCTGCAAAACGGGGGACTGCAAAACAGAAAAATTTTTCGATAAGCAGACCGCCTCTTTGCGCGCGTTTTCCGACAAGCGGGGATACGTGCCATAAAACGAGGATTGCAGGCAAGCGGCGAGGAAACGGGCAGAAACTCAGGAAAACAAAGCGGCGGGCGGCGCAAATTTTGCGCCGCCCGCCGCTTTGAAACCGCAAAACAAAAAGCGCGTTTACGGTTTTCTGTTTTGCGGGATAAATTTATTTTTCTTGACCGCTTCGTAAGCGAGCACGGTGGCGGCGACGCCGACGTTGAGCGAATCACAGCTTCCTTCCATGGGAATGGCGATCATTTGGTAAGAGCCGTCGTACCATTCGCGGGAAATGCCGTAGCGTTCGCTGCCCATGACGAGGGCGGTCTTTTTCCCGAACGGCTCGTCGTAGTAAAAAAGTTTTGCGCGCGTGTCGGCGAGGTAGACGGTGAATTTGTTTTTGTCCAGCCAATCTCTGCAGGCGGCCACCGTTTCAAATTCGAAAAACGGGACGGAGAGGATCGCGCCCTGGCTTCCTTTGATGAGTTTCGGGTGGGTCATGCGCGCCTTGCGGTTGCACAGGAAAACGCCGTCCACGCCCGCGCCGTCCGCCATGCGGAGCATCGTGCCGATGTTGCCCGGGATCTCCACGCCGTCCAGAACGAGCAATACCGCATCGTTTTTCGGGTGAAAATCGGCAAGCTCGTGGTGCGGCAGGCTTGCGAGGGCAAACAGGCCGTCGGGCTGGCCGCGTTCGGATATTTTTTCGTACGTCTTTGCGGATACGGTGTACAGTTGTGCCGTGCGCGAAGCGATTTTATCGGCGAGCGCCGCAGCCTCGGGGGTGCGGATATGTTCGGGACAGAGGATCAGACTGTCGATGGGGGTATGAAATTTTTCGCACATGGAAAGCATCCAGATGCCCTCCGCCGCAAAGAGTTTGTGCGGGTTCGGCTTTGTGTTGGAGATCACGCTTTTGATCTGTTTGATCTTCGGGTTTTGTTCGCCGACGGGCAGAAAATGGTGTGCTTGTAAAACTTGTTCGATGTTGCTGTTCATGTCTTGTATGGTATCATTTTTTTGCGTATTCGTCAAGTGCTTACGTCGGCGGAGCGGGAAAAACGCACCGAAAGAGGGCGGTGCGGCATACAATGTAGAAAGTACTTTACCACTGCGGACGGAATACGATTATGCACAAGGGAAACGGGTTGAAGACGTCTCTGGTATGCCATGCCGGGGTCGTGAACCAGGCGATCATTACCAACGTTACGGCGATTTTGTTTGTGCCGTTTATGCGGTTGTACAATTTTACATATGTGCAGTTGGGGCTTTTGACGGCGGCCGGGTTTGCCGCGCAGTTGTGCGCGGATCTTGTGCTGATGTTTTTAATTGACAGATTCCCGCCGCGATCGCTTGCGGCGATCGCGGCGGCGCTGTCGTGTTCGGGGCTGCTATTTTACGGCCTTTTGCCCTATTTGTGCGGCGGTTTTGTGTATTTTCCGATCATGGCGGCGACCGTGCTGTTTGCGTTTGCGGGCGGAATGCTGGAAGTCGTGTTGTCGAATGCGGCGGAAGCTCTGCCGAAGGCGGAGGGCGGGGGCTTGTGCCTTTTACATACCGTCTACGCGTGGGCGCAGGTGGGACTGGCGCTGTTTTTGCTCGGTTTTTTTGCGGTGTTCGGTACGAAAGCCTGGAACGCGGCCGTCTTGATTTTGGCGGCGGTTCCCGCCTTTGTCCTGCTCCTTTTGGCACGCGCGGATCTTCCGAAGACGGAAAAGCAGGTTTCCGTGCGTTCGGCGTTTCATCCGTTTTATCTGTTTGCCGTAATGGCCGTATTTTTCGGGTACGGGGCGGAAGTCGTCATGAATCAATGGATCTCGTCCTTTGCGGCTTCCACGTTCGGTGCGGAGACGGGCGCTGCCGTCGGGTGCGCGCTCTTTGCGGCCTGTCTGGGCGGGGGCGGGACGCTGTATGTCTTTGCGGAGCGGCGCAAAAACAAACCTCCGATTCTCTTACTCCTCGGCGCCGCTTTGGCGGCGTGTGCCATGTACCTTTTGGCGGCGCTCGTCAGCGTTCCTCTTCTGGGACTGGTCTTTGCGATTCTTTGCGGCGCGTTTGTGGGGGTGCTTTCGCCGGGCGCCATGTCTGCGGCGGGAGATTTTCTTCCCAAATCGGGCGGCTGGATGCTTGCTTCGCTTGCGCTCTCGCAGGATGTCGGGGCGGCCGTTCTGCCTGCCCTGTCGGGGGCGATCACGCAGGCAAGATCGATGCGCGCGGCGTTTCTCGTGCTTTCCGCCGTACCCTTGGCGGCGGCGGTTTGCCTGTTCGTCATGCTGAAAATGCGGCGAAAAGCTGCCGTTTATTCGCAGACGGAAGGAAAAAAATAGAGAATTGTTTCTTTTTTTTCGTGATCCGGCATATATTTGGTAGCGGCAAAAGACGTTTTATGGTACAATGTTGCAAATAAACCGGATCGACAGGAGTTATGGAGAAACAAGAAAACAATCTTGACCCGAAAGAAAAAACAGACGAACGGGCGGAAGTGATTACCGTATCAGAGCCTGAGAACCCGTCGGAAAAAGCGGCGGCGGAAGATTCTGCGGAAGCCGTAAAAAAGCGGAAACGGAAAAACATAATATTTACGATCGTTTCGGTTGTGATCATTGCGTGTGTGATCTCGGTGCTCGTACAGTTGAGCAACACATTGCAGGAAGGAAATTCTGCGACCTTCGGCGAGATGATCGCGAACATGAACGGTTGGTACCTTGCTTTGGTAGCGGTGCTGTTTGTGGTCGGATTCATGCTGGATTCGCTCAAATATACGTTGTTGAACAGGTGCAACGGATTTCGGCTGGGGTTTCACAAGGATATGAAAGTTGCGCTGACGGGGAAATATTACGAGAACATTACCCCGACGGCTACGGGCGGACAGCCGATGCAGATCTATTATCTGCACAAGCAGGGAATGCCGGGGGCGAACAGTGCTTCGGTGACGCTGGTAAAATACGGCGTGCAGATGTTTGCGTGGACGATTTTTGCCGCCGTGGTGATGGGGTGTCTTGCGGGGACTTTGTCTGCGATCGAAGATCCCGTCACACGCACGACGGTGTATATTTGCGGCTGGATCGGGTTCAGCATCAACGGATTGATCCCCGTGGTCGTCCTGTTTGTGGTCTTTTGTCCGAAGGCGGTGGCCTGGGTCGCAAATCTTGGGGTCAGGATCCTGCATAAGATCCGCATCGTCAAAAATGCGGAAAAAATGCAGGCGCGCGTACGCAAATGGATGGACGATTTCGCCGTATTTTCGCAATTTATTTTCCGTCACCCCGTGTGGTTTTTGCTTCTCTTTTTGCTCTGCATGGCGGAGCCTGTCATACAGTTTATCATTCCGTATTTTCTGCTGATCTCCCTGTGCGGACAATATGTCACGCCGGGGTGGGAACTGTTCTTTACGGTCGTGGGACTGGCCATGTATGCGACGTATGCCGCCGTGTTTATTCCCACGCCCGGAAATTCGGGCGCGGTCGAATCGGTCTTCATGCTCGCGTTTGCTTCGATCGCTTCGGGCGTCCTGTTCTGGTATGTGCTGATCTGGAGATTCGTCCTGTATTACTCTTATATCGTGCTGGGGATCGGCATGAATCTGTTCGATCTTTTAAGCCTGCGCAAAAAACGAAAAAAAGAAATGGCTTTTGAAGACGGTGCACGAAAGAACGAATGAGCAAAAGCAAAGCCGCCAAACCGACATAAATTTAACGATCTTTAAGTTTGTGCACGGACAAGAGAACTCGCTCTTGAAGACGGTGCGCGAAAGAGAGAACAAAGAATGAAACAGGGCAGGGGACACCGTACGGCGTCCCCTGCCTTTTCGCAAAAGAAATGAGCAAAAAATCTGTGAAAGAAATCTGAAAAAGAAATCATCCTTCCAAAAACAAGTTTGCGGAAGGATGATTTGGTTTTATAATGCAAAAACGACCCGCAAAAGATTTGCGGGTCGTTTGTTAATACATTATACGCCGATCTGCGATAATAATTATTGAAAACAATCAATATTATTAACTGAAGGGGGAAGAAAATACCTTTGCGGAAAACGTAAGTTTTCCCAAAGGATTTTCAATAACGGCAAATGTTATTTGTTTTCAACGTAAGCGCGGACGCTCTTTACGATGAAATTCTGTTCTGCCTTGGAAAGTCTGCCGAAGTCGACGTAAAAATTCTGTAAGGTTTTATTGTCGGTATAGACGTAGTTGTTTTCGCTGTCCGATTTGCCGAGCAGATAATCAGTACTGGTGTTGAATATATTTGAAATTTCGATGATCTGTTCGAACGTAGGACGCGAACGACCGATTTCCCAGCTGCTGACGGTGGACTGTTTTACGCCCAGCTTATCCGCCAACTCGCATTGCGTCGTATCGTTTTCTTTCCTCAAGGTCTTTAAAATTTTTGCAAACATAACCGTATAGATAACCGGCGGGTGAGATTTTAACGCAAACCGATTGCGTTAATGCGCCGATGTCAGCATAGATTCAAGCGAAAACGGTATTTCAGAATTGCTGCCGAAAGGGCAGAGTACAGGAGCGTTCCCGCTTTAATTGAATTTACGGCTAACTTACCGTCATGTCCCAAATTCTGCCGCTTCCCATGCGGCCTTCTCAATAGTTCTTGTCAACAATCATATCACGTTTGTCAATGTTTGTCAAGTAAAACCATGTGAAAGAATGTGCAATTATTTTAGCAAACAAAAACAATAAAAACGTCGATCATATTTTATATTTTACAAGTAAGACGGGGTAAAACGGAAAAAACAGGGCAGAAAAACGCTAATTCGGTGAGGGGAAGGAAGGGCGGAAATTCGGGGATTTTTGGAAAAACGGTGTTTGGCGGCTTGCCAAAAACGGGCGGATAAGCTATAATAGTAAGGAAAAGAGTTTTAGGCGAGGTAAGAAAAAATGAAGAAACCTTATGCGATCATAATCATGGACGGATACGGGATCAATCCCGAAACGAAAGGCAATGCGATTGCTCTGGAGGGCAGTCCGAACGTAAAGAAGTATATGGCGGAATATCCTTCGTCGCAGCTGGGAGCGTCGGGCAGGAGCGTGGGTCTTCCGGACGGGCAGATGGGCAATTCGGAAGTCGGGCATCTGAACATGGGAGCGGGCAGGATTGTCTACCAGGAGCTGACGAAGATCACGAAAGAGATCGAAGACGGTGAATTTTTCAAAAACGAAGCGTTGCTGGGCGCGATGAAGAGTGCGAAGGAGAACGGGAAGAAGCTGCATATCTGGGGGCTTTTGTCGGACGGCGGCGTGCATTCTCACAATACGCACCTGTACGCGCTTTTGAAGATGTGCAAGGAGCAGGGGCTGGACAACGCGTACGTGCATTGTTTTATGGACGGGCGTGACGTTTCGCCCACGTCGGGCGCGGGATTTGTGCGCGCGCTGCAGAAAGAGATGGACGAACTGAAATTCGGTACGGTTGCGTCGGTTTGCGGAAGGTATTATGCGATGGACCGTGACAACCGTTGGGAGCGCGTGTCGAAGGCGTACGAGATGCTGACGCTCGGGAACGGGATCCACGCCGAAGATGCGGCGGAAGCGATCGAAGAGTCGTACAAGGGCGAAGTGACGGACGAATTTATTCTGCCGACGAACGTCGTCAAAGACGGGAAGCCCGTGGCGCTTGTGGAGAAAGGGGACAGCGTGATCTTTTTCAATTTCCGTCCCGACCGTGCGCGGGAGATCACCCGTGCCTTTACCGAACCCGACTTTACGGGATTTGAGAGGAAGACGGGGTATCTTGCGCCGTACTATGTATGTTTTACGGAATACGATGCGACGTTCACGCACGTGCAGGTGGCGTTCAAAAAGCAGAGCCTGAAAAACACGCTGGGCGAATATCTTGCCGCTTCGGGGAAGAAGCAGCTTCGCATCGCGGAGACGGAGAAATACGCGCACGTGACGTTTTTCTTTAACGGCGGCGTGGAAGAGCCGAACAAGAACGAAGTGCGGGTGCTGATTCCTTCGCCGAAGGTGGCGACGTACGATCTGAAGCCGGAGATGAGCGCGTATGAAGTGACGGAGAAAGCGATCGAGCAGCTTTCGACGGGCGAATACGACGTGATGATTTTAAATTTTGCGAACTGCGACATGGTCGGACACACGGGCGTACTGGAAGCGGCGGAGAAAGCGGTCGCGGCGGTGGACGACTGCGTGGACAAGGTGCTCAAAAAGATTCTGGAAATGGGCGGCGGCGCGCTTTTGACGGCGGATCACGGAAACGCGGACAAGATGATCGCGGAAGACGGTTCACCGTTTACGGCGCACACGACGAACCCGGTGCCTGTGGTTCTGGTCTGCGACGCATACAAGGGCGCAAAACTGCGTTCGGGCGGGGTGCTTGCGGATCTGGCGCCGACCCTTCTGGACATGATGGGCATGGCCGTGCCTGCGGAAATGACGGGCAAGACGCTGATCGAGCGCTGAAAAAATTTGAAAATCTGAAAAAATCGTGCAAAAGCGGATAAAAAACGGTTGAAAAATCCTGTTTGTTATGCTATACTATACAAGCATTGGATTTTAAAAAGTCAGCTTAGGGGAGTGAAGAATTATGCCCGACATGATGTCAATGATCAATAACATGCTGGCTCCGTTGCCGAGCGACGGAGTTTGGACAGTATATCAGATAGTCAGCCTCGTACTTTTGGCGCTGATGGTTTTGGCAGCGATCGTCGCGATCGTGATCGTATTGTTCCAACCGGGGAACTCTACGGGTATCGACGCACTCGGCGGGAGCAGCGAAACCTTCTTCGGTAAGAACAAGGGCAGGTCGATGGAGAGCAAGATGAAGAAATGGACGACCATTTCTCTGATCGTGCTCGGCGTATTGGCGGTATTGTTCTTTGTTTTGCAATTCGGTACGATCTGGGGCGTTGCGGCATAACTTGCGACGATTTCGGCGGCTATTCTGACGAATAGCCGCTTTTCTTTTTATAAAAGGAAAGGGGCGCAGGCGAGCGAAACGGAAAGGGACAGAGAGGACAAAGATGACGGCAATCGAAATCATAAAGGAAAAATTCAATACGGGAGAGCTTTGTTACAAGAAGTTTTCACAGATCTGCGGACTGCTCGGCGCGGGCGGAAAGGGCGAGCGTGAGAGCATTCATCGCATGCTGACGGAGCTGGAGCGGGAAGGCGTCATTGTGTGCGACGAGCGCGGCAGGTATGTATTGCCCGAAGATCTGGGGCTTGTGCTGGGCAGGATCCAGGGCAACGAGCGCGGGTTTGCGTTTTTGCTGCGCGAGGGCGAAAGCGATCTGTTTATTCCGCACAAATCGCTGCACGGGGCGCTGCACGGGGACACGGTGTTTGCACGCATAGTCGGCGGGGAACGCGGCGACGAAGCGGCCGTGTATTCAATTGTGTCGCGCGGCATGCCGCAGCTGACGGGGACGTATTACAGAGACCGCCGCTGCGGGAAGGTGGAAGCGGACGAGCGGAAGTTCTGCGAGCCCGTGCGGATCGTTGCAGGGCTCAGAGCGTATACGGGCGAAAAGGTGCTCGTGAAGATCGTCGGCTATCCCGAGGGGCGCGACCCCGAGGGAGAGATCGTGGAAGTCTTGGGCCAGGGCGGCGATCTGGAAACGGAAGAGGAAGCGATCATCCGCACCCAGGAGCTTGCAGAAGAATTTCCGCAAAAAGTCCTGGCGGAAGCGCGCAGGGTGAGCGCGGAACCCGTCCGCGCGGAGGGCCGCACCGATTTTCGCGGCGATCTTGTCATTACCATCGACGGCGAAGATTCGCGCGATTTTGACGACGCCGTCCATGTCGAACGGGACGGAAAAGACTTTTTGCTGTCGGTGCACATTGCGGACGTCACGCACTACGTGCGGCGCGGCGGCGCGTTGGACAAAGAAGCGTTCGCGCGCGGCACGAGCGTGTATTTTCCCGACCGCGTCCTTCCCATGCTGCCCAAGGAGCTTTCCAACGGCATCTGCTCGCTGAACGAAGGGGAAGACCGCTATACGCTTTCCTGCGTCATGCGCGTGGACAGGAAGGGAAAGGTGAAAGACAGCCGCATCGTAAAGGGAGTGATTCGTTCGCAAAATCGAATGACGTATACGAAAATTGCGTCGATTTTGGACGGAGACGAGCGAATGTGCGAGGAATATGCGCATCTTGTGCCGATGTGCGAAGATATGCGCGAGCTGGCGCAGATACTGATGAAAAAGCGCGAAGCGCGCGGGAGCATCGATCTGGACGTCAAGGAAGCGCAGATCGTCTGCAAGGACGGGCAGATCGACGTGCGCGAGTATAAGCGCACGATGGCGCACAGGATCATCGAGGAATTCATGATCCTTGCGAATGAAACGGTCGCGGAATTTGTGACGGCGTACGAGCTGCCGTTCATATACAGGGTACACGAGAAGCCGAGCGAGGAAAAGGCGGCGGGGCTGAAAACGTATCTGCAGGAACTGGGCATACGCGTCAGGTTTCACCCCGACAACGTGCGCCCCGGCGAGTACGAAAAGATACTCGAATCGCTCAAAGATTCGGAACTGGCGCGGGTCGTCAACCGCGTGATGCTGCGTTCGATGTCCAAGGCGAGGTACAGCGCGGAAAACTGCGGGCATTTCGGGTTGGCGTCGCGCTGTTACTGTCATTTTACGTCGCCCATCCGCCGTTATCCCGACCTTCTGGTGCACAGGATCGTGAAACTGATCCTGGACGGACAGGCGGGAGAAGCGGAGCAAGGGTTTAAGAATTTTGTGAACGTCGCATCCAACAGCTGTTCGGCGAGCGAGCGGCGGGCGGACGATGCGGAACGCGCGGTCGACGAGCTGTACAAGACGTGGTATATGCGTTCGCACATGGGCGAGGAATTCGAGGGCGTGATTTCGGGGGTGACTGCGTTCGGGATTTTTGTCGAACTTCCCAATACGGTGGAAGGGTTGGTAAAGATCGAGAGCCTGCCGGAGGACGAATATATCTTTTCGGAAGAGCGGTATTTGCTCAAAGGGGCGCGGCACTCTTACAAAATCGGCGACAGGTGCAAGGTAAAGGTAGCGGGGTGCGACATCGGTACGCGCCGCGTGGAATTTGTGCTAACGCGGTGAAACCGTTCCGCACGAAAAAATTTGCGGAAAATCTGTTAATTTTCACCGATCTGTGTTATAATAAAAAGGCAGACGGCTCGGGAAGGTGTTCTATGCGGTTTGAACTGAAAAAATGGGAAATGTCTTTTGCAAATTCGCTTGCCGAAAGTGCGAACGACGTGAGGATCGTCAGCTGGTTGAACGAAGGTTTTCCGAATCCTTATACCTTGCAGGATGCGGAATGGTTTATCGGGAATGTCCTCTCGGATGGCAAAGCGTATCATCGGGCGATCGTTTCAGATAAAAAAGTGATCGGAGGAATCAGTGCGGCATGTAAGCGCGGAGCGATGCGGTTTTGTGCCGAGCTGGGGTATTGGCTTGCGCCGGATTTTTGGAATAAAGGCCTTATGACAACGGCGGTAGGTTTGTTTTGCGAAGAAATGTTTTCTTCGTCAGATGTCAACCGTATTCAGGCGGAAGTTTTTGTTCCGAATGTTGCGTCCTGCCGTGTTCTGGAAAAATGCGGGTTTCAAAAGGAAGGTGTTTTGCGGCAGAGTGTTTTTAAAAACGGACAGTTTTACGATGCGGCGGTTTACGGTTTGCTTGCGTCGGAAAGGGGAGAGATATGAAAATTGTTGCGGTCAATAAATCGGCCGGATTTGAATATTTTATCGAAGACAAATTCGAAGCGGGGATCGTTCTGGAAGGGAGCGAAGTCAAGTCCATACGGAAAAACAACTGCAATCTGAACGACAGCTTTTGTTTTGTGCGAAAGGGAGAAGTCACCCTGAAGAACATGCACATAGCGGTATACGACAAGAGCGGCGCGTTCAATACGCGCGATTCGCGGCGCGACCGCAGGCTGCTCCTGCATAAGTCGGAGATCGCGAAGATCGTCGGCAAAGTCAACGAGAAAGGATATACGCTCGTACCGCTGAAAATTTATTTCAAAGATTCGCTCATCAAGGCGGAAGTGGCTTTATGCCGCGGCAAACACACGTACGATAAAAAACAATCGTTAAAGGAAAAAGACTTAAAGCGCGATACGGAAAGAAGGCTCAAAGAATTTTCGTGAGCGCAGCGGAACGAATAAAAAAGGAGACACGGTTATGGCTTATAAAAGAGATACGATTTGTGTGCAGGGCGGTTACCGCCCGAAATCGGGGGAATCGAGGATTCCGCCCATCGTGCAGAGCACGACTTATTTTTACGAAAGTACGCAGGGCATGGCGGATCTGTTCGATCTGAAAGCGGAGGGATATTTTTATTCCCGTCTTGCCAACCCGACGGTGGCGGCGTTCGAAGGAAAGGTAGCGGAGCTGGAAGGCGGCGTAGCGGCGATCGGCTGTGCGTCGGGAATGTCTGCGGCCACGATGATGGCGTTTACCATCTGCGGGCAGGGGGACAATATCGTATCCTCTTCCGCGATTTACGGCGGCACGTTCAATCTTTTTGCGGTCACGCTGCCCAAACTGGGGATCGAGACGCGCTTCTTTGACCCCGATGCGCCCGCGGAAGAGATCGAAAAACTGATCGACGACAAGACCAAACTCATCTTTACGGAAACGGTGGCGAACCCTTCCATCAAGATTCTGGATTTTGACAAGATCGCGGCGATCTCCAAAAAGTACGGCGTGCTGTTCGCGGTGGACAATACGCTGGCGACGCCGATTTTCTGCCGTCCGTTCGAATGGGGTGCGAACATTATCATTCATTCGTCGTCCAAATACCTGGACGGGCATGCGGCGGCGCTCGGCGGCGTGGTCGTGGACGGCGGGAACTTCAATTTCAAGGGCAATCCCCGCTATGCGTCGTTCAATACGCCGGACGAGAGCTATCACGGGCTGGTGTATGCGGATCTGCCTGCGGCGCAGTTTGCGACGAAATGCCGCGTGCAGATGATCCGCGACATGGGCGCGATCATGAGCCCGCAGAACGCGTTTTTGAGCTGGATCGGCTGCGACACGCTCGCGTTGCGCATGGAGCGGCATGCTTCGAACGCGAAAAAAGTGGCGGCTTATCTTGCCAAACACCCGAAAATCGACTGGGTATGGCACGCGTCTTTGCCCGACAACAAATATCATAAACTCGCCGAAAAATATCTGCCCGACGGGCAGGGCGGCATGCTGAGCTTCGGCATCAAGGGCGACGTGAAAAAGGCGGCGGCATTCATGGAAGGTCTCAAAATGATCACGCAGGAAACGCACGTCGCAGACGTGAGAAGCTGCGTTCTGCACCCCGCTTCCACCACGCACCGCCAGCTCTCGAAAGAGGAGCTCGAACAGGCGGGCGTCCCCGAAAACCTGGTGCGCCTGTCGGTGGGGATCGAAAATCCCGAAGACATCATCGCCGATATCGACCAGGCCCTGGCAAAGATTTAAGCAAAGTATTGCCGAGCGCCCGAAATGCCGTAAAAGACGGCATTTCGGGCGGCGGTACCGATCGCAGGACGGGTCGCGGTCGCGCGGAAACGTCGGGGCGACGGAACGTTTGCCGCCAATGACAAAAGAAGGAGAATGCTATGCCTATCGTTATACCGAAAGATATTCCTGCCTATGCGGCGCTGCATCGGGAAAATATTTTTGTGATGAGCGACGAGCGCGCTTTCACGCAGGACATTCGTCCGTTGGAGATCGCCATTCTGAATCTCATGCCGACCAAAGAGGAGACGGAAACGCAGTTTATGCGCCTTTTGTCCAACTCCCCGCTGCAGGTAAACATCACGCTGGTCTATACGGAATCGTACAAGAGCAAAAATACCGCCGCGGCGCATCTGGAACGGTTTTATAAGAAATTCGATGACATCAAGGATAAACACTTCGACGGAATGATCATCACGGGCGCGCCCGTGGAAACGATGCCTTTCGAAGAGGTCGCTTACTGGGACGAGCTGAAAAAGATTTTTGATTTTGCCGATCAGAACGTGACGAGCACCATCTATATCTGCTGGGGTGCCCAGGCGGCACTGTATTATCATTACGGGATTCAGAAATATCTGCTCCCCGAAAAATTATTCGGGATATTTCCGCACAAGAAGGATCCTCAGCAGCACGATCTGCTGCTGAAGGGCATCGACGACGTGTTTTACATACCCCATTCGCGCCATACGAGCGTGAGAACGGAGGACGTGCGCAAGGTCGACGACATTATCGTTCTGAGCGAATCGGAGTACACGGGACTTTCGATCGCCAAGAGCCGCGACAACAAGAAGATCTTTTTGACGGGGCATATGGAATACGACCGTTATACGTTGAAAAAGGAATACGACCGCGACGTTTCGCGCGGACTTCCCATTCATCGTCCGTTCAATTATTTTACGGATGACACTTGTACGGACGTCAAAGTGACGTGGACGAGCGCGGCCAACCTGTTCTATACGAACTGGCTGAACTATTACGTATACCAGGTAACGCCGTTTAAAATTTAGCAGGCGCAGGGGGGAGAATATGAAAAAAAACGAGGTACGTAGAACGGTTTTTGTCTTAAAGCTGATCGTGACGGGGCTTTTGGTTTTTGCGGCGGTTTGGCTCTGTGTATATGCGTTTGCTTTTTTGCCGCACGCATTGGATTCGGATGAGTTTTCAGACATTGAACGCAGTAATTGGGCGATCACTTTGATAGTCGTAAATATAGGAATGGTGGTTATCACGTTTACGTCGTTGGGCGTGGGATTGTTTATTGCTTGCGTGTCGAAACTTGAAAAGGATTTTTCGGTGCTGGATAATAACGAAAGGGCAGATTTGAAGCGATATGTGATCTTTCGCATTTTGGCAGACGCGGCCGTTGTTGCGCTGGGTGCTTTTCTGATATTTTTTATGCACGGATTGGGCGGAAGTCAGATGCTCGTCTACCGATTGCCCTCGCTTCTTGCCGCAGGGGCGGCGATGGCCGTTGCCGCTTTTGCAGAAGGAATGCAGTTTGCCGCCGTCAGGCGGAAGAGAAAAATTTTGACGCAATAGAAAGATCGGTTTTATGAAAGAGGGAGAGAGATGAATTTAAAAGTGTGTAAGAGCGTATTCTGGCTGAAATTTGCGTCGGTGATATGCTTTATCTGTTCGGCCGTGTGGGTCTGCGTGTATGCGCTGGCGTTGTTGCCGGGCAAAATTGCGGAGATGGGTGCCGAAGGCATGGGCGCCGTCATCGGAATATTGGGCGCGGGGATCGCCATTGCCGTCGTGATCGTCATTCTGATGCTGATCGCCTGCGTATTGACGGTCTTGCTGCTGTGTGCGCTGGCGCTGGTCGTAAAAGAACGGAAATATTCTCCGTATAACGAAAGCGGGGAGACGGATAAAAAGAAATACATAGGTTTCCGTATCGCGGCAGACGTAATTTTTGTTCTTGCGGCCGCCGTACTGCTTTGGATAGCCGTTCCGTTCGGCGTTTGGGGGCTTCCTTCCACGCTGACGGCAGGCCTCGGTTTTTTGTCGGCCGTCGCGGCAGAGATTGTGCCTCTTTTCTTCAAAGGCAAAGACGATAAAGCCGAAGAAGAAAGGGAATAGAGAAAGGTTGCATTTTTCAAAAAGACAGAGTATAATAAAAAGAGCGGAGATTCTCCGCTTACTATGGGGTAGCACCGGTTTCGATTGCAGGTGCGCGGGAAGGTAAGCACGTCGAGGAACGAGTGGCCTCGTTAAAACATTCGGCCTAAATTTAAATGCAGACAATGCAAACTACAATGCGAACGCACAGTTCGCATACGCTGCTTAATTAATTAAGCGCTCGTCCGCACCTTGTTCCTGCCGAAAGGCTGCGGGCGTCAATCAAGGCAGGGAACGGGCGGTTTGATGTGAAGTCGGCAAACCGTCGGAATTCAGATTTCTGCGGATAAATTTTTTCGGTCGCAGAGAGATTTATTTTAAGATAATTGCGGCATAAACGTGTAGAAAGCCTTTTGGTAATCTTGTAAGACGCGAGTTCGACTCTCGCCTACTCCACCAAGTGCAACCTCAGCTGAACTCATAAAAGAGGGCGGTTGAGGTTGTTTTTTATGCGATACATTCAATTTTATATTCGCAGGATACGGTTTCTTCCGGGATGTAGGATTTTTTACGGATAAGTTTAAAGATGCTGTTTGTAGAATAAAAAATAAAATCCTGATGATCAAGGTCATCAGGATTTTTTGTATAGTTGTAAATGATTTGTATTTTGTCGTTAAAGACAATCACTTCTTTAACGAGCAGGTCAATTAGTTCTCTTGGCTTTTTCTGCAGGGCTTTGCGGATATACTGTGTTATGTCTTCAGGTTTTAGGACAAGGCGTGTTTTTGATTTTTCGATTTCTATTTTCTCGTGCAGAGAAGATTGTTTTTCTTCTAACTGTTGCAATCTTTCCTGTATAGATTTCGTGATCAAGCCTTGTTCTGCGTTCTTTAAAATATTTTCGATTGCTTGAGAAACTTTGGTGTGTTCTTCTTGGAGAATATTTAAAACAGAGCAGTTATTCAGGCGTATCAGTTGTCTTTCTGCAATTTTCTCTGCTAACGTACGAAGATTGGTATCGGAAGCAAAAACTTCAAGGGTTGTATTGATTACAAGGCTTTCGATGACTTCTTTACGAAATGCATTGAGAGAACAATCTTGTTTTTTTCTTTTTTTTGAATTACACTTATAATAACGTATGATCAAACCGTTTTTTGATGTCCCGGAATCAGAACTGACTGGCATTCCGCAATAACCGCATTTCAGTTTGTTTTTTAGCAGATAACAAACGTCTGGTTTGTGTTTGCCATATTTGTTGCTTTCGATTTTTGCTTTTACAGTTTCAAATAATTCAACGGAAATAATTTGCGGATAAATGTTATTGAAGGTTTGTCCTTTATAATGATACACGCCTGTATATTTTTCAAGTGACAACAGGCGGTAGAGGGTATTGATAGCAAAAGGTTTTCCTCGGTGTAAGATTCCGTTATCTTGCAGCTCTTTTAATATGTTTGTTACTTTTTTGTTGGAAGCATAATCGCTGAAAATTTGTCTGACGATTTGTGCTTCGTCTTCGTGGATAACCAATTTTTTATTTTCAACGCGATATCCGAACAGTACAAATCCGCCGGTATAATTTCCTTTTTGTCTGCTTTCATTCATTCCTCTTCGTATCTTTTGGGAAAGTTCTGCGGAGTAGTATTCCGCCAGCCCGATCATAACATTTTCGAGAATTATGCCGTCAAGGTTTTGTGAACCGTCGATGTTCATGGAAGTGCGTTGTGTGGCGGAAATCAATATTTTATTGTTTTTCTTCAGCCGCTGCTTATTGACGGCGACTTCGATTGAATTTCTGCCGAATCTGTCAAGGGCATATACAAGCACGATATCCCAGATCTGCGGCTTGTCGCTGTCGCTGAGCATTCTCTGAAATTC
>CALVXG010000019.1 GCA_944368925.1 uncultured Clostridia bacterium | reverse complement strand
ACACAGAAGTTAAGCTCTCTTACGCCGAAAGTACTTGAGGATCACCCTCCGGGAGGATAGGTAGTTGCCGCATCCAATTTTAAGACACTCGATTTTATCGGGTGTCTTTTTTCGTGTCCGAATTTTTTTTGACCCGCCTCTTTGCTTTTTTGTCCGAAGCAGACCGAAAAAAAGCTCGGGTGTCTTTTTTTCCGAAATTTTTTACCCCGCCTCTTCGCTTTTTCGTCCGAAGCGGACCGACAAAAGCAAAGTTTCCGTTCGGCAAGGCGGGCGGCATTTTTGGGCGCTTCTTTTTAAAAGAAAGAAGGTTTCGCATATTACGGGAAAAAGGCATTGCAGCGGGCTTTAATTTTGAGAGAAAAAATCTTTCGCATAGTTTATAGGGTGAACGTCTTTTTTAGGAGCAAAGATCATAAACTATAGGCCGAAAGACAGCATAACGTTTTTCTTTGCCGCAAATTCTCCGCCGATCGGCCGCCCCTTCGTTTTTTGATGAAATTTTTTCGGGAAAGCAAGTTTTTTGACGGTCGGGACAAGGAAACGCGGGAGGAAAATTCATTTTTGTATTGACAAAAATGAATTTTGTGTCGTATAATGAAGAAAAAGGAGGGAATCATGAAAAATATTTGGACCAATCGTTGGAAGAAGGCCCTGATCTGGCTGTGCGGCTATGTGAGTCTGATCGCATACGCCGTCGTGGGCGGATACGTCATAGCAAAGAGCGAGGACGAAGATCTGCGCCGAACGGCAAAGACGGCGTTTATCGTGACGCTTATTTTTACGGCAATCGACGCATTTGTATCCATACTTTCGTCCATTTACGGCCTGTCGGGGTATAGCCGCGGGTTCAGCGACTTTTTAAGCTGGTTCCGCTTTGTCATTCAGATCGCCGAAATTGCGGTCTATGCGGTTTTCATACTCCTCTCGTTGTTTGGCGGTAGCAAGGAGACGGCCGAACCCGAAAAATCGGGCGAAGAAAAAACGCAAAGCGCGGAAAAAGAGGAAACGTCTGCCGAATCTGAGAACGCAAAACCTGAGGACAAAAAAGAATAAAAATACGATGCAAAAGAGCAAAACAGCCCGCAGATAAATCGGGCTGTTTTGCTCTTTTCCGTACTGTTCAAAATCGGTAAATGGTGTCTGCCTTTTTCCGATCTTTTCGGGCAAAAAAACCTTGCCGTGTGAAAACCGAATATACGCGCTTTTATCGCGCCAATACCTTTTCACGGGGCTTCCGATCAAACCTTTTGCCGCGATCCTTCCTTTTTACGGTTTGGCACACGTGCTTTTTTGCCGCGTTTACACTTTTTAACAACCAAGCAAAAGAGCACTTGTTTTTCCGCGTTCTTCGGTGTGCTTTTACAGACGAACCGACACATCGTTTTTAACGCGTATTCTTTTTTCGGCCGCGCGCCATGCGGCTTTTTCGCCGCGTTTGCCTGCTTTTTGCGGCAAAATTCCGAAAAGCAGGGCGGAACGCTGGCGCAAAGCGTATTTTCGGCCGCTTTGTGAGGGGGCGGACAAAGGCAGGGAATGGATGAAAAAATCGGAGGACGTACCCCGAAAAATCGTACAAAAGGTCGGCAAGAGAAACGGGCGCACAGAGCGGAAAAAAAGAGCTGCCCGAAAAAGTGCAAAAGCAGGCGGAATTATTGCAAAAAGTATTGACGAAACGTCGTTTTTCGGGTAGAATGACAACGAAACGGAACGCGGAAAAAATTTCCGTAAGGGGAGACAGGAGAGAGAAAATGCTGAAAAAGTGGATAATCGTATTATTAGTATTGGTGCTGGCGCTCGGAGCGGTCGGCTGCGGAAGGCGGCGTCCGATGCGGCAGCCGTCGGAAGGGCAGACGCAGGAAGAGGGGACGCAGGAAGATCAGACGCCTGGCGACGAGACCGAAGAAGGGGCGGGAACGCCTGCCGTAAACGACAAGGTCGAGCTGTACAGCTATAGCTATCGGTGGCCGGGCGGCCATTATCACGGCTGGGGGAGCGGCTCCGATCAGGAAGAGAGCAGTTCCGATCAGGAAGAAAGCGGCCAGACGATCGGCGCGGAGAGTACGGCGGCGTATCTGGAAGAGGGCGACACATTTTATATTGACATCACGCTGATCGATCTGGAAGACACGGTAGATTTTATATACACGGTGGAGATCAACGGGGACAAATACAGGTATTCGGACGGCGTTTTCGGGAATACGGAGCGGGATCGTGAAGAGAAGACGGTGACGTTTTCGGTAGAGCTGACGTATGACGGGGAGACGAACGTGTATCGGATCGACAGCATTATCGTGATGAGTGATTTGTCGATACGGTATTATGTGACGATACCGGAAGAAAATAAGCCTGTGGAGCTTCCGTCGCGAGCGGGAAGCGGGACGGAGGAAGACCCGTATCTTGTTTACAATGCGGAGATGTTTTTGGAGATGTCGGAATATCCTGCGGGGACGTATTTCCGGCAGATGAACGACATAGACATATCGGCGGTGGACACGGGGGAGAAGGTGCAGTCGGGGACGGCGGCGGTATTGGATCGCTGGAAGCCGATGGGCACGAGTGCGGAGCCGTTCCGCAGTCATTATGACGGCAACAATTTCAAGATCACGCGGCTTTCGATCCAGCGGATGGACACGAAGTACAGCGGAGAGAGTTTCGGGCTGTTCGGAAAACGATGCGGGCAGCGTGGCGTGCTCGGTAGCGGAAAGAGTCTTTCTGACGGCGCTGACTGCAGGAGTTTCGTTCGGACGGGTGAGCGATTCGTATCTTCTCGGTGCGCCGAATCTGGCGTGGGACGGGGTCACGTTCGTGGATGCTCCTGCCGATTCGCAAGATTGCCCTGCGTTGGACGAAGCGGTCTGGTCGTTCCTGCAAGGGGAGCCGCGGCTGTGCTATACGGACGACGTGCCGCAGGATACGGCAAGCCGTCTTATAACAGATTGGCGCGCGCGTTATGCGGAATCATAAAATAAAAATAAAAAAAGGGGCGCCCTTCGCCGTACGGCGAAGGGCGCCCCTGTTGCGTGCGTCTCCCGTGCGCGCAAACGGCGCGCACGGGAATTATTTTGTTTCTCAAAAAATTATTCTGTAATTTCATAAAGACCGTTGAATTTTGCGGGGATCTATGGTATACTTTTTGTAATAATCACCGCTTTTTTTAAATATCGGAAAGGCAGCCGCGAGCGCGGGCGCAAGAAAAGGGGCCGACAAAAAGAGGGGCGCGGACGGAAAAAGCGGGGCAAAAAAGCAAAGCGGCGGGACGGTTTTTGAAGGGACGTTCTGCCGAAAACGGAAAAAACAGGGAGGGACGAAAAAATGCCGATGGTAGCGGCGAAGTGCACGCAATGCGGTGCGAACATCGAAGTGGACGCATCGCACGAAGCGGGGATCTGCCCGCATTGCGGGACGGCGTACATAACGGAAAAGGCGATCCACAATTACAATTACCAAACGAACATAAACGCGAACATCACGCAGACGACGAACATCGCGGCGCAGACGGTGCATTTGCACAACGACGAACTGAACCGATTTTTTGTGATCGAAGACGGGACGCTGGTCAGATACAACGGGAAGCTGAAAAAAATTAAAGTGCCGGAAGGGGTGATCGCGCTGGGCGATCACGTATTTTCGGAGATTGATTACGACGAAGTGATATTGCCGAGTACGTTGCTTGCGATCGGCGAAGGGGCGTTTGCGCCGAACGTCAATAAAAAGCGGCGGGAGAAAGTGGTGCGCAGGATCGATCTTACGGCTTGCAAATCGCTCAGCGACATAGCGGAGGGCGGCCTTGCGGACGAAACGGTTCCCGTGCTGGTGCTGCCCCGATCCTTGCAGTCGGTTGCAGAAGGGGCGTTTGCGGCAGGGCAGGTGCTGTGTTGGGAAGGGAGCGCGGCCGAATTTGAAGAAAAATTCGGGGAAAGTTACCAAAAAGAGACGGTTTTTGCCCGTTCGGAATATACGGGGTGCGCCGCAGAATACAAGAATCTTTTGTTGGGCGGGTTCCGCGGGCTCGGCAGGACGGAAGACGGGTTCGTCTGTGCGGCGTATGCGGACGGCGCGTGTATTTGCTGTTATGATGGCAGCATCAGCGATCGGACGGAGCTTCGCGTGCCGCCCAAAGCGATGGGGGAGAGCGTGGTGCAGATCGGCCTGTATCTGTATCGGCAGGCAATGTTTGCGCATTCGCTGATCCTGCCCGAGGGAATCGCGGAAATTCCCGATTATGCTTTGGCGAATCTGGGCAGGTTTTATGAACTGGAATACGTCTTTGTTCCAAAAACCGTCACGAAAATGGGGAAAGCCGCCCTGGCGTTCAAGGGAATGTCGAGAAGCGGCACGATCGAATTTGCAAGCGGCTGCACGCTGCAAGAGATCGGCGAAGAGTATTATTTTCTTGCGGGGACAAAGATCGTGCATCCTCCGAAATTGCCGTCGGTGCTGCCGTCCGGCGAGGGGAACGATCGGGTCGTGACCGTCCGCGTGGAAGCGGGCGCAAAAGTGACGGCGAAGGTTTACAAGTACGACGAGCAGAAAGCGTATACAGACGATTCGTCCGCACAAGCGATCCTGAATTTGGCGCAGGCGCGCATCCGCAGCGGCTTTACAAAAGTATTTTTGACGGTGAAAGAGGGCGAGGAAAAGAGCGTTGCGATCGGCAATGCGACAAAAGCCTACCTGGTGTACGGGTTCAACGGTTGTATGAAAGCCGTTCCGCGCACGGGGAAACACGTCATTTTTACCTTGAAAAAGGGCTTGTTCGGCACAAAAGTGAAAACAGAAATTTGCGAATCGTAAAGAAAAATTAGTCACGCGCCGCCGCGAAGCAAAATAGTTTGCTTCGCGGCGGCGTTTTTTAAAAAAGCAGTGGGCGCCCATGCTTGTTTTAACGGTGGGCGCGGATTTTTGTATACGTATGCCGCGTTTTTGAAAAAAGCCGAGCGGTGCAAAAGAGTGTGCAAAAAAGAAAAAAGGGCGCATTGAAAATTTTTTTGAATTGACAAAAACTGACAGCGCAAAGTGATACAATACGGGAAGAAGTTGCGGTATGTATTTACGCAATGAAAGAAGGAGAGAGTATGGAGATCGGAAAGCAAAAGAAATTGTTGACTGCGCTTGTCTGGGGAATGGTGTTGGTTACGTTGTTCGGAATGGCGTTCAGTCTGGTGGTGGTCACACAGGATCGCGGGTTTCCCTATTACGATACCGAAACGGTTGCGGAGATCGGGTTTCAGATGTTGGGATTTTCGAGCCGATTCATAACGAGCGGGTACGCATGGGGAATGGTCGTGATCGGTATTTTGTGCTGGTTTCAGATGTTGTTTTGTCTGGCGTCGCTGATCTGGCTGATCACGAAGCTGGGCAAACCCGGTTTTTTGGGCGGCGTGAATCTTTTGATCTGCATACTGTCGACGGTATTTACGTTTCTGTATATGGTGGAAGGGATCGTTTATGCTTCCATTACGGATGCGACGTACAACGCGGACGCGACGACGCTTGCGTATATACCGTTTATTCTGTGCGTGATCGGGCTGATCGCATACATTGCGGGGGTACAGAATCTCAACAAAAAATCAGAGAAGGAGGAAAACAGAATGGCAGACGAACAGGGGATGATTTATAAACTGAACGGCGGCATGACGAAAATTTTGCGGGTGTACGAAGACCGCGTGACGCTGGAGGCGATGAAAAATATCCGCTCGTTTTTGACAAAAAACTTCTGGGGCGGCACGAAAGAAATTTACTATACGGACATGATCGGCGTGCAATTCAAGGAAGGGGGCACCATTGTGGCGGGCTACATACAGTTTGAAACGGCCAACTCGCACGGGAAAGACAATTTCAACAGCGAAAACAGTTTTACGTTTGACAGCCGCATTTCCAACGATTACGCGCGGGAAGTCGCCGAATTTGTGCGCGGAAAGGTACGCGAAGCCAAGAGAGGCGGACAGGCCGCACCGATCGTAGCGCAAAAATCGACAGCGGAAGAGCTGAAAGAGTTCAAAGAGCTTTTGGATGCGGGAGCCATCTCGCAGGAAGAATACGACGCACAGAAAGCAAAACTGCTCGGGAGATGATCCGCCGAAAGCGGGCGAAAAGCCTCGCGCGGCGGAAAGGGGGTAGTGTCGGTTAAGGGGCGGCGCAAAGAATTTGCGCCGCCCCTTTGTTCTTGTATAGGCGCGGGAGGACGTCTGCAAAAAGCAGACGTCCTCCCGCGCAGTTTGTAAAGAAGAGGCTGCGCCTCCGCACTTTCGCAAAGGTGCCGCCTCTTCGGTATTTCGGCCGAAGATATTCGGCCTGTGTTCGGCGTTGCCCGCCCTTTGCGCCGCCCGCTTTGGCTTGACGCCCCGTTGTTCGGCGCGCCGCGTTCGGCTTGTTTTGCGGTTTTGCAACGACCGCGTTTTTTCGTTTGCACTCCGCCGAACCGCTCGCATTCAAAAACGTGTACAAAAAAACGCCGCGCCGCGTTCGGCCTTTTCTGCGGCTTTGCAACAAGCGCATTTTCCCGTTTGCTTTTATCCGATAAAAAGAGCGCGCATAAAACAAAACGGGCGGCGGCCGAAATCGGCCGCCGCGAAAAAAATCAAGAGTGCGGTTCAAGAGCTTTGAGTGTTTTTTGCATGAGAATGTGCGGACAGCCTTCCTCATCGAAGGGTTGGCCGCAGGGTGCGTAGCCGCAGCGTTCGTAAAAGCGGGCGGCCCTGACCTGCGCATGCAGGCGGCAGAATGTTCCGCCCCTGTTTGCGATCTCGCGCTCCGCTGCACCCAGCAGCATTTTGCCGCAGCCGTTGCCGCGAAAGTTCCTTCGCACGGCAACGCGGCCGATGTACCACCCGTCTTTTTGCTGAAAAAAGCGGCAGGTGCCCACGGCGTTTTGACCGAAAAAGAGGAGCACGTGCAGGGCAATTTTGTCCGTTTCGTCAAATTCTTCCGTAAAACCCTGCTCATGCATGAACACTTCTTCACGGATAAGTTTTGCCTCCGCGGGCAGATGCCGAAAGGCGCGTGTGTGAAAGGGTTCTTTGAAAAATTTGTTCTGCCCGTTCTCGTTCATGTTCGACCTCTTTGTGTTCTCTAATTTTATTTTGCAGGCTGCGCTCTTTTACTGCGCGTACCATCAGTCTTCCAGCCCAAACAGTTGATTCGGCGTAAGCCCGAAACGTTCATACAATGCCAGAATACTGTCATAGCCCGGTTTCTTTTTGCCAAGCAGCCATTGGCTTACGGTTGTTTGATTCACTTGCAGAGCATCGGCAAGTTTTTGTTGGCTCAAACTTTTTTCTGTCATAAGTTGTTTGATGAGTTCTATATAAGGATATTCATACTTCATGCCTTTTATTGTAAGCGAGATCAGGTCAAAAGTCTTGACATAGGTCTATTGACCTGATATAATATGAACAGAAACAAACAACGGAGAAAAAAGGGAAAATGAAAAAGTCATTGCGGCATATTTTGTTGGGAGTATTTTTGGCAACGATGTCGCTATTATTGTTTTTGGGATTATTGTTTCCCGTGGTACAAATAGATCTGTCGGGGTTAATGGGTGAATACGGGAAATTGTTGGAAACATACGGAATGTCCTATGCAGCGGAAAATGGATTTCAGTTAATGAGCGGCAGAAGCGGAGTCGTCATTTTTTTTGAGCAAATGTCCGTTTCTGCGGCGGAAACGGCAGGGGTGCGTTTTTCGGCAGCATCTTTTACGTGGTTGAATATTTTTTCGCAGGTAGTAAATATTCTGCTACTGTTATTGGCGGCCGTAATGTGTATCGGATCAGTGATCTGGTTGATCATGGGAGAGAAAGAAAATATTGCAAAGCTGATGGCTGCAGTGGGATTATGGGCTGCATTTGTGTATTTTGCAGAGGGGATTCTTTACGTAATAATTCTCAATTCGGAATGGAAAAGATTGTTGGAAACGCTGTCACAATCTTCGTCGCTGTTTGTGGGGGATATTTTCCGTACGTTGTCGTTTATGCCGTTTATTTTGATTGCTTTGGCGGAAGTTGCATATTGGACGGTGAGTTTTAAAGTAAAAGATCGGGAAAAAGTTGCTGAGATTCCGAAAGAAGAAAATAAAGCGGAAGAGCAAGGAGCGGAAGAACAGCAAGACGAAAAAAATTTTGTTTCTTCGTTGCATGAACTGAAAGGTTTATATGATAGTGGTGTTCTTACCGTGCAGGAATGGGAAGAGGCAAAGAAAAAAATATTAGATCGTTTGTAATAAAGAGCGGTGCGGCATAACTGCCGCACCGCTTTGCCGATATACGGAAAGTTTAATGGAAAGTTATTCGATATTCTGGCGTTCTATGGTAGCGACGGCGTCGTAGCGGCCGTCGAGCAGGGAAACGCCCTCTTTGATGCGTTTTAAAATTTCCGTGTCGGAAAGTTTGCAGTCGAAGGGCACGGCGACGTCGAAGACGAGATTTTTGTGGGTATCGCCGCCGACCAGCCGAAAGTCGTGCATTTTGAGGGTAGGGTCGATATTTTCCACGATGCGGTGCGTTTCCTCGCGCAGGCGGTTGAGTTCGGGGTCGTCGTAGACGAGGGGGTCGATATGTACGGTGAGAGCGATGGCGGTATGTTCGGCGAAGTCCTTTTCGATGCGGTCGGCGAGGTCGTGTGCGGAGGTGATGGACATCTGCGCGTCCACCTCGACGTGGACGGTTGCGTACAGTTTATTCTGGCCGTAATCGTGGACGGTGAGATCGTGCAGGCCGCGCACGTTTTCGAAAGACAGGACGCGTTTTTCGATCTCGCGGACGGTGCCGGGGTCGGGCGCTTTGCCGAGGAGGTTGGAGACGGTATCTTTGAGGATGCCGATACCCGTGACGGCGATGAAGAGTGCGACGACGACGCCGAGGTAACCGTCGAGTTCGAGGTTGGTAAAGCGTGTGATGATGGCGGAGATGAGTACGGCGGTGGTGGCGACGGCGTCGGAGATGCTGTCGGCGGCGGTGGCTTTGAGTGTTTCCGAAGAGATGGCTTTGCCGAGACTGCGGTTCATGAAGAACATGAACAGTTTGACGGCGACGGAAACGGCGAGTACGGCGAGGACGAGCAGAGAGATATCCGTTTCGGAAGGGGAAAAGATTTTTTCCGCCGATTGCATGATCAGTTCTGCCGCGACGACGAGGATGATGACGGCGATCAGGAGCGACGCGACGGATTCGGCGCGCCGATGCCCGAAGGGGTGTTCCTTATCGGCGGGTTTTTCGCTCATTTTGAAGCCGATGACGGAGACGACGTTGCTTCCGCAGTCGGTGAGGTTGTTGAGCCCGTCCGCCGTGACGGAAATGGCGCCCGAAATCGAGCCGACGATGATTTTTCCTGCGGCGAGCAGGGTATTGAGCACGATCCCGAAGATCCCGGCGTTGCGGCCGCAGCGTGCGCGGACGGCGGGATCGGCAGGGTCGTCTTTTTTATGCAGAAAGATTTTTGATAACATAGTATAACCTCCGAAGATTCGTTTGCGGGAAAAGCCGCGCGCGGAGATGGAAAAGGGCGCATTTTTCGGCGCCGTCAGTATTTTTGTGAAAAGTTCTGCAAAGGAGGGAGATTTTATAAGAAAATCTCCTCAAAAGAGTTCTTTGAGTTTGGAAATATCGGTGATCCATTCGTGGCGGCTGCGTTCGGCGTGAATGCGGTTTGCCTCGCCGAGGGCGGCGTGGTATTCGCTCTGCAAACAGCCGTTTACGCGCATGAAATGCGCCTGTGCGCGCGGTTCGTTGCCGAGCAGGGAGGTGCGTCCGATATGGATGACTTCGTGACAGGCAGGGCAAACGGCGATGACGTCTTCCAGTTTCTGAATATGTTTTTTGTCGTCGTAGCTCCACACTTCGTGGGCTTCGAGGCGTCCGCTCCTGCCGCAGATGCTGCATTTTCCGCCCGCGCGCGCATAGGCGGCGCGGCGGAGTTTGTCCCATACATCCTTTGGCAGGGCGCTGCGCAGGTTGGTGTACCAGCACCCGTCCGGGACGAGCTGGAAGGTGAGCTTGAATGGTTTGGACATAGTCTCCTCCCGAAATTTCATATATTATAGCACAAAAGAAAAAAAGAAGCAATCGCCGAAAAAAATTTATGGCATATTTTGCGGTTTTGGTATTGAAAGGCACAATGTTTTGTGCTATAATGCAGGCAGGAAGGGGGAAAGGAATCATGGAGTACGCGAACGCGGCAAAATTTCTGAGAAGTTACAACAAGATCGAGAGCCAGCTGAAAATGCTTTACAGCATGAAGCCGACGCAGAATTTTACCGATCTTGTCAAGCGGTGTACCGATCTGAACATCACGGTGCGGCGGTACGAAAACGAGCTGGTCGATTACGGGAAGCTGCGCAACGCGATCGTGCATCATACGGGGGAGCGGGAGCTGTTTATCGCGAACCCGAGCGACGACGTGGTGGAAAACATCGAATACATCGAGCGGCAGTTATGCGACCCGCCCGCGGTGACGGAGGCGTTCAAGGTCAAGAAGACGAGCATCGTGTATGCCGACAAGCCGCTTCTGACGGCGGTGCAGACGTTTGCGGAGAGCGAAAAAAAGACGTTGGTCGTGTACGATCACGGCACGATGAAGGGAGTTCTGAACAGTTATTATGTATTCCGTCTGATCGCGGAGCGCGCGGCGGCGGGGGAGGACGTGACCGCTTATCTTCGCGAAACGAAGTGCGGGGAAGTGCTCAGCGACGCGTTGCTGGACAGGTATTGTCTGATGGACAAAACGGCGACGGTGTTCGACGTCTTTGCGGCGTTCGAGCGGCGCAAAGACATTTACGCCGTGATCGTGACCGAAAACGGAAAGATCGGCGAAAAAGTTCTGCTTCTTCTCACGCCCTCCGATTTTCCCGTCATCAACCGCTATCTGGAAACTTTCAACGCAAAGGCGTACTGACCGCTTTCAATGGGCGGCGCGCTGACGGCCGATCCCGAAAGAAGGGCGGCATCTTACGAAAATAAAAAAACGCGGCGGCGCATCGTATGTGCCGCCGCGTCGGTTTTTATCCGCTTTTTTTCGTGCCGCCGAAAAAAGCGGATCGGCGCAAAACGAACGCAGCGTATGCGCAAAAAGTTGACATTTTTCCGCGTATGCGGTATAGTATACCGAAAAACGGAGGGGCGCTGTGCGCTCTTTGACGGAGATTTTCGGATGGACGGACAAAAGAACAAAAAAGGCAGGGCCGTGGCAAGGCGGCTCGTCTTTACGGCGCTGTTTGCGGCGCTTTGCTGCGTCGGCACCTGCGTATTGGCGGTGCCCATGCCGTACGGGTATTTTAATTTGGGGGACGTGTTCGTCCTTCTGGCGGGCTGGTGTTTGGGGCCCGCGTTCGGTGCGGCGGCGGCCGCGCTCGGCAGCGGCGCGGCGGATCTTATCGGCGGCTACGTGATCTACGCGCCCGCCACATTCGTGATCAAAGGCTGCATGGCGGCGGCCGCCTATGCGGTTGCGGCGCTTTTCAAGGGAAAGCGCGCAAAGATACGGGCAGATTTTCCCGCACGGGCGGCTTCCGCCGTCTGTGCGGAGATCGTGATGGCGGCAGGATATTTCGCCTACGATACCGTTTTATACGGCATTGCGGGCGGCGCGGTCAGCATCGTCGGGAACGCCCTGCAGGCGTGTTTCGGCGCCGTCTGCGCCGTTTTGCTCGCGGAAGTGCTGCGCACCATACGCCCCGTGGGCGAACTGTTCCCGAAACTCAATTTCGGTGCGCCGAAGAATGGCCAAAACGTCGGCCAAAAACAATAATTTGCGCATGCGCGCAAGAGCCGCCCCGCAAAATTGCGGGGCGGCTTTCCTTATTATGCGGCGGGGCGCGAAAAAGATTTTCGCGCCCCGCCGCATTTCGGATCAAATCGTGCGCCGCGTTTCGCTTTGATCGTGCGCCGCACTTCGGGTTAAATCATGCGTCACACTCCGCACGGTGCGATCGGAAAGCGTTTTCCGCGCTTTCCGATCGCACCGAAAGAGCCGAGCAAAGTCAAACCCGCCGCCGCCGTAAAGCGGGCGGCGGCGGGTTTGACAAATGCGGAAAAAAGTTTTATAATGAAAAAACGGACTTTCCGAGTAAGCGAGAGGGGGGGGTAAAGCAAAGCGTGGTGAGAATACGGAATTATCTGCGGCCGAACGCGGTGCGCATGGCGTTCGGGCTGCTGATCAAGGCGACGGGCACGGTGGCGGAGCTTTTGCTGCCCCTGCTTTTGGGGTACATGCTGGATGACAGCGCATCGTCGCCGGTAAAGGACGTAAAGACGCTGTTGTTGTTCGGGGGGCTGATGTTGTTGTTTGCGTTTGTGGCGCTGTACGGGAACATTATAGCCAACCGTATGGCGTCGCGCGTGGCGCGGGAGGCGACGCAGAAACTGAGGGGGGATCTGTTTTCCAAGACGCTGTCGCTATCGGCGCGGCAGATCGACGCGTGTACGCTTCCGACGCTGGTATCGCGGCTGTCGACGGACACCTACAACGTGCACAACATGCTGGGCATGATGCAGCGGCTGGGGGTGCGCGTGCCGATCTTTTTATTCGGCGGTCTGGCGTTTGCGTTTGCGCTGGAGCCTGTTCTGACGCTGATTTTGGTGGCGGTGCTGCCGTTCATGCTGGCGGCGGTTTTGTTTATTGCGAGCCGCGGCACGCGTTTGTACGCGAAGCTGCAGGGTTCGGTGGACGGGATGGTGCGCAAGATCCGCGATGATTATGCGGGGGTGCGGGTGATCAAAGCGCTTTCGCGCACGGAATACGAATCGAAGTCGTTCAAGGAAGTGGCGGGGCAGGTCGCCAAAGACGAGATGAGCGCGGGGATCTGGACGGGCATGAGCAACCCGATCGTGACGCTGCTTTTGAATCTCGGCATGGTGGCGGTCGTGCTTGTGGGGGCCTTCCGCGTGCAGGCGGGGGTGATGAGCGCAGGCAAGATCGTGGCGTTTGTCTCCTATTTCACGCTGATTCTGAACGCGGCGATGACGGTGAGCCGTCTGTTTGTGACCCTGTCAAAGGGTGCGGCGTCGGGGCGGCGCATCTGCGAAATTCTGAATTTGCCCGAAGAGCCGCTGCTTCTTTCGGCGCCCGAGGGCGGGTCTGCGCGGGTGGAATTTGACGACGTATCCTTTTCGTACGGCGGCGGGAAACCCGCGCTGGAGCACATATCGTTTTCGCTGAAAAAGGGGGAACGTCTGGGCATTTTGGGTGCGACGGGCAGCGGGAAGAGTACGATTTTGCAATTATTGCTCCGCTTTTACGATGCGGGCAGCGGGGCGGTGTACATAGACGGCGAGAACGTAACGCAGATCCCCGCGGAGCGGCTGCGTGAGAAATTCGGGATCGTGTTCCAGAACGATTTTATCATGGCGGGCACGGTGTACGAGAACGTCGATTTTTGCCGCGGGATCGCGGAAGAAGAGGTCGTGCGCGCGCTTCGGGCGGCGCAGGCGGAATTCGTGTTCGAGCGGGAAGAGGGACTGCAATTTCCTCTGGCGGCGCACGGGGTGAACCTGAGCGGCGGGCAGAAGCAGAGAATTCTGATCGCGCGTGCGCTGGCGGGTTCGCCCGCGGTGCTGATTCTGGACGACTCGTCGAGCGCGCTGGATTATCGTACGGACGCGGCGCTCCGCACGGCGATCGCGCGCGAATACCCCGACCTTACGAGCATTTTCATAGCGCAGCGTATCAGCACGGTGCAAAACTGCGACCGCATCCTCGTTTTGGAAAACGGGAGGGAAGTCGGGCTCGGTACGCATGCCGAACTGATGGAAACGTGCGCGGTCTATCGCGACATCGCCCGTTCGCAAGGGGGTGAAGTCTGTGAATAAGATCGGCAAAAAAGCGGCGCTTTTCCGCCTTTTCAAATATTTTCTGCAATACAAGCGCTTGGTCGCGGGGGCGCTGTTCTTCGCAATCGTGGGGAACGTTCTGGCGTTGGTCGCTCCCGTTTTATCGGCAAACGCGATCAACGCGATCGATACCAAGACGGGCGCCGTGGATATGAACCTCGTGATCGGGTACTGTATCGCCATGGCGGCGTGCTATGTCTTTTCTTCCGCGTTCACGTATGCGCTGACCTACGTCATGACCAGGCTCAGCCGCAACATCACGCGCAGGATGCGCGAAGAAGTCTTCGACAAACTTTTGTCCCTGCCCGTGTCCTTTTACGACGCGCGCCTGGCGGGGGACGTCATCAACCGTCTTACCTACGACATCGACACGGTCAACGCGTCGCTGTCCAACGACATTATCCAGATCGCGACGAGCATCATCACGGTATTCGGGTCGCTGATCAGCATGCTCTTGTTGTCGCCCCTGCTTTCGTGCGTGTTTATCGTGATCGTGCCGCTGACTATATTGGTAACGGTACAGCGTTCGCGCGTGATGCGGCCGCTCTTTCGCAAACGCTCGGGAAAACTGGGCGAGCTGAACGGGTATTCGGAAGAGATGCTCTCGGGAATACGGACGATCAAGGGCTACGGCAGGGAAGACGAGATTTCCGAACGCTACGAACAGCGCAACGAGAACGCGGCGCAGGCGTACTACGACGCCGACTATTACGGCAGCAAAGTGGGGCCTACGGTCAACTTTATCAACAATCTTTCGACGGTATTTATCAGCGTATTCGGCGGGTATCTGTTCTTGCAGGGCAGGATGCAGCTGGGGTACGTATCGGCGTTTTTGCAGTATTCGCGCAAATTTACGGGCCCGATCAACGAATTTGCGAACATCATCAGCGAGATCCAGTCGGCGCTGGCGGCGGCGGAGCGGCTGTTCGGGATTTTGGACGAAGAACCCGAAAAGGACGGGAGCGATCTTCTGCCCGCGCCGAAAAACGTGCGCGGGGACGTGGAGTTTCGCGGCGTGGATTTCGGGTACGATGCGGCAAAACCCGTTTTAAAGGACGTCAGTTTCCGTGCGGAGCCCGGCAAGACGGTGGCGATCGTCGGGCCTACGGGTGCGGGAAAGACGACGATCGTCAATCTTTTAATGCGCTTTTACGACGTAAACGGCGGCGGAATTTATCTGGACGGCGTGGAGACGCGCCGCTATGCGCGCGGGGATCTGCGCGGGCAGTTTACGATGGTCTTGCAGGACACGTGGCTGTTCGAGGGGACGGTGCGCGAAAATATTGCCTACGGCAGCGAATGCGCGACGGACGCGGAGATCGAAGAGGCGGCGAAAGCGGCGAACGTGCACGAATTTATATTGAGTTTGCCGCAGGGGTACGAAACGCGTCTGACAGACGGCGGAAGCAACCTTTCCAAGGGACAAAAACAGCTTCTGACCATTGCGCGCGCCATGGTCTCGCGCGCGAAGATCCTGATTTTGGACGAAGCCACTTCGAACGTCGATACGCGCACGGAGATCCTCGTGCAAAACGCGACGCAAAAGCTGATGGAAGGAAAAACTTGTTTTGTCATTGCGCACAGGCTTTCCACCATCGTGCATGCCGATCTGATCCTCGTCGTGCGGGCAGGGAATGTCGTGGAGAGCGGTACGCACGCGCAGCTTTTGGAAAGGAACGGTTTTTATGCGTCCCTTTACAACGCGCAGTTTCAGTAAAAAACATAATATATAGCGAGGCCGTCCGCGAAAAATCTTTTCGCGGACGGCCTTGCTTTTAGGGTTTACAAGCCGTATGCCGCCGTCTGCAAAGTCATTTGCAGACGGCGGCATACGGCTTTGCCGATCAAAAAATAACGGCTCAAAATGCAGTTGTGCAAAATACTCCATAAAATTTGTTATTTATAAACGTTGTAAATGATATTTAAAAACAAATATTTTAAAAAATTTTCAAAAAAGGTATTGACAAATAAAAAAACTGTGTTATAATAAATTTACAAAAACGACCGAAGCCATCGGATAAGGGGGTGGCAAGACGGGGAAGAGAAGTTCAGGTTCGCAGGAACGGAAGGGACAAAAACGCATTCGGGACAATTTTTTCGGACAAAACTGCGCAGGGTTTTCTTTTGAAAGAGAGAGAACTGGTCAGGAAAGAGCGGAACGAAGGCGGAGATGAATCGGAAGGGAATACGGACAGGAGCGGAAAAGAACCGCCGTGCACATACGGGCATGATCGTTCTGCAGACGCCGAAGATCCGTAAGGAAGGGAGGCGGATGATGTTCGGGTGGAACCGGAAGGGGAAGCGAAGGTTGTTTGCGAAGTGGTTTTTACGAAAAGAACTCCGAAAGCCGGGAAGGCTTTGCCGTGGCGTTCAGGGCAGATTTGCGTAATATCTATCGAATAAAGCGCAAAAATCATGAAAAAAAGCCCGAAAAAGCGGATTCGAGTTGATTAAGGGGAGAAAATGACGGATCGGTAAAGGGAAAGCAAAATTTCCGATGAAACCTGGATTTAACCGACAAGATGTCACAAAGGGGTTAAAAAGAGCAAGTAGGTTTGTTGTCGGATAACTTTTCGGAATACCCGATGGTAAACGGTAAAAATCACGAAGAAAAAGGGGCGGCGCTCGGGTCGGAGCGCCGCCTTGGTTTCACCGCAGGCGGAGGCAAATCTGCCGTACGGTTCAAAAGGGGAACGCGTTTTAAGCGTTCCCCTTTTGGCTTTAAAAAGTGCCCCACATTGGCGGCGCATAAAAACAAAGCCATCGCATTCAAAAAACCAGCGGAAGGATAAAAACCTTCCGCTGGTTTTTGTTTTGAAAGCGAACGAAAAAAAGCGAACAAAATCCAGCCCTGAGTGAAAAGCAGGAAAGTGCGTGCGACGGGCATGCTTTTGCGGTACTGCTTTGCGGGAAGCGGAGAAATGCGTGTGTGCGGCGCAAAGATTGTCTGCACAAGGTTCGAAAAAAAGACACGTTGTGTTGTTTTTCGGTAAAAGTATGCAAAATTTTGTAAAAGCAGGAAGAAAAAACGAGAAAAGAGGAAAAGATAAGCGAAAAAAGTGTGCGTGAAAGGGCAAGAGGAGCAACTTTTGCAGAAAAAATGCATAACGCTATAAAAAAATAATACAGAAACGTAATAAAAATGTTTATATTTTTAAAAAGTATGAAACAAGCAAACAGAATACACGTGCGTGCGCGCGAAAGATACAGAACTTGACAAAACTAAAGAATCTGAATATACTTTGACTGCAAAAAATAAGGAGGTAGCTATGAAGAAATTATTGGGAGTGCTGCTTGCGCTCGTGATGGTATTCGGGTGTGTGGCGATGGTGGCCTGCAACGAAGAAGAGGAAGGCAAGACGGAGGATGTAGCCGTTGCGGTGGTGACGCTGAACAAGAACAAAGCGGAGCTGGAAGTAGGGGAGGAGCTGGAGCTTACGGCGACGGTATCGCCCGCGAATGCGACGGACAAGACGGTGACGTGGAGCACGTCGGCGGAGACGGTTGCGACGGTAGAGAGCGGCAAAGTGAAGGCGATCTCGGAAGGGGTAGCGACGATCACGGCGAAAGCCGGGGACAAGAGTGCGACGTGTGAAGTGACGGTAGTGGGATACACGGCGGCGACGCTGGGCGAGTGGGTATCCGACCGAACGGAGCCGAAGGAATGGAAGGAAGAAGGCGGGAAGATCACGCTGACGACGAGCGAATCTCCGAGCAACAACTGGTACAGTTGGCAGGGCAGGAAAGCGGCTGTAGATATGGGAGCTGTATCGGAATGGAAAGTGGAGACGACGTTCGAGCTGACGGGAGAAGTAATGGCGCGCGACGGAGTGCGCACGTCGATCTGGCTGAACGTGCAGGATGCGCAGGGAACGACGCTGGACTGGGCGATTGCGCAGTATTTCTGTGACATCAAGGCGGACGAGAATGCAGCGTTGGTGCAGAACTGGCAGTGGTGGGATTCTGCTTATGCGAACGAGCAGGGTCAGGTAGTAGGGCGATTCAACAATGCGGAGAACCTGGCGCCGACGGAAGGCACGCACGCGCTTACGATCGCGTTTGCGAACGGGACGATCAGCGTATCGGTCGACGGGCAGGTGATCGCGTCGTACGAACTCAAAGACGCGCAGGGCGCGACGGTTACGGCGAGCAAGCCTGCGGAAGTGATCCTGCAGTCGTACAGTTACGGCGAGGAATACACGGTAGTATTCGGTGTTCCTACCGTAAAATATCTTGCGGACTAAAATCTGAATAAAAAGCGGCCGTCGGCAAAATTGCCGACGGCCGCTTTAACTTTCGAAATGCGAAATTTCGCCGCAGGCCGCGCAGAAAATGCGCGGCCTGTTTCAGGACTTTTTGCAGAATTTTTCGCGGCCCCGCACGTTTGTGCGGGGCCGCGGCAGGAGCGAGGGAGAAAGATCGGCGTTTTTTGTTGCCAAGACGGGGGAATTTATGTATAATAGAGCGTACAAAGCGGAAAAAGCGGGGAGAGGTATGCAGGAAAAGATCATTCAGGTAGAAGGGTTACAGAAGAGTTACGGATCGGTGCAGGCGGTGCGCGGGATCACGTTCGACGTGGAGCGCGGGACGTTGTTTTCCTTTCTCGGGGTAAACGGGGCGGGGAAGAGCACGACGATCAATATTTTGTGTTCGATTTTAAAAAAGGATGCGGGCAAGGTACTCATTTGCGGGTACGATCTGGACGCGGAGTCGGAGAAGATCAAGCCGCGCGTGGGGGTCGTGTTTCAGGGCAGCGTTTTGGACGATCTTTTGACGGTACGGGAGAATCTGACGGTGCGTGCGAGTTATTACGGGATGCGCAAGGCGGCGTGGAAAGAGCGGCTGAGTGAATTGAGCAAACTTTTATTTTTGGACGAACTGCTTGACCGTCCGTACGGGAAGTTATCGGGCGGGCAGCGGCGGCGGGCGGACATAGCGCGCGGGCTATTGAACAGACCGGAACTGCTTGTATTGGACGAGCCGACGACGGGGCTTGATCCGCAGACGCGCAAGACGGTATGGGAGATCGTGCAGAAGTTGCAGAAAGAGGAAGGCATGACGGTATTTCTGACGACGCATTACATGGAAGAAGCGGACGCATCCGATCGGGTAGTGATCCTGGACGACGGGAAGATTGCGGCGGAGGACACGCCGGTGGGGCTGAAAAACAGGTTTTCGCAGAACACGCTGTACTTGTATGGGGATGGTACGGCGATGGCGGAGAAATTGCGAAAGCGCGGCGAGCAGGCGGAACCGATTAAAAACGGTGTGCGGGTGACGTGTGCGGACGCGCGGGAAGCGAAGCGGTTTCTGGAAAAGAACGGAGATGTTTGCGAAGATTTTGAATTTGTCAAGGGGAATATGGATGACGTGTTTTTGGCTGTAACGGGCAAGCGCGCGGAAGGGGGTACGTACTGATGTTGCATATGATTTACAGTCAGACGATGCGGAATCTGAAAATATTTTTAAAGGACAAGGCGAATATATTCTTTGCGTTGCTGGCGCCGTTGATTGTGTTGGGACTGTACATTTTGTTTTTGGGCAGGATACAGACAGACGGGTTATTGTCGGCACTGCAGGAGATGGGGGTATCGGGCGGAGAAAAAGAGATCCGCTCGTTTGCGGATTGCTGGATGTTGTCGGGCGTGATGGCGAGTGCGTGCATTACGGTGCCGCTGTGCGCCTGCGGCGTGATGGTGCAGGACAGAAACCGCGGGATCCGCGCAGATCTGGCGGCGTCGCCCGTTCCCGGGTGGATGCCTCCGGCCGCCTATTTCTTTTCGGTCGTCGCGGCGGGGCTGATTATCGGATTTGCCGTACTGGTGATTTGTCTTGTATGGCTTGCTGCGACGGGGAGCTGGTTTTTAAGTGTGACCGATGTTCTCGTGTTGCTCGGGACTCTGGTATTGTCCGTGCTTTCTTCCTCCACGTTACTCGTATTTGTTGTCGGATTTTTGCGTACGGAAGGCGCGTTTACGGGGCTGAACGTCATTCTCGGCACGGTGATCGGGTTTCTGATCGGCGCGTATATGCCCCTTTCAGTATTCCCGACAGGTGTGCAGTACGTTACCTTGTTTGTGCCGGGGAGCTATTCGGCGGGCATTTTCCGCAACTTTTTCATGAACGGTGCCCTGGACAACATCGCGCAGAACATTTCCCCCGCCTTTGCGGAAGGTCTTGCCGACCAGTACGCTTTGAAACTAAACTTTTTCGGTACGGATATGCCTGCATGGGTCATGGCGATCGTGCTCGGAGCAACGGTTCTGCTCTTTGCTGCGGCAAACCTTATCGCCGCCAAATGCAGGAGAAAGATCTGACGCCGCTTTCGGTTTTATCCGTATCGGGCGCGCTTTCAGGGAGCCGTCCGTATAGGGCGTGCCTGCAAGGAAAAGTCCGCCGCACAAAGCGGCACCGTTCGGACGGGGAACGCATCGCGGAAAACGCATAAGCCTTTTTCTTTGTTCAATATTTTGTAAGATTCCCGCGCGGCTTTGCTTTGGGCAAAGCCGCGCGGGAATCTTCGTCTGCCGCCGTCTTTTTCCGCTCCCGCTTCGCATCCGCTTCGCTCCCGCTTCCGCGAGACGGCCGCTTTTTCGCCCATGTGTCACGGGCTTCTTTCTCGCCGCACGCGGCGAGAAAGAAGCCCGAAAAGGTCTCTTTTAAGAAAATTTGAGAGGTCAATTTTAGGGGGCGCAAAGAAAAAGCAGGGGGCGCATGTTTCACGTAAAACGGCGCAGAAAAAGTCGAATACGGGAGAATCATCACCGATGAAAAGATATTGACCCGTCCGTTCCGCGCGGCCGTGTTCGATAGCTGCTATATAAAAAGCATAGTCAACCTATTTCGCACGGCAGAGAGTGTAGGCGGGAATATTTGGTGCGGGCGGTTTACAAAAGGGGAAAAATAGGATATAATAATAAAAAAAAGCCGCGTGGGAGAGCGGTGCGGGAGAACGTATGATTTATAAGAGCATTACGGAGTTGATCGGCGGGACGCCGCTTTTGCGGCTGGGCGGACTGGAGCGCGAACTCGGGTTGAAGGCGGAGCTTTTGGGAAAGCTGGAGTATTTCAATCCGACGGGGAGCGTGAAAGATCGGGCGGCGCTTGCGATCATAGAAGATCTGGAAAAGAGAGGGAAGGTGACGAAGGACACGCTTTTGATCGAGCCGACGAGCGGGAACACGGGGATCGGGCTTGCGGCGGTGTGTGCGGTGCGCGGGTACAAACTTGTGCTGACGATGCCGGAGACGATGAGTGTGGAGCGGCGCAAACTTCTGGCGGCGTTCGGGGCGAAGATCGTGCTGACGGAAGGGAGCAAGGGCATGCGCGGGGCGATCGAGAAGGCGGAGCAGCTGCACGCGGAACAAAAAGACAGCGTGATCTGCGGGCAGTTTGTGAACGAAGCGAATCCGCGGGCGCACTATCTTACGACGGGGCCGGAGCTTTGGAAGGATTGTGAAGGGAAGATAGACGTTTTTGTGGCGGGAATCGGAACGGGCGGAACGTTTGCGGGGACGGTGAAGTATTTAAAGGAGAGGAATCCGAACCTGTATGCGGTGGCGGTGGAGCCGCGCGGCTCGGCGGTGCTTTCGGGCGGCAAAGCGGGCGCGCACGGGTTACAGGGGATCGGTGCGGGATTTGTGCCGCAGATTTTGGACACGACGCTGATCGACGAAGTGATTCCCGTTGCGGAAGAGGATGCGTACGAGATCGGGCGGACTTTGGCGGTGAGCGACGGCGTATTTACGGGCATTTCGGCGGGGGCGGCGGCCTGGGCGGCGGTACGCGTGGCGCAGCGGCCGCAGAATGCAGGCAAGCGGATCGCGGTGATCATACCCGATACGGGTGCCAGATATTTGTCCACGCCCGGATTTTTCCCTGAAGAATGAAGAGGACACGCATGCCGCGCGCGGCGGTAAAAGAACAAAAGGCGGAAGAACGGGCAAAGCGTCTGCAAGCGGAGGAAACGGAGCGTTTGCGCAGGTTTTCCCAAAGCGTGGAGGAATTGAGAGCGAAAGGGTACGAGGCGAAAGACGCGACGTTCGGCATTGTGGCCGCAAACGTATACGGCCTTTTGGCGGCCCTGCCCTTTGCCGCGGCGGCGATCGCGCTGTTTGTGCTGTTTGCCCCGTCCGTGCGCGGCATTTTTCCCTTCCTGTTCGGTGATCTGTTTTTGCTGGCGGGACTGGCACTCGCATCGATTCCCGTCCATGAAGGGCTCCACGCCCTTGCCTGGGGCGCCGTCAACCGTTCGTTTGACGGAATACGCTTCGGCGTGATGAAAGAAGTGTTCACCCCGTACTGCGCGTGCGAAGTGCCGATGCAGCGCGGAAAATACGCAGCGGGTGCGGCGGCGCCGTTCGTGTTGCTCGGGATAGGGCTTTGCGCGGCGGGCATTTGCACGGGATATTGGGCCTTGCTCGCGGCGGGCGTTTTCAACGTCTTTTGCGCGGGGGCGGATATCCTCGTTTGTTTCAAAGCGCTCTCGCACAGGGCGGAGCGGCTGCTCGACCATCCGCAAAAATGCGGCTTTTTCGCTTTTACTAAAAAGAAAGAATCTTTGTAAAACAAGGCGCGGCGGGGCAAAATGCCCCGCCGCGCGACAGCATATAAAAACGTTTTACACAGGCAAAAACGGCCCGACGGCGCAATGAAATTGCGCCGTCGGGCCGTTTAAATTTTCTGCGCCGAACGCGGCGTTCTTTTCGGGGGTAGGTTTTGCTGACCGCAAAAGGGGAAATTTTTACGCCTTGCGGCACTTTTCAAGCGCGCAAGGCGGCGAAGAGACGTTCAGAAGGGCAGGCACAGGATCTGCGCGTTGCCGATGCCGAGGGGTGCGATGCTGTCCAGCTGTCCGAGGGGCGGATAGTTTTCCAAAAGCAGGCGGAACGCGCGGATGGTGCCGTTGTGAGAGACGGCGAGCACGTTTTTCCCCGAAAAGCGTTCTTTCAGGTCTTGGAGAAAGGAGCGTACGCGCGCGACCATGCTTTCCAGGCTTTCCATGCCGTAGACGGAACCGTCGAAGTGCACGTCCCAGCGGCGGTCGATGTCGGGGGTGCCGTCCAGCGGTTTTCCTTCGAAATAGCCGAAATTCCGCTCGATGATCCGTCTGTCTTCCGTAATTTCGGGAACGGGGCTGCCGTGGGCGGATAAAACCAGACGGCAGGTCTCCTTTGCCCGCCGAAGCGGCGAACAAAACGCCGCGTCCAGGGGTATGTCTTTGAGTTGTTCTCCCGCGCGCACCGCCGCGGCCCTTCCGTTGTCGGTCAGCGGCGAATCGTGCCGCCCGCACAAAAGTCCGCGGCGGTTGTATTCCGATTCTCCGTGACGGATAAGATACAGCATACTTTCTTCCTTCGGCGGCTTTGCCGCCTCGATTTTTCTTAAAAAATTTGTCTTTTTCTTGCCCTTGCGGGCGCTCTTTAAGGGCACCCGCAAGGGCAGAATTGCCGCGCGGCGCCATGCGCCGCGCGCAAGGCTTCCGTAAAACCGCCGCTCATCGTTCAAACCCAGCTAATACCCCACGTCAGGAAACCATCAGCCGAAACCGCGCCAAATCGCGGGGCGGCAAAAACCGCTCAAAAATTCTCCCGCCGCACGCAAATTTTTGCGTGCGGCGTTAAAAAGACGGCTTCCGCAGAAGCCGTCGGTGGAAAAGCGAGATCAGATAACGACGATATTTTTTTCCTCGAACTTTTCTTTGACGTTCTGGGGGAAGTTATCGTCGGTGATGAGCACGTCGATGTTATCGGGAGACGCGAAGGTATAGGGCATGATTTTGCCGATTTTGGAAGTATCGAGCATCATGTACACCATTTTCGCGCGGGCGAGGATAAATTTCAAAAGATCGGATTCCACTTGCGAGATGCAGGAAAAGCCCTGTTCGAAGGAGAACGCGGAAGCGGAGATGATGGCGAGCTCGAAGTTGGTATTGCCGAGGAACACTTTGGTATAGGGGGAAGCGGTGGAGAGGTTTTCCTTGATGAGGGAACCTCCTACGAGAACCACTTCGGGTTGTTTTTTATGGGCGAGTTCTTCGGCGACGACGATGCCGTTTGTGAAGATATGGCAGGGACGGTCGGGGAGTTCTTTGGCGAGCTGGAGGGCGGTGGTGCCGCCGTCGAGGAACATACTGACGCCCTCGTCGATGAGGGAGACCGCTTTTTTGGCGATGACTTTTTTTGCGTCGGTATTGATGGTCGATTTTTGGGCGTAGGCTTCGCCGGAGCGTTTCTGCACTTCGAGGACGGACATGGCGCCGCCGCGCACGCGGATGACTTTATTTTCTTTTTCCAGCTCCAGCAGATCGCGGCGGAGCGTCATATCGGAAACTTCGGGGAACTGAACAGCGAGTTCCTCCAGGGACATTTTCCCGTTTTTTTCGATCAAAAGGGCGATCTCGTCGATTCTCGTGCGTTTCGTAAGCCAAATCCTCCGTTGTTTGTTTTTAACAAAAGCATTATAACATATTTCACAGGATATCGCAACGAAATTATCATTATTTGTGAATGTTTTTCAGGTTTTTCAGAAAAAATTTTTTCGCGGCATAAAAAAGCATTGAAATTTCGGCGAAAAAATGTATAATAATAACGGAATAAAAATAATTTCGGCGGTATTTTTGGATGAGCGAAAATTTTTTGCAGGATCTGAACGAATATTTCAGTAAAAAATACACGAATTTTGATCTGATCAGCACGCTGCCGTCGTACGAATCGGTGACGATCTCGATGGTTCTGAAAAACAAAAACAGGATCGAGGAGGGGGAGATTGCGACGAACGAAGTGCGCAAGATCTACTATCAGCCGCAGCGTGAGAAAGTGCTTTCGGAGCTGAAAGCGCGGTATGTGGACAACAATTTCACTTTTTCGGTGAAGATTGCGCCCGCGAAAGTGCGGTTCAAGTGTTTTTTCGGGATCCGCGCGGTGCACGGGAAGGCGATCGAGCAGGTGGTGCGAAAGTACGGGGAAGACCCTGCGGCGATGCCCGAAAAGCTGGATATTGCAAAAGAGACGTGGGAGCGGACGCTCAAGGGCTGGTACATTCCCGAAAAGGTATTGCTGTACAAGCTGGGGCTTTTGCTGGCGCTGCGGAAGGAAGATTTTGACGCACTCATGCAGCTTTGCGGCGCATATTATGATTTTGCGGACGCGCGCGACGTCGTGGTGAAATATCTGATGGACTACCGCGTATTCAACAAAGAGTTTATCGATGCGGCGTTCGACGAATTTCATATCCGCAGAATTATCTGAAGTCCCTGCGGCCGCGGTTGGCGGCGGGAGGGCGAGGGAGTAAGAGTATGTTCAAACGGCTACGCGCGGACATCGAAGCGGCAAAGCGGAACGATCCTGCCGCGCGCAACAAGTTCGAGATCTGGCTGACCTATTCGGGGGTGCATGCGCTTTCGTGGCACAGGTTTGCCAACCGGTTGTATAAAATGCACTTAAAACTTCTGGCGCGGATGGTATCGCAGTTTGCGAAATTTCTGACGGGCATCGAGATCCATCCCGCGGCGAAGATCGAAGGCGGCGTGTTCATCGATCACGGCACGGGCGTGGTGATCGGGGAGACGGCGGAAGTGAAGAGCGGCGTGGTGATCTACCAGGGCGTGACGCTGGGCGGAACGGGCAAGGACAAGGGCAAACGTCACCCGACCATCGAGCGGGACGTGGTGATCAGTTCGGGCGCGAAGGTTTTAGGCGGGTTCACGGTCGGCGAAGGGGCCAAGATCGGCGCGGGGGCGGTGGTCTTGAAGGAAGTCCCGCCGCACGCGACGGTGGTGGGCGTGCCGGGGCGCGTGGTGCGCATACGCGGCGAGAAACCCGATCTTTTGCAGGAAAAATGCGACCCGAACGCAGAGGAGATCAAATACCTCAAATGCCGCATCGCGCGGCTGGAAGCGGCGCTGGAAAAAATCACGGGCGAACATTTCGAGTGCGGCTGCGAAGATCTTTTCCCCGTTCCGCAGGAGGAAACGAAGGAAGAGCGCGCGGACGCGGCGGAACATGAAATACGGTAGGAGATCCGCGAGGAAGACGCGGCTATGCCGCCTGAGACAAAGGAATGAAGTCTGCGCCGTGATTTTTGCCTTATTCGGCAAAAATCACGGCGCGGCAGAGGACGATAAATAATAGCAGAGGCGAAAAATGATTACATCGAAAGAACTGAGAAACAAGTGGTTATCCTTTTATGAAAGCAAAGGGCATGTCAATATCGGAGCAGTGTCGCTGATCGGCGACGGCTCGACGGGGGTCATGTTCAACGTAGCGGGCATGCAGCCGTTGATGCCGTATTTGTTGGGGCAGCCGCATCCTGCGGGGAAGCGGCTTTGCAACGTGCAGGGGTGCGTGCGCACGGTGGACATCGAATCGGTGGGCGACGCGACGCATTTTACCTTTTTTGAGATGATGGGAAACTGGTCGCTGGGCGACTATTTCAAAAAGGAGAAGACGGCGTGGTCGTTCGAGCTTCTGACGAAGGTATTCGGGCTGGAAGCGGACAAGATCTGTTCGACGGTCTTTGCGGGCAACGAGAGCGTGCCGCGGGACGATGAGACGGCGAATCTTCTGATCGGGCTGGGGATCAAGCCGGAGCATATTTATTACTTGGACAAGTCCAACAACTGGTGGGAGCTGGAAGGGACGGTAGGGACGCCCTGCGGCCCTGACAACGAGTGGTTTTACCCTTTGACGGACAAGGAGTGCGGCAGGACGCCCTGCGACATCAACTGTCCGTGCGGCAGGTATGTAGAGATCGGCAACGACGTGTACATGCAGTACAAAAAGACGGCGGACGGGTATGTTCCGCTGGAGAACAAGAACGTGGACACGGGGTTCGGGCTTGACAGGATGCTGGCGTTTCTGAACGGGCTTACGGACGGGTACAAGACGGACTTGTTCAGCGGGGCGATCGCGTATCTGGAAAAGGTATCGGGCAAGAAGTACGACGACGGCGGCGCGGACCGCAAGGCGATGCGCATCATTGCGGACCACACGCGCACCACGGTGATGCTGATCGGCGACGTGAACGGAATTCTGCCTTCGAACACGGGTGCGGGGTACATTCTGCGCAGGCTGATGCGCCGCGCGATCCGTTATTGCAAGGCGCTGGGCGTTGCGAGTACGGAAATGCTGAACGTGGCGAAGATCTTTATCGAAGAGGTGTACAACGAGGCGTACCCGCTTCTGCCGCAGAAAGAAGAGTATATTTTGCAGGAGATCGAGCGCGAAATTTCGCGGTTCGAATCGACGCTGGAAAAGGGCATGAAAGAATTCGAAAAGACGATCGCGGGCATTGCGCGCAAGAACGAATTCATGGCAAAGCAGGACGCGTCCTACGTTCCCGAAACGGCGATCGGCGGCAAAGCGGCGTTCAAACTGTACGATACGTACGGATTCCCGCTGGAGCTGACGGTGGAAATGGCGGGCGAACGCGGCTATACGGTGGACGAAAAGGGATTCGAAGAAGCCTTCCGCGAACACCAGGAAAAGAGCCACGCCCAGGCGGCGGGCGAATTCAAGGGCGGCCTTGCGGATACGGGCGTGGCAACCACCCGCCTGCATACGGCGACCCACCTTCTCAACGCGGCGCTCAAAGCGGTGCTTTCGCCCGATATCAACCAGAAGGGCAGCAACATCACTCCCGAACGCCTGCGCTTCGACTTTAACTTCTCCCGCCCGATGACGCAGGAAGAGATCAAGAAAGTCGAAGACCTCGTCAACGAGAAAATCAAGGAAAATATCCCCGTCGTGTTCGAGGAAATGCCCTACGACAAGGCCCGCGCCGAAGGCATCGTCGGCGTGTTCGACAACAAGTACGGCGACGTCGTCAAGACGTACAGCATCGGCACCTTCTCGCGCGAAATGTGCGGCGGCCCGCACGCGGCAGCGACGGGCGAGCTCGGCCACTTCAAGATCGTGAAAGAACAATCTTCCGCAAGCGGCATCCGCAGGATCAAGGCGATCCTCGAATAAGTGCGAAAGAAAGAGGACAATAAAAATTCATTTGCCGCTGTTTTGCAAATTTTTTGCAAAACAGCGGCAATTTTTTTACCTTTGCTTCTGCTCCCGCCTTTGCTTCTGCTCCCGCCTTTGCTCCTGCTTCCGTCTTCGCTCCTGCTTCCGCCTTCGCACCTGCTCCCGCCGTCGCCGCCGCTCCTGTCTTCGCACCCGTTTCCGTCTTCGCACCTGCTCCCGCCGTCGCCGCCGCTCCTGTCTTCGCACCCGTTTCCGTCTTCGCACCCGTTCCCGCCGTCGCGGCCGCATTTTGCGGTTGTTCTTTGCGAAATGCGGCCGAAAGGGCGGAAGAGGATAAACTTTTTTGTGAAAAATATGAAAATCGGTATTGACAGTATGCGGGGAATCCGTTATAATGGGACTATCCTGGAAAAGTATGTAAACAAGGCGCGCCTTGTTTGTCTTCTGCCGTGCAGAAGACAAACGCTGATTACGGGAAAAAAACCGAGAGGGAGAAAAAAGATGGTAAAGAAGCTGAAGAAAGCGTTTACGATCACGGAGCTTGTGATCGTGATCGCGGTGATTGCGATCCTGGCGGCGGTGCTGATTCCGACTTTTACGAGTCTGATCGACAAAGCGAACCAATCGTCGGATCAATCTGCGGTGCGGAACATGAATCTCGCGTTGCAGACTGCGGAAGCGGAGGGCAGACCTTCGGGGGTAGCGGAAGCGTTGGAAGTTCTCAACGAATACGGGATGGACGCCCAGCAGTACAAGGCGTTGGCAAGCGGGCATAAATTTGTTTATTCGGTCAATGAAAACCGTGTCTTGTATGTGACGGACGATTATATGATCGAATATCCGGAGGAATATGCGGGCAAATATTATGACGAATCTGTTTACGGTGCGGCCGTTACGTTGGAACGGCAGGTAATGCCCGATGATTCGTGGATGGACAAAGAAGAGACGGGGACGCAGGATGATGTGGCTGCTTTTGGAACTTCCGGCGGAGCGGGGGTATTGAAAGACAGCTCGGGTAAAATGCTTGCGGCGAAAGTTGCGCAGCCGGGGCAGTTGATTTCGGCGATGGATTATATTTCGGACAACACGCACGATCCCACCGAATCGAATGCGGATACAGAATTTAAAGACTTCACGTTATTCCTTTCCGAAGATATCAATTTGGGCGGCGCGGAAGTGCGTTCGATCAAATACTACGACGGCAGTTTTGACGGGAACAGACATACGATCAGCGGTATCAGCATGTCTGACGCAACGCAGCAGAGTTATCAGACGGAAGGCGGAAGCGATAACTATTATACATATTTCGGCTTTGTTTCGATTTTTGCGGGGAAAACCTTTAAAGACGTTACTTTGGAAGTAGACATTGATTTCCCCGGAATTGCGGGGAAAGGGGCTACGACCTCATCTTCCTGGAAGAATCATACGGTCGGCGGTGCGATCGGCGGAATTTTCTCCAAGGGCGGCGTTTTGGATACGACCGTTTCGAATGTGACGGTAAACGGGTCGATCGTCAGCCACAGCCGTATCGGCGGGATCGTCGGATATGTCGGCGGTGCGAAGGGTACGGAGAATTTTGCGGGCGGCTCGGTAACGATTACGAATTGTACGAACAATGCGGATATTAAATCTGCTATCACGGAAGCGGCGGGGCATAGTGCCGCGGGCGGAATTTTGGGAAATACGAACAGTGTATTGGGACAAAACGACTCCGATACAGATTTTCAGTTGACGATCAGCGGCTGCGTCAATACAGGCGATGTAACGGCGGCGCATGCGGCGGGAATCTTCTCGAGGGCATACCAGGCGGGCATAATCACCATTTCCAATTGTACAAACGAAGGGAATATTTATGGGCTGATCAATGAAAAGGTGACGGCGCCTGATAATTCGGGGGATAATTATGTGACTGCGAGCGGTATTTTCGCCGATGCCGTACAGGCAAGTATTCAGGTGACAATCTCAAATTGCTACAACCTTGGGACGATCTCTTATGTGCGTGAAGATAACAGTAGTGAGGCCAGGTCTGTACAATTAGCGAATATGTACGCCAATCCTAATTGTTCTGGGCTCCAAGGCTCAGTTGTTTTGGGAACAGGAAACGGCATAAGTAAGGACGGAAAGAGCGGACAGCTTGTTGATCCAAAAATTGCAGGAGTGGCGGTTACTTTGCGAGAAGCGGTGGCTTAATACGAGAGGTGAATACAAACCAGAAACGTTCGGTGCGCAAAAATTTGCGCGCCGAACGCAATTTTCCCCCGCCTGCAAGAAACGGCAGGGGAAAGCGAAAAATCGCGTGACGGTGCTCTGCGGCGGGCGGACATTTGAAAGTCCGACCGCGGCAAAAAAGCGGCCCATCCCGCAGAAATTTCTGCGGGATGGGCCGCTTATACTATTTTATTTCTGTGCGATTTTGATACATTGGCCCGTTTCCGCGTCCTGGAACATCATCCAGTAGCCTTTGCCGTTGAGGTCGAATACCGAAAGCGGCAAAAAAGAACACAATCCTTTCAGTGCTTCGGGCGGATCTTTGCGGCTCTCGGCGGGTACGCCGTAACAGATATATTTCGGTTTGTGTTCGTCGCTGATCACGCCCACCGTATAGTATTTATTGCGCGAAAAAGTAACTTTTGCCCATTTGGAATAGGGGATACATTCGGCGAGTTCTTCTTCGGCGGGGTATCGCCCGAACAGCGCGGCGAGTTCGTTCTTTACTTTATCGTAGTAGCAAGGCTGCGCATCTTCTGCGAGCTCTTCGCTGCTTGCGAAGCGGAATAGGCTTTGAGCATCTTCATCCTTTCCAGTGCTCTCGCCGCATTCTTTTTCTTTTCTGTCCGCGTACTCGTACGGGACGTCCTGTCCCGAACCGTCGCACATTGATTTGTCGTCATGCGTTGATCGTTCATCGTATTTCTCCCTGTCGAATTCATAATAATTTTCCGTCGCCACCAGTTCGTCGTCGTAGGGCGGGTCGGGCAGATCGGGCGGGGCGGACGGAATGGTCGGAGCGGCTTTTGTCTGACTTTTTTCCCTTTCGTCTGCAAGTTCGGGGGAATTCTCCGCTTTTTTTGCCGTCGCAGGCGTTTCGCGGGAATCGAGCAGGGCGCACAGTTTTTTCACGTCGTAGGTATAGTCGCCGCATTTTCCGAACGCGACGGGAGCCACGCGTGTCCCGACATGGCAGACAAGACAGCAAAACCCTTTGGAAATATCCGCATTTGCGGCGCGTTTTACGGTACAGCCGGAAGGGGAAGGCACGTCAAAGATTTCGCATTCGCCCTTTTCGTCGCAGACGAGGCAGACGTACCGCCCTTCGCGCAGCGGCGCAAAGCCGATCAAAGCCAGCGAAAAGGTCAGAGTTCCCGCAAAACTTTCCGCCGTCAGGAGTGCGGATACCTTTTTCCCGTCCGAAGCAAATCCGCTGGAGAGTTGTTTTAAAACGCAGAGTTTTTTTATGTAGTTCATCGTTTATTCCGCCTATGGAAAAGGTTTCGTGTATCATTATATATATTCTTTCACGGCGGAAAATATACAGATGTGTCGAAAAAGAGAAAAAAACCGAAAAAACGTACCCGCACAAAAATCGTCGTGAAAAAAGTTTACTTTTTCGGAAAAAGAGTTTATAATGAAAGTACGGGTGTAGAAGGCACCTTTTGATTGTGTAAAAATTCTTCCAAAAAGGAGATTGATAGGTATGGCAAAGTATGAAAAGCCTCTGACTGAGAACAAAAAAGTTTTGAGTTTTATCGACGAGAGCGCGGCTCTTTGCAATCCTGACCGCATTGTGTGGATCGACGGCAGCAAGGAACAGCGTGACGAACTGCGTGCCGAGGCGTGCGCAACGGGCGAGATGATCAAACTGAACGAAGATCTGCTGCCCGAATGCTATCTGCACCGCACGGCGGTCAACGACGTAGCGCGCGTGGAGGACAGAACCTTCATCTGCTGCCGTGACAAGAACGATGCGGGCCCCATCAACAACTGGATGGATCCGAAGGAAGCGTACAAGATGGCTTCGGACATCTTCAAGAATTCGATGCAGGGCAGGACCATGTATGTCATTCCTTATTCGATGGGCATCGTAGGGAGCGAATTTGCGAAGATCGGTATCGAGCTGACGGACAGCATTTACGTTGTTCTGAACATGGAGATCATGACGCGTGTCGGGACGGACGTTTTGGACGTTCTGGGCAAAGACGGTGATTTTGTCAAGGGCTTGCATTCGAAGTGCCAGCTGGACGAAACGAAGAGATATATTCTGCATTTCCCCGAGGACAACACGATCTGGTCGTGCAATTCGGGTTACGGCGGGAACGTGCTGTTGGGTAAAAAGTGCTTTGCTTTGCGTATTGCATCGTATCTCGGCAAGAACGAGGGCTGGATGGCGGAGCACATGCTGATTCTGGGCTTTGAGAAACCGGACGGCGACGTGAAATACATTGCGGCGGCATTCCCTTCGGCATGCGGCAAGACGAACCTTGCAATGCTGATCCCTCCGGAAAGCTATCGCAAGAAGGGTTATAAAATCTGGTGCGTGGGCGACGATATTGCCTGGATCCGCGTGGGAGCGGACGGCAGGCTGTGGGCGATGAACCCTGAAAACGGGTTCTTCGGCGTAGCGCCCGGCACGAACGAGAAATCCAACCCGAACGCGCTGCACACGACGCAGAGGGGCACGATTTTCACGAACGTGGCGCACAATCTGGACAACAACACCGTATGGTGGGAAGGACTTGACAAGAATCCGCCCAAGCACGCGGTGGACTGGAAGGGCAACCCTTGGGACGACGCAGCGCGCGCTGCGGGCGTGAAGGGCGCGCATCCGAACAGCCGTTTCACGGCACCCGCGAAGAACTGCCCTTGCATCAGCAAGGAGTTCGACAATCCGAAGGGTGTTCCTCTGTCGGCGATCGTATTCGGCGGCCGCCGTGCGAAAACGGCTCCGCTGGTATACCAGAGCAAGGATTGGAACAACGGTGTGTTTGTCGGCTCGATCATGGCGAGCGAAACGACGGCTGCTGCTACGGGTGCGGTCGGCGTAGTGCGCCGCGATCCGATGGCGATGCGTCCGTTCTGCGGCTATCATATGGGCGACTACTTCCAGCACTGGATCGACATGGGCAAGAAAGTCAAGAATCAGCCGAAGATCTTCAACGTCAACTGGTTCCGTCTGGACGACGAAGGACATTTCCTGTGGCCTGGATTCGGCGACAATATGCGTGTTCTCGAATGGATCATCAAGCGCTGTGAAGGCAAAGTCGATGCGGTGGAGACCCCGATCGGCTATGTTCCGAAGCCGGAAGACATCAACATCGAGGGCACGGACGTGACGCCCGAAACGCTGAAAGAGATCCTGACGGTGGACAAAGAGACCTGGAAGAAAGAGGCGGACGGCATCGAAGAATTCTACAAACAGTTCGGCGATCGTCTCCCGAAAGAGCTTTCCGACGCGCTTGCAAATCTGAAAGCAAACCTCAACAAATAATTATATAAAGGAAAACGGCTTGCGGGCGGGGCGGACAGTGCAACGCCTGCAAGAGAAAAAAGAGCGAAGATTTGAAAGATCTTCGCTCTTTTTTATGATAGAAAGGGCCGTTCAAACAGGTTACGCGGGCTTTTCGTTTGCCTGTTCCGCGCTGTGACAAATGGCGCGCTTTATGCTTTTTCCGTACGGTCGAAATAAAAAACGAGCGCGCAATTTTTGCGCGCTCGTTTTTGCTTTGAAAAATTTTTCTTCGTTGAAATTTAACCCGTCCGTTTTACACAAATTTTGAGTTTTAACAAACGGCACATTTTTTGTTCTCCTTGCTCTGAAAAAATTTTTGTAAAAGTCCGCGCCGCAAAGAATGCGGCGCGGACGGGGAATTATTTTTTCTTTTTATCGGTGCGGCGCTTGTCGTTGATGATCTGCAAAGCGGCTTCGTCGATGACGGTAATGCCTTCTTCTTTGGCGATGGCGACCATCTGTGCGAGCGCGGCTTTTAAGAACACGCGCGGGATCTTGGTGAGTTTTGCGCACGCTTCGCGGGTAAATTTGACGTCGGGGTCGGTGCGTTCGGCGGCGTAGATGACGGAATCGATGTTGCCTTCTTTCGCCTGGATCTTTTCGGGAATGGGGCGGCGGAATTTGGTATACCAGAAATTGGTGCTGTCGCGGTAGCCGTAATCGACGGGCACGCGGGGGAAACTTCCCGCTTTGACGCCGTTTAAGATGGCGTCGTAGTATTTTTCTTTCATATAGATCTTGTCGATCTTTAAAATGAAATGCGCGCCGAATTTGCTGGTGATGCCGTTGAAATTGCGGTAAGGGGGATCGTAGCCTTCAAGATTGCCCGCCTTATCGAGGTAAGCGTCTTCGAGGGAGTCGTCCCAGGTGCATTCGAAGACCTGGAACGCTTCCGAGACGATCTGCGGCCGAACGCCCGCAAGTTCGCTTTTTTGCAGGTGAAAAAGGCAGTTTTTCATCTTTTCGGCGGTCGTGTCGCCGGGAAAGCCGAGGCGCACCGCTTCGCGGAAATATTTTCGCTCGTCGGGGATAAAATTCAGCGAAACGGTCTTGTTTTGCAGGATATTCTGCGCCGTGTTGGAAGAATTGCGGCATTCGAGCAGCATGGCGTAACGTTCTTTCCCCGCAATGTAGTAGGGGAAACACAGCGAATACGATCCGAGATTGGTCATTCCGTTTTCCGAAACCGTGCCCACAAGTACGGTCGGCATCGGGAAAAAGGCGGACGTCTGGTAAAAATTATCCACGATCCGCAGGTCTTTGAAATTTTCCATACACAGCTCTCTCTTTCGCGCATTCAAAAAATGCGCTTTTTCTTTATTATATACACCCGAAAGCCCCGTTTGTCAAGACCGAACGGGAATTTTCCCCCTTTTTGCAAGGAAAAAAACTTTTTTTTAAAAAAAGTCGCAAAAGCGCAATCAAAACCGCTTGACAGTATTTTGGATATAAGATAAAATTTATTGAGTAAACAACGGAAGGCGTCTATGGTACGCCGATCCATTCACTATAAAAACAAGACAAGGAGAACAACATCATGAAGACCTACATGGCAAACGCCCAAACAGTAGAGAGAAAATGGTATGTTGTCGATGCTGCGGGCGTACCGCTCGGAAGACTTGCTTCGAAGGTCGCGGCCGTTCTTCGCGGAAAAAACAAACCCACGTTTACTCCCAACGTCGATACGGGCGACTTTGTAATTGTCATCAACAGCGATAAAGTGCTTCTCACGGGCAAAAAGCTGGACGACAAGTTTTACAGATACCACACCGGCTACATCGGAGGCTTGAAAGAAATTTCTTACCGCAAAATGCTCGCGGAAAAGAGCGACGTTGCGGTTTATGAAGCTGTACGCGGAATGCTCCCGAAGAACTCTCTCGGCAGAAAGATGATCAAGAAACTGCGCGTTTACAAGAACGGCGATCACAACCACGAGGCGCAGAAGCCCGAAGAACTTAAGTTATTTTAGTGAGGTGCGAGAATGGCTAAACCGACATTGAAAAAGAAATTGCAGTTCTGGGGAACGGGCAGAAGAAAAAAGGCGATCGCCCGTGTCCGCCTGATTCCCGGCGGCAGCGGCAGCATCGTGATCAACGATCGCGCCCTGGAAGATTACTTCCCGCAGGGAACGCTTCAGTATATCGTCAAACAGCCCGTCGTGCTCACGCAGACGGAAAGCGCGTATGACATCGTCGTAAACGTTTGCGGCGGCGGTTATACGGGCCAGGCGGGTGCGATCCGCCACGGCATTTCGCGCGCGCTCATTCAGGCGCAGCCCGAACTTCGCCCCGCGCTCAAAAAGGAAGGGTTCCTTACCCGTGACCCGAGAGCAAAAGAAAGAAAGAAGTACGGCTTGAAGAAAGCTCGTCGCGCACCGCAGTTCTCCAAGAGATAATCTCGGGGACGCTCTGCGTTCATATTTTCGGAATCTGTCCGCCGCGCATTCCGCGCGGCGGATTTTTCACGCCGTGAAAAAGGATGGAGGCGGCAGCATTTTGCTGCCGCCTCCGCCTCTTTTTCGTGCGCTTTGCCCCTTCGCCGCGCGGAAGCGTTTTCCGCTTTTGCCGCGCGTTGATGTCGTCTTCCCCGCACGCGCAGAATTTTTCTGTACGTTTCCCGTTTTCACGACGTTTGCCGCGCCACGTACGCCGTTTTCGGCCGACGTTTGGCTTTTTTGCCCCGCCGCTCCGTTTGGCGTCGTTCCGTTGGTTGCTTCGTATTTGCTCGGCCTTCTGTCGCTACGCCCGCGACCTCGCAACGGCTCCCGATCCCGCAACGGCGCCCGACCTTGCACTCGCCTGTGACCCCACCCACACCCGACCCCGCCCACACTCAACTTCGCCTACACATAACCTCTCCCACACACAACCCCGCCTACACTTAACCTCGTCCGCCGCGCCGAAAGCCCCCGCCCCGCAAGCCTGGCTTGCGGGGCGGGGCCTTTAAAAATAAACGAGGGGAAAGGCTTGTCCCGCGCCGCCGAAGAAGGAAAAAGCACCCGAAAAGCCGCAAAAAAGCGGGGACGGGGCGGCAAAGCGGCGGCAAAAAAGCGGACTATTTTCCGTTTTTTTTGTCGATGCGCCGCGAGATGGCGTTGTGGCGTTCGAGCAGGCTTGCGGCGCGGGCGAGCCGTTCGTCGGGGGAGAAGAACCCGGCGGGCGGCGAAGCGGGTCGGTTTTCGTTCTGCGCGGGCGGGGAAGGAGGCGCGGCGGAAGGATCTTCCGCGGGGCGGGGCGTATCGCCGTCGGCGGGGGAAGTGAGTGCGGAAAGCAAGCTGAAAAGACCGAATTTATCCATAACAGACTCCGAAAATGGTTATTTTATCGTGGTTTACGCAAAATTTTCATGAAATTTTTATGCTTTTTTATTGCGTAAACGATCATTTTGATATATAATAGAAAGGTATATCGGCATAAGTATGCCGAAGAGGGGATCGCATCGCAAACGGCGGTGCAAATCGCTCAAGATTCAGAGGACAAGGAGTCTCGCATTTATGCTGAAAAAAGGCAAGAAATTTTTAATGCTGCTTCTGGCGCTCGCGCTTTCGGCGGGAACGATGGCAGGGTGCGGCAAAACGCTGAACAGGAAACCGTTGGACGGGTACGTATCGTCGGAAAACGCGGCGGAATCGAACGGCGGGTTTGTGGTAAAGAAGGACAGCTGGTATTATTTTATTAACGGGGCGGAAGATTATTCCGCGGACAACACGTTCGGGAACGTAGTCAAGGGATCGCTGATGCGGATTTCGGAGACGGATCTTGCGAACGGGGATTATTCGAAAGCGGAGATCGTGGTACCGCAGCTGATCATCACGCAAGATTACACGTCGGGCGTGTATATATACGGCGATTATGTCTACTATGCGACGCCGAATACGACGAAGAACATGGAAGGGCAGATCGAGAGTTCGTATTTGGATTTCAAGCGGACGAAGCTGGACGGATCGGAGACGAAGAAGGACTATTATGTGCAGCTTTCGGACAACAGCACGCCGTACCGTTACGTGCAGGAGAACGGGACGGTCTATCTGTTGTATGTAGACGCGACGAACAGTGAAATTCATTCGGTGAACACGCAGACGGGAGTGAACACGGTGCTTGTGTCGGGGTATACGGACTATGCGTTCGACACAAATGCGGAGAGCGGAACGGTTTACTATACGATGGCGGTAGCGGTGCGGGACTCGTATCCGAACACGACGAACGAAGCGTACAATCAGCTTTACAAGGTGAGCGCGTCGGCGACGGAGAGCCCGTACGAGCTGGATCTTTCGGACGGATACACCGATTCTTCCAAGAAGGAAGGGGACGAAGGGTACGAGATGGAGTATATCAATCTCGGCACGATCGTACTGGACGGAATCGGGAGCAGCAAAACGGCTACGCCGTTCAACCATGATTACAAGGACGGGCTTACGATCCGCAGTGCGGGCGGATACTCGTACGAGATCGTGAAGATGACGGAAGGGCGCGTATATCTGAAAGTGACGAGCCAGGATTCGAGTAGTTCTTCATTTATATATGCGTTGGCGGATGCGGATGTGAAGGACGGGTGGAACAGTGTGACGGCGAACCCCGATCTTTCGAATGCGGAAGCGGGCGCGTTGCAGATGGTGGCATCGACGACGGACGCGGCAACGGAGACGGCGCTGTACTATTATCAGGATGGAGCGCAGTATTATATTTATCTGGATTCGGGGAATGTAATTCACCGTATCAAGGTAGGGAGCGGCGCGCAGAACATAGAGGAAGACGTATTGTTGGCGCGCAACCAGGAAGGGGCGACGCTGCAATATCTTGCGAACGGGTACCTGTATTTTTCCAAGACGGGGACGAACGGGAACGCGTTGTGGCGGATCCGTTATGACGGAACGCAGGACGATTACAATCTGATGGGGCCGTCGGCGGACAACGACGATTACACGGCGACGCAGTATTTAAAGATCGATTACAATTCGAGCTGGTACGTACCGGAGACGCTGAACGGGTATTTGTTCTTCTCGAATGCGGAGTCGTACGCGGACAATTACGTGTACGTGATGAAGGAGCCTGCGGACAACAATGCGTTGACGGCGCTGAACGAGAAATACCAGGACGTGCAGGATGCGTTCACGGACATTTCGGAGAAATTCTCGGATGCGTCGAATGCGGCGAAGTATTATTATTACACGGGCTCGACGCAGACGGTCTACGAAGCGGAGCATAAAGACGAATACCAGCAGGAAGATTTGGAAGTTTTGGAAGCGTACGCGACGTGCGGCGCGGCGCACGGGTTCAACTTCAACGATCTGAAGGACGGCGATGCGGCGTACAACGTGCAGACGTATTATTATGATCTGTTGGGAGCGCGCAGCGATGCGGATGCGGAATCGATCGCAGATTCGCTGGTGACCGATCTGTTGTTGACGAAGACGGAAGAGTAAGGAAAAAACGGCATAAAATGCCGAAAAATGTGCAAAAAGACGGGGTTTTAACCCCGTCTTTTTGCAAAAGCGAAAAAACTGACAAAAATTAGCAAAAAATTCATAAATAATTGCGGAAAATACTTTACAAACCGCGAATTAATGTGTATAATGACCCCGAAAAAAAGGGAGCCGCAAGGCGGTTAAAAATCTGCGCACTGCACATACCAGCAATCGCGGTAATATATTGTAGAAAGCGGGTATTGCCAAGGATGCGGCAATCGAAGCGCACAGAGGTGGAAACGAATGGTAAAGTATAAAAAATGTCCGAGATGCGAACTGAATTATATTGAAGAGGATAAAGATTTTTGCGACGTATGTCTTGCGGAAATGCAGGGCGGCAAACTGAAATTTGCCGACCTGGACGAAGACGAAGATTCCGACAAGACGGAACTTTGTCCTGTCTGCGGTGAAAACTTCATGCGCCCCGGCGAAAAGATGTGCGACGAGTGCAAGAAGAACGCGGAGTACGAAGAGGAAGAGGACATCGACCCCGAAAAGGACGAAGAATGGCGCAACTACCTCGACGAGGACGAGAGCGATCTCGAACTGGAAGGGGAAGGCATCGATCTGGGCGACGACTTCACGGACGACTTCGAAGACGATTTCACCGACGATTACGTGGAAGAAGAATCTTCCACGACGGAAGAAGCGCCGATGGACGATCTCGATTACGATCCTGCCGCCGACTTCGGCGGACTCGGCGACGAAGACGATGACGACGACGATGAGGACGACGAAGACGAGGACGATGATTTTTAAAACGAACGGATAAAGATCCGACTTTTTAAACGCGAGGAGGGGGAACGGCTTAGGCCGTTCCCCCTCCTTCATTGTTTTGGCCCTGCGGCGCCCGCAAAAAACTGCGGGCGCCGCAGGGCTTTTTCTTTGTCGTGCGGCCGCGCGCCTTCCGTCTGCGGCCGAATTTCTTTGCGGTATCGTTGCCTTTCCCGCCGCGGCCGCGCCTTTCTTTTTCTGTCCGTTTCAGATGCGTTCTGCTTTTGTTGGCGGCGTATTTTTCCGCCGCCAACAAAGACCGCCTATGTTTGGGCGAGGGGTCGGAACCTTTTCCGCTTTCCGCTCCGCTTATCGCTTCGCCTTCGCTCCGCTTATCGCTTCGCCTTCGCTCCGCTTATCGCTTCGCCTTCGCTCCGCTTATCGCTTCGCCTTCGCT
>CALVXG010000018.1 GCA_944368925.1 uncultured Clostridia bacterium | reverse complement strand
CGCCGAAAGTACTTGAGGATCACCCTCCGGGAGGATAGGTAGTTGCCGCATCCATATTGCCCCTTAGCTCAGTCGGTAGAGCATTCGGCTGTTAACCGAAGTGTCGTCAGTTCGAGTCTGTCAGGGGCAGCCAACAGAAAGGAACCGCAAAAGCGGTTCTTTTTTTGTTGCTGTCCCTGCAGAGAGAAGTGGAGCACGCGCAAAAGCGGCACAGTGAACGGAAAGGAACATGCGCGGGCATGTCAGTTCGCGCTCGGAGAGCCTTGACGCAAAACGTCAAAAACTGTCAGGGGCAGCCAACGGAAAGAAACCGCAAAAGCGGTTCTTTTTTTGTTGCTGTCCCTGCAGAGAAAGGAACATGTGCGGGCGTGTCCGAATTAAAAGGCGAGAAAATAACGGAAGTGAATTTACAATATCGGGGTTGATTTATTTAGCTGTTTATGATATTATAAATTTAAGAATACAAGAGGGGGGGGATATGGCATGAAATATAAGACATTTCGTAACGTCATTGTTACAATCTTCCTTCTGCTTGGTTTGACGCTGTCTCTCTGCGGTTGTACTTATTATCGTTATGACTTTAAAGACCTTGCGCAAGGCAACATCCGGCTTATCGAGTTTTACAATCTCAGCGGAGCGGAATATCTTGACAGCCAGGCGATTTTGGAGACGGAGCCTTATTATATCATGCCTGAGGAAGATAAAGAGCGGTTTTTGGAGCAACTCAGACAGATCAGATTTGAGGATGCGGTTCCGCTATTCATTCCATCCGATCCTTCATTTGAGTATGGTTTTTATGTGGTACGTTTCCAATTTGAGGATGGTTCTTACAAATTTCTTTCTTCCGGCGGATATAATGAAATGTTTGATTCCGAAGGGAAACTCATCGATTCTGATCATTACTCCTGCGATGATGAGCAATGGATAAAGCTGATACATTCTTTTGCGGGAGAAGATACGAGCCGCATATATTATCACCATTCCATATGGGTTGTTCCCGTGGAAGATCATTTGCGGCTCCATGAAATTTTTGCGGAGGCAACAAAGTTGTCGGGCAATCCCGGTTGTAGTTTTCCGTCGGACGATTACATTACATTCGGCGGCAAGAAATATTATTTAGCCGAAGAAAATCAGCCGGTCGTACAAATCGATCATGAATACTATGAGGTGACGGAACAGGCAAAGCAGGAGTTATATGATATCATGATAAAAAATATCGATTATTGGCGGTACGGGGAGATTGACGGTTAAGATACAACACCGCAACGTCACAGAACGGCATAAACGCAATGTCTTATCAAAGTATTCAGAAATTTGAGGAGCGGACGATCCGAGCGGGAAAACGGAGGAAGAGTTTAAGTCTGTTATTGAAAAAAACGGCGGCGCTTTGTATTGTCGGGGAGACGGGGACGGTGCGGGCGTGTAAGCGTGTTCATTTTAATCTTTTTGGGTGTGAGAATATGACAATTAAAGAAGTTTGGCTTTCTGTGCTTGACAAAAAAGGATAAAGCGGATAAAATATATGCGTTACATTGGCAGGTAATATTGGAAACGTACATCCTCCGGATGATTCACGAACAACACTCCGATGAAATCGTGAAAAGAGGGAGGATATTTTATGCCCAGGACAAAATTACAGGAAATCGTATTTACTGTGATCATGGTATTTTTTATGGTATATGCCATGATCTGTTACAACATTGCGCTCAATGTAGGCGGCATGAGCAACGAGGTGTTTGTGATGGCCTTCGAAGAGCTTGTGATCATGGGGCCGATCGCGTTTGTGCTTGATTTCTTTCTTGTGGGATTTCTGGCAAAGAAGATCACGTTTCGTATTTTTCATCCCGAGCGGGACAATCCGTTCTTTTTGATTTTGGGTATTTCGGCGGTTTCGGTGATATTCATGTGCCCGCTGATGAGCCTTGCGGCCACGATTTTGTTTAAAGATGCGGGCGTACAGTTTTTTGCGGTTTGGGTTCAGACGACGGCGTTGAACTTTCCGATGGCGCTTTGCTGGCAGATTTTCTTTGCGGGGCCGATCGTGCGTGCGATTTTTTCGCTTTTGATGCGAGGGTATCGTGCAGTTGCGGCAAAATGCCGCCGCAATAAGGCGGAAGAAGAGCGCGGGGAGAGCCAAAGCGCGGGCAACTGACGGGAATTATCGCAAGAACGGAAGTCGCTTGCGGAAACGGAAAGAATATTGTTTGCTTTTCGGACGAGACGGTGGGAAGGACTGCGGGTTTCACGAAAGGCAATAAAGCGATTCAAAGATGAATCCGTCATAACAGCGGATTCATCTTTTTTTGCATGTAAGGAGGCATTCCGCGCAAAATAACGCGGAATGCCTCCTTTATGGTTGGAAACGCTTAAAAATTTTTACAGATCTTTCCGGCTGCAAAAAGGTTCGGGGGGCTTTACGTTTTTCTTATACATTATTATATATATATAGGAGAAAACAATGCCGGCCGAAAACAGGAAGGGCGTGCAAGGTTTGCGTGCGGCGGAATTTTGGGAAAAAGGTCGGGCGCAGAGAAAAAGAAAAGCAGAGGCGGCGCCGCGGTTCTGCCGCCTGACAAAGCACGGCGGCCCGTACGTAGTATATGCGCGCGCCTGTCTTGGGGTTGCCGTTCTCCCGTCCGACAAGGTGCAGGGGGGGGATCGGAGGAAATTTTTGCCGCGCACCTGCGGCAGCCCGGAGAGGCGAAAAAAGTTCGGAAAAGATTTTTGAAAAGGCGGGGAAAGACTTGCGTAGCAGAGGCCGTATTTTTTCACAAGGCCTGCTATTTAGGGGAGCTGCCGAAACCGAAACATAAATTGATGGGTATTTTCACAACTTGCAAATTTATGACAAAGTGGCGTGTTTTTGCATAAAAAAGCGGCCCACGTTATGCGAAATATAAGATTTTTTGATGATTTGAATCAATGAATAAAATATTTGAGAAATTGTTTGGGAAAGGTTGGATTGTTTGACAGTTATGTGTAAAATATAGTATAATATCTGAAAATTAAAAGGAAAACAGGAAAAATCGAACGGATAAAAGCCTCGAGGCTTTTTATTTTCAGCGGGACGGCTGGAAATAAAAAGAAACATTATTTGCTTTTAAAAGTTTCATAAATAGTGAGGTTTCGAATGAAAAGCAGGATCAGAAGAGTTTTAGTGGCGGTTCTTGCCGTGGCGGCGTTCGTGTGTTTTGCAATGCTGCTGGCGGCGTGTGCGCCGAAGGACAAGGACAAGACTGTTCCCGTGACGCTCGTAAGCGAGACGTTGGAGGAGACGGTTGTGCAGGCAAAACCTGGGGATGCCCTTCCCGTGCTCACACTGGAAGACCGTGACTTTGAGGGATATTGGACGGACAGCGGGTACAGTGTACGTTATGAGGGGACGACAGTTCCCGACAAGCCTGTCCGCCTGTATTACAAGGCGAATCTGCAGTACTACACGCTGGTACTCGATTTCGGTGACGACGGGTCTTTTCCTTTTGAGATGCGCCGCGGCGTAAACGAAAAGCTGCCCGATCTGGCGCCTTTGGGCACCCATGCGGTCGGATTTGCGGAGACGAAAAGCGGAACGGCGAAATATCTTATTACGGACACCGTCAAGAACCTGGCGGAAAAGGGTGGCACGGTCACTCTTTATGCCTGTTATGAAGTAAACGATGCGGCCGATTATACGATCGAAAACGGCACGGTTATCCGTTATAACGGAAACAGCACGTCGCTGACGCTGCCGCTCGGAGCTACGAAGGTAGCGGCGGGAGCGTTTGCCGAAAACAAGAACAGTGCGTCTGTTCTTTCGCTGACGGTGCCGCAGACGTATACGTCGATCGAGTGCGGAGCTTTTGAAGGGCTTACGGGGCTGGAAATGCTTTCCGTGCCGTTTGTGGGCGGGAGCAGGACGGCCAACCGTTTCCTGGCCTATACGTTCGGTGCGGCGACGTACGAAGACAATACATATTCTTTTGCCGGATACAGCGACGGGAGCTCTCTTTACATGGGAGACCAGCACATGGAAGACCAGGTGCTTCCGCTCACGCTGAAGACGGTTCGGGTGACCGAGAGTGTCAGCGATTTTGCGGAAGGGGCATTCTATGCTGCCTATGCGCTGGAAAACGTAGTGCTTTCTCATCCGGAAGATCTTCGCAGTGTGGGGAACTATGCTTTTGCGCATTGTCTGAGTTTCGGGTATGATTCGGAGCTCGGGCTTGCGATCAGTCCGGCGTGGCTGCGGTATGTGACCGCGATCGGAGATTCCGCGTTTGAGTCGTACACGGGCAACACGGAATCGAGCGTGCAGTACGTATATCCGTACGGGGAAGAATATCCCGATTATCGTGCGGAGCTGATCACGTACGAATATCCTTTTAATAATTTGTCGTCCATACCGAAGCTGGAAAACGTTGAGACGATCGGCAACCGTGCGTTCTACTATGCGGCGGCGCTTACGAGCGTTGAATTCGGCGAATCTTTGCGTTCGGTGGGCAATTATGCGTTTATTTACGCGCTTTCCATTGACGGGCTGCGTTTCCCCGACACGTTGCAGACGATCGGAGATTTCGGGTTTTATGCGTCGGGAGCGCTGCAGATTGAATTCGGAACGGGGATCCGTTCGATCGGTGCGCGTGCGTTTGATTTCTGTTCCAATCTTTCCGAAGTGATGTTCAGCGGAGCGGAGCCGCCCGAACTGCACGGCGGATGTTTCAGCAATTCGCTCACGGAAGTGGGGGACAACAGTTTCAACATTGAATTTACGGAATTCCGCATGTATATTCCTGCGGACAGCGAGCAGGAATACAAGACGGCGGTCGGTTGGGAAGAGTATGTTCCCTACATGGTGCTTGCGAAGAAGGGGCCTGCGACGGTTTACTGGTCGCTGGACGGAACGCAGTGGGATGCGAAGTTTGAATTTACGGACGGCAGTCGCGTGTATGTTACCGATCCGAACCAGAAATTTATTTCCGACATTGACTGGCAGAATTTCGGTGAGATGACGTACGGGCTTACGTGCGGGACGTATTATCCGATGATGTACGAAGTACTGACGGCGGAAGAATACGAAGCGACGGCGGGAGACTCGTCTGAATACGGGCATACCAAGCCTCTGTATGAAAACCAGTACATTCTGCATTTGTGGCATCCGGAGCTGTTGGACTATGACGGCACGATGCTGACGAATCTTTACTTTATCGTGAGCGAGCTGCCTTATGAAGCGGACGGCGAGCGTGTGCTTGTTCCTGTGATGGAGCAAGTGGGGATCGGAAGCACTGTTTACGGCAACAAGCAGAAGGAAGGCAGTTATCTGATCATGATCAACAGCTACGGCATACCGCAGATCGGCAAAGTAGTGCGGAACGGGGCGTTGTACTCGGTCGAGACGGCCGAAGAGCCTGCGGGCACGTATTATGCGGAGATGGACAATACCGAGAGCGGGCTGTTCACGTTTACGTATTATGATTCGAATTTTGCGGTGATCGACACGGTGACGTATACGCAGGTAGACAGCACCGGATATGATTGGGATGCGCCCATCTACGAGAAGGCGGACGAGTACATAGCGCTGAGCACCAATTCGCAGTACAACGATTCGTATCAGCTTTATCTGGACGGTATCGGCGGCGGTGCGTTCGTTTATGTAACGCAGGAAGGAAGCTGGGCCACGTATAACGGCACGGTGGTGCAGGATTCCGCCAAGGAATACGGCGAAGAGGGATATACGGTCACGCTGAACAATCTGAAAGATTCCGCGGGAGCGGTTGACGGGGTTGTGACGGCGGTGTTCCGCGATTATGCGGTAGACAGGTACAACCGTATCGACATTACGTTCGGGGATCTGCAGTATTCGATTCTGAACATAACGTATGACGATTACTGGTATTCGAACACGTTCCATGTCATAAAAGATCTGAAGATCAATCTTCCCAAGATCCCGAGCGGAGAAGACAGCTTGTACGACGATACATGGAGATACAAGATGCTTTCGAGTGTGACGCTGAGCAGTTCGATGAATATTTACAGATTCTCGACGGACGATCTGGCGACGATCAGTTATGCATATTATCGTGAGTATGTGAATCTTGCGGACGGCAGCACGCAGATTCTTTTCGGGACGGTGCGGTACAATGCGGACGGCAGTTTTGTGTTGATTTCCGACGCAGGGGAGGAAATGTCCGCTCAAATTTTGGATAAGCGCGGATCCTTCATGCTGGGGGATCAGAAGTATACCCGTTATGACAATTCCGAAGACATGACGATTGCCGTGACCGAAGATTTTTACGGTACGCCGCTCTATTATTACACGGTCAAGACGGACGGATACGGCAACATGTACATTCTTGACGAGCATGACGACGGGATCTGTGACGCATATCTGGGCACGTATGACGATTATGACAGCTTTGTGCAGAACGGATCGAATTACTACGAGCTGCAATTTACGGGAAAACTTCTCGACAAAGACGGCAATCCCGTCGGTGAGGAAGTGAACCGGTGGGTGTTGTACGATTTCGGTACGCTGCAGTATTATTCGGAAGATGAGTCGGACTGCTATTGGTACGGAACGATTGCGGCGATCTACGACAATCATGACGGCCAGAACATAGTGGTATACGACGCATTCGGGTATAAACTTTTCGAACTGACCGTCGACGTATACGGCAACACGGAATTTGTGGAGTACACGTATACGATCGATCGGAGCGGAAACGCGACGTACGCGCAGGCGGAGAGCAATTCCGTGAGCTATTTTGTGGCGGTGACGGATGCGGAAGGCAAAGTGCTGTACTGTGTGGCGTTTGCGGCGGACGGATCTTCGATGTACAGCGTGCATCCTTCGGCGGACGGCACGTATTACACGATCGTGTACGACGGAGGCATAACGCTGCCTGCGCAGACGGACACGACGGTCAAGGTCGATACGGAAACCCTTGAGACGCTTGCGTCGGGCGGGGTATCGTTCGGGAAGCTTGCATAAGCGTGCGGCGGTAAGGCTTAGCCCGTGTTGCGGTGCGGGTGATAAAAAGGTATTTCAATTTACATGAACTCTGTTTGTCCGGTCCCGTACGCCGGACAGGCAGATCTAATAAAATTTTTATTTTACAAGGAGAGAAGGAAAAAATGAAAGCAAAGAAGACGCTTTTGAGCGTACTGCTGCTTTTACTCTCGCTCGTGTTCGCGTTCGCATTTGTTGCGTGCGAGAAGGGCGAGACCGGCGAAACGCCTACGGAACCGAAGGCGACGGCTATCTCCCTGAATCCGGCGAGTGTTACGCTCACGGCAGGAGAGGAGCTCGACTACGGCAGCGTCAAGATCACCGTTACATACGATGACGGTACGACGGGCGAAGTGACGATGACGGCTGCGATGATTTCCGAAGAAGACAAGGCACAACTTGCCGATGCGGGAGAATATTCGGTTACGGTTACGTGCATGGGGCAGACGGCACCGCTCACGGTGACGGTAGCGCCCAAGACGATGGGAGAGATTACCGTTGCGGACGTGACCAAGACGTATGACGGAGAGGCTGCGCAGATGCCTGCCGTGACGGGAGCTCCGCAGGGAGCGACGGTTTCCTACAAAGTGTATGCGGGAACGAGTGCCGAGGGCACGCCTGTCGAAGCGGCGATCGATGCGGGCGAATATTTTGTAGAAGTTTCCGTCAGCGCGAAGAATTACACGACGGTAGAGAAGACCGCGAAGATCACGATTTCGAAGGCGGTATTCAGCGTAGATTCCATCGACTGGTCGAAGACGGCGTATATCTTTACGGGGAGCGAGATCAAGCTTTCGGCTATGGCCGAGAACCTGCCCGAAGGATTTACGGTAAGTTTTTCGGCGGAAGGCAGTGACCAGGCGGTTGCGGCTACGGAAGTAGGTGTCTATACGGCGACGGCCGTATTTGCGGGAGAAAATACCAACTACGTACTTTCTGCCGAAAGTTATACGCTCAGCTGGCGTATTTTGACGGCGCTTGACACGCAGCCGTGGTACACGGTCAACGGCGGCAGCATTCTGAAAGGTATGTTCGGCGGTTTGGATGCGGACGGCACGGCGACGATGTTTGAATTCAACGGCACGAAGTCTGCGTACACGTATTCTTACGACGATCAGGATAATTTGGTGCTGACGATTGACGGATACACGTCCGCGACCATGAAAAACGAAGTGCTTCGCCTTGTTGCTTCGGATGAAACGGAATACGTATTCATTCCGGAAGCGAATCTGATGAAGTTTGACGGTGAATTCTCCACCCTCGCCGAAGATTTCACGCTGGATATCGATCTGAGCGCGAACACGGCGAAGCTGATCACGACGCTGCGCGGTGAAAGTGCGGTCACGCGCAACCTTACTTTGAATGTTCCTGCGGACGGTTCTGCGGATGATGCGGTTCTCACGGCAGACGGATCGGAGTTGTCCTTTGTATACAACCTCGATGTGCCGACGGTCGGAGTGGAAGGGTATGCAAACCCTGCGAACTATGATCAGGTAGACAGCGATCCCGTTTACTTAGCGACCAAAGAGCAGGCCGAAGCTGCTTATTCCGGTTTCACGGCAGGCAGATTTATAAACGGCGACAAAGACAGTGTACTGGTTGTCGCGGCGGACGGCAGCATGACCTGCAACGGTTTGGCGGTGCAGCCGTATTGCTGCTATTATATCAGCTCTTATGCGGGCAACGAAATCACGTTTTATCTGTCTCTCACTTCCAATAGTCTGAAAAGCGAACTGATTGTCGGGAACGGCTATTACAGGATCGGCGAGGAAGTTTACATCCCTGAAGAATATATCGATTATATCGGGTACTACTATCTGAAAGATGCGGAAGGGCTTCACAGCAGCGACAAAGTGACCTTCCTTGAATATTTGCGCTACTTTGACGTTCGTTTCGGCGGAGTCACGTACACCTACGGTGCGGATGCGGCGTCCGGTTCTTTGGCTCTCTCCGTTTCCGGTGATGAGATGACGGCGACGCTGACGAAGGACAGCGACGTGAAGACGCTCGTATTCAACCTTACGGACGGTACGGTAGCGTATGGGGATGCTTCTTATCTGAAAGTGCAGAGCCTCATCGAATATGCGGGATATTCGGGCAGCTATGTATACAAAGACGGTGCCGGAAGGACGGTAACGTATGACAACAACGGTAACTTTGTCGTCAACGGAGCGCAGTCGAGCGACTATGTGATCAACGTGGAAGCGGGCAAAACGACGGTCACCGTCAATTTCGGGGAAGATCAGTCGGTCATTTCCTGGGACGATGACAACCGTTTCATCACGGTCGATAACGTCATGTATGTATACAGCGATATCGCAAGCAAGCCTGACGGCAGAACGCCGAACGAAGCGTATATCAACGGTTCGGACAGCCTTTCTTTCGACGGCACCCTTTACACCTACTCCGTCTATGACGAAGCAGAGGGTACAACGAGCAAGAAACAAGTGCAGGGTGTGGTTTACTCCCTGGTGGATGACGGAAACAACAACGGCCGTAAGGTGCTTATGGCTACGGGCAGCGTGGACGGCGCGACGTTCAGCATTCTGCATTATTCGCAGGCTGCGTGGAAGGTCACCGTGGGCAGCGAAGAGAAAGTCTTTATTTGGGACGAATTTGCAGGCATCTACGGCTCGCAGTTCAAACCCACGGCTGATTCTGCGGATCAGTTCGAATTTACGGCAGAAGGCAAAACGATTTTCGACGGCACGGAAGTATTCTTCAATTTCCCGAGAACGTATACGCAGTTTGACTGTGCGTCCGACGGAAAGATGTATCATTACACGCTCGATATCAGTGCGATTTCCATCACGTTCAGCAACAGCATCGTCTGGAACATCGAATATTATCCGACGGCATACTTTGACTTCAGCGGTGCGTACCTGTCTGAGGACAGCACGAAGGTGTTCTATTTCAGCGCGGCGATGGTCTACTATAACGAAACTTCGACGGACTCTTTCAGCGTTACGATGGCTGACGGAACGGCGACGATGACGGTCGGCGGCAAAGAAGCTGTGTTTACCAACACGGCGGACGGATCCACGCTCGTATACGACGGCGTGACCTATAACCGCGTACCTTCCTTCTCGCTCGAGGCTTTCAACGGAGATTACACGGTCTACACGGGAACTGCTTCGGGTACGACGATCACCTTTGATTCCACGGCGGACAGCTATGACGACGAATATCTGGATTATCTGACCGTTTACAACGGAGAGATCACGCCTGTCGTGTATTATGCTTACGGCGACCATGCGTATCTGATCCGCAACACGGACGGAGCGACGGCGGCGCGCCTGCCTTATCTTGCGGTGCAGGATAAATTTGTCAAGATTCTCTGCGAAGAGACGTTCAAGGGCGAAACGCTCAGCATCGAACTCGGTGTTACCGAGAAACCCGCAAGCACGGAACTGATGCCTGCCATCAACGTGCGCTACGGCGGCGAGACGGTGCAGATGACGCTTGTTTATTCGTACGGTTCGGTGTTCTCCGCTACGCTCGGCGGAACGGAGTACTATCTGTCGCCGAACGAAGATGCCGATACGGCGGCGGTACTGCCGGTGCTCGTATACGACGGATGGTGGTATGATTACAACGGAACGTCCGTGCTCTTTGACGGACACACCGTTGAGGTAGCGATCGTTGTGAACGATGCACCGGAAGCTGTTTTGCAGGTCAAAGTTGACGGCGAAGCGGTGAACGGCACGTTTGAGGCTGTTGCCGGAGGCCAGCTGTTCACCTTCACGCAGGGCGGCACAGAGTACATCGGCGTATTCAACAGCAGCACCCGTCCTTATGTTGCTCTGTATACGCAGGACGAATATGATTTCTTCTTTGCGGCAGACTACACCAACACGTTGGGAGACGCGGCTCTCGTTCTGCCTGTCACCCTTGACTATGATTTTGCGGATGAATCCAACGGCTACGCTCTGAAGTTTGATCTGACGGGCGCGACGTACGGCGGCGCGGCGATCACGTATGCGCAGTACATTTATTCCGAAGGCGTTCTCATCTTTGTGACGGCGGATCAGAGCTATGCGTATGATCTTGCTGCGGGCAAGCTGTATGCGGACGTTCTGCCCGAAGGCAGCGACTTCCTCGGCGCGGACAATGAAGGGGCGTACGGCAGCAACTTTGACGACATGAAGATCGATGTTCGTTTCAGCGGCTTCGATGCGGCAAGCGGCAAAGCGGAACTCGGCTTCTATTTCGACAATATCTACACCTTCGAAGATACGTGCAAACTTAACCGTGCGCAGGCGGAGCGCGTGAGCGCAACTCTGTACAAACTGACCGGTAACGGTACGGACGGTACGAGCATCACGCTGTATCTTGAAAAACAGGCAGACGGTTCCTTCGCGCTTTACTTTGAGTCGGAATACCTGTTTAACGGTGAGTTCCAGGTCGCAGGCGGCGAAACGCTCGTCATCGAGCGCACGGTAAGCGGCGACACTGTTTCCTACACGGCTAAATACAGTGAAAACGAAGCGGTTGCGATCAAACCCGATTTCAACACGTCGGCATTCTCTCTGCAGATCGGTGAGACCTATTACGTCTTCAACTTTGCGGTAGAAGACGGAACGTTGGCCTTCACGGTGGAAACAGTTCCCGAGTCTGTCATGCAGTTTGTCGGGGAGGGCTACGTATACAACTCGTACTATACCTGGTACGATGATATCACGGTGGAGGTCTCTCTGTTGGATCCCGCGGCGAGAACGTACAACGTAGTTTTCTCGGGCGATATGGACGACACGGCGGTCGGCACGCTCAGCGAGAGCGGGGCATATATTTCCTTGACGGACGGCGGTATGTCTTATCAGCTTTATCTGAACCAAAACGCGGATGAATATATCGAGTATGTGCTCATCTACAGTTCGTCTTACATGAACCCGGCGAGATTCTTCGATACGTTCACGACGGAAGACGGTAAAGAGCTTTCCATTCGTATGGATGCGACGAGCGAAGACGACGACGGTATTCCCACGAATATATCGCAAACGATCGTTGTGACGTATGACGGAAAAGCCTGCGAGACGAAGACGAAGTACAGCGACAGCATGCAGTCCGTTGAGTTTGTGTGCGAGGGCACGACGTATACGGTTACGGTGGAAGACGGGGTCATGAACCTCGAAGTGAAAGCTGCTGCATAAAGCGGCAAGCGTTATAACGCAATGGCGGCTCACCTCCGCGAATTTTTCGCGGAGGTGAAAGTGCCGCTTAAAATATTTTAACAAAAAGAACGGGTAAGGCGCGCCTGAGGCGCCCGGCAAAGGGATGACGATGTCAAAAAAGAAAAGAGAAGCCGATCTCTGTGACGACGGACGTACCATAACGAACATGTCCGGCGACTGGATGCCGTGGAACCGCGGGTTGCGGGGGTATTTCGGTGAGAAGAACCGAAACAAGAAGAAGAGAGAGGACAGTAAGGTCGACAAAAAAGAATTTCGTGCGGCGGTGGCGGGGCAGTATCTTGCAATGCTTCCGGCGTTTCTGTGCATATTGGCGGCTTTTGCCCTGATGTACTTTTTACTTCGGCTGTGGCTGCTTCATTGAGGGAACCTATGCATTTACAAATTTCGAAAACAAAGTTCTTATTGTGTGTACTGATCGTGGTATTTCTTTGTGCCGTGATGGCGGCTTGTACCACATTTTACAGGCCCGAGGAAAACGGTTATACCGCCCTCGTTGTATACGACGCAAACGGAGGCCGTTTCAGCAATGCCGACACGACAGGCGTAAGGACTTTCAAATATCAGCCGTCCGTGACGATCATGGAACCGGGCGGTGCGCAGAGTTCGCAATTTATTGCGCCCACGCGTGACAACTATCACGTTGTGGCGTGGTATCCTGCGGAGCTCGACGAAAACGGCGAACCGCGCAAGGATGAAAACAGTGAAATTATCCTGCAGAGCGAACCGTGGGATTTCGGTACGGACCGTCTTCCTGCGGAGGACGGCAGCAAGCTCTATCTTGTTGCGCTGTGGAAGGAAAACTATTCGCTGATCATCGACGTCGGCGAAGAAGCGCGGGCCGCGGGTGTGGAAAACGTAGTATACAGTAACTACACGGAGGAAGGCCCTGTTTCGCAGCCGGGTCTTGCGCCGGAGTGGACTCTGCATACTTTCTATTATTATTATCGTCTGGGCGAAGGCGGGGAAAAGATCCGTCTGCGCGAATCGGGCGATTGGTCGCAGATGGTGCTTTCGGACGAGACGCCGCAGATCACCGTCTATGTGGAATGGCTGACGGGCATCTGGAAGATCATCACCACGGTTGACCAGCTGGAAGTTGTCAGCTCGCAGAACAATTACATTTTGGATGCGGATATCAACATGGGCGGCAAGGCATTTGGGCCGGTGGTCAACTACGAAGGCATTTTCGACGGCAACGGCCATGCCATCTACAATTTCGTGACGGAAGACCGTCAGGGCGGCACGGAGCGCTCGAAGGGGCTGTTCTCGTTCCGCGGCAACGGGTGTGTGCGCAACATTACCTTCCGTGACGCGGCGTACAACGTCACGCTGACAAACCGTATCGCGGGTGTGGACACTTCGTTCAACGTCGGGTTCCTCTGCGGCGACGCGTCGGCGCTCGATCTTTCGCGTTTTGAAAATATTACGTTCGAAAATTGTTCCGTACGCGCGGAGCGCGTCAATACCGCCACGCAGATCGGCGTGTCGGCAGGGGAGGGGAGCTATTACGGCGTATTCGGTCTGGCCGCAGAGGGCGCGGTATTCACGCCCGGAGACGGCAGCCAGGCGATTTCCGTCGTGATCCTGCCCGAAGAGGACGAAGGGACAGCTTCCGCATAGCAGTGCGGTGCGGCCGAGCGGGTATGGCCCGAAAATCGGCAGAAAAAAATTCCGTCTGCGGGCAGCGCCCGAAGGCGTTTGAAGTCGGCAATAACCAAGATCCGGGCCTGGGCCCGAAAAACCAAAAAATATTTTGAGAGGTGCGCGAATGAAAAAACTAACGGCTGTTTTGCTTGCGGCTCTGTTCATGCTTTCCCTGCTGGCGGGCTGCAACAAAAGCAATATTTATGTTTCCAGCGAACGCGAAGAAACAGAACCTTTGGTGTTCGGCATGGACAGCACGGACGGCGTGTTCAGTCCGTTCTTTTCCACGTCTGCGAACGACTCGGAGATCGCGGGCATGACGCAGCTGGGCATGCTCACGTCGGAGGGCAAGAACTATGCCTACGGCGATGACAAGGCCTGCGTCGTGAAAGATCTGGACATCACCTATCTCGATAGCAACAACAACGAAATTTCCAACGCGAGTGCGGCGGATGCGGCGTTTACGAGGTATGATTTTCTGATCAAGAACGGCATCAAATTTTCCGACGGTGTCGATCTGACGATCAAGGACGTGCTCTTCAACCTGTACGTCTATCTGGATCCTTCCTATACCGGTAACGCGACCATTTATTCGACGGACATCGTGGGTCTGAACGAATACAGGACGGGTTCGAGCGACGAAGCGGCGGGCGATTCCCTGGAAGAGAACGCGACGGCGGCGGCGCAGCAGCGTCTGAAATACATATCGCAGTGGCTGGTGAACCAGTCGCTTCTGGCGGACACGCCCAGCGGGAAGTATGAAGAGCTGACCACAGTGCAGAAACAGCAGTACAGTCTCGAAGCGGACAAACACGTGGACGATATCCGCGGCGACATCGAATTCTTCCTGCCTCTGTACATTCAGGAAGTGCAGAACGACTACGATTCCGCGATGGCGTCTTTCGAAGAAGATCAAAAATCGTATGCCTATGAAGACGGCGAATACTGGCAGAGTTTCTATTATATGTACGGTCTGATCGACGTGGCGATGGATTCGAGCGGCAGGCGTCTTCCGAAGGACAGCGAAGGCCGTTACACCTTCAACTTCACGGACGATCCGACGCTGGGCTACAACAACTATAAAGACTACAAAGACGCGATCGAGAGCTATGCCGATGCGAACTGGCAGAATGCGGAAGGAGCGGACGAGACGGCCAAGCGTGCCAATGCGAAGCGCGAATACGCGATCGATTATGTTCTGGCGTTCACGGCGAGCATCGACGAAAACGGCGAAGTGGACTATGCGAACGCGGGCGACACGCTTGCGAACACGATCCAGTACAGCGCCAGCACGACGACCCTTCTCAACGAGATCACGACGGACGAGCGTTCCAAACTGATCAACGAAGCGATGGGTGAAAACAAAGTGCGTTCGGTTTCGGGCATTACGACCTCGCGCGTGACCTCTTTCAGCAACATTGAAGGGAAGACGTACAATCTGGACGGCGAATACGACGTACTCACGATCAAGATCAACAAAGTCGACCCGAAGGCGATCTGGAACTTTGCGTTCAGCGTTGCGCCTCTGCATTACTATTCGTATGAAGGTGCGGGCGACGAAGGCGAATGGAACGTCAACAACAATTTCGGCGTGATCTACAACAGTCCGGACTTCATGAACGACGTTCTCAAAGAGACCGAAAAGCTGCACGTTCCCGTGGGAGCGGGCGCGTACAAGGCGAGCCAGGACGGCGGTCTGGGCGATCTGACCTATCCGAAGGCGAACCAGTTCTCGCGCAACAACCGTATTTATTACGAGCGCAACACTTATTTTGATCTGGTAGACGGCGTCGAAGGCGGCGTGATCCAGAATGCGAAGATCAAATATCTGCAATACAGGATCGTAAACGCGAACTTCCTGCTCGACTCTCTGCAGGAGGGCGAAATCGATGTCGGCACGCCGAACGCGACGTCGGCGAACATGAACCGTCTCAATTCGCTGAGCTATCTTTCCGGCAAGACGGTACGTACCAACGGTTACGGTTATGTCGGTATCAATGCGGGCAAAATTCCCGATGTGTGGATGCGCCGTGCCATCATGAAGGCGATGAACACCAAGATCATCAGCGAAGGGTATTATATCGGAGGACTGTGCGATCGGATCTATCGTCCGATGTCGATGGAATCGTGGGCATATCCGAAGAACGAAGATGCGGGCAGGCCTTATACCTATACGACGCCGCAGGGCGAAGTGGTGGACTACGAATACGATGCGTCCGGCCAGTCCATTCTGCTGATGCTTCAGAATCACGGATACCAGGTGAGCGGCGGCAAGGTGCAGAAAGATCCGGACGGCAATCCTTTGAGCAAGATCACCTTCACGGTAGCGGGCGAATCGAACGATCACCCTGCATGGCAGATGTTCAAGAACGCGGAGACGGTGCTGGAGAGCATCGGGTTCGAGATCGACGTCAAGAACGATCCGTACGCGTTGAGCAAGCTCAGCCGCGGCGAACTTACCGTTTGGGCGGCGGCATGGTCGAGCACGATCGACCCGGATATGTATCAGGTTTATCACAAAGATTCCACGGCGGGCAGCACGCTCAACTGGGGTTACAATGCGATCAAGCAGGACAAGACGAAGTACTCCTATGAATGGGGTCTGATCGGAGAGCTTTCCGATCTGATCGATGCCGCGCGTGCGGTCATCAACGAGGATGCTCGTTCGGAGATTTACGCCAAGGCTTTGGACATGGTCATGGAGCTGGCGGTGGAAATGCCTACTTATCAGAGAAACGATCTTACCGTTTACAACAACACGAAGATCGACTCGTCTACGCTGAACCAGTCTCCTACCGCATTTGACGGGATTTTCTCGAAGATCTGGGAAGTCGGCTACGTTGACTGACGTTTGCCGCATAAAGGAAAATTATGGTCAAATATATCGTAAAAAGGCTATTGCTTGCCTTTGTGATTCTGATCGGGGTATCCATCATTATATATTCGCTCGTGCGCATGATGCCTGTGGACTTTGTTACCAACCAGTTTGAGAGCATGGTTTTGAACGGGCAGATGACGCGGGACGAATTCAACCGTCTCAAAGAGATATACGGATTGGCGGATACCTCGTTCGGGGGGATCATGAAGGGATACTTCCTGTGGTTCGGGAACGTGCTTCGGGGCGATCTTGGCAACTCGTTCAAGTATTCGGACAAGGTAAGCACGATCATTACGGAGAACATGGGGATTTCGTTTGAGATCGCGTTTGTGGCGCTGATCCTCGAATTTCTGATTGCGATCCCTCTGGGCGTCAAGGCGGCGACCAAGCAATACGGCGTAGTGGACTACACGGCGAGCGTGCTGACGATGATCGGCACCGCTCTGCCGACGTTCTTCTTTGCGGCGATCTGCATTCAGTTTTTCTCGGTGCAGCTCGGCTGGTTCCCCGTCAACGGGTTGGAGAGCAACCTGCCCATCGGCACGGGAGATTGGACGCGGTTCTGGGACAGGATCTGGCATCTTGTTCTGCCCGTATTCATCATGGTCTTCCTTTCGGTGGGGTCGCTCATGCGTTATACGCGCACGAATACGCTGGAAGTTCTGAATGCCGACTATATCCGCACGGCGCGTGCGAAGGGGCTCGGGGAGCGGAAGGTCATCTATAAGCATGCTTTCCGCAACACGCTGATCCCGCTGGTTACGCTGCTTGCGGGGACGTTGCCGGGGCTGTTCAGCGGTGCCATGATCACGGAGCAGATGTTTGCCATACCCGGAATCGGGTTAAAGGCGTACGAAGCGCTCAAAGCGGGCGATGTGCCGTTTATCATGGGATACAATATGTTTCTTGCCATTCTTACGGTGATCGGTACGCTGCTTGCGGACCTGATGTATGCGATTGTCGATCCGCGCGTTAAAATCACGAAATAAGCAGGGAGAGAGAAAGTGGAAAAGAAAAACAAACTGCCGGAAGAGATGTCCGGGCAGCCGGAATTTGATAATCTGTCTGCCGAACAGCTGACGGGGCAGCCGATCAACAACACAGCAGAGGAGATGGCCGAGACCGCGGCGGCGGGGATCGAGGCGGTAGCCAAAGAGGAAGAGGAGCGCCTGGAAGACAGGGTAAAGACTCTTTCTCCGGGGGCTGTCGTAGCGCGGCGTTTTTTCCGTTCGAAGCTGTCGCTGATCGGGCTTGTCACCCTTATCTTTTTATTTGTTTTCTCCTTTTTGGGGCCGTTGTTGCAGTATGTGACGCCCTCGGTATGGGGGCAGGACGAAGTGGACCGTACGCAGGGCAAGCTGGTCGAGATCAACCGTCCGTTCGAGTATCAGGACGAGAACGGAGAGATGCAGACGGCGTACGAATATTCGGCGACGCACAATGTTTTCAATTTTGACGGGCCTATATCGTCCACGCATCTTCTCGGGACGGATAAAAACGGATACGACGTCTTTTCGCGTCTCATGTACGGCGGAAGGATTTCGCTGACGCTGGGGTTTGTCGTCGTCATACTCGAAACGCTGCTGGGCGTGTTGTTAGGCGGCCTGGCGGGGTATTTCGGGAAGTGGGTAGACATGCTGATCATGCGAATCGTCGATATATTCAACTGTATACCGACGCTGCCGATCATGCTGATCATAAGTTACATGCTGGATGCGAACAGCGTGGGAGACATGGCGAAGCTATACATAATGATGGCGATGCTGACGCTCATCGGATGGGCGGGGGTCGCCAGAATGGTGCGCGGGCAGATCTTGTATCTGCGAGAGCAGGAATACATGATGGCGGCGGAGTGTACGGGTCTGAGTTTATGGCGGAAGCTGTTCAAGCATCTTTTGCCGAACGTGCTGCCGCAGCTGATCGTGTCGATGACGCTGGGCTTGGGCGGCATTATCCTTACCGAAGCGACGCTGGGCTTTTTGGGGCTGGGCGTGCCGCAGGATTTTGCTACGTGGGGCAACATGATCAACGTGCTCACCAGCGAAGTGTCCTATTGGGGGCAGTATCCGAACCAGTGGATCCCCGTCGGCATCTGCATTGTTTTGGCCGTGCTCGCGTTCAACTTTGTGGGAGACGGTCTGCGCGACGCGTTCGACCCGAAAATGAAGAGGTAAAAGGGAAGCATGGCGGATAAAGAGAAGAAAAAGAATCAGAGGAAGGCGCACTATCTATCGCAAAAAGAGTCGCGGGAGATCGCGCGTGCGAACAAAAAATACATCCGCGAGCTGGAAGCGCGCAAGCGCAGGAAGGCGGACGAATCGGAATATCTCACGCAAATGAAGGACGAGAACAATCTCGTCGAGATCGAGAATCTGCACACATACTTTTTCACGGACGCTGGCGTTGCGCATTCGGTCAACGGCGTGTCGCTGAACATACCGCAAGGCTCTGTCGTGGGCATTGTGGGGGAGTCGGGGTGCGGAAAATCGGTCACGAGCCTGTCGCTGATGCGCCTGGTGCAGGCGCCGCAGGGGCAGATCGTGAAAGGGGAGATCCGTTTCAAATCCAGCGAATACAAACTCGGCAAGAACGGCAAACCCATTCCCATATACGAGACGGAGAAAGGGGAAGACGGGCAGGAGCGCGTCGTCATGCGTCAGAAGACGGACAAGCACGGCCAGCCCATGGTGGACAAAGCGGGCGAGCCGGTTCTCGAACCGGTGCAAAAGCGGGATGCTTCGGGGGTGCTTCTCTATGAAATGGTGGAGAAGACCTTTGACATTGCGCAGATGCCGCTTTCGGAGATGTCGAGGATCCGCGGCCGTCAGATCGCGATGATCTTCCAGGAGCCGATGACGTCGCTCAATCCCGTGTTCACCATCGGGAACCAGCTGGACGAAGTCACGCTGCTGCACATTCCGGACGCCACGAAGGAGGAAGCGAAACAGCGCAGCCTCGAAATGCTCGGCCAGGTAGGCATTGCCATGCCCGAGCGGGTGTACAAGTCGTACCCGCACGAGATATCGGGCGGTATGCGTCAGCGCGTGATGATCGCGATGGCGCTGGCGTGCAATCCCCGTCTGATCGTGGCGGACGAACCGACCACGGCGCTGGACGTGACCATTCAGGCGCAGATCCTCGATCTGCTGCGCACCGTCCGTGCGCGCATGAGCGGATCGATCATGCTGATCACCCACGATCTGGGCGTGATTGCGGAAATGGCCGATTACGTGTACGTCATGTATGCGGGCAAGATCGTGGAGAGCGGCACCGTGCGCGAGATTTTCAAAAATCCGCTGCACCCGTACACGATCGGACTTCAAAAGAGCAAGCCGATCGTCGGCAAGCAGGTAGACGAATTGTACAGCATACCCGGGCAGGTACCCAATCCGATCAACATGCCCGATTATTGTTATTTCAAGGAACGCTGCAACCGTTGCACGGAAAAATGCAGCGGGCCGTACCCGGAATTCCGATGGATCACGCCGACGCACGGCGTTGCTTGTCATCTTTATGCACAGGAGGGCGGTGAAGAAAAATGAACAACAATCAACCGGAATCGGCCGTCGCTTTCACTCCTGCCGCAGAGACGGGCGACGTTTTGCTGCAAGTCAATCATCTGAAGAAATATTTCCCTGTCAGCGGCAATCTGCCGGGGAAGAAGAAGCAATATGTCCGCGCGGTGGACGACGTATCGTTGCAGGTACGCGTCGGCCGTACGGTGGGGATAGTCGGCGAATCCGGCTGCGGAAAGACGACGATGGGGCGCACGATTTTGCGTCTGCACTCGATCACGGGCGGCGAAGTGCTGTTTGACGGCATCGACATCGGCAAGCTGACCCCGCGGGAACTGCGCAAGATCCGTCCGCAGATGCAGATGATCTTTCAGGATCCGTATTCCAGTCTTTCTCCCCGCATGACGGTGGGGGAGATCATCGGCGAAGCGGTGCGCGAGCACAAGATCGTGCCCCTTACGCAGTATAAAGATTACATTTTCGAAGTGATGGAGAAGTGCGGATTGCAGCCGCAGTATTTTGAGCGGTACCCGCACGAATTTTCGGGCGGACAGCGCCAGCGTATCTGTATAGCGCGTGCGCTTGCGCTCAAACCCAAGCTCGTCATCTGCGACGAACCTGTTTCGGCGCTGGACGTATCCATTCAGGCGCAGATCATCAACCTTTTGAAATCTTTGCAGGAGCGGGGCAAGATCGCGTATATTTTTATATCGCACGATCTTTCCGTCGTGGAGCACATTTCCGACGAAGTGGGCGTGATGTATCTGGGCAGCATGGTCGAATACGGGAAGACGGAAGATATTTTTGATAATCCGTTGCATCCCTACACGGAAGCGCTGTTTTCTGCGGTGCCCGTGCCCGACCCCGATTACAAGATGAACAGGATCATTCTGGAAGGGGATATCCCCTCACCTGTCAATCCGCCTTCCGGCTGCAAATTTCACACCCGCTGCCGCAAATGTATGAAGATATGCAAGAGCGAAGTACCGCTCTTCCGCGAGTGCAAGCCAGGGCATTGGGTGGCGTGCCATCTGTATGACGGGGACGAAGATGCGGAAAAGAACGAAGGCTAAGGAAATTTTGAGGTAATTATGGTACGAAACAAATACAGAATTCTGACGTGGCTGTTTGCATTGGCGATGTGCGTATCGATCTGCGCATCGGCCTTTTTGCCGCTGCGTCCGCAGAGCGTCGCCAACGCCGGCAGTGCGGGATCCGGGCTGACGGAAGAGACGTCGCTGAAACTTGCAGACACGTCTTCCGCGTTCAGCGATGCGGTCGGTATAGCGCCGGAGGTAAAGGGAAAGCAGTGGCTGATCGTCTCTTTGGAAGGCGATAGTCTTGCGGACCGGAGCGGCGGCAAGCCGGTAGACGAGTATGCACAGACGGCGAGCGGGAAGCGTGCGGAGCGCAGCCTGCGGGCGAGCCAGGCGTCTTTCCTGTCCGATTTGCGCCGGCAGGGAATTTCTTACGAATACAAATACGGTTACACGCTGCTTTTGAACGCGGTTGCCATTCGTGTCGACGTGAGTTATGCCGACCGAATTGCCGCGATGGACGGCGTGGAGAGCGTGAATATTTCGGAATATTATTATGCGCCGAAGGATGTTGCGGTCAGCAACAACGCGAACGTCTGGGGCACGGGTATTTACAAAGTTGACGAGAGCATTGCGGCGGAGTATGACGGCACGGGCATGGTCGTAGCGGTGCTGGATACGGGCCTGGACATGAGTCACGAGGCGTTTTTGACCGAGCCTACGGGCAGTGACGATCAGCTTCTCACCAAAGAGGAAGTTTCCGACCGTATATTCAAGAATGCTTCGGCGACCGGTGTGCATGCGATCGACCCGAGCCTTACGGCGGACGACGTATATTTCAGCAAAAAGGTGCCTTTTGCGTACGACTATGCGGACAAAGATACGGACGTATATCCTTCTTATTCTTCGCACGGCACGCACGTAGCGGGCATTATAGCGGGATCTCCGATTCTGGACGAAGAGGGGAATCCGGAGACGATCAAGGACCAGGACGGGAACGAGATTCTGGACAAAGACGGCAAGCCGATGACGTTTACGGGCGTTGCGCCCGAAGCGCAGCTGGCGTTCTGCAAGGTTTTCACCGATAACGAAAACAGCGAGACGCTGGGCGGAGCGGAGACGATGGATATTCTTGCCGCGCTGGAAGACTGCATCAAACTGGATGTGGACATCATCAACATGAGTCTGGGTTCTTCGGCGGGCTTCTCGACGGGCGACGACGATTACATGGAAGACGTGTACACGCGTGTGCGTGAAGCGGGGATCATGCTTGTCGTTGCGGCGAGCAACGATTACAGCTCCGCATACGGCGGCGCATACGGAACCAACCTTGCGTCCAACCCCGATTCGGGAACGGTCGGATCTCCGTCCACGTATCCCGGAGCGCTCAGTGTGGCGAGCATCAACGGACAGCAGTCCAAATACATCCGTGTCGTCGTGAACGGGGAAGACAAATTCCTGTATTTCACGGAAGCGAGCGACGGCAACGGCAACGAAAAAGATTTTGTCAAGGAACTCAAAGAAAAGAATCCTTCCCTTGTCGACGAAAACGGCAACATCACGCTCGATTACGTGGTCGTGCCCGGGTTCGGACTTGCGGTGAACTATACGAGCAACATCGACGTGAAGGGGAAGATCGCGGTTGTGCGCCGCGGCGGAGATGTCACGTTCGAACAGAAAGTGCGTGTCGCGAAGCAGAAGGGCGCCATTGCCTGCGTGATTTACAACAACGTTTCGGGCATCATACACATGAGCCTGGGTACGCTGAACGGCCCGATCCCGACCTGTTCGATCACGATGGACGCGGCGAAGAGCTTTATCGATGCGGGATCGCGCGGGACGATGTATATCAGCGACTCGCAGAAAGCGGGCCCGTTCATGTCCGACTTTTCCAGCTGGGGGCCTACGCCCGAGCTGCATCTCAAGCCTGAAATTTCGGCGCACGGCGGCGAGATCACGTCGGCGGTAGCCAACGGATGGGACGAATACAGCGGCACGAGTATGGCAGCCCCGAACATGGCGGGCGCGATGAGCCTTATTCTCTCGTACGTACGCAAGAACGTTGCCTATACGGAAGGGCAGATCACGGCGGACGACGTGGCGGTATCCAACTTCCTGGTGATGAGCACGGCGACGATCGCGCGCGACGAATTCAATCAGCCTTATTCCCCGCGCAAGCAGGGTGCGGGTCTTGCGGACATCAAGAAAGCGATGACCACGCAGGCGTACATTTATGTGGAAGGGTTGGACAAAGCCAAGATCGAAGTGGGCGACGATCCGACCATGAAAGGGGAATACACGCTGAAATTCCGTGTAAAGAACCTTTCGGACAGCACCCGTACCTATGTTTTGGGCACGCAGACGATGACGGAGACGATCGCATCCGACGGAATGACGGTGGCGGAGCGCGCGTATATGCTCGATTCCATGGCGGACATCCGTTTTAGCGGAGAGGGTGTGGACGGCAACCGTCTGACGCTTGCGGGCGGCGGCGACGTGGAAGTGACGGTCGTCGTGCAGCTGAACCAGGCGGCCAAAGATTATCTGAACAAGAACTTTGAAAACGGGATGTATGTGGAGGGCTTTGTGACCTTGCAGGACACATCGTCCGACGAAGCCACCCGCGTGGATCTGAATGTTCCCTGGCTGGGATTCTACGGCGACTGGTACAAGGCGCCGATGATGGATATCAGCGAATACGAACTGAGCGAAGCGTTGGCGGACGACAGTATTCCCGATTATGAAAAGCCGCAGGCGGCCATTTATCCGACCGTTCCGCTCGGCTCCTATTATGACGACAAATACATTATTCCGCTCGGGTCTTACCTGTACACGCAGGATCCGGACGTAAAGCAGATCTATGCGACATCGGACAAGGCGGCGATCTCCATCTATGACGAAGAGGGACACCGCACGGTCAGCCAGCTGTACGCGATTTATGCGGGCATGCTGCGCGGCGCCGAGACGATGGAGATCAGCATCACCGATGCGGTGACGGGCGAAGTTGTTTATTCCAAGACGATGAACAACGTGCGCAAGGCGTATACGGGCGGCTCGACCAGCGTGCGCGCCTCTCTGATCGAACTGGAGTGGAACGCAAAGACGCTCGGTCTGGAAAACAACAGGCAGTATCTTTTCCATATGGAAGGGAAGCTGGCGGACATTTCCGACAGCAGGAAGTACGATGCTTCGCTGTACGGATACAACAAGACGTTTGACTTCAATTTCTATATCGATACGGAAGCGCCGGAGATCGTCGATTACCGCGTGCGGTACGAGCCGTATAAGGACAACAACGACAAGACGCGTTACAACGTATTTTTGGATGTAGACGTATACGACAACCACTATGCGCAGTCGATCGCGCTGTGTTTTGCCGACTATTCGTCCATGACGCTCGAGCTTCTGGACACGCAGATGACGCCTATTTACAGTGAGCGCAATTCTGTGACGACGGTATCTTTGGACATCACCGATTATTACGATCAGGACGTAGATCTGTATCTGCAGGTAGACGACTATGCGCTGAATGCGCGCGCTTACCGCGTGAGTGCGTTCAAGCCGCTGCCCGATGCGGTGGATTATCCCGATTCTGTCGAGATCACGACGGGAGAGGACGCCGAATCGGAAGATTATTCCAAGGCAGTCACCGTCAACGTGAACGAAGCGCTGCAGCTGGAAACGGTGGTGACGCCTGCCAACGCGGCGAACGTGAACCTGTACTGGCATTCGTTTAACGAGAGCGTCGTCCGCGTGAAAGACGGCGAAATTTTTGGCGTTGCGCCCGGCACGGCGATCGTGCGCGTATACGGCGGCAAAAACGAATATGCCGAGGCTTCCGACGGGATCCTCGTGACGGTGACCGATCAGGTCAACACGGCGCCCGGCATTTCCAAACTGAACTTCGGGCTCATTGAAAACAGCGACAACAACATGGTCAATCCTACGAATGCGACCGTGTCCGTGAACCAGAACACCGCATTCCGCATGAAAGTGGAGGTAGAGCCCTGGTATACGGCGGTAGATCCCGTCATTGTGTGGGATTCTTCCGTGCCCGATATCGCGACGGTCAGCGAAACGGGATATGTGCGTACCCTTGCGGAGGGCAGCACCGTTATCCGTGCGACGCTGTATCAGAACGGCCGTCCCACGCTGTATTCGGTGTCCGCGACCCTGACGGTCGGCCCGGAATTTGTCGTTGAAAACGGTATGCTCACCGAATATCACGGCAAGGGCGGCAAAGTGACGATTCCGAGAAACCTCAACGTGTACTACATTTACGAAGAGGCGTTCCAGGACAACACGAACATTACAGAACTCGAGATTCTCGCGCCCTGCATGGAGATTCAGCGTTTTGCGTTCTCGAACATGAAGGCGCTCAAGAGGGTCGTTCTGCCGGATACCATCGAGTATGTATACAGTTATGCTTTCTACAACTGTCCGAACCTGGAAAGGATTGATTTGCATTCCCGTTCGATCAGTTTCGGGGCTTACTGTTTTGCGAATTGTTCCTCTTTGAAATACATCAACAACATTCAGCTTCAGAACGGACTGAAAGCGGAAGACGTCAATATCCTGGATTTGCAGGAGGGGACGGATTACGTCCGCATTGCGCCGCACATGACGACCATCGGTGCGTACTGCTTTGCAAATTGCACGGCGCTGCAGGATCTGGATCTGACGGAACTGCGCGTGGCGGGGGCGAGTGCGTTCTACGCCTGCACGGGGCTGAAAAAGCTGACGCTGAGCCGCTTCACGGCGGTGAGCGACGATATGTTCCTGCACTGCACGAATCTTTCGGAGCTCGTTTATACCGACCTTACGCCCGACGATCTGGACGTACTGACGTATGCGGGCATCATATCGCCGTTCGGCAACTGTAAGATCGATACCATTCGATTCGGAGAAAACCAGTCTTCCTTTGTATTGGACGAAGAGGGCGGCGCGTTTGTTCTGTATACCGACGAGAGCAGGACGAAACTTGTGAAAGTCGGCCAGAATGCGACCACCTTTACCGTTCCCGCATCGGTGGAAACGATCGCGGCAAATGCTTTTTCGGGCAACACCCGTCTGACCTCGGTCAAATTTGCTGCGGACGGCCGTCTGCGCGAGATCGGCAATTATGCCTTCTCGGGTACGGGGTTGCTTTCGGTCACATTGCCTGCGGGCGTGACCATGGGCAAAGGCGTCTTCTCGTGGTGTGAAAGCATGAAGACGGCCGATATCTCGGCGTACACGGGAGCGCTTCCCGAGCAGACCTTCTACCAGGCGTCCGAGCTGAGCAGCGTCGTATTCGGCGCGGGCCTCACGTCGATCGGTGCGCAGAGCTTTACGGCGACGGCACTTACGGCGTTGGATCTGGCGGCGACGCAGGTCAGCGCCATCGGGGATATGGCTTTTGCGGGCTGCGGAAATCTGAAAACCGTGGTGCTGGGAGCGATCACGACGCTCGGCAACGGCGTATTTGCGTCGACGGGTACGGCGGCTCTGGAGAGCGTCGTATTCGGGGAAGGGAGCACGGTTCTCGGCACGAATACTTTCTCGGGCCAGGGCGAACTTGTTTCCGTCGGGCTGTCTTCTGCCCAGTCGACGAACGTTGAGCTGGGGGCGGGCGTGTTCCGCGGCTGTTCTTCGCTGGCGATGCTTCCGATGTCTTTGGTATCGGCGGGAGATTCGGCGTTCGAGGGGTGCAGCGCGCTGTCCTCGGGGCTGGATCTGTCCAAACTGACCAAAGCGGGCGCCGCAGCGTTTAAAAATTGTAAACTTCTGAGCGTGGAATCTCTCCCGATGCTGGAAAGTGCGGGCGACGAAGCGTTCTACGGCTGTGAAGCGATCCGTTCGCTTTCGATGGAAAATGTAACGTCCGTCGGTGCGCGCGCGTTTATGGCGTCGGGGCTCGGCTCCGTTACGTTCCCGCGCGTGGAGACGATCGGAAAATATGCGTTCGCGTATACGCGTCTGGGCAACAACGGCAGCGGTTCGTGGGAAATTCCCGCGACGGTCGTCAGCGTCGGCGAGGGTGCGTTCAGCGGCCTCACGTTCGTGACGGAGTTTGCCATCGGTGAAAACGCGAAGTACTTTGTCGAAGACGGCATTCTGTACGAGCGTATTCCGAACGGCGTGCAGGTTCTGGCATATCCTGCCGGAAAGAGCGGCGCGGTCGTTCTGAACGAATCTACGGTGCGCACGGGCGCAAGCGCGTTCGAAAACGCCGTTGGCGTGACTTCGGTGGAATTCCCGTACGCATTCCGTGCGGTGGGCGATCGTTCCTTCTACAAATGCGGCGCGACGAAATACGTCTTCGGCTGCCTGCAGGCGCCTGTGCTGGAAGCGCAGAACCTGACCGCATCCGACTTTGCGCAGGGAGACGATATGTATCTGATCCTGGACGAGTTGGGCAACATCGGCAGCGAAAAATTCTATGCAAACTTCAAAGACTATGCCGCGCGCGTGCTCTATGCGGGCCAATACGGCGTGGTCGGTGTCAAAGATCTCGGACTGACGGCAGTCTGCCCGCAGAACGCCGTCGGGTTTGACGGACGGGTATACGGTGCGTACTTCTCGACGCTCGAGAGGAGCGCGCTGATCGCGGACGATACGGCGCGCAATGCGCAGCGTCTGATTGCGGCCATTCCTTCGGCGGAGGATATCAACGCTTTGACGGCGTCCGATGCCGATCTGTGGAAAGAGTACCGTGCGGCCGTCAAGGAAGCGCGCGATGCTTACAACCTTGTCACACAGGTGCAGGATCAGTTTGTCACCAATTCTGACCGCCTGCTTGCCACCGAAAGCGCGATGCGCACCAAGGCGCCCGTGTTCGGCGAAACGGTTTCCCGGCAGAACATTCTCATCAATACGTATCCGAACAAGATGGATTACGTCCGCGGCGAAAAGTTTGACCCTGCAGGGCTGTCGCTTCTGCTGATCTGGTCGGACGGCTCGCGCGAAGTCATCACGGACGGCTTCACGGTCGTCAATCAGGACAGCGCTCTCACGCTGAATGACCGTACGGTCAGCATCGAATATTCGGGTCTGAGGACGTCGCTCAACGTGAACGTCAGCCGTCCGGCAGTAGCGTCTGTCGAAGTGGCGGAATATCCTGCGGCGCAGGAGTATCGCCCGGGTGATACCTACATGTCTGCGGGTCTCGTTCTGAAAGTAAACTATGTGGACGGCGAAAGCGAATTGTTCTACACGGGTTACACGGTCGAGGCAGGCGTGCTGCAGGAAGGAGAGAACATTATCACGGTCTCCTACGGCGGCAAGAGCACGACGTATAAGGTCATCGTCGGCGAGAACAACGAGCCCGTTCCGGAAAACGAAACGCCTGTTGCGGCGATCGTCGTGGGCGTCGTAGTCGCTGTGGTCGTTATCGGCGCAGCTGTGGCGGCGTTCGTGATCGTGAAAAAGAAAAAGGCAAAGGCCGGCAAGGATGGCTCCGACGAGAATCTGAAATAATAATTTTGCAGACAAAACATAAAATGCGCGGCGCGGCTTTGCCCGTTGCCCCGAAAGGGGCAGCAAGCGCGCCCGCGCGGTGTTTTGCAAACAGATTTTTTTGTCGGCAATTTACAAAAATAAAAAAAGGATCCGTCTGACGGCGGATCCTTTTTTTCACAATAAAGAATGTATCAAAGTGCGGCACGCAAAAAAATCGCTGCGCCGCCCGTATTTGACACAAGCCCCCGCACAGAAAAAGCCGATTGTTTTACCAAACAATCGGCTTTTTTGCTGTATGAAATGGCTAAGCAGAAAGGAAGATCGCTTTTTAAGCCGTCCACCCTTGCTCAAATTTTATGGTTCGGATTGTTTTCGGATATTTTCATCCGGCTCGGCGTGACTTTTTACCCAAAAAAAACGTCATAAAGCCAAGACACTCAAAGACGGTTTTTTGTTCTCCAATCTCCTGGGGAGCAGGAAAAGCAAGATTTAAACTGTTTGGAAAAATAGTTGTAATCGGGTATGCCGCATTGGCGGGCGATTTTCCAAACGGGCAGGGAAGTCTGTTCCAAAAGCAAGCGGGCCTTTTGTAGACGGCGGTTTTTGATGAATCCCGCGACGGACGACGAAAAATATTCGCGGAACATAGAGTACAGTTCTGCGCGCGAGAGGTGAAATTCTTTGCAGAGCGCGGCGACGGAAAGAAAGATACGCCGTATGTTTTGCCGCCCGACGGGAAATAATTCCCGTCGGGCGGCTTTGCTTATCCAAGCGGCTGCCGCAGACCGATAAACAACGCTGCTCAAAGAGACTCTGTTTGCACTTCTAAAAAATATGGAATTGATTTCATATAGCTCTTGACAGAAAAAATCGGGCGTGGTAGAATAATTTTAAGGAGAAAAGCAGAAGGTGGTATTATGAACATCGATGAAATTGCGAAAATGGCAGGGGTATCGCGGACGACGGTATCGCGGTATCTGAACGGCGGCTATGTCGGTGTAGAGAAGAAAGAGCGGATCGGGGAAGTGATCCGCAAGACGGGGTATCGGCCGTCAGCGCAGGCGCAGACGCTGCGCACGAAGAAGACGGGGCAGATCGGTGTGATTTTGCCCAAGATCAATTCCGATTCGATCAGCGAGATGGTGGAGGGGATCTCGGCGGAGCTTTCCGCGGAGGGGTATTTTCTTCTGCTTGCGAACACGGAAAACGACGAACGCGCGGAGCTGAACTATTTTGACATATTCAACCGCAACAAAGTGGACGGGATTATTCTGATCGGGACGGTGGTCACGCCCAGGCACAGGGAGGTATTTTCCAAGCTGTCGGTGCCGTTTGTCGTGGCGGCGCAGCAGGTGAGCGGGGTATCCTGCGTTTATTTTGACGATTACGGTGCGGCATACGCGCTGACGGAGCTGTTATTGGAAAAGGGAAAAGTCCCGGGCTATATCGGCGTGCGGGAGGACGATGCGGCGGCGGGCCGTGCGCGGAGGCGCGGCTTTTTGGCGGCTTTGGCGGAACACGGGACAGAGTTTGACCCGTCCTACGGGGAGACGGCGCTGTTTTCCATGCAATCGGGGTATGAGCAGGCGGCAGAACTTTTTTCGCGTCATGCGGACATAGACAGCCTGTTTTGTGCGACCGACCAGATCGCCGCGGGTGCGCTTTTGTGTCTGAAGGGAATGGGCAGGCGCGTGCCGGACGACGTGCGCGTGGTCGGCGTGGGGGACGGGATGATCTCGCGGGTGACTTCGCCGACCCTTACCAGTGCGCATCTTTATTATAATGAATGCGGGAAGAAAGCGGCGCGGATCCTTTTGGAACACATCGGCGGCGACGCGGTGGTGCAGGAAATCCGCCTGGGATTTCAGATCGTCGAGCGCGCTTCGACGGGTATGGAATGAATATGGAAACGGTTTCATAAAATTTTTTTGTTAAAAGGCGAAAAATTTTTAAAAAACCTCTTTACAAATCAAAAAAGCCGTGCTATACTATCGTTACATAATATGGAATCAATTCCATATTAAAAATATTTCCGAAAGGGGGATGTTTTATGGACTACAAAGCAACGGCGCAAGGAGTGCTGGATGCGATCGGCGGGAAAGAAAACATTGTCTCGGCGGCGCATTGTGCGACGCGTCTGAGACTGGTGATCGCGGACAACGCGAAAGTGAACAAAGAGCAGCTGGAAAACGTGGATGGCGCGAAGGGCGTTTTTGAAGCGTCGGGGCAGCTGCAGATTATTTTCGGGACGGGCACGGTCAACAAGGTATTTGACGAATTTATCGCGCTTGCGGGAATCGAAGCGGGGACGAAGGAGGACGTAAAGAAAGCGGCGGCGTCCAAGCAGAACATCTTTTTGCGGCTGATCAAGACGTTGGGCGATGTGTTTGTGCCGATTCTTCCTGCGATCGTTGCGAGCGGTCTTCTGATGGGGCTTTTGGAAGGGTTGACGAAAGTGATTCCCGGGATGGCGGAATCCAACTGGTACACCTTTTTCCATCTGATGAGCAGTGCGGCGCTTACGTTCCTGCCCATTCTGATCGCGGTGAGTACGGCGCGCGTGTTCGGCGGGAATATGTTCCTTGCGGCGGTAGTCGGCATGATCATGATTCACCCGGATCTTGCCAACGCATGGGATGTGGGAGCGGTGGAATCGGCGCCGATCCTGTTTTCGATCGGCGGGTACAGCATAAAACTGGTCGGATACCAGGGGCACGTGATTCCCGTGATCATATCCGTCTGGGTGATGTGTTTTGTGGAAAAGAAGCTGCACAAAGTAGTTCCGGAGATTCTGGATCTGTTTGTAGTGCCTTTGGCGTCGGTGCTGGCTTCGGGGATCGTGGCGCTGCTGATTGTGGGGCCGATTTTCGGACAGCTGGAGACGTGGGTCTTGCAGGGAGCGTCGTGGCTGATCTCGGTGCCGTTCGGTATTGGCGGATTCTTTGTGGGAGCGGTGTATGCGCCGACGGTTGTTGCGGGCGTGCATCATATGTATAATATTATCGAGCAGGGGTTCCTCAGCAACGGCGGGGCGAACATCTGGATGCCGATCGCTACGGCGGTCAACGTAGGGCAGGGAGCGGCGGCTTTGGCGGTTGCTCTGAAGACGCGCAACAAAAAATTGAAATCGATGGCGGTACCTGCGGCGATTTCCGCGTACATGGGGATCACGGAACCTGCGATTTTCGGTGTAAATATCCGTTATAAAAAGCCTTTTATAGCGGGAATGGTCGGCGGAGCGGTCGGCGGAATGTTTGCGGCGCTGACGCATGTAGGGGCATCGGCGTACGGGGTCACGGGCATATTCGGGATACTGATCACGCTGCCCAATTCGGAATTGGGACTGGGCGCATGGAACATTGTGAACTATATTTTCACGATGCTGATTGCGACGGCGGCGGCGTTTATCGTTTCGTTCATCTGGTATAAGGACGAAGCGCCCTGCGAAAAGGATAAAGTTTACAGTCCTTTGAAGGGTAAGGCGATCGCGTTGTCGCAGGTGAAAGACGAAACGTTTGCGGCGGGCGTGCTGGGGCAGGGATTTGCCGTTGTGCCCGAAGCGGGGAAGGTTGTGGCGCCTTTCAACGGAAAAGTGACGACGCTGTTCGAGACGAAGCACGCGATCGGCGTGACGAGTGACGACGGGATCGAAGTGCTGATCCATGTCGGGCTGAACACGGTAGCGCTGGAAGGGAAGTATTTTACGGCACTTGTGAAGGAAGGCGACGCGGTGCGCAAAGGGCAGACGCTGCTTACGTTTGATCAGAAAGCGATCGCGGCGGCGGGGTATGATACGACGACGCCCGTGATCGTGACGAATGCGGACGATTATGCGGCGGTGGAAGTACTGCGGAAGGAAGGCAAAGTGCATTTCGGCGAAGAGGTTCTGCGTGCGGAAGCGAAAGAGGCGGCGCCTGCCGAGGCACCTTCGGAGAGCGTACAGGCATGACGAAGGAACAGGCAGAGCTGCGCGCGAGGGCGGCGAAAGCGCAGGAAAGGATTTCTGTGACGGCGGAAGGGCGGTATCGGTGCAAGTATCATCTGATGCCGCCCGTCGGCTGGATGAACGATCCGAACGGATTGTGCTGCGCGAACGGTCTGTACCACGTGTTTTTCCAATACGCGCCGGAGAGTGCGGACGGAGCGGGAATGCGCAGCTGGGGGCACTATGCGGGGCCCGATCTGTTGCATTGGACGTTTTACGGAGTGGCGATTTATCCGGACACGGAATGGGACGCGGACGGCGCGTATTCGGGCAGTGCACTTCCCGAAGGAGAGGGCCTGCGCATCTATTATACGGGAAACGTCAAGCATAAAGACAAGGCTTACGATTATATTTCGGACGGCAGGGAATCGAACACGATGCTGATCCGTTCCGAAGACGGAATTTCGCTGGGCGAAAAGCAGGTGCTTTTGCGCACGGCCGACTATCCGAAGGAATTTACCAGACACATCCGCGATCCAAAAGTGACGAGGACGCCGCAGGGGTACAAGATGGTGCTCGGCGGGAGGCTGCGCGGGGATACGGGAGCGGTTTTGGTTTACGTATCGCAGGACGGTATACAGTTTTCGTTGCAAGAGGTAGTTACGGCGCCCGAGAAATTCGGGTATATGTGGGAATGTCCCGATCTGTTTGAATTGGGCGGAGAGGAATTTTTGTGCGTATCGCCGCAGGGCGTGCCGCACGAAAGATACAAGTTTCAAAGCACCTATTCTTCGGGGTATTTTTGCGGCGAAGTGAAAGCGGAAAACTATCGCGAATGGGATTGCGGTTTTGATTTTTACGCGCCGCAGACCTTTTGGGACGGAAAGCGGCGGATCCTGTACGGATGGGCGGGGATGCCCGACGTCCCGTACGACAACGCACCGACGGTTGCGGAAGGCTGGCAGCATGCGCTCACGCTTCCGCGCGAGATTACAAAAAAGGACGGAAAACTTTTCCAGATGCCCGTACGGGAGATGGAAGAGCTGCGCGGGGAAGAGATCGCGTTGCGGGACGAATGTTCCGCGTACGAGCTGGATTTGGAAAAGATCGCGGCGGGCGCGAAAGTGCGGCTGGGCGAAGCGTTGGAGATTTTGTTTCAGAAAGAGGAATGCGTCCTGCGTTTTTTGACGCAGGCGGGGCGCGGCAGAACGGAACGCCGCGCGAAAATATGCGCAAAAAAGGCGCGTATTTTTATGGACGTATCCGTGTGCGAGGTGTATCTGAACGACGGGGAGAGCGTGTTTACGACGCGGTTGTATCCCGAACGTTACGCCGTAGAAGCAGAGGGCGGATGCGAAGCAAAGAGGTATCGGATGAACGGTCATACCGTTCGTACGGATATAAGGCAGCAATAAAAACGGGAGGACAGGAAAATGAAGTTTGAGTATGTGATCAAGGACAGTTTGGGGATCCACGCGCGTCCTGCGGGGCTTTTGGTAGCGGAAGCGAAGAAGTACAAGAGTGCGGTTACGATCGAGGCGAAGGGCAAAAAAGCGGACGCAAAGCGTATTTTTGCGGTGATGTCTCTGGGCGTGAAGTGCGGGGATACGATCTGCGTAGTTTGTGAAGGAGAGGATGCCGAGGCGGCGTCGGCGGCCATGAAGGCGGTCGTGGAAGCGAATCTGTAAGGAAAAGGGAGCGGAGTGATGACGGAATACAGCGGGAAGAGCGTATTCGCGGGAATTGCCATCGGGCGGCTGAAGATCGTGCGGCATGACGATTCCGCAGCTCCCGTCGAGCAGGGGACAGCGGAGCAGGAGAAAGAGAAATTTTATGCGGCGCGCGACAAGGCTGTGGCGGAGCTGAACGATCTGTATGACAAGGCTTTGGGTTCGGTGGGCGAATCGGAAGCGGAGATTTTCAGCATGCACGCGATGATGGCGCAGGACGGGGATCTGGAAGATGCCGTGCTGGCCAAGATCGACGCGGGCGAGAGTGCGGCGCGTGCGGTGGACGAAGCGGGGTTCGATCTTTCGCAGATGTTCATACGCATGGACGACGAGTACATGAAAGCGCGTGCGGTGGACGTCATCGACGTGGCGAAGCGTCTGTGCGGTTATATCCTCGGGAAGAAAGAGGAAGAGATCGTATTGGACGAGCCGAGCATTCTCGCGTCAAGCGATTTTACGCCGAGCGACGTGGTGAAGCTGGACAAGAGCAAGGTACTCGGGTTTGTAACGACGTTCGGTTCGGACAATTCGCACACGGCCATTCTGGCGCGCACGCTGGCGCTGCCTTCGGTCGTGAACATACGCGACAGCATCGATCTTCCCTTTGACGGAAAGACGTGCATCGTGGACGGATTTACGGGCAAAGTGCTCGTCGATCCCGACCCGAAGACGCTTGCGGCGTACGAAGAAAAGAAGCGGAAGACGGACGAAGAGCGGCTGCGCCGACAGGAGCTTATAGGGCAAAAGAGCGTCACCGAAGACGGCGTGGAAATGCGGATCTATTGCAATATCGGCAACAGCGAGGACGTGAAAGCGGCGCTGGCAAACGGCGGCGAAGGCGTGGGGCTGTTCCGCAGCGAATTTTTGTATCTGGAAAGCAGCGATTATCCGAGCGAACAAAAGCAGTACGAGGAATATTCGCGTGCGGCGAAACTTTTGGACGGAAAACTGCTCGTGATCCGTACGATGGACATCGGTGCGGATAAGCAGGCTCCGTATTTTCATCTTCCCAAGGAAGAAAATCCTGCGCTGGGCTTGCGCTCGGTGCGCATTTGCTTTGAGCGGCCGCAGATCATGTATACGCAGCTGCGCGCGATCTACCGCGCCTCGGCGGACGGGAACGTGGCGGCGATGGTGCCGATGATCATCGGCGTCAACGAAGTGCGCTGGGTCAAAGAGGTGGCCGCAAAGGTACGCGAAGATCTGGGAAAGGAAAATATCCCGTTCAATGCAGAGATGCAGATCGGTATCATGATCGAAACGCCCGCGGCGGCGCTGATCGCCGACGAGCTGGCGGAAGAGGCAGACTTTTTCAGCATCGGTTCCAACGATCTCACGCAATATACGCTGGCGGTGGATCGGCAGAACCAGGCGCTGGAAAAGATTGCGGATCCGCACCATAAGGCGATCCTGCGCCTGATCCGCTATGCGGCGGACTGTGCGCATGCCAAGGGAAAATGGATCGGCGTTTGCGGAGAGTTGGCGCGCGATCTCGGACTGACGGAATTTTTTGCGGCATGCCGCATCGACGAGCTCTCGGTTTCCCCGCCGTATGTACTGCCCCTTCGCGAAAAGATCCGTTCGCTGAATGCGGAAAAGGCGGACGCCGACGCATTTACAAAGTAAGACTTTTTCGGCCGCGCGCGGTCGGCTTTTCTGACGGGCGCGGATAAAACGGAAGAGGAACAAAGTCAATAAAAGAAAGAAATACGGTGCGCCGCAAAAGTTTTTGCGGCGCACCGCGCGTTATTCGGATCATTCGATATGATTGCCGCGCAGCGGCAAAAGCGGGCCGGGAATATCGCACATAACAAAGTACATGCCCAAACGGGCAGGGCGCCGCCTGCAAATTCGTTTGCAGGCGGCGTTTTACGTCTTCTCATCAAGAGTGGTTTGACACATTTATTGAAGATTTTACATATTTACAAATCGGCGGAAAAACAGGCAAGAATCTTGACAAAAACAAAAAATATAGTATAATAAACTGTAACGGGCAATGAAAAAGCATGTCAGAAAGACGATTTTGCAAAAGCTGAAGAATATTGCGTAAAAACATAGAAAAATTGCTCTATGGAAAAGAGATTGGAGAGCATTTTGCAGGCGAGAAGAGTTTGCAGACAAAATATTTTGCGGCCCGTAAATAAAAAAAGATCGTTTCGGAAAAGGCGGAGGGCGAGAGATGTGCGGCGCGTTCCGCCGCAGAACGAGTTTTGCGCGTCTTCCGAGGTAAGGATTCGGAAAGGAAAGAGAGAAAGCAGGAGACTGTAAAGAACATGAATGCGTTTTTGAAGCAAGCGGAAAAGTTAAAGACCGTGCCCGTGATCGTGTTTCACGGGCTGGAAGAAGTTGTTCCGACCATGGACGCGCTGCGGGAAGGCGGACTGAAGATCGCGGAGATCACATTCCGTACCGCGTGTGCACCCGAAGCGCTGCGCCTTGCGGTTGAAAAGTACCCCGATTTTCTCGTCGGGGCGGGAACGGTTTTAAACGGAGAGCAGGCGCGCGAGGCGATCGGGATCGGTGCGCAGTTTATCGTGGGCCCCGGGTTTTCGGAAGAGGTGCAGAAAGTCTGTGCGGAAAGGGGCGTGCCGTATCTTCCGGGGTGCGTGACGCCGACGGAGATCATGCGCGCGCTCGCGTGCGGCATCGACGTAGTGAAATTTTTCCCTGCAAACATATACGGGGGGATCAAGGCGATCCGTGCGCTTTCGGCGGCGTTTCCGCAGGTGCGCTTTGTTCCGACGGGCGGCGTGAACGCGGAGAATATGGAAGAATATCTGGCATTTGACAAGATCGTTGCGGTCGGCGGCAGTTGGATGATGCAGGGCGACGCGAAGGAGATCGCGCGAAAAGCGAGAGAGTGTGTGGAAAAGGCGGGGAAGAGACAATGAAAGCGGTTACGTTCGGGGAAATCATGTTGCGGCTGAGTCCTTGCGGATTCAGGCGCATGGCACAGGCAGATTGTTTTGAAGCGGTGTACGGCGGAGCGGAAGCGAACGTGGCGGTATCGCTGGCGCAGTTCGGGTGCGAATCAATGTTCGTGACGAAACTTCCCGCAAACGGTCTTGCAAAGGCATGCAAGGCGAACCTGCAAAAGTGGGGCGTGGACACGTCAAAGATCGTTTTCGGCGGAGACAGGTTGGGCGTGTATTATATGGAAAAGGGCGCGTCGCAGCGTCCTTCGAACGTGATTTACGATCGGGCGGGTTCGGCGTTTGCCTTGTCGGATGAAAAAGATTACGATTTTGAAAAAATTCTGGACGGTGCGGACTGGTTTCATTTTACGGGGATCACGGCGGCGCTGGGCGATAAAGTAGCAAAAGCCGCCTACGAGGCGTGCAAGGCCGCAAAGAAAAAGGGGATCACGGTTTCGTGCGATCTGAACTATCGCAGCAAGCTTTGGACGAAAGAGAAAGCGGCGGCGGTGATGGCGCCTTTTTTGGAGCTGACGGACGTATGCATTGCCAACGAGAGCCAGGCGGAAGAAGTATTTTCCATAGGCTCCGAATTGCCGGAGGGCGCGGAGCGCAGTCAGGAAACGGCGGAAAAGCTATTCAAAAAGTTTCATTTCAAAGTGCTCGCGTTTACGGAACGGCGCACGATCAACGCCAACCGCAACAAAATTTTCGGGCTTATCTATGACGGAAAGGAATTTGCGCATTCGCGCGAGTATACGATGGACATGATCGACCGTGTCGGCGGCGGCGACGCATTTGCGGCGGGGATGATCTACGCGCTCAGTCAAAAATATCCGCTTTCGGACGCGATCGGTTTTGCGGTGGCGGCGAGCGCGCTCAAACATTCCATCGAAGGAGATTTCAACCTTGTCACCGTGGACGAAGTGCAGCGCCTTGTGCGCGGCGGTGAAAACGGTCGGGTGCAGAGATAAAGGAAAAGGAGAGGAAAAATGTTGAACATTCCTGAAATGAAGGTGGGGATCGTCGCGGTATCGCGCGATTGTTTTCCCGAAAGTCTGTCGGTAAACAGGCGCCGAGCGCTCGTTGCTGCATACGAAAAGAAGTACGGCAAAGAGGGGATCTACGAATGCCCCGTGTGCATCGTGGAGAGCGAATTGCACATGAAGCAGGCGCTTGCCGACGTGAAAAAAGCTGGTTGTAACGCTTTGGCGGTGTATCTTGGAAACTTCGGTCCCGAAATTTCCGAAACGATGCTCGCAAAAGAATTTGCGGCGGAAGTGGGTGGAGCGGTGATGTTTTTCGCCGCGGCGGAAGAAGATATTCCCACGCTTGCCTCTTCGCGCGGCGACGCGTACTGCGGTATGCTGAATGCGTCGTATAACTTGAAACTTCGCGGCGTGAAGGCGTATATACCCGAATACCCCGTAGGGGACGCGGAAGAGTGCGCGGATATGCTCCATGAATTTTTACCAATTGCACGCGCCGTGTATGCTTTAAAACACTTGAAGATCATCTCTTTCGGGCCTCGTCCCATGAATTTCCTTGCGTGCAATGCGCCTATTCAGCAGTTGTATAATCTGGGTGTGGAGATCGAGGAAAATTCGGAGCTTGACTTGTTTGAATCTTTCCATAAGCACGACGGCGACAAGCGTATTCCCGAAGTTGTGAAGGATATGGAAGAGGAACTGGGTAAAGGCAACAAAAAGCCGGAGATCCTTTCCAAACTTGCGCAGTACGAACTCACCCTTTTGGACTGGGTAGAAGCGCATAAGGGTTCGCGCGAATATGTGGCGATCGCGGGCAAATGCTGGCCTGCATTCCAGACGCAGTTCGGGTTCGTTCCCTGCTATGTGAACAGCAGACTGACGGGCAGAGGCATTCCCGTCTCCTGCGAAGTGGATATTTACGGCGCATTGTCCGAGTTTATCGGAACGGTCGTGAGTGAAGACGCGGTTACGCTTCTCGATATTAACAACACGGTACCCAAAGATCTTTATAAAGCGGACATCGAAGGCAAGTTCCCGTACGCGCTCACGGATACGTTTATGGGATTCCATTGCGGGAACACGTGCAGCAAAAAACTTTGCTTCTGTGAAATGAAATATCAGCTGATCATGGCGCGTTCGCTTCCCGAAGAGGTGACGCAGGGCACGTTGGAAGGGGATATTGCTCCGGGAGATATCACGTTCTTCCGTTTGCAGAGTACTTCGGACAACAAACTGCGCGCGTATGTGGCACAGGGCGAAGTTTTGCCTGTACGTACCCATAGTTTCGGGTCGATCGGCATCTTTGCCATACCCGAAATGAAGCGTTTCTATCGCCATGTTCTGATCGAAAAGAATTTCCCGCACCACGGCGCGGTGGCGTTCGGACATTTTGGCAAAGAGCTGTACGAGGTGCTCAAATACATCGGCGTTCCCGTGGGGGAGGTCGGCTTTAACCGCGCGAAAGGTGACCGCTATCCTACCGAAAATCCCTTTGAGAAATAAATATGAATACATATATCGGAATCGATCTGGGCACGAGCGGGACAAAGTTCCTGCTCGTTGCCGCAAACGGAGAAATATTGGCGGAAAACACGCAAAGCTATGAAGTTTGTTATCCGCACAGCGGTTGGAGCGAGCAAAGCCCTGAACTTTGGTACAAAGCCGCCTTGACGGGTTTGAAAGAACTTCTACAAGGGCAGGATAAATCGGCGGTTAAAGGAATATCGTTCGGCGGACAGATGCACGGATTGGTCGTTTTGGATAAAGACGACAATGTCATCCGTCCCTGCATTCTGTGGAACGACGGAAGAACGGAAAAGCAGACGAAGTACTTAAACGAAGTGATCGGCAAAGAAAAACTTTCCGAATATACGGGTAATATCGCGTTTGCGGGCTTTACCGCGCCGAAAATTCTTTGGATGAAGGAAAATGAACCCATAAACTTTGCGAAGATTGCAAAGATCATGCTCCCCAAAGATTATCTCGCATACAAATTGTCGGGGAGTTTCTGCACGGACTATTCGGACGCGAGCGGAATGCTCCTTTTAGACGTAAAAAACCGCCGTTGGTCGCAAAAAATGTGCGACGTATGCGGAATATCCGTGCAAATGCTGCCGAAACTTTATGAAAGCTATGAAGAAGTCGGAACGCTGAAAAAAGAGATCGCTAAAGAGCTTGGTTTATCCGAAGAAGTAAAAATTATCGCGGGCGAGTAAGCGACCTCAACAGAACTATGAAAAATGCAGATAATGAGTAGAAATCGGTGTATTAAGCCGCGTTTTAAGTAAAAATCAAATAAAAATAGAAATTGTAAATTTAGCAGTATAAGTTTGGAGCGGAGCGCCTCTGTGTCGCCGCCCGACTTTTGGCTTCTCGATGCTTTTGTCGTATCGGACAATGAAACAACCCCGACCGGAATTGTTCCCGTCGGGGCTGTTTGTTTCATTGATGTCGGGTGAGTATTTCAGAAATACTTCCGCCCTGTCTGTAAAGACAACGACTTTCTCCACCAACAGCTCTATCATGGATTTCGGTTTGAGTTTGATAGCCTCTTTTAAATATTTTTCAATATCCTCCGCTTGCAGCGCCTCCTTCGTTTTCGTGCCTTCTATAAGGATCTTTTCGCCGAGTTCTTTGCGGAAAGTTTCCAGCTCCTGTAATCGTGCTTTGGTGGTTTCCGTGAAGATGCCCGCCTCGATTGCGTTCATGATGTTGGAGATGGCTTTGTTGGTTTTGGCAAGTTCCTTTTGTAAGGAGCGGAGCGTGAAATCATCAGAGAACTGTTTCCGTTGCTTGGATATGATTCTATCCATAAGTAGAGCGAGATTGGCTTTGTCGGTAATGGCGTCCGTAACGGCTTCCGCGACAAACCGTTCGATCACCTCTTTGCTTATAGGTCTGTTATCGCAGGGAGTGTTTTTCTTGATGGCTCTGCACTTATAGTATCGGTTTATCTTTCCCGTACAGGAAGTGCCGGTATAGGAATACATGGGGTTTCCGCAGTAGCCGCAGAATATCCTGCCTTTGAGCAGGTAGTCTATTCCCGGAACATGTTTCCCGTATTTATTGGCGTCAATGCGCTTTCGGACGGTTTCATAGAGGTCGGGCGGAATGATCTGCGGATAGATCTTATCGTATACGGCGCCGTTCAGACGGTAGATGCCCGTGTACTTCTCCTGTTGGAGCAGGGAATATATTGTACCCGCAAGGAACGGTTTTCCTCTGTTGAGGACGCCTCTTTCTGTAAGTTCCTTTACGATGTCGCAGATCCGCTTCCCGTTGGAATAATCGGTGAAGATGGCTTTGAGTATAGGCGCTTCCTCTTCGTTGATGATCACCTTTAATGCGGTGCGTACCTGTTTTCCGTTCACGTCGGCGGTGATCTCTTTGAGAGAATACCCGTAATTGGGAATGCCGCCGATGAAGTTGCCTTTGAGCCGGGTTTCGTTCATGCCGCGCTTCGTCTTCTGCGAGAGTTCTTCCGAGTAGTATTGGTTCATGCCTTCGAGCAGGCTTTCCAGCAGGATCCCTTCCGGGGTATCGGGGATATTCTCCATAGCGGAGAGTATTTTTATACCGTTGTCTTTGAGGTGTTTTCGGTGGATCGCCATTTCATACTTGTTGCGGGAGAATCTGTCTAATTTGTAAACGAGGACGAAGTCCCAGGCTTTTTTGTCGCTGTCTTTGAGCATCTGCTGGAAGGCTTCGCGGTTGTCGTTGGTGCCGGTCATGGCTCGGTCGATATAGGTATCGACGATAACGATGTCGTTGCGTTTGGCAAATTCGTCGCAGACGCGCTTTTGTCCTTCGATGGATTGCTCGGTCTGGCGGTCACTTGAATAACGCAGATACTCAACGCCTGTTTTCATAGCGAAGCCCTCCTGCTTTCAGCCGCTCGATAAGCGGCAGGTTTAATATATCGGTAACAGTAAAGCAATCGGTATCTTTTTCTGAAACTGTAAAGCGGAAGAAGAAAACGCATTTGCCGGAATTGTCTGTAAGGATAACAGATTTACACATTGTGGATAAACCTCCTCAAAAATCCATGCGAGGCAGAGGCAGGGAAGAGAGTTCCCCGTCTCTGACAGAAATCAGGTCTTTGCCCGCACGACGCAAAACTTTCATGTATCTGACGAAACTGCGCGGTTTGCGGAAGAAGCGGGAACAGTCGGAAACGATGATGACATCCCAGCCTTTGCTTTTGCGGGAATCCATAAGTTTTCTGAAAGAGGGGCGATGCGCGTTCGTGCCGGGGAATCCGTTGTCGGTATAGATTGACACGACTGCATAGCCGTTGTTCCGAGCATACTGTGAACAAAGTTCTTCCTGCTTTTTGTTGGACGCTGGATTTGGTACGGCCGTCCTGGTGTAGATGACTGCTTTTTTCATGAGAAATAAAACCTCCGTAAGTTTTTTCCTATATTGTAAACGATAAAGTCGCAAGCCATATGTGACTTTAGAAAAGTTTTTTTAAATCCGACTGTCTTTCGACGGGAAGA
>CALVXG010000017.1 GCA_944368925.1 uncultured Clostridia bacterium | reverse complement strand
CACGCGCAGATTGTACAGCGTGTTGAACGCCGCAATGTGCGAGAGAGACAGCCCGCCGAGGTAGAACACGAAGTTCAGCACAAGGCAGACAGCAACACCCACCACTCTGCCTACGGCAAACTGCCACGGAATGCTCTCGCCCGCAATCAGCGGCGAGATGATCTGATACGCAAATATGTACGGCAAGATCTGTGCAGCCACGGCGATGGCAACCATAATTGTCGCCACTATGGTGAGAATCTTGTACTTACCCGCATACTTCAAGATACTTTTTATCATATAGCCTCCTGTTATTTTGTTTGTTCGCATAAGCGAACTATATGACGAAAGAATTGCCGCCTCTGCGGGCGGCAAACTTACCGCTCGAAACCGAGCATTTTATACCAGTCGAACAGTCCGCACATTAAATCGGATATGCGCCCTGCCTCCTCCTTTGTAAATCCGTGGATGAGCGGCTCACAGATCGCCGTCCAAAAGGCGGACAGCATGACGTGCATCTCCTTTTCGGAGATGTCCGTCTTTGTCAGCCCACGCCTCTGCGCCTCCTTGTAGTACGCATAGGTAGTATGGCTCATATTCTCCACCCATTCGTGCTCGAAGTTCGCATACTTCGTCCCATCCGAAAAGACGAGCAGCAGGCGCATTTCGTCGTAGCGGTCATAGAGATAGTCAAACCACCACTGCATGTATTCCCTGTCCATGTCCCACGCCTTTTTGAGCTGTTCGTCCGTGAGCGTGGCGGGCAGGGCGGATTTTTGCCGCACTACCTCTTCGAGGTCTTGAACGGTGCTCTCCACCAGCGCGCAGAAAAGCTCTTCCTTGCCCTTGAACCGCTTGTACAGCGCGCCCGTCGTAACCCCCGCTTTTTTGCAGATCTCCTGCAAAGACGCATCCAAAAATCCCTTTTGCAGAAACTCCTCTTTCGCGCTCTCCATGATGCGAGGATCGATGCTCCTGTCCGCAACCGACATGCCTGCCTCCTATGATAATCTAATTACCGATAATTCAATTATCATTATAATCATATGTCGCTCTCCTGTCAAGAGTTTTGCGGCGGTAATCAAAAAATTTTTCGCAAAAAATAGCGGAGGCTACTTACCCCCGCGCTATAATCTATATGATTCAATTCTTATCGGCTTTCTTTTTTGCGTTGATAAAATGAAAATCGCAGCAAGCTGCGCCTTCGCCGATTGTTCCCGCTCTTTCAAAGCGTATCTTCGGCATAAGCCCGGAAAAGGCGATATTATCATTTTCGCAATATACTTGGCAAAGTTCGGGACAACCGTTCTCTGTGCAGATGTCATAATACAGGCAGGAACAGAGATTGAAGTGTATTTCATTCCCGTCGCAGCGAACCCACTCTGTTTTCCAGCCTTCGGGCGGGAAGTTTTTTGCCATGTGCTTTTTTACACCCATCCGGTACATTGTAAAAACGAACGGCATGCGCACAAACTTTGCGTTGTTCTGCTTGTTTATGAGAGCGACTTTGCGCATTTCCATTCTGACCTTTTCTATAGCGTCGTCAATTCCAAAAGCCTGCAATGCCTTATAGTAACCCATAGCAGGAAAGAGTTTTACCGTCATATGGTACTTGATTGTCTCGTTATTGCGGTAGTCGGCTTTACGGGTAAGCTCTCTGTAAATTTCAAGCGTTTTACCAAATATCTTTTTCCCTTGCTCTTTGCCGAAAAATTCAATACAGTCTTTTTCAAGAAAAGGCAGATTCGTATTTTCAAATTCACTCATTGCTGCCGTCCTCCATTTTCTGAAAGACGTCCGACGCGAATTTCTGCAACACATCCGATTTGGTCACTGCGATCCCCCACTTTTCGTCACCGAGCACAATGAGCGTGTCTCCCGCTTTTATATCGAATTTGTCGCGCGCCTCGCGCGGAATGACGATCTGCCCGCGCTCCCCTACTTTTACTGTACCGAAAATATAATGTCCTTTCGGAATTTCCATAGCCGCTGTCTCCTTTCATATAATTCATATTTGTATGAATTATATGACAACAAACACGTTATGTCAACCATATTGATGCTAATTAAAAAAAATTCACACTAAAACCCTGAAACCCTCAAATTCCAGATTTTATATTTATCCAATCGTCGCTCTTTACACCAATCGTCTATCTGCTTTTGAACAAATTCATATGATTCCGCGTCGTTTGAATATCTGCTCTGAAGTATAGTGAACCCCAGAATATCTCCTATATTGTTGCTCCTTTTTATATGAAATCTCGCTCCCATAGAACCATATTCATTATAAAGACTATAAAATCTTGATTTGCTGTATGCTTTATACCCTTCTCTTTGGGCAACACGGCAGTATTTCTGCCATGCGCGATATTTAGAAAAACTGCGTTTCCTGCGATCTTTTTCTATACTGTGAATATCGGGAACATAATACCCCTGTTTCTTTCCTCTTTTTGGATATAACATTAAATACAGATCAGCATCCCGTAATGTTGCCGGCAAAGGCAGTTTCAGATTCAACTCCTTTGCTCTTTTTATCGTCTTGATGACGGTTGTACGCGAACAGCCGCAAATCGTTGCAATCTGCGTATTGGTATTCCCTTTGCTATAATATAAAAGTATTGACTTATAATCAGTCATTTCGGCACCATCCTTGTCCATACTATACCACATACGGAGAAAAAAATCAAGTGTTCAACTTATATGGAAATACCCTTTTTCGAGCCTGTTTCAAGGCGTTTTTGACATGCAAAAAGGGCTTACCCCATTATCGGGGTAAGCCCTAAAAACACAATATCTTGTGGCACAACTTAGTTAAACCACTATATATGTTTACCTCGGACGTTTAATATTTGCCTGTTTCACGGAGTGAGGTTCAGGGTCACCCGCGAAATCGGTCAAAATACCACTCTTAGAGCAAAAAATACCACTTTTGAACCCAATTTTAAGAAAAATACCACTCTTTTTACAATAGGATTATAACCGTCAATTTTGAGATAACAATATCAATCCCATCCTAATTCTGAATGTATACGATCGTACTTTGCATCTCTCAAATGCATTTCAGCCATCCTTCTCAATATTCGTGCTGTTCTAGGATAATCTAATTCCAAACCTTTGGCCTGAGCTTTTAATTTGTTAGCAATTTCTATCTGGTCGCTTCCATCATTAACCCATCTAGCACCACTTGAATTCGTTTTACCAACTAACACACTAATATCCAAATCTTCATTACTATACTTTTCAATGATTCTAGCTATAAACTCATGTGGAAATGATAAATTTTTTATATTAGCCGAACGTCCAAACATCTCGCCAAGAAAACAAATCGCTCTTTTTTTATCTTTGGAAGCATTTACTAAGCCATCACAGAATCTTTCAAATTTTTCGTAATCGTCAAATGCAATGTCCAAAAAATTAATATTAGACAATAAATCATATCGCTCTTGAAAGCTCTGTTTGTCATTATTTAATAATTCACTTAATTTATCTGGATTCTCAAAATAATATCTATTAATACCATATCTTGAACCATCAATTATATGTTTTAGCACCATATCAATTTCTATCAACGCAATTTCTTCTGTATAATAATTTGAATCAAGCTGGTTTAATAATTCATCTAAACAATATTCTTGTCCAAATCCACGTATTGCATCTTCATTCAATTGCCTAACTTTTTCCAATACTGTAAGCACATTTGCGATATTATCAGTATTAACCCCCGATAAACAATAAAAATTGAGCATGCCGCAAGGATTATACTTGAGTAAATTATCAAACACTTTTTGATCAAACTCACGCATTCTTTTTTTACTCCAATATGCCGATGCTAATTCTTCAGATGTAAGTAACCCATCGATATCTTCTCTATCCATATATTTTACCATTTCAATTTGAGAACGAATAGGATAACTGGGTAATAATTCAGCAATTGTGTTATAATCGAGTTTATCTGCCAAATAACCTAATAATATATACTTCTCTTGCTCTATACATTTATCAAAGATACTTTTAATATTATTTTTCTGTGGCAGAATTTTAAAGATAAAATTACCCCAATAATAGTCATTAGACATTACATCAATTAACCTTAAAATAACAGATTCGCCGTATATTTGCTTTAACTCATTATATAGAGATATTCTGTAATTAAATTTTATTTCCTCCGCTCTTATATAATCATCTTCATTTTCATCACCTAAAACAGGACACTCATACGCATTTTTAAAATATGGCAAATAACACAACAGCAAATCATCACATTTTATTTTATCTGCTAGCTTTTTCAAATACGGAATATAAATGGCATATTCCCTATTTCTCTTCTGTATATTAACAATCTTTTTGAGAATTGTGAAGCGCACTAATTGTAACCCATTAATATTAAATCCACTATAATCAATTTCATTTACCATATATGAAAAAAGTTCAGGTTTAACAACAAGATACTTTTCTATTAAAGAAATGAATAAATTTATAGATTTAGTATGGGCAATTATCCCCATAACCTTTTCAGTAATTTCTATAAGAGCATCATAATATTGCTTATTAGTTATTTCCTTTTCTTCTTTCTCAGTCTCTGTAGCACCAATAGATGTATAACACGTCTTTCGAGTAATTACTTTCATTGCGAACAAACCAATTTGCTCAGTCTGCCTTTCCATTTCTTTTAAAAGCACAGCTCTTTTTTCATCAATTGACAGTCCACTTTTTGAATTCCATAAACATAATTCGTTTAGCAGACTCTCCTCTGGCGTATTGGAAATACGATAAGAAAAATTATAATAATACAGCTTGAATAGCATTTTGCACGCTCCAATCTTGCTTTCATCAAACCACATAAGAGACTCAAGAGTCCATAGAATTTTACTATAATCATTATTATAGCCATTAGACTGAAAGCATTTGCGAATAACACTATCATCTTTCTTCAAATCATTTTCAAAGAATTGTAATACCACTTGAGGAGCCGCTTTAGAAAAAATTTGAGCAAGTTCAAAAAACAAGCACCATTCCTCCCGTTTAATAATTCCACTCAACAACGTACCAATAAAAGATTTTACCATATCATAATCTGTTTGCCCAACTTCCGAAAAGTAAACCAAATTATTTGCCAAATTTCTAATTAATCCCATATTAAAGTTACATTCTTCATTATAACTTTCAATATACTGTTCAATTGTTGTTACTAGGTTATTGAAATAAACATCAGATGTATTGAGCCCCAGTATTTCCCAAACCTCTTCATAATTGGCAATTGCGTAGATCCCCTCAACTTCTTTAATTGGAGAATCTTCAAATTTCATTAAATCTTTCGCCACAACTTCAAATTTTTGATAATCCTCGCCCAATAACTGTGCTGCAATTTCTTTATCTTCCTCTGAAGTTTTGTTAATTTTCCCCATAAAAAGCAAAGGAATTATGTTTCTCAATGATGAATATGTCCCCCATTCTGGTTGAGACATATTACTACTTCCAGGGATCTGCCTAATCAATGAAACAATATTCCTATTCGTAATATTGCATAGGCGCATAGCATTATGATTAGATACACCCATTTCTTTTAAAGAACTTTCAAATGTTAATTTGCTCTGCTTCCCTATTGTTATATCCTCTTTAATACTTTTTTCAAAACTGTTAAAGCATAGAATAACCCTGTTATTATTTTCGCTATTAACATCATTATTACACGGAAAACCAAATAAAAATAATTTATTTTTTACAAACCTGTCCAGTACTTGAAACGTTTCAATATCGTATACAACAATTGACGTATTATTTAAATTAACTTCTTCCCCCAAAGCTGTCAGCGTAAACCCATAAGCATCATAAAATGATTGCCCTTTAATTCTGATTATTGGTTTGTTGATAAGCTTATAAAGTTTTCCCCTTTCTTCATCTCTAGTTTGTAAAAATAAATTCTTTGACAAAGCAGGACTCGTTTTACTTGAAAAGTTTTTAAAAGCTTCTGTTATACTTTTAAGTTTAAGAAATCTCTTATCGTAATAATTTTCTAAAAGCCAAGCACATACAGAAGGAATACTGTTTATCCAATCACATACTTCACTCGCGTCAATAACGTGAACCCTCTTCCAGCCTTCTTTGTGCTCGTTTTCCCACTCTGTTATTGTTTTATCTTTATAAGCCCATATTGTTGGCATTACCAAATAAAAAGTTGCTTCCGATTTGTTAATTCCAAGCGCATTCTGTGTACGTTTTTCATAATCATCCTCAATTTTAGTTAACGGCTCATTACACGCACCGAATTCCCACACACTAATGCCATCTGAAACATGTAACGTTGACTCCTTGACTTCAATAATACCATCGAAACCAGGCGCCCAAATATCATCTTTATCAGGAACCCTAACAGAAATAATATCTTTGACACTTGAGACAATAAGCCTCTTAATAAGTTCAGGCAGCAATTCTTCCGCCCGTCTTTTCTCTGTTTGCATTATTTCTTTCAAGATTTTTGTATTAATAATATCCATGCAATCCCCCTATTAAATCAATAATACACTCTAACATGTAAATCACTCCACTGGTTTTCGCGGAGCATTTCTTTGCGTTTTTTGCGAAAAGCTAAAGCGTCATTGTATTTAACCAACAAATCAAAACTATTTTCTTCCATTATATCATCATTTGTGTTAAATGACAATAGCCAAACAAATTCTGTATCGCTGACAACCTGAATTTTTGAAACAAAAACACTGACCAAATCTTCCACAAACTTTGCCCCGCTCTTGATCATGTTTGTCAACAATTCCCGCCCTTCTTCCTGGGTAACCGATAAATTTGTTCTGCCTTCCACCTGTTTTTCAAAATCTGCAAGCCTTTGTTCTGCCTGCTTCTTTTCTTCTTCCACTTTGCCGCGCATTTCAAGATATTCTTCTTTGGATAATTCCCCCTCCATGCGCATATCGATAAGGCGATTGACCTTTCCGGAAATCGCCTTGATCTCATTGTAAAAATCACCTTTGATTCGCTTGATTTCATTTTCCTCGATACGGCGTGAATCAACAAATTTTTTGACAGCCCTATCAAACAGCTTTTCATTCTTTAAGATCTTCTTAAAGATCATCTCCGCCATCAGTTCAAGTTTCCAACCGCAAACCGAATGCACCGTGCAGGCTATTGTATTATCCTTTGAAACCTGATTGGCGCCCTTATTCAACTGGCTGTAACATCTGTATCCCACCGGCGTTGTTCCGTCATTTCTCTTTCTCCACTTATTTCTCCTCATGGAAGAACCGCAGGCACAGCGCAACCTTTGAGACCAAATATCTTGAAGAACTCGGAACCCTTTTTTCTCGATGGTGAGTTCTCCTTCCTTTTCTACAAGGCGCACTCTTGTGCGACTCTCTCTGATTTGTCTGCAATGTTCCCATTGCTCTTCCGAAATGATCGGCTCGAAATTTCCCTTTACATACATGTAAGTACTCTCATCCCGATTGATGATGGTTTTCTGATCCAAAAAATTATTTCTCTGCGATTTTTTATATCCCATCACTCCTTTATAGATGGTATTTCTCAGAACGCGCATAATTTTTGTAGTATCCCATGAAACCTTTCCGTTTCCTGCTTTACGCCCCGCACGTATCAATTCGTTCCGAATTGCCTGCATGCCAAGCCCGGACTCATATAAATTGTAAATCATTCGCACTGTTTCTGCCTGATCTTCATTGATCACATATGTACTGCCTACCCTGTCATAGCCCAATACATTGCCGTTACCGTATAGCACACCGTTGGCACGGCTGATTTCCTGCCCCGCCTTCACGCGTTCCGACATTTTTCTGCTTTCTTCCTGTGCAACCATCGCTCTGATTGTAAGATTCATTTCCCCTTCATTGTCCATAGTCCAAATCCCCTCCTGTACAAAAAATACTTCTACTTTACTATTCCTTAACTTTCGCGTCATCTCAAGGCAATCGATCGTATTCCTTGCAAAGCGCGACACCTCACGCGTTACGATCAAATCAAATTTCCCGCGAAACGCATCATCGATCATTCTCATGAACTCAGGACGCTTGTTTGTCTGTGTCCCAGTGATCCCCTCATCCATATACCGCTCGATGATGTCCCATTCCGGATAAGAACGGGAAAGCTCTTCATACCATTGCATCTGATTTCTGAGCGCATTTAACTGCTCTTCATGTTCCGTAGATACTCTGCCGTAAAAGGCGACTTTTCTGCGTTGTCTGCTTTTGTTCTTTGTCGAATTGTAGTTGATCATTTGAAATACCTCCTTTGATGTAAACTATACTTTATCAAAGAAAGCCGACAAAGACAACCGACAGCAAAAAGTCATGCATTGCGTACCTTGCATCAATCGTGCTGAGATAGGGCTATTTTAGCACACTTTTTTAGCAATTACAATAGCAGTAAATTAAGATTTTTCAGTATCAACAGACGTAAGTCTAGTAATAATCGCAGATTTTAATGAATAGCAAAACACCCCGTTTTTTGCCAAAAAGTATAAAAAAATGGCTGTTTTCGCGAGAAAACAGCCATTTTTGTCTGTTTATGAAATTTTATTTATTGCGTGGCGAACGGATATTGGCCTGCGCAGCAGCAAGACGCGCGATCGGGACACGGTAAGGCGAGCAGGATACATAGTTCAGGCCGATCTTGTGGCAGAACTCGATGGAAGAAGGATCTCCGCCGTGTTCGCCGCAGATACCGAAGTGCATCGTGGGTCTGGTCGCTTTGCCAAGTTTGACCGCCATATCCATCAGTTTGCCGACGCCGACCTGGTCGAGCTTCGCAAACGGATCGGATTCATAGATCTTGTTCTCATAGTATGCAGGCAGGAACTTGCCGGCATCGTCACGCGAGAAGCCGAACGTCATCTGCGTCAGATCGTTCGTGCCGAAGCAGAAGAATTCCGCTTCTTTCGCGATCTCGTCCGCCGTCAGAGCCGCACGAGGGATCTCGATCATCGTGCCCACTTCGTACTTCAGATCGATCCCGCTTTCCTTGATCAGTTTGTCTGCCGTTTCGACGATGAATTTCTTGACAAACGCCAATTCCTTCACTTCGCCGGTCAGAGGAACCATGATCTCGGGAACGATGTTCCAATCGGGATGCTTTTTCTTGACGTTGAGCGCCGCTTTGATGATCGCGCCCGTCTGCATCTTCGCGATTTCCGGATAGGTAACCGTCAGGCGGCATCCGCGGTGACCCATCATCGGGTTGAATTCATGCAGGTCGGCAATGATCTGTTTGATCTGCGCAACCGTCTTCTTCTGCGCTTTCGCGAGAGCCGCGATGTCCTCTTCCGTCGTCGGTACGAACTCGTGCAGAGGCGGGTCGAGGAAACGGATCGTTACAGGGTAACCGCCGAGCGCTTCGTAGAGTTTCTCGAAGTCGCTCTGCTGCATCGGCTCGATCTTCGCAAGAGCCGCTTCGCGCTCTTCCACCGTATCCGCGCAGATCATTTCACGGAATGCAGAAATCCTGTCGGGTTCGAAGAACATGTGCTCCGTACGGCAAAGGCCGATACCCTGTGCGCCGAATTTAGCAGCCTGTTTCGCATCCGCGGGCGTATCCGCGTTCGTGCGGACTGCCATCGCCTTATATTTGTCGGAAAGCTCCATGATGCGTCCGAAATAGCCCGAAGACGTATCCGCCGCAACCGTGGGGATCCCTTCCCCGTAAATGTTACCCGTCGAACCGTCGAGCGAGATCACATCGCCTTCTTTATATACTTTTCCTTTCAAGGTGAACTGCTTGTTCTCTTCGTCCATCTTGATGTCGCCGCAGCCGGATACGCAGCAGGTTCCCATGCCGCGCGCCACAACCGCCGCATGCGACGTCATACCGCCGCGAACCGTCAGAATACCCTGCGCATAGTGCATACCTTCGATATCTTCCGGGGAGGTTTCCAATCTTACCAGAATAACCTTTTCTCCCTTCTTGCCCTGTTCAACAGCGTCTTCCGCCGTGAACACGATCTTACCGGTAGCAGCACCCGGCGATGCAGGCAGAGCCTTTGCAACCGGCGTAGCCGCTTTGAGCGCCTTTGCGTCAAACTGCGGGTGCAGCAACGCGTCCAGCGTCTTCGGATCGATCTGCATCAGCGCTTCCTGCTCCGTGATCATCCCTTCGTCGATCAGATCGCAAGCGATCTTGATCGCCGCAGCCGCCGTACGTTTGCCGTTACGCGTCTGGAGCATGTACAGATGCTTGTCCTCGATCGTGAATTCCATATCCTGCATATCGCGGTAATGGTTTTCCAACGTATGGCAGATGCCCTGGAACTGCTCGTATACTTCGGGCATGATCTCTTTCATCTTGTCGATCGGCATCGGCGTACGAACGCCTGCAACCACGTCTTCGCCCTGTGCGTTCATCAGGAATTCGCCCATGAGCTTCTTTTCACCCGTCGCAGGGTTACGCGTGAACGCAACACCCGTACCGGACGTGTCGCCCATGTTACCGAACGCCATCATCTGCACGTTGACCGCGGTACCCCAGCTGTAAGGGATATCGTTCTGCATACGATAGTAGTTCGCACGGGGGTTGTCCCACGAACGGAACACCGCTTTGATCGCGCCGAACAGCTGTTCCTTCGGATCGTTCGGGAATTCCGCACCGATCTTTTCTTTGTATTCTGCTTTGAACTGGTTGGCAAGCTCTTTCAGATCTTCCGCCGTCAGCTCGACGTCCTGCGTGACGCCCTTCTTTTCCTTCATCTGATCGATGAGCTGTTCAAAGTATTTCTTGCCGACTTCCATAACGACGTCGGAATACATCTGAATAAAACGACGGTAGCAGTCCCACGCCCAACGGGGATTGTTCGACTTCTTCGCGATAACTTCCACCACTTCCTCGTTCAGACCAAGGTTCAGAATGGTGTCCATCATTCCCGGCATGGATGCGCGCGCACCGGAACGTACGGAAACAAGCAAAGGATTCTCCTTGTCACCGAATTTCTTGCCGCAGATCGCTTCCATCTTCGCGATATACTCCATGATCTCCTTCTGGATCTCCGGATTGATCTGTCTGCCGTCTTCATAATACTGCGTGCAGGCTTCCGTCGAAATGGTGAACCCCTGAGGAACAGGCAGCCCCATCCCTGTCATTTCCGCCAGGTTCGCACCCTTACCGCCGAGAAGCTCACGCATCTTTGCGTTCCCTTCCGAGAAAAGGTAGCAATATTTCTTTGCCATAATAAATTTCTCCTCCTGATAAGATTGGAATTTGATTAAACTCTCGAACATCTCTATTTTAATATAAATCGGCGTAAATTTCAAGTGAAAATCCCGAATATTTAAAATTTTTTGCACGAAATTTGCCGCCGCGCGTTTTTCACTCTCAAAAACGCGCGGCGGCATCCGGATTTTTTAAATTTTTCCTCTTGGCAGACTTTTTTAGGCGCTTGCGTCCGCCCGAAAAATACGGACTTTCGCTTCTTTTTCCCTTTTCGAAATTCCGCTTTTCTCCCTCGCATGCGCGGCAAAACATATGTCTTTTGCCGCACAAAAGGACGTTTCCTTGCCCGAAAGTCTGAAAAAACACACGCATGAGCGGAAATACATATGTACCGCGGCGCAGAAAAAGATTCAAAGAAGAGCTTTCTCAATCGGGCATGCGCAGGTATTCTTCGATGGCTTTGACTTCCGATTCCGTCTTCTGACGAAAATACGCATACAATAGCTTGAGGGCTCGTTTTTTCCCGTCCGCAGTAATGAGAGCGGGATCGTATTCCAGCCCCGCGCACTTTTTCAGAACGTGCAAAGTGCTCTCGCTCACGCCCGCGCCGCGGGCGCAGTCGGGACAATAAAAACAGCCGCCCGCCACGTCGAAAAACACCTTTCCTTCCAGAACCGCGCCGCATTCCGCACAGGCGGAAAGATCGAGCATATACCCCGAAAGTTCCAGAAGTTTGATAAAAAACGAGATCAGCGCCAGAGCCGCGTCCCCTTCGCACATCTCTTTGAGCGCATTCACCGCGCGGAGAAAAAGTTCTTCGTTGACGATGCCTTCGGGCAGAACGGCATCGCAAAGTCCCGCCAGCGAAGCCGCCGCATAAAATTTGCCGATATCCTGTCTCAGCTCGTAAAAACCGTCCGTACCCGACGCGGAGATCATCGTATAACGCTCGTCCTTGTGTGCCAGAACATATTCCGCAAAACAGAAAGGCTGGGCCGCAAACCGCAGTTTCGCCCCCGCCTTCCGCACTCCTTTCGCCGCCGCCGCTATTTTCCCGTTCTGCAAGGTAAACAGGGTCAGCATGCTGTCGCTTTCCCCGTAATCCGCCGTGCGCACTACCAGCGCATCTACCTTCAGTTCCATTTCCGTCCCCGCCCGCCATTCGCGCGGGCCTTATTTTTTCAACTGTTTGTACAACATGTAATACGACAGACTCCCCGTCCGCTCAAACATCTTCCAGGCAATCTCCGCCGTTTCATCGTCTTTCATAAACCGTGCCATCTCTTCCCCCTCCGTTACCAGTATGTCACGAAAACGGGTATACGTTGCACGGTAATTTTTACTAATCGCTCAGTCACGCTCCAAAAGCTCGCCGTGAAAAGCCGCATAATCGGTGCGCTTATCATGGATAAATCTGATCGCCGCCGAAGGGTGCATGTTCAGCCTTCCCGTCAGAAGATACGCCACGTCGTACCCCCAGACCACGCCCTGCTCTTTCAAAGGCAGCATGTGATCGGTAATAAATTGCAGCACGGGCTCGAGGTGGAATTTCGGGTTTTTCAAAAACCCGAGCAGCAACTCCGTCGAACAGTTTCCCGCACCGCGCCCCATTCCGTTTACGGTCGCGTCCAAATACGACGCCCCCCAGCTCGCCGCTTCGATCGTGTTGCCGAACGCCAGTTGCTGGTTGTTGTGCGCGTGCACGCCGATTTCCTTTTTGTACTTGTCCCCCGCTTCCAGATACCTGAGCGTCAGCTTCGCCACCTGCTCGGGATACAGTGAACCGTAACTGTCCACAAGATAGATCACGTCGACGGGACTCTTCCCGAGCATTTCCAGCGCATCGTCGATTTCCTCGTCCTTCGCCTTGGATACCGCCATCACGTTCACACACGTCTCATAGCCGAGTTTCTTGCAATGCTCCGTCATCTCGATCGCCGTCGGAATTTCGTTGATATAACAGGCGATCCGCACCATGTCGATCACACTCTCTTTCTTCGGTCCGATGTCCTTTTTGAAGTCTGTCCTGCCTACGTCCGCCATCACCGAAAGTTTCATGTCCGTCTTGTTTTCACCCACGATCGCACGGAGATCCTTTTCGTCACAGAATTTGTATTTGCCGAATTTGGACGGATCAAAGAGCGCCTTCGACGCCTTGTACCCCATTTCCATATAATCGACGCCCGCCGCCACGTTCATACGATAGAGCGCTTTGGCGAATTCGTCCGTAAACTCAAAATTGTTGCACAATCCCCCGTCCCGCAAGGTCGCATCCAGCACCTTGATGTCAGGACGGAAAGAAAGCAAAGATCCTTTCCTCTGTACGTTTGCCATAATAAACCCTCCAACCCGCCTTCTGCGGGAAATATACCTTCCGCGAATCCGCTCCATCGCATTGCCGCCCGCAGGCGGCAATGCGATGGAGCGTCCGCGCTTTCTTGACTTTCTCTCTTTGATAAATTTCTTTTCTTCTTCGCACGGCGCGTCCTGCGCCCCGTCCGTCGGTTTCGACCGCCCTTGTCCGCGTTAACCTTTCCTCCCGCAAAAATGCGGCCGCATTTTTGCGGGGCCGTTGGCGTTAATGTCTGTTCTTCAGCTCCGTGCAGACGTCCGAAAGTTTGACGCCCGCGTTCGCGAGCAGGACAAGCGTGTGATAAAAAAGATCGGCGCATTCTCCGATGATCTCCTCTTTCTTGCCGCCTTTCGCCGCAAGGACGAGTTCCACCGCCTCTTCGCCCGCCTTTTTGGCGATCTTGTCCACTCCCTTTTCAAACAGATAGGCCGTATAACTGCCCTCTTCGGGATTTTCCTTCCGATCCTCTACAATGCGCTGCAACTGCCCGAGCATTTCCGCACCGATCCCGCTCTCCTTTACGGGCGTATAAAAACAACTGTAATTTCCCGTATGGCACGCGGCTCCCGTCTGCTCTACCTTTAAAAGAACGCAGTCTCTGTCGCAATCCAGATAGATAGCGCGCACTTTCTGCAAATGCCCGCTCTCCTCGCCTTTTTTCCACAGTTTCTGCCTCGAACGGCTCCAATAATGCGCATACCCCGTTTCCAACGTCTTTTCGTATGCCTCTCTGTTCATATATGCCTGCATCAGCACTTCGCCGCTCTCATAATCTTGCGCCACGGCACATATGAGCCCGTGCGCATTCCATTTCAGTTCTTCCATGACTGAATCCTCCTGATGGGTATCCCTTGTTTTGCCAGAAACTCTTTCAGCTCCCGCATATCGATCTGTGAAAAATGGAACAGCGACGCCGCCAACGCCGCGTCCGCTTTTCCCTCCGTCAGCACGTCCGCAAAGTCCTGCATTTTGCCCGCTCCGCCCGACGCAATCACGGGTATGTTCACCGCTTCCGCCGCACGGCGCGTAAGCTCCACGTCGTACCCCGCTTTCGTGCCGTCCCTGTCCATGCTCGTGAGCAGCACTTCCCCCGCGCCCAGTTTCTCCGCCTCGCGGATCCAATCGATCGCGTCCAGGCCCGTATTTACCCTGCCGCCGTTCAGATACACGTCCCAGGAGCCTTTCCCGTTCGACTTCGCATCCACCGCCAAAACGACGCATTGCGACCCGAATTTCAGCGCCGCGTCCGTGATCAGCCGCGGCGTGCGTATCGCCGCCGAATTGACCGCGATCTTGTCCGCTCCCGCCGCCAAAAGCTCGCGGAAATCTTCCACGCTGCGGATCCCTCCGCCCACCGTGAGCGGAATAAAGACCTGCTCGCTCGCACGGCTGAGTATGTCCACCGCCGTCTTTCTCCCGTCGCTGGACGCCGTGATGTCCAAAAATACGATTTCGTCCGCGCCGATCTTATCATAAGCGCGGGCGATCTCTACCGGATCGCCCGCATCGATCAGATTGACAAAATTGACGCCTTTCACCACCCTGCCCTTATCGATATCCAGGCAAGGTATAATGCGTTTTGCTAACATGTCCGTTCCCTTTGTGTTGCCGGCCGTCTTTTCTTTTCGTCCGCCCGCTTTCTTTCGGATACGCTTTCCGGGCGGCGCCCGAAAAACGGTCAGCCGCGCGCCGTTTGCAGCGCCTCTTTCAGATCGACCGCGCCGCTGTAAATGGATTTCCCCAAAACGGCGCCGTAAATTCCGCTGTCGCGCAGGTTCTCGATATCTTTCAGCGACGAGATCCCGCCGCTCGCAATCACTTGAAGTTCCGTCTCTTTCTGAATGCGGATGGTCTCGCACAAGTTGCAGCCCTGCATCGCCCCGTCTTTGGAAATGTCCGTGAAAAGCGCATAACGTATGCCCATTCTCCTGCACCTTTTCCCGAAATAGACGGCCGTGATGTCCGTCTGTTCCGTCCAGCCCTTGACGGCAAACATACCGTCGCGCGCGTCGATCCCCGCGACGACTTTTTCGGGGAATTTATACGCCGTGAGCGCAAACTCGTCGGGATTGCACGCCGCCATCGTGCCGATGACGACCCTGTCCGCTCCCGCTTCCAGTCGCCTTTGCACGTCGCTTATGCTGCGCAGCCCGCCGCCGCTCTGTACGGATATGTTCAGACGCTTTTTGATCTCCGTCAGAATCGAATCGATGCCGCTTTCTCCCGTAAACGCGCCCGAAAGGTCGACGACGTGCAGCCACTTCGCCCCCGCTTCGGCCCACTTTTCCGCATATTCCAAAGGATCGCCGTACACCGTCACCTTGTTTTTGTCTCCTTTGTACAAACGCACCGCTTTGCCGTTCAAAATATCAATGGCAGGAAATAAAATCATATACCCTCCGTTCGGATTTTTTATACTTCCTTATCGTCCGCCGCAAAAAGACGCCTCGGCGGCTTTTTGCGCACGGAACAAAAATCTGCCTTCCGCTTTTCCGCGTCCGCGCAGTTTTGACGTATTTTTTCCTATACGTATACTTCTTTTCGGAACGAAACCGCCCGCTTTCGGAGTTTAAGTAAAATTACATGGAACAAAAATTTTTTAAAAGTCTGAGTCCCGCTTCGCCGCTCTTTTCAGGGTGAAACTGCACCCCGTACACGTTTCCCGCATACACCGCCGAAGGGTAGCGCACATAATATTCCGTCTTCGCGGCCGCAAATTCGTCCGCGCAATCGGCGCGGTAGCTGTGCACGAAATAAAACCGCGTGCCCTCCTCTATGCCGTCGAACAGCGGCGTTTTCAGGCACGTCACTTCGTTCCAGCCGATCTGCGGGATCTTCCCTTCTTTAAACCGCACGACCTGCCCTTTCACGAAACCCAGCCCCTCGAATTCGCCGTCTTCGAAACTCTTTTCCAGCAAAAACTGCATTCCAAGACAAATTCCCAGAAGTTTGGTATCCTGAACGCGCTCCGCAATGTATTTGTCGAGGCCCGCCGCGCGCAGCTGCGCCATGCCCGCCCCGAACGACCCGACGCCGGGCAGGATCAGCTTTTCACAGCCGTCCAGCACCTTGCGATCGCCCGCGATGACCGCCTTTTCGCCGATCGCTTCCAGCGCTTTCTGCACGGAACGCAGATTCCCCGCGCCGTAATCGATGATGCCGAGCATTTACAGCACCCCTTTCGACGAGGGAATACGGTCGGAAACCACTTTCACCGCGTCCTGCACGCACTTGGCGAGCGCCTTGAAAATCGCCTCCGCCTCGTGGTGCATGTTCCCGCCTTTGAGAAGTTTCACGTACACGTTCATACCCGCATTGAAACTGAACGCGCGCAGAAATTCTTCCACGAGCTCCGCGTCAAATTCGCCGATCTTGCCCGTCAGTTTCTCTTCAAAATTCAGATACGGCCTGCCGCTGATGTCGATGGCGACCAGCGCCGCACATTCGTCCATCGGCACCACCCTGTCCGCAAACCGCGCAATGCCTTTCTTATCCCCGAGCGCCTCTTTGAACGCCTGCCCGAGACAGATGCCCACGTCCTCGACGCTGTGGTGAAAATCTACCTGCGTGTCGCCGCTGCAGCGTACCTGAAGATCTAACCCCGAATGTACGCTGAAAAGTTCCAGCATATGGTTCAGAAAACCGACCCCCGTATCGACGGAATTTTTACCCGTCCCGTCCAGATCCAGTTTCAGCACGATGTCCGTTTCGCGCGTCTTGCGCGCAAGTTCCGCCTGTCTCATTTTTCTCCCTCCAAACGTACCCGCACCGCGTTCGCGTGCGCGGCAAGCTGTTCGCTCTCGGCAAGACGCACGACGTCCGCGCCGTCTTGCAGGATCGCTTCCTTCGTATAGCGGATCACGCTCATCTTGCGCAGGAAAAGATCCGCGTTCAAAACCTGGAAAAAGCGCGCCGTGCCGCCCGTGGGCAATATATGATCGGGCCCCGCAAAATAGTCGCCGACGGGTTCGGGCGTATAGCTTCCCAAAAATACCGCGCCCGCATGCTCGATCTTCGGCAAAAGCGCTTCACAATTCTCCGTCGCGATTTCCAGATGCTCGGGCGCGATCTCGTTCGCAAGGGCGCACGCCTCGTCCATGTCTTTCACCAAAATGATGCCGCCCGCATTCGCCACCGAATACGCCGCGATCTCCTTTCTCGGCAGCAAATCAAGCTGACGTTCCACTTCTTTCGCGACGCTCTCGGCAAATTGCTCATCGTTTGTAAGCAGGATCGAACGCGCCAGCCTGTCGTGCTCCGCCTGCGACAGCACGTCCGCCGCCACGTACTGCGGCTTCTGGTTTTTATCTGCAATGATCAGAATTTCCGACGGGCCAGCCAGCATGTCGATGCCCACTTCGCCGTACACTTCCTTTTTGGCAAGCGTCACGTAGATATTCCCCGGCCCTGCGATCATGTCCACTTTCGGGACGCTCTCCGTCCCGTACGCGAGCGCGGCGATCGCCTGCGCGCCGCCCGCCTTGAAAAGCTTCGTAACGCCGCATTCGTGCGCCGCCACGATGACCGCAGGATCGATTTTTCCGTTCTTCGCGGGCGTGCAAACGTAGATCTCTTTCACCCCCGCCGCTTTTGCGGGCAAGACCCCCATCAGCACGGAGCTGACCAAAGGCGCCGTGCCGCCCGGCACATAGATCCCCGCGCGCGAGACCGCCCGCACGGTAAAGCCCGTCGTCCTGCCGTTTTCCGTGCGGATATCCTCTTTCATCACGCTGCGGGCATGGTATTCATAGACGTTGCGCACCGCTTTGCGCAGCGATTCCAAAAGTTTTTCTTCGACCTGCGCGTAGGCCGCTTTCGTCTCTTCTTCGCTCACACAGACCGTCTGCGCGGAAAGATCGCTCCCGTCAAATTGTTTGCAATAGGAAAACAGCGCTTCGTCGCCGCGCTCTTTTACCGCGTTCACGATCTCTCTGACCGCCGCCGCGCGCGCCGCATCGTCGAATTTTCCGCGTTTTAAAATTTCCGCCGCCTCTGCGGCATTTTTGTAAATTTTCATAAGCGTCTTCAAAAACCGGCGTTTCAGCCGATGTATTTTTTCATTTCCGCGATCAGCGGCAAAATTTCCGCCGCCTTTGTTTTCAGGCTCACCTTGTTCGCCACCAGCCGCGCGGAAATATCGAACACCTCTTCCAGCACCACGAGCCCGTTCGCACGCAGCGTTCCGCCCGACTGCACGATATCGAATATCACATCCGAAAGCCCCGTGAGCGGCGCAAGTTCGATCGAACCGTTCAGTTTGATGATCTCCACGTCCTCACCGCGCGAGAAAAACAGCTTCTTCGCCGTGTTCACGTATTTGGTCGCCACCCGAAGGTGCGGCGCCGTAAGCATCTCCTTTTTCTCGGGGAAGCCCGCAATGCAGAGCTTGCACTTTTCGAATTTCAGATCCAGCATTTCGTACAAGTCCGCACCCGCTTCCAAAAGCGTGTCCTTCCCGACGATCCCGATGTCCGCGATCCCGTATTCCACATACGTGGGCACGTCCGAAGGCTTGACAAAAAAGAATTTAAATTTTTTATCGGGCGTTTCCAGCACCAGTTTGCGCGTTTCCTCTTTCAGAATCTGCGCCTGTATGCCGCATTTGATAAAAATATCCGCACAGGAATCGGCAAGCCGTCCCTTGGCAAGCGCTACGTTCAGCATCCGCTTTTCACCTCCGCTTCCTGCGCGCGAAGCACGCGCATCAACCCTATGGCAAAGCCGACCGCCGACAGATCGCGCCCGAACTGCGCGCACAGGTCGTTGTATCGCCCGCCCGAAAGCACCGCGGCGCCCACGCCTTCCGCAAGCCCCGTAAATACCATGCCCGAATAGTAAGAAAGACTCTTCACCGTGCCCAGATCGAAAGAAACGTACTTTTCCACGCCCTTCTTTTGCAGACAGGCATACACTTTCTGCAAATGCCGCAGCGCGTTCAGCGCCCCCGCATTGTCCGTGAGAGATTCCGCATCTTTCAGAATCTGCACCCCTCCGAATAACGAAGGCAGAGCCAAAATCGCCGCCTGCGCCTTTCCGTTCGCCCCGAACGAGCGCAGCGCGATCTCCGTATTCACCGCGTCCTTTGCGTTGATATACCCGCGGATCTCCTCCGCCGCTTCCTCCGAAAGGCCGCTCCCTTCCAAAAGTCCCTTATAAAAGCCGACGTGCCCGATATCGACAATAAAATTTTTCAGTCCCACCGCTTTGAGACAGTCGATGGCAAACGCCACCGCGTCCGCATCCGACTCCGCGCCGTCTTCTCCGAAAACTTCCACGCCCGCCTGCATGACTTCACGGTCGCTGTTTCCGCTCGCGGAAAAATCATAAATATTAGAAAAATAACAGAGTTTCGCGCTGTCTTCGCGCAGTTTCGTCGCCGCAATGCGCGCGCACGCCAGCGTCATGTCCGGACGCAGAACGATCAGGTTCCCGTCCTTGTCCGTCATCTTGAACATCTTCGTCTGCGGAACAGAGCTCTTGATGCAGGCAAGCGTATCGTAATACTCGATGCCCGCCGTCCGCACCGACAAAAATCCCGCTTCTTTAAACTTCTTGCGCAGGATCTCTTCCGTACGATCCAACCGTGCGCTCTCCTGCGGCAATATGTCCCGAAGCCCCGACGGCAGTTTGAAATACGACATAGATTTTCCTCGGTCAAATTGCATAATTATCCCAAAATTACACAATTTTTTCATTTCTTTTTTGGATATCGATTTTGTACAATTTTAACACGAGCGCGGGGTTTCTGTCAATGAAATCTGCGCAGAATCAGCGCCGCGGTGCGGTATTTTGGCCAATCGGACACGCAATTTTCATCAATTCAGCACGACATCCTGTAAACTTTCATATTTTTTGAGCGCAAGCGCGCGAAGCAGGGACGTATCCCCGCAGGAAACCGCCTCGTCGGCAAGTTTTTTCGCCTGGAAGATCACTTCGGGCGGGTACCGCAGGTTTTTGATTTCCGAAAGCATCTTTCCGCTCTGGCGCGTACCCATGAAATCGCCGCCACCGCGCATGCGAAGGTCGTATTCCGCAATTCTGAACCCGTCCGAATTGTTCTTGATCACGGAAAGCCGCTCGCGCGCTTCGGGAGAATCTGACCCCAAAAGCAGGAAACAATAGCTCTTTTTCGAGCCCCTGCCCACGCGCCCGCGCAGCTGGTGCAGCTGCGAAAGTCCGAACCGCTCCGCATTGTAGATGACCATGATCGTCGCGTCGGGTACGTCCACCCCCACTTCGATGACCGTCGTGGAAACGAGACAGTCGTACTTTTTGTCCTTGAACGCCTGCATGATCTCCGCTTTTTCTTTGTCTTTCATCTTCCCGTGCAAAAGCGCGAACCGCACGCGCGGAAGCCTGTTTTTCAGCTCGTCGAAAAGCTCGGTGACGCTCATCAGCGCGCCCTCGTCGTCCCCTTCGATCTTCGGGCAGACAAAATAACTCTGATTGCCTTTCGCCGCTTCCTCCCCGATGTATTCCAGCATGCTCTCGTACTTGTACGGCGGGACAATACCCGTCACGATCGGCGCGCGCGCTTTCGGCTTGTCCTTGATCTCCGATATGTCCAGATCTCCGTAAAAGATCAGCGACAGCGTGCGCGGAATGGGCGTTGCCGACATGACCAGCATATCCGCCCCCGCGCTCTTTTCGCCCAGCGCGGCGCGCTGGGCGACCCCGAACCGATGCTGTTCGTCGCAGACGCAGAGCGCAAGGTGCTTCGCCTCCACGTCCTCCTGCAAGATGGCGTGCGTGCCGCAGACAATGTCGATGCTCCCCTCTTTGAGAGCCTTCTTGATCTCCCGCTTTTCCTTTGCGGGCGTGCTCCCCGCCAGAAACGCCGCCCTGTATTCGGGCAGATATTTCTGCACGAGCGCAAAATTTTGCGCCGCCAAAACTTCCGTCGGGGCCAGAAACGCCGCCTGGTACCCGCTCTTTACCGCCATGAATATGCCGCAAAGCGCCACCGCCGTCTTTCCGCTCCCCACGTCGCCCTGCAAAAGACGGTTCATGCGGCTGGGCGATTTCAGATTTTCATAAATATCGTCCACAGCACGCTTCTGCCCGTCCGTAAACGTGAACGGAAACCGCGCCGCAAATTCCGCCGTCTCCCGCGCCGTACAGCCATAACGGTACACGCGCGCATCTTCCTTGCCCCCCTTTATGAACCGGAACGCCGAAATCAGTATAAAATACTCCTCTAAGGCGATCCGCTCCGCCGCTTCGTCCTTTTCCGACAGCGTTTCGGGCGCATGAATTTTCTTATACGCCTCCGAAAGAGAGGACAATCCGTACTTTCGCACAAGCTCCGCGGGAACGGCCGTCTGAACGGGCACTTTCGTCAGCGCGTCGCGTACCGCGTCGCGCAGTGCCCTCTGCGTCAGCGCGCCGCGAAGCCCGTATACGGGCACGATCCCCTTCAAACGGTAATTCTTTTCGCGAAGCTCGAAGGACGGATTCACCATGCTCGGCGTTCCCATGCCGTATTTGTTGTGAACCCTGCCGTAAAACAGATATTCCTCCCCCGCTTTGAGATTGTTCTTTACGTACGGCGCGTTGAACCAGATCGCCGAAAAACGTTCCCCGCCCTGGTCGCACCACACCTTCACAAAACTGCGGCGCCCGTTGTACACCGTCTGCGGCGGCGACGATACGCGGCACGCCAGCAACACGATGTCGTTATGGTAACATTCCGATATCCTGACCGTGTGCGTAAGATCCAAATAATCGCGCGGAAAATACCGCACCAGATCTTCCGCCGTGAAAATATTCAGTTTGTTGAGGTCTTTTTCCCGCTTTTCGGAAATACCCCGTATCTTTGTAAGCTCCATCTCTTCCACACACCCGCTTCTTTCTTGCCCCGCATCTTCCGCCTTTGCCGCTTCCACACGAAACGCCTTGCGCGAAAAATTGCGGCCGGTTTGCCCTCGCCGTCCCGCGAATAAAGCGCGGGACGGCGGCCGCAAAGACCGAAAATCAAAAGCGGCGGGCATATGCCCGCCGCGCTGCTTTCTTATTCGAGCGATACGATATAATAATAGATCGGCTGACCGCCGTAATGATAATCGACGTCGCAATCGGGGAATTTCTCCGCCACCCGCGCGGCAAGCGCTTCGGCATCCTCTTCCTTCACGTCCTTCCCGTAGTAGAGCGTGATGATCTCGTGCATTCCGTCTTTCAGCCTGTCGACCAGCGCCAAAAGCGTATCGTCCACATTGGTGCCCTTCGCCAGGATCTTTTTGTCGTCCAGCCCGATAATGTCGCCCTCATGCAGATTGAACCCGTTTACGCTCGTCGAACGGACGGCGTATGTAACCTGCCCTGCTTTGACATTGTCGATGGCGTGGATCATGTCCGTTTTGTTCTCTTCCGCGCTCGCTTCGCTGTTGAACGCCAGCGCCGCCGCAAATCCCTGCGGCACATTCTTCGTCGGTATGACGTGTATGGTGCGGTTCGTGACCAGCGCTTTCGCCTGTTCCGCCGCCAAAATTATATTCTTGTTGTTCGGGAACACAAACACGTGCTCCGCATTGATCTTCTGTACCGCCGTCGCGATATCGCTCGCGCTCGGGTTCATCGTCTGGCCGCCTTCGATCACGCGGTCAACCAAAAGATCTTTGAAAATCGCCGCAATTCCTTCGCCCGCACAGATCGCAAGCATGCCCATCTCTTTCTTTTCCGCCTCGCGCTTTGCACGCAACGCGCGGTTCTGCTCGAGCATGTTCTCGATCTTCACGCGGTCCAGCTCGCCCAGCTCCACCGCATACGAAAGCGCCTGCCCAGGATTGTTCGTGTGCACGTGCACCTTTACAAGCTCCAGATCCCCGATGCAGATCACCGAATCTCCGATCGCCATCAGCTTCTCTTTGAGACGGTCGATGTCCGCAAGCGTCGTCGATTTCTTTAAATTGATGATGAAAAATTCCGTACAGTACGCAAATTCGATCTCGCCCAGATCCAGATTGATGATGTCCGAATTGTCGCCGAAAACGTCTTCGTCACTCTTTCCCGCTTCGGGTGCGACGTATTCTTCCGCTACCTCTTCGCCGTTGAGCGACCCCAAAAATCCGCGGTAAATACACAAAAGCCCCATGCCGCCCGAGTCTACGACGCCCGCTTTCTTCAGTACGGGCAGCAACTCCGGCGTCTGCGCCAGCGCTTCTTCCCCTTTTTTGATGACGTCCGTCAGAAATAATGCAAAATCTTTATATTTCGGAGCCGCCTGACGCGCAAATTCGCTCATAAGTCTTGCGACGGTCAGCATCGTTCCTTCCTTGGGCTTGGATACTGCCGAATACGCCACTTTCGTGCCGTTTTCCATCGCCTTCGCAAACATCTTGATCGTCACTTCGTCGCCGTTTTTGATCTCCGCACAGATCCCGCGAAACAGCTGCGAAAGTATCACGCCCGAATTTCCCCGCGCACCCTTTAACGCACCTTTGGAAACCGCGTCGCAAAGTTCGCCCAAACGGTTGGACGAACACATCGAAAGCTCCTTCACCGCCGATTGGATCGTCAGCGACATGTTCGTCCCCGTATCTCCGTCCGGAACGGGAAATACGTTGAGCGAATCTACTTTTGTTCTGTTTATTTCAAGCACCTTCGCCCCCGCAAGAATCATCTTGCGGAATTCGGTGCCGCCTATCGTTTTTGGCATGAAAGAATAATCTCCTTTTCACGGGACGGGTAATTACAGCTTTACCCCGATAATGTTTACGTTGACCGTGTCTACGATCATCCCCGTAAACTTCTCTACTCTGTATTTGACACTCTCTTTCAAAGACTCCGCAACGGCGTTGATCGATACACCGAATTTGATGATCACGTACAGATCAATATAAATGCGATCTCCGTTCGTGGTCACCTTGACGCCCTTGCCATGCGATTGCTTTTTAAACAATTCAGAAAGACTGTCCGTAAAACGGCGCGAAACGGTTTCGACGATGCCGTAACATTCCATCGCCGCCAACGACGCGACCCTTGCGATCGCCGTATCCGAAATTGTGATTTTGCCGTAGGCATTACACGTATTTACAGACATAATAAATACTCCCGTATCGACACTATTTTATACTATTTTCTCTTATTTTGCAAGAGAAAATTTACTTTCCCCCGCTGTTTTTTTATTTTTGATGAAAAATTGCGGAAAGACATGCAAAATCGATTGCTTTTTTTGATAGATTTTGGTATAGTATTTATGCTCGCTTCGAGCGGGGCGCTTTTTTCGCGCTCAATTTTTTGTCAGATTATGACCGTGGAGGTGTGAATATGTCGAGAGTGTGCAGCATCTGCAATAAGGGGCAGAATTCCGGCAACAACGTGAGCCACAGCAACCGCAAGACGAGAAGAACGTTCAAGGCGAATGTCCAGAAAGTCAAAATCGTCAAGGACGGAAAAGTGGAATCCGCTTACGTTTGCGCACGTTGCCTGAAAAGCGACAAAGTAGAACGCGCTTAATCTTATCAAAAACACAAAGAGCACTGCAACCGCAGTGCTCTTTTGTTTTTTCTTTTTTTCGTCCGCACGCCGAAGATCACCGAACCCGCGGGCCTTTTATCCGCTTTCCCTTTTGCGCTTGCAGAGCCGGGGTCTGACGTGCCTGCGGCGCTCTTTTATTTTATCTATACTCTGCGGCCGCAAACAAAATCCCCCCCTGTCTCCGCAACGGGATTTTTCCAAAGCGTCACGGGGCGGACGCATTCCCGACGGCGAAAAAATGACGGATTTTTTTGCGTCTGCGGTGCAGACGGACAGGTGCGGCCAAGACAATAAAAGCAACAAGGCCGTTCCTTTGCGCTCCGTTCCAAGACGAAAAAGGGGATTATCTCCCGCAAAAAAATTTGCGAAAGATAATCCCCTTTTCACATTGCCGCGGCTATGGAAGTTTGCGGACAAAACGCCCGCCAACTCCTTTAGCCTGCGCGCAAAATTTTTATTTCAAGAGATAACAGCTCGTATATGCGAGGGTGTGCGGCCCGTAATTGTACGGAATACCCGAAAGCTCGCAGACCTTGCTGACCCACAGCCCGTACGCTTCCATGGAAGAATAGGAATCTTCGGGGAAGCGGCAGGGCGCGTCGGGATAGGTACATTGCTTGCACCTTTGGCAGGTTCCCGCCCCCATTCCGAGAATTTCGGGATATCTTTTCTTCAGCTCCCGCATCATGGCAATAAAACTTTCCGCGTGCTTTTTCCCCGTGTTCTGTATGGTTTCCAGATCGAAGTCGTCCTCCATCTGCCCCACCGTCTGCACGATCATGCCGAATGAATACTGCGCTGCACGCGCGCTCGCCTCCTCGATACTGCCGCAGGCGGGCGGACAGCGCCAGTTCTTCCCGAATGCGTGGCATCGGTCGGCACGGCACATTTCCCGTACCTCCGGCATAAACACCAGCGCTTTTATGTTCAATTCCCCCACGTGCGTAAAACCGTATTCGAGGGCAATTTTTTTCAACTCTTCTACCGGATATTCCATCTCTTTTTCCTCCGCTCTTTCCGCCTTCTTTTCCCGTGCGGATTCTCTCATTTTTATTATACTACACCCGCGCAAAAAATCAACCCGCCTCTCTTGCGCAAAAACCGTAAAATTTTGCACTCGCGGAAACTCTTTCCCTCAAAATTCACACCCGCTTATTTTTACGGGTGCGGGCCGCGCAAATTTTGCGCGGCCCGCACCTCTTTAAGGCGGCTTTGCGCCCCCGCGCGCAATTCTTTGCGCGCGGGGGCTTCCCGAAAAAAGGCGGCAGGCGGAGAATTTGTTCTCCGCCTGCCGCCCGCGTTTATTTGTCAAGAGACGGGCGACGCCCGTCTCTTTTGTCATTTGTATGAAAAGCTCAGTTCCCGTCCGATCGCCGCACAAGCCGCAGCAGCATACGCACCGCCTTGGGCGGCTTTACACAGATGATCTTTACCATTTCGCGTCCTCCCGCACTTCAAAAATGAAGAGCGTGCCTTCGTCGCAGAAGATCTGCGCCCGATCCGAACAGATCACGTTGCTGATCCCCCTGCAACTCCCCGCCGTGAGCGTAAGATCACGGAGCGGGTATTTAAGCCCTTCACTCTCCATTATATGCGCCCGTTCTCCGACCGGTGCCAGCGAGAGCGTTTTGCCCTTTTTCCCGTTCCATCCGATCTTCCCCGCGCCGCAGGAAATATCCGTATAGCGCGTGTGCATGCACGCCTGCGCCCCGCGAAGGTGCGCCGCATACAAAAGCTGAAGATTTCCGAAAAGATGATCTTCCCTGCCGCCGCCTCCGCCGTATATGTCGATCTGTTTGCAGCCTTTCTCCAGCAGCAATTCGAGAGCGATCTCGCCGTCCGTACTGTTTTTTTCCACAGGATAGACGTCCGCGCCTTCGGGAATATACCCCAGCGAATCGAAATCTCCCGTCTTTTTATCGATACGCACTTTCCCCTGCGCCCAGCGCAGGGCCCCGTCGCAGCACACGACGAATGCGTCCGTATCCTCTATTTTTTCCGTGTACGGCTCTCCGTTGAGCAAAATAATTCCGCGTTTCATACCCAAAAAAGACGCGGCAAACGCCGCGTAAATTTTATCTGTTCCCCGCACGCAGCAATGAGATCGTCTTTGCCATGTCGGGCGAACGGAATACCGTGCTGCCCGCTACGATCACGTTCACCCCGACATCCTGCACCGTACCGACGTTCGTTTCCGTGATGCCGCCGTCCATTTCGATGTCGCGCGAAATCCCCGCCTTTTCCAAAAAGGCGCGCGCTTCCTCCGCTTTGGCAAGCGTCCGCTCGATCAGCTTCTGCCCGCCCAGCCCCGGATACACGCTCATCACCAGCAGCATGTCCGCAAATTCCAGACTGTCAAACACCGTATTTACGGGCGTATCGGGACTCACCGCCACCCCCGCACGTATGCCGCAGGCACGGATATGCTTCAAAACGTCGTTTAGCTCCTTCCCGCACGCTTCCGCATGCACCGTCAGAATGTCCGCCCCCGCTTTCGCAAATTCTTCCACCTTGCTTTGCGGATTTACGATCATCAGATGCACGTCCAGCGGCACTTTCGTGTGCTTTTTCACCGCCGCCACCATGTCCGTCCCGAACGTGATCTTCGGCACAAACGTCCCGTCCATCACGTCGCAATGGATCAAATCCGCTCCGCATTGTTCCAGTTTCTCTACCGCCGCACCCATCGCCGCAAAATCTGCCGACAAAATCGACGGCGCGATCTGAATACGATTCATTCCTTTCTCCTCCCGTAAAAAAACAACCAAGCCCCGTTTCAAAACGTCCGCCCATCGTCCAAAATTATATCAGCCGCGCATACTTTTGTCAAGAAACCGCCCACGCAAGCCGCATTCTCGCCTTTCAAAATTTCCTTTCGTCCTCAAAAATCTGCATAGTTTACCCGCAGGCCGAACCCGAGAAAATCTTCAAAAGCGGCTTCGATCTTTTTATAGTTGCGCGGATATTCCGCATAAAAATACGTCGCCTTTTCCGTGCCGTCCGAAAAATAAAAACAAACATGAAATCCCGCAAAATCTTCCATCGTTTTGTCAGTCTTGTACGAATCCTTCCAGGTGAACACCCCGTTCTTTACGATATATTCGCAAAACGCTTCCCCGTCCTGTGCGGAAAATTCTCCCTTTTTCACGGGTGTATTGCAATAACTTTTTACCTGCGCTTCATATGCCGCATAATCGCCGTCCCGTTCGGCATCATACCGCCCCAGACGCGAACGGATATACTCCTGCTCCGTCCTTTCGTCGCACTTTACTTCGTCAAACACGGCATTTTGCGAAAAATCAAACATGCGCGTATAGGCAAGCGGAAACTCCGCCATCCCCTCCGCTCCCGCATATACCGCCTTCACGAGCGTTTTTTCATCGTATTCCGTATGCGCATAGCACGCGCCGCAGATCACGAGAAACAACGCAGCGATAAGCACCGCCCCGACCGTCCTTTTCATCTTTTTCCCTCTTTTCGAAAAATTTCCGATCAGCCGTTGTTTTTGTCAAGATATCCCGCACGGAGCTGTCCGCAGGCGCCGCCGATGTCCGCTCCGATCTGCCGCCGCAGCGTCGCCGAAAGCCCGCCCTTTTCCAAAAGTCCCAAAAAACGGTACGCTTCCTTTTCGGTAATGCCCGAAAGGTTTCGTTCCTTCACTTCGTTCAAGCGTATCAGATTGACGTGGCAGGGCTTCCCGCGCAAAAGATCGATGAGCATCTGTGCGTGTTTCGCGTCCGAATTTTCGCCCGCGATCAGCGAATATTCAAAGATATAACGCCTGCCCGTTTTGTCAAAATAATTCTCGCACGCCTTTAAAATTTCGGCGATCGAATACGCCTTCGCAACGGGCATGATCCGCTGCCGCTCCTCGTCCGACGGCGAATGCAGGGACACCGTAAGATTGACAGGGATCCCTTCCTCTGCAAGATCATACATCTTCGGCACAAGCCCGCACGTCGAGAGCGAAATGTTCCGCGCGCTGATGCAGATCCCGCCTTCCGCCGTCACGTTTCTTAAAAAACTGACCGTGTTGTCATAATTGTCGAGCGGCTCGCCGCTGCCCATCAGCACAACGTTGGTCACCGCGCGCTTTTCAATCGTACCGCCGAATTTCGCGTTCACGACAAGAATCTGCGAAAGAATCTCGCCCGCCGTCAGATTGCGGATGAGCCCGTTCAGCCCCGACGCGCAGAACGCGCAGTTCATGCGGCAGCCTACCTGCGTGGAAACGCATTGCGTCCGCCCATATTTGTAGGACATGAGCACACCCTCAATGATATTCCCGTCCGAAAGCTCGAAAAGATATTTTTCCGTGCCGTCCGACGAGGTAAACACCTCGCGGATGCGCACGGGCTCGTCTTCAAACCGCGCCAGAAGTTTTTCTTTGAACGCTTTGGATATGTCCGTGATATCCGATATGCGCTTACCGCGCATGAGCCCGCGGTAAAGCTGCCCCGCACGGTATTTCTGCTCCCCCAATTCCAGGACAAGCGCCTGCAACTCTGCAAAGGAGTAATCTTGTAAAATCTCTTTCATTTTTCTTTCCTTGTTGAACCGCCCCGTCTTTGAACGCGGAAACCGCCCGTCTTACTCATCGGGCGTCACGTCAGTATTTTCTCATTTTCTGACGAGCTTGCTCACATAAAATCCCGCGCCCATCGAAAGATGCGGCAAAAACTGCAAACCGTATTCTTTTTGCATATGTCCGAGCGCGCATGTGATCTTTTCCGCGCTGAATTCGGGGTGCGTTTTCAAAAATTCGGCTACCGTGCCGTCGTTTTCTTCGCGAAACACCGAACAAGTGGAATAGTAAAGCTTTCCGCCCTCCCGCACGTATTCCGCGCAGGCGCAGAGAATGGAGAGCTGGATCTTATGCAATTCCTGCAAGCTCTCCTCTTTGCGGAAAAAGCGGATATCGGGATTCTCGTTGGTCACGCCGTACCCCGAACAGGGCGCGTCGACCAGCACCGCGTCGAAAGCGCGGCGGTATGTTTCATCGTAAACGGAAGAATCGCGGCAGACGACGTCGATATTCTTCGCACCCATGCGCGCCGCATAGCTTCGTATAAGTTCCGCACGGTGTGCGTGCAGCTCAAAGGCTGTCACGTGCGCGCATTTTTCCGACAAAAGCACGCTCTTTCCGCCGGGTGCGGCACAGGCATCCAACAAGTTTTCGCAGGGCTCCACGACCGAACAGATCGCCGCCGACCCCACCGACTGAAATGTGTATTCGCCCGCATCAAAACCTTTATCGCGGCGGAAATTGGAAAACGCATACACATTCTCAAACGGAGTCTTTTCCGCACCGCTCCTCTGCTCTCCGCCCTTATGCACATCTTCTTTGTTTTCATAAGTGTGCGCAGACGCATTCAGATACTTTTCTGCCATCTCTTTGTTCTTAAAACGGACAAATGTGCGCGCAGGCATATGTTCCATGACGGATATGGCGTCATCCCCGTATTCCGCCAGAAGTCTATTCACCGCAAAGACAGGATAGGAATACTGCACGGACAGGCGCTCCGTTTTTTCCTGCGGAAGTTTAAGCTTTTCCGCATCGAAGGCGCGCAAAAACGCGTTGATAAAGCCCGACGCGCCGCCTTTTCCGAGTTTTTTCGCCAAAGACACCGCATTGTCCGTGATCATATAGCGCTGTTTCTTTAAAAACAAAAGCATATACAGACAGATTTTAAGAATGATACGGACGGGAAGTTTCGGATTCTTGGGTGCAAAAGAACGGATGCAGAAATCCAGGTACAGATCATTTTCCAGAACACCGTAACATATTTTGACCGTCCGCGCACGGTTCAGCTCCTCGATCGGCGTGTCGGTAAGCGCCTGTTTCAAAAACGCGCCGCCGCCGTAAACCTTCTGCAAGACCGCGTACGGATCATAGATCGGATTTGTCATATTCAGGCTCCGAAAACATCGCCGACAGAAATTTTTCTGCCGTTTACAAAATCGGCGGCTTTCAGTTTTTTGCCGCCCTCCAGCTGCAATTCAAGAATTTTCAGAATCCCGCTCCCTGTCAGAACATAAATGCCGCTCTTATCCGCACGGACGACCTGTCCCGAAGCGCCTTCCGCATCCCCTTCCGTCGCTTCCGCAAAATAAAAATTCACGAGCTTACCGTGAAGGCGCGAAAACGCGAGCGGCTCCGGCGACATGGCGCGGATCAGACAGCTCAGCTCTTGCGCCGATTTCGAAAAATCGACAAGGCATTCCTCTTTGCGGATCTTTTTGCAGAGCGTTACGCCTTCCTGCGGCTGTTTGCAAAAAACTGCCTTTCCCGTTTCCACGGCACGCAATGCCTCGACAATCAGCTTTGCACCTATCTGCGAAAGCCTTTCCGAAAGCGTCGCCGCCGTATCGACGGGGGTGATCTCCGTCTTTTCCCGAATCAAAATATCCCCCGTGTCCAGTCCGATATCCGTGCGCATGACCGTAACGCCCGTTTCTTTATCTCCTGACAAAATGGCATGCTGTACGGGCGAAGCGCCCCGCCAGCGCGGAAGAAGCGACGTATGGATATTGTGAACGCCCAAAGCAAAACAATCCAGCACCTGCTGCGTGAGGATCTGTCCGTAAGCGCAGGTAACCATTGCATCCGCGCCGATCTTTTTCAGCTCCGCAATGTGTTCGCGGATCTTTGCAAAGTCCAGAACGGGAATATTGCGCGAAAGTGCAAACGATTTGAGCGGCGTGGGCGTAAGGATCGCCTTTCTGCCCGTCGGCTTATCCGGTTGCGTTACGACCGCCGCCACTTCAAAACCCGCATCCAGCAATGCCGAAAGCGGCACTACCGAAAAAGCGGGAGCGCCCGCATAGATGATCTTCATAGCGTACTCCCCCGTCTTTTAATCTTCTGCACGTTCCACCCGTTCAGCGCGATCGGTATAAAGCACGCCGTCCAGATGATCCAGTTCATGACATACCGCGCGCGCGAAAAAGCCGCGCGCCGTCAGTTTTTTGCGCTTTCCTTTGCGGTCGGAATATTCCACTTTCACGACCATAGGACGCGTAACGATGCCGCGCTTTCCGCGCACCGAAAGACATCCCTCGTAACCTGTCTGCTCGCCCTTGCTGTCCACGATCACGGGATTGACAAATTCGTAAAAGCCCTCTTTCACGTCCACAACGACAACCCTGCGCAGGATCCCGACCTGCGGAGCCGCCAGACCCGCGCCGTCTTCTTTGCGAACCGTGTCGCGCAAATCGTCCAAAAGTTCGCCGAGTTTCTCGTCAAAAGACGTTACCTCAAAACATTTTTTCCTCAATACATCGTCGCCTACCTGTACGACGTTCCGTATCGCCATAACTTCTCCTCCAGTCCTTACGGTTTTTTCTTACTTTAACTTAAATTCGCAGGGTTTTCTTCCACATACACCAGCACGTCCCTCGTCTTTTCGCGCAACGAACGCTCATAGATCTGCGGCAGAAGTCCCTCGTTCGTGATCCGCATCAGTACCTGATAACGGAATTTATCCTGTATTTTCTTGACCGGCGCTTTCATTTTGTTGAAAAACAAAAAATCACCGGTATGCGCATCAAACAGTTCTTTAAGCGAAAAATATACGGGTTTGAGTACTTCCAGCGTCTTTTTTTCGTCTTCGCCCGTCACCATCACACGCACGATCTTCGCAAACGGCGGAAAACTCGTCGATTTGCGAAGAGAGATCTCATGATTGAAAAATGCTTTGTAATCGTAATTCATCGCAAAGCGCAGGATATAATTTTCGGGGTCGTATGTCTGCAAAACCACTTTTCCCTTTTCTTTCGAACGCCCGCTGCGCCCTGCCACCTGCGTCACCAGCTGGAATGTACGCTCCCCGCTCCGATAATCGGAAAAATGCAGACTCATGTCCGCGTCCAGGATCCCCACCAACGTGACCGACGGGAAATCGTGTCCCTTGGCGATCATCTGCGTGCCGACCAGAATGTCCGCCTCATGATCGGCAAACTTTTTTAAGATCTTGTAATGGCCTTCCTTTCCGCTCGTCGTATCCACATCCATGCGCAGAATACGCGCAGAGGGAAGGATCTTTTTCAACTCTCCCACCACTTTCTGCGTACCCGTACCCGTATAACTCAGATGCACGCCGCCGCATTCGGGACAAGCCGACAGCATTTTATATGTGGCACCGCACATATGGCATTTCAAACAATTTTCTTCGCTGTGATAGGTGAGCGAAACGTCGCAGCGTTCACACTTGATGACCGTGCCGCATTCGCGGCATACCACGCTTTGCGCAAAGCCGCGGCGGTTTAAAAACAGGATTGCCTGATTGCCCGATTCCAGACAGTTTTCCAGTTCCTCGCGCAGCGACGCCGAAAAGGGCGAATTGTTGCCGCGCCGCACTTCCCTGCGCATATCCGCCACGATCATCTCGGGCAACGGATTCTTGTTGATGCGCTCGGGAAGTTCGATAAGCCCGTATTCCCCTTCCGTCGCTTTCAGATACGTTTCCACAGACGGGGTCGCGCTGCCGAGAATCAGCTTGCATCCGTTGTATTCCGCGCGCATTTTTGCAATTTCCCAGGTATTATAACGGGGATTCGTTTCACTGGAATAGCTTCCGTCGTGTTCCTCGTCGATGATGATGACGCCGATATTCTCCACAGGCGCAAATACCGCGCTCCGCGCCCCGATCGCGATCTTCGCTTCGCCCGTGCGCAGACGATGCCATTCGTCAAACTTCTCGCCCGCCGAAAGTCCGCTGTGCATGATCGCCGCCGCTCCGCCGAACCGCGCCCGAAGCTGCGTAAACATCTGCGGCGTCAAAGAAATTTCCGGAACAAGAAAAATCGCCGTCTTGCCCTCTTTGAGCGCCTGCGCGATCAGCGTCAGATAAATTTCCGTCTTGCCGCTGCCCGTCACGCCGTGCAAAAGCTGTACCGTTTTGGAAGAATTTTTGATCTTCTCCGTTGCCGCCTGCTGCGCCTGCGTCAGCTCCCGCGGCGTAAACGCCGCATTTGCCTCCTGCAACGGCGTTCGGTTGACGCGCTCCTTTTCAAGCTCGAGTACGCCCTTTTCCGCCAACGCGCGCACCGCCGCCGCCCCGAATTTTTCACAGAGCTCCGTATAGCCGAACCGACCCTTTTCCCGCATGAACGAGAGGATCGCTTCCTGCGCCTTTGCGTTTTTTCGGATGCTCTCCGGCTCCTTCGCAAATACGGCGATCGTCTTATACAGCTCGCGCACCGCCCCGCGGCGCATCTCCGACGGCAAAAACAGCCGCAGCGTCAACGCCATCGGACAATGATACCGCGCACTGATGCTCTTTGCCAAAGCAAGACATTCGCCCGTCATCGCCTTGTCGATCACCGAAGATACGCTTTTCAGCCGCTCGTCGCCGTACTCGCTCCGCTCTTTCAGACGCATCACATAGCCGTCGACCGTCATCCTCCCGAACGGAACACGGACGCGGCTGCCTTCTTCCACGCCCTCGATCGCACGGTATTCAAATATTTTGTCCACTTCGCTGTGGGCTATATCCACGATCACTTCCGCAATCATCCGCCGTACCTTCCGTCCTTCTTTGCCAACAGCCATTCTCCGATTTTATACGTTAAAGGCCTGTCTTTTTCCGTATATTCGCAAGTTCCATTCCCGCAAGGCTGCTTCCTTTTCTGTTAAAAACCGATGCATAAGCCTTGCCGAAATACGTTACCGCGCACTTTCTCCCAAAAAAACAGAATGCCCCGAATACTTCGGAGCAAATCCTGTAAGCCGTTCCCCTTTAAGGGACGCTTTCGATCAGTCTTTGGTCATAGCCAGCTTGCCCGAAACGATTTCCTGGCAGGCAAGCGCGATCTCTTTTACTCCGCCGGGCAGTTCATGAATGCCCTGGCTCTGCTCCTGGTCAATGATCTGGCGCGCACGTTTTGCCACCACTACACACAAAGCATAGCGCGATGCAGGATGTTCGGGCGTGCCGAGTTTTTCTACCAATCTGTCCACTACCGGTTCGTTGATCATATCTTCTACCTCTGAAAACAAAGTTTTTTATGTAATTCGCGTCTTTATATTTTTTACTCGACGTTTTGTACCTGTTCACGGATCTTTTCGATCTCATTTTTCAGTGCAAGTCCCGCATTCGTCACCGCAAGATCGTTGCTCTTGGAACAGATCGTATTCGATTCACGATTGAATTCCTGCACCAGAAAATCCAGTTTTCTGCCCACGCGCTCTTCCTTGCAGATGGAACGGAATTGCGATATGTGCGAAGCAAGGCGCGTCAATTCTTCGTCAATGTTGGATTTATCCACGAAAACAGCAACTTCCGTCAAGAGCCGTGTCTCATCGTAATTTACGCCCGAAAGCACTTCCGTGATCCGCTCCGTCAGCTTTGTGCGGTAATTCTCCGCCACCTGCGGCGCACGCTCTTTCACCACACCAACCAGACGTTCGATCTCGTTCATGCGCGAAAGCATATCCGCGGCGAGTTTTTCGCCTTCCTTTTGGCGCATTGCGTTCAGATTGTCAAGAGCCGCCGTCAGAGCCGACCGCAATGCGGAAAGCAGCTCTTCATCCGCACCCGACACATCTTCCTGACGCACTACGTCCGGACTTTTCAAAAGCGCCGTCACCGTGAAATCGTCCGCAAGGTCGGGAAACATCGCCTTGATACGCACCGCCGCATCGTAATAACTCTTCGCAGCCGCCGCGTCGACGTAAAGCTCCTTTGTCTTGTCGCGTTTGTCCACGTAATTGATAAAGAGATCGGCATGCCCGCGCGTCAGCTTTTCACGCACCAGCGCCCGCACCGCCTCCTCGTACGCATTGAAGATCTTCGGGCATTTCACGGATACGTCCAGATAACGGTTGTTCACCGTCTTGATCTCCACGGTCAGCTCGATGCCGCCCTGCTTGTATTCCCCTTTTCCGTACCCGGTCATGCTGAACATAACTTGCCCCCCGTCGGGCACGACGCCCGTCCGCAAATTTTTCAATGCCGCAGGCATTCCCTTGCGACCGCCTCTTCGGCTCCTCTCGCAAAACCACAGAATGCCCCGATTTTTATCTTCCCCTATTATAACAGAAACGCAAAGAATTGACAAGCGGTTTTACCGTTTCTTTGCGTTCCTTTTTATTTTATTCTTTGCCGAGAATTTTTAAAAATTCCTCTTCACCGATGATGCGGATCCCCAGATCTTTCGCTTTGTCCAGCTTACTGCCCGCACTTTCGCCCGCAATGACGAGCGTCGTTTTGGACGTGACGGCACTTTGGTTAATCCCGCCCTGCTCCTCGATGAGCTTTTGCGCTTCGCTGCGCTTAAAACGGGATAACGTACCCGTCAAAACGACGTTCTGGCCCGAAAATACGCCGCCCGCCGCGATCTGTTTCATGAACGGTTTTACCCCCGCCGAAAAAAGCCTGCTCAGCTCCGCGCGGTTTTCTTCGTCCGCAAACCAGTTCACGATGTTCGCCGCCGTCTTTTCTCCGATATCTTCCATTTCCACCAGCTCTTCCGCCGTGGCCTCAGAAAGCGCCTCCACACTCTTGAACTTTTCAGCAAGGTCTTTGGACGCCACCTTTCCGATCCCGTCAATGCCGAGCGCGAACAAAAATCTGTCCAGCGGCACGTTCTTGCTCGCCGCAATCGCGCTCAGAAGATTTTTTATCTTCTTGTCCCCGAAACCTTCCAGTCTGGAAAGTTTGTCTTTATCCAGAAAATACAGATCGGAAAAATGCCTGACGCCCAGCTCGTCGTAGAGAAGATACGCCGTCATCTCGGAAAAGCCCTCGATATCCATCGCGCCCTTGCTCGCAAAATTGGCGAGCTGCGCCGCGATCCTCGGACGGCAATTTTTGTTCGTGCAGAAAAGGTTTGCCCCCTCTTCCCGTACGGGCGAACCGCAATAGGGACAAGCCTGCGGCGGCGCAATGTTCACGCTCTTGCCCGTGTGTTCGTACGCCCCCAAAATTTCGGGTATGACCTCGTTGCTGCGACGTATGAGCACTTTGCTCCCGATCTTGATGTCTTTTCTTCGGATATCGCCGAGATTGTTGAGCGTCGCCTTGCGCACCGTCGCCCCCGCAAGCTCGACGGGGTCCACTTCCGCCAAAGGCGTGAGCTTGCCCGTACGCCCCACCTGCCAGATCACCTTCCGCACCGTCGTGACCGCTTCCTCCGCTTCGAACTTGAAAGCGATCGCCCAGCGCGGAAATTTGTCCGTAAAGCCCAATTTTTCGCGCGCGGCATAGTCGTTGACCTTCACGACCGCGCCGTCCGTCAGCACGTCGATCTTCTTGCGTGTCATGTCGATCTCCGCGATCGCATCCTTCACTTCCTGCGGCGTCTTGCACAGTTTCGTGTGATGAAAGGTCTTGAATCCCTGCTCTTCCAGAAATTTTACCGCTTCCTCCTGCGACGATACGCCCCCCTCCGACATGTAATTCACGTCGTAAAAGAGAATTTCGGGTTTGCGCGCCGCCGTCACCGCGGGATCGAGGTTCCGTATCGCCCCCGCCGCCGCGTTGCGCGCGTTTTTGAGCGGCTCCGCCGCCGTCTCGTTGTACTTTTCCAGAACGGACAGACGTATCACCGCCTCCCCCTTCGCTTCCAAAACGCCCTTGTACGGAATGGAGAGCGGATAACTTTTTATCGTGAGAACCTGCGCCGTAACGTCCTCCCCCACGACCCCGTTTCCGCGCGTCGCAGCGCGGACAAACTTGCCGTCTTCATAGGTAAGACACATGGTCAGTCCGTCAAATTTATACTCTACCGTATACTCGGTTTCGCCGCAAACTTTGTAAACGCGCGCAAAAAACGCGTCCAGTTCGTCTTCTGTGACCGCCTTATCCAGGCTGTACAGCCTTGCGATATGTTCGTGCCGCGCAAACGCTTTGACAGGTTCTCCGCCGACCCTGCGCGTCGGAGAATCAAACAATACCGTTCCGCTCTCCCGCTCCAGCTCTCTGAGTTCGTCGTAGAGCTTATCGTACTGCGCGTCCGTAACCGTCGGCGCGTCCAGCACATAATATTCGTACGCGTAGCGGTTCAAAATGTCCACCAGTTCGCGCATTCTGTCCATAATCTTCTCCTTTGCGCGCCGTGCCCGCCGCGCACCTTTCCGCCCCGCGGGCGGAGTTTATACGATCGTGATCGGGGCGATCTGCACCGAAAGCGACTTGATCCCCAGTCCCGGGAAACTCACATTTGCGATCTTCGCAGGTCCTTCCCCGCGCGTGGAAATAATGACCCCTTCCCCGAATTTCGGATGCCGTATCCGCACCCCCGTCTTGAACGCCGCATAATCTTTTTGTCCCGATTTTGCGGGGGACGGTACTGCGTTTTGCTGCGCACGGCGGTAATTCGCCGACGCCGAAAAAGAGGAATACGAAGTCGGCGAAGACTCGCCAGGAAGATCGCTCCGATACCCGAATTCGTCCTCGTCGGAACGCGCCTGCCGCGAAAAACTGCGGCGCGCTCCGTACCCCGCATAGGAAGACGAAGGCGCGGCCGTCCGCCTCGTGTAGTCGGAATAGGAGGAGCGCGGCGATTCCACTTCCATCACCGAGGAAAGCTCCTGCATGAACCGCGAGGGGAGCGTCATGCTCCGCTCTCCGTACAGATAACGGCTGCGCGAACGCGTAAAATACAAACGCTCTTCCGCCCGCGTGATCGCCACGTACATCAGACGGCGCTCCTCTTCCAGCTCGTTGTCGTCGTACGCCGCACGCGAAACGGGGAATATATTCTCTTCCATCCCCACCACGAACACCGTCTTGAATTCCAGCCCCTTCACCGAATGAATGGTCGCCACCGTCACATAATCGGTTTCGTCCATGTCGTCCGTATCCGAACTCAGCGTCACCTGGTTAAGAAAATCGGACAGCGTCGCGTTCTTGTTCATCTTGCAGAATTCGTCCACCGAGTTTACGAATTCGTCGATGTTCGCCTTCTTGTTGATGCTCTCGTCCGAATCGTCCGCATACATGGAAAGTATGCCCGAATCATTGATGACGTCGCGGATCAGCTCGTCCGCGCTCATGGTCGCACCCTTGATGACAAGCTCTTTCAAAAGCGCGCCGAACGCGCGCACTTTCTGCTTGCTCCCCGCGTTCAGAGGGAGCGAATCTACGTCCAGCACCGCATCGTATACCGAAAGCTCGGTATCGTTCGCGTATTGCTGCAGCGTTTCCACCGTCTTTGCGCCGATCCCGCGCTTGGGCACGTTCACGATCCTCGTGACCGCCTCGCTGTCAAACGGGTTGTTGATCACCCGCAAATACGCCAAAAGGTCCTTGATTTCTTTACGTTCGTAGAACCTGAAACCCCCGAACACCTTGAACGGCACGTTGTATTTGGTGAATTCCTGCTCGTATGCGCGCGAAAGGGCGTTGATGCGCATCAGCACGGCAAAATCCGAAAACTTGTAGTCACAAGTATTCATCAGCTGCGAGATCGTGCGCGCCACATACAGCGCTTCGTCGTTTTCCGTCTCCGCCTGGTAATACTGCGCGGGTACCCCCTCCTGGTTGCTCGTCCAAAGCACCTTGTCCTTGCGGCGGCCGTTGTTCCTGATGACCGCGTTCGCAAGCTTCAAAATATTTTTCGTGGAACGGTAATTCCGCTCCAACTTGTATACCTTCGCACCCTTGAAATCTTTTTCAAAGTTGAGAATGTTCTCGATCTTCGCGCCACGCCAGCCGTATATGCTTTGGTCGTCGTCGCCGACCGCAAACAAATTCCTGTGCACCGTCGCCAACAGACGGATGATCTCGTACTGCACGCGGTTCGTATCCTGGAACTCGTCCACGTGAATGTAACGGAATTTCCCCGAAAGATATTCCAGCGCGTCCTTGTCCGTCTCCAAAAGCCGAAGCGTCTGCGTTAAAAGATCGTCAAAATCCAAAGCGTTGTTCTTTTTCAGATGATCGCAATAGGCCGCATACACCGCCGTGATCTCGCGGATCCCTTTCAGATCTGCATTGTCGCGCGCATATTCTTCCGGCTCCTGCCCCAGCATCTTGGCGTTCGCTATGTGAAATTTAATGTTTTTGAGAAGTTTTTCGTCTTCCAGCCCGCTCTCCGCAAACGCACGCTTGATCACCGCCGTGCGCTCCGTTTCACTGTAAATGGAGAAATTTTTGTTATAACCGAGGCGATCCGCAAACAACCGCAGAATCCGCACGCACATGCTGTGTATCGTACAGATCCACATGCTCTGCGCCCCGTCGATCATCGCCGAAAGACGCTCCTTCATCTCGTTCGCCGCCTTGTTCGTGAACGTGATCGCCAATATAGACGACGGATGCGCCCCCATGTTCTCCACCAGATACGCGATCCTCGACGTCAGAACGCGCGTCTTCCCGCTGCCCGCTCCCGCCAGCACCAGCACCGCGCCCTCCGTATCCATGACAGGCTTTATCTGCTCTTCGTTCAGTTTCTGCAAAATTTCATCCATCGTGACCCTTTCGCTCTCCTTCCCTTCTTCTCACAAACACCGCCCATAACATCGGGCTTACCTCGTCCTTTCATTATACCACAAAACGCGCCGTCAGGCAATCTGCGGCGCCCATGTGCGGATCATTTTTTCGCTTTAAAATTTTCGGGCTCAGCGCCGCGGCTTGCCTTCGAATTCGCATTCCCTGCGGAAACGCTCCAGCGCCTTCAGATACCTTTCGGAAAGATTCAAGGTGTAGCGCTGCTTGTCCTCGTAGGAAAGCGTATCGTACACCGCGCGGTCGGTAAGCCGCGCCAAAGCATCCGAAACTTCGCCGTCCGTCATCAGCATCCTGCGCACCTTTTCATAAAACAGATCATCGTCGCCCCCGCGGATCGAACAGGTCACCTTCCCCGCAAAATAACGGCAGGCACGGCTTTCGCTCATCCCGTTTTCGCGGGCGCGCTCGATTTCGTCCGTGAAATTATCCTTGGCGTTTTCCCAAAAACCGCTCTTCAAACGCGCCTTCGCCTCGCGCGCAATCCCGCGGAAACTCTTCTGATTCGACATCCCATTCTCCCCCTTTCGACAATTTTCGCACAAACAAAAAACCTGTTATCCGAAAATAACAGGCTTTTGTGATTAGTTTTTAATGCTTCTTTTGCGAGCAGCTTCCGACTTCTTCTTTTTACGGACGGAAGGCTTTTCATAATGCTCTTTGCGGCGCAGATCACCGATGATACCGTCACGCGAGCACTTTCTCTTGAAACGGCGCAGCGCGCTGTCAATCGACTCGTTTTCTCCGACTCTGATCGTAGACATTCCTTTCAACCCTCCTTCGCCTTACGCACTTACTCAACGTTTATATTTTATAGGAAACAAAAAAGATTGTCAAGTTATTTTTACGCCGATCTGCGGAAAATTTTTCCTTGCCCGAAAGCCCGCCCCCGCACACCTCCCGCCCCTATAAATCTTACCGTCAAAACAAAAGCCGCGCGGCGGGCAAGCTCCCCCGCCCTTTTGCAAAACGAGCGACCTCTAAGAATTAGCCGCGCGGCAGGCATTTGTGCCGCAACGAAAAAAGTGCGGAAGGAGCAATGTTTGCTCCTTCCGCACCGCGTTTGTGCGAAATTCTTTTTCAAAGACTCAGCCGAGGATAAATTCGATCGAACCGCCTTCCGCGCTGAACGTAAGCTCCTCTGCGGTATACGAAGCGCTCTGCGACGTCCCGACGGTCATAGAAGGAGCTGCAGGCGGATTGGACATCCTGTATGCAAGGGTCACACTGTACTTGTGCCCGACCGCATAATTCAGTTCAACCGTCACCTTACCGTCCGCCGAAACGGTGTAATCACCGTCCAGAATGGTCTGGTAATGCTGCGCATACATCGTCTCATCCCAATCCAGATCTTCAAAGGTGAAATAGAGATCTTCCGTGTTCTCGTCCCGCAAAATCGCGGACAGGTCGAAGACGACCGTCTCCGTCCACGTATCGAGCTTCGTGAGAGGTTCCGGTTCGGTCACGGTAACCGTGCAGACAAGAACCGCTTTGTCGCTGAATTTATGGCCGTTTTCCACAATAAGCACGATTTTTGCGGTGCCCGCGCTCACTTTCGATCTGTCGATACGCACCGTGAACGCGTTCGCCTGGGTTCCGTCGCTGTAGCCTATTTCGATCGAAAGAGCCTCGCCGGGGATCACGCTCTGGTTAAGCGAAAATGCCTTTTCCGTATGCGAAGTCAGCGCCATGTTCGCAGACGACTGCGAAGGCTGGCTCGTAACCGATGAAGCGAGCAGGACGTCGTCGCTGAAAGAATAGTATTCGTCTCCCTCGAAAGCAGCCTGCCATTTTTCCAGAGAAGAAACATTCCCCTCGTTCCAGGAAAGGAAATTATCCGTCTCGTTGTCGGGATAGTAGCTCGCATCGACCGTCACGCGCACGGGTTCCGCGGGCATCGTGAACGAACAGGTACCATCCGACGCAGGAACAATTTCCTTGCCGCCCATAGCAGTCCCTATGACCTGCACGCTGTCGAGAATACTGTCGGCAGGATGCGCAAGCGTTACTTTGAACGTCACCGTGTCGCCCTCATAGGCGCCTTTGGGCAGGTTCTCCACCGTATAGATATCGGAAGCCGACGGCGCCTGTATGGAATAGCGAGTACCCTTTCCCTCACCATCTTCAGTCTTGTCGCCGCCGCAGGCAACAAGTCCCAACGACAGAGCCAGCACAGACAGCAAACTCATAAAACCGATTACAACTTTTTTCACTTTCATACCTCCCTACAAATTGTATATTACAACATTTTTTCGCCCATGGACTGGCCGCCGAGAATATGAATGTGCAGATGATGCACCGTCTGTCCCGCGTCTTCGCCCTGGTTGACGATCAGCCGATAACCGTTCGAAAGTCCGAGAGATTTTGCAATTTCCGGAATTTTGATAAAACATTTTTTTACGAGTTCCGCCTGCTCCGCATTCATTTCGGCAAGCGTGGCAAAATGCGACTTCGGCACGACAAGCACATGCACTTTCGCCTGCGGATTGATGTCCTTGAAAGCGAGCATATCGTCGTCTTCGTACACCTTGTTCGAAGGGATCTCTCCCGCAATGATCTTGCAAAAAATACAATTTTCCATCTCCGTCTCCTTTTTTATTTATTACGGCCGTTTGTAAAAACGCCGCAAATATCATTGTATGATCTCGGCAAGCAGACCGTCCGCATACGCTTCGCGGGCCGTCACGCGCACCTTCTTTTCCGCCGTGCCTTTGACGTACAGGCGGATATAGTTTTCGGAATAGCCCACCGTATAGCCGTCCTTGACCTCTTCGGGCACGAGTTCGAGCACCTTTCCGACAAATTTTTGCTCATACGTATGCCGCAATTCGTGCGAAAGCTCCAAAAGTTCGTGCAGGCGGCGCTTGCGTACCTGCGCGGGAAGTTCGGGCAATTTCGCAGCCACCGTGCCCGTGCGGCGGCTGTACGAAAAGCAATGGATCTGCGAAAAACCGACGCGCCGCGCAAGCGCGAGCGTCTCCGAAAAATTTTCTTCCGTTTCCGTCGGAAAGCCGCTGATGATATCCGTCGTGACGGCGGCGTCCGGGAAATAAGAGCGGATCAGCTCTACCCTGCGGCAATATTCTTCGCCCGTGTAATGGCGGTTCATCTTCTTTAAGACCGCGTCCGAACCGCTCTGCAACGACAAGTGAAAATGCGGCGCAAAATCGCGCACCTGCTTTGCCGCTTCCAAAAGCCGCGGCGTGATCACCCCCACTTCCAAAGAACCCAACCGAATACGGCTGTTTGCATTCTTTACGGCAAGCAGAAGATCGGCAAGGCCGCGGTTTCCGTCTTTGAACGAGGAAATATCGATGCCCGTGATCACCACTTCTTCCGCAGGGTTTTCCAAAATCTCCCGCGCCGCGCTCTCCACCGTGCGCGAACGGCTCCTGCCGCGCAGGTACGGTATGATGCAGTACGAACAGAAATTGTTGCACCCGTCCTGGATTTTTACGAACGCACGCGTCTTCAAAGACACGGGCGCAGGCATTTCGTCATACACTTTGTCCTCTTCATCCAAAGCGACGCCCGCCCCGTCCAGAAGGGAAAGAATTTTGCTCTTTTGCCGCGCACCCGTTACCAGCTGCACGTTCTGTTTTTTTGCAAAAATTTCGGGGGTTTTTTCAGCCGCACAGCCGCATACGATGATGCGGGCGTCGGGATTGACCGCGCGCACCCGCGCGATCGCCTGGCGGCTCTTTTTTTCCGCTTCGCCCGTCACGGCACAGGTATTTAAAATGTACAGGTCGGCAAAGTCCAGCTCGTCGGAGACTTCCCAACCGCGTTCCTGCAGGCCGCGGATGAGCGAACCGCTCTCGCAGTCATTGACTTTGCACCCCAACGTAAACACGACCGCTTTCATTCCAGTTCTCCCAACGCGAACGCGACCACACCGCAAAAGACGATCGCCGCCGTCTCCGCGCGCAAAATGCGCCTGCCCAGCGTAATCCCCGCAAAACCCAGCTCTTTTGCAAGATCAAATTCTTCCTGTGAAAAGCCGCCCTCGCTCCCCACGACCAGGGCACAGGATCCGTGCAATTCGTGCAGATTTTTATCGGACGTATGTGCAAATTCGCACGCAAAGAGTTTGTTTTCAAAGGAATTGCACGAACGCAGCGCTTCCTCGAATTTGTCAAAATATTCCACCGTGGGAACGGTGGCGCGCAGGCATTGTTTTGCCGCCTCGCGCGCGACTTTGCGCAGCCGCTCCGTCTTGTTTTCGTTCATGTACGCGGAGCAGAACCGCGACGAAAACACCGCGATCTCCGCCACCCCCAGTTCGGTCGCTTTCTGTACGACAAGTTCCGTCTTGTCCCCTTTGAGCGCGCCGATCAAAAGGCGTATTTTTGTCTTGCATTCTTTGTCGGATACCCGCTCGCTCACCACCGTGCAGAGCATTTCGCCCTTGGTCACCTTGTTGATGATCGCGTCGTATTCCTTGCCGCTGCCGTCTAAAAGCAGGACTTCGTCCCCCTCTTTCAGCCGCAAAACGTTCTTCGCATGGGAATATTCGTCGCCCGAAAGAATCGCTTCCTTTCCGACGTGTTCGGTAAAAAATCTGCGTATCGTTGCCATAAATTTATTCCGTACCGTGCCGCTTACTTTTTGAATGCAAGGGCGTACCACTCGCCTTTGCGGATCTGGCGGATCTTCGTGAGCCCCACCGCTTCATACGCGCGTATCACCTGTTCGAGTTTGGGCTCGATGATCCCGCTTAAAATCAGCGTGCCGCCCTCTTTCAGATTCTTGGGAATGCTCTCGCAAAGCCTGCAGAGGATATCCGCCGTGATGTTCGCCGTCATGACCTCGCCGCGCACGTCGGCATTTTCCAAAAGGTCGGAAAGATCGATCTTCGCGCGCTCCGCCACGCCGTTGAGTTCGCTGTTGTGCGTCGCGCTTTTCACCGCCACATAATCGATGTCCGTCATGTACGCAAACTTCGCGCCCAGCTTCAGCACCGCAATGCCCAAAATTCCGCTTCCGCAGCCGACGTCGATCACCGTGTCCCCCTCTTTGAGGTATTCCTGCAAAAGTTCCAGACACATGGACGTGGTTTCATGCTCGCCCGTTCCGAACGCCATGTTCGAATCCAGCTTGACGATCACTTCCCCCTCTTTCGGCTCGTAAGCGATCCACTCGGGACAGACTACGACCCTGCCGCCGATGTGCAAGGGACGGAAATGTTTTTTCCACACGTCGATCCAGTCGTCCCCTTCGATTTCGCGGCGGCTCGTTTCCAGTGTACCGAGCGAAAAAATGCCCGCACTGCGTTCCTTTAAAAGATCGATATCCGAAAGAATGGAACGGATATTTTCATCCGCAATGTCCACGGGCAGAAAACATTTGACAAGCACGTCCGACTGCCCCTTTATAAGGTCGTCGTCCATGTAATCCCAAAACGTGCGCTTGTCGCTCTGCAACGCAATAATGTCGTTCACGTCGCATACCGTCACGCCATAATTCGTGTAATTCCAGAAAATATCGGCAATCAGTTCACTGCCTTCCGTCGTTGTATGTACCGTAAATTCGATAAATTTCATCCGTCTTTCCTTTTCGGGCGATTTCCGCCATAAGTTTTATTCTCTACTATTGTACTCGTTTTCGGGAATTTCGTCAACCTCTTGAAAGGCATACGCGCAACGCCCGTTTTCGTCCGCAAACAAATTTTCCTGCGTTTTTGGCGTTTTTTAAACTTTTTCTGCGTTTTTTGCAGGGGAAAGCGATGATTTGCAAAATATTTTAAAAACTGAAAACGATTTTTCGGTTCAAAATTTTATAAAATACAAAGCCCGCGCCGCAAAAAATGCGGCGCGGGCCAAAACTTATTCTGCTGATTCCAGCTTTAAACATATAGATTTTCCTTCGATCTTCAAAGTGCCGTGAAACTGATATTCTCCGTCTTTCAGATCGGACAGAGAAAAAGTAAGGGAATTATTCTTTTGAGCCGAAGTTATCTCCTCAAGATTTTGTGCCTTCTCGCCGCCTGCCGAAAGACCGTCTTCCGCCTGTACATTCCGGTTTTCTGCGCATGAAAACATATTTTTCAAACGCTCTAAATCTTTTTGTGCAACTTCCTGCATTTTCGGACGCGCCCCTCTGATGCTTTTTGCAGGGGCACTCTCTGCACCCGACCCGATCCGTATGAGGGCCATAATCAGATCGTGCTTTTTATACGAAGACGGCGACTTTACGCAGAATGCACGCCCGTAGGATCGCAATTCGTGGATGCTCTTATGATCTAAATACAAATAGATATCTTCATAGATTTTTAATAATTCTTCTTCTGTCATTTTCTCCCACTCTTTACTAAAAACAAATCGTCCTTTTTAAATTAAAAACTTGTACATTGTGCGATACTTTAATTATAATGACTTGCTTCAAATTTTGTCAAGCAAATTATTTTATAAATCAAAAAAACTTGTACAATATACTAATATTCAGCAATTTATCGCATAATATGCGATTATTCCAATATGGAAAACATAGATATTGAAATGAAAGACATTCAAAAGCGCCTTCGGGAAGCGATTCAACTCAGCCCCTATTCGCAACGTGATATCGCACAGGCGATCGGAGTATGCGAGCAAACCGTATCAAAATACATGAACAAAGACGTCTTCCCTGCTTTGGATACACTTGCAAAACTTTGTATTTTTCTCGATGTCTCCGCCGATTATATTTTAGGTGTTACGAAAAATTAATTATTTTAAGAAAGAATTAACTGCAAACGCAGAACTTTTTGCAAAAGCAGATGATTTTTTAAATAAAATATTGTCCAGTTAGGCGATTTCAAAAACTTTTCTTCCGTTTGTCTTATAATGGCATGAGGCTGACAGATGCAGACAAAAGGAGTTTTTGAAATGAAACAGTTTAACAACAGGCTTGAATTGAGAAATATCCAAACAAGATTACGCAAAGCAATTCAAGAAAGCCATTTTAAACAAAAAGAGATTGCTCAGGCCGTCGGTGTTTCTGAAAAAACCATATCTGCATACATGAACAAAGACGTCTTCCCCGCTTTGGATACACTTGCAAAACTTTGTATTTTTCTCGACGTCTCCGCAGATTATATTTTAGGCGTTACCAAAAACTGACAATAAAAAAACGGGTGTTTTCGAAATGAAAACACCCGTTTTTTATTAATTTTTATACGGATCGACACCGTACATTGCCTGCATATTATCTTTGAAAGCGCGCATCTTTGCCGTCTGTTTGATATCAAACTGTCCGTCCAGTTCTTCCAGCGCCTTTTTCTGATCGCGCGTCAGCTTTGTAGGCACTTCCACCTGTACGGTAATGTACATATTTCCCGTTCCGACCCGCGTTTTCAGACCTTTGCCCCGTACACAGAATACCGTGCCGCTCTGCGTCCCTTCGGGGATCAGATATTCAAACGTATCGTCGATTCCCGGTACGCGAATCTTTCCGCCCAAAACCGCCGTCTTGTAAGATATCGGCAATTCTATATACAGATCTTTGTCCTTGCGCTTGAATATCTTATGCGGCTCGACGCGGAACACCACGATCAGATCGCCGGGAACACCCCCTCGCGCCGAAGCCTGCCCGAATCCTTTCTTTCGGATATAACTGTTCGTGTCTGCCCCTGCAGGAATGTTCAGCGTGACCACCGTTTCCTTGCGGACATAGCCCTTTCCTTTACAATCGGGACACATATCCGTGATCTTCTTGCCCGTTCCGCCGCAAGCGTCGCACGTTGCCATACGGATCGTCCTTCCGAACAGAGTATCCTGCGTATATCGCACCTGACCCGATCCGCCGCACTTGTCGCACGTCTTATATGCCGTACCGTTCTTCGCGCCCGTTCCTTTACAGGTCGGACAAGGTTCGTTACGGTAATACCGCACTTCTTTCGTACAGCCTTTCGCCGCATCCAAAAAGCTCAGCACCACTTCCTTCGTGATGTCTTCACCCTGCGCCGCCGCTGTCTGCTGCGCTCCGCCGCCTCCGAAACCCGAAAAAATATCGTTGAATATATCGCTGAATCCGCCGAAGCCCGAAAATCCGCCCGCTCCGCCAAAACCCGAAAATCCGCCCGCTCCGCCGCGCATCCCCGGATGATCCAGTTCGTAATCATACGCCGCACGCTTCTGCGGATCAGACAATACCTCGTTCGCTTCGTTGACTTCCTTGAACTTCGCCGCCGCATTCGCATCGTTCGGATGCAGGTCGGGGTGGTACATCTTGACCAGCTTGCGGTACGCGGATTTAATATCCGCCTCCGTCGCTTTCCTGTCTACGCCGAGTATCTCGTAATAATTTTTATCTGCCATTTCGCACCTGCTCCTGTCCTTAAAAACTTATGCCCCTTGCAGTCATTTCTTGCATACGTGATGCCGTTTTTTTATCAAAAACAGCATCACGTATGCCACGTTTCCGCCCGTATGTGCAGTAATGCCGTGAAAATTCACGGCATTATCGCTCTTTCTATCGTTCAGATTTTTACGGCTTCCGCTACCCAATTACTGCTGATGGAATTCAGTATCGTCGCCGTTTCCGTTCGCACCAGGATTGCCCTGCGCGCCCGCCGTCTGCTGGTAGATCTTCGCAAAGATCTGCTGGCTCTCGTTCGTAAGTTTTTCCGTAGCCGCTTTGATACGATCGTCATCGTCAGATGCAAGCTCTTCTTTCGCATTCTTCACAAGCTCTTCCAACTGCGCCTTGTCTTCCGCCGCAAGTTTGTCGCCCAATTCATTGATCGACTTCTCAACCGTGAAGATCATGCCGTCCAGCTTGTTCTTATTGTCAACTTTCTCTTTACGCTTCTTATCTTCTTCCGCGTACTGCTCCGCTTCTTTAACCGCTTTGTCAATATCCGCTTCCGAAAGATTCGTACTCGATGTGATCGTGATATCCGTACTCTTCTGCGTGCCGAGATCTTTCGCCGTCACGTGTACGATACCGTTCGCGTCCACATCGAACGTAACTTCAATCTGCGGTACTCCGCGCGGTGCCGGAGGAATACCCGTCAGCTCAAATCTGCCAAGCGTCTTGTTATCTTTCGCAAATTCACGCTCGCCCTGCAAAATATGAATGTCAACCTGCGTCTGGTTATCCGCCGCCGTCGAGAATACCTGCGATTTCTTTGCAGGAATCGTCGTGTTACGCTCGATCAGCTTCGTGAACACGCCGCCCAGCGTTTCAATACCCAACGACAAAGGCATAACGTCCAGAAGCAATACGTCTTTGACTTCGCCCGACAATACACCGCCCTGAATCGCCGCACCGATCGCAACACATTCGTCCGGGTTGATACCCTTGAACGGCTCTTTGCCCGTGATCTGCTTCACTTTCTCTACAACCGCAGGAATACGCGTAGATCCGCCGACCAGAATCACTTTGTCAATATCGCTGTACGAAAGACCCGCATCTTTCATCGCAAGACGCATCGGTTCGCTCGTCTTTTCTACGAGATCCGCCGTCAAAGCGTCAAACTTCTGACGCGTAAGGTCTACGTCCAGATGCTTCGGCCCTTCCGCCGTCGCCGTAATGAACGGCAGGTTGATGTTCGTCGTCGTCATGCCCGAAAGCTCGATCTTCGCTTTCTCCGCCGCCTCTTTCAGACGCTGCATCGCCATCTTGTCTTTCGAAAGATCAATGCCTTCCTTGCTCTTGAATTCGTCTACCAGATAATCCATGACGCGCTTATCAAAATCATCGCCGCCCAGCATATTATTGCCGTTCGTAGCAAGAACTTCGAATACGCCGTCACCGATCTCCAGGATCGATACATCGAACGTGCCGCCGCCCAAGTCATAAATCATGACTTTGTGGTTGTTCTTATCTTTATCCAAACCGTACGCAAGCGCTGCCGCCGTCGGTTCGTTGATGATACGCAAAACGTTCAGCCCTGCGATCTTGCCCGCATCCTTCGTCGCCTGACGCTGGCTGTCCGTAAAGTACGCAGGACACGTGATGACCGCATCCGTCACCTTGCTTCCGAGATAACTCTCCGCATCCGCCTTGAGTTTCGCAAGAATCATCGCCGAAATCTCCTGCGGCGAATACTTCTTGCCGTCAATCTCCACTTTATAATCGCTGCCCATATGGCGCTTGATCGATATAACCGTACGGTCAGGATTCGCTACCGCCTGACGCTTTGCAACCTGCCCGACAATTCTCTGCCCGTCTTTCTGGAACGCCACGACAGAAGGCGTCGTGCGCGCACCTTCCGGATTGGGAATTACCACCGCTTCGCCGCCTTCCATAACGGCTACGCAAGAGTTCGTTGTCCCTAAATCAATACCAATGACTTTTCCCATAATATACACTCCTTCTATCCTGAAAAAGATATTATCAAATTTAATTCGTTTCTATTTTCAAACGGCTTTCGCCCCGTTTGCTCTGCCTTGTCACGACGTCACTTTTACCTGCGCAAACCGCAGTACTTTGTCGCCGCGCTTGTAACCCTTCAAAAATACTTCCTTCACGTACCCCGCTTCTACGCCGTCCGCCGCAGGCTCGCTCATGATCGCTTCGCAGAACGCAGGATTGAATTCTTCATCCACAGGATTGATCTCTTCAATCCCCTCGTCCTCCAAAATCTTCTTAAACGAACGAAGCACCATCTCGATGCCCTTCTTCGTCTGCTCGTCACAACTCAAAAGCGCTCGCTCCAAATTGTCGCCGATCGGGAATATCTTCAAAAGTATGTCGCCTTTACCGTCCAGATACGCATTGCGGCGCGCCGCTTCGTTCCGCTTACGGAAATTATCGAACTCCGCCACCGATCGCATCCATTTGTCTTTGTAATCCGCCGTCTCCGCCTGCGCCTTCGCAAGCTCTTCCTTCAGCTTCTCGTGCTTGCCGTGATGCTCCGCATGCTCTGCTTTCTGCTCTTCACAGCCCTTCTCCGCTCCCTCCGTTTCCGGCGGAAGCTCCTTCTCCGGCTGAAGTTCCGCTTCCTCTTTCGCTGCTTCCTGCGGCTTCTTCATGTCTTCACTCATCTTTATCCTTCCCGTCCTTGTTGTCCGTTTCCTTTTTCTTGCTTCCCACGATCCCTTCCAATGCCTTGCCGACATTCTCCAAAACCGTGATCACTTTATGATAATCCATCCGGATCGGCCCGATCACTCCGTACGTCCCAAGATTCTTGCCGCCCGCCGAATACGTCGCCGTAACCACCGAACAGTCCTCCGGAACTTCTTTGTCATCACAAGAACCGATCTTTACGTTGATCTGTATCTCGTCATTGTCATCCCCGATGATCTCCGCAAGTTTGTCCTTGCTCGATATCACCGTCAGAAAATTCTTCACATTGTCTATATCATCATACTCGGGATGATTGAATATCTTCTCAGCCCCCGAAAGCACTACGTCTTCATCCCTCGGTCTCGTGTATGACTTCAGCGCATCGATCACTTCGTGCATCACCTGCCGGTATTGCCCGAATTCCGCCAACACCTCGTCTTCCACTTCCTTGATCTCCGAAAGCGCCTTGCCTTCAAACAGCTTCGCAATCACCTTCGACGCATTCTCCAACTCCTCGTCCGTCATGCTCTCCGGTATCTCGATAAAACTGTCCCGCAAAATCCGCATCCCCGTTACAATCACCAGAAGCGCGTTCCCGTCTCCGCAAGATAAAAGCGCTATGTTCTTGATCCGCTCTTCATCTGCGTGCGGCCCGATCCCCACCGACGTGTAATCCGTCAGCTCACTGATCACTTTCGATACACTCTTGACCAGATGCTCTACATCGTTCGACTTCCCCGAAAAAGCTCTCTCTATATAATCAAGATCTTTCTCCGACAGGTTCCCCTTCTCCATCAGCTCCTCAATATAAAACCGATACGCCTGCGGCGAAGGTACCCTTCCGCCCGATGTGTGAAATTGCGTCAAGTACCCAAGCTCCTCCAGCGATGCAAGCTCGTTCCGCACCGTCGCCGAACTTACGTCCGTCAGATGCTTCTCCGCAATGCTCTTGCTCGACACAGGTACAGCCGTGTTGATGTATTCATCCACAACAATCTGTAAAATTTTCTTCTTTCTGTCGGACATCTTCATTGCCGCTTCACCCCGCCCCTTTTGCTTTGGCACTTGATTTTCAACAATGTTAGCACTCTCACCTCATAAGTGCTAACGCTATTATATATACATTGCGAAAGAATGTCAAGAGTTTTGCGACAAATTTTTAAAAAATTTTTTTAATTATAAAGTTTTATACTTGTATCGAAAATTCCTTATGGGGTTTTCGGTACAAGTTTTTTTATTTTGCGGCGGCATT
>CALVXG010000016.1 GCA_944368925.1 uncultured Clostridia bacterium | reverse complement strand
AGGCTTGGACACAGCGATGTAACACAAACACTGAATACTTACAGCCATTTAATGCCCAATGTTCAAAAGCAAATTATTAATGCTTTGGATTTTGAAATGTAAAAAGAGGGGAGTTTTCAGAAACTCTCCTCTTTTTCCTTATATATAATATTGAAAGAAGCTCAAAACATATTTGGCAACGTTTGACTTTATTTGCCGTTTAGGCTAAAATAGAGTATAGTAAAATTAATCAGAAAAAGCATGTGAAAAAACTTTTTAGGGCCACTTTTAGGGCCACTTTTAGGGCCACTTTGGGGCATCTGTCAATATATTGTGGTAAAATAAAGTCCCAACCACAATATATTGTGGTTGGGACACCGTGGCAGGGGAGACGCGATTCGAACACGCAACCTACGGTTTTGGAGACCGCTACTCTACCGTTGAGCCACTCCCCTAAGCGCTTTATTATTATATAGTAAATTTATTTTTAAGTCAAGAACTTTAAGCGGATCTTGAAAAAAAAGGAGTTAAAAAGATGAAAAAACAATACAAGCTCGGTGTAATCGGCGGCGGATTTATGGCGCAGGCCATTATAAAGGGAATAACTTTTATAAAACCGAAAAAGATAATTGTTTCGGATCCTTCGGAAGCGGCGCAGAAGAGGCTGGAAGATCTCGGTGTGAACGTGACGGCGAACAACCGAGACGTGGCGGATAACTGCGAATATCTGTTGCTGGCAGTCAAGCCCCAGACTTTTCCCGCGGTGGCGGAGAGCTTGCGCGGGGTACCTGTTGCGAAGGTAATTTCCATCATGGCGGGAATGAAGAAGCAGAAGATCAAGGACGCGCTGTTCGGAGACGTGAAAGTGGCGCGGGTGATGCCGAATCTTCCCTGTTCGATCAATTTCGGCATGGCGGCGTTGGATCTTTCGGATTTTGAAGACGACGTGGACGATTGTGCGTTTGTACAGGAAATATTCAACAGTGTCGGAAATACGCTGATTGTGCCGGAAGAGAAACTGAATGCGGTGACGGGAATCAGCGGAAGCGGGCCTGCCTACGTATATATGTTTATAGACGGCCTGATCCGTGCGGGTGTCAGACAGGGATTGACGGAAGACGAAGCGAAGACGCTTGCGGTCAATACGGTCGTAGGCGGAGCGGAAATGGTCGTCCATACGGAAGACAGGAGCATCGATGAAATGATTGCGGCTGTTTGCAGCAAGGGCGGAACGACGATCCAGGCGGTGGAGTCCTTTAAAAAGGATGATATGGAAGGGATGATCGACCGTGCAGTTGCGGCGTGTGTGAAGCGGGCGGAAGAGCTTTCCGAATAAAAATGAAGCAAGTTACATTGTATACCGACGGGGCGTGTTCGGGAAATCCCGGGGCAGGCGGTTACGGAGCGATTCTGATTTTCAAGGGGATTGAGCGCGAACTCAGCGGCGGGGAGCCTTCGACGACGAACAATCGTATGGAGATTTACGCGGTTATTGCGGGCCTGGAAAAGTTGAAAGAGCACTGCGACGTTACCGTGTACAGCGATTCGGCCTATACGGTGAATGCGTTCAACGAAGGCTGGATCTACGGGTGGATGAAGAACGGCTGGAAAAAAGCGGACGGCAAGGCGGTTTTGAATGCGGAGTTGTGGAAAAGGTTGTATGCCCTTACCCAGCAGCATACCGTCCGGTTTGTAAAAGTGAAGGGACATGCAGACAACGAGTACAACAATCGTTGCGACGCGCTCGCGCGCGAAGCGATCAAAAAGATGAAGGAGAGTCAATAATTTTATACACAGGCATTTTTTTGTCCCGAATGGATATATTATACAAAGGGCAAAAGCTGTGTTTTAAATTTTTATGAAAGTTTTCAACAAAATTATTTCACTGATGATACCGTCGCTGTCGGCTGTCGCAGTCATTGTGTTTACCGTGTTTTGCATGGCGAATTTCAAGAGCGGATTTTTGCACGATCATGCCGATGTCATCACATCGGTCTCCGTCAGCGTGGAGATCCTTTATATTGCCGCCATGGTCGTTTTCCGTATACGGAAAACGGAAGTTGTCTATAAATTTTTGCTGACGGGACTCGTGCTGGCGGCTGTAATTCTTGTCGGGCTGTTTATTTTGCAGGAAACCGGGGTGTTGGATAAGATCGATTCGCAGGAAGCATTGCAGGATTTGATCGAGTCCACAGGAGTCTGGGGGCCGCTTGTATTTATCGTTTTGCAGGCGCTCCAGGTGTTCCTTTTGCCCATTCCGGGCGTTCTGACGGTGGGAGCGGGCGTATTCTTGTTCGGCCCCGTCAAGACTTGTCTGTACAGCTATATCGGGATCGTCGGCGGGTCAATGATCGCATTCTGGATCGGCAGGGTCATCGGCTACAAGGCGGCGTCCTGGCTGGTTGGCAGGGATGCGCTGGATTCGTGGCTGCATAAGGTTAAGGGCAAAGACCGCCGTATTCTGACGGCGATGTTCGTACTGCCCGTGTTTCCGGACGACATTCTCTGTTTTGTTGCGGGGCTTTCCACGATGACATGGAAATACTTTATTGTCATGCAGCTGATTTCGCGCGGAATTTCGGTCGTTCTGACCAGTTTCTCCGTTGGCGGCATGATCATACCGTACAATACCTGGTGGGGAATTTTGTGCTGGGGCGTGATCGGCGTTGCCATCATCTTGCTCTTCGTTCTTATCTACAAAAAAGGCGATGCCATGGAAGCATGGTTCTTCGGCCTGTTCGGGAAAAAGAAGAAGCACGACGAGGAGAAAGCCTCCGAGAAAGGCAGGTCTGACGGAGCGGAAGCGGAGCAATCGGACGAAAAAGACGGGCTGCGGAAACAAGACGGTATTCAAAAATAAACAAAGGCCTTCGGGGAAATTCTCCGAAGGCCTTTCTATTGCCGTTTAAAGCATTCGTGAAAGGTGCAAACGCCAAAACCGAGAATTGCGTCGGAGGTTTTTTCGTGATCAGACCCGATTAAAAACGAGCAGGTAAGCGTGGGACGAAAAGGGGGCGTGGGAAGATTGTATTGAAACGCAATAAGAGCATACAAAAAAGGCGCGGCTTCATGCCGCGCCTTTTTTGTTTATAAAATTTTGTCCAAGATCAGACGATAATGTTGATCAGTCTTCCTTTGACGACGATGAATTTGCGGATAACTTTGCCTTCCACGAGAGGACGCACGGCGTCGTCGGAAAGAACCTTGGCGCGGATTTCTTCTTCGGAAGCGCTTTGGGAGATCATCATCTTTGTCTTGATCTTGCTGTTGACCTGTACGGCGTATTCGAGTTCGTCTTTGACGAGTGCCGCCTCGTTGCATACGGGATATTTCTGATCGAAGATCGAATATTTGTAACCGAGCGTTTCCCAAAGCTCTTCGCAGAAATGCGGCGCGCAGGGAGCGAGCAGGAGCAGAAGGTCGCGCGTGCAATCGCGCAGGAAAGCCGTATTTTTGACGGGCAGACCGTCGTACTTGTACAGGGCGTTGACGTACTCCATCAGGCGCGCCACGGCCGTATTGAACGAGAAGTTTTCCATGTCCCGCGTGATCTGGCGGATCGCATAGTTGCGCGCATAGTCGAGTTCTTTTTCGTCGTGGCCGAACGGTTCGTCGGAGCCGCCTTTCAGATCTTTATTTTTCAGAACAAAGCGTTCCACGCGGTCGAGGAATTTTGCGACGGACTTGATGCCGTCGTCACTCCAGGGGCCGCCTTCCGTATAGGAAAAACCGAACATGAGGTACATGCGGAACACGTCGGCGCCGTAGGTGGAAACGTATTCGTCGGGGGAAACGATATTGCCCTTCGATTTGGACATACGGTTTCCGTCGGGGCCGAGGATGACGCCCTGGTGAACCAGGGATTTGAAAGGTTCGTCAAAATTCAGATAGCCCATATCGCGGAGTGCTTTGGTAAAGAAGCGGGCATACAGAAGGTGCATGCAGGCATGTTCCGCGCCGCCGACGTATTTATCGACGGGGAGCATCTTGTTGATGATTTCGGGGTCAAAGGGCGCTTTGGAATTGTGAGCGTCCGGATAGCGCAGGTAATACCAGCTCGAGCAGACGAAGGTATCCAGCGTATCGGGATCGCGCAGAGCGTCGCCGCCGCAGTGCGGGCATTTAACGTGCATAAACTCGTCGCACTTTGCAAGAGGTGATTTTCCGTCCGGTTCAAACTGCACATTGTAGGGGAGTTTGACGGGCAGATCCTTGTACGGAACGGGCACGATGCCGCATTTCGGGCAATGGATCACGGGGATGGGCGCGCCCCAATATCTCTGACGGGAAACGAGCCAGTCGCGCAGACGATAGTTGACTTTGCGCTCGCCTTTTCCGAGTTTTGCAAGGTAGTTGGAAATTTCCGTGCGTGCCTCTTCGCCGAAGCGCCCGTCGAATTGCAGGCTGTTGACGCAGATGCCGTCTTCACAGAAAGGCAAAACGGTTTCGCCGTTTTTGTTTTCGATCACTTTCTGAACGGGCAGTCCGTATTTTGCCGCGAACGCGAAGTCGCGCTCGTCGTGCGCGGGAACGCCCATGACCGCGCCCGTCCCGTAGGAATAGAGTACGTAGTCGGCCGCATAGATCGGGACTTTTTTCCCGTTGATGGGGTTGATCGCGTAATGTCCGATAAACACGCCCGTTTTTTCGCGTGCGGAGGAGAGCCGTTCGATCTCGTTGGCTTTCGCCGCTTCCGCGATGTAGTTTTCCACAGCCTCGCGCTGCTCATCGGAGCAAAGTTTTCTTACGAGCGGGTGCTCGGGGGCAAGAACTACGTACGAAACGCCGAAGATCGTATCGACGCGGGTTGTGAACACTTTGAACGTATCACCGCTCTCGCACTCGAATTCCACCTCGCAGCCGACAGATTTGCCGATCCAGTTGCGCTGCATCAGCTTCGTCTTTTCGGGCCAGTCGATCTTGTCCAGTCCCTGCAAGAGCTCTTCGGCGTAGCGGGTGATGCGGAAGAACCATTGCGTGAGATCCTTTCGTATAACGGGGGTGCCGCAGCGCTCGCAGCATCCTTCGACGACCTGTTCGTTCGCCAGAACGGTGTTGCAGCTGGGACACCAGTTGACGGGTGCTTCCTTGCGGTAGGCGAGCCCGTTTTCATAGAGTTTGAGGAACATCCACTGTGTCCATTTATAATAATCTTCTTCGCAGGTTTTGACTTCGGCGCACCAGTCGAACATGGCGCCCATGGCTTTGAGCTGATGCTCCATGGTCGCTATATTCTTTTCCGTGGAATCTTTGGGGTGGATCTTGGTCTTGATGGCGTAGTTTTCCGCCGGCAGACCGAAAGCGTCGAATCCCATAGGCTGGAAAACTTCATAGCCCTGCATCTTTTTAAAGCGGGCATAGCTGTCGGTGGGGCCGTAGTTGTACCAGTGCCCGATATGCAGTTTTGCGCCGGAAGGATAGGAGAACATTTCCAGAACATAGAATTTTTTGTCGATGTTCTTTTTGTTGAAATTATTCTCTTTTGTCTTTTCCCAGCGTTGCTGCCATTTGCTTTCAACGGATTTCATATCCATAACCCAAAAACCTCCACGGCCCGGCGAGGAGCCTCATTTTTTCTTTGCAAAGCGCCTGTAAACGAGATAAGAGAGCGGCCCGATGATCGGGATAAACAAAATGACGATGTTCCACACGATCATGGATGCCTTTGCACTCTGGCCGACAATCAGCTTGTCTTTCAGAAGGATGTAGATCGTCGCGACGGCCAAAACGTAATGAACGGCCAAAACGGCGATGAGTGCGATCAGAACCAGAGTCGGCATACTGCAATACCTCGCGTTTATTCATCTAATTATATGATTTTTTGAATTGATAGTCAAGTTATGAGACATATCACGCCGAAAAATTTTATTTTTCGCGCAAAAAGGGCGGCAAAGCGTAAATAATCGGGCGGCGGTCGCATAAACTGAAACTATGGAACAATTAACTGTCTCCGATCGGGAGGAGCATTGCAGGTATATAGCGTATGTTGCGGGGGCGCTCACGGCAACAGGGAACAGGTCGGCGCACATAGCGTTCGAAGGGGGAAGGGTTGTATTCACGCTCGGGGCGGACGGAGAAGAGTCGGCACTTCGGAGGCTTACCGAAGACAGGATCGCGGACGTGATCTGTATCGGTTATAAATATTCGGTGCTGCGCGGGCAGATCGATCCCGAGGGCCTGAGTGCGCAGGATCGGGAGATCCTTTTGACCGCGGTGATCGCGGCCGATTATGCGGAAGACAAAAAATATGTGGCGGCGAGACTTGGAAGGCCGGAGCGGTACACGATCGACGGTTTTTTCAATTTCAGGCTGAAAGAACTTCGCGAAAAGTGGCAGGGGGTAGCGGCCTGCGTGCCGCCCGTATTTACGCGCGGGCAGCTGACGGAGTTCATGCGTTTTCTGCTGAACACGAGCCGCGGGAAAGTATTTTTGAAAAGCGGAGAGGTCTACGACGTCCGCTGCAGGCGGCTCCGCAGGTCTGCGCTGATCGGCGATGCGAGCGCCGAGATGAACACTCTGCGCGAGATCGTATTAAGCGGTGCGGGAAAGGTGGAGTGCCTCGGATCGCCGACCGCTCTGCAGGAAAATTTCCTGCGCAGGTTTTACGGAGGGCGGGTATTTTTCGGCTGACAAAAAATTTTATCCGATTGCGTAAAATAGGTTGACAAAATACGGCAAAGATATTAAAATAATAACAATCGAATCAGTTCAATCTGCTTAACGGAAAAGACAAGTAGAGCGGACGCAGGCATTTCAGAGAGCGGAACGTTTTTGCTGGAAGTTTCGCATTGCCGCTTCGTTTGAAACCGCTTTTTTTCGCAGCGGAAACCGTTCCGTAAATACGGTGACAAAGAGGCCGTGATCGGCAATTAAGGTGGAACCGCGCAAGAGTTTGCGTCCTTAAACGAGATGTTTAAGGACGTTTTTTATTGTGTGGGGTTCGGTTCTTCGGAAAGTTTCGCGGTGCAAGGAAAGAAGCGGGATTGAAAGGGACAAGCAGGAAGAAAAGGACGGAGGATAAAGAGATGGTCATAACTTTAAAGGGCGATAAAAAAGAGTATGCAGCACCTGTAACGTGCAAGCAGATCGCGCAGGACATCAGCGAAGGCTTGGCGCGTGCGGCCGTAGCGGCGAAGGTGGACGGGAAGCTGGTGGATCTTTCCCATGTCGTCGACAAAGATTGCGACGTGCAGATCGTGACGCTGAAGGATAAAGAGGGGCTGGACGTATACCGTCATACGACGGCGCACGTGCTTGCGCAGGCGGTCAAGGCGATCTATCCGACCAGCAAACTTGCGATCGGGCCTACGATCGAAAACGGGTTCTATTACGATATCGATTTCAAGACGCCCATCACGCAGGAAGATCTCGGGAAGATCGAAGCGGAGATGAAAAATATCATAAAGAGCAATCTGCCTGTCGAAAGGTTTACGCTTTCCCGTGAAGACGCGATCAAGCTGATGACGAAGTATTCGGAAAAATACAAAGTCGAGCTGATCAAAGATCTTCCGGAAGGGGAAGAAATTTCCTTCTATAAACAGGGCGGGTTTACTGATCTTTGCCGCGGGCCGCATCTGCCTTCCACGGGAAAGATCAAAGCGTTCAAGCTCACGAGCATTGCGGGAGCGTATTGGCGCGGCAATGAAAAGAACAAAATGCTGACCCGTATTTACGGCACAGCATTTGCAAAGAAAGACGAGATGGACGCCTATTTCACGATGCTCGAAGAGGCGAAAAAACGCGACCACATCAAACTCGGCAAAGAGCTTGGATTGTTTGCGTTCCTCAACGAAGGCAAGGGATTCCCGTTCTTCCTTCCCAAGGGCATGGTGCTGAAAAACGTTTTGATCGATTACTGGCGCCAGATCCATACGAGAGAAGGATATGTGGAAGTGCAGACGCCGATCATTCTCAACCGCAGTCTTTGGGAGACGTCGGGACATTGGGATCATTATAAAGAGAACATGTACACGACGAAGATCGACGGCGAAGATTGCGCGATCAAGCCGATGAACTGCCCGGGCGGGATGCTTGTCTACAAACTGAACCCGCACAGCTATAAAGATCTTCCCATCCGCATGGGAGAGCTCGGCCTCGTACACCGTCATGAAAAGAGCGGACAGCTGCACGGGCTGATGCGCGTGCGTTGCTTCACGCAGGACGATGCGCATATTTTCATGCTGCCCGATCAGATCACATCCGAGATCAAAGGTGTCGTAAAAATTATCGACGAAGTGTATACGCTGTTCGGCTTCAAATACCATGTCGAGCTTTCGACGCGTCCCGAAAACAGCATCGGCAGCGACGAAGACTGGGAGAATGCAACCGAAGCGCTTCGTCTCGCGTTGGACGAACTCCATCTTCCGTACGTCGTCAACGAAGGGGACGGCGCGTTCTACGGGCCGAAGATCGACTTCCATCTGACCGATTCGATCGGAAGGACGTGGCAGTGCGGCACCATTCAGCTGGACTTCCAGCTTCCGCAGCGTTTTGAGGCGGAATATACGGGAGAAGACGGGCAGAAACACCGCCCGATCATGATCCACCGCGTGGTATTCGGTTCGATCGAACGCTTTATCGGTATCTTGATCGAACATTATGCGGGGAAATTCCCTGTCTGGCTTGCACCCGTGCAGGTAAAGATTCTGCCCGTTTCGGATAAGTCCATGGAATACGCGCGCGAAGTCGAAAATGCCTGCAAGGCGGCGGGGCTGCGCGCGGAAACGGACGCGAGAAACGAAAAGATCGGCTACAAGATCCGCGAAGCGCAGTTGGAAAAGGTTCCGTACATGCTGGTTGTCGGTGACAAGGAAAAGGAAGAAAAGACCGTCGCGGTGCGCATGCGCGAAAAGGGCGACATCGGCAGCATGAAACTGGACGAGTTCGTTGCGCGCGTCAAGAAAGAAAACGACGAAAAAACCGTATTTTAAAGAAAAACAATGTAAAAACGGTTGACAGGGCGGCAAATTTCTGCTATTATAGTGCGGTAAAGCAGAAGTTACTTCTCGCCTTGCGGCAAGTGCGTCGGCAAGAGCCAAAAAATCATAAACCGAAAACGCAGTCAGTCTGCGTGTTTTGCGATGATCGTTTGGAGCGGGTTGTAACGAATGCAACCCGCTTTTGTATTTGTCCCGAAAGGGAAATATTGATTAAAGGACGGTATAAAACCATTAAAGACCAGCATCAGGTGAACGGAGAGATCCGCGATCAGGAAGTGAGAGTGATCGGTTCGGACGGTCAGCAGTTAGGAATCATGAGCGCCAGGGAAGCGCTGAATATCGCAGAGGAGAGCGATCTGGACCTGGTAAAGATTTCGCCGACGGCGAATCCTCCCGTATGCAAGATCATGGACTACGGTAAGTTCAAGTTCGAACAGGGAAAGAAAGAAAAAGAGTCGAGGAAGAACCAGAAAATCGTGGAAGTCAAGGAAGTACGGCTTTCCATGACGATCGATACGGGCGACATGAACGTGAAATCTCGTCAGGCGCAGAAATTCCTGGAAGCAGGCAACAAGGTGATGGTATCCATCCGTCTGCGCGGGCGTCAGAACGCGCACGCCTCGATGGGGGTGGACGTCATGAACGAATTTTTCGACCTTTTGGGCGGAAAGGCGGTCATGGATAAAAAACCTGCGAACGAAGGCAGAAACATCACGATGCTGCTTTCGCCCGCAAAATAATTGGATCAATTCGGCAGGGTGTTTTCGGACAAGCCTGCGTTTGAATGAAAATAATTTCGGAGGACAGAAGTATGCCTAAACAGAAATCGCATAGCGGCTCGAAAAAACGTTTCGACATTACGGGAAGCGGAAGAGTAAAGAGAGCGCAATCCGGTAAAAACCACAAAACGGGAGATAAACCCAGAAAGAGAAAGAGAAATCTTCGTCAGACGGCTTTCGTAAACGAAACACAGGAGCTGACGGTGAAGAACCAGCTCATCCCGTACAAGAAATAAGGTATAAGGAGAAAGAGTCATGCGTATTAAAAGAGGAGTCAACGCGGTAAAGAAACGCAGAAAGATATTCAAATTGTCGAAAGGCTATTTCGGTTCCAAGAGCAGGTCTTACAGGATTGCCCGTGAAGCCGTCATGAAGTCGCTGATGTACGCGTATGTCGGCAGAAAGAACAGGAAAAGAGATTTCCGTCAGCTTTGGATCGCGAGAATCAACGCGGCGGCGAGGATCAACGGACTTTCTTACAGCAAATTTATGCACGGTCTGAAGGTTGCTGGCATCAATCTGAACAGGAAAGCACTTGCCGACATTGCCGTCAACGACGCGGCTGCATTTGCGGCGCTTGCGGAAAAAGCGAAAGCGGCGATTGCTTAAAGTTATGTAAAAAAACCTTCTTTTTTCAAGAAGGTTTTTTATGTTTTATAGTTATGGTGATCACGTCCAGGAATAATCCGCTTATCAAGCGGATCTTGTCGCTGCGCGAAAAAAAATACCGCCGCGAATACGGAGAATATATCATAGAGGGCATAAAGCAGGTGCGCGAAGCGCTTGGCGGCGGTATGGAGATCCTGCAGCTTTTGTATTCGGAAAGCTATACGGGAGAGTGTTTCCCCTCGGACAGGGAACTGACCGTTTCGGACAGCGTTTTTGAAAAGATTTCGGAAGAGTCTGCCCCGCAGGGTGTGCTCGCCGTTTTGCGCCTGCCCGATTGTCCCGCAGGGCCGCCTTGCGGCAATGCGCTTTTGCTGGATACGGTTTCCGATCCCGGAAATCTCGGGACGATCATCCGTACGGCAAATGCCGCGGGATATACGGATATTTATCTGCGCAACTGTACGGATCCTTTTTCTTCCAAATGCGTACGTGCGTCCATGAGCGGCATCTTTTTCGTGCGTCTGCACATCGGGACGGACGAAGAGCTGCTCGATGCACTGAAAGACATTCCGATGATATGCGCGGATATGGACGGCGAAAACGTATTCCGCTTTCGGGCGCCGGAAGAATTTTGTCTCGTGATCGGAAACGAGGCGAACGGAGTGAGCGGTGTAGTGCGGGCGCGCTGCCGTTATACTGTCAAAATTCCCATGCGCGAAAGCTGTGAGAGCCTGAACGCGGGCGTTTCGGCGGCTGTGCTGATGTACCAGCTGGGCGCGGAGAAATTCAGAAAATTATAAGAACGATATTCATTCATATAGAGGAGAGTTACTATGTCAGGACATAGCAAATGGCATAACATTCAGGCGAAAAAAGGCAAGGCAGATGCGGCGCGCGGCCGTATCTTTACGAAATTGGGCAGGGAGATCGCCGTGGCAGCGAAGGGTAACCCGAATCCCGAAACGAACAGCAAACTTGCCGACGTAATTGCAAAAGCCAAGGCGAACAACATGCCGAACGACAACATTCAGCGTTGCATCAAAAAAGCGGCAGGGGAACTCGGGAACGCAAATTACGAAACGCTGATTTATGAAGGGTACGGCGTAGGCGGAAGTGCGCTGATCATCAATACGCTGACCGACAACAAAAACCGTACGGCAGGCGACGTGCGCAGCACGCTTTCCAAATGTGGTGGCGAACTCGGCAACACAGGGTGCGTTTCGTACATGTTCAGTAATAAAGGAATTCTTGTAGTGGAGCGCACGCTTGATCTAGACGAAGACACGATCACAGAATACGCGATCGACGCGGGAGCAGACGATGTCGTCGTGCTTGACGACGCATACGAAATCTATACCGAGCCCGCAGCGTTTTCGGCGGTACGAAAATATCTTGAGGGGAAAGGGCTTTCTTTCCTGGAAGCGGATATCCGCATGATCCCGCAGAACAAGATCACGCTGAGCCCGGAACATACGGAAACCTTCCGTAAACTTTTGGATAAACTGGAAGAATTGGACGACGTGCAGGACGTTTATCATAACGTCGATTTGCCCGACGAAGAGGATGACGAGGACTGATTTCGCGGTTTGCGAAGTACTTTGTCAGGCATAATCGGTCGAAAGGAGTACAAAAATGACGACTCGTGAGACTTGTTTAAAAGCGAAAGAGAATCTTTCGGCGATCTCGCTCGCAAGCGAGCAGGACATGAATAAGATGCTTGCCGCGGCGGCGAATGCCCTGCGCGAGCGTGCGCCCTATATCATTGCGGAAAACCAAAGGGACGTTTTAAATTGTACGCGCGGCGAGCAGTTTGTGGATCGTCTGATGCTGAACGAAAAGCGCATTGACGGAATTGCGGCGGGGCTCGAAAAACTGATCGAGCTTCCTTGCCCGGTGGGAGAAGTGCTGGAAGAGCGTACGCTGTACAACGGCTTGAAGCTCAGGCGCGTGCGCGTGCCGATCGGAGTGCTCGGCATCATATACGAGGCGCGTCCCAACGTTACGGCAGACGCAATCGGGCTTTCGATCAAGAGCGGAAACGCCGTCGTTTTGCGGGGCAGCAAAGACGCGATTTATTCCAACAAGGCGGTCACGGCTGTCATAAAAGATGCGATTCGTGCGGCTGGATATAATCCCGAATTTATTCAGCTGATCGAAGATACGACGCATGCAGGTGCGAACGAGTTCATGAAGATGAACGGAATCGTCGACGTATTGATTCCGCGCGGCGGCGCAGGGTTGATCCGGAGCGCCGTGGAAAACGCGACGGTGCCGGTCATTGAGACGGGAACGGGAAACTGCCACGTCTATTTTGAAAAGACGGCTGATCTGTCGAAAGGTATTCCTATTCTGATTAACGCGAAGACGCAGCGCACCTCCGTCTGCAATGCGTGCGAGAGCATGCTGATCGATGCGCCTTTGGCAAAAACGGAGCTGAAGCGAATCGTAGAGGCGCTTCGCGAAAAGAACGTGGAGATCGTCGCGTGCGAGCGCTGCAGGGAAATACTTCCCGATCTGAAAGCCGCGACAGAAGAAGATTTTTACACAGAGTTTCTCGCGCTGAAAATTTCCGTTAAGATTGTAGACGGCGTGGAAGAAGCGATCGCGCACATCAATAAGTACGGAACGCATCATAGTGACAGCATCATAACGGAAGATATGCAGGCGGCCGAAAAATTTTTGAACGAGGTGGACAGCGCGGCAGTTTATGTCAATGCGAGTACGCGCTTTACCGACGGCTACGAGTTCGGCCTCGGTGCAGAGATGGGAATTTCGACGCAGAAATTGCATGCGCGCGGGCCGATGGGGCTTCGCGAGCTGACGTCCTATAAGTATCAGATCCGCGGAAACGGTCAGATTCGCGGCTGAGGCGATAGCGGAAAAAATTGAAATATTTACCGATAAAAAAGCAGGGCGATCCTGCTTTTTCTCGTATAAAAGGCATGAAGGCGCAGATACTATGATTGTCAGCAACGGTCGGGCAAACGTTGAATGCAAAGAGAAGTTTCGTGAAGAGATGGATAGGATAATTTGCCGCAATATCGTTGCTTTCATATAAATTCTCGCTTTGAATGCGGCAAAAATTCTTATACGGACAAAGAAACCGAAGCGGATGCAGTTCGCGTTTGAGGGATTATTTTGGAAAGTATAAAAAATGCACCCGCAGGAGAAAGCGGGTCGAAAAATAAGGGAAAACGAGCAGAAAATGTTTGTTTTCTCTTATTTTTTTGACGGAAAAGTCGTGCGTTCAGGCGGGCAAAGCATGGCCGTAAAGAAAAATTTTGGCCGATCCTGTTTACAATTTCGGAAATCTATGGTAAAATAACCGCAACTTACGGGAGGTATTTATGGCAAGAAGAAAAAGCGAAGTTCAAAAAGCGGCGGAAAAGGCGGTCAAAAAGACGCACACCGCGACGGTGGTGCTCGTTGTGCTGTTTTTTCTGATAGGCTGTATCGGCGGCGTGTTTGTCTCCATGCAGCTTACGAAAAACGACAAATTCGAGTTAAAGGGTGACAAGACCGTATATCTGCAAATCGGGGAAGCGTATACGGAGGCGGGCGTCGAGATCGTTTCATTCGGAAAGGATATTTCGGCAAAAGTGACGTATAGCGGCGATTACGATTCGTTGGATACGGCAACGGAGGGCGTGTATCAGATCGTCTACAAAGTGGAAGATCTTCGCTGGGGGAATTTCCAGCGGGTACGTACCGTGGTTGTCGGAAATCCGGATCAGGGAGAGCAGACCGATCCCGCTGATGTGACGCATACAGAAGACGGCAACGGGGAGGAATAATCGATGGCACAGAAGAAATTTAATCCGGTACTCACATTTTTTTGCTGTCTGTTGGCGCTGGTGATCGGCTTTGTCGCGGCGTTTGCCGTTTATACATATCTGAAGCGGCCAAGCGGCGGCGACGTTTACGTCAGCGGCGAATTGCAGATTCATTTTTTGGAGCTCGGAAACAAGGCTACCGGTGATTGCATCTATATTAAGGCAGGGGAGACGGACATACTGATCGATGCCGGATCGGTGGCTTCCAGCACGGATACCACATCCGCATACATAGATAATTATTGCACGGACGGCACTTTGGAGTATGTCATCGTTACGCATGCGGATACGGATCACATAGCCGGTTTTGCGGGCAGTAAAACATCTCCGAGCATGTTTTCCAGGTATGAATGCGAAACGATCATCGGGTTCAGCCTTACGAACCGAGAGGAAGTAAACGAAAATGGGAATAAAACGACATACGGCGATTATGTTGATCAATTAGAATTGGCGAAAGCGGGCGGTGCTACCTATTATACTGCTTTGGAGTGCTGGAATCAGACGAACGGGGCACAAAGAGTGTATGAAATTGCCGACAGGATCGAGCTGGAAATCTTGTACAATTACTATTACGAAAACGACAGTACGGACGAAAACAATTATTCGGTATGTGTCATGCTGAACCAGGGCGACAAACATTTCTTGCTTACGGGCGATTTGGAGGAGGACGGAGAAGAGAAGCTGGTCGAGTACAACGACCTGCCCGAAGTGGAGCTGTTCAAGGCGGGGCATCACGGGTCAAAGACTTCTTCCAACGACTGTTTGTTGAGTGTGATCAAACCTAAAATCGTGTGCGTTTGCTGCTGTGCGGGGTATAATCAATATCATGCAAAGGATGAGAATGTTTTCCCTACACAGGACATGATCGATCGTGTTTCGGCATATACGGACAAAGTTTATATAACGTCCATGTATGATGAAAGTGCCAAAGGAGAATATCGCTCCATGAACGGAAATATCGTGGTCACGTCCGACAGGGACGGGGTGGAGGTAAACTGTTCAAACAACAATACGCTGTTGAAAGATACAGATTGGTTTAAAGAAAACAGGAACTGTCCGGCGGCCTGGGCGTAGAGAAAAAAGGGGTGGGTGAACGCAAAATCCTTGCGTTGCCTGCCTTTTTTTATTGAAAAATATTTGCGAAATTGCGCAAAAAGTATTAGAATATATGGGAAAAGATTTTGAGACGCAGGAGATAAAACATTGATTCGGAATGATTTGAGGAACGTGGCGATCATAGCGCACGTTGACCACGGCAAGACGACGCTCGTGGATCAGATGCTCAAGCAGAGCGGGACATTCAGGGAAAACCAGGTTGTGGAAGAACGCGTGATGGACAGCAACGCGATCGAGAGAGAACGTGGGATCACGATATTGGCGAAGAATACTTCCGTGCATTATCACGGGGTAAAGATCAACATTATCGATACGCCGGGACACGCAGATTTCGGCGGAGAAGTCGAACGCGTTCTGAAAATGGTGAACGGTGTATTGTTGCTTGTGGACGCGGCGGAAGGTCCGATGCCGCAGACGCGTTTTGTGATGCAGAAGGCGCTGGAACTGAACCATCGCCTGATCATCGTGGTAAACAAAGTAGACCGTCCGGATGCGCGGATTGCGGAGGTAGAGAACGAGATACTCGAACTTTTGATCGATTTGAATGCCACGGACGAGCAGTTGGACAGCCCGATCCTGTTTTGCTCTGGCAGAGCGGGGACGGCGTCGCTCTATGCGGATAAAGAAGGCAAAGACCTCACGCCGCTGTTCGATACCATTCTCAATCATATTCCGCCGATGAACGTGGACGAAAAAGCGCCGATGCAGCTGCTCGTATCGTCGATCGATTACAATGATTACGTCGGCAGAATCGGGATCGGCAGGATCGAGCGCGGAACGGTAAAAGCAAACCAGGAAGTGGTGATCTGCAATCATAACATTCCTTCACTGAACAAGCGCGGAAAACTTGTCAATCTGTACCAGATCGAAGGGCTTTCCAGGGTGGCGACGGACAGCGCCATGGCGGGAGACATCGTTTGTTTTTCCGGGTTGGAAGGAATCAATATCGGGGACACGGTCTGCTCGCCCGACAAAGTGGAGGCGGTTCCGTTTGTCAAGATCAGTGAGCCGACGGTGGAAATGACTTTCTCCGTCAACGACAGTCCGTTTGCGGGGAAGGAAGGCAAATTCGTTACGTCGCGGCACCTGCGCGAACGCCTGTACCGCGAGCTTTTAAAAGACGTTTCCTTAAAGGTGGAAGATACCGACACGGCGGAAGCGTTCAAAGTGAGCGGGCGCGGAGAAATGCACCTTTCGATTCTGATCGAAACCATGCGCCGCGAAGGGTATGAATTTCAGGTCAGCACGCCGAAGGTGCTGTATAAGACCATTGACGGACAGCTCTACGAGCCGATCGAGCGTCTGATCGTGGACGTGCCCGAGGACGGCACGGGTGCTGTTTTCCAGAGTATGGGCGAACGGAAAGGCGAGCTTGTGCATATGAGCGCGGTCGGTTCGCGCATGCGTTTGGAGTTTTTGATCCCGGCGCGCGGCCTTTTCGGGTACAAGAGCGAATTTTTGACGCAGACCAAGGGCGAGGGCGTCATGAACTCGATCTTCTTCGAATACCAGCCGTACAAGGGAGATCTGAAGCGGCGCGACACGGGGTCGCTCGTGGCGTTTGAGACGGGCGAAGCGGTGACGTACGGACTGTTCAACGCTCAGGACCGCGGTGTTTTGTTTATCGAACCCGGTACGCAGGTTTATGAAGGTATGGTTGTGGGTGTATCTCCGAAAACGGAAGATATCAACGTAAACGTCTGCAAGAAAAAGCATATGACGAACACGCGTGCGGCAGGAAGCGACGATGCGATGCGTCTGAATACTCCGAAAAAGATGAGCTTGGAAGAGTGCCTGGAGTTTCTCAACGATGACGAGCTTTTGGAAGTGACGCCCGTTTCGCTTCGTATCCGCAAGAGGATCCTGGACAGCGAATTGCGCGCGAAGGCGAGAGCAAAAGAAAAGAAAGCATAAACCGCAGGACTGCGGCATACAATATTCCCGACGACAGATTTGTTCGGAGGGAATATTTTTTTATGGAAGAGAGTGCGGTGCAGAGTGTGGTCATCGAACAGCAAAAGAAAATTTCGATGACGTGCGTGGAAAGTGTAGACGCCTTTACGGCGCAGCAGATCGGACTCACGCTGACGGGCGGCGGACGCGCGATCATATCCGGCGAGGGGCTGAAAATTATCAATTTTTCCAAATCGAACGGAAATTTTTGCGCGGCGGGAAAAGTCGACGGAGTGAAGTTTGCCGATAAAAAAATGAAAATTGCGAAGAGGCTCTTCGGATAAAATGGTTCAGATCTGGGAAGTTACGGCTTGTTTGCTTGCCGGAATTCTGTGTGGGATCGTCTGTGAGCCTATTTTTGCTGTTCAATATGCGGCGGCGCGAAAAACTGTACGGATCGTCACGGATATTTTCTGTGCAGTCTTGTCGGGCGCGGTATTTCTTGCCGTGAGCGCGGCGTTCCGCCTCGGGGATTTTCGCATTTATATGGCCGTGTCGATTTTTGTCGGGTTTGCAGTGTACGAAATTAGTATACACAGAATACTTGCGTTTTTCGGGAAAAGGCTGTATAATAAAATCGGGAGCAGCTGTAAAGGGATTTTATCACGGCTGTCGGTTTTGCAATGCAGGAAGAAAAATTCAAAAAAATCGTCATCGCGTCAACAGTCGCGGCGGTAATCTTGTTTGTCTTTCTCATAGTTTTTTTGGTCGGACAAATCATCTCTATTTCTGCGCAGAAAAAACGTGATAAAGAATTAGAACAGCTGATCGAGCAATACCATCAGCTTATCAATTCACAGGAGAACGATATCAGCATTTATGAAGGCAGGGTTTGGCTGGAGATCGCGGCGCGTGAATTGGGAATGAAATTTCCGGATGATATTGACTGGGATAAAATTTTCGGCGCGTAAGCCGGAGTTACTCTCTACTATGTTGAAACGGAGATTCTGAAAATGAAATATGCCGTAATTGACATCGGCTCCAATTCCGTCCGTCTGCTGTTGTGGGCGGACGGTTGTTCTTTGGGCAAAACGGTGATCACGACGCGGTTGGGCGAGGGGATCAGTTTTTCGCCCGTCCTTTTGCCGCAGGCGATGGAGCGAACCGCGAAGGCTGTTGCACAATTAAAGAAAAAGGCAGAAGAAGCAGGCGCGGACAAGATCTATGCTTTCGCGACGGCAGCTGTCCGCAGCAGTAAAAATGGTTTGGAATTTTTACATACGTTGGACGAAAATTGCGGTATTTTGCCGGAAGTTTTAAGCGGGCAAGAGGAAGCGGAGATCGGTTATTTAGGGGCTTTAGAAGGCCGCGACGGCGGCATCATCGATGCGGGAGGTGCGAGTACCGAGATTACCGTCGGAAAGGGCGGAAAGATCGTCTATGCGGTGAGTGCGAATGTCGGGGCGGTACGTCTGAAAGATGTTTGCGGTGAGGACAAGCAGAAACTGAAGGAGTATATCGACGAGAAAATCGCGGTATACGGCACGGTGCCCGCAAGTCCCATGACGCTGATCGGCGGTACGGCTACTTCGCTTGCGGCGCTGGAATACCGCGTCGAACCGTATGACCCGAAAGTGATCCACCGCAGCGAGCTGACGCGGGATTGCATCGGGCAATGGGCGGATCGTCTGCTGTCCATGCCGCAGAGCGAGCGGTTGCTTCTGAAGGGGATGGACAAAAAACGCGCGGATATCCTCGGTGGAGGCGCGTTGCTTTTGTATGAGATTCTGAGAAAAATCAATGCGGAAAAAGTGAGCGTGAGCGAGTCGGACAATGCGGAAGGCTATCTGATGAAAAAACTGCGTGGAGAAACAGAATGAATCGCTTGATCGAAAAGGGATTGCGGATCGTTGATATCCTGCTGACGTTTGCGTTGGCGATAACGGTCGTAATACTCGGATATTATCGGTTTTGGCAGACGATGGATGCGGTACTCCTTGCCGTGCATTTGATTCTGGGCGGACTTTTGTCCCTTCTTGTCTGTACGGCGCTGCATGAACTGGGACATGTGATTTTCGGGTTGTGCTGCGGGTTTCGGTTCAATTCGATGCGGATCGGACTCATGAATATACATAAAAAAGACGGGAAACTGCGGATCACGTTCAGCCGTCTTCCCGAATCGCTCGCGGGTTCGACGGAAATGCTTCCGAAAAATGCGGACAAGCTGTATTCGCGTTTTCTGGTCACCATCAGCGGTGGTTTGATTTTTTCGTTTGTTGTTCTTGCGGGCGCTTGCGTAGTGCTGTTTTTATATCCGATCGTACCGTTTGCGGCGTATATTTTTGCGGGGACGGCGCTTCCGTTTGCTTTTCACATATTTTTTTACAATATTCTGCCGTTTAACGACGATAACCTGGATACGGACGGGGGTATGCTTCGGGGGCTTTTGAAAAGAGAGCCGTCCTATCTCACCGCCGTAAACATTCTGGCGATCGAAGGGTACCTGTATCAAGGGAAAACGCCTGCCGAGATCGACAGGGAACTGTATTTCGGTTTGCCTCAGCTTCCGGAAGACGATCTGAATTTCATCGTGCTCACGAGTTACCGTTTTATGTATTATTTAGATTCGGGTGACGTCGAATCTGCGATTAAGGCGAGCGATCGCCTCGAAGGACTGCTTGAATATGTCCCGCGGCTGTACTATAACGATATTTCTGCCGAAATCCTTTTCTGTGAATGCTGCATGAAAGGCGATATTGCATCGGCCAAGCGCAGGTATGAAGAGATCCGCCAATATTTGACGGGAGAAAAAAGCCTGCAAACCTATAGAGTTTGCGCTGCTTACGAATTATATGTGAATCATGACAAAATTGCCGCCTTGCGAGCATTGAGTGCCGCGCAGCAGAAAGCGGACGAGTGCGAGCTCGAGGGCGTCCGTCGTTATGAGAGAAAGCTAATCGCCTGCATCCGCAGCGACATCGATGAAGAAAAAGACTGATCCGCAGGATTTTTATCCGTAGCGGACGGCCGATCTGAATTCATAAATTATATACCAAAGGCAGCAGGGCGCACTTTTGCGCTCTGCTGCCTTTTCTCATACTTAAAATACCTTTCATGCTTTTATCGGCCGATCCGGACAAGCCACATATTAAGACGGCGGAGCGGGCGGGAGAGCTGTTTTTTGTTGTATCTCACGGTAGATACGGGTGCTGAAGTATGCGCCCGCTTTTGTCAGCACAGCTTATTTAATCTTCCGAAGCATTCGGGACAAAGGTTGTCGGCCGCCGCACCGCATGTGCCGCAAAAAAATGCACCGCACTCGCTGCAGACGCGCAGTTCGTTTGCGTCACATTCTTTTCCGCATTTTGCGCAAAGCAATTTCATACAATTCCCTCCTTTTTCGTAAGTATTGCTCTTTTTCCGAAATTTTATGCGGGAGAATTTTCGGCGTAATACGGAATAATTCCGCTCTCCTTTATCGAAAGGTTCTCCTTTCGTGCCATACAGGGGCAAATGCGGGCTTTAAACGCGATTTTAAAATTTTCTTCGCGCGCGCGCGCGAAAACGCTTTGATTTCGGGCTATTTTATGGTATAATATAAAGGAAATAATGTTGCGTCTACGCGGCATGATCAGGAGTGAGTAAAATGACGGACAAAGTTCAAGGAGAATACGGGGAAGAGCAAATACAGGTTTTGGAAGGACTGGAGCCTGTAAGGAAACGCCCGGGAATGTATATTGGCTCGACGGATGAACGCGGACTGCATCATCTTGTGCAGGAAATCGTCGACAATTCGATCGACGAGGCATTGGCCGGGTATTGCAATACGATCCGCGTGACGATCAATAAGGACGGTTCGTGTTCCGTATTGGATAACGGTCGCGGCATTCCTACGGGTATCCATCATAAAGAGGGGATTTCGTCGGTCGAGCTCGTTTTGACCAAACTGCACGCGGGCGGAAAATTCGGCGGCGGCGGATACAAGATTTCGGGCGGTCTGCACGGGGTCGGCTTGTCGGTCGTGAATGCGCTTTCCGAATGGCTGGAAGTGGAAGTGTATCAGAACGGCCATATCTACAAGCAGATTTACAACCGCGGTGTGCCGCAGCGCCCTTTGGCGATTGTAGGCGATACGGACAAGACGGGCACGAAAGTTACGTTCTACCCGGACGACGAGATTTTTGAAACGATCGTCTTCAATTATGACAATCTGAAAGTACGCCTGCGCGAGTTGGCATATCTCAACAAGGGGCTCACCATTTCGATCTGTGACGAACGCGAAGAGAAGCCAAAATTCGATGAATTCTGTTATGAGGGCGGGATCCTGCATTTTGTGGAAGATCTTAACAAGAACAAGGAAACGCTCTTTACGCAGCCCGTCTATTTTGAAGAGGAGCAGGACGATTGTTCGATCGAAGTCGCGATCCAGTACAATGACAGTTACAACGAAACGATCTTCTCGTACGCGAACAATATTCATACCGAAGAGGGCGGCACGCATCTGGACGGGTTTAAAGCGGCTCTTACAAAGGTCATCAACGATGCGGGGCACAGACTGAATATTCTGAAAGAGAACGACAAACTAAGCGGCGATGACGTTCGTGAAGGGATCACGGCGGTCGTGTCCGTCAAACTGACGGAACCGCAGTTTGAGGGACAGACGAAAACGAAGCTGGGGAACAGTCAGATGCGTGCATTCGTGCAGAAAGCCACCGTCGAGCATTTGGGGACGTATCTGGAAGAGAATCCTTCGCAGGCGCGTGAGCTGATCTTGCGCTGTGTGACGGCGCAGAAGGCGCGCGATGCGGCCCGCAACGCGCGTGAACTGACGCGCCGCAAGGGAATACTGGAAAGCACGACTTTGCCGGGGAAACTCGCAGATTGCAGCGAAAAGCGGTCCGAGCTTTGTGAGATTTATATTGTAGAGGGCGATTCGGCAGGCGGCACGGCGAAACAGGGCAGAGACAGGCGCTTCCAGGCGATTTTGCCGCTTCGCGGAAAAATTCTGAACGTCGAGAAAGCGCGGTTAAACCGCGTGCTCGAAAACGAAGAGATCAAGAGTATGATCACGGCGTTCGGGTGCGGCATATCCGACGACTTCGACGAGAGCAAACTGCGTTATGACCGCATCATCTGCATGACCGATGCCGATGTCGACGGGAGTCATATCCGTATTTTGCTCCTGACTTTCTTCTTCCGATTCATGCGGCCGCTCGTGCAGAACGGGCATGTTTACATTGCGCAGCCGCCTCTGTACAAAGCGACGCGCGGGAAGGACGAAAAATATATGTATTCGGATGCGGAACTGGACGAATACAGGAATTCTAATCCGGGCAAATTCGAATTGCAGCGCTATAAAGGTCTCGGCGAGATGAATAAGGAACAGTTGTGGGAGACGACGATGAACCCTGCGACGCGTACGCTCAAGCGCGTGAATATGAAAGATGCGGTGGAAGCGGACGAATTGTTCTCTTTACTTATGGGTGAAAAGCCCGAACTGCGCAGACAGTTTATCGAAGAAAACGCGAAACTTGTTGCGGAACTGGATATTTAAAGGGAGAGAATCATGGCGAAAAAAGAGACGAGCCCCGAATTGACAGAGGAATTTAAAAAGACTCTCGCGATGACGAACATGATCGACATCGAGGTGGATGAAGAGTTGAAGAAATCTTTCATCGCCTATGCGATGGCGGTTAATGTCAGCCGTGCCATACCGGACGTACGCGACGGATTAAAACCCGTGCACCGCAGGATCTTATACTCCATGCACGAAATGGGGTTATACAGCGATAAGGCATACAGGAAATGCGCACGTATCGTCGGTGATGTGCTCGGTAAATATCATCCGCACGGCGATTCGGCGGTGTACGATGCACTGGTGCGTTTGGCGCAGGACTTTTCCATCAATTTCCCGCTTGTGGACGGCCACGGAAACTTCGGATCCGTGGACGGCGATCCTCCTGCGGCAATGCGTTATACCGAGGCGAGGATGTCCAAACTTGCGGCCGAAATGCTGCGCGATCTGGACAAAGAAACGGTAGACTATTACCCGACGTTCGATGATACGGGCATGCAGCCTTGCGTGCTTCCTGCAAGGTTTCCGAACCTTCTCGTCAACGGCAGCGACGGTATCGCGGTCGGCATGGCGACGAACATACCGCCGCACAACCTTGCCGAAGTGATCAGCGGTGTGATTGCACAGATCGACAATCCGGACATCACGATCGACGAGCTGATGAATTACATTCCCGCTCCCGATTTCCCTACGGGCGCCATTCTTATGGGCAGGGCGGGCATCAAGCGCGCGTACCGCACGGGCAAGGGGAGTTATATTCTGCGTGCGAAGTGTGAGATTGAGGACTTTAATTCCGGCAACACGACGCGTACGCGGATCATCGTGAGCGAGATCCCTTACCAGGTCAATAAGGCGAAACTGATCGAGAATATCGCCGATCTCGTGAAAGACAAGCGTGTGGAAGGCATTTCGGATATCCGCGAAGAATCGGACAGAGACGGCATGCGCATCGTGATCGAGCTTCGGAAAGACGCAAACGCACAAGTCGTTCTGAACACACTGTACAAGCATACACAGCTGCAGACATCGAACGGAATTATCCTGCTGGCGCTCGTTGACGGCGAACCGAAGGTGCTCAATTTAAAAGAGTGCATCCATTATTATATCGAGCATCAGAAAGACGTAATTGTGCGGCGTACCCGTTTTGATCTGAACAAAGCAGAAGAGCGGGCGCACATTGTGGCAGGTCTTGTGCTTGCGCTTGCGAATATAGACGAAGTCATCGCAATCATCAAGCAGTCGGCAGATAAGAATGTTGCGGCGCAGAAGCTGACGGAAGCGTTCGAACTGTCCGATAAACAGGCGAACGCAATTCTGGAGATGCGGTTGCAGAGGCTCACCTCTTTGGAAGTGGAAAAACTTCAGGAGGAGTTGGCAGAGTTGGAACGCACGATCGCCGATTTGAAAGATATCCTGGCTAACGAACAGCGCGTTTTGGATATCATCAAGGCTGACCTTACAGCCATTCACGACAATTACCCGAGCGAACGGAAAACGGAGCTTTCCTACGATTACGGCGAGATTGATATTGAAGACCTGATCGAGGAAGAGGACATCGTTATTTCCATGACGCACAGCGGTTATATCAAGCGTCAGCCTGTCGCGGAATACAAAGCACAGCGGCGCGGCGGTATGGGTGTTACAGCGCATAAACCCAAAGACGAAGATTTTGTCGAAAAGCTGTTTATTTCGTCTACACACGACAATATTCTGTTCTTCTCGAGTTACGGCAAGGTGTATTCGATCAAGGGTTATGAGATACCCGAAGCGCAGCGGCAGGCGCGCGGCAGGGCAATCGTGAACCTGTTACAGATCGAGCAGGATGAAAAGATCACGGCGATCATACCTTTGGCCAAAGACACGACAGGCTATATAGCGATGGCAACGCGCAAAGGTCTCATCAAAAAGACGGCTTTGGAAGAGTTTGAAAATATCCGCAAAGTCGGAAAGATCGCGATCAAGATCAACGAGGGCGACGAGCTTATATCCGTTCAGTTCACGACAGGTGATGACGAACTCATCATTGCTTCGAAAGAAGGAAAGTGTATCCGCTTCAGCGAAAAAGATGTGCGCGCGATGGGAAGAGATACGCAAGGTGTGAAAGCGATGAATCTGAATGCGGACGATTATCTCGTCGACATGCTCGTGATCAAGCCGGATTGCCAGATCCTTACGATCACTTCCAACGGGTACGGCAAACGTTCGGATGTGGAAGATTACCGCCTGCAGGGCAGAGCAGGAAAAGGGATCAAAGCAGGTGTATTCAATGAAAAGACCGGCTGGTTGGTAAATCTGAAGATCGTCAACGAAAACGAAGATATTATGGTGATCTCCAACAACGGAACGATCATTCGCATGCACGTTTCGGATATCTCCATGATCGGCAGAAATACGCAGGGCGTGCGCATCATGCGGTTGAAAGATTCGGAAGTGGCGACCGTCGCTGTTGCACCTCGTGAAGAAGAGGAAGCTTCGGAAGAATCTGTATCCGATGAGAATGTTTCTGAGGTTTCAGAGGGAAACGAGGTGAAAGACGACGCAACGCAGGCTGATGGATCTGCGGATGAGCCCAAAGACGAAGAATAACAAAACACAGAAAATCCCGCGATTTGCTGCGGGATTTTCTTATGTTTGCGTAGTATTATGCGTGACATAAATTGATATTTTTTATACGCTTGACGAGAGAGAATATATTTGTTATAATGATAAAATCAGAATATACGGGAGAAGAAAATGAGCGATAAGAAAGAAGAATTTTTGCAGATATTTGATACATTTATTAAAAGGGACGGTGCGTCAGACCTGAAGAAATTTTTATTGAAATCGGATTTTTTTATGGCACCGGCGAGCAGCCGATACCATTGTGCACGTGAGGGAGGGCTCTGTGAGCACAGTGTCAACACGTATTACAGGCTCTTGAAGAATGTGAAGGCGGAATACGGGGAAGATTGGGAAAAGGCGGTACCGCATGAGACGGTAGCCATCTGCGGGCTTTTGCATGATCTGTGCAAAATCGATTTTTATAAACTTGACTATCGTAACGTAAAAGAGAATGGCGAGTGGGTCAAGAAGCCCTGGTATACGAGAGAAGAGACGCTTCCCTTTGGTCACGGTGAAAAATCTGTCTATATTATTAACGGGTTTATGCGGCTGAAGCGCGAGGAAGCGATGGCAATCAACTGGCATATGGGTGGGTTTGATATGCGTGCCCGCGGCGGCGACGGTTCTGTAAGCGAAGCGTATGCGCTCTTTCCTTTGGCTGTATTTATGCACGTTTCCGATCTGGAAGCGACCTACATTGACGAGAAGCGCGGAATCTGAATATCATGGAAACAGAACAAGAAGTTAAGAATGCATTAAAGCATGGCCGAAAGATTTTATTTACCAAACACAGCGAATGTCTGCAGCCTCTGTCCGTTCTTTTGCAGATCAGCAGCCGCAGGGCGGTGGTGCTTTGGGCGTTGGATCTTGCCGAAGAGGCCGCGGGAACGATTTCTGATGCGCAGTTTTCCTATACGGCAAAGCGTGCGGTGGACGAGAGCCGTCTGTGGGCACAAGGAAAAATCGGCATGAGGCAGGCAAGAGAAGCGATCCTTGCCTGCCACCGTGCCGCGAAGAATGCGTCCGACCCCGTTACGATATCCTTGCTGCACGCGATCGGGCAGGCTTGCAGTACCGTCCATACGGAAAAACACGGACTGGGCTTTCCTGTTTATGATCTGACTGCATGTGTTTATCGGATCGGGGCTGAAAACTACAGAGAAAAGATGGAAGAAAGGCTTGCTCAGTACATGGAGCGGCTTTTGTACCGCCGCGAGCATTGCGACGATTTCAAAACATGGGCCGAATTTTTAAAAAGCGAATAATTTATATGAGAGAAACGAAAATATTTTTGATGTTTTCGCTTCCTTTTTATAAAACGGGCGGAATTCCGGAAGAAAGGTTGTTATTGTTATATGTCAGATCAAATATATTGCTCTTTTGTTTCAGGTCGACAAAATCAAAAAATAGCAGAGATTATTTTTTTTTTGGGGGGGGGTATAGGAGTGTTGTAAATCATCTTATTCGCAATTATTCTGCGGGTATATGAAAAAATTATAGGCAGCTCCGCCGCGAAGCGACAGAATTTTTGCGGAGTAAAATCCGCTCTTGCAAGGCTTTGAAATAAAAAAAGGACACCGCGTTTGCGGTGTCTCTTTTTTGGAGCTGATAGCGGGATTTGAACCCGCGACCTCGTCCTTACCAAGGAAGATGTCTGTTTTTGAAGGAGAAATGCTCTACATTCCAAGAGGGATAAATAGCACAACATTTTGTATTTTTGAGGTTATTTTATTGGAACACAACACAAGATAAAGACATTTGCAAATTAGATTTTAGCAAAAAGTATGCAATTGTATGCAATTTAAGAAGAAGTAGAACGTTTTAGGTCGTTAAAACAGTCTTTCTTATAAAAGAATCGAAAAGTTTTGCTTTACTATTATGTTTGTTTTGAAACAATATTAAAAAAGAGATAAAGATATACTATGGCACCTTAAAGGGGCGAACAGTTTTCTGTTCGCCCCTTTGACTTTATATGGAAGGTTGTCCTTCAAAATTATTCAAGTGCTTTTTCAAATAATAGAAGAAGTTGGAAGGTTTCATTCGCGAAAGTTCCATCGCTTCGGAACAGGAGATTTCTTTTTTACGGTAAGCCTGCACGATTTTGGGAAAGTCAGGTGGGCAGGCGGTAAGAGGGCGTCCAAACTTAACGCCGCGTTTTTTTGCAGCATGATACCCTCTGCCTGCCTTTGACGAATATTATTACGTTCATTTTCAGCCACGAAAGACAAGAGCTGTAAAACAAGATCGGAGATAAGGCGACCGATCAGACTATCACCTTTGCAGCGTGTATCGAGCAGGGGAATATCAAGCACAAGAATATCCGCCCCAATATCTTTTGTAATCCGTTTCCATTCATCTGAAATCATATCGTAGTTTCGTCCGAGCCGATCAATGTTCTATATTATCTGTATTACAAGTAGATTACCGGCTCGGATTTATTTGAGCAAGCAGTTATAGCTCTTATATTTTATAACAAATGATTGTTGAAAGAGATAGAAAGTCTCATTGTTACAAATTTCAATGTTCATGTTCGTTTTTAGCATTGAAATGATAATGTCGTAGCGTTAAAATAATAGTAGAGATAATATTCTCTATGGTCAGGCAATCGTGAAAGGAGGAAAGACGATGAACAAAAAATTAAAGATGTTTTCTGTATTAGCCGTTTTGTTTTGTATCTGTATGATGGTTTGCGCCTGTTCGGATAATGAATCGAAACAAGCAACTCCGGATGCAAATGTAACGATCGACGGGGCTTTGGATGAAGATTTTTGGGAAGAACAAAAATGGCTGACAAACACGTATCTTGACGGATCCGGGAATAAGACTATACAGAGTACGGCGTCTTTCGGTAAAAACGGGCTTTACTTCGGCGTAACGTTAGAAGACCAAGCCGTTTATAACGATGATGACGGTGTATTGCAGGTTTATTTTGCATCGGAGGAATATTCCTCAGTAGCAGATGGACTTTATCGTTTTAGTTTTGCTGCGGGAGGAACGGCTGCCTTAACAAAATATACGGAATCGGGCAATTTTGAAAGTGTGACGCCGGATGATGAAAGTATGCCGCAAACGGCAATGCAGCGGAACGGTGCCGTTTATAATGCCGAAATTTTTCTTCCGTATGCGTTGTTCGGGAATACAATCGATAGCGTATGGTTCAATGCGGCGGTACCTGTATCCGGTTCCGATGAATGGTATAATTTTGCTGAGAATGAAATCGGCGGAGATCCTTTAACGGTAAACACATGGTGGCCGATGAACGCGAGCGGACTTCATGCCTATGATATCAGCATTGAATCCGGTGAGGGCGGACAGATCAGCACGACCAGAGATTATCTGTTGCCCGGAGAAAAAGTCGTATTCACATTTAACGTCGAAGACGGTCATTATATCAAAGCATTGACGCTCAACGGTATCGATGTTTTGGGAGATGTGCGGGAAGATGGCGGTGTCATTACATATACATCTCCGGCTATGAATAAAGGTATCGTTTTGAAGGCCGAATTCGGGCAGATGTTTACCGTGAGCGGCACGATCCATTATGACGGCGCCGTAAGCGAAGATATGAACGCCGATCTTTCCCTTTCGCTTTCAAATGATAATGCAGCGGTAGCCGTTGCTTTTGACGGAACAAACGGAACATTTACAGCGGAAGCTCCCGCCGGCGAGTACACATTGACGCTGACCTCGGCAGCGGAAGGCTATGTAATATGGTCCGAAACGATTACGGTCGAAGCCGATAAGACAGTCGATATCAATGTCGGCAAGTATGAATGGGGCGAACATCGTATTATACAGCTCGGCGACAGTACCGTAACCGCACCGAGAGGAAGCGGCGAAGGCGAAGCGCCCGTATTTGAAGGAAAACTGAATACAAACAAATTTGCGTTCTCCGCATTCTTCAGTATCGGCGGGGGAAGCTATATGGATGAGCAGCAAAGCGTTACGGGTCTGTATTTCCGCTTTGACAACAGCAATATATGGCTGAACATACAGCTTTTGAATTGGAATAACACAAATCTGACGATAAAGGACAGCAAAGCCGGTACGGGAGATATCAATCTTTCGGAGGCGGCCAGAGCGCTTGAAAAGGCGAACGGCGGTATCTATATCACGATTTTTGTGGACGGTGATACGGTATCGCTTTGGGCGGACGACGGCAGCGGCACATTCATAAAATTAAAGGAATATACGGTCAGCGGGCTGAAAGACGCACGGTTGATCGAGGTGGCGCAGTACAGTGACGGAAGCATAGATGCGGAACGTCCGTTCGACCTGAAAGATATTCGTATCGCGTGCAATGCGGCGACGATGGCGGAAGTCTATCCGGAAATCAAAATGCAGGCCGAATATAATGCGGAACAGGTGACTGTGACGGGATTGGAAGGAACGTATGCGTATGGAGATACGGTCACCTTTACGGCTGAGCCGCAGGAAGGTTATGTTCTTATCGTGACGTACAATGGGCAGGAACTTGTTGCAGGCGAAGGAAATACTTATACATTCACTGCGAGCGCAATGGACAAAATCACGATCTTTGCGTACAATGCAAACGAATCCGCAAGCGGCACGATCACGTTAAAGAATGATCTCGACCTTTCGGGGCTTACTTTGATGCTGACAGGCGACGGAGAACCGATAACGGCAACAGTACAAGATGGAAATACCGTTGCGTTGAGTGATGTTGCCCTCGGAGCATATTCAGTGTCTTTGACGGTCAGCGGTGTACAGATTCCGGTAGGGAACATAGAAATATACGAAGCATCGCTCGCCGCAGAGTTGAGTGTGGGCAACATCAGCGGCGGCAGTGAATATGCGGAAATTGACACGGGTGCAGGCAAAGTAGCGTTTAAGGATGATCTCAACGCAGAGTCGTTAAATCTTTATACGGTAACCGGTCTTTCTTTGACGGATACAATTTATCTGCGCAGCGTTTGGCAACTTTCTAAACGAACGCTTACCGCTGAGAACGGCAAAGAAAGCGCCCCCGGTTTTATCATTACGGTAGGAGGAAAGTCATTCAACATTCGTCTTCTCAATAGTGGGAGAAGGCAGATCCAACTTTGGTCCGGAAGCACTTGGCAATCGAACAATGGTAACGTGTTTGAGTCGGATTCCTATTATTATCAGCAGATGATGGGCGAAGGTCTGCCTGTAATAATAGAACTCAATCCGAAGACGGGTGAATATGCAGTTTATTTGCAGACAGCGGATTCTATCGTTGAGTTGACGTCAAACACGATGCCCGGTATTACAAATGCAACCATCACAGGGTTTACGGTTAGTTCTTGGGCGTCCGGTGCGTTTACGTTCAGCGACATTGAATTTATCGACGGACTTGACTCTTATTATAACAACGTAAAGGCGGAAATAACCTGTGATGATGATCAAGTCAATTTTAGCGGAGCGGACGGAACATATGCTTACGCCGATATGATCGAATTTACCGTAACGGCAAAGGAAGGGTACATCATTACTTCCGTAACGTATAACGGAGAAACGCTGGACTTGTCTGCGGACGGAACTTATTCGGTTATCTGTTCCGGTATTGCCGCAAAAATCGTGGTGGAATCCGAAGAAGATTTAACAGTCGGTTTGAACGGTGCAATCAAATATGGCGGTTCTGTAAATACGGAGTTTAACCAAGACGTCAATATGACGCTGATGGCGGAAGACGGAACGTCGGCATTGGTTACTTTTGATAAAGAGAGCGGTAATTATACGGCAAAAGTTTTGCCCGGCGAGTACACGTTGACGCTGACCTCGGCAGCGGAAGGCTATGTAATATGGTCCGAAACGATTACGGTCGAAGCCGATAAGACAGTCGATATCAATGTCGGCAAGTATGAATGGGGCGAACATCGTATTATACAGCTCGGCGACAGTACCGTAACCGCACCGAGAGGAAGCGGCGAAGGCGAAGCGCCCGTATTTGAAGGAAAACTGAATACAAACAAATTTGCGTTCTCCGCATTCTTCAGTATCGGCGGGGGAAGCTATATGGATGAGCAGCAAAGCGTTACGGGTCTGTATTTCCGCTTTGACAACAGCAATATATGGCTGAACATACAGCTTTTGAATTGGAATAACACAAATCTGACGATAAAGGACAGCAAAGCCGGTACGGGAGATATCAATCTTTCGGAGGCGGCCAGAGCGCTTGAAAAGGCGAACGGCGGTATCTATATCACGATTTTTGTGGACGGTGATACGGTATCGCTTTGGGCGGACGACGGCAGCGGCACATTCATAAAATTAAAGGAATATACGGTCAGCGGGCTGAAAGACGCACGGTTGATCGAGGTGGCGCAGTACAGTGACGGAAGCATAGATGCGGAACGTCCGTTCGACCTGAAAGATATTCGTATCGCGTGCAATGCGGCGACGATGGCGGAAGTCTATCCGGAAATCAAAATGCAGGCCGAATATAATGCGGAACAGGTGACTGTGACGGGATTGGAAGGAACGTATGCGTATGGAGATACGGTCACCTTTACGGCTGAGCCGCAGGAAGGTTATGTTCTTATCGTGACGTACAACGGGCAGGAACTTGTTGCGGGCGAAGGAAATACTTATACATTTACTGCGAGCGCAATGGACAAAATCACGATCTTTGCGAATAATGCGGACGAGACCGTAAGCGGATAGTTTTTGAGTTAAACACGCAAACAGCGAGTTTTATACTGATATAGAGGCGGAAACATTCATTATGAAAAAGATTATAATAGCTTTATTAACTTTTCTTATATCTGTATGCGCCGTCGGGCTGGTTGCATGTACGCAGCAACCCGAGGGTGGCGAAACAAATCAGAATCCTGACGGCGAAACAGATACGGTAACGTCAATAAGCGATATATCTTTGCAAGGGGGAGAAACTTTCGCTGCGGTCGGCACAGATACTCAAAAAAGATTTATAGAGGTTTCCTTGAAAACTTCTGCGGATTCGCCATGGGGATTCACGCTGATGTCGCAAAGCGGGGTTGTCTGTACTTTTTCATTTACATCTTCCGGGTTAGTGTTGAGTGAGGAAGGGGAGGAAACATTACTCCGTACTTATACATTTGAAAGCGGCGAGCGCTCATATGCTTTGGCGGCAGATGCGGGAATGGTTTATGTATTTCTCGACGGTAAGTTGCTGTATCCGTATGAAAACGAAGAATGCGCTGTTGCATCTCTCGGTATTATAAACGGCGGAAGCGAGACGATTTCTTTTTCTTCCGTACGGTACTCGGGTACAGAGAAAGATGTCGATAAAATCATCGCACAGGCGGGGGAAGCGTCTCTTTCCGTGCGGGGAGAGGGTGTGACTGTTTCGCAATTCGGTAAAGTGCTCGATACGGACGCAAATATTTATTCGGAAAACGAGATAAAGGTTTCCGTTCAGGTGCCGCCGGACTGTATTTTTGCGGAAATTTCCCTTACAATGGGCGGCAAAAATGTGGGTCTTACAGAAATTTCCGAATCTGAATGGTCTTTTCTTCCCCGTGCCGGCGGAGCATATGTACTGACGGTACGTTACGAATCTTTTCCGACACTTGTTCTGAAACCTGAAATTGCATCAGTTACGGTCGGCGGAAAGAGTTATTCCCTGTATGAAGATTACTTTGATCCGCAGACGGATTGGAAGAACATGACGGCAAGCGCTGTCAGCACGGACGGCGGAGAAGTTTTTACCGCGTCGTTTTCCGATGGAATAGCTCGTATAGAAAACCTGGAGCCGGGCGAGTACAGCATAGAATATACATATAAAGATATTACGCAGATCGTCAATGCGGAACTTTCCGCGGGAGAAACGGCAGAAATATCCTTGCCCGTATCACCGGTGCAATTGGGCGGAGACGGAATACTAAACCCGAGTTACTCTTTCGACTGGGAGTTTTATGAGGAAACAAAGGACAGCGTAGTCGTGCGGAAAGCGACATTTGTATTCGAAGGCGGCAAGACGGGCACGGCCTACTACATGGAAGGGGTGTTTGACGCGACGCAGACAGCCATGGATCGGGATGATGTTTACGGTCTTTTGATTGCGCACGATAATCAAAGCATAGATCGTTTTCTCGTTGCGGGTATTTACGGCAGCAGCATTTATGTGAGCAAACCCGCCGGGTGGAGAAGTGTGGGCGAAAACAACATTTGGCCCGTTGCAAATATCGACGATATCGAGGGGGCTGAAAATTTCGATCGCACGGCGATTAAATTGGGCGTTTTGCGGGACGGTTCCTCTTATTATTTCTTTGTGAACGATATATTTGCCGCCCGTTATGATTGTGCCCTTATCGCCGTTGATGAAGATGGCGAGCCGGAAGTTTCCAATATCGGCATTGCGGCGGCGGGTGACGGCGGCGAAGCCACTGTCCGCAACTTCAATTATTCCTTTGACAGAGAGTTGCTCGGCGCGATGAAAGCGCTTGCGCCCGCCCGCGGGGATATCGACGTATATTTCATTGCCGGGCAGTCGAATGCTGCCGGATATTCGATGTACGATTATAACCAAGCGTTGGCGGAAGATTCTCGTTACGCTTATGGTTTTACAAATATATGGTATGCGGGCAATTCTCGCAGTACATCCGGTTCGTCTGCTACGCAACGGGAATTAGAATGGCAGCTCACACGTATCGGACTTGGCCGCACATCGGATAGCCGAGAATATTTCGGGCCGGAACTCGGCATGGCGGAGGCGATGTCGGACTACTACAACGCAGAAAGCGGAAAAACGGCGGCTATCATTAAATATGCAGCCGGCGGGACAAGTCTGCTCAACAACTTCGACGGGGAGAATGCGCCGGAAGGCAACTGGGTATCTCCTTCTTATCAGGAAACGCTTACATCGGGCGTCACCTCGCTGACGGGCGGATTGTATCGTAATTTGATTGCCGAAGCGGAAAAGCGGATCGGCGAATTGAAAGCGATGGGCTATACGGTACATATTAAAGGTCTGTATTGGATGCAGGGGGAAAGCGATATCGGGCGCGTGATCAATGGCGGAATACAAAATGAATATAAAAATGCGTTTAAATTCTTTGTTTCCGATGTTCGAGCAGATTTGGGGAAAATAGCGGGAGCTGATTTGTCTTCCATGCCGGTATATGTGGGGCAGGTATCCGTAACGGCCAATAGCGATACGAGCGGAAATCCGCAGAAATTTATCGATATGCAAAATACATTGAGCGAGATTCCCGGCGTTTATATCATACAATCGGGGCAGTACAAACTCGGTTCTGCATACGATAGCGGTTGCTATGATAAGTGGCATTGGAGTTATAGTTCGCAGCTTGCAATCGGCAATCTTGTCGGTGAAAAGATCCTTGAAGTTATGGGAGTATAAAAATCTTTCTGTATCGCCCGCGCCTTAGCATGGCGCGGGCGATAGTTTTATAGACTGAATAAGTATGAGCGCAGTCAAAATACCTGTTGCAGAACCGGAACAATGAAGTAACAAAAAAGCAGCCGCAACATAGCGGCCGCCTTTAATAAACGTTGCTTCGTGTGATTGAAAAGGTTTCACGGAGGGGGGTAGCAGTATTTAATTGTTTATATCGCATCGGAGACATTTGCACTTTGTCTTTGAAAAGAGAAGAAAAGTGGTTTTCATCATCAAATCCAAGTCGTTGGGCTATAAATTTAACGGAAAAATTTGTGTGGATCAAAAATTTTTTTGCCGCGCTCAATTTTTGATTGATAAGATATTGATAAGGCGTAATGCCGTATTGCTTTTTGAATTCGCGCGTAAGGTGTTGACGGGAAACAAGCATTTTTGAAGCGATATCATTGATGTTTTCATGCGTATATACGGCGGCGTCCAATTCTTTGCGCACGCTGGCGGCAAATGTTTTTTCTTCGTTTGCTTCGTTTAATTTTTGCGAAATGTTTAAAAGTATATTGAATAAAATGGCCGCTACTTTATAACAAATTGCATCGTTATCGACAGAAGTATCTGCCAAAGAGCACATCTCGCTGAATGAATTGGCAAATTCCGGCAGATGCGCGATATAAAAATCATCGATATTTAATTGATCAAAGATTACGTCAAAGATAGGACTCGTAAAGTTGATCCATTGTTTTTCATAGGGATCATTCATGTCTGCGGCGTAACGTTGATTTGTACCTGCACGCAAAATATAAATATCGCCCTCTTTTACAGTGTAAACTTTTTTATCGGCATAAATATAACCTTTTCCTTTTACTACGTATTCAATTACGTTGGTGTCTCCCGGCATTTTAGATACGGAATAGTTCGGAGTAGGGTATGTGATCCCGATCGCTTGAATGAATACAGGAACGTTATGCGAACGGATGTTGAAAAAAGAAACTTTTTCCGTTTCCAACCCGACCAACGTTTGCGTAGGCAGATTTTTTAGTTTTATTCTTTCGGCGTGCGAGTAACTTCTCATATATTAAGTATACAAAATTTTTTTGAAAGTGTCAACGGTTGAGTTCATTTTCTGTATGATAAATCCGTTTTCACGAGTTTCACGACTATATTTATATTATTTGCAGCCTATTGTTACAAATATATAGATTGTTTTACCAAATCGGTATAGATTTATCACTTCCGCTTATGTTAAAATTAAAATAAGGAAAATTAAAAAACGGAGGCACATGATGAGAAAAGCAAAGATCATATCGGCAATACTTGCTATCGGCTTGTCGGTAGCGACGATGTTTACGGGATGTAACAAGGGACCCGATGTTCCGGAAGGATTTGACGGAACTGTACTCACGTTTTACGCTACATATGTGAATCAGTATGCGCAGAGCGCCTACAACGAATTGATCGATACCTACAACAACGGGCAGGGGAAGGAAGATAATATTTTCGTCGATATGACGCCGAATCCGGCAGGCGTAAACAATCTTCGTTCGTTTTTGACTGGAAACAGCAGCCGCTATGATATTCTGAGCGTGAGCAATATGCAGTTTAAGGGGCTTGCGATGGAAGAGGGGCGCAGCGGCAGCGGTGTATTCGTTCCGCTTGACGATTATCTGACCGATGAAGTAAAAACAGAGATGGCATGGGATCAGATTTCTGAAAGTCAGATCAACGTATGGCGATTCAACAGTGAAAAATCTGCTGCCGATTCCGATATGGGAGCAAAACATCTCGCCGGAGAAGGCGCAGAACTTTTGGCGATGCCTTTCAACAGTGCGGTGCAAGTTCTGTTTTATAATACCGAGATTTTTTCGGAAATGGGCATCAATATGATTTCCGTCGCGGAAACGGAGTGCGGTACGGGCAATTATGCAAAATTGTTGCCGCACGGTTACGCCGAGTACGCAGAAACTTACGGTGCTCCTTTTGAAGGGGCAAAACTTTCCGAGAACGACCTCGGGGAAAGCGTTTACAAAGTTTTCAACAATCGTATTCCGATGAATTGGGAAGAACTTCGGTGCCTGGCGCGTTCTTTCCAGCGTGAGAACCCTGGAAAATACGGTTATATGTCCGAATGGTGGTTCAACTACGGCTGGTCGGTCGGGGGAGACTGCATCGGCTGGAACAGTGAAACTAAAAAATACGATTTTTCGATCGGCGATAAGGATAAAAACTTCCTCGCCCTGAACGACGTTACGGTAAACGGCACTTCCTATACGAAAGGCGAGGTTCTCAATTATGAGGATATGAAGTGGCTGCGCGGCAATGCAGCCGAATACAACAAAATTGCGGAAGATCTGTATGAATTGCCCTCCATGTACGAGGCATTCCTGGAATTCAACCGTCTCGGTATTCCGACAAACAAAGTGGCTGCGACCGACGCCGGTGAGAGCGGCAAAGAAACGGTCAATGGTTACGGTGTCGCAAAACCGACGACCACAAATCGTTCCCGCGAGTTTACTTCCGGCGACAGCCCGATGCTTTGCGAAACGACAGATAATATCAATTCTTATGACCAGGGAGCCATCAGCGGGAAGTTTGATATCGCACCTTTGGCTCAGTATCGGGAATATGAAGGAGGCAGCGTCCGCACGGTCGACGGCGAAGAATATTTGAACGTGATTGGCGCGAATAATTGGACGGGTGAGTTGAAAACAGTGAAAAATTCCGAAGACGAAGATGTCGCCTGCTGCGGTGAAGCGATTACGGCTTTGAGCAAAGATGCAAGTGCGCTTGCGATTCCCAAAAATATCGATCCCGAAAAATATGACGACGCCTTCAAATTCATCAGTTGGGCGTGCGGCCCCGAAGGGCAGACGATCCTCTCCAAAGGAAATACCTGCATACCGAACCAGGCGAATATCGGCATGAGCGAAGAATTCAATGACAGCGCAGACCGTGTCATTGAAAATCAATGGGCGGCATCGTTTGCATTCCAAAACAGTTTCGTCGGCGACTGGTCGTATTTCAACATTGAAACTTGGATCAACGGGTGGTCCGGCCCTTTGAACGATGATGTCCGCAGAGGAGAGATTTCGCTTACGAAATTTATCAACGATTACACGAAGACGGCAGAACAGGCGATTTCAACCATGCAAATTCGTATTAAGGGGAAATAAGCCATGATGGAAAAGAGAGCATCAGTTCTTGTTTCGGCGCAGGAGACGGCGCATCCGGTTGAACGGCGTGCCCGTCTGCCGAAACAAGGAAGAAAGTGGACGCCGCAGGCAATTGTCGGCTTAATCCTTGCGTTGATCCCGCTCATCGGCTTTTTGATTTTCAGCGGATTTCCGTTGATTATCTCCTTTATTGCTCTGTTTTGCGACGTAGATATATACCATTTGGGCGGATTTACGTGGAATAATTTTGAGGGGTTCAAAGTTGTTTTTTCGCCGGAATACTCGCTTCCGACGTATGGGCTGGACATGGCGTCCTACTTTTATAAATCGCTCGGAATCACATTTTGGCTGGCAAGCGTACAACTTGTAACGTTGCTTATTGCATTGGGTGTTTCGGTTTTGCTCGCAACTCGGCCTCGCGGTCAAAAAGTTTTTTATGTCTTGTATTTTGTGCCTTATATTTGTTCCTCGGTGGCGGTTGCCCTTATGTGGCGGTGGTTTTTTAACGGAGAACCTTCGGGAGTTCTCAATTCGCTTTTGCATACGAACATCCGCTGGCTGGAAGAACCCAAGACGATGACGTGGACGATCGTCGTGGCGATTTTATGGCAAGCGCCCGGTTACGGTATTATCATGTATAAGGCGGCGCTTGCGAATGTCGATACGGCGCAATACGAGGCCGCTTCGCTTGACGGCGCAAACGGTTGGCATAAGTTTTGGTATGTAACGCTTCCTGGTATTGCTCCTACGACATTCTTTTTGTTGATTGCAGGGGTAACGGCAGGTTTTCTTACCTACGATATTGCGGCACTCATGATACCGGACGGTTGGACGGGATATATTGGGGGCAATGAGAGCAGGGGGCTTACTCTTATGCGCCTGTCCTACTGGTTGATTACAAACGAGCAGCTCACTGCTTCTACGGTATCTGCATCTTCCGTCGTGAGCTGGGTATTGTTTTTGCTGACGGCTACGATTTCATGGATACTGTTCAAGCGTCGTGAAAAGAGCATGGAGGATTGAGGTATGGAACAAGTACAAACCAATCAGACCGAAATTGTCCGTGCAAAAAACAAGCACCAAAAAAGACGGAAAAATATTGTATCGAAAACCACTATTTTAACTGTCTTGATAGTGTATGCTTTGCTCTTGTTTTTCCCGCTTTATATTGTGCTGATCACATCTTTCACATCGGTGGAAGAAATAACGAGCACAACGTCATTTATTTGGTGGCCGAAAAACTTTACATTTTCTTCATACGGCAATATATTTACAGGGGATATCTATGCCGAAAGTCTCGGAGCGCCTACCCTTTTGATCAGTTTTTGGAACACGATGTGGATGACGCTTATTCCGCTTATCGTCGGTTTGGTTGTTTCCGGATTATCGGCATTCGCGTTTGCAAAGATTAAATTTCCGGGACGCGAAAAACTGTTCCGCTTTGCCTTTATCCTCTCCACAGTTCCGCTCGGAGCTTTAAGCGTTATTTCTTATACATTCTTTTCAATGCTGGGGTGGACAGGTACGCCTCTTCCGATTATTGTACCGGGATTGTTCGGAAGTATGACAACGGTATTCTTTTTGAAGATGTACTATGAGGGGATACCGGATTCCGTCATTGAAGCTGCCAGAATCGACGGATTATCGACGATAGGAACTTTTGTGCGGATCGTTTTTCCGTTGGCGCTGCCTGCATTTGTCGCTCAATTTATTTTCGGCTTTGTAGGGAGATATAACAATTATCTTATGCCTCTTCTATATTTGGACGGTGATATGCAGTATATCACGCTGCAACTGTTTCTTGCGCAGATTACGGACATCTTCCCCGGTGACGGACAGGAAAGCGTACATTGCGCGGCGGCTGTGCTCGGTATGTTGCCTTTGATCGTCATCTATGTGTTTTTACAGAAACTATTCATTGAAGGCATCGCGGTTGGCAGTGTAAAGGGTTAAAAATTGAATTTTTGGAGGGATTTGATGAAAAAAATCAAATACGGAGCCATTGCTTCTTTAGTGCTTGGATCGTTTATGTTGTTTACGGCGTGCGGAGGATCCGTTTCGACGGAAATCGACTTTTATTCCGGCGGAACGGTCGGCGATGATGGGAAGATGGTCTTTAACGAAGAACTTTTTTACAGAAACGAGTCCAAAGGTCCGGGGCCCGATCCGTTTGTTTTGGACGATACGGAGCGCAGCGGGTATTATTACATCGGTTCCACAAAGGGTGAATTTGTGCTATATCGCTCTACGGACATGATGACGATGGAGCCTGTCGGTCCGTCTCTCGATCTTGTAAAAGGCAGCGATCAGGCAAATGCCGTGGCCAAAGACCGATGGGCCCCTGAATATATATATGACGAAGACGATGGATGCTATTATATGTTTTTTAGTGCTACTCCGGCGAATAACGGCAGTTTTACGGCAGGAAAAGGAGTGGTGCCGGGAACGGCAATTTATGTATCCTATATCGCCCGTGCGTCATCGCCCGAAGGTCCGTATGAAATGATCGATTTCACGAGCAAAGAAGCTGTGGAAGAGGGTTGGTCGCACGATCTGAATGCGGCCGGCAATACAAGGCTGACGGCCGAGGATGTAAAAAACGGCATATGGGGCGTAAATGACAGCGGTGCGTTTGTAGAGGCAACTGAGGAAAATTATTCTACGCTTTGGCGCCCGTCTTATCCGCAATCTTATGCAAAATATTCGTATCTTGATCCTGCGATCTATGCGAGTGTAGGGCTTTCTGTCGGGAAAGATGCTGCCAGAGACGGGGGAGGTTTTTCAGCAAGCATTGATTTTCATCCTTTCATCGATCCTGTTTCGGGGGACAAATATCTTTATTGGACGATAAGCGATTCCTCAAATTTTATTGTCGGAATGAAAATGTATGAGGTGGAGGATGGTTCCAGCAGTTGGCTCAAGCCTGATTGGTCAACCTTTACTTTGCTCACGGCGGCGAATTACTGGACAATCGAAGACTATCAGAACAAAAATTTGCAGAACGAAGAAGGGGAAACGTGTTATGACAGCAACACCCAAGTAAACGAAGGTGCGACTGTCGTGTATCATAATGAGAAATATTATATGATGTTCTCGATCAACAATTATGACGAGAATTCTTATGAGGTTTGTCAGGCAATAGCAGACGAACCGCTCGGCGCTTTCCGTAAATTACGGGAAGAAGAAAACGGACGGATGCTGTCGGGAGCGCTTGAAGGCAGTGAAGAAATGTCCGGAACAGGGCATAATGCTATCATTACAATCGGGAATCAGATGTTCATTTATTACCATTCGCACGACAGTTTTGTGGCAATGGGCGGCGCTCGTCACGCCAACATCGATGAATTGAAATGGGTTACAATTAAAGATTATCAAGGGAACGATCTCGATGTGCTCGTTGCAAACGGGCCTACGGCGACCATTCAGCCACGCATTGAGGCATATGCAAAATATAAGAATGTCGCAGGCGATGCAACGGTTGTTTTGCAGGAAGAAACGGCTCTTGCAGAAAACTCTTCCGTTGATTGGGTGAACGACGGACTCCTTTCTGTCTGTAAAAACGGCGATCCGGGATTTTACGATTCATATATACAGGAAACGCGCATTACTAAGACGGCTACGTTTGAAATTACGCTTTCGCAAGCTGCGTCGATCCGTGCCGTCATGGTCTACAATTCCAAACACGAAGATGAAATTTTTCTCAACATTTCGCGGATGGAATTTGTAACGGAAAGCGGTGATACATATTATTTGGAAAACGTCGCTTTCCCGCCTGAATATTACAGTGTGCTTGAAATAACGGGCGACGTTACTTATGTTTCGCCCGGCGCAGCTGCGTTTGCTGAATTTTATGAACTTACCGAGATCAAGACGGTTCGTATCACGGTAGAAGTGCCGGAAGGACAGAGCGCGGTCGGCATTTCCGAAATCCGTGTACTCGGGCGATAAAATGGGGAGGAAATTACGATGAAAAAGAGAACCTTTTCTATTGTTTCCCTCCTTACCGCCGCTTGCCTCACTGTGGGTATACTTGCCGGTTGTGCGCAGGAAATATCTCCAGAAAAATATACGTTTACAAACCCGCCGGCACAGGGGCTTGCCAGACCGGACGCCGGTTTTGTAATTGACGGTGTATTCGACGAAACCGAGTATCAGAACCAGCGTTGGCTGCGTGGCGTTAAGGTGGAAAAGGACAGCGAAAATTTGACCTATGACGGAGCAAAAAATGATATAGACGGAGCAGCATCTTTTGCTATGACCACCGTTTTCGGTGAGAACGGTATTTACGTTGCTACCGAATATAAAGCGGCTGAAGGCGAACAGATATATGTGAATCCGGACAGAAACTCTACGCTAAACAGCATTACGGAATTATATTTTGCGCCGAAAAAACTTGCGAGCATCGATGAAGTCGGTGCCTGTGAAATCGATATGCAGCCGTCAGGCGATCTGTTGTTCAAACGTAAAACGGCGGACGGAAGTTTTGCGGAATTTCCGACCCCGAATGCGATCATGGCGCAGTTAGGAACAACGTGCAACGGAGAATTCGGCGCAACGATTTCCGAAGGAAGTCAGCGGGCAACGGAATATACATGCGAACTGTTTTTGCCGTGGGAGTTTATAGATAAGATAGGCGGCGAAGGAACGGCGGACTCTATCCGAAACGGCGGCGAAATATTTTTGAATGCCGCGCCGATCACTTCCTACAATTTTTTGGGCGCGAGCTCGAATTCGGATCGGTGGTGGTGGATGTTCGGTTCGCAGCTCGATAACGGTGCATGGGAAAATGTCGACGGCTGGTATCATTTTAATGAAAGCGGTCTTGTTTCCTATGATATAGATATTTCCGCCGGCAGCGGCGGGGCAGTAATGGAGCGTTTCGGATATAATTTTGCTGTCGCAAATAATTCGGTAACGTTTCTAATTAAAGCTGACGAAGGATATTCGGTCGGCGATATAAAAGTCAACGAAATATCCTATGCTGATTCAATTGTATATACCGATCATTCTTTGCGTGAAGGATATATTACTGTACCGGCGGAACAAGTTACGGAGTCTCTGTCGGTTAAGGCGGAATTTGCGCAGCTTTCTGTAACGCCGTTGTCGTTTACCGCTAATGTGTATGAAATGTATTTCGGTGAAAAAAATTCTGTCGAGAACGCATCGGTACAACTGACCGGTCCGCAGAGTTATACGTTTGACGTGAGTGCTGACGGAAAAATCGAGGGCAGTATCGTTCCGGGACTTTATACCGCTACGCTTATCGGAGAGGGGTATGAAGGATACGCGCCGATTGCAGCCATCGAATTCCGCGGGGAAGAATTTGCGGATCTCGCGTTCGGTAAAACAGCATTTGTTCAGAATCCGGACAGCACTGCAAGCGTTGCGACGATTGATGCTTCCCATGCGAACGATGCCGATGGGTATATTACAAATGTTTCGGGGAACGCCTTTTTCCCTGTTACGGTGGAGAAATTCGGAGATTCGGTATTCACGGTCAATTTCAAACTTTCACAGGCAACAAAAAACAATCGTCATTTTATCCGCTATATTTTCGGCGATACGATGATTGCGCTGCAACCTTCCGTAAAACTGAAAAACGATGACGAAAATACCCTTTGGGTAGAATGGTATCCTGATGCGAATTGGGGATATAGTTCGATCGCTGCGGGTAAATGGGATACAACTTCTTATGAAAAAAAGTATGCAGACGCTTTCAAATCGGATACCGGAGTCAATCTGACAATGGTGCGTAATGGTGCGAATTTCCATGTATTCCTCTCGATCCCCGGAGATGAAAGTTCTGTACAATATTTCGGAACGTATACCGCTTCGGGCGAGTATGCAACAATGACCGGGCGATGGGCTGTTTCCGTTTGGGATACGGCGAACGGAGCAGTTATTCCGTTTTGGTTGTCGAAAGACGAAACTACAATTCAGAAGTGGCTTTCCCGAATTCCGGCAGACGAATGATATGTGTAAAAGGCAGCGCTGATTATAGTTCAAAATGTTCGGTTAGGGGGCGGGACATCTCTCCCCCTAAAAATTTATAAAAGGATGAAGGAGTAAATAAATGGCGGTTATCACGATTATCGGATCTGGTATGATGGGATCGGCTTTGGCTTTCCCTGCCCGCGAGAACGGGCATGAAGTTCGGCTGGTGGGTACGCATCTTGACAAGGATATTATTTCCGCTTGCAAAAAGACGGATACGCATCCCAAATTTGATCGTCCGTTTCCTGCGGGAGTAAAATATTATTATCTGGAAGAAGTTGACGAGGCGATCATCGGATGTGACTTTGTTATCTGCGGCGTTTCAAGTTTCGGTGTGGAATGGTTTGCAGAAAATATTTTGCCGCGTATCCCCGAAAGTACGCCTGTACTCTCCGTTACAAAAGGGCTGTTCGATCTTCCCGACGGCGGATTCATGACTTATCCCGATTATTGGAAGACTGAGGCAAAAAAGAGAGGCCGAGTATTGAATATCAATGCAATCGGCGGTCCTTGTACCAGCTATGAATTGGTCGCGCACGATCATTCCTGCGTTACTTTCTGCGGGGACGATCCGAAAACGCTGGAATTTTTGCGGGCGTGCATGAAAACAGAATACTATCATATTTCGCTTTCGACGGATGTTCTCGGCATAGAAACTGCCGTAGCGCTTAAAAACGGTTATGCTCTCGGAGTGGCACTGTCCATTGGAGCAAACCGCAAAGCATTCGGCGACGAAACACTGCATTACAATTCGCAGGCAGGGTTGTTCGGGCAGGGTGTAAAAGAAATGCGCGAGCTTTTGAAGATGATTGCCGGCAGCGACGCAACGCTACCGGTCGGAGCGGGAGATTTATACGTTACCGTATATGGCGGAAGAACGCGGCTCGTCGGCATCCTTTTGGGTGAAGGGCTTTCTATCGATGAGGCGTTGAATAAACTGAAAGGAGTCACTCTCGAATCGTTGGTGATCGCAAAACGGGTGAATGCGGCGCTTTTACGCAGATATTCACAAGAAACGCTTGCAGAAAAATTTCCGCTTCTGGCGCATGTTGCCAAACTTATTTCGGGAGAAAAGGCCCCGATTCCGTGGGATCAATTTATTACGGATACTTTGTGAGGTGTTGTAATGAAACATTTTTCCGATAAAATCATTTTGTCCGGGCACCGCGGCGAACGCACGGTCGTTCCCGAAAATACGATGGCAGCGTTCCGCTATGCGCTTGATTGCAACGTCGATATGATCGAAACGGATTTTCATCTTTCCAAAGACGGCAGACTTGTGCTGATCCATGATCATACCTTGGAAAGGACGACGGACGGCACGGGATATGTGCGTGATTATACGCTGGAAGAATTGCGCGGATTTTCGGCGGGTATTCGCTTTTCCGAAAAGTTTGCAGGCGAGCGTATCCCCACGGCGGAGGAGTTTTTTGATCTTACTGCCGATAAAGGTATTTTGTTTAATCTTGAATTTAAGGTATATCCTGCTGACGAGGGAGAGGAGCGCGCTTTTGAGGCGGCAGATAAATTGGTCGCCATGTTGGAAAAGTACGGTATTTCCGATGACCGCGTTATGTTTAACAGTTGGAGTGTGATTTTACTTGCGTATATGCGAAAGCGATACGGGCATCGCTTTCAGTTGCACGGGTATTATCCGCTTGAATTATTTCATGATACATGTGAAGGCGATCTGTTTTCATATATGGATTGGGCGTGCTTGTTTCCGACGAAAGATACCGAAGGTCGGGTTCGTCCCCGTGAAGATTATGAAACGGTGGTTGCACACGGCATTAAACCCTGCAACTATATGCCCGCTGTATATACCGATTATGCCCGTGCTTTGGAATATGGCACCCGTATGTTTACTGTAGACGATATCAAAACCAGCGACTGTATTTTACGCGCATTAGAGGTTCGGTGACATAGAAAATTTACAGCTTTTTTATAAAGGTCGGAATATGAAAGTAAATTTTGACGTTGCCGTTGTGGGCGGCGGAGTGATTGGCGCGCTTGCAGCGCGCGAACTTAAAAAATTCGATTTGTCCGTAGTTGTATTGGAAAGTGCAGCCGATGTGGCGGCGGGAGCATCTAAAGCAAACAGCGGCATTGTTCACGCAGGCTTTGATGCCGTCCCCGGTACATTGAAAGCAAAATACAATGTAATCGGCAATGCCATGATGGAACAAACTTGCCGCGAACTCGGAGTAAAATATATTCGTAACGGCTCTTTGGTCGTTGCCAGGACGTGTGAGGAAGAAGGAATTTTGCCGGAGTTGCTTTTTCGGGGCAGACAAAACGGGGTAAAAGGCTTGAAGATCATGCTGAGGGAGCAACTTGCAGAGGAAGAGCCGCACATTGCGGATGGTATCGCGGCGGCTTTATACGCGCCGACGGGCGGCATTGTTTGTCCCTATGGTTTGACGATCGCGGCAATGGGCAACGCTATGGACAACGGGGCGGAACTCTTGTGCGGATTTACGGTGGTCGGCGCAGTCAAAACGGGTACGGGTTGGCAGCTTGTTTCAGCAGACGGGCATGAACTGACGGCGCGAATCGTTGTCAACTGTGCCGGCGCAGGGGCAGAACAAGTAGCAGGTTTGTTCGGGGATACATTTTTTCGTATAGGGTTCCGCCGCGGTGAATATATGCTGCTCGACAAGTCTGTGGGGACATATGCAAAGCATACCGTCTTTTCCGTACCAACAAAGGCGGGGAAAGGGGTACTTGTCACGCCGACGGTAGACGGCAATTTGCTTGTAGGCCCTACGTCAGTGGAGGAAGATGAGTATACTACTGCCACTCGACGTGCCGCTTTTTCGGAACTCCGACAAAAGGCTTCCGCAATGCTGAAAGAAATTCCCTTCGGGCAGGTGATCACTTCGTTTGCGGGAGAGCGTTCATACAGTGATCGTCATGACTTTATTCTTGAATGGGGGAAGCCGGGTGTGTTTCATGCAGCCGGCATCGAATCTCCCGGACTTACATCCTCTCCCGCTATTGCAGAGCATATTGCGGAACAGGTCGCAAAGGCACTCGGCGCGAAAAAGAACGGCGATTTCGTTCCCGTAAGGCGCAGTATGCACTGGTTCAAAGACCTTTCAGCGGAAGAAAAAAATAGAGTCATTGCCCAAGATGCGGCATACGGACACATTGTGTGTCGGTGTGAGGAAGTAACACTCGGAGAAATTTATGAAGCGATGCGCAGCAATCCGCCGGCAAGGACGTTGGACGGGATAAAACTGCGCACACGCGCGGGGATGGGCAGATGTCAAAGCGGATTTTGCCAGCCGTCCGTACTCCATGAACTTATGACGGAGTTTGGGATGGCGGCGGAAGAGATAACAAAAAACGGAGGGGATTCCCGCATCATTGTCGGCGGAGAACTGTAAGGAGAAACATATGGAATTTGAAAACACATTCAGAGCGGCGACAAAAGAATATGCCGATTATGACAGAGAAATACCGGCTCCTTATCTTCGCGGGGTATTTTTTCTGAAAGATAAAGTCCAAAAAGCAAAAATTTTAATTACCTCGACCGGGTTTTACGATTTATATGTTAACGGGCAGCGTATCACGAAAGGAATCTTGGCTCCGTATATCTGCCGTCCGGATCATTTTGTCGTATATGATGAATATGATATAACTTCTTTGCTTCAAAAGGGGAAAAATGCGATCGGTGTGATTCTCGGCAACGGATTTGCAAATCCTTACGGTGCGTTTATGTGGGATTACGACAAGGCACCGTTTCGCGCTGCTCCCAAAACGGCATTTTCCGTGGAAGTAGACGGAAAGGTTGTTTTTTCTACGCACGATACGATAAAAACGGCTCCGTCACCGCTGATCCGTGATGAATTAAGGGAGGGCGAGATGTATGATGCCCGGCGCGAAATATCTGAATGGGCAACCCCGTCTTTTGATGATTCCGGTTGGCAAGAGGCGCTTGTTGCGCCGTCGCCCGTAGGAGTTAAGATTTTAGCTGATTTTGAACCGATCAAAGAATATAAGAAAAGGCGCGCCATAGCAATATATCCTTCCGAGGATGGGTATATTTATGATTTCGGGGTGAACACGGCGGGTATCCCTATTCTGAAAATTGACGGTAATCCGGGGCAGAAAGTAACCCTCGTATGCGGGGAATGGCTGCGTGAAGGACAGATGGATACGAAAAATATCCAATGCTGGCGCCGTATGGAACGGCATATGCCCGACAATCAAACGATCATATATATTTGCAAAGGAGAAAAGGGTGAGGGCTTTGCGCCTTGTTTCAGTTATTACGGATTTCGCTATGCCAAGGTTATAGGCATTTCTCCCGATCAAGCGACAAGCGATCTTGTCATTATGTCTGAACAAAGCTCCGGTTTTGAGAAAGCGGCTCGCTTTCAATGCTCGGACCACTATGCAAATCAAACCTTTGAAAATACGCTTCGCAGCGATTTTTCAAATTTTTACTATTTCCCGACCGACTGCCCGCACAGAGAAAAGAACGGCTGGACGGGGGATGCGTATTTCTCTTCCGAGCAATTTTTGCTCCTTATGAACTGTAAAAAAACACTGCGGATGTGGCTTGCCTGTATCCGCGCGGCGCAAGACGAGAGGGGCGCAATTCCGAGCATTGTCCCCACGGGCGGGTTCGGTTACGATTGGGGAAACGGTCCGACTTGGGACGGCGTGCTTACCGCGTTGCCTTATATGATCTACCGTTATACGGGCGATAAAGATATCTTGCGGGAAAATGCGGATGCGATTTGGCGATACCTCGGCTTTTTACAGTCAATCAAAAACGAACAGGGATACATTCGTTACGGGCTTGGCGATTGGTGTGAGATCGGCGCTAAAAGCGATTCTGCCGCAAATACACCGAATTGGGTGACCGATACTTGTAGCGCGATCGACATCTGTGATAAAGCAGCCAGCATTTTCAAGGCGCTCGGGCAGAAGGATCGGCAGGAAACGGCAGAGCGTCAGGCGCATGCTTTCCGTGAAGCAGCACGGGCAAATTTCATTGATTGGAACAATGCAGCGACGGCATATTGCCGCACGCAAACAGCGCAGGCACAGTTGCTTTACCGCGGCGTATTCCGCAAAGAGGAATACGACCAGGCGCTTTTTTCTTTAATTGAGATGGTTATCGGCAGCGAAAATCGTATGCGCGTCGGTGTCCTCGGAGTGCAGGCGTTGTTGCGTGTTCTGTGTGAAGGAGGGAAGGCCGATCTCGCCTACGAAATAGCTATGTCGCCGGACAGACCTTCGTTCGGTAATCAGATCGAACACGGTGCAACTTCTTTATGGGAATTCATTCATGTTCACGAGCCTGGTTCTGATAAAGTTGCTGTCGGTCGGCTGAAATCCATGAACCACCATTTTTGGGGCGATATTGCCGCTTGGTATATGACGTATCTTGCAGGCATCCGTATCAATGAAAAATTCGAAGATCCTCATCGCGTAGATATTGCGCCTTATTTTGTCAGTCAGCTTGATTATGCGTATGCCGATCATGCAATGCCGCAGGGAGAGGTTGTGTCTTCGTGGCAAAGGACGGGAAAAAACAGAATCGAATTGTTTGTTCGTATTCCTATGGGGACGCACGGTGAGTTGCGTCTTTCGGACGGATGGCAGAGCGAATCGGGGACGCAGATCTCGGAAGGCGGCTATCGTTTTATACTGCGTCGGAAGGAAAACGACTGAAGGAAATCGTAATGAAAAAACAACTTGTCATTATAGGGGGCGGTCCGGCAGGGCTTGCCGCCGCAGTTGCGGCATACGATGCCGGCGTGCGCGATATGGTCGTTATTGAACGTGAGGAAAAGGCGGGCGGCATTCTAAAACAGTGTATCCATAACGGATTCGGGCTTACGCGTTTCAAAGAAAGTATGACGGGCCCCGAATATGCGCAGCGCTTTCTGGACGAGGTAAACGCGCGAGGCATCGAAATTATGACCAACACCTTTGTAACGGGGCTTGGGACTGATAAAAAAGTCACTTGCATGAATGAGTCCGGCGTGTTTACATTAGAGGCGGGCGCGGTCATTCTTGCTATGGGGTGCCGCGAACGCAGCAAGGGCGCGCTGAACATTGCGGGGACACGTCCGGCAGGGTTGTTTTCCGCAGGCACGGCGCAGAAATACGTGAACATTTACGGATATTTGCCCGGGAAACGGGTAGTCATCCTCGGCTCGGGAGATATCGGGCTGATCATGGCGCGGCGCATGACGCTGGAGGGCGCAAAGGTCGAATGTGTCTGTGAAATCATGGAACATTCGAGCGGATTGCGGCGCAACATCGCGCAGTGCCTTGACGATTTTTGTATTCCGCTTTACCTGGAACACACGATTGTGGAGATAAAAGGGAAAGAAAGAGTAGAGAGCGTTGTGATCGCTCAGGTCGACAAAGAAAAGCAACCGATTCCCGGTACGGAGAGGGAGATCCCCTGCGATACGGTACTCTTTTCGGTGGGACTTATTCCCGAAAACGAACTTACAAAGGAAACAGGGCTTGCGCTTGATCCTCACACAAAGGGTTGTTTTGTAGACGAGAACAGGGAGACGGATGTTTCCGGCATTTTTGCCTGCGGTAACGTGCTGCACGTGCACGATCTTGTAGACTTTGTTTCGGAAGAGGCGGAAGTTGCAGGAAGGGCAGCCGCAGAGTATCTTATCAACGGCGACAGTGAACACGTGTATATCCCGACCGTGGCCGGGGAGAATGTGGGATATGTTTTGCCGCAGCGCGCGGGAAAGGGAAAGGACATTAAGCTGTATTTTCGTGTACGGAGCGCCTTTCGGAATGCCGTGATCCGTGTAGAGGCGGGCGAAATGGTGAAAACATACAAGCGTATAGCGGTAGCCCCCGGCGAGATGGAGAATATCACTATAAAGGCGGCCGATTTTGCGGATGCGCAAAGCATTCGCGTCAGCGTTACACGGGAGGCCTGACATGAAAAGGAATTTTGTGTGTATTGAATGCCCGCGAGGATGTGAGTTGACGGCGGAAACAACACAAAACGGCGTGAATGTCACGGGGAATTTTTGCCCGCGGGGGGAAAGGTACACCGAAGCGGAAATGACTTGTCCTCGGCGCATCGTTACGAGCACTGTGCGGCTTACTGACGGCAGAATGTTATCCGTCAAGACGGACGGGGAAGTGAAAAAGGAAGATATTTTCGTTGTGATGCAAAAGATCAAAAAACTGCATCCGACGCCGCCTGTCTGTATCGGAAATATCTTGGAAGAACATATATCTGAAAATATCAATTTAATCGCAACAGGAAACGCATAATTAGGCGGTATTGCAACTTTTGACTTGTAAAAAATGGAGAAAAAGATGAAGAGAATATCGGTTAAAGAATTGACGGCGGAAGAAAAACTTCGTCTGCTGTGTGGGGATGGATTTTGGAATTTGTATAATGCAGAAGGTAAACTTCCGAAAATAACTGTATCGGATGGCCCTGTCGGGCTTCGCCGTGTATTGTCGGTAAGGGAAGACGGTTCCGATGTAATGAAACCTTCGGTAGCATATCCGACGATTGCCGTCCTTGCCAATACATGGGATCGTACATTGGCGCGCGAGATGGGGGCGTCGCTTGCCGATGATTGTCTTGAAAACGGGGTGGATATTTTGCTTGCTCCCGGGGTTAATATAAAAAGAGATCCGCGCAACGGTCGAAATTTTGAATACTTCTCTGAGGATCCCTATCTTGCGGGAGATATGGCAAGAGAATATATTGAGGGCTTACAGGAAAACGGAGTCGGGGCATGCTTAAAACATTTCTGCGCAAATAACCTTGAGTATAATCGTTTCGAACAGTCGAGTGAGGTCGATACTCGTACATTGCGCGAAATTTATTATGAAGCATTCCGTATTGCTTGTAAAGCAGAACCCGTTTCTATAATGTGTTCATATAATCGTATCAACGGGCGTTATGCTTCGGAAAATAAAAAGGGATTTTCAGTCCTGAGAACCGATTTTGGATTCAAAGGAGCTATTTTTTCAGATTGGGAAGCGGTGCGAGATCGTACCTGTTCTGCAAAAGCGGGTTTGGATATTGAAATGCCGTTTAACCGTGAACATTATGAGCGGCTTTTGAAGGATTACCAAAACGGCATATTGACGGAAGAGGAACTTGATGCCTGTGCGCAGAGGGTAATTGAGCTTATCTATCGGTGCAAGGAAATGAGCTGCGGAAAAAAACCGCGTCGTTCTGTTTCGGAACGTCTTGAGCTTGCGGCAGATATTGAACGCGAGGGGGCGGTTTTATTGAAAAATGAGGGTATCCTCCCTTTGAGAAAAGGAGCAAAAGTTGCTGTTAACGGCTGTTATGGTAAACCTGCCACGCCGTCACTGGTTTTTGGCGGAGGCAGTGCGCGTATGGTTTGGCTTGAACAACCGTTTGATATTGCCTCACTTCTCGGCTCACGGCTTGGGACAGAAGTGCTATACGAACGTGCTTTTTTGCCGAAAGAAGTGAGCGGTAACGGGACACTTGGGATTCCCGGGAAAGCTGTCGAAAATGCGGCTTTGGCTGATGTTAATATAGTTTGCGCGGGAACCGGCGCGGACATTGAATATGAGAGCGGGGACAGAGAAATACTCCGTCTTCCAGAGGTGCAAGAACGCGCCATTATCGATGAGGCAAAAGTAAATCCGAACACAGTGGTTATATTATTTACCGGCTCCGTTGTTGATGTTACAGCATGGGAACCCTATGTTAAGGCAATTTTGTGGGCTGGTTTTTGCGGCGAACGCGGCGGAGAGGCTATAGCAGATATTTTATGCGGTCTTGTTAATCCGAGCGGCCGCCTGACAGAAACATTTCCTTATTCATTATCGGATATTCCTGCGGTACAATCGTATCGTAATGGGAACGTTACGCTTTATTCGGAAGGGTTAAATGTCGGATATCGGTATTTTGATACTTTTCAGATTCCGGTGCGTTATCCGTTTGGTTACGGTTTAAGTTATTCGTTATTCAAATATGAAAATATAAGCCTTGCATTGGAAGAAAATGCGCTGTGCATTTCATATTGGATCCATAATGTTTCCGATGAGGGAGGGAAAGAAGTCAGTCAAGTATATGTGCATCCGATTGCGGCAAAGGTGTATCGACCGAATAAAGAACTGAAAGGGTGGTCAAAAGATTTTATTGAGTCAGGCAAAAAAATTTGTGTTAAAGTACGGCTGGATTTTGCTGCTTTTGCCTATTGGTCAGAAGCGGAGGATCGCATGACAATAGATGACGGACTCTATGAAATTATTGTCGGCAGTAATTGCGAGAATAGCCATTTGTCTGCTAAAGTCGTTGTGGAAAACGGTATATTCAAAATTATATGATGTATGTTGCAAGTGAGGGTAAATGGAACCTGTTGAAGAATTAAAATATTTAATCAGCATTCTCGTTGCGGTCATTTTGGGATTTGCAATCGGCTTTGAGAGGAAACTGCGGTTTAAGGAGGCAGGAATTCGCACACATACTATCGTGTGCGCGGGGAGCGCGCTGATCATGGTAGTGTCAAAATACGGATTCGGTGATTCGATTGAGGCAGACGCATCGCGGGTAGCTGCGCAGATTGTGTCGGGGATAGGCTTTTTGGGAGCAGGAATTATCATCTATCGCAAGCATGAAATTCATGGATTGACGACTGCTGCGGGGGTATGGGCTACATCGGGTGTAGGGATGGCTGCCGGAGCGGAGCTGTACGTCGTGGCAGTAGGCGCAACGGTGATATTGATTGCTGTGCAATGTTTATTCCACATGAAGTGTAAACTGTTTCAGACAAAGAAGTATTTTCAAATCAAAATATGTTTTGTGAACGGCGGTGAAGAATGCGGCAAGGTGAAAGAGCTGTTTCAGACGGATCGGTTTAACCGCTTGGTGATAGAGCGAAAAGGTGAGGAAATGCTGTATCATGCGACGTTGAACACGGATGATGAGTATTCTTCATCACAATTACAGGAAATAATGGCGGAAAATCCTTTCATTAAATCAATTGAACGCTACGATGAGGTTTAATTCAAATTTTTTAGCAGAGCGGTAAAAAAGAGAGGTTATACAATGGAAATCGAGCGAAGAGAATATCCCCGCCCACAGTTTCGGCGGGAGAGTTGGCAGAGTTTGAACGGCGAATGGGAGTTCGCCTTCGACGATAAGAATGACGGAATCAAAATCGGTCTGTGGCAGGGAAAGAAGGCGTTTCCGCTGAAAATCAATGTGCCGTTTTCCTATCAATACCCCGCAAGCGGCATCGGGGAGCCTTCGCAGCACGACGTCGTGTGGTATCGTCGCACCTTTGCGATCGCCGAAGGAAACAAGGGCAAGCGCGCGTTGCTTTGCTTCAATGCCGCCGATTATCAAACGGATGTATGGCTGAACGGCGCGCATGTCCTCACGCATACGGGCGGATTTACACCCTTTTCGGCGGATATAACCGCGTATCTGAAAAAAGGCGGAAATATAATCGTCGTGCGGTGCGAAGATACGCTGAATGATGCCGTCCCGCGGGGTAAACAGAGCTGGATGGGCAGTCCGTTCTCCTGTTTTTATATCCCGAATACGGGCATCTGGCAGAGCGTATGGCTGGAATTTTTTGGTGAGGACTGCATCGCGGAGCATTCTCTGTACTGCGACTACGATAAAACGGAGCTGTACGGCGAACTGGTCACACAGTACGGCAAGGCGGACGAGGCGGAAATTACTGTCACATTTGTGGGGAAGCTGATCAAGCGCGAGCGGTTTACCCTACGCGGCAGGAATAACAACTACCGTATCGCGCTGCCCAAGGACTATACGGACGACTATTCGTGGTCGCCCGAAAGCCCGCGCCTTTTGTACGTGGACTTTGTCTTGTATCGGAGCGGGAAGCAAGCCGATCTTGCGCATACCCGCATCGGCATGCGCAAAATAGCGGTGGACGGGCACGGCAAAATTTGTCTAAACAACCGTCCGTTCTATCAACGGTTGGTCCTCGATCAGGGATATTGGCCCGAGAGCGGGCTGACGCCGCCGAGCGCGGAGTCATTGAAGAAGGACATCGAACTTGCAAAGGCGATGGGGTTCAACGGCGC
>CALVXG010000015.1 GCA_944368925.1 uncultured Clostridia bacterium | reverse complement strand
GCGCTTGTCCAGAAGCGTCGCCGCGTCGAACATCCCGTTCATCAGCGAAAATTCGCACGCCGTCCCGAGCGCCAGTATGCGCGCGTCCCCCTTTCGGTTCAGCTCTGCTTCGTCTTCGCGCTCCTTCACCGAGGGACGGTACGTGTACGTCACGCTCACCTCTCCCGCCTGCACGCACACCCCGTCTTCCGCAATGCGAAAAGGCAATTTGCCGCCGTCGCTCTTTCGCACGCTCTCGATCTCCAAAGGCGGTTTTTCAAAGGCGGCATACGCGATCTTTCCGTCCGAAACAAGCGTCTGTGTCCTGCACAGGGGCAGATAGTCCAGCGCCGTCTCGTTCTCCGTCAGATTGTAACAGCGCAGCAGAATTTCCGTATCCCGCTCCGCCTCCGCGAGGTTTTCCGCACTCTTTCCCGTCAGATACCCCGAAAGATCTTTCCGCCCGCACAGATCCGCCGCCATCGCCATAATCAAATTTACTTTCATTTTCCCTCCTCCGCTGCCGCGCGTCCTTTTTCCGTTCGCCGCCCCGCGGCGGCAAAAAGCAAAACGCGGCGCGGAATTCTTCCGCGCCGCGTCCGTTTACGCCTCAATCAGAACGCGCGCAGATCATGCTTCCGTAATGCCCGAGAGCATCGCCTGCCCGCAAGGCCGCGTGCAGATCAGGTCGGCATATTTGACGAGCGTCGCCGTGTAAAGCGGTTTGCCGGGTACCTGTTTGAGCACTTTCCCGTCGTCGCCTTCCAGCCACTTCCAGTCGCAAAGCTGATGCAGGCAGAAATCGTCGGTGTTGAGCAGGTACATCGTGCCGTCCGGGCAGAAACGATCCGCCACTACGGGGATCCCGTTGTAGGTGATCGCCTTATAGCCGCCCGCAAGCACTTCCGGATCCGTCAGCGAACGGGACGCGGACAGTGCCTTCTGCAAAGCGCGCTTTACGCCCCAGCTGCACACGATGAAATTGACGCGGCTGTTCGCCGTCTCTTCCAGCTTGTCGATCGCCGCCTGGATTGCCGTCTCACTGATCTCGCCCACGGACGATTTCATATACGGAACCATCCACGTGTGCGTGGAGCGGTCCAACCCGTACAGCGTGCCCGTGCTCTTGAAAATGGCGCCCAGGCCCGTCAGTTCGAGATTGTAAGAACCCTGCACGACCGCGAAATCGTTCGCGTCCACGCCGCTTAAAGTGCCGCCCGAAAGGGTGAATTTTTTTCCTTCGCGGTCAACGGAGAGGATCCTGCGCCCCGTGACTCCCGACACGACCGTTCCCGCCGCGTCGTAAATGTCCACGACCATCCCTTCGATGATGTTTTTGACGGAATCTGCCGTGATCGTGTTGCCGGAAACAGATTTCACCGTGCAGAGTTTGCCGCTGCCGTCACCGAACAGCATGCGTCCGAAATTGAAGGACGAAGATTTGATCAACCCTTCCATTTCCGCGTTGAGCAGGTTGACGAACGCGCCCGCGCTGTTTTCGGAAGCGCGCACGGCCTTGTCGCTGATCTCCACCGTGCCGTATAAATTTTTGAGGGTGGTCACGAACTGCTCGTAGTTGTTGCCTGCCGCGGCGGGAAGATCCCCCTCCTCCGTGCCCGCGCCGATGCCGCCGTTCACGCCGTACTGCGCGAGACGGCGCACCTCTTTGCCCCATACGTCCGCCGTGCTCTGCTTGATCTTCGCCAAAAGCGGGTTGACCGACGTATTGAGCTGTTCGGATACCACGCCCAAATAAAAGGACTTCAATGCGTTGTCCGCAGTTGTCATCGTTACCATTTGCTATCTCCTTAAAATTCAGAAATTTTGCCGCCGATGCGGCCGTTTTGATCGGATTTCCGTACTACGTCATCCAAAAATCAGACGTTTTTGCGGAAAAGTTCCTGTGCGAGCCTTCCGGCCTCTTCCAGCGACCGGATGCGCCGCGCAGGCGCGCTCGCCGGCGAACCGCCGTCCGCCATGATGTACGGAGCCTGTCGGGCGGCGAGGTATTTTTCCACCGCCGCGCCGACCTGCTCTTCCAGGTTCTGCGGCTGCTGCCGCTCTTCCCCCTCGGCCGCGGACGACATTCTGTTCCCGTCCTGCAACCGTCCCTCCAATTCGCGCAGACGCTGGCTGCGGCGGGTAAATTCAGCCTCCAGCGAATTGTATGCGTTCAGAAGGGCATCCGCGCTCTTGAACTTGCCGAACGAACCGACCGCGCCTTCCTCTTTCTGAGCCTCCGCTCCCTGCGCCGCGTCCGGCTGCTGCACTCTGTTTTCCTTCTCCATAACGTCCTCCCAAAAAAATTTTTTATGTTCCGCGGGTTTCCCTTTTCAGGTCAATTCTCCGTTTCTTTTTCTCTGTCTTTGCGCCTTTTCTGCGCCTCATGTTTGCGCAGGTGCGCCACGAACCGCGGCTTTGCCGCCATGTTCTTTTTGAACTCGTCCGACAAAAGATAGCGCGTATGCTCCGCTATGTGCGCCGCGTCGTCGTCAAACTCGTCCGTGTCCACGTCCTCCGTGACAAGCCGCATGTTCTCCTCCGCCGCCTTGTTCTTGTGCAGCGGCAGCAGGCCGCGCGTGCTGTCCAGGCCGCCGTACCCCAGCGCGTCCAGCACCCGCTCGCGCGTCTCGTCCGGCACCTTGCCGTCTTCCCCCGAGAACAGCCCCATGCGGTACATCTCGTAGATCAGCGAACGCCGCTTGGCGGGCGAACTCGCCTCGTCCGCTTCCGCCTCGAACACGACGTCGTCCGACGTGATGTCCGAAGAGGAAAAATAGTACAGCTCCACCCGTTTGCCTTCCCCCGTCATGCGCATCAGCCTGCGCGGGCCGGCAAACTGCCGCATCAGCCGCAGCACCTGCTTCCCCACTCCTTTGAGCGCGCGCTTGATGCCGTCCGCCGTGACCGCCAGACGCGTGTCGTCCAGATCGATGAGAAGCTGCAACCCCGTCGCACTCGTCACGTGCGTGCGGTTCTGCGTCGTGGAAGAGAGCTCGCTCACGCCGCTCACCAGAATAAATTCGTCCAGCAGCCGCTCTTCTTCCTTTTCAAATTCCGCAGGCATGGAATCTGCCCCCAGCATCTTCGGAACCGCCGCGCCCTGCCTGTACACCAGCACTTTTCCGGGCGGCAGCCCTTCTTCCAGAAGCTCGTCCGTGTCCACCGATCCGTCTTCCACCGCGAGCACCCCCATGGTCAGTCGGTTCAGAAACTCGTGCTTGCGGTTTTTGACCGCGTTGAACGCCCTCTGCACGGGGATCATTCTGTCCACGATGCTCCCGCCGAAAAAGGCACCCGAAAGCGGAATCGCGCATTGCCGCACAAAGGGGTACGTCCGCGTCCCCGCATCTCCGTTTTCATAGGGAAGATCGCCGTAATACACAAGCCTGTCGCCCGCCGTCACGATCAGCCGTCCGTAAGGAAATACGCTGCTGCTCTTTTCGTAATATTCCAAAACGAGCGCGCTGTTCTTGCGCACGCCGTACAGGCGGCTGCCCGTTCCGCCCGCATCGTTTGCCGACGCGGAACCCGGCACCATGGAAAATTCGTCGATGTCTTTTCCCTCCACGTGCACGCCGTATCGTTCAAAAATCTCGGATACGGGTACCGCTTTTACGTGCATAATGCTCCCCTGCTCGGAAAGTTTCTCCACGCAAAGATCTTCGGGATAGATCTCGAACGGCGAGATCGCCGCAATGCGCACGCCCCCTTCCGCGCTCTTGCTGTCCGCGTCCCACAAAATTTTGTAAAACGCCGTCCCGCACGTTTCGCTCCACATCGTCGCGCGGGAAACCACGTCGTCAAACCCGCATTCTTCGCACACCGAACGCAGCACGTTGGCGGCAATTTTCGCCGTCTGCAGATCCCGCTCCTCTCCCGTCGCCGCGCGCACGGTCATCGTGGGGCGCACCTGCGCCAGCTTCGCGCACCGCGTGTCGATCGCGGGCGCAATGTGATTGTACACGCGCCGCGTCATCCACCAGTAACGGGGCTGTTCCTCTTCCAGCTCGCCCGCGGCGCTTACGTCGCAGTACTGGTTCCCCGAAAGAAAATTCATGTTCAGCTCCCAGCTCCGCTCCAGAAAACGCCGCGCCTCCTGCCGCTCGCGGAAAGTTTCGTATACGAACTTGACCGTCTGCTCTTCAAATTTTTTGTCAAAAGGACGGCTCTTGCCGCGGTCGGAACCGACCCCGCCCATGATCTGCACATTCCCTTTGCTCTTTGCGCCCGTCACGGGCGCTTCCGTCTTTTTTTGATCCAATTCAGTTTTCCTCCTGCCGACGCAGCTGCTTCAACAGCCGCTGCTTTTCCTCTTCCAGCATTTCGTCGCTCATTTCGCTGAGCGGCGTCTGCCCGTCCATCAGCATCTTCGCCGCCTGTATATCGGGCGGCACACTCTTTTTCGTCACCTTCCGTTTGATCAGCACGGCTTCGCCGTCGTTGAAGCCGTATTCCTCCACGACCTCGTCCGTCTCGTAACCCACGGCACGGCGGACGAGCGCCTGTCTTATCTGCTCATCGCTCACAAAACCATCCTCCGATCTTCTGCCAGTCAGTTTCCGCGCCTTGCGCGAATGCGCCGCATGAGGCGCGCTTTATCGCGCTGGACGGCCGTCGGAGGCTTTTCGGGTGCGGAATTGTGCGGCTTGGTCATCAGATAATACCGCAATTCGTCCAGCGAATGATCGTCCTTTTTCTTCGGCACGTCGCCGCTCCCCCAAAAATACCCTTTGAGCTCGCGGATCAGATTGACGCACCCTTCGAAAATATACAGTTTCGGAACACCGTTTTCCCCTTTGAGATAAGACTTCACGCGCGCAATGCCCGCAAAAAGATCTTTGTTGACGTTCGCGTTCACGTTGATGCCCTGTTCGTAAAACAGCTCGCTCACGCTCTTCGAACTCGCCAGCGTACGCTGATTCGCCGCGGAATCGATCAGCGCCCTGATCCTGCCCATCCCGTCCGTATGCCAGCCCAGCCGCGCGCTGATCTCCTTGATCCTGGCCGCATGATACCCGATGTCCCGCTTGGCTTCGTAATGCTCCGCCACGACGTACACGTTGCCGTCGTAATCTACGCAGTACCAGTGCGCCGACAGCGGATTGTTCAGCCCAGGGTCGATGGAGATCATGTCCTGCCACTCGAACGGAATTTCAAAGGGCGGGATCACGTGCACGTTTTCGTCAAACTCGGGATACACCAGCCCCTCGCTCACGCAGAACTTCCCGTAGCGGCGGCTCTGCAGCTCCTTTTCGTCCATGGACGCCGTCAGAAGTTTTATTTCGCTTTTCTGCAAAAAAGGATTGTCGTCCCATTCCATGAACTCGTACCAGACTTCGGGATTTCCGCCCTTGTTCATGTAGATCTCGTCAAAGAGAAAGGTCAACCCCTTCAGCGGCGTCATCGTACCGAAAATATCCCCCGCCCGATCCAGCACGCGCATGCGGCATTCTTCGTAAATATCCTGCGGAGGCTCCTCGTCGAACCACACAAAATCCAACGACGCTCCCTGGAATTTCTCCCGTCCCTGGTCGCAGCTTTTAAAGCCGATGACCGAGATCCCGCCGAACACGTTGCGGATGCGGATCTGATCGATGACGCCCGAAGGCGAACCGCGCTTGCCCGAAAGCATGACGACTTCCTCGACCCATTCGCCCGGAAGATAATGCAGGATCTTTTTCTGCGCCACGTCGCGCTGTACCTGCTGGGAAAGGGACACCACCCATCCGAATACGTCCTTTCTGTTTTTGCGGTAAGGATGGATCCCCCGCGCCATCCAGATACATTCCACCGCGCCGCATTCCGTTTTTCCGCTGCGGTTGCCGCCGAATACCCAGCGGTTGCGCTTTTTGCACTTGTGAAAAGCGATCTGCTTTTTGTGTTTCTTTCTGCCTGCGTTGTAACGGGCAAGCGGATTCTCTCTGCGGCGTTCCTGCTCTTTCTCGATCCTTAAGATCCTTTCCAGAGTTTCTCTCTCCTGCCTGTCCACCTCATCGCCTCCTTTTGCCGCCGCGCATCTCGATTATATCCGCAAAAAATCGCATTTCCTACCTTTCCCGACAAAAATTTTTTCAAAGTTTCGTCGTATTTTTCGGTGAACGTATATACTTTTTCCCGACAAAAAAATTTTACGACAGAATTCGGGCGCATTCGGGTTTCTTTTCCCCGATTCGCGCCGCCCGTCGGGTTATAATGATACGCATACCGAAAACAGGAGGTAAATCATGAAAAAAATCTGGGCAGTGACCGTACTTGCTTTGTTTCTGTTTTGCCTGCCGATCCGTACGGCCGCCGCGCAAGAGACGGCGGCATATGCGCGCATTACGCAGCCGAATGTCTATTTTTACGAAACCGCGGACGAGAATTCGGGTCTGTTTATCCTGCCCGAGACGTATTTTGTCAAAGTCACGGGAGAAACGCAGGAATACTATGCCGCGGAATATCTTTCCGACACGCCCGGGCGCACTCCGCTTCGCGGGTACTGCCGCAAAGCGGACGTCGAACTCGTCGATTACATACCCGAAACCCCTTTTCTCGTCTACGACACGCAGGTCACGTTCCGCTCGTCCTCCGACGATCTGCCCGACGAGTTTATCGTCGAATACAAAGTCGGCGCCGCCTTTTACGGCACCTTTTCTTACGGTTCTTCCACCTGCTGTTTCGTAGAACTGGACGGCAGGTTCGGTTACGTCCCCGCCTCTTCCTGCGATCCTCTCGCCTATCCGCCCAATACCGAACACTCCGAAACCACTTCCACAGACACCGATCCAGGCTCCCCCGCGCCGCAGTCGGCGAGCGCGCTCAACGTCGTCCTCATCAGCGCCCTGTCCGTAGCCGCTCTCGGCGCGGTGTATTTCCTCTTCCGCCCCTCCAAAAAACAGCCGCGCCCGCTCGACGAAGACGCGGAAGACTTTTTCTAATCTTCCCTTATACTAAACTACTCTTCAAACCCGCTCTTTCGGCTTTTCCCCTCGTACATATAATTTCCCGCAGAAAATTCTCCGCCCCGCATGCCGCCGCGGCAGACGCTTGCCCGCGCTCCGAAATTCAGCCGAAATCCCTCATCGGCGGTTTCGCGCGCCTTTTCTTTCTCCTTTTTTTCGCACGTCTTATCGTTTTCGCGCGGCTTTTCGGATGCCGTTTCCCCCTCTTGTATCTTTTTTCCGTACGATTTGTCGCTCACGTGCAGTTCACCGCGCGTGCGCTTGTCCACCACGGAAAGTTCGCCGCTCTTTCTGACGCGCTCCAAAAGCCCCGCCATGTACGGCACCGAGGCAAAAGTCTTTAAAAACCACGCTTCGTCCATCCCGCCCCGCAAAAACAGATTGTTCAGCTTTTCTCCCAGTTTTTTCTGTCTGCGGTAATACGTGCGCTCGCAAAAATCGCAACGTATGTCTGCGTATTCGCTCTCCAACACCTTTTTCCTGCGAAAATATTTGTATTCGAGCAGGTATTTTTCCTCTTTGCTGAGTGTATCGAGAATTTCTTTCATCCTGAATTGCAGTTCCGCAAAACAGTCGCGTATGTATAAATAATCCAAAATCTTCTGTGCGCACCGCTCCGCCGTCTCTCTCCCGCTGAACGACGCGTACGCTTTCGCCTGCGCGTATTGCCCGATATTCTCCGTGAGCCTCCCCAATTTCGGCCAGACAAGCAATAAAACTTTTTGATATGCCTTCACTTCTTGTCCCCTCCTTCCCGATTCTTTTCCGTCTTTTGTTTTGGAAAATTTTTCCATATCCGTGCGGCAAAATAAAAAGTTTTCTCCGAACGCGCCGCGATCCCGCTTCCCATGCCCGTCATCGCTTACGCTACCCGACTAAAACCTTCTTCCTCTGTCGTATGTCTTCACGCAATCTAATTATCCCATACTTTTACCCCCTTTTCCATCTTGCCCGACAACTTTTTACAAACATTTGTTTGTTTTTATTTCCTCTTAACTATAACACAGAAAACAGGCATACGAATGCCTGTTTTCTGAATTTTTTTCAAGTTTTGGAAAGATTACGGCGGGGAAAAGAGGACAAATTCTATCGACAAACGCGCGCGCGTGTGCTATAATAGGGAAAAGCGACGAAATCTGTAAGATTTTGAGATCGGAAGAAAAAGAGCCTGACACGGTTTGGGGAAACACATGAAAAGAAAACTGACAGCCATCGTATTGTTTATTATACTTATTCTGAGTGCGGCAGGGAGCGTCGTATGGGCGGAGCCTGTTTCTCCGTCTGCGGGAGCGGAGAACGATCCGCAGCTGCAACTTTTGATGCCCGCATCGTACGAGGAATACCTCCAACTCACCGCGCCGACGGATTTTGCCATTTCCGAGCGTTATCTCGCCATTGCGGACAAGACCTCGGGGCAGACGGCTTCCATTTACATCCTGGACAAAAGCACCGACACGTACAGAACGTTCAGCATGAATACGCCGAACTCCATCACGTCGCTGAATTTCTACACGAGCGGCGGAACCGATTACCTGTTTTTCATCATTCCGTCCAACCTGGTGTATTATCTCGACCTGAGCAAGGCGGATCTGAACGGTACGCAGACCAATCTGGACGCCATCGCGCCTTCCGTAATGCTGATAAACGGCAGCGAAATTTTTTATTCCAAGACCACGGAAAACAGCAGTTCGCTGTTCCATGCCGTTCTGGAAACGACGTCGGAGGGAATGCTTATCAGCGACGACAAAAATATATTAGCACAAGGCGGCACACTCGCAACGGGCAGCGCGCGCTTTTGCATACTGGACGGGCAGGTGTACGTATCGGAGAATAATACCGTACACAAATGCAGCGCCGACGGCATCGAAACGGTCATGCAGATCAATCACCCGATCGAGCAGTTCGCGATGATCGGACAAAGCAGCATCCTCTATTCCGACGCGTGGAACGATTTATACTATAACAACGGCACGGAAGTGATCCAGACCAACTGTTCGGTGATCAAGTATTACCAAGGCAAAGTGTACGTAATTTACCGTGACAGCATCTGCGGTCTCGACGTATCGCAGGAAACGCCCGCATTCAACGGTTACCGTATCGATCAGTATGCCGACACGGCAAACCGCATCGGGCAGGACGCAAAGGATCTTTCGCTCTGGGGCAACAAGCTTGTGATCGCTGACCAGGCCAACCGCCGCGTGCTCATCTACGATAAAACGAAAGGCCAGTCCCCCTATTCCGTCATTGACGGCGTCGAGTTCGGCCAAATCGTCTGCGCAGGAAAAAATACATTCGCCGTTTCCGATACCTCGCGCGTTTTTATTTACGATTACGACGGCACCCGCCTTGTGACCTTGAAACAGTTGGATTTTGCGTCCGTCATTCACGGCTTGGCCTACTCGTACGGGAATTATTACATTGTCGGCGAAGGAAATAAAAGTATGTACGTTTTCCCCGAAACGGGGACGGACAGCTCTTCTCTCAGAGCGGCAAAGAACGAAAATGGGGAAAATTTTGTAAACTTATCCGTCAGCGCCGATATCTTCGGGAATGTGTACGTTCTGCGCGGAAACAGCGTTTACGGCTATACCGCACAGACTTTTGAAGAAGGCAATTCGGGCGAATACGTGTGCGCTTTTTCCGAAACGCCCTCCAAGATCCTGTGCGACTACAAAGGCAATATTTACGCCTGCACGTCGGACAGCATACTCCGCTATGATGCAACGGACAAATCGCAGACTGTCTTTTCCATCAAATCCCAACTCAACGAACTCGCTTACAACGGCGGCGCGTCTACTGCCGTGTCTTTTGCGATCAGCTTTGAAAACAGCGAAATGTATATTCTTTCGGACGGATTTATCGCAAAGGCGGAAAATCTCGGCATCGCGTCCGTCAACAATCTGTCGGCGGCTGAAACGTACGAAAGCATTTTCGTAAGCGGCACGGATAAAAATTCCGCCGACAATACGCTCGTTCGCACCGATATAAACTGCGTGGGCATCCGACTTGATTTTTCTTCGTTTACGCAAACCGCTTCCGTACTCCCCTGCGGCGAGTACGTGCGCTTCGATACGGAAAGAATCGGCGTCTTGCTCGCCGATACCGATTACGGCGCCGTCGTGCTGTTCCACGAGCTGCAAGCAAACGACAACAACCCCATCACGAACCGCAGCTACGAAATTTACCTGCTGCCCAAAGGGACGGCCTATGCCTCCCTCGGCACGCAATACTATACCGCAAAAGAGACGAATTCCATGGCGACCGTCTCCAACGACGTCGGGCTCTATAAATACCCCGCCATGTACAAATTCCGCACGAGTGAAGACGGTTCGGCACAGCTTTTGGGCAAGATCGCTGATCTGAAACAGGGCGCGAAAGTCGTCGTGCTGGGCGAACTTAACCCCGGCTCCCATATCCTGGACGCCGAACGGTATTCGTTTATCGCGGTAACGGCAAACGGCGAAACGGTTTACGGCTTTATCCCGTCCAATTATCTGATCGAAACGGGCGAAAGCGCGACCGCGGAAGGTTCCTTCGTGTCCCGCAATCTGATCAAAGACGCGACCGTCACCCTGTACAAGGGCACTGATACCCTGCTGCTCCAAAACAGAGAACGCCTGCAGGTTTACGGAACCGCAAACGACAGCGGACTCATCTTTGTCGCCTACGTCGACGAAAATGAAAACACGTACACGGGCTGGATCGAGGAAAACCTTCTCGAAAAAGAGGACAGCTCCATCATCGCCGTCCTCGTGATCGTGCCGCTCGTTTCCGCCGTCGTGCTCTTTTCCGTCTGCTATCTGATCTTGCGCAAACAGCCGACACTGCAATGATCCCCTTTCCTTTGCAAAAAGCGGGAAACTTTGATACGTATCACTGATTTTTATACGGCCGCCGTCCGCAAAAGATTTTTGCGGACGGCGGCCTTTTTTACGCAAAGGCCGCCCGTCGGCGCAATTTCATTGCGCCGACGGGCGGCCAAATCCATAAAGACAAAATGCGAGGCGGAGAGCTGTTTGCTCTCCGTCTCGCATTCCCCCTGTCACATACTCTTATTCGAAATCTCCGTGCGTGAACGCAGGTTCCGCGCCCGTATAGACGGAAAATTCCCGATCCAGATCGAAATCGTCCGCGCTGTCAAACGCCGCGAGTTTGGAAATGGAAACTTCGTAAGCGGTCATAGTCTTGACCTCGTACTCCGAAATTTTCTTTTGGTATTCGCGGCTTTGAATGCGTCCCGAAAGGGCGATCTTATCCCCCACCTGCAAATTTTTCACAAAACGCGCGTTTCTTCCCCAGGCGATGCACGGGATATAGTCCGATTTGTTGTACGCCCTGTTCACGGCGATGAGAAGGTCGGCGATCTCGCGGTTGAACGGCGTCGTCCGATAGATGGGCGGTTTGCAGATATAACCGCTCAGCACGATGCTGTTCGGATTTTTCGAGGGCGGCACGTCGACGGGTTCGCGCACGAAGACGGTCAGCATCAGACGGGATTTCCCGTTTTCGATCTTGTTGTAAGAGCGGAACTGCCCCATCGCGCAGAGCGTGGAACCGATTTTCAGATCCTGCTCGGAAATCAGCCGTTCGGATACGGTGACGGGCAAAATATCCGCCTGCCCCGAGAGCCGCATGACCTTGACATACAACTCATAAAAGCCTTCGCCATACACTTCGTGAGAAAACGTCGCTTCGCTGACGATCTCGCCTTTGATAAAAACCTTGTTGTTTTTCTCTGTGCCGTTCATTAAAAAAGTACCTCCAAAATATCCTGTCGCGTTTCGGTGTTTTTCAGGACGCGCTGTGCTGCCTGCCGTTCGCGTCAACGGTAAAATTTTCGCGGTAGATCAATTCCCCGACGGGAACAAATTCGTAGCCGCTGTTCTGCAACGTCGCCAGCACGGCAGGAAGCGCTTCGGCCGTGTGCAAACCGTTGTTGTGACACAACAGTATGCTGCCGCTCTTCGCCTTCCCCGCCAGGCGAATTGTGATTTCCGACGCGGATAAATCTTTCCAATCTAAACTATCCACGTCCCATTGTATTGTATAAAGCCCCATATCCGAAGCTGTCTGAATGAGCAGATCGTCATAATCTCCGTACGGCGCGCGGAAAACTTCCACCGGCTTTCCCGTCACCGCCGTGATCGCCTCCGACGAAGTCTGCAATTCACGGCGTATCTGCTCCTCGCTGAGCTTCGACATGTACGAATGCGTGGAACCGTGCGTCCCGATCTCGTGCCCCGCTTCGTCGATCTTCTTCACGTATTCCGGGTACTTTTCCGCCCAGAATTCCACCATGAAAAAAGTCGCGCGCGCATTCGCTTTCGCCAACGCATCCAATATCGCGTCCGTATGATCCGTTCCCCACGCACAATCGAAGGTGATGGCTATTTTCTTGTCCTCTCGCTCCACGCTGTAGATCGGAAGTTTCCGTACCGTCCCGCCCGTAAAGAGCGCATAGGCGCCCGTCGCCTGCACCAATATGATAAGCGCCAGCATCACCGCCGCAAACCCCAACGCCGCAGCCGCCCGCCGCGCATGCACAATTCCGATCTTCATCTCTCCACCCGATTATACTATCCGCACACGCGAAAAATTTAGCCGAATTTGACGAATAACCACTAAGATTGTCACTTCCGCCCTTTCTCGTACTTTCACATGTGCCGACATTTTTTTATTCTATCTATATTCCCCTTCCCTCGCTTTTATTCCGCCCTTTCTCCTCGTACTATTTTAAACGCGCACACGTTTTCATACCTTTCCGCAATCGGTTCGCGGCAGGAAAAATTTTTTGTCTTTCGGATTTTTCCGCTTCCTTGTCTTTCGGATCCACTTAAAAATCCTGCGGTTTTCAAATTTCAGCCGACCGTATGCGCAGGCGAAAACTTGATCTTTAACCGCGCGAAGCGCCAGGCGGCCTAAAAAAAGAGAAGGCCAAAAAAATGTTATACCCCTCCAAAAGCCTGTCCAAACTTGGAGTTCATTTCAAGATTCCCCCTCTTCCTTTGTTTTTTAAAGCAGAGCAGCCGCCCGCAAAATGCTTTTGCGGGCGGCTGCTCTGCGATCTTCCGTGCCACAGCGCACGGAATTTTTGTTAAAAACGGATACCCGTTCACGCGCTGTACGCGAAAATTCTGTCTGATAAAAACAACTATCTCTTTCGCGCGTTTTGCGCGGACTTGTTATTTGTTAAAAACAGCTATCTCTTTCGCGAGCCTTGTATGGACTTTCGTTTTTCAAAATCAAGTACACTTCCGCGCGCCGTACGGAAACTCTGTTCGTTAAAAAATAAGAGCAATTCCGCGCGCTTGGCGCGCAGAATTGCTCTTATTAAAAAAGGAGCGTCCCTCGCCGAACGGCGAGGGACGCTCTTTTATGCAGGTATGCTCATACGAGCATACCGATCCGATCGCAATGACGCAAAGGCGCTCAGTCGTCGGAAAGATATTTCATCGACCAGAAAGCGACTGCTTTGCAATTCTTCTTATACTTGATATTCTTGCCCTTCGTGGTGCGGTCTTCGATGGTAATGTTCTCTTCGGTGTCCGCTTCGAAAAGGGTATTGTCGTCCATCAGCACGGCAAATTTATACGGGTTCGTCACGTAATCGGAATAGACGATCTTGCGTTTTCCGCCGAGATCGACGATCTTCACACCCTTGCGGTAACGCGCCATCGGGTCGATCTGCGAAGCGATCACTTTCTTGATCGTGTTTCCGTCGGTGGCAATGATGATTTCGCCCTCGCCGTCGATCTGCCCCGCGTACACGACGTAATCGCCGTCCGCCAACGCAATGCCGCGCACGCCTGCGGAAATTCGGCCCTGCGTGGGGATATCGTTCTTATAAGCGTTCAGACACATGCCCTGCGCCGTGACAAAGAACAGCGTCGTGGTAGGTTCGGGATCGTCCGTCTCGATGCCGATGATCTCGTCTCCGTCGTTGACCTTGACCGCCTGGAAAGCATATTTTAAAATATTGTATTCTTTCCAATCGCTCTTTTTGACATAACCGAGTTTCGAATAGAAAAGCAGGCTGCCTTTGGGCATCTTTTCGCCGACTTCATAGAACGCGACCGGCTTTTCGCCTTCCTGCGCGTCGGGACAGAGCTGCGAATATTTCATGCCCTTTGCCTTCAATTTACCCGGCTCTATGCCCTCGAAATCGATCTTGTAGCAATTCCCCATGTTCGTAAAGGAATAAATGATCTTGTCCGTCGACGTGCGGATAAACAATTTCAAAATATCGCCGACCGTAGATTTTTCGTTCAAATGCTTGTCGGACATATTGAAATTCTTTTCGGACACGACTTTGATCTGATCGTCGGCGGTATAGCAGAGCACGCATTTTTCGACGGGGCGGACGTCGTCAAATTTCTCGACTTTGATGTCCGCGACGTCCAAAACAAGCGAGGTTTTGCGTTCGCTCTTGTACGCCTTTTTAATCTCTTTGAGTTCGTCCTGCACGACCTGCATCTGCAGCTTTTTGCTCTCGACGATGGCGGTGAGCCTGGCGATGAGTTTTTTCAGCTCCTCCAATTCCTGTTCGAGCTTATAAATTTCCAGTTTGGTGAGCCTTGCAAGGCGCAGATCGAGGATCGCCTGTGCCTGACGCTCGGAAAGATCGAACCGGTCGCGCAAGCGCTGTCTTGCGACGGGCACGCTCTCCGATTTTTTGATGATCTCGATCACTTCGTCGATGTTGCGCACAGCAATGATCAGACCTTCCAAAATATGGCAGCGCTCTTTCGCCTGCGCCAGATCGAATTTCGTGCGGCGCAGAACCACTTCGCGCTGGTAGGCGACGTAATATTTGATAATATCGAGGAGCCCCATTTGCTGCGGCTTTCCTTCCGCAATGGCGACCATATTGATACCGAACGTCGTTTCCAGATCAGTATACTTATAAAGGGCATTGAGCACTTTATCCACGTCCGCATCTTTTTTGACCTTGATCACCGCGCGCATGCCGTGACGGTCAGATTCGTCCGTAATCTCGGAAATTCCGCCCAGAATATCTTTCTTTTCTTCGCGGAGCTCTGCGATCTTCGTTAAAAGTTTTGCCTTGTTGACCTGATACGGAAGCTCGGTGATAACGATGAGTTTCTTATCGTTGTCCCCCTCTTCCACGTTGACTTTTGCACGAAGAAGAATTTTGCCGCGGCCCGTCTGGTACGCCTGCACCAGTTCGTTGGCCACGATATAGCCGCCCGTCGGAAAATCGGGCGCCTTGATGTATTTCATCATCTCGAAGAGCTTGATCTTCGGATTGTCGATATAAGCGACGATGCCGTCGATCACTTCGCCGAGATTGTGCGGCGGAATGTTTGTCGCGAGCCCGACTGCGATCCCCGACGCTCCGTTGACGAGAAGGTTGGGAAATCTTCCCGGCAGCGTTTCAGGCTCTTTGAGGGAATCGTCGAAGTTGAGCGTGAAGCGGACGGTATCTTTTTCGATATCGCGCAAGAGTTCGAGTGCCAGAGGTTCCAGGCGCGCCTCGGTATAACGCATGGCCGCCGCGGGGTCGCCGTCGACGGAACCGAAGTTTCCGTGCCCGTTGACGAGCGTCATGCGCATGTTGAAATCCTGCGCCATGCGCACCATCGCATCGTACACGGACGAATCGCCGTGCGGGTGGTATTTACCCATGCAATCGCCGACGATACGCGCGCTCTTTTTGTGCGGCTTGTCCGGCGTGAGGCCCATGTCGTACATCGTGTACAAGATTCGGCGCTGTACGGGCTTGAGCCCGTCTTCGACGCGCGGCAAAGCGCGGTCGAGAATAACGTACTCGGCATACGGAAGCATGGAGTTGGGCAATACCTCTTCGAGCGGGGTCATAAACAGATTGCCCTGGGGTTCTTCCTGCGGTTGCTGCGGGAGATCGCTGCTGTTATTCTTTTTCCTTGCCATATCTTCCTCACGTTAAATATTCACGCGATCGATAAACGTATCGATCTTGTTGAAGTTTGCGTTCTGCGCCAAAAATTCCTTGCGCGCTTCGACGCGGTCGCCCATCAGCGCCGTGACCATCTGTTCCGCTTCGGCAGCGTCTTCGATGTTCACGCGGATCAGATTGCGGTGCGCGGGATCCATCGTCGTCTCCCAAAGCTGTTCCGCACTCATTTCGCCGAGTCCCTTGTAACGCTGGATCTGATACCCTTTCCCGACGATCTCTATCTTTTTCTGCAATTCCGCATCGTCGTACGCGTATTCCACGACGTCTTTCTTGTATACCTTGTACAAAGGCGGCATACCGATGTACACATTCCCGTTGTTGATCAGCTCGCGCATATAACGGAAAAAGAACGTAAGCAAAATACAGCGGATATGCATGCCGTCCTGGTCTGCATCGGACAAAATGATGACCTTATGGTATTTGAGGTCGTCCATGCAGAAATCGCCGCCGTATCCCGCTCCGAGCGCGGAAATGATCGTGCGGATCTCCTCGTTGGCAAGCACCTGTTCGATGCGTTTTTTCTCTACGTTCAGCGGTTTTCCGCGCAAAGGCAGGATCGCCTGCGTCTGACGCACGCGCGCCTGCTTGGCCGTGCCGCCTGCCGAATCTCCCTCGACGATGAACAATTCGTTGAGTTCCGGCTTCTTTCCCGTACACGCCGCCAGCTTCCCGACCAGCGTCAGATTGTCGATGGAGTTCTTCGCACGCGCCACCTCTTTCGCCTGCCGCGCCGCAATGCGCACGCGCGCCGCGTTCTGCGCTTTTTTGATGATCTCCTCGAACACCGTCTTGTTTTCGGGCTTGGCGTACAGCGCGTTCATCCCCTCGATCGTCGCCGTCTCCACTGGAAGACGCGCTTCCGGATTCCCGAGTTTAGTCTTTGTCTGTCCTTCGAACTGCACGTTCTTCATTTTGATGGACAAAATCGCCGTCAGACCTTCCCGAAAATCTTCGCCCAGCAAATTCTGGTCTTTGTCCTTCAAGGCACCCATCAAACGCGCAATATCGTTGAGGCACTTGGTCAGCCCCGTGCGGAATCCCGTCTCATGGAACCCGCCTTCGGGCGTGGGAATATTGTTCACGAACGAGAACAGGCTCTCCGTAAATTCCCCCGTGTGCTGGATCGCAAATTCAATGAGGATCCCGTCTTTTTCCGTCTTGTACCCGATCGGGTTCGGGTAGAGCGCGTTTTTCCCTTCGTTGAGATAGATCGCAAAATCGTGCAGGCCGCCGTCGTATTTATAATTGACCGTGATCGGCTTTTTATCTTCGGGAACACGCTCGTCCACCAGGTTGATCTCCAACCCCTTGTTCAGAAAAGCAAGCTCTTTCAGACGCTTGGAGACCGCTTCGAAATTAAACGTCACCGTATCAAATACGTTCGCGTCCGGCTTGAACCAAACTTTCGTCCCCGTCTTTTCCGTCTTGACCTTCGTGTCCTTCAGATGCTCGTCGGGTACGCCCGACATATATTTTTCTTTCTTTTCATCGTAATAGGAATGAAAAGACATGGTATAGACGGTTCCGCGGTATACCTCCACGCGCAGCCATTCGGACAGCGCGTTCGTCACCGACGCACCCACGCCGTGCAACCCGCCCGAAAACGAATAGTTGTGCTCGTCGAATTTGCCGCCGGCGTGCAACTGCGTAAAGACAACCTCCACGCCCGAAACCCCTGTTTTGGGATGGATATCGGTCGGAATGCCGCGCCCGTTGTCTTCCACAGACGCACTCCCGTCTTTATATAATCTGACTTCGATCCGGCTTGCATATCCGTTGGCAGCCTCGTCGATCGCATTATCGACTATCTCCCACAGGATATGATGCAGACCTTTTACTCCCGTCGACCCGATGTACATACCCGGGCGAAGACGCACCGCATCCAGCCCTTCCAGTATGGTTATGTCTTCCGCACTGTACTTTTTTCCCGCCATGGTTTCCTCCGTGTCCTTCCTTTTTTGCACGGGATCGCTATAAACCGAAACAATCCCCTATATTACCTCATAATTATACCATATATTGCGCTTTTTTTCAAGAAAATTCGCCAAAAAACCACAACTTCTTTTTACATCTTACCCACGCAACGCTTTTTTATTGTGCGTTTTTTACCCGCCTTTTTCTCCCCCACGCAATTTTTCGCGGCGGATCCGTTTTGCTCCGTTTTTTTAAATGCCGTTCTTTCTGTTTTTTCTCAAACAGAGTTTTTCCGCGGCGAAAAAGAAATGCCCTTCGCGCGCAAATTGAATTTTTTACGCAGGCGGGAACCGATTCCGTAAAGGCTTTAAAAAGCAAAAAAATCCTGCCCGTTTCGGCCGATCAACGCGAACGGCGGGATACGTCCTTCAAAAACGCGGCGATTTCGCGGAACGCTTCTTCGAAATGTTCGGGTTCGTTCAAAAACTCGTGGCGGCTCCCTTCGATGAGGACGCTGCGCACGCGCTTCATGCCGCGGCGCTTGTAAAAGGCCAACAGCCGCTCCACGCCCGCGCGCCCGCCGACAGGGTCGTCCGCCCCCGAAATCAGCAGCACGGGCATTTCCGTATCGAGCCTTGCGGCATTCTTATTCTTGTAAAGGGAGGACAGGCCTTTAAAAAAGCAAGAATAAAAATTATAACTGCATACAAAATTACAGAAAGGGTCTTCCTTGTATTTGTCGTTGCTTGCACGGTTCGTGCTCAGCCATTGCCAGTCTCCGTCCCCGATTTTCTTGTCGTATCCGCCGAACACGAGCCCGTTGACAAAATTTGCGGGCGCATCTTTCCCCTTGCACGCACCGCCTATCGCCGAGACAAATCTCCCGAACGCCACCGCGGCGCCGTTCTGCTTCGAGCTTCCCGCAACGATCGCCCCGTCAATGTAGTGCCCGTACCGTTCCAAAAATGCCTGCGCCAAAAAAGACCCGTACGAAAACCCGAACAAGACATATTTGAGCCCCGCATACTTTTCCCGATACATTTTTGCGATCCCCGCCATATCTTTCAAAGTATCCTCGAACATATCCCCTTCCGCATACCCAAGCGTATCGGGATCGGAATCCCCGTGGCCGCGGTGATCGTCCGCCACCACGATATAGCCGAGCTCATTCAAACGCTTTGCAAACGCATCGTACCGCGCCGCGTATTCGTTCATGCCGTGCGCGATCTGCACCACGCCCACCGGATCTTCCGTCTGCGCCCATTCACGGATAAAAATCTGCTTCTTGTCATACGATGTAAAAACCATTTTTCCCTCCCCACAGGTTGCGTATTTTTCCTTTTTCGGCCGCCTTTCGGCACAAAGTCCGAAACCGACGCTTTTATTATAGCCCGTTTTTTCGTTTTTGTAAAGGCGTAAACCCGTTTTGCCTGCCCCGATAATATTTCGGCCGCCGCCGAAATATACTAACTACATCAGATCCGCACACGATCGGGAGGAAGCATGAAAAAAATCTTAATGACAGGCGGCGGGAGCGCGGGACACGTCATCCCGAACCTCGCCCTTTTGCCGAAACTTTCAGAACATTACGAAGTCTGCTACGCAGGCACAAACGGCATCGAATTTGCCCTTCTCAAAGACAAAGGCGTTCCCTTTTATACTTTTTCCGCGCCCAAACTCGTGCGCGGCAGCCTCTTTCGAAATCTGACACTTCCGCTGTGCTTTTTGCAAAGCGTACGCCAAGCAAAACACATTCTCAAAGACGCCCGCCCCGACCTCGTATTTTCCAAAGGCGGCTACGTTTCACTCCCCGTCGTGATGGCCGCAAAAAAGCTCGGCATTCCCGCCGTTTCGCACGAATCGGACTTTTCCGCGGGGCTTGCCAACAAGATCATCGCAAAGCGCTGCGCGCTCGTACTCACAAGTTTCCCCGAGACGGCCGCATCGCTTCCCAACGGCATGTTCAGCGGCTCGCCCGTGCGGGAAGAGCTGTTCGGTGCCGATCCCGCCAAAGCGCGCGAAAAATACGGGTTTGACGGGGGAAAACCCGTGCTCCTGGTTTTCGGCGGCGGCAGCGGCAGCGCCGCCATCAACCGCGCCGTCGATCAGAGTCTGCCCGCCCTTTTAAAAGAATTCGACATTCTGCATATTCGAGGAAACAGCAAAATTTCGACGCAATTTCATGGGTACGTACCTTTGAATTTTGAACAAGACATGGCATCCGCCTATGCTTGTTCCGATTATGTTGTCTCCCGCGCGGGCTCGAATACCGTCTTCGAGATCCTCGCGCTGAAAAAGAGGGCGCTGCTGATTCCCCTTGAAAACGGACGCTCGCGCGGCGACCAGGTGGAAAATGCGCACTATTTTAAAGAACGCGGCTTGTGCCACGTCCTTCGCGAAAAAGACTTATCGGCACAATCTCTGCAAAAAGCCCTGCACGATCTGACCGACGATCACGATCTTCCCGTCCGTCTTGCACGCGCCCCCTTCCGCAGCGGCAACGGCGTCATTTTGTCCGAAATCATGAACCTTTTAAAAGACTGAAATTCATTATCGGAGACTTTTGCCGCGCAATGCGCATTCTGCAACACAAATTATCTTGTAACTGCCTATTCACATATGTCACAAAAACGCAAAAATCACAGGCCTTGCGCCTCCCGCGTTATTTCATAAAAGCACAAAAGCTTTTGCTGAAGCTTTCCGAGGCTTACAAAAGTTTTGCTCTGCATGGGAGCAAAAAACTTTGTAAATCGGCTTTACGGCATAAAAAGCATTGCGTTTCCTCTTTCTTCGCCCGCGCGAGGCGCGGGCGAAGAAAGAGCAAAGGAAGCGGCGCCCTTCGGGATATTCCCGAGGGGCGCCGCTTTTTATTTACTATATCGCAAATTTATTTTACTTTAATCGCAAATCCGTGATTTTTCAAAAACTCAAACGACAGAGGCAGCCAATGCGCAACGTGTTTATAAGCGGGATCGGTCGGTTCGCCGTTGTAAACTTCCCCGTCGCAGGTGGACATGCCGTGCGGCCCCTTTTCAAAAACATGCAGTTCGACGGGCACCAAAGCCTTATGCAATGCCGCATAAAGCATGAGTGAATTTTCTACCGGCACAGCATCATCCGTCGTCGTGGCCCATATAAAAGACGGAGCCGCAGATGAGCGCACCTTTTTTTCCAAAGAATAATCTTCCGATTTAACTTTATCTGCACAAAGGCTCTCAAAAGAACCCTGATGCCCCTTTTCTCCCGAAGTCACCACGGCATAAGAATAGACAGACGCATCGGGACGAATCTTAGCGCATTCTTCTTTGAACATTTCCTTTAACGCAGGATCGTCCCAAAGCAAAGAAATGATCCCGCACAAATGTCCTCCTGCCGAAAACCCGACGGCCGCAATATGATTGCCGTCTATAAGCAACGATTCCGCTTCGCGGCGAAGATAAATCATCGCCATTCCCGCTTGCAATACGGGAGTCGGATAATGCCGATACGGCGCCACGTCATAATCCAACACAAAACAATCAAACCCCTGCTTGAAATATTCCAACGCAACAGGCTCCGCTTCCCTTTGAGAAACAGCACAATACCCTCCGCCGGGCAATACAAGCATCGCGGGACGAATCCTGGTAATGCCCATCTCCGGCATTTCTGCGTGGCGGTAAACGGTCAAAAAACCGCATTTGTCCCCATTTCTCGGTATCTTGAAATATTCGTACAAATCTACTTTTTCTGCGATCATCGTTTCCTCTCCTCTCGTTCTTTGCGCAAATTCAGCATAAGACAGACAAGCCTTGTCCTTTCCTGTCTTCGACTATTATTTTATAAAATTTAGCAGAAAAAGTCAACCCAAAGGCGCCCGCACGATTTCCTCTTTCACATTATTTATTCGTATTCTCCGTAATCGCGGCGCGATTCCATAGAACCCTCCACCCGTTTCTCCGACTTTCCCGAAGGCTTTAAACCTTTCAGATCCACAAGAATAACGTCTGCCCCGATCTTTACGATATTGCGGAGCGATATAAAAATATCGTTCCGATGAAACAGATGCACCCCGCAGCTGCCCGGCACGACGATCCCGAACACCCTGCCCTCGGGAAACGTAAACACGATGTCGCACACTCTGCCCAGATTTTTCCCGTCCACGACATTGATCACACACTTTGTTTTCAGTTCACGATAAGAACATTCCATGTTCCCCTCCTCCGCCTTCCGAAAGCCGAAAGACATCCTTTTCCACATTGTATGCACAACGCCTTCAAAAACTGCCTGTCCCCGCCTTTTTGCCGCAGATCTGCCTATCAAAGCGGATTATTTCTACACGAAAAACATTTCTGACAGAATCCGGTTTCCTATTTTTAATTTGCAATAATATTTTTACAAACATTTTTTAACGCCCGAATGGATTTTGCATCTTAAAATTTAAATTTTATATTAAAGTTGCCCGGGAGGCGCTCAACGCGCACCTCCCGGGCAGCAAATTTTCGAAAAATTTCCCTTACGCAAATACGTCCGTTATGAATCATACGCGATGCCGCTGCGCATGGAGTTGATCGCGTTCTTTTCCAGGCGCGAAACCTGCGCCTGCGAAATACCCACTTCGTCCGAAATCTCCGTCTGGGTTTTTCCTTCGTAGTACCGAAGCCTGAGGATCTTTCTCTCCCGCTCCGATAAATGCTCCATCGCCTCGGCAAGCGCCGCGTGCTCCGTCCAAACTTCGTCGTTGTTCTTTTCGTCGCCGATCTGATCCATCAGCATCAGCGCGTCCCCCGACTTGTTGTATACGGGATCAAACAGCGATACGGGATCGGAAATTGCATCCAATGCGTACACAACTTCTCTTTCCCGCACCTGCATGGCTTCGGCGATCTTTGCGATCGTCGCTTCCTTGTCCTCCGCTTCCAGCTGTTCGCGCGTTTTCAGAATGCGGTACGCCGTATCGCGGATGCTCCTCGATACGCGGAGTGAATTCCCGTCCCGAAGATATCTCTTGATCTCCCCGATGATCATGGGCACGGCATACGTCGAAAAACGTACCCCGACGTTTAAATCAAAGTTATCCACCGCTTTCAGAAGGCCGATACATCCCGCCTGAAATACGTCGTCCGCGTTCGCATTTTTCGCCCAGAACCGCTTGACCAGCGAAAGTACCAGCCGCATATTCCCGACAATGAATTTTTCCCGCGCCGCCATATCTCCCTCTTTCAGCCGCCGCATCAGCGCATCGCTTTCCTGCGCGGTCAGAACGGGCAACCCCGAAGTGTCCACGCCGCATATCACGACCTTTTGTAACAAACGATCACCTCCCCGCAACTGTCTGTCGTTGTGGGAAGTATGCGCCTTTGACGCTTTTTTATACGTACGTACCTGTAAAATTGTGACAAGTTTTTTCTGCCGCGGCTTATCCTTTTATCTTTGGTGTCTTCTTTTTCCCGCGCAAAGCGCAAAAATACCGCAGTCGAATGACTGCGGCGGCCGATTCTTTTTTAGGTCAAACGGCAAACTCAGACGAGTTTTCCGATTTCGTTTTTCAACCGTGCGATGATCTTTTTTTCCAATCTCGATATGTACGACTGGGAAATTCCTAAAAGATCGGCAACGTCTTTTTGCGTCATTTCTTCCCTTCCGTCCAGGCCGAACCGAAGGTTCATGATCCTCCGCTCCCGTTCCGGCAATCGGGCCAGCGCACTTCGCAAAAGTTCCTTTTCAACGCCCGATTCGATGTCTTTATAGACGCTGTCGCTGTCCGTGCCGAGAATATCCGATAAAAGCAGTTCGTTTCCTTCCCAATCGGTATTGAGCGGCTCATCGAACGAAACTTCGTTCCGCACCCGCACCAACCGCCGCAAATACATCAGTATTTCGTTTTCGATACACCGCGACGCATATGTGGCAAGTTTTATGTTTTTGTCCGGACGGAAAGAATTCACCGCCTTGATCAGTCCGATCGTCCCGACGGACACAAGATCGTCCGAATCAGCCCCCGTATTGTCAAACTTCCTGGCTATGTACACCACGAGCCGCAGATTGTGCTCCACGAGGGAAGTTTTTACTTCCTCGTCTCCCGCCGAAAGTTTCCCCAAAAGATCGGATTCCTCTTCCGCCGAAAAGGGCAAAGGCAACGCTTCCGTCCCGCATATGTAATCGAGTACATTTTCCGTCCCTTTCAGCTTTTGTACAAGTTTCATAAGCGATGCACGAATGGATTTCAGCATAACCTTCACCTCCGCTGCCGAAAATATTCCTCTTTCGCAAATGACGGGGGCAAAATCACCTCGTATTCCCCTGCCAACGGCCGCGGACTCACCGCAACCGCCACATCTTCTATTGTATGCTCTGCCCCCTCAAAATATATCTGTATCCGCTCGATCCGAAAAACAAAAAATTCTGATTCCCCGCTGACCGTCCGTACCCGTATTTTCTCATAGGTCGGCCGCTCAGAAAAATCCGAAAACAAAGGCAATACCGCCTTCCTCTCCGCGACCATCACTTCCTTCCCGCTCTTGTCGCGCAGCCTGTTGCCCGTATCCGCAAAGCCGCGTACTTTCACGCTCTTCCCCTTATGATACAACACACATTCCAGCGTACACGACAAAACTTTTCCGCGTTCGGAAATTCTTTTCGCGAACTTTATGCCGACCAGCACCAACGCCACGCTCGCCAGCACCAAAACGCCCGACGGGATCCCGCTTACCGTGTACACGAGGGTATCCCCGCCTGTCTCCATCTTTCCGCCGAACAGCGCCGTCAATATCCCCGCAAACGCAAACATATACGCCAAAAACGCCGCCGAACACAACAGATACGTCCGCTTTTTCTTAAACGATGCCGCCGTCAGCGGCAAAAGCGCCGCCACCGAATATTTGATGAAAAAATCTACCGCGCCCGGCACGGTGTAATAAAGACGCAGAATCGTATAACCCGTTCCCAACACCGTGCCCAAAAGCGCCGATAAAACGACCCGCCACCGCTTCGCGCTGCCCTTGACCGTCTTTATCGCACAATACAGCAACGCGGCGTCCGCACAAAAATTATCGAGAATGAGCAAGTCAAGATAAACGACCATTCCTCTCCTCCCCGAAAACGTGATACAATTATAGCATGCATTCATCGTCGTTTTTTTTATAAAAAACAATATTCAGGTCGGATTTTGGCCAATGCAAACTCGTTTTTTCTCAATAATTGCTACCCCTTTTGAACCTTAAATAGGATCATCCTAAATAATTTTTTTGTTTTTTTCACAATATCCTTGACAGCTTATTTATTATATGATATTATTTTGATATCAAATAAATATCGGAGGATATGGAACGAATGGAAGAAAAACTGTTAAAAAAGAAAAAACACGGTCTTGGGGTGCTATTGGCCGATCTTGTGGTACTGATAGCTGCCATCGTACTGATGATTTACGGGTTTTCAAACGGAATCGGCAGCGATGATAAAATCACCGACACGACATATTTTACAATCGGGATCGTCGCGACGATCGTGCTATGTATCGGTTGGATACCGCTTCTCGGACTGAAGATTTTGAGGCCGCAGGAAGCCTATGTACTGACATTATTCGGCAAATATTACGGCACGCTCAAAGGGGAAGGATTTTATTGGGTAAACCCGTTCTGTACGGCGATCAATCCCGCCGCTTCCACGAAACTCAGTCAAAGCGGTGACGTAAACAATCTGTCCCGCGAATTGGCGGCTAACAAAAAGACAGACAGCCTGCATTTGGAATTGTCCGCGTACAGCAAACGTATTTCGTTAAAGATCATGACGCTGAGCAACAGCAGGCAAAAAATCAACGATTGCCTCGGAAACCCCATCGAAATCGGGATCGCCGTTATGTGGAAAGTTGTCGATACCGCCAAAGCGGTATTCAACGTGGATAATTACAAAGAATACTTGTCCCTGCAATGCGACAGCGCCCTTCGCGATATCGTGCGTATCTATCCTTACGACGTCGCCGAAGGCGTTGACACGACGGGCGACGGAAAACCCGACGAAGGAAGCCTGCGGGGCAGCAGCGAAGTCGTCGCGGAGCGGATCCGCGATAAAATTCAGAGCAAAGTCAAAGAAGCGGGACTGGAAGTCGTAGAAGCGCGCATTACGTATCTCGCTTACTCCCCCGAAATTGCGGCCGTCATGCTGCAACGCCAACAGGCATCCGCCATCATCGACGCGAGAAAAATGATCGTCGACGGAGCCGTCGGCATGGTCGAAATGGCGCTCGAAAGATTGAACAACGGCGGAATGGTCAATCTCGACGAAGAAAGAAAAGCGGCAATGGTCAGTAATCTCTTGGTCGTGCTCTGCGGCAACAAGGACGCACAGCCCATTGTCAACAGCGGCAGCTTGTATTGATCGTCGCAGGTCGGGTAAATGGAGAACAAAGACCAGAAAAAACAGATCCTGCTGCGGCTTTCCGCCAAACTTTACAACGCCATAGCAGCCTGGGCCGAAGATGACTTCCGCTCCGTCAACGGACAAATCGAATACTTGCTTTCCGAATGCGTCCGTCAACGCAAAAAGAACGGAAAATACGTCGGCGAAGAAATCGACGTCCCTCCTAAGCTCGATATCTGAGCGGCGCGTCCCCTCTTCGGTTTTTTGTAAAATTTCACCGTATTCAATTTTAATATTTTTCGTTCGGATATAAAAATGAAGGCGGAGGAGAGTGCTGTTTGCACTCTCCTCCGCCCTCGTTTTTTAAGCAAAAATTTCGGAATTATTCCAATGCATCCGCCTGCAGCAATATTTTTTTGCATTGCTGCCGTATGCTTTCTATCTTTTTCGCCTTGCCGTTCTTCATTAATTTCAGAAGGGAATCTGCCCACATCAGAAAACCGATCACAAATACACAGCAGACCGTATTCACGATCGCCCGCCCTGCCGTCAGTTTGTAAATTGCCGCGATCGGTTTCTCGCTCTCATAGTCGAGATAATCGGGGTAGCACTTTTCCCCGACCAACCCCACCGTATCTTTGCGCAGACTGATCTGGCTGTTCAGTTTCTGAAATTCCGTTTCCAACTCCCGAAGCTGACGATAATGCACGAGGTTTTTGTTCCGCCCGATCACGACGTCGCATAAGTCGTTGTTCTTGTATCGCTTTCCGTCCTCATCGTACACGGGATGCTCCTTTTTGAACAAAAGCTCCCATCCGAAATGACGGTAATTTTTAACAAACTGATCGCAGTCCTTTTCGTCCTGCGTGATCCGTACCCCTTCCAAATCATCCGTCTCGTAATCCGGTTTCAATGCCATTTGCAATATCCTCCCGCTTTAATATGTTATTTAAAACTATTATATACGAGAATTCTTCGTATGTCAACCAAAATACGAGAATATTTCGTAAAATAGTCATCATGAAAACACCTATTTCTGTTCGGATCAAGGAAATACGCACGGATCGCAATTTGACGCAGGAACAATTCGGCAAACTTCTGAATACCTCGCAGGACACCGTCTCGCTTTGGGAGAAGGGTAAGAGCACGCCGAATGCGGATCAGATCATCTGCCTGGCCGAGACTTTTCAGATTTCCTGCGATTATATATTAGGCTTGATCGATTACTGATACTCCCTCACGCGGGTAAAATATACCGCGCAGACAAGAAGGTGCACTACGCGGACGCAAAAAGAGCGTGTACACAACCACACGATGCGGCGGGCAAGGATGCCGCAGTACAACGGGCGATTTTGCTCTTTAAAGGCATGGGACAGTACGGCCAAGTGCGCGGAACACGGCCGTATAGCGCACAGCCACGCAGTAAAAAGATACGGCGCGGTGCGGACAATGACGCGCGGGTCACGACAATAGCGTCGTCGGCAGTTCCGTGGTTTAAGGCCACGGCGTGATGCGTCAAGGCGCGTGATGTGCGGCGCATAGCGGGCGGTCGCGGAATGAAGGCCGACCCCATAAGGCAAAAGCGCGGAGCGTGCCTTTCCTCTGCCCTGCGGCGGAAGGCGAAGGTTTCCTGACCGCCACAAAACCTGCATTCTTTCGGACAACGGCAAATACAATTTTTTAAAAAATGAAAAGCGGGCCGCCGATTGCTGATTGCAATCGGCGGCCCGCAAATTGTTTACAAATCAACCGCATAAAACAGCCTTACCGCAAAAGTTTTTGCGGTAAGGCTTTCGGTTACAAACTCTGTTCTTTAAGCGCAGATGCGTTGCGGCATCTGCACTTGACACTTCTCAGCCGTGAATGCAGACCCTGAAAACAATCGCTCACGATCGTACGACCCCGCGTATAAGTGCAGATATTAAAACGTCGGCACCCCATCGTAATTTCGCAAATGGATTGCAGGCGCGGAAAAGCTGCCGCAAGCGAGCAAACGATCCGATTTATAAGCGTAGATAACGCACGGTATCTGTACGAGATCATTCGTTGGGCAGTTTCATTTTATCCTTTTCGGTGAGCGGGCGAATGACCTTGCAGGGATTCCCCGCCGCAAAGACGCCGGAGGGAATATCCCTCGTCACAACGCTGCCAGCGCCGATCACCGTGCCGTGCCCGATCGTGACACCGCCGCAAACCACGACGTTGCTTGCAAGCCAGACATTGTCCTCGATCGTGATCGGGCGTGCATACTCGAAATCAAAATACGAGCCGTCTTCCGCCTGCCGCATGTTGCGGTCGCACGCCAGCATCGGATGCACGGGCGTTGCGATCGTCACGTTCGGCCCGAAAAAGCATTGTCTGCCTATTTTTACGGGCGCGCAATCTAAAATCACGAGATTGAAGTTGGAAAAGAAATCTTCCCCCACCGTCGTGTTGCAGCCGTAGTCAAAACGAATGGGCGGCTCGCAATACAGCCGCTCTCCGTGGCCGCCGAACAGACGATTGAGAATATTCTGACGCGTCCCCTGCTCGTCCTCTCCGCTCATGTTGTAGCGGTAAAACAGGCGGCGCGCGCGCCTGCGCATTTCCGCCAATTTCGCTTCCGCAGGATTATACAGCTCTCCCGCAACCATCTTGTCATATTCGCTCTTGCTCTTTTTCTCTAATTCTTCCGCCATTTTATTCAATTTCTCCAAAGAAAATTCTTCGTTCAGGGAAGCCAGCTTCCCGTACGCCATTTTATCGTGATGAATCGTCATTTTCTGCCTCCGAAAACTTTTCCGCCGTCTTTCCCCTGTCCTTACAAACGACCTGCCGACAATAAAAATTCTGTCGGCAGCAATTCTTTTCTTATTTTAGCATGTTCTGCAATACTCTGTCAATCTTTTCGTACTTTTTTCAATCTTCAACCGACGTTTTCTCTTTCCTGCATGCCGCATGCTTTCATACCAAAATAAACGGCGGAAAAACGTGCATCGCACAGAAAATTGCAGCCTACACGCTTACACTGTCTGTACAAAAAGGCGTCCGGCTGCGCAAAGAGCGTTTGCCTGCGAAAGGCCCCGACCAGATAAAGCGACGCGGCGCAAAATGCGCCGCGTCGCTTTATCGTGAGAATGCAAAAAAGACTTCGGAAAAATCCGAAGTCTTTTTGACGTAATTTTGAAATTACTTAACGATCTTGGAAACAACGCCCGAACCAACCGTTCTGCCGCCTTCACGGATAGCGAAACGGAGACCTTCTTCCACTGCGACCGGTTTGATCAGCGAAACGTCAATTTTGACGTTATCGCCAGGCATAACCATTTCAACGCCTTCCGGCAATTTGATGGAGCCCGTAACGTCCGTCGTACGGATGAAGAACTGAGGACGATAGTTGTTGAAGAACGGGGTATGACGGCCGCCTTCTTCCTTCGTCAAAACGTAAACCTGCGCTTCAAACTCCGTGTGGGGATGAATGGAACCCGGTTTCGCGATAACCTGTCCTTTTTCGATGTCTTTACGGTCGATACCACGCAGAAGCGCACCGACGTTATCACCGGCCATCGCTTCGTCGAGCATCTTACGGAACATTTCAAGACCCGTAATAACCGTCGAACGGGGTTTCTCGATGAGTCCTACGATTTCCGCAGGATCGCCGACTTTCGCAACACCACGCTCAACACGGCCCGTAGCAACCGTACCACGTCCGGAAATCGTGAACACGTCTTCCACAGGGAGAAGGAACGGTTTGTCGTCTTCACGGACAGGATCAGGAATATATTTGTCGATTGCATCCATCAACTGCAGAATGCACTGGCATTCGGGAGCAGCGAGGATTTCCGCATCGGAAGCGCCCGACGTAGCCTTTTCAAGAGCCTTCAAAGCAGAACCCTTGATGATCGGCGTCTTGTCGCCGGGGAATCCGTATTTCGTGAGCAGGTCACGGATCTCTTCTTCAACGAGTTCGAGAAGTTCGGGATCGTCAACCTGATCGGTCTTGTTCATGAATACTACGATATAAGGCACGCCTACCTGACGAGCGAGCAGGATGTGCTCACGGGTCTGGGGCATCGGTCCGTCCGTAGCCGCAACAACGAGGATAGCACCGTCCATCTGCGCAGCACCCGTGATCATGTTCTTGACATAGTCAGCGTGTCCCGGGCAGTCAACGTGCGCATAGTGACGTTTGTCCGTCTGGTACTCAACGTGCGCGGTGTTGATCGTGATACCACGAGCTTTCTCTTCCGGCGCCTTGTCGATTTCGTCGTACTTCATCTTTGCAGCCTGACCTTTGGCAGCCATAACCATCGTGATAGCTGCGGTCAGAGTCGTTTTGCCGTGGTCAACGTGGCCGATCGTGCCAACGTTAACGTGGGGTTTGCTTCTGTCGAATTTAGCCTTAGCCATTTTCGTTCCTCCAATAAATTTTTATTTTTAAAATGATAACTTGTGCATCGGAACAAAAATTCCGACTCTCGCAGCTATCTATCATTTTGTCATAAGATAAATGCGTGCTTTACAAGCAAGTATAATTATATCTTAATTTACAAATATAATCAATCTTTTTGCGCAAATTTTTAAAAAATTTTTCAAAAACCTGCGCATAAGAACAATTATTCCGCTTTCTTACCGCGCTCGCCGATGATTTTCTCGGAAATCGAACGAGGTACTTCCGCATAATGCGAGAACTGCATCGTGAACTGTCCGCGGCCCTGCGTACGCGAACGCAGATCGGTCGCGTAACCGAACATTTCGGACAGAGGGATCGTTGCGTCGATCACTTTCACGCCGTTCCTGTCTTCCGTTCCCGTGATCGTGCCGCGGCGCGAAGACACGTTGCCCATCAGATCGCCGAAGTAATCTTCCGGAGTTACGATCTCCACTTTCATCATCGGTTCGAGCAATACGGGGTTCGCTTTCTTCATGCCCTCTTTGAAGCCCATGGAGCCCGCGATCTTGAATGCCATTTCCGACGAGTCGACTTCGTGATAGCTACCATCGTACACGACGGCACGGAAGTCCACCACTTCGTACCCTGCCAAGAATCCGTTCTTCGCAGCTTCCTGGATACCTTTGTCGATAGCGGGGATATATTCCTTCGGGATCGAACCGCCGACCGTTTCGTCGACAAATTCGTAACCCGTGCCGGGTTCCAAAGGTTCGAGACGCAGTTTGCAGTGACCGTACTGACCTTTACCACCCGACTGACGCACGTATTTGCCTTCCGCTTCCACCGCTTTGCGGATGGTTTCGCGGTACGCAACCTGCGGCTTACCGACGTTCGCTTCCACTTTGAATTCACGCAGCAACCTGTCTACGATGATTTCCAGGTGCAGCTCGCCCATACCTGCGATGATCGTCTGTCCCGTTTCGTTGTCCGTATAGGTCTTGAAGGTCGGGTCTTCTTCCGCAAGTTTGATAAGCGCCATGGTCATCTTTTCCTGGCCTGCTTTCGTCTTGGGCTCGATCGCAACCTTGATAACCGGTTCCGGGAACTCCATCTGTTCGAGGACGATCGGGTATTTTTCGTCGCAGAGCGTGTCACCCGTGGTCGTCTCTTTCAGTCCGACGATCGCGCAGATATCGCCCGAATAGATCTCGGGAATCTCTTCACGATGGTTCGCGTGCATCTGCAGCAGACGCCCGATACGCTCTTTCTTCTGCTTCGTGCTGTTGTAAACGTAAGAACCAGCCGTCAAAACGCCCGAATACGCGCGGAAGAATGCCAGCTTTCCGACAAACGGGTCCGCCGCAATCTTGAACGCAAGACCTGCAAACGGTTCGTCGTCGTCCGTCTTTCTCACTTCTTCTTCGCCCGTGTTGGGGTTGATCCCCTTGACGTGGTCAACGTCCAAAGGCGACGGGAGATAATCGATGATCGCATCCAACAGGAACTGAACACCCTTGTTGCGGTAAGAAGATCCGCACAGAACAGGCGTAACTGCCATTGCGATCGTCGCTTTGCGAAGTCCCTTTTTCAGATCTTCGACAGACAGGTCGCCGTCTTCGAAGTACTTCTCCATCAGCTCGTCGTCCTGCTCCGCAACCGCTTCCACGAGTTCCTGACGATATTTCTTCGCAAGCTCCATCATGTCTGCGGGGATGTCCGTCTTTTCATAATCTTTGCCGAGGTCGTCTTTGTAGATCTCCGCATTCATGTTCACGAGATCGACGATCCCTTTGAAGGTATCTTCTTTGCCGATCGGGAGCTGAATACGGATGGCACGCGTGCCGAGACGCTCACGCATCATTTTGACGGCATTGTCAAAGTTCGCACCGTTGATGTCCATTTTGTTGACATACGCGATACGCGGAACTTTATACTTGTCCGCCTGACGCCATACCGTCTCCGACTGCGGCTCTACGCCGCCCTTCGCGCAGAACGTCGCGACAGCGCCGTCCAGAACGCGCAGGGAACGCTCCACTTCCACCGTGAAGTCAACGTGTCCCGGAGTATCGATAATGTTGATTCTGTGTCCTTTCCAGGTGCAAGTCGTAGCCGCGGACGTGATCGTAATACCACGCTCCTGCTCCTGCACCATCCAGTCCATGGTCGCCGCGCCTTCATGCACTTCGCCGAGTTTGTGCGTCTTACCTGTGTAGAACAGGATACGCTCGGTCGTCGTGGTCTTACCTGCGTCGATGTGCGCCATGATACCGATATTTCTTGTAACGTCAAGACCGAATTGTCTGGGCATATTCTACTCCTTCCGTTAAAATCTGAAATGCGCGAATGCTTTGTTCGCTTCCGCCATACGATGCGTATCTTCCTTCTTCTTGACAGAACCGCCCGCGTTGTTGAACGCGTCCATCAGCTCCGCCGCGAGCTTTTTGGACATTTCACGCTCGCTGCGCTTTCTCGTGTTGATCACGATCCAACGGATCGCAAGCGTTTGACGCCTCTCCGGACGGATTTCGATAGGAACCTGGTAGTTCGCACCGCCGACACGGCGAGCCTTGACTTCCAATACAGGCATCACGTTTGCCATCGCCTGGTTGAAGATCTCCATAGGCTCTTTGCCGAGCTTTTCACGCATCATGTCAAATGCGTCGTAAACGATTTTCTGAGCCGTCGCCTTGTTGCCGTCCAGCATGATCTGGTTGATAAGCTTGGCCACAACCTTGCTGCCGTATACAGGATCGGGCAGTACGTCTCTTTTAGGTACATTGCCTCTTCTGGGCATGATGTTGTCCTCCTTAAATTGTTTTGAATGTCCGCGCCGCTTCGGTCTTTCGGCCTTCGCGCACGCCGCGCGGACGGGTTTTGTAAGGGTAAATACCCTCAGTACAGCTATCGCTTGCTCATTTCGAGTAGCGAACCTTCTGCCTTGCGGCATACTGCCTACTTTCTATCGGGTATCTTTGAAGATAAATTCCGACAAGTAGGATGCTTTCTGCGGCTTTCCGCAATGTTTTGTGAATGTTACTTAGGACGTTTTGCGCCGTATTTGGAGCGGGCCTGTTTTCTCTTGGCCACGCCTGCCGTATCGAGCGCACCGCGAATGACGTGATAACGAACGCCAGGGAGATCGCGCACACGGCCGCCACGGATCAGAACAGAGCTGTGCTCGTTCAGGTTGTGACCTTCGCCGGGAATGTAAACGGTACCTTCCTGCTTGTTCGTCAAGCGCACCCTCGCGATCTTACGAAGAGCCGAGTTCGGCTTTTTCGGGGACGTCGTGGAAACGGAAAGGCATACACCTCTCTTCTGCGGGCACTGACTCATGATAGGAGTCTTGCTCTTCTCCGCGCGCTGTACCCTGCCGTGCTTGATGAGCTGGTTGATTGTAGGCATTTTTTACCTCCTTGTAAGAATGGAATTTATCTTAAAATTGCCCTTACGCAATTTAAGAAAGCTGAGTTTTTTCTGAAATTTCCGCCTTTCTTTATTAATATAGAAAGAAAAGCACTTGCGGCAAAAGGGCGCGCAAAAAGATATACGCCCACGGTCGCAAGTGCTATTTTAGCATTTCCATGAAAAATTGTCAAACGTTTGAAACAAAATATCCGTATTTTTCGCTTTCTTTTGCGAGAATGCGGAAAATTTCGGCCGATCAGCCGCGCTTGGAGCCGAAAATATCCGTACCCGCGCCCGCCGCCATGATCTTTTTATACGATTCGTCGTCGGAAAAATCGCGCTGTTCGTTGTATTCGCCGCCGAGCGCTTCGATGGCGAATTTCAGTTCCTGGAAGGTCACGAAATCGATGTCGCTGCAGCGGATATGCTCCGCTAGATAAGGCAGCGCCCTGTCGTCGCCGTACGACGCGAGATACCCCGCATACAGCGGCACGTCCTCTTCCTCCGCCGTACGGAACGCCGTCAAAAGCGCATCGTACACCCGATCGTCCCTCTGCGTGCATTTGGAAAGGATCTCCAGCGCATACGCGCCGTCCTTCGTCTTGACAAGCGGCAGAACGGACTCTTTTACCTCGTCCGCACGCGTTTTCATAAGGTCGGAAAGCGCGTCCTTGATATGCTCGTCGTATTCCTCTTCCGACAGCATTTGCGCATACCGCTCCATTGCCCTGCGGTCGTTGCCGATCAAATTCAGCGCGTAATGCACCAGTTCTTCGTCCGTCTCGTGCAGGAGAGCCAACAGCGCGGGAAATACCCCGCGGCTCTCGATTTCCTCGCAGAGAAAATCGGGCACCGATACCCCCTGCAGCAAATATTCTTTCAGCGTTTCCACCAGCTCCGCGTCGCCCATCTGCGCAAAATACTGCCGCGGCGTCTTGCCGAGCTGCCCCATGTACGTGTCGCCGAACCGCGCGTATGCCTTGGCGATCTCGTCTTCCCATTCCTCTTCCGTACGCTCGCCCGCATGCTTTTCCAGCATCTCCGCCACTTTTTTGTTGAATTTCTCGTCAAAATCAATGAGTTTCATCCGGATCCTCCCGCGATCGGTCTCCCTTTTCGTCGCCCTTTTCGTCCGACGCTTCTTCCTGTTTTTCGTCCTTCTCGTCCGACGGCGCTTGCTGTCCTTCCTCTGTTTTTTCCGCGTTTGCCGCCGCGATCTCCGCCTGCTCCTTTTCAAACGCGCCGTGCAGGACGTTGAGGATCTGCGCCACGCTTTCCGCATCGGCGTTCATGCGCTGCAATACGCGGCGCGCGTCCGCCTGTCCCGTCGCGACCGCCGTCAGATACATGGCGCACGCCAGGCTCTCCGCGTCTTTTACCAGGGAAAGCTGGCCCTCTTTTTCCAGCGTCGCATAGATCGCCTGCCCCGCAAAGCGGTAATGTTCCGCGTCCCCTTCGCCCAAAAGCGCCAGGCGCGCAAAACACAGCGCATACGCCGCCACAAATTTCGCGTGTTTCTCCCGCCCCACTTCCAGGCGGTCAAAACCTATTTTTCTGTAAATGTCCGCAATCACGATGCCGAATTCCAGTCCCTTGTTCCGAAGACACAGCCGCTGCACCGCGTCGATCTTCACGACGTCGTTTACCTTCGGATCCACCAGCATATCGCACAGAAAATCGTCCCTGCCCGCGCGGACCGCCACCGACACCGCCGCGATCTGCAATTCCGCGTCGCGCCCGTCCGCTTCGTCGAAACACCACTCCAAAAGTTCGTCCGCGTTTTTCTCTGCGTCAAAATACGCGCGTACGTCCCCCGCTTTCATCTTCGAAAGCTCCGTTAAGAGCGCGATGCGCGCCGCTCGCTCCGCCTGCGGAACATGGCAGAAAAAAGTCGTTTCCGGCTTTACGCCGCCCTCTTTGGAATACCTTTGGATCTCGCGGTAATAATAGCGCACCACCGCCGCGCGCGGCAAAATATCCAAAATCTTACCGAATGACGCGAGGCATTCGTTCACCCGCCCGCAGCGGAACGCCGCCACGCCCTTGAAATACAGGAGCGTACGGTCGTAACTGACCATCGTTTCCAGTTTGCAGAATTTTTCGTACGCCTGCTCGTACAGCCCGTTTTCACAGCACACCGTCGCCGTTTTATAGAGCTCGTCCGCGCTCTTCGCGGGAAGCCCCGCCAGCTTTTCCGCCACCGCGCGCCCTTCCGCCTTGCGGTCCTGTTCGGTCAGCACCGCCGCGTACGTCGCGAGCGCCTGTATGTTGTCCGGGTCACGCCCGATCAGCTCCCTGCACGTGTTTTCCGCTTCCGCGGACTTTCCCGCCAAAAGATAATTCACCGCCAGATAATTCAGCGCCGACGGGTAATATTCCGACTTTTCGTTGACGCTTTTAAACTGCTTTTCCGCCTCGTCGTAATTTCCCTCTTTCAGCGCCCGAAGCCCCGCGTCGATCTCCTGCGAATAGTCCGCACTCTCGGGCGGCCACGCGATCTTCAGCTGCGGCCGCAAAGGCCGCTCGAACAATTCCCCCATCTCCACGTTGTTCGCGGGCGAAACAAATTTGTCGTTCAGCATCTTTTTATAATAAAAAGACGCGAGCCGCTCGTTCCCGAGATTGTAATAACACGCCGCCAATCCTTCGTACGCGTCCACAGCCTCCTCTTCCGCACACACGTCCAGATAACGGAACCAGCATTCCGCGGAAAGCTCGAACAGCTCCATGTCGTCGTATACGTCCGCCAGCGCCGCGTATTCGTCGGCGCCCGGGCCGTACAGCTCGACAGATTTATGCAGCATGCGCAGCGCCGCAAGAGGATCCCCCTCGTCCAGCCGCGCATCCGCAAGATCGAGCAGCTTGTCCGCGCTCAGATCGAATCGTATCGTCTTTTTTTCCATCGTTTAACCTCTCTCCTCGTGCGAACGCCGGATGATCTCTTCCGCGTCTTCGGGAGTAAAGGTATAATCGGTGTTGCAATAATGGCAATGCACTTCGATCTTCCCCTGCTCCGCGATCGCCTCGCGCAGTTCTTTCTCTCCCAGCGCGGCGAGCACTCCCTCTATATAATTTCTGCTGCAATTGCACTTATATTCGGGAAAAACGGTGTAAAATTGTACCTCGCCGAAATATTCATGCAGGACTTCTTCCGCCGTATGCTCCTGCATCATCGAGCTGACCGCGCCGAATTTGCCGATGTTTTCCTCGACGAAGCGGATACTCTCCTCGCTCGCGCCCGGAAGCGGCTGCATGAACACGCCGCCCGCGCCCAGGCATTTTCCGTCCGTGCCGATCTTCACGCCGACCGCGAGAGCCGTCGGGATCTGTTCGCTGTACGCAAAATAGGCGGCGAAATCTTCCCCGATCTCCCCGCTCACGAGCGCGGTCGTCCCGACAAACGGCTGGTTTTCGCCGTCGTCGCGCACGACGGATATGTACCCGTTCCTGCCGACGCAGCCGCCCACGTCCAGCTTCCCCTTAGCGTTGGGAGGCAGGTACGCCTGCGGGTTTTCGATGTACCCGCGCATATGCAGCGCCTTGTCGCCGCTCACATAGATGCCGCCGCCGACACCGTCCCCCTTGATTGTGACGGACAGCGCGCCGCGGTCTTCTTTGAGCGAAGAACACATATAGGCCGCGGCCGTGAGCGTCCTGCCCAGCGCCGCCGCCGAAAGCGCGGAAAGATTGTGGATACGGATCGCCTCGTTCACGAGCGACGTCGTGTCCGCCACGGCGAGCGAAACTTCGCCGCCGCAGATGAGTCCGCGCAGAATGCAATCTCTTTTCTTTTCCATAATTTCTTATCTCCGATGCCGAAGCGCCGTCAAAGGCGCTCGCAGATAAAATTCAGTCGCGTCGTGTCCCGCGCGTCGCCGAACGCGCCCTCCGCCGCGCGCACCGCAAACCCCGCGCCTTCCGCCGCCGAAAGGAGCGCGGCCTTTTCGTGAATGTATTGCGTGTGGTGTTCGTCTGCACGGTCGAAACGCCCGTCTTTGCCCTTGACGAAAAGCGTGAAATCCATCTCCACGCGGTCGGGAAACAGCGTGTTGAACCACAGATACGCCAGCTCTTCCCGATCTTCGCAAAACGCATTGTTTCCGATCGTTTCGCGCAATTTCTGTGGGGACGATACGTCAAAAATGAAACAACCGCCCTTCCGCAGGCACCCGTTCACGCGTGCAAAAAACGCGGGAACGTCCTTTTGCGGGATATAGTTCAGACAATCGTTGACGCAGATAGCAAAGTCCGCCCGTCCGCCCATGACGCGCACCTTGCGCGCGTCCGAAAGGATATACCGCACCCGCGGGCCCGTGCCCAGGCGCTCCGCTTTGGAAAGCATCTCCGCGCTCAGATCGTAGCCCGTCATGTCGAACCCGTACGCGGCGAGCGCGCGGGTGAACGCACCGCTCCCGCAGCCGATATCCAGGCCCTTTCCGCCCGTGATCCCCGCCGCCGTAAGGCGGTTATACAAGTACTGCGACCATTTTTCATAGTCGCAGTCTGCATTCAGATATTCAAACCATTCGGCGAGCGACGTGTATGCGCTTGTCATTGTTTGTCTTTCCCGTCCGCTTCGGTTTCGTTCGCCTTGGATTTTTTGTCTTTCTTGCCCTTCTTGCCTTTGGGATCCTCTTCCTCCTTCGGCTTATCGAACTGGGCGTTATACGTCACATATTTTTCGTCGTTCTGATGTTCTTCCGCGTATTTCTTCGTATCCTCGGCGATGATCTCCTTGGATTCGCGCAGCTTTTTCAGGTCTTCGCGCGAGAAGGAATCGGGAAGTTCGTACACCTTCAGCTCGTCCGTGATCGGTTTGATCGGGCGGGAGGAAAGGTCGCTCTTGACGCTCATGGCCGCTTCGAGGTTCGCCTGGTATTCCTGCACGGCCTTGCTCTGCGCGCCGCCCTTGCCCACTTTCGCGTAAATACCGCGGTTGACCTTTCCGCCTTCGCGCTTGGATTCGAAGAATTTATCGAACGCCCATTGCGAATAATCCAGCCAGACGAGAAGCATATAGGACAACCCGAACAGAATAAGAATAATTATGCCGACCATCTGGAAGAAAGATCCGAGCAGAACGAGGATCAGCGGGATCGCCATGAGTACGACAAAGAAAACATTCTGGAAAATGAGTCCGAACGCCATCAGGAAGGAATTTTTCAGAAGCTGGAAAAACTTGAGTTTATAGCTTCCGCCCATGGAAAGCATCCAAAGATACATGATGCTCACGATCGCGATGGCGATGTAGGAAATGGCGATGGAAATGGTCATTAAGACGGAATTTCCTTCCCCGACGGCGAGGATCCACTGCGACCAGTCGATGGAGAAGGTGAACAGCCACAACGCGACCGCATAGAACAGCGTGGATTCCAGCACGATGACGATGTTGATCTTGATGCCGCGCCAGAAGTCGTTGGCGACGAAGATGCCCTCCGTCCAGACCATGTTGCGGATGACGTACATACCGCCGGAAATGCCGATCGCCGCGATCAGGGCAGCCACGACGAGGAAAAGCCCGAACGTGAGCTGCGAAGAGATGACGAGCTGTTCGGGAACGCCTACCATGTTCGGGTAAGCGGGGAACCCGACGAGCAGTCCGCCGGAAAAGGGATACGTGCTGCCCATGACGTTGAGCCACGTGTAGCGGAAGATATAGACCGCGATCAACGGGATGCAAAAGAGAAGCATCAGAAGATTGACGATCACGAGTTTGGAGAATCTGCCTTTAAAAATATCCCAGAACAGAGCCCAGCGGTTGGAAGGAAGAGTGCTGCGCGCGTATTCTTCGTCGCGTTCTTTTCCTTCGAGCATGCGGGCAATAAAACCTTTTTTTTCGCCTTGCGCCATAGTACCTCCCGGATACACACGAAGGTATCCGTAAAAATCTTATATTCTATTGTACTACAAAGTGCGGAATTTTTCAATTAAAAAGTATCGGCGCGCGGGAAAAATTTTACAAACAAGGAGCGAAGACCGAAGAATTTAAAGAGGCCGCCGAAAAATTCTTTGACATTTTACGAAAGATATGCTACAATACCCCTGCGAAATAGAGGAGCGGGCGAGCAAGAGTACGGCTGTCGTTAAGGAAGCGGAAATCTGACAGACGGAAAGGGCATCCCCGCCGAAGCGCAGGAAAGGATCCGCCCCCCTGCAGCTGGGCGCAAGGGAGAAGACCTTTGCGACTGTCACCAACGTGGAGAACTATTAGCCCGAACCGAATCACAAGAGGCGGAGCCTGCATGCAAAGCCGCGATTCGGACAGACAATGATTCTTATTCACTGCGGTGCAAAAGCGCCGCAGTTTTTTTTCGGCGCAGCGCACAAACTATATTTACAGGAGTATTGAAATGAAGAGTTACAATGTGGCGATCATCGGCGCGACGGGAATGGTCGGTCAGAGATTCAGTCTGCTTTTGGAGAATCATCCGTGGTTTCATGTGACGGCGCTGGCGGCGTCGCCCGCATCGGCGGGGAAGAAGTACCGCGACGCGGTCGCGGGCAGGTGGGCGATGACCTCCCCTATTCCCGAGAAAATGGCGGACATGGTGGTTCTGGACGCGGAGAAAGACATCGACAAGATCGCGGGCATGGTAGATTTTGTGTTCTGCGCAGTGAACATGAAGAAAGACGAGATCAAGGCGTTGGAAGAAAAATATGCGAAGGCGGAAGTGCCCGTGATTTCGAACAATTCGGCGCACCGTTTTACGCCCGACGTACCGATGATCATACCCGAGATCAACCCCGAGCACGCGGAAGTGATCGAAGCGCAGAAAAAGCGTCTGGGGACGAAGCGCGGCTTTATCGCGGTGAAGAGCAACTGTTCTCTGCAAAGCTACGTACCCGCGCTGCATCCGCTGAAAAAATACGGGGTTTCGAAGGTTGCGGTATCGACCTACCAGGCGATCAGCGGAGCGGGCAAGACGTTTGACCGTATGCCCGAAATTCTCGACAACGTGATCCCCTATATCGGCGGCGAGGAAGAGAAATCGGAGCGCGAACCTTTGAAGATCTGGGGGCATATCGAAAACGGCGAGATCGTGACGGCGGACAGCCCGAAGATCACGGCGCAGTGCCTGCGGGTGCCCGTATCGGACGGGCATACGGCGGCGGTGTTCGTGTCGTTTGACAAGAAACCTACCAAAGAAGAGATCCTCAAAGCGTGGGCGGAATTTTCGGGAGTGCCGCAGGCATTGAAACTTCCTTCGGCGCCCAAGCAGTTTATCCACTATTTTGAAGAGAACGACCGTCCGCAGGCGAAGCTGGACCGTATGCTGGAAAACGGCATGGCGGTATCGGTGGGCAGGCTGCGCGAGGACATCGTGTTCGATTACAAGTTTGTATGCCTTTCGCACAACACGCTGCGCGGCGCGGCAGGCGGTGCGGTGCTGATGGCGGAACTTTTGTGTGCAAAGAACTATATCTGAAACTTGATTTCGGAAGTATGAGAGAGCATTTGCGTATTCCAGCAAAAAAACAAATCGGCAGAGGGTAGATTCATGCTAAATTTTCTTAACGGTACGGCGACGGCGATGATCACGCCGTTTACGAAAGACGGAGGCGTCAATTTTGACGCGTTCGGCAAGATGATCGATTTTCAGATCGAAAACGGGACGGATATGCTTGTTATTCTCGGTACGACGGGCGAACCCGCGACCATGACCGAGGAAGAAAAGCAGGAAGTGATGGCGTATTCGGTGAAGAAGATCGGCAAGCGTGCGAAGATCGTATTCGGGAGCGGGAGCAACTGCACGGCGAACGCGGTGCGTGCGAGCAAGAATGCGGAAGCGGCGGGGGCGGACGGCCTGCTGGTGGTGACCCCCTACTACAACAAATGCACGCAGAACGGGATTTACGAATATTATAAGACGATTGCGGATGCGGTGAGCATACCGATCATCTGTTACAATGTGCCGCCGCGCACGGGGGTGAACATCCTTCCCGCGACGATGAAGCGCATTGCGGAGATCGAAAACATTGCGGGGATTAAGGAAGCGTGCGGGAATATGGAGCAGATCGTGACGACCGCGCGCATGATCCGCGGCAAATGCGATTTGTATTCGGGCGACGATCATCTGAATCTCCCCATTCTTGCGATCGGGGGAGCAGGGCTGATTTCGGTATCTTCCAACATTCTGCCCAAAGAAACAAAGCAGATGTATGAATTTGTCAAAAAGGGCGATTTGGCTTCGGCGAATGCCCTTCAGGACAAAATGCTGCCCGTGATCGACAATCTTTTTACGGAAGTCAATCCGATCTGCGCCAAAGCCGCGGCAAATATGCTCGGCATGGACGGCGGGATCCCGCGCGCGCCCCTTACGGAAATCGAACCGGCGCATGCAGACGCCCTGCGCATGGCATTGCGCGAATTCGGGCTGAAGGTGAACGGCTGACATTCCCCTGCCGTATCGGCACGGCCGAGAAAACGTCGGCACCGTTTGGCACAGGCGAAACAAAAAAAAGCAATTCCCCGCGCGTACGCGCGGGGATTCTTATCAACAACGCGAAACGATTGATACAATAAAAAAGCGAATACAAAGACAGATTAACAAAAGAACAACGATCGAGCAAGAAAAAATAAAAAAAGAAGGAATAAGGAGATCGATATGGTAAAAATTCTGATCAGCGGAATTTTCGGACATATGGGCAGGAATGTTTTGGAGCTTGTGAATGCAGACGCCGAAACGGAATGTATCGGGGGCGTAGACTTAAAGAGCGGAAACATTGAGAATGTACCCGTGTATGACAGTTTTGAAAAAGTACAGGAAAAGCCGGATACGGTAATCGATTTTTCGAGCGCGGCGAATCTGGATAATCTTTTAAATTATGCGAAAAAGACAGGATGTGCCGTAATTTTGGCGGCGACGGGATACAGCGACGCACAGCTCAAGCAAATCGAAAAGGCGGCGGAGAGCATACCCGTTTTTAAGACGGCGAATCTGTCCGTAGGGATCAATCTTTTACAGAAACTTGTCAAAGAGGCGGCGGAATTTTTGGGCGAATCGTTTGACGTGGAAATCATTGAAAGGCACCATAATCTGAAGAAGGACGCGCCGTCGGGTACGGCGTATATGCTGGCGGAGAGCGTGAACGAAGCGTTCGACGGCACGAAAGAATACGTTTACGGACGCGAAGGAATGGTCGGGGCGCGCAAAAAAGCGGAAGTCGGCATTCACGCAGTGCGCGGCGGCACGATCGTCGGAGAACACGAAGTGATGTTTGCGGGAGAAGACGAGATCATCACGATCTCACACAGCGCGCGCAGCAAAAAGGTATTTGCGGCAGGCGCCGTAAAAGCGGCAAAGTTCATGTACGGCAAACCCGCGGGCAAATACGACATGCAAGACGTTTTAACGAAATAATTTTTATACAACAAAAACAGCGGAAGCAAATTGCTTCCGCTGTTTTTTAGATTAATCATTTACACGCAACCAATCCTGTACTGTAGTTTCTGAAGGAGACTTATAATTTCCATTCAAACGTATTCCTTCTAAAGTAACGTGCTCATCATTTTTAACAAATGTACCACCACTGTTTTCATTACCACTTAAAGTCAACGACATAGTCCATGTTGTCTGTCCGTTACCATAAGAACCATGGTCCGCTCCACCAATAATATAGCCTAATGAAATCTTATGAGTATCAATCTGGACTTCATCTATAATATCTCCAGCATTAGTACAATTGCTTATGGTGATATTATAAGTGTTATTGCAAGGTAAGAATGCTATAATTCCTCCTGCCCCACCCCATAAATATGTATTCTGTGTCTGGGTACAAGTTGTTGCAAGATTACCGTTATTTACGCAAAGGGAAATTGAAATAGTGCCTGTTCCATGGAGATCTGAAACGATTCCTCCAGCTCGTGCAGCTGTAATGTCTCCATTGTTTACACAATCACTAATTAAAATTTTAGATATTGCAGCTCTCTGATTAGATGTTCCTAATATCCCGCCGCCTGTTCTGTAAACATTATATCCATTGGTTTTAATTACAGCATTATTTACACAACCTTCCACTACAACGGTACATTCCATAAGATTGTTGCCTGATTTATCACCTTCTGTTGCCTGATATCCTCCAATATATCCTATAATACCGCCTCCACGGCTAAAAGCTGTAATACTTCCATTTACCACTACGTTTTTAATACTAACCTCATCCTTAGACGTATAATCTTTTTTCGGAACAATAACTCCACCAATTGCTCCCCCAACTGTGTGATTACCTCTTTCATGCCCTTCACCGATATCATAACTTTGACCAGGCTGATCAATTATAACATTATCAAAGACCACATTTTCAAAAGCCGTACCCGAGAAAACAGATATAAATCCATAATAGTAATAATCATTTTTGTCCGTAGCTGCACTGTAAGGCTCTGCTTCCGCGGTTGCATCTGTAATCTGCATATTATCGATGGTATGATAATTCCCATAGAAATTACCACGATATTCGGAAATTGGTTTCCACTCGGAATTCATCAAATCGACGTTATTACCCAAGATCAAAGTAAAGTTTTCTCCTTCGTCTTCCAACGTTTCGATATATTCCACGACGGAAACGAGTCTCGGTGCAGTATCAACTTTTGCCCCTACGATTTTGTCCCCGTTCATAATGACGGCAGAAGTCGTCTCAGTTTCAGTGACCTCTTCACCTTCATTCGGAGCAGTTGTCACCAACAAAGTGCTAAGCTGCGTTACAGGAACCTGTGTCGCATTTTTCCAAGTCTCATCGCCAGCCATCCTTGCGCTCAAATCAAACCATTTTCCTGTATAGCTTTCATCATAAAAACTGACATCTTTATATTCTGCCGGAAATTCGACTACATAGCCGTCTTCACCAACATACATATAAAGAACTGCATTCAGATCCAAATTGTAATAAATGACATGATCACCCGCAAGAGCTTTATACCCGCGCGCGTCCAAATTTGCTTCTTCCAATATATCCATTGCCTGGCTAGCGCCTTCAGGTTTATTCCCTGCCGCTTCCGCATTTTTCAATGCCAAATTCATATCACGTACCGCCGAAATATCCGAGGACTGATTCGCTTTATCAATCAAAGTCGTAAACGTCGGGATCAAAACCGCCGCAAGGATCGCTATCACCGCGATCACGATCACAAGCTCCGTGATCGTAAATGCTTTCTTTAATTTTTTTATCATTTTTCTCTCCTTTCTTTTTTCTCTATTTCAAATTTCTCATTCGCTTTTTCACTTTTCTCTTATTTCTCTTATTTCTCTCATTTCTCTCATTTCTCAATATTCTCTCTCAACAGTTTCGCCTGCAGAAATTACGGTATGCCGGCACCGGCTTCACGGGATACTTCAGCACCTTCACGCGTACTTTTCTCATGCGGATCCGTTCGACTCTGATTCTCCCGCAAAAATATTTCTGCACCCCTCCGATCAGCACTGTCAATAAAAACGGTATCGCCAGACATTCCACCGTGACCAGCAAATATACCGCCATATACAATAAATCCGTCTGCCCGTAATAATTGCCTATGTATGCCAACAGCCCGCTCACCACGATCAGCAGCACCGGTATGGCTATAAAATAACAAAAGACCGCAAAAATCCCGCCCGGCTTTCTGCCCGACAACATTTTTGCAGTCTTCCCTTTTCGCATTTTCAATCGCTCCCCTTTCCCCTTTGGCTTTTAATTCTGTATTTTGTCTATCCCAGATAGACAAAATACGGCCGGCCGTATTTTCACTCATTTGTGTTTATACATATTTTATCACACTTCTTTATTTTTTGCAAGAAAATTTTCATAAATTAATCAAATTTTTCGACAAAAATATTCCGATTTCTCTCTATAGCCGCAAAAATTTTCCGCTATCGGCGCGGACATTCGCGCCGATAGCGGCAGAAAAGGCGCAGCCGCCCGCAGCTTTTCGCTGCGGGCGGCTGCGCAAAAATATTTTGACGATTTTAACCGAGCCCCAGCAGAAAATAAATAAGGCCGACCGCAGCCCCTGCCAGAACGCCGTAGACAATGATCGGCCCCGCTACCGTAAACATCTTTGCGGCAAGGCCCGTGATCATCCCTTCCGATTTGAATTCCAGTGCAGGAGAACACACGCTGTTCGCAAAACCCGTGATCGGCACGATCGATCCTGCTCCCGCCGCTTTACCGATACGGTCGTATACTCCCAAGCCTGTCAAAAGACATCCCAGAAAAATAAGCGCCATCGAAGTGGCTCCCGCCAATTCGTCGCCGGTCAGCAAAAAAACATTCTCAAAAACCGTCCGCAAAAACTGGCCGATACAGCAAATCAGCCCGCCGACCATAAACGCCCGCAGGCAATTATGAAAATGCTTCGTCGGCGGCGCAAACGAATGCACGTACGCAAGATAATTCTCGTTGATTCCCGCATACGTCGAAACTTGCGCCTTTTCTTTCTCTTCATTCACGGCGCCCGCTCCGCCGCGATTTTCTCGGCGCATTGACTGCATTTCTTTATTTTCCATGCCGCTCTCCCGCCGCATTGAATCCGGGAACGCACGTTTCACGTTCGTCCCTTGTCCGTATTTCATCTGCGGGCATAATTCTTCGTTTCATATCCAATATTTTTGCTCTTTTCACGAAAAATTATGCGGCTTTTCTTCAAAAACTATTTCCCTTCTTTTATGCCCCGTTCCTTCTCTTGCAAAAGAACCTGCTCTCTCTTTCGCAAAATGCGCGGCAGCATACAGAAAAATGTCGTCGCCGTTACGATGCCCGCCGTGATGTCCGCGATCCCCTCGCTGTAATAAACGCCCGACACCCCGAAAGCATACGGCAGCGCAAAACACAAAGGGATCAGCAAGATCACTTTCCGCAGACACGCCAGAAAAATAGAGATCTTTGCCTGGTTCAACGCCACAAATACGTTCTGCAGCGTCATCTGCGCAAAAAAGAAAATCGTTCCCATCATAAAAAACGGCGTATATTTGCGCAGAATCGCCATCACGGGCTCGCTGGCGCTGAATATGTAACCGTAGATCTGCGGCGCAAACAACGATACCGCCCACACCGTCGTCGAACCGCACAGCGCCGTCAATGCCGCAATCCGCACAGTTTTTCGGACCCGCTCCGAATTGCCCGTCCCGTAATTATAACTTACCAACGGCTGCACTCCCGTCCCCAACCCGTTCAGCGGCAGACATACGATCTGGATCGCGCTGAGCATGATCGTCAGCGCCGCCGTATAATCGCTGTTTCCGCCCGACCAGCGTTTCAGATTCACGTTGAATACAATCTGGATCGCACTTTCCGTCACACTCATAATAAACGGCGAAAGCCCTAACGCCAAAATCCGCAGAGCCGTCCTCCGCTCCGGCACAAACTGCCTTGCGTTAAAGCGGAAAGCACTCTTTTTGCGAAAAAAGAAAGACATGACCCATACGGCCGATACGCCCTGCGAAAGAATTGTCGCCAATGCAGCGCCTTCCACGCCCATTTTAAACACAAAAATAAAAAGCGGATCCAGCGCTATATTCAGTACGGCACCGATCGCCACCGTCAGCATGGACGTCACGCTGTACCCCTGCGCCGTAATAAACGGATTCAGTCCCAACGAAAACAGGACAAATACCGTTCCGCATCCGTATACGAACAGATACCCGCGCGCGCAGTCAAAACTGTCCGACGGAGCTCCGAACAAATTTACCAAAGAATCGCAGAAGGTCAGCACGATTGCCGTCAGCAGGACGGCAAAAATTGCCAAAAGCCCCACGCCCGTATTGAAAACTTTGCCCGCTTCTTCTTTTTTCTGCTCGCCGAGACATATGCTCGCCAAAGGCGCTCCGCCCATCCCGATCAGATTGCTGAACGCGCTCACGATCAGCGTGATCGGGAATACTACTCCCAGCCCCGCCAATGCCTGCGTACCAATCTCTGGAATACTCCCGACATACATGCGATCGACTAAATTGTATAAAAGATTGATCAGCTGCGCCAACACCGCCGGCACAGCCAGTCGGACGACGAGCCCTCCGACAGGATCTCTGCCAAGATCGATCGCCCGTTTTCTTTTTATCTGCGTCATAAAACTGCCCCGATTTTTGAAACGTTCCGCCGCTTTGTCTGCGGCCCGAACCGACACCGCGTTGTCCGAAAACTCAAACAACGTACCATCTTTTTTTATACAAGATTGCTTTTTCCGCACACAGTAAAAGCGCGCCAAAGCGCGCTTTTACGCATGAACTTTGTATTTTACAGCGGCACCGCAATCCCGCTGATCAAAATCAATGCCATACACACCGGTGCAATATATCGTATCATTATCCGATAATACCTGCGGTATCCCTTCCGACGCATGCCGATCTCATCCATCAGACTTTCCGTATCCGTAAAATATCCCGCAATCACACAGGTACCGATCGCAACGAGCGGCATCAGTATACTGTTCGAAGCATAATCAAACATATCAAGAATGCTCTTTCCGCCCAACTGCACCATGCTCAGCGGCCCGAACCCGAGCGACGAAAGCACCCCTAATACAATCATGATCCCGAACACGATCAGACATGCCATCCAACGTTTCAAATGACAATTCTCACGCAAGACCGCCACGATCGATTCCACCAGCGAAATCGACGACGTCAGCGCCGCAAACAGCACCAGCAAAAAGAAGATCACGGCAATCACTCTGCCGCCCGCCATACCGTTGAACACCTGCGGCAGAACGACAAACATCAACGACGGCCCGCTGTTGTCCATTGCTTCCGCCGCAGCTTCTCCGCCGCCCGTCACCGCGTAGATGGACGGTATGATGATCATCGCCGCAAAGATCGCAAACAATGTGTCGCAAATCGAGATCTGCCGCCCCGATTTCTGTATGTCGGCATTCTTTTTCATATACGAACCGTACGTGATCATGATCGCCATCGCGAGCGACATCGAATAGAACAGCTGTCCCAGCGCCGCAAGCAACGTCTGAAATTTGAAATCTTCGAAATCGGGCACGAAAAGTTTTTTCAGGCCCTCCATCGCGCCCGGCTGACACAATGCGTACACAGCCAAAAACACGACCAGAATCGCAAGCAACGGCATCAAAATCTTGCTCACGCGCTCGATCCCCTTCTGCACGCCGAAAACCACCACAAGGATGGTCGCCGCCGCAAAAATCAGAAAGAACACGATCGGCTGCCAAGCGTTCGATATGAACGACGTAAAATACGCGCTCGTATCCGCTCCCGCGCCCGATACCGCCGCATCCCCGATCATGAACGCCCAGAAATATTTGATCACCCATCCGCCGATCACCGAATAGTACGGCACAATAATGATCGGCACGACAATGCAGACAAATCCGAACCATTTGAACTTCTTGTTCAGCGCCGCAAACGCGCCGATCACGCCCTTGCCCGTCTTGCGCCCGATCGCAATCTCCAACACCAGCAGCGAAAATCCGAACGTCACCGCAAGCACAATGTAACACAGCAAAAACATCCCGCCGCCGTACTTCGCCGCAAGATACGGAAACCTCCACAGGTTCCCAAGCCCTACCGCAGATCCCGCCGCCGCCAGCACAAAGCCGATCTTACTCGAAAATCCGCCCCGCTTCTTGCCTTCGCCGCCTTCCGTTTCCGCAGAAACAGGCTCCGCGTCTTCCGCAAAATCTCCGATCAACGGAGTCTTTTCCTCTTCCATCCATGCTCTCCAAGATATTATTTTCCGCGCCGCTTTTGCCCGATTTGTTTGTCCATTTTAATATATATCGGTCGTTTTGTCAACAATTTCCCCTTTTTTCTGCCCTTTTACTCGCCTTTTTCCTCGCTTTTATCCGTGTTTCGTCCGTTTTTTTCGTCTTCGTCCTCCGCTTTTTCGTACAACGCCCCCGCTTGCTCCGCAGGCGCTTTCTCCTCTTCCTGCCGTATTCCCTCCAGCCTGCAATAGCTCTCTTCCGCCGCTTCGTCCAGCTCCGCCGCTTCTTCCCCTTGCTTGCCCGTAGGATACCGTCTGAAATAACGCTTCGTTTCCCGTATCACCACGTTCGACAGCAAAATCAGCGCGATCAGATTCGGGATCGCCATCAGCCCGTTGAATACGTCCGCGATGTTCCAGACCACCGCCACCGTCATGTACGGCCCGATCAGCACCGCCAGAATATACGCAATACGGTATGCGTAAATCGCGGCCTTTTTCCGCCCCGCTATGTATTCAAGACACCGCTCCCCGTAAAAATTCCAGCCCAAAATCGTCGTGAACGCAAAAAAGACAAGGCAGATCGTCAGCACCGCGGGCCCCGCCGCTCCGAGCACTCCCGGCATTCCCGCCGAAAACGCTTCGATCGTCACGTCCGCGCCGTCCAGGCCCGTCTTCCACGCGCCCGTGATCACGATCGCAAGCCCCGTCATCGTGCACACGACGAGCGTATCCAAAAAGGTGCCCGTCATTGAAACGAGTCCCTGCCGCACGGGTTCTTTCGTCTTCGCGGCCGCCGCCGCGATCGGCGCGCTGCCCAGTCCCGCTTCGTTGGAAAAGATCCCGCGCGCGATCCCTTTCTGCATCGCCACCAGCATGCTCCCCGCTATGCCGCCCGCGACCGCGGAAGGCTTGAACGCTCCCACAAATATCGCACCGAACGCCGACGGGATCGCCGTAATATTGAAAATCAGGATCACAAGGCACACCAGCACGTACAAAATCACCATGAACGGCACCACCGCTTCCGATACCTTCGCGATGCGCCTGACCCCGCCCAACAGCACCAAAGCCACCGCCGCCGTCAGAATCAGCCCTGCGATCACCACCGCAAGATTGTACGAGCTTCCGAACAGTTTTACGTCGGGCACGCCCGCAAAAACATTTCCCACCGCCGACGTGATCGAGTTCACCTGCGAAAACGTCCCGATCCCGAACAGTCCCACGCACATGCCCAAAACCGCAAAGATCACCGCAAGGAATTTCCACTTTTTGCCCAGACCGTTCTCAATATAGTAAAAAGGCCCGCCCAGCGTGTGCCCGTCCGGATAGATCCGCCTGTATTTGACCGCCAGAAGCCCCTCCGCATATTTCGTCGCCATTCCGAAAAACGCCGCCAGCCACATCCAGAAAAGCGCCCCCGGGCCGCCCGCCACGATCGCCGTCGCCACGCCGACAATGTTGCCCGTCCCGATGGTCGCCGACAGCGCCGTGCACAGCGCACCGAACGAGGAAACTTCGCCCGCGCCCTCTTCCTTGCGGAATACGTAACGGAACGCACGCCCCAGCTTGCGCATCGGCAAAAACACCAGGCGCACCGTCAGATAGATACCCGTACCGAGTATGAGCACGATCAGCGGAATGCCCCACACAAAGTCATCGACCTGCTTTACAATCTGTTCAAAAATCTGCATCTTTTTTTCTTTCTCCAAAAAAGAAAGCCGCCCGAAAGCGACTTGCGGAAAAATACCGCTCCGTCCTTTTGCCTGAGAGATAGCCGCCCTCTGCGGACAGCATACACCTTCGGCGCCGTTTTTTTGGCCTCTCCGGAGTTTTATTTCCTTATTATTATAAAAATATACGCGCGCCTTGTCAAATCAAAACGCGCGTATGCCCGCATTTTCAGCGTACACGCCGAAACTTTGCCGCCGCGCGGCCATTCTTTTCTATTTTTTCAGCGCACAATAAATCGCGTAGAGTATGCCGCCCACGCCCGTAAACAGGGTCAGCAGCAGGAATATCCCGAAAGAAAATTTCTTTGCGGGTTTCGCCTCTTTCGGCTTTGCCGTCTTTCCCTTTCCTTTCAGCGCAAACGGGTTGTTTCTGAACACGTCCACCGTCCCGTCGCTCCCGTTGACGCGCAGGGTCAGCGTCTTGCCGTCCTTTCGGTAAATGTAAAAATAGAACGGAACCATGTACACGAGATCCCCGGTTTTCTTGTCGTCGTCCAGGCTCCGCACGTCGATCGCCGAGCGCGACCACGAATACCGCCCCTCCAGCTCGTTCTTCACGGTATATTCTTCCGCCGCCTTCAAAAAATAGCCGCACGCCTTCTCCACATTCTTGCTCACACCGTTCTTGCCTTCCAGATAGGCCAACCCCATCGACTTTTGTTCTTCCGTATTCATTTTTTCTCCTTCGGCTTTCAAAGCGGTTTTTTCTTTACGGGACGTAAAGAAAAAAGGGTACCCTTTTTTCTTTACGGGACGTAAAGAAAAAAGGGTACCCTTTGAAAATCTCGATTTTTTATAACAATATTATATAAAATAAATGTGATTTTGTCAATAAAAATATTCTGTTTTTCACTATTTTCAGCCGAGCAATTTTTTCATGTCCGAAAAGACTTTGCTCTCGATCCTGGAGACCTGCACCTGCGAAACGCCGATCACGTCCGCGACTTCGCTTTGGGTCATGTCGCGAAAATACCGAAGAATTATGATCTTGCGCTCCCTCTCGGGCAGACGGTCGATCGCCGTCTTCAGCTGCATGCGTTCGATCATCTCTTCCTGATCGTCCACCGCAGGCAGACGGTCGATCAGCTCCTGCGATTTCTCGTCTTTATATTCCCCCTGTTCGTAAATGGAAACAGGCATCCGCGACGAACCCATCACAAACACCGCCTCACTCTCTTCCATTCCGAATTTTTCCGCGATCTGCCGTACGGTCGGCGCCGTTCCGTGCTCCGCCGTATATTCTTCGGCAAATTTGTTCATACTCTTGGCCGCAGACTTCATCGCCCTCGACACCTTCACCGAGCCGTCATCGCGCATGAACCGCTTGATCTCCCCCGCGATCATCGGCACCGCGTACGTCGAAAACCGAACACCGTACCGCTCGTCAAAGCCGTATACCGCTTTCAAAAGTCCCAGGCTCGCCAGCTGATATAAATCGTCAAACTCCACTCCCTTGCCGAGATATCGCCGCACGATGCTCTTCAACAACGATACGTTCCCCGCCAAAAGCGCTTCCTTGGCGGCATCGTCCCCCGCTTTCGCGGCACGTATATACCGAAGCGTCTCTTCCTCAGCGAGCATCCGATCCGCCCCGCTTGCTTTGCACGCCGCTCGCATACTCCGCCTTGCCCTGCGCCTGCCCGAATCGCTTGCTCATGTATACCGTCGTCCCCGCTCCCGGCACCGACTCCAACCGGAACGACGTCATAAACGTCTGCATGATCGTAAATCCCATTCCCGATCGCTCCTCCTCCGCAAGCGTCGTGTAAAAAGGCTCGACGGCCCGCACTACGTCCTCGATCCCCTTCCCAAAATCCGCTATGCGTATATGTACCGTGTCCCCTTCCGCTTCACATGCGATCCGAATCTCCCCCTCTCCGCCCGTATATGCGTGCACAATACAGTTCGTCACCGCCTCGCTCACCGCCGTCTTTACGTCCGATATCTCGTCCAAAGACGGGTTCAGCCGCACACAAAACGCCGCTACCGCATCCCGCGCAAACGGTTCGTTCTCGGATACCGCAGGTATTCTCAGCTCCATAAAATTTTCCATAACCATCTCCTTATAACTTCGGTATGAGCGTGTATATCCCGCTCATGCTCAGTATCTTGTCCGCCGCAAAATCAGGCGACTGTATATACGCCGGCGTGTGACACCGCATCAGCCGCTTGTACCTGCCAATCAGAAACCCGATCCCCGCCGAATCCATAAAATGTACCCCCGATAAATCAAATACCACCCGCGAACACGCTATGTTCCGCTCAATCACCGCGTCCGCCTCCGCTCGCGCTGCCCCAGCCGAATATTCGTCCAGCTCTCCCGATAAAAATATGTAGAGCGTGTCCCTTTCTACCTTCGCCGCTACTTCCATACGTCCTCCCGCCTCGCCGCTTTTACGACGTTCCAAAAAATCATTCACGCCCCTCTACACTACCACCTCCTTCCCCTCGAAAAAAATACCCTTTCGCAAATTTTTGTCTCTTTTTGCCGAATTCCTCCCCGCTTAAAAAAATACAAAAAAAGATTGAAAAAAGATTCAAAAACAGTTGACTTTTTTTCTCAGATATTATAAAATAATCAAGCGTTGTGATTGAGACAATGTAACCCGTATCAGGGGCCTTTAGCTCAGTTGGTTAGAGCGGTCGGCTCATAACCGATTGGTCCGCGGTTCGAGTCCGTGAAGGCCCACCAATATCTGCATACGGCCCGGTAGTTCAGTTGGTTAGAACGCCAGCCTGTCACGCTGGAGGTCGACGGTTCGAGACCGTTCCGGGTCGCCACTCTTATGAGAAAGCCTGTTTGATAGCATATGTGGGCTGCCAAGCAGGCTTTAAAATGCCTCGGTAGCTCAGTCGGTAGAGCAAGGGACTGAAAATCCCTGTGTCGGTGGTTCGATTCCGCCCCGAGGCACCAACCGTGCTGGTGTAGCTCAACTGGCAGAGCAGCTGATTTGTAATCAGCAGGTTGTGGGTTCGATTCCAATCACCAGCTCCATTGTAAAAACGGGCAATACCCTGCATACATGGGAAGATTCCAGAGCGGCCAAATGGATCAGACTGTAAATCTGACGTCACTGACTTCGGTAGTTCGAATCTACCTCTTCCCACCACCAAACGGCACCCTATCGGGTGCCGTTTTGGTTTGTGGAAAGAGGTAATTGAAAGTTACCGACGTTCGGTAGTTCGCGCGAGCCTTGCAGCATTGATTTTTGGGGTACGTCCCCTGCTTTTCCCTGCAAGGCGACGCTTTGATGGGGGGGGTCTCCGCTTGCGGGGTTTCGGCAATATGTACCCTATTTCAGCGCTATTGACAAAGTTTTTCTCTTTTGATATAATTAACTAAAATTTACATAACAGGGATTGCACATGAACGTTTTTCCAATCATTCAGAAAATATTTGATGATAATAACATTCACTATTCCATAGTTAAAAAAGAAAGACAAATAATGGTGAAAATGCCTGTGCAGGAAAATGTTTTTTGCGATATTGTTCGAATACTCTCCGCAACATTCGGAAATCCAAAATACGTAGATCGCTATTATGGATATATTTGGTTTGTAAATCAAAAATTTATTTCTTTTAATATCATAGAAACAGGTTATCAAATCGAAGAAATGTATCTTTATATATTCAAGAAATTACCCTTTTCCAAGAGAATTACTTATACAGATTATACGCACCTCGACACAATGATAACCGACACCTTAGAAAAACATTGTTTTACCTGCGATAATTTTATTCATTACAGATTTATCAGAAACGAATATCTGTATTTTGGACACGGTATAAACTACGAATGCATAGTGAAATTAAAAAGAAACTATCTAACTTTCTCCCTTTCTGAGAAGCAACTGCTTTCGGAAACAACTTATCGACTTATCCCTATTTTTTATAAAAAATTTAAAGTAAATATAAGCGATCTAGAAACGATACAACAGACACTCTCCAAATGTCTCTCTTTACTTAAAAAATAATGAAACATAGTTTTACACGATTTAATTAAAATAATCAAATTCGTAAATTTGATTTGCGTTTCCTTTTGCACCACCCAAACGGCACCCTATCGGGTGCCGTTTGGGTTTATGGAAAGAGGTAATTGAGAGTTACCGACGTTCAGTAGTTCGCGCGAGCCTTGCAGCATTGATTTTGGGGGTACGCCCCCTGTTTTTTCCTGCAAGGCGACGCTTTGCCAAAGGGGCCCCGCTTGCGGGGTTTCGGCAATATGTATCCTCTTCCCACCAGTAGAAACCTAAATCGAACTACTTCGGTTTAGATTTCTACTTTTTAAAAACTCCCCTATCACGATACAAAAAGGCAACCTGTAAAGGCTGCCTTTTTTATATTGTATGAAGTTTATCGACGTATCAAAGAGAGCCAAAACATGTAAATTACCTTTGCCGAATGCTTTCTTTTCTATGGTTTATCGTACCTCTGCCAATGTTAAGCTCGGCACAGACTTCCGATTGTCTCATGCCGTTCATGCAGCAGTTCAGAACGGCAAGCTCCAATTCGGTAATCTGCAATGCTTTCTTGGCGTTAGTCTAAAATCCAAATAGGAAGGCTTTTTTCCTATTTGAAAAATTTTTTCGGGCTTTTTTCGCAAACAAAAAAGCCGCCGATAAACGACAGACTTCTACCTAAAGAAATCCATCATTTATCGGCGGCCTCTCATTTGCGTCTGGTTTAACCGACCGACAGATCTTGCCTTTCCTATGGCTTTACATTGTCCCTATTTCAGACCGACCATAAGCCTACGCAAAACCTTATTATATTGTTCCTCTTACCTACGGCTCGTCATCGTCGTCCATAAGCTCCTGCCCTTGCGGTGCGTACATATCGTATTGCACATGCCTTCTGCCCATTACCTTCGACACAGTCAGCGCGCCGCAATGGGAACACCGGTATTTGATAACGCCGGTTTCATCCCTGATTCCGATAGTTTGTTGAAAGCAGTTGTTGCATACTACCCTTACCGCTTTCACCTTCATTTTTCTTACTGCCATCTCAAAATCGTTCTCCTTTCTTCCCGTGATAAAGTGATGAGTAAATTTGACCTACTTGCAATACGGTCGGGAACTTCGGTATCTAAGACGGTCACATCAGGTTATCTTGGAATACAATCGTCATCGGGGCAAAGACTTTGTATTCCCGTATAAAAGCCGAACAAGGGAAAAATCCGGTTTCTATCTCAAATTCTTCAGCACCTTTACCGCAATGCCGATTATCTCTACATTGTCGGCATAGAAATCTTCCATCGTATCGTTTTCCGGGTGCAGGCGGAAACGCTTATGCTTCTCATCTCGGAACACTCGCTTCAAAGTGGCGGAACATTCGTCGTCGCTTTCGTTCTCTATCTGCACGACGGCTATCTGCCCGTCTTCGCAAGTGGACTGTCTGCGTACTATGACCAGATCGCCTTCGTCTATGCCTATATTCACCATAGAGTCGCCTTCCGCCACTAGCACGAAATACTGACTTATACTGTTGTTGTCAATATAAATTTACAAAAAGGAGTTTCTTAAAACATGAGAGACAGCGTCAAAGAGTATCAGGCAGTTGAAGAAGCCGCAATGAAGTTTGTAAAAAGTGTTGCCGAGGGCAACAGCAAATACGCCCGCGAACTGTTCACGGACGAAGCCGTGTTGTTCGGGTACCTCGACGGCAAATTGGAACATGGTTCTATCGAGCAATTCTATCACAATGTAGATACCGTGGCAGGCGGTGAAAATTTCAAAGCGCGCGTGGATGTTTTGTTTGTGGAAGAAACGCTCGCCGCCGTGCGCGTTCTGGAAGAAGGCTGGGGCGGCAGGATCGACTTTACCGATGTGCTGCTGCTCTTGAAGATGAACGGCGAGTGGAAATGCGTTGCTAAAGCGTATAACCAAAATTCAAACACCATTCAGCAGTAAAGGAGGCTTTATATGTTAAAAGATCTCGGTGTGAAACCTTACACTTTCCCCATGCCCGTTTTGATGATCGCAACCTATGGCGAAGACGGCAAGGTGGATGTAATGAATATGGCTTGGGGCGGCGTATGCGCGGAAAACATGGTCGCACTCAACATTGACGAAGACCATAAGACGAGTGCCAACATAAAGGCACGCGGCGCGTTTACTTTGAGTATTGCGGACATCCCGCACATTGAAGCGGCGGACTTTTTCGGTATTGCCACCGGCAACAAAATGGAAGATAAGTTCGAGCGTTCGGGCTTGCACGCCGTAAAGAGCGGTCGAGTGGATGCACCTGTCGTGGAAGAATTTCCGCTGACGCTCGAATGTAAAGTCGTGGAATGTCAGCATACCGCCTACGGATTTCGCGTGCTTGGCGAGATCGTGAATGTACTCGCAGACGAAAAGGTGCTTGACGAAAAAGGAAAAGTCATCCCCGAAAAGCTGAACGCCTTTGTCTTCGACCAATGCCGCAGCGGCTACTATGCCGTAGGAGAAAAGGTCGGGCAAGCGTGGCAGACGGGTGCAAAACTGATGCGCAAATAATTTATAATAGTTTAAGGAGCCTGAATCTAGAATTTAGGCTCCTTTTTGCCAATTCACAATGAAATTGCTAATAGTTTTACAGCAAGATAGCCTTGAACTGTCTTTCTCCTCTTTTGGGTATCAGAAAAAGTCTTGCTGTCAAGCCAAAAAAATATGGCGTAAAACTCAAAGCGAAAGAACCTAAACGGCAATATTTTTTTACCGAAGAACTTTCAACCTCTAAAACAGCTTGACCGGCTGCGCCTTTTCCTGATTGGAGGAGGCTGTCGAAAGACAGAGCAAGAAGAAACGAAAAGTGCGGAAAATTTTTTCTAATAGGAAAATAGGTTGGTCAACTTATACAATACCGCGCGGACTGCCATGTAGAAGTGTATCAAATCGCGCTCGGCATCCGTAAGCTCATCACCGCCGCTGCACAAATTGTAAGCCTCTTTCATACGCTTCACGACTGCCATAAAGCGGTCTTCCAATTCTTTCGTCGTCTGAACATATTCGACGGCATGATTAAGGCAATCCAACTGCTCTTTCGGCGTTCCCTCGAAATACGGCTTTTTGTTGAAACGGTTGAACATCCCATTCAAAACTTCAAGCATATCCCGAACGATGATGACAGACTTCCCGATTTCTTCAAGGTCGTTTTCCTTGAAATCGGTGTATTGCTTCAACGCCTTGTTCATGCTGTATTTGATGCCTATGTAATCGACGATCAAGCCCTTGTCTTTACCCTTACAAACACGATTCACTCTTGAAATCGTTTGAATAAGAGTATGCTGCTGAACGGGCTTGTCCAAATACATTGTGTCGAGTTCGGGGACATCAAATCCCGTAAGCCACATATCGACCACGATGGCGATTTTGAAATTGGATTTTGCCTTTTTGAACTGCCTGTCGAGTTCCTTTTTATATTCGTCATTACCAAGCAAATCCCAAAGTTCTTTCTCGTCGTCCTTCGCTCTTGTCATAACAAGATTTACTTTCGCCATAGGAAGAATTTCCTTCTTCTCCTTTTCCGAAAGCTGCTCGTCGGGATTTACTTTTATCTCAAACCATTCGGGGCGGATCTCACGGATAAGTTTATACAAGGAATACGCGATCTTCCTGTTGCTTACCACAAACATCGCCTTGCCGCAAACGGTAGCACCCTCGCTCACTCTCTTTTCATAGTGCGTAACAAAATCCTGAGCGATTGCCTTCAATCTCTCCGGATCGCCCAAAATAATGTCAAGGTGCGCGATTGCTTTTTTGTTCGCCTCTATCTGATTCGGATTCGCTCCGTCATCTTCGCACTGCTGATAATACTCTTCAATTTCCTCCAGCTTGTCTTTATCAAGAGTAACCTTTGCCGCACGCCCTTCATAGACGAGATTTACCGTTATTCCATCCTTGACCGATTCCGTCATCGTGTACCTATCGACAACCGTGCCGAACACATCGATCGTGGCGTCGATGGGCGTACCGGTAAACCCGACATAAGTTGCGTTGGGAAGTGAATCGTGCAGATACCTTGCGAAGCCGTACACAGGCACACCGCCGAAACCAAAACGAAGAATAGACGATAAGCCCGAGAACCCTGAAGGTGAAAGCCTTCGGGG
>CALVXG010000014.1 GCA_944368925.1 uncultured Clostridia bacterium | reverse complement strand
CCTTCGCTCCGCTTATCGCTTCGCCTTCGCTCCGCTTATCGCTTCGCCTTCGCTCCGCTTATCGCTTCGCCTTCGCTTTGCTTCCCGCTTTCGGGGCGCGGACAAATCGACGGCGGGGACGTCAGGCGAGGTCGGAAGACTGTTTGCGGGCTTCGGCGGGGCGGACGCGGACGTTGCCGCAGAGGATTTCGGCGTAAGACCAGGCGGTTTTGCCGCGGTAATTTTTGTCGTGGGGGGATACGGTAAAGAGGGCGGGGTAGACGCCGGAGAGGGTGCCGACGAAGTCGGCATGTTTGTTTCTGCCGAGGTTTACGTGAACGCGCACTTCTTTTTCGTAAAATTTTTCGATTTCCTGTTTGATGAGTGAGAGATTTTGCGGTGCTCTGATCATGGCAAGTTGCTCCTTATGGGGTGGCGCTCCGCCGAATCGGGGCGGAGTGCGCCGGAGTGATTATTGCCGAACGCGGGCAAAAAAATACGTATTCGGGGAAAATCGTGCAGATTCGCGCGGGAATGGGAGGCATAAACGCAGGGGCGGGGGCATACAATAGACTGAACAAAGCGGAGGTAGAAGCAAAAATGTCCTTGACACCGAATTATGAAAAATACGGCTGTACGCAGCGCGGGGAAGAATTGCGGGCGCAATCGATCGTAGAATGCAGGTTATCGGACTGGTCGGAGAACCGTGTATTGGCGGTCAGTCCGCGGGTACTTTTAAGCGGGGCGGAAGTTTTATCGGGCGAAGTGCGTTACGGAGGGAAGATTTATTTTTCGATCGTAGCGGCGGCGCCGGACGGAACGCTGATCGGGGCGGAGCGCGGGGCGGAGTTTTCGCACAAAGCGAGCAGCGCGTCGGCGGCACCCGCGCAGACGGCGGAAGTGGAGCTGATCGTGGAGAAGACGGAAGTCCGCTATGAAGGCAGGTCGGTGATCGTATCGGCGATCGTGACGGCAAATATTTCTCTGCAGGTGCCGACGCAGCTGCAATATCTGGCGGGCGGCGACGGGATCGTGTGCGATTTTCGGCCCGTGCGCATACGCAAGGAGAGCACGTGCAGCGGCACGGCGACGTTGGAGGAAGAATTTGACACCGATTATGTAGGAGACGTTTTGCTGCACAGCGAGCAGGTGTGTCTGACGCGGGTGAGCTGTTCGGCGGGGAGTCTGGACGTATCGGGGGAAGTGAATTTAGGGATCTTTGCAAAGCGGGAAGGGGAAAACGAGCCCGTGTCGTACGAGCGGCTGATCCCGTTCCGCGCGGAGATCCCGTGCGACGAGGCGTCGGCGGGAATGTCCTGTCTTGCGAAGGTGCACATTTCTTCCATACAGATCAGTTGTTCCTGCGACGAGGAGAAAAACCGCTGCCGTATTCTGGCGCAGATCGAGCTGGATATCCGCGGCAAGGTGAGCCGCCGCGAGGAAGTGCTGATGGCGGCGGACGCGTTTGCGCCGGGGTATGTCTGCGAGCTGAAAAAGAGCGAGCTGGAAACGGAGGAAGCGGTGTGTGCCTTTACGGCGGCGGAGCGTGTGAGCGGAACGGCGGCCGTCGGCGGGGAAGTGGACTATTCCTGCATTTTGCAGTCGGCGGCGCTGTGCAATGCGCAGATCGGCGCGACGGTATCGGAAGGCGAGATCATGGCGGAGGGCGTTTTGTCGGCGCTGGTGTTCTGCAAGGACGCGGAGGGAACGGAGCGGACGATTCCCGTCAGCCTGCCGTTTGCCTTTCCCGTGCGCTGCGACCGTGCCCGCGCGGGCGACAAGGCGCAGATCTCGGCGCTCTGCTGCGGCGTATCCGTGCGCCAGAAAAAGGAGGGAGAGCTGGAAGCGGAGGGCGCTTTAAAGTTGTACGTGACCCTCTTATCGGGCGAAAAATACGCCTACGTCTCCGAATTTACCTGCAAAGAGGCGGAGAAAGAGAATACCTGCGCGGTCAGCGTGTATGTGCCCGCGGCGGGCGATACGCTTTGGGACACGGCGAAAAAGCTCGGCAAAACGCCCGAGGAAGTGCAGTCGGCCAATCCGGGGCTTACGTTCCCGCTTTCGGGCGGGGAACGCATTCTCGTTTACCGCAAAAAAGAAAACGTGATCTGAAAAAATAGGCGCGCAAAAGGGTCTGCTTTCATGCAGACCCTTTTGCGCGCAGGGAAAATTTTCGTAAAAGAGGCAGGAAATGTAAAATGTATGTGTAAATTCGGAGAAAGAGCCGTTTAGCTGTTTACACAAATGTACAAAATATGTTATAATGAAGCGAAACTGAACGTGAGGCGGAGTATGTTTGCGGCGAAAGTGAAGAGTTATGCCAAACTGAATCTGTCGCTGAACGTGACGGGTACGGCGGGCGGCTATCATATGCTGGACAGCGTGGTGGCGAGCGTGAACATTTACGATACGATCTGCGCGAAGCCGCGGGGGGACAAGCTCGTGAACGTGTACATGCACGGGAAAGGGAGCGAGCGGATCCCGCCGGAGCGGAACAATGCGGTCAAGGCGGCGGAGCGGTTTGTCGGGCGGTTCAAAACGTGCGGGGCGGATATCGAGATTTACAAAGATATTCCGATCGGCGCGGGATTGGGCGGCTCGTCGGCGGATGCGGCGGGCGTATTGAATGTGATGGCGAAGCTGTACAGAAAGACGGGCGAAACTGCGGCTTTGAAGGAGCTTGCGGACGGGCTCGGGAGCGATACGGGATACATGCTGAGCGGGGGCTTTGCGCGGATTTTCGGGCGGGGCGACAGGGTAGAACCGCTTGCGGTGAAACGGGAACTTTGGTTTTTGCTGTTTTTGCCGTCATCGTCCGTATCGACGGCGCGCTGTTTTGCGGAATACGATGCCGCGCCCGATCCTCTGCGGGCGGACAGTGCGCGGCTTTCGCGCGCGCTGGCGGAAGGCGATTGGCAAAGGGCGGCGGCGAACGTCTACAATGCGTTGGGCAAGCCTGCCGCGCTTTTGAACGGCGACACGGCCGAAGCGTTGCGGGCGGCGGCGGATTTTTCGCCGCAGGCGTACGCGGTGACGGGTTCGGGCAGCGCGGTGTTTGCGTTGTTTGAAAGCGAACAGATGTGCCGCTGGGCGAAGAGCAGGTATAAGGGAAAGATCCCGGTACGCGTGGTGCATACGGTTGAACCGCAAAAGCGGCGCACGTGGGTGCGGAATCCGTTCGTTTTGAGCGAAGAGGAAAAGGAAACGGCGGGGAATCTGATGACAGGAGCGGAAGATGGAAGAGAGAAATCTTGAACTGGACGACGACGGGAAGATCAGGCTGAAGAAGACGAAAGCGGTGCTGGGAGCGGGGAACTCGCAGGACGAGAGCGACATTGTGATCGAGATACCGGACTTTGACGGATTTGACGGGGAGAAGGACGGGACGGAAGCGGACAATGCGCTGGCGCGCCGCAGTCTGGAGCGTGAGAAGGAGCGCGGCTCGCGCAAGGAGCGCGCGCAGAAGATGTACGAGGAAGCGGAAAAGCTGTTTGCGGAGGGCGATCTGGACGGCGCGGGCGAGAAATATCTGGACAGCGCGGCGCTGTACGGTGCGGACTGGCACAGCTGGTTCGGGGTCGTGAAGGTGCAGACGAAAGATTTTACAGATTTTTCGGGCATATACGATTGCGAGCAGGCCTATGAAAAGGCGTTCCGCCGCATGGAAGCGCAGGATCGGGCGGAACTTGCGGCAAAGTACGTCCCGCGGCTGGAAGAGAAGGCGGCGGAATGTGCGGCGGAGAGCGCGCGGCTGCGCGAAGCGGACGAGAGTCAGCGCGAAAAGGCGCGGCCGCAGATCATGGAAGCGTTCCGCAAAGCGCGGTTTCGTTTCGTACTGTTTGCGGTGCTGTTTGCGGTATTTGCGGCGGCGGCGCTGGCGCTGGCGCCCTTTGTACGGAGCGTGCCGGACGCGAGCATTCTGATTCCCTGCATCGTATGCGCGGCGGCGGCGGTGGTGCTGCTGATCGCGGCGGCGGCATTTTTGCGGAGCTTTGTCTATGCGAACGTCGGGCGCGCGCGCAATCTTAGGACGGGCACGACGGCGGCGGGCGCACAGGCGCGCGTACAGGCGGAGACGGAAGAACTGATCCGTTCGATCATCGACGATCTGAAAAAATAAACCCTACGTAAAATTTGCGTAACATTGCGGTTCCTATGGCGAACGCAAAAAGAACGCTTCGGCGGGCAGACAAGCGGCAAAGCCGCTTGTCTGCCTGCCTTTTTCTTAAAAACGCGGCGCCGTCCGCAAAAATTGCGGACGGCGCCGCGTTCAAAGAGCGAAAAAACCGAGACTCCCCGCGCATTTTTTGTTATGGAAGAGTCAATCAAAAAAACAAGAGCGTAAAAGCCGCCGAAAGAGAAAGGGCGGTTGCCTTTTGCGGGGAAACGCGCTATAATGAAGGGGAGAAAGGGTTGAAAGAAGATGGAAAAAGTGATCGGGAAAGGAATATTGTTTGCGATTTTGGCGGCGGCGCTGTATGCGATCAACTCGCCGCTTTCCAAACTGCTGCTGGATTTCATGCCGCCGACGCTGATGGCGGGATTTTTATACGTCGGGGCAGGACTCGGGATGAGCGCGGTGGCGCTGGCGCGCAAGGTACGCGGCGGCGAAAGGAAGGAAGCGAAGCTCACGGCAAAGGAATTGCCGTACACGGTGGCAATGATCCTTTTGGACATTGCGGCGCCCATCTGTCTTTTGTTCGGCCTTCGCAGCGAGAGCGCGGCGAACGTTTCGCTTCTCAATAATTTTGAAATCGTGGCGACGGCGCTCATTGCGCTGGCGGTTTTTAAGGAAAAGATCAGCGCGCGCCTCTGGGCGGGGATCGTGTTCGTGGTCTTGTCCTGCGCGCTCCTTTCCGTCTCCGATTTTACGCAACTGCGCTTTTCTTACGGCTCGCTGTTCGTGCTTCTCGCCTGCGTGTGCTGGGGGTTGGAAAACAACTGCACGCGGAAAATCTCCTCCAAAGACCCGTCGGAGATCGTCCTTCTCAAAGGCATCTTTTCGGGGTTGGGCTCGCTCGCGATCGGCTTTTGCGTCGGAGAAAGGGTCGGCGCCGTGTGGAGTATTTTCGCCGTGCTGGGCGTGGGGTTTGTGGCGTACGGGCTGAGCATTTTCTTTTACGTGCACGCCCAAAGGCTCCTCGGCGCCGCCCGCACGAGCGCCTATTACGCGATCGCGCCTTTTATCGGCACCCTTCTTTCGCTCGCCGTGTTCCGCGAAATTCCCCCGTACACATACTACATCGCCCTGGCGCTGATGGCGGCGGGCGCATGGCTCTGCTCGGCCGACAAACCTCTTTTCCGTAAGGGCAATGCGCGGGCGCAGAGGGAAACAGCCGATTTGCCCCCGCAGGAAGAGCATCAAAACGACACGCTCCCGCAGGAAAAAGAGCTTGGACGAGAGGATCCGCCTTTAAACGGGCGGGCCGCAGGGAAAGAAAACGGCGAAGACGGGGCAGAGCAAAAACGAGGCGGGTAAAAAACAACGAAGGAAAGGCAAGCAAGGCAGGCAAAACAGGGAACAGCATGGCAAAGACAAGCAGCGGAAAACGCGGCGGGCGAAGGGAACCTTCGCCCGCCGCGGCGCAAAAAAATGGCGGCGTCTGCAAAGGCAGACGCCGCATCTTTCAATTTGTTTGGGTTTTCCCTACGATTATTTGACCAATCCGATCAGATTTTCGTATGTACCGGGGAAGAACAGGAAGATCACGATCAGCGCGAGCAGGGCGAGGAAGATGATCTGGAAGATAAAGTTGCGTTTTGCCATTGCTTCCAGGCCAACCACGGCGCAGAGAACGAGGAATCCGTAATTGAGAATGATTTTGAACACATTGAGAACTTCGTCCGGGAGGAACGAGAAATTCGCGTTGATGATCATGAGCGCGAAGACGACGACCAGGACGACGGCGAGGATCTCGCCGAGAATATCGAACACCTTTTCCAAACCTTTAAACATAGAAACCTCCTGAAATGACCGCTGTGCGGTTTTGTTTATTGTATCTTGTATTTTTCGGCTTGTCAAGATATTTGTGAAAAAATTTCCCTCCCGCGCCTTTTCGCGCGGGAAGCGTTTTTCTTAAAAAAGCGGAAAAATCGGCGCAATTTTATTTGAAAAACGCGGAAAAAGTAAAGAAAAGGCCGCCTGCGGCGCAAATTTTTGCGCCGCAGGCGGCTTTTATAAATTTCGGTAAAAAATTTTTCCGATCGTCAGTTTTGGCGGCGGTCTTCGCGTTTTTCCGCCTGTTTTTGCATTTTTCGGAGTTTTTCGGCCCCGTCGAAGCGGGCGATGGTGCGGCTGAGGTCTACGGGGTTGCCGTCGGAATCTTTGGGCGGTTCGCAGACGTACGTCTTTTTGCCGAAGCCGCGGGCGAATTTGCGTTCGAAGTATTCGGCGACGACGTTGACGAAAATGCTCCAGAGCAAAAAGGGAATGGAGATGACCGCCATAATGAGCGAGAAGGGGTTAAAATTCTGCACGGCAGAGAGGACGAAGCCGAGGGATACGAGCGAGCAGGCGAGCTGAGCGGCGTATTTCGTCATTTTCACGAACCGAAGCAGGGCGGGGCGCGGCTTGTCCATGAGGTTGATGCGGTAACTGACGGCGGTAACGAAGACGGAGAGTGCCAGCGCGAAGGCGATCAGGCACAAAAGCACGACGCTCAACGCGTTGCGGATGGTGAGGTAGTAATAGACCGCGTACACCGTATACAGGGTGTACCCGCACAAAAATATGCAACTGAGAACGAATCTCGATTTTTTTATCTTTTTTCTGAAGCTCATCGTGCCATTATCATACAGAAAAATTTTACTTTTGGCAAACATTTTTCAAGCGAAAAAGGCACATATCTTTGCAAAAACAACAAAATCGGCTCGGTATTTTCTTTTTCGGCACAAAACAAGAAACTTTGCAAAAAAGCGTCTTTTCGCAACATTTTTCGCGCGCGGGCAAAAAAATACGGAAAAAGCACCTGCGCGCGTAAAAAATTCGGCCAAATTATGAAAAAACGGGGCGCAAAGGCGGGGAATGGGGCAAAGTTTCAAAAAGGGGGAGGCGGGGCGGCAGTCAAAATAAAAAAATTGATTTTTTGCGGAGAGTGTGATATAATATAAAAAATACGGATGTCTATGGAAACGAAAGAAGAACTGGAAATCGGCGGGGAATATTTTTCGCCGAAGGCGACGCTGGAATGCGGGCAGACGTTTCGGTTCACGCGGGACGAAGGCGGGTATTTCGTCTGTGCGGGCGAGCGGGCATGCCGCGTTTCAAAGGCGGAGAAGACGGTACGCATCGAGTGCAAGGCGGGCGAGGGAGAGTATTTTTCGAACTATTTTGACCTGGCGCGCGATTACGGGCAGATCGTTGCGGCGGCGGAGAGAGAGGGCGGATATCTGGAAAGAGCGGCGCGTTACGGGAAGGGGATACGGATCCTGAACCAGAACGCGGAAGAGATGATCGTGACCTTTCTTTTGTCGCAGAACAACAACATACCGCGCATCGGGCAGATGATCGCAAAGCTGTGTGCGGCTTTGGGCGAGAAGCGGGAATTTTTCGGCAGGGAATATTATACGTTTCCGACGGCGCAAAAACTTGCGGAGCGGGACGCGGAATTTTACAAGTCGCTGGGGTTCGGGTATCGTGCGGCGTATCTTGCGGCGGCGGCGCGGGAGCTTGCGTCGGGTGCGGCGGCAGATTTTTCGCATTTTACGACGGAGAAACTTCGCGAAAGGCTCTTGATAATGCGCGGCGTCGGGCGGAAGGTAGCGGACTGCATTTTGCTGTTCGGGTTTCACAGGACGGACGCGTTTCCCGTGGACGTATGGACGGATCGGGTGTACCGCGAGCGGCTGGGCGGCGCGGAGAGAGACCGCGAAAAGATCGCGCGGGAGCTGGAGAGAAAATACGGGGAATACAGCGGGTATTTTCAGCAGTACATGTTTTATTATGAACGGGAAGGAAGGTAAAGTATGGCGAAGATCACGATCGATGAGAAGGTATGCAAGGGATGCGGGCTGTGTGCGGATGCGTGTCCGAAGAAGGTGATATCGCTGAGCGAGCATCGGATGAACCAGTCGGGGTATTTTGTGGCGGAGGCGGTGAATCCGCAGAACTGTATCGGGTGTACGTTCTGTGCGATCATGTGTCCGGACTGTGCGATCACGGTCGAGAAGTGAGCGCGAAGCGGGAAAAATTTTCCGAAGAAAGAGGAAGGAAGTATGTCAAAAATTTTGTTACACGGAACGGAAGCGATCTGTGAAGGGGCGATCCGAAACGGATGCCGTGCGTTTTTCGGGTATCCGATCACGCCGCAGAACGAAGTTCCGGAATATATGTCGGTAAAGATGCCGCAGATCGGCGGCACGTTTGTGCAGGCGGAATCGGAGGTTGCGGCGATCAACATGGTATACGGCGCGGCGGGTTCGGGCGTGCGCGCGATGACGAGTTCGTCGAGCCCGGGGGTGAGCCTGAAACAGGAAGGGATCTCCTACATTGCCTGTGCGCGGATCCCGTGCGTGGTGGTGAACATCATGCGTGCGGGCCCGGGACTTGGCGGAATTTTGCCTGCGCAGGGCGATTATTTTCAGGCGACCAAAGGCGGCGGGCACGGTGACTATCATCTGATCGTGCTGGCGCCCTGTTCGGTGCAGGAAGCGTGCGATCTGACCTACCGCGCTTTCGATCTGTCCGACCGTTACCGCGTACCCGCGATGATCCTTGCGGACGGCATGATCGGCCAGCTGATGGAGCCTGTGGAGCTCCCGCCGATGCGCAGCCTTTCGGAGATACCCGAAAAGCCGTGGGCGACGAGCGGGCATTACGGAAAAGACCGCAGGGTCTTGAATTCGCTGATCATAAAACCCGAGGAATTGGAGCCGCACGTCAACGAATTGCAGAGGACGTACGACGAAATTTACGCCAACGAGCGTCTGGCGGCGGAGTATAAGACGGAGGACGCGGAGATTGTTCTGACCGCTTACGGGACGGTGGCGCGCATCGTAAAGAGCGCGGTCAACGAGCTTCGCAAGCAGGGGATCAAGGCGGGGTGTATCCGTCCGATCACGCTGTACCCGTTCCCCGACAATGTGTTCGCGCGCTGCGCGGAAAGGGAAGAAACGAAGGCGTTTTTGTCGGTGGAGCTGTCGCTGGGGCAGATGGTGGAAGACGTGCGTCTTGCGGTGAACGGGAAAAAGCCCGTGTACTTTTACGGGCGCACGGGCGGAAACGTACCCGACGAAAGCGAGATCGTGCGGGCGGCGAAAGACGCTTTGGAAAAGGCGGTGAAAGCATGAAAGTATTCGAAAAGACGAAGATGCTGACGGACGCGCACATGCATTATTGTCCCGGTTGTACGCACGGGATCGTGCATCGGCTGGTGGCGGAGAGCATCGAAGAGCTGGGGCTGCAGGAGAAGTGTATCGGGATCGCGCCGGTAGGCTGTGCGGTGTTTGCGTACGATTATTTTAACTGCGACATGCAGGAAGCGGCGCACGGCAGGGCGCCCGCGGTGGCGACGGGGATCAAGCGCTGTCATCCCGATTCGACGGTATTCGTGTACCAGGGGGACGGCGATCTTGCGTCCATCGGCATGGCGGAGACGGTGCATGCGGCGGCGCGCGGCGAGAATATCACGATTATTTTCATCAACAACAGCATCTACGGCATGACGGGCGGGCAGATGGCGCCTACGACGCTGATCGGGCAGAAGGCGACGACCTGTCAAAGCGGGCGTGACCCGAAAGTGAACGGGTATCCGATCCGCGTGTGCGAACTTCTCGCGACGCTGGACGCGCCCTATTACATCGAGCGCGTTTCCACGCACGACGTAAAGCACGTGCTTGCGGCGAAGAAAGCGATCAAAAAGGCATTGAAATTCCAGTCGGAAGGGAGAGGGTATACGTTTATCGAGGTGCTTGTTTCCTGTCCGACGAACTGGCACATGCGCCCCGTGGAAGCGCTGCGGTTCATGGGCGAGGAATGCACGAAAACTTTCCCTTTGGGCGTGTACAGGGATAAATCGGAGGGGAAAGAATGATACGGATCTTATTGGCGGGACAAGGCGGCCAGGGCGTTCTGAGTGCGGGGCGGTTTCTGGCGGAGAGCGGCCTGCATGAGGGGAAAGAGGTATCGTATTTGCCGGCGTACGGGCCGGAAATGCGCGGCGGCACGGCGAATTGTGCGGTGATCTTGTCGGATGAAGAGATCGCATCGCCTCTTTGCAGCGAGCCCGACGTGCTCATCGCGCTGAACGCGCCGAGTTTTCACAAATTCGCGCCGCGTGTGAAGAGCGGCGGGATGATCGTCGTGAACGGTTCCATCTCCGATTCCTATGCGGGGCGCGACGACGTCAAAGTGTACGACGTGCCGCTCAACGATCTTGCGCTGGAAGCGGGCGATATCCGCACGGCGAACATGATCGCGCTGGGCGTGCTGGTGGCGGCGACGGGCGCGGTGCAGCAAAAGAGCATTGTAAGCTGCCTGCGCGAAAAATTCATCGGAAAAGTACATCTGTGCGAGTGCAACGAGCGCGCGTTTCTGACTGGCATCAACGCGGCGCTCGCGCAAAAATAAATTCATTTCGCATCAAAAAGGCGGGTACGTCCGCCGATTTTAAGGAGGAATCATGGAGAATCGGTTCGGCTACATCGAGCGGTTTAAAAAGCTCGGTTTCGGGATCTTTGTACATTTCGGCCTGTACAGCGTGCTGGGAAAGGGCGAATGGGTGCTGGCGCTGGATCCGAAGACGGACGCGCGGCAGTACGAAAAACTTCCGTCGAAGTTTAAGATCCGCAAAGATTGGGCGCAGGCGCTTGCCAGAACGGCAAAGGCGGCGGGGGCGCGGTACATCACGCTCACGACCCGCCATCACGACGGCTTTTCTCTGTACGATACGTGCGGGCTGAGCACGTACGACGCGCCGCATTCGGCGTGCGGCAGGGATCTGATCCGCGAATTTGTGGACGCGTGCCGCGCGGAAGGGCTGGTGCCCTTTTTCTATCACACCCTTTTGGACTGGCACAACCCCGATTACAAGGAGAATTTCCCGAAATACATCGATTATCTGATCGAAAGCGTGACGATCCTCTGCAAAAATTACGGAAAGATCGGGGGGCTTTGGTTCGACGGTATGTGGGACAAACCGGACGGCGACTGGCAGGAAGACCGCCTGTATGCGGCGATCCGCGCGTACCAGCCGGAGGCGATGATCATCAACAACACGGGACTTTCGGAGCTTGGGAAGGTAGGGCATCCCGAGCTGGACAGCGTGACGTTCGAACGCGGCAATCCGCACTATGTGGACTGTTCGGACAAGCCGCGCGCGGGCGAAATGTGCCAGGTGCTGAACGATCATTGGGGGTATGCGAAGCAGGACTGCAACTATAAAGCGGTGCACGAACTGATCGAAAATCTTCTCGATTGCCGCGCCGCGAACTGCAATTTCCTGCTCAACACGGGCCTTACGGGCAGCGGCGCGGTGAATCCGACGGACAAGGCGATCCTCAAAGAGATCGGAAAGTTTATCCGCGCGAACAAGAATTTTATTTTCGACGTGCGCAAAGCGGACGTCGCCTGCGAGGGCGGGATCCCGCTTACGGACGGAAAACGACTGTACGTGGTCGTGAAAAACGTACCGATGACCGCCGACCCGAACGTGGTGAAGGCGATCGAAAACCGCGAGATCGTTCTGGAAAAGGGCCTTCGGTTCGGCCGCGCCTACTGGCTGGACAGCGGGGATAAGATCGAATGCCCGCAAAACCGCTTCGCGGTGCGCCCGTTCGCGTACGGCACGAGCCTTTCGGTGCGGGTAGCCTGCCTCGAATATGCCGAAGAGTAAAATTTAAAAAAGGCCGCCGCACGGCGTTCGCCGTGCGGCGGCCTTTTGCCGATGATGAGAGAAGAAAAATGAAAAAGACGGCAGAATATTCCTTGACCAAGGCGGCGGCCTATTCGGTGAACGTGTCGATGGCGGTCGTCGCGACCGTATCGCCCCTGCTTTTTTCCACCTTTTACAGCGAATACGGGATCTCTTACAGCCTGCTCGGCTTGCTGGTGCTGCTCAATTTTTGTACGCAGCTGGGCGTCGATCTTCTGTTTTCTTTCTGTTCGCACAAATTCAACATTGCGCTGACGGTGCGCCTGACCCCCGTTCTGACGGTGGCGGGCATCGTACTGTTTTCCGTCCTGCCTTGGCTGTTCCCGCAGTATGCGTACGCGGGGCTTGCGCTGGGTACGGTCGTCTTTGCGGCGTCGGGCGGGCTTTCGGAGGTGCTGATCAGCCCGATCATCGCGGCAATCCCCTCGCCCGATCCCGAGCGCGCCATGAGCCGCCTGCATTCGGTGTACGCCTGGGGCGTCGTCGGGGTCGTGCTGGTGAGCAGCGGCCTGCTGTTTGCGATCGGCAGGGAAAACTGGCAATGGCTGGTGTTGGGGTGGGGCATAGTCCCCGCCGTCGCGGCGGTATTGTTCTTTTTCGCGAAGATGCCGCCCGTCGAAACGCCCGAAAAGACGTCGGGCGCGGTGGGACTCTTTTCGAACAAAGCGCTCATTTTGTGCGTTCTCTGCATCTTTTTCGGCGGCGCGAGCGAATGTACGATGTCGCAATGGGCGTCGGGCTATCTGGAACAGGCGCTGGGCATGGAAAAGATCTGGGGCGATATTTTCGGCGTGGCGATGTTTGCGCTCATGCTGGGACTGGGCCGAAGCCTGTACGGCGCGTTCGGAAAGCGCATCTATAAAGTGCTGATTTTCGGGTCGGCGGGGGCGGCGGTGTGCTATTTGGCGGCGGCGCTCACGCCCGTGCCCGTCATCGGGCTCATTGCGTGCGGGCTGACGGGGCTTTGCGTTTCCATGCTCTGGCCGGGGAGTCTGATCGCGGTGGGCGATCATATCCCCAACGCGAACGTGGCGGTGTTTGCGCTGATGGCGGCGGGCGGCGATTTGGGCGCGTCGGTGGGGCCGCAGGTCACGGGGTTGGTCGCGGACGCGGTGATCGCGGCGCCTGCGGCGGCAGATTTTGCGGCAGAGTTCGGCTGGACGGCCGAACAGCTCGGCATGAAAGCGGGAATTTTATGCTGTGCGGTGTTCCCGATCCTCGCCGTCGTCTTTTCCGTGCTGATCGCTAAGATGTCCAAAAACAAGCCGTACCGCCTCCCTCTGACGGAAAAGGAGTGAGAACAGGAGAAGACAATCCGTCCGTTCAAGATATACAATCCGAAAAAATATTGACATTGCATCGCAGCGGGTGTATACTGCTGTTGACGGGAAGTAAAACCGACAAGAGGGGGAAGAAAAGAATGTTCGGTCTGAAAAAATACAAAGAAAATCGGGAATTGTGCGAAATTTATCTGAATCCTGACGATACGTCCAGATTTCAGGTGGGATATATTGTGGATTTTGACGAAAGCGATTGTCTGATCGCAACTTTGGACAGATACGGGGAGAGCGACGGATTTTTCTGTTTTCTCGTGGAAAATATTATCAAAATACAGAGAGAGACGCTGTATTTGAACAACCTGCTGAAAGTGTCGGAATATATCGGAAACAAGGAATGCTCTGCGCCGGATTTCGGATATACAGGGGGAAAAGATTCTTTACGGGACAGGGTTTATAAGTATTTGAAAGAGAAAAACAAGGTGGTATCTTTTGAAGTCGCGGAATCGGACGGCAGTGATTTCAACGGCAGAATTACGGGGATTTCAGCCGAAACATTGGAAGCGGACATGATAAGTTTTGACGGGATTCCGGACGGCAAGGTCGAGATTGACAAGAAAGCCATAAGGGCTGTTTCGTTTGATTCGCACGACGAAAAAAAGCTCGAAATACTCAGCCGTTCTTGAAAGGATATTTCGCAAAGCAAGGCGAAAAATAATTTTTATAATAATTCGGCAAAAAAGGAAGCAGATTTTTTTGATCTGCTTCCTTTTTTATGCGTTATGGAGAGGGGCCGCCTGCAAAAAATTTGCAGGCGGCCCCTCTTCATAGCAAGAAAACGGTTTAAGTATTTTTAATCAAAGAAAGAATTTTATGCGCGGTCTGCAAAGGGGTGAGGTTTGTCGTGTCGATGCAAACGGAGTGCATGTCTTTGTAGTGCGCGGCGCGTTCAAGACTGCGGGAAACGACGTCCTGCGAGCGAAGTCCTGCGGCAATGTCGCCGTTTAAGCGCCGCAAGAGCTCCTGTTCGGAGCATTGCAGGGTAAACAGCGAAAAGCGGAATTCTCCCGAAAGGCGGGAGAGGATCTCGTCGACGATGCCGCGCTCGTGCATGACCCAGCAAAAGAGGATGTTTTCGAACTCGCCGCTTTGTAAAAAGCCGTTTAAGAGTGCGCAGATATTGCCGAGCACCATGCGGCAGGTCGTTTCGTTGACGGTAAAAGGCGTCATGTCCCAGCAGTTGTCGCCGTCCAAAAATACATTCTGAGGCAGAATTTTTTTCAGTTCCCTGCAGACGGCGGATTTTCCGACGCCCATCGTCCCGTTGACAAAGATAAGGTTTTGCATGGTTAAAGTATAGCAATTCGTCGTGCGTTTGTAAAGCCTTTTCCAAGCCGCGCATTTTCGCCCGTTCTGCCATGCCCATCGCCGCGTCCGCGTGCGCCTCGATGCCGCGCAGGGAAAGGGGCGGCGGCGCAAAAATTTGCGCCGCCGCATAGTATGGAATGATTTTCAAATTTAAGGAGGCGGGAATGGCGAACTATCGGGTCATATCTCCTGCGACGGTGACGATATCGGAGCGCGCCGCGGTGGGGAAAGGGGCGGTTGTGTTTCCGAACAATGCGCTGCTGGGCGAAAGCCGTGTGGGGGCGGGTGCGGTTTTGTATCCGAACAACATATTGGAAGATGCGGAGGCGGATGCGGGCTGTGAGCTGACGGCGAGCGTTCTGCGCGGCGCGCGGGTGGGGGAAAACAGCCGAATCGGGCCGTTTGCGCATTTGCGGCCGGGGGCGGTCGTGGGGAAAAATTGCAGGATCGGCAATTTTGTGGAGATCAAAAACGCGAACATAGGGGACGGGACGAAGATCGGGCATCTTACATATGTCGGGGACGCGGACGTAGGCAAGGACTGCAACATCGGGTGCGGGGTGATTTTCTGTAACTATGACGGCGTGAGCAAGCATCGGACGGTGGTGGGGGATCGCTGTTTTATCGGGAGCAACGTAAATCTGATCGCGCCCGTGACGTTGGGGGAGGGGTGTTTCATTGCGGCGGGCACGACGGTGACGGAAGACGTGCCTGCGGGTGCGTTTTTGATCGGCAGGGTGCGGCAGGAGAGAAAGAGCCGCAGGCGGGAGGAAGAATGAGCAAGTATTTCGGTACGGACGGGATCCGCGGGGTAGCGGGGGAAGAACTGACGGCGCGCACGGCGTTTGCGTTGGGGAATGCGCTGTGCAGGTTAAAGGGCAAGGCGCGGGTGGTGATCGGGCAGGATACGCGCACGTCGTCGGATATGCTGGCGCTTGCGCTTGCGGCGGGCGTGACGGCGGGCGGGGGAGAAGTTCTGGCGGGCGGCGTATTGCCGACGGCGGCGGTGGCATATTTTGTGCGCAGGGAAGGCGCGGATTACGGGGTCGTGATCAGCGCGTCGCACAATCCGCCCGAGTTCAACGGTTTAAAAGTATTCGATGCGGCGGGGTGCAAGCTGGGGGAGAAGCAGGAAGAGCGAGCGGAACACTGGTTTGAGGAGTACGCATTTGCGTCGGCGCTGCATTGCGGCAGGGTAAAAACGATTCCCCGCCGCGAAGATTATACCGATTATCTGGCGCGTTGCTGCGAAACATCCCTGGAAGGCAAGACGTTTGTTCTGGACTGCGCAAACGGCGTGGCGGGAAGTTTTGCGCCGCGGGTATTCCGAAAACTGGGTGCGAAGGTGATTCCGCTGAATTGCGGAAGGGACGGCCGGCGCGTAAACGAGCGTTGCGGGGCGCTGCATCCCGAGGGAATGTGCCGTGCGGTGGCGGAAACGGGTGCGGACGCGGGGTTCTGTTATGACGGCGACGCGGATCGGCTGATCGCGGCGGACGAGCGGGGGAAGATCGCGGACGGGGACACGGTGCTTTGTATTTTGGCGGCGGAGCTGAAGCGGCGGGGGCGTCTGACGGGCGGGCTGGCCGTGGGGACGGCGCACACGAACACGGGCGCGGAGCGGTATTTGCGGGCGCGCGGGATACGGCTTGCGCGGACGGACATCGGGGACAAATACGTGGCGGCGTATATGCGAAAGAGCGGCGCGGTGATCGGCGGGGAGCAGTCGGGGCACGTGATCCTGTCGGAGTATTCCACGACGGGCGACGGAATACTGACGTCGGTAAAGCTGGCGGAGCTGATCGCGAAAACGCCGCTTTCGGAGCTTGCGGACGTAAAACTTTTGCCGCAGTACAACGTGAGCGTGCGCGTGGGCGACAAAGTGCGCGTTTTGGGCAACGAAGAGGTGCGCGCGAGCATCGCGCGGGAGAGTGAAAAGGCGGATCGGCTGGTGGTGCGCGCGTCGGGCACGGAGCCTGTCATACGCATCTTTGCGGAAGCGGAAACGCTCTCGGCCGCAAAGAGCGCGGCCGAGAGCGTGCGCCGCACGATCGTGCGGACGGGGGTGTGATATGTGCGGCATTGTAGGATGTGTTTCCAAAGAAAACTGTTACGAAAAAATTCTTTCGGCGCTTTCGGGACTGGAATACCGCGGTTACGATTCGGCGGGGATCGCGATGGTTTCGCCGTCAAAAACGCTGAACGTGCGCAAGAAAAAGGGTTACGTCAGCAATCTGAAAGGCAAACCTTTAGCGGGGGATACGGGCATCGGGCACACGCGCTGGGCGACGCACGGGAAGCCTTCGGACGCGAACGCGCACCCGCACGTGAGCGGAAAATTTGCGCTGGTACACAACGGGATCGTGGAAAATTTCCGCACGCTGAAAGATGAGCTTTTAAGGCAGGGCGAAGTTTTTTTGTCGGAAACGGACAGCGAGGTGATCGTCAAGCTGATCGCGCGCGCGTACGACGGCGATTTTTTCGGCGCGGTCGCAAAGGCGTGCGAAAGGCTGAAAGGCTCGTACGCGCTGGCGGTGCTGTGCGCCGATTTTCCCGGGGAGATCGTCGGGGTGCGGCAGGGCAGTCCGCTGGTGGCGGGAGCGGCCGCGGACGCGCTGTATCTGTGCAGCGACGTGCCCGCGCTCTGCGGGGCGGCGGAGTTTATCTGTCCCGCTTCGGACGGCGAATTTATCCGCATCGGCGGGGGCAAGATCTGCTTTTGCGACGGGCAGGGGCGCGAGATCTGCAAACAGTTTACGCGCGTGCCGCCCGAAAGCCGCCTGACTTCGGCCGCTTCGGGCACGTTCATGGAAAAAGAGATCTCCGAGATCCCGCGCGCCCTTTCGGATACGCTCGCGGGGCTGACCGAAACGGATTTTGCGCCCTGTGCGCGCATTCTGCGCGGCGCAAAACAGGTGTACGCGGCGGCGTGCGGCACCGCCCTGCACGCCGCCGAAATGTTCGCCGACGTCGCGGAAAGCGAAGTACGTTGTCCCGTTTTCTGTTTCGCGGCGTCGGAATTCCGCTACCGCGACCCGCTCATCGGCAAAGACGATCTGTTTGTCGCCGTCTCGCAGAGCGGCGAAACGGCGGATACCCTGCAAGCCGCGCGCCTTGCCAAAGAGCGCGGCGCGTACGTGCTGGCGGTCACCAACATTGCGCAGTCCTCGCTCGCTTCGCTCGCGCATTTTACCATCGTGATGCGCGCGGGCCCCGAAATCGCCGTCGCCGCCACGAAGAGCTATAACTGCCAGCTGCTCTGCCTGTATTATTTGGCGGCGCAGATGAAATTTTACCGCACGCAGGAATTTCCCGACTGGTTTGCGAGCCTTCCTTCCCTCTCTTCGGCGGCGGAAGAGACGTTCGGCTGCTTTTTGCAGATGTCCGCCCTGGCGGCAAAGCTCAAAGACGCGCGCGGCATGTTCTGCCTGGGCAGGGGACTGGACGTGCGCACGGCCGAAGAGGGCGCGCTTAAAGTCAAAGAGATCGCCTACGTGTTTGCGGAAGGGTACGCGGCGGGCGAACTCAAACACGGCACGCTCGCCCTCATCGAAGAGGGGTTCCCCGTGTTTACTATCTCCACTTCCCCCGCGCTCGCGTCAAAGACGGATAACGCGCTCGCCGAGGCAAAGGCGCGCGGCGCGTTCACCGTCCTGCTCTCGCAGGATACTGCCGCGCTTTCGGAAAGCTGCGCCGACTGTAAGTGCGCGCTGCCCGCCCTGCACGAAAAGCTCATGCCCGTGCTCGCCGTTATTCCGCTGCAATATTTCGCGTGCAGAATGTGCCTCTTGCGCGGCTATGACCCCGATAAACCCCGCAACCTTGCCAAATCGGTGACCGTCGAATAGCCCGCGCCGTTCTTTGTGAAAATTTGCTTTTTCGGCTGCCGAGGGGCATTATGCCCCTCGGCAGCCGCTTTTGTGCGCGCGCCGCCGTCCGCAAAAACCTTTTGCGGACGGCGGCCATTTTTTCGCCGCGGCAAGGGGCGGGGAAAGTTGTTTTGCGGCCGCGGCCCGATTGCTTTTTTTGCGGGCGTGTGGTATAATAGGCGAAAAACGCGAAAAACAAGGTCAAAGTATGGAAAAGACGAATGTCATGCGCCTTCTGGACGCAAAAAAGATCGCATACACGGGGTATTCGTACCCGCCCGAGATCACGGACGGCGAGGAAGTGGCCAGGCAGTTGGGCGAGGACGCGCACAGCGTATTCAAGACGCTGGTGACGGTGTCCGACAAGGGCGAGCATGCCGTATTTTGCGTGCCGGTATGTTCGTCGCTGGATCTGAAACAGGCGGCGAAGGCGGCGGGGTTCAAATCGGTCGCCATGATCCGTCAGAAAGAACTGGAGCCGCTCACGGGTTACATTCACGGCGGGTGTTCGCCCATCGGCATGAAAAAGCGGTTCAAAACCTTTATCGACGAAAGTGCGAAGAATTTTCCGCTCATCTATGTCAGCGCGGGGAAGGTAGGGCATCAGGTGCGGCTTTCGCCCGAAGCGCTGGCGGCGTACGTCGGGGCGGTGTTTGCGCCCGTCGCGGCGCATACGGAAACGGTATGAGCGCGGCGGCGTATATCGGCGCTCACAACAAGAGCGGGGCGTTTCTGTTTGCGGAACAGATCGCCTATGCGTTTTTGGGCATCGCCGTCGGCTGTGCGGCGGGCGCGGCGGGCGGAATTTTCGGCGTGGGCGTGGAAAAGAGCGCCGCATTCGGGGCGGCGCACTTTTCGCTTTACGTTTGGTTTTTGCCGATCGTGGGCATTCTGACGGTCGCCATGATGCGGACGTTCGGGAAGGGCGTCCCCACGGGCATGGACGCGCTGTTTAAGGCGAGCCACACGGACGGGGCATATTTCCCCGTCCGCAACGCTCTGTTCCAGTTTGCGGGCGGCTGGGCGGCGCATCTTTTCTGTGCCAGCGTCGGCAGGGAAGGCGCGGGCGTGCAGATCGGCGCGTCCATCGGGTTCGGCATCGGGAAACACGTTCCCATGCACGACGCGGACAAAATACTGTTGGTGGCGGGCATGGCGGCAGGCTTTTCCGCCCTGTTCGGAACGCCCGTGTGCGCGCTCTTTTTCGCGCTGGAAGTGACGATCGTCGGCGGGATCCGCCTTCGCGCGCTCGTCGCTTCGCTCTTTGCGGCGTTTGCCGCCTATTTTACGGCGAAACTTTGCGGCATGACGCACGCCGCATATGCCGTTTCGTTTGAATTGTCGATGGACGTATCCCTGTTTTTCCGCATTTTTGCGTTCGGCGCGCTGTGCGGGATCGCGGGACTTGTCTTTTGCGGGGCGCGCAAGGTCGCGGAAAAGTTTTTCTCTTTTGCCTGCAAAAACGCGTATGTGCGCGCGGCGGCGGCAGGTCTTCTGTTGGCGGCGCTTTTGTTTGTGAGCGGCGGCAGGTACAGCGGCCTGGGCACCAATCTGATCGCGGAATCCTTCGGCGGCGAAGTTTTTGTGTTCGACTGGATCGTGAAATTGCTCTTTACGGCGGTGTTTCTGTCCGTCGGATTTTTGGGCGGCGAGGTGACGACCCTCTTTGTCGCGGGCACCTGTCTGGGTGCGGTGGCAGGCTCTCTGTTCGGCCTGGACGCGTACGTCGCCGCGGCGCTCGGGTATGCCGCCGTGTTCGGCGCGGCGACAAACACCCTGCTTTCACCCGTCTTTCTCGGCGTGGAAATGTTCGGCGGCGCGTCCTTGCCTTTCATGGCCGTTGCCTGCCTTGCGGCCTATCTTTTCAATTTCGACCGTTCCGTCTACAATCAGAAAAAGCGTGAGACGGTCAGCGAATCCATCGAACGCCGCTTCAACGCCCGCCGCAAGCGCCTTTTGCCTCTGCCGCAGCGGTTGTATTAAAGGGGCGGCTAAGCCGCGCCCTTTTTGCGCGCAAAGGCGCGTTTTTTTAAAAATCCGCGCGCGGAGCGGAAAGAGTTATTTGCGGCAAATTTATTGCATTCTGCGGTGTTGTGTTGTATAATGAGGGTATGGAGCTGAACGCAGATTTAAAAAATTGTGAAAACAGGCGCGTGTGCGTGGCGTTTTCGGGGGGCGGCGATTCGACGGCGCTCCTGCATTGTCTGTGCGCGGCGGCGGAAAGCGGGATAACGCTGAGCGCCGTGAACGTGGAGCACGGGATCCGCGGCGAGAGTTCGCGGGCGGACACGGCGTTTGTGAAAGAGGTCTGCGAGCGGTGGAAGATCCCGTTGTATTCGTATTCTGCCGACGTTCCCGCGCTTGCAAAAGAGTGGGGGCTGGGCGTGGAAGATGCGGCGCGGCGCGTGCGGTACCGTATTTTTTTGCGCTTGCTGTCGGAAGACCGTGCGGACGTGATCGCCACGGCGCACCATGCGGGCGACAACGCGGAGAGCGTGCTTTTTAACCTGTTTCGGGGCAGCGCTCTTGCGGGGGCGGGCGGCATTCGGGACTATATTCCCGCAAGGGAGCTTGCGGAGCGGTTCATGCCCGAAATGGCGGCGGAAAGAGTGCTCGAAAACAAGGGGATCGTGCGGCCGCTTTTGGGGGTTGCGAAGGAAAAAATTACGGAATATCTGCGGGAGAAAGGGCTTTCCTGGCGGGAAGACGAGACGAATGCGGACACCGCATACACCCGCAATTTTTTGCGGCACGATATTTTGGATCGGGTGCGGGCGCGTTTTGAAAACGCGGACGAAGCGGTGTACCGCTTTTCCCGCGCGGCGCGCGAAGACGACGCATATCTGTATTCGCTGACGGACGGATATTATACGGAAGGAGAGGTCTGTACGATCGACGAAAGGGCGCCCAAGCCGCTGTTTTATCGGTGTGCGCTGCGGGCGCTGCGCAAGTTCGGCGTGGAAAAAGATTATACGCGGGCGAACCTGGACGAGATCTATGCGCTCACGCAGGGAGAGAACGGAAAGACGGCAAATCTTCCGCGCGGGATCTGTGCCGCGCGCGAGTACGGAAAGATTGCTCTTTTTTGCGCAAAAGAGCGCCCTTCCTGCGAGTATGCGTTTTCGGAAGGGGAATTTGCGTTCGGAGATCTGACCGTTGCCGTGCGGCGCGGCGGAAAAATCGAAGAAAAAAGGGAAGAAAACGGCTTCCGCACGCTGGTCATCGATGCGGACAAGCTGCCGCAAAACTGCGTGTTTCGGTTGCGGAAAGAGGGGGACGTCTTTCAAAAATTCGGTTCTGGCACGAAAAAACTGAAAGAATTTCTGATCGATAAAAAGATCCCCAAACGGATCAGGGATACCTTGCCCGTCCTTGCGTGCGGGAAAGAGGTGTACGCCGTGCTCGGCACGGAAATTTCCGAAAAAGGCAAGCTGGACAAAAATTCCGGCAGGATCTATACATTGTCATTATACGAAAAAGGAGAAAATAACAAATGCATCAGGACGTAGAAAGCATCATGTTTTCCAAAGAGCAGATCGCGGCGCGCATCGGAGAGCTGGCGGCGCGGCTGGACAAAGAATATGCGGGCAAAAACCCGCTGATGGTGGGAATTTTGAAGGGGAGCGTGATGTTTTACGCGGATCTTTTGCGCGCCATGACGATTCCCGTGGAAATGGATTTTATGGCAATTTCCTCTTACGGCGCGGGCGCGAAATCTTCGGGAGAAGTCAAACTCATCAAGGATCTGGACAGAAAGATCGAGGGCAGACACGTCATCATCGTGGAGGATATCATCGATTCGGGGTACACCCTTTCCTATCTCAAACGTATGCTGTATTCGAGAAAACCCGAAAGCGTGAAGATCTGCGCCCTGCTGGATAAGTACAGCCGCCGCGTCGTACCCATCGAGGCGGACTACAAGGGTTTCGACTGCGCCGATGAGTTTGTGGTCGGCTTCGGTCTGGACTATGCGGAGCGCTACCGCAATCTTCCGTACATAGGCATTCTCAAAAGAAGCGTTTACGAAAAGTAAAAATTGTTCTCGTAAGGCAAAAATGCTTGACAGAATAGGCGCGATATGCTACTATATGATTCGAGCCGCTCGTAGCGGGCTTTATAAGCGTGCGCACGCGCACCGCCTTGGCACACGGCGAGACTGGTTAGAGGAGGTAAAATATTTTGTACGCAATCATCGAGAACGGAAACAAACAGTACAAGGTTTCCGAGGGCGACGTTGTCCGCGTAGAAAAACTGAACGCTGAAGTCGGCGCAACCGTCGAGTTCAAAGCGGTTCTGGTTTCGGCAGACGACGGGATCAAGGTCGGCGCAGACGTAGCGAACGCGAAAGTCAGCGCTAAGGTCGAAGCGCAGGATAAGTTCAAAAAGATCGTCGTGTTCAAATACAAGGCGAAAAAGAACGAGCGCAAAAAACAAGGCCATCGCCAGCCCTTCACCGCGGTCAAGATCGAAAAGATCACGCTGTAAAGCAAAGGCGTCCGCCGCACAATCTGCGGCACACATTTTTTAAGGAGGATAAATAAATGATTCTTATCAATTTATTTGCTCATAAAAAAGGAACGGGTTCGTCGCACAACGGCCGCGACAGCGAAGCAAAACGCCTCGGCGTGAAGCGTTCGGACGGCCAGGAAGTGCTTGCCGGTAACATTTTGGTTCGTCAGCGCGGCACGAAATTCCATGCCGGCAACAACGTCGGTATCGGCAAAGACGATACGCTGTTCGCTCTCATCGACGGCGTCGTTCGGTTTGAAAGATTGGGCAAAGACAGAAAACAGGTCAGCGTTTACAAAGCACAGTAACAAGATCCCCGCAATTTTGCGGGGATTTAATTTTAAAGAACAGTTTGCGCGGCACAATTTTGTGCCGCGCAAACTGTTCTTCGGCAATCTTACCGCTTTAAATTTTTTACATGGCCGCTTATGCGTGCGGCTATTTCCCGCAGCATTTTTTAAATTCTGTCTTCAAGGGGCAGAGGGAAAATTATAAAAAAACGGAGAGGAGAAGATAAAAAAGGCGGCGGGTATAAAAATGTCTGCGGTATCGGGAAAAGATGCGGCGGGGGCAGGGCAAGTTTTTTAGATTCGGCAAAAAAAGACGGAGCTTGCAGAAAGCAAGCTCCGTCCCGCTGAAATATAAATAAGGGGGAAAATTGTATAGACGCAATCGATATTCCCGATCGGACGCCCTGTAAAAGCGCACGGCCTTTCGCTGTGCGCGGCCAGGCATCCAAACTGCATTCCCCGTCGGCTTCCGTGTCTCCGGCAACAGCCGGACAGCGGCAAATCGGACTTTTAAAGGAAAGCGCAATCATCGCTGTTTCTCATTCAAAAACACGGCGGGTCGGGCAGGCATACGGCGGTTTGCGGAATATCCGCAAAAGTCTTCGGCCGTCTGCCGCCGACAGGGGATAGGATAAGCAGCCCGCAGGGCGTAAGCACTGCGGGCGAATCAACAAATTTATTCAGTTTTAAGGGACTCTGTAAGCCGCCTGTTTCTTTCTGTTTCCATAATCGGTACGGGCGCATCCCACCTGCAGCGCGTTCCGCCTGCCCGCAAAATTTCAAAACCTTGGCTTATTTTACCGTTCCCATCCTAAAATCGTACATTGGACCGCCCTCCGTCAAGCAAGTTTTCTCAGGTCTGATTTGTACATTGCAGTACCTCCCTTCTTTCCGGCATGAACTTCGGCTTCGCCCTCTGCATCCGGCCCCTCTTTTCCGATAAGCCTGTGTGTGATCGCGGCGTTCCGCCTTGTTCCGCTTTGCTGCTCCCGATCGAAATTTCCTTGACCTTTCTGTTCACCCTTGCGCCGATATTCCCTGTGCACATTTTTCCGGTGGAAACCAACGCAAATTATTTTGTATTGGGAGAGATGCAGCTTCCGCGTGCCGTCCATTTGAGTTGTACCGAGGGAAAATCGTTTTGGATTTTTTCCCTTAGGTCACTTTTATTATACCATATCTTTCCCCTTTGTCAAGAGTGTTTTGAAAAAAATTTTAATATTTCTGAAAATTATCATAATCATATGGTAAATTTTCACAATTTTATCGGGCGGCGTCATTGTCAGATGTTCTGCTTGCGCCGCGCGCGCATTTACGTTCTTGTTTATTTTTTGACTTGCGGGCCGCACGCGCGGAAAGGAAAAGAGCAGACCTCCCGATCGGGAGGTCTGCTCATGCAATGGGTATGGGCGTATCAATGCAGGGTATCGAAGCGGATATCGAAGGAGGCTTTGGCGGCGGAGAGGGCGTTTTCGCCGAGGGTCTGCAAGAGGCGGGGCTGAAATCTTTGCAGGCTTTGGCAGACCCCGAAGAGGTCGCAGCCGCAGTTTTGCGCTTTTTTGAAAGCGGCGTCGAGCTGGAGCCGCAGACGATCCTGCGCGGCCTGCAGGACGAAAGCGGGGACGACGGAAGACTGTGCGACTTCCTGTGCGGAACCCGCGTCGCTCGCGTCGGCGATCTGCGCGCGGGCGCGGATAGAAAAACGCAGGACGGGTACGCCCTTTTCGTCGGAAACCTTTTCAGATTTTTTGGTGATCTTGATTTTGAGGTTGTAGGTGACGTTTTCGCCGTTTTCGCTGACGGAAACGTTGCCGTAGGCGAAATCGGTGGCGGTATAGGCGAGGTTGAAAGCGAGCGTCTCTTCGGCGCTGAGCACGTCGGCCTGCCGGCCGCGGAAAAAGAGCATGGTAGAGGACGCGTCGAAAAGATCGGAGCCCGCGGAAGCGCTCTTGGCGGAGCTTCCGCTTTGAGATTCGTTTGCAGAGGAAGAGCCTCCGCCTTCGGCCTGCGCGTCTTTTTTGAGGGTGAGGACGGGGAGAAAACTGCTCTTGCCGACCGAATAATACCCCTTAGAAAATTCGCGCAGGTTGTTCACGCTGACGAGTCCCGTCTTCTGCGCTTCGGAAGAGAGCACCTTTTCGATGGCGGCATAGGTCATGTCGCCGACGGGCGACTGCGCGCCGAGCGCGTCTTCGGCGCGCTCGGCGCAGACTGCGACCAGACAGGAGTCTTCCACAAACTGGCTTCGAAGGAAATAATCTAACGAACGGAACACGTCCGTCTTTGTCGCCGCCTCGCCCAAAAGGATCAGGCGGCAATGCACCAGCGTCGGGTACCAGCCCGTTTTCAGATTCAAGAGGGAGATGGCTTCGCCGACCGTGCGCGCCCCTTTGACGGAAACGTTTCCCGCCTTTCCGCTGTTGCCCGCCTCCGGTACGGCGATCTGCGCCGTGATGTCCATTCCGCCTTCTTCGCCCGCGTCGATGCCGATCGCCGTGATGATGGAAGTCTTCTGAATGTCGATCAACCCGAAATCGTTGGAAAAAAACAGCAAAAGCAGAAATGCCGCGATCAGCAGAAAAATTCGCATTCCGATCTTGTTCGTCTTCATAATCTCCTCCCGTTTTTCAGCCGCGCACCGCCAGCTCCCGCACCCTTTTCCCTGCGCAGCACGAGGGCGAGCGCGGGCAGCAAAAGTGCGAAAACTACGAATACGTACCATAGTTTTTGCGTCATGAGCGTCTGTATTTCCAGATAAGACTGGTTAAAAAACAGAATAAACAGAAGCAGGAGCAGGTGAATTGCCGCCGCGGGGAAGACAGGCCTTACATGAAGCGCTTCGGCGGCGCAACGGGTGCTCAGTTGCAAGGGCAGGCACAGGGCAAAGAGGAGCACGGGGGAGAGGGCGAATATGAACAGAAGGTCGATCCTGCCCAGCGAGGTAAAGGAAGTGGCGTATTTGGAAATATGCGCCAAGGCGTTTTGCTGTAAGATGGCGATGTCCGAAAAAATTCCGTAAAACAGGGCGAGGAAAAAGAGCACGATCGCCGCACCGATTCCGTACGCCGACAAGATTTTGACGGCGCTTTTCTTTTCATAGCGGAAATTTCCGAGGAAAAAGAGCATATACGCGGCGCCTCCGAACCAATTCATTCCTTCGGCGGCGCTTCGGAAAATGTTGCCCGCGCCCGTCGAACCGACGGGCAAAAGCGCGGTAAAATCTGCTTCGGGCAGGGCGAGCAGCAGGAGAACGGGAATGCAGACCGCAAAGATGGGCAGGGAAAGGTCGGCCACTCTTCCTGTGCTGCGAAGTCCCTTTACGCTGGCGTACAGGCTCACCGCCACGAAGGGAATGAAACTCAAAAAAGAGGATACGTTCTCATAAAAAACCTGCAAAATAAAGCCGCGCTGTTCCAAAACGGGCAGGAGCGAGGAAAAGAAAAAGTACAGCGAAAACACAAAACAGGCGATGCGCGCGGCGACGCGGCCGAAGGTGTTTTGCACAAGGCCGAAGAAAGTGAGGTCGGTTTTTTTGGCGAGCAGGAGCAAGAGCGCGATCACGGCAAATTCGGCGGCAAAGCTGATCAGCGCGGCCCAGACGAGGTCGTTTTTTGCGCGGTAAGAAAGAGTGGCGGGGTAGACGAGCATGCGCGTGACGGGCAGGATCGCGGCAAACAGAAAGCAGATCTGGCGTACGTTGAGTGCTTTTTCGTTCATGATTCCTCCTTTTGCGCCGCGCTTTTTTTGCGAAGGCGCGTGCGGTTTTTGGGTGAAAAGACTTGCGGGCGTTGGCGGAGCGAAAAGAGATCCGCTTTGTAAACGGAATCGCGCAGGTCGTGTTTTATCAGCGGGGAAAAGGGCGCGAGGAGGGGCGTTCCCCAACTGTCGGACGAGACGAGGTAGTAGGCGAAAAGGCCTGTCAGCAGGGTGACGCCGTAGATCCCGACGCTTCCCGCGGCGACGAGGTAGGCCATGCGCACGACGGAGATCGTGCCGGTAAGGTCGGGGACGGTATAGGCGGAGATCCCGGAAAGGGCGATGATAATAATGGCGGGCGAGGAGACGAGTCCCGCTTTGACGGCAGTATCGCCGAGTACGAGCGCGCCGATGACGGACAGGGCGAGCGCGACGTATTTGGGCATCCGTATGCTCGCTTCGATGAGCACTTCCAGCACGATCAGCAGGAAGAACATTTCCAGGCTGGGCGAGAGGGGGATGCCGCGTATCCCTCCGGAAATGGTCATAAGCAGGCCGAACGGGAGCAGTTGAAGGCGGAACAGCTGCGCGGCGACGTACATGGCGGGAAGAAATACTGCCACCAACACCGCCAAAAGCCGCAAAATGCGGCTGAACGTGGCGCGCACGGGCGAAACGAAATAGTCCTGTGCGCTCTGGAAATCTTCGGCCAGCATATACGGAAGGGTGAGCGCGATGGGCGAGCCGTCCACCAGGATCCCGATGCGGCCTTCCAGCATCTTTGCGCACAGGATATCCGGCTTTTCGGTCGTTCCTGCCTGTTTGAAAACGGAATGCGGCCGATCGGTCAGAAATTGTGCGATATACGAAGAATCGGGTACGCCGTCGATTGCCGTTTCCTGTATGCGGGCGCATACCTTTTTTACCAGGGATTCGTCAGCGATCCCTTTCAGGTATGCCACACAGACCGCTGTTCCGCTCTGTTTGCCGACGGTCAGCATATCAAATTGCAGGTTCGGCGTTTTGAAACGGCGGCGGATCAGGCTCATGTTGGTTTTAACGTCCTCGATAAAGCCTTCGCGCGGACCTTTGACCGTGATCGCCGTCTGCGGTTCCATCACCGCGCGGAGCGCAACCTTTTTTGTGCCTAAGATAATGGCGCCCGCGATCCCGTCGATCAACAGCGCGGGATTCCCCGAAAGAATTTCAAAGGCAGCCGTTTCCGCGTCATCCGCTTCTTTCAGCTCAGGGAACAGCAAAAGTTTTTCCGCTTCAAGGCGCGTTTTCGGCGCGTTTTCCTGCGCCAACGGCCTTGCCGCCAGTTCGCCCAGCAATTCTTTATCCGTGATCCCGTCTGCATACACGGCGGCGCAAAGTTTCTTGTCCGCGGTTTCAAATCTGTAAACCAATATATCCTGCGCCGAAAGTATTTCTTTCAGACTCTGAATGTTTTTTTCGGCGTCCGACAGGAGAGGCCGTTTCTCTTTTTTCTTTTCCACATTCGCATTGTGTGCATTCGGTCAGAAAATATGCCGCCGACGCAAGGCTTTACCCCAATCGGATACGCTCCGTTGCCTTTTCCCTGCTTTCCGCCTCGTTTGACTGCGGAAAACTTCTTGCTTTTAAAACTGTGCAGCTACAAAAGGAAAAGGCATATTTGCGGCTGTAGTGTTCTTCATGTTATGGATAAGTGGCTTTTTATGCCTGAATTTCTGCTTGTTTTACAGGTTTTTGTGTTGTTTTGATTGGTGTAGCATTTTTTGTGGGATGGTGTTTTAAAGAAAAAACGGCGGCGCGCAAAAATGCGCGCCGCCGCCTTAACGGGAGAAAATCAATTACTCAGACTGTTCAAGGTTCTGCAAAGCAGAGAATACAGGGTACCTGCCATCATTTCGCCTGCAATTTCTTTTAGGAGTTCCAAAGCGCGGTCGGAATTTTCTTCCGTCACGGCTTGTTCGAGTTCGACAGCCGTCTCGTTGCTGATCTCGCCGTAATCTGCAAGCAGTGCTTTTATGCAGGCCGCCCGTATGCCGACGGATTCATTGCCTGTGGTAAACTGTTCATAAACAACTTGTATGACCGTTGCCAGCGAACCGCAGGTAATTCCGGCGCTGAGCGCCGAATTCCAGTCCATACCGGCAGGCCCGCTGACTGCCGCCGCATAGGCGGTGTAGAGCAGGGCGCCGAGCAAAAAAGGCAAAAACGTTGCGAGTTTGCTCTTTTTAAGATTTTTGAGCAGGGTCTTGCGTAGCAGCAGGTTGATTCCCCAGACAGCCGCGCCGATGATTGCCACGTCCGCATTGAACTGACGGATGTAACCGAAAAACTGTAAAAAATCCATTTCGTACCGCCTTTCGGGGAAGCGATCCGTGTCCTTCTCGTTTGGCGCCGCGCCGATTTCGGCGCGGCGTGCGTTCGGGGCGGATGGCTTCCGCCCGTAGATTTGATTTCCCGCCGCGATCTTATTATACCCTCACATTTCTCCGTTTCAAAACCTTGCCGACATTTTTCAGCCGCAAAACAAAATATTTTACGGGTTTGCTCGCCGTTTAAAGCCTGTTTTGCCTGCGAAAGGTCATTCCATGCGCCGAAGCATTGCTTTAAAAAACGGTATATACGGAAAACTTTCAAAAAAGTTACGCGGCTGAATGTTGTAAAGAGGTTTCAATGAGTGAACGGACAAAAAGGAAAAAAAGTGTAAAAATCAAGAGCCGCGCGTCGGCGATAGGCGGCTCCGAAAAAGTCGGGCAGACTTTTTCGAGAGTGCCTATTGCGGCAAGGCGCGCGGCATCTTTGAAAATGTTATTTAAAAAGTTGATCAGATTTTTTTCAGGGTCAGGCGGTGCGATGCCCTGCAATGCGAAATGGAGTAAAAGATCGTGAGAAGGGAAAAGAAACCTGTATTGCGCACTGTTGCACAATTTAGTCGTTGCGGACTTTGCCAAGGAAAAACAGGGCGACTGTGCCGGGGCCGGTATGGGCGCCGATGGTCGTTCCTACGTCAAAAATTTCCACTTTATTTTTCAGGGCGGGGATATATGTTTCGACGAGGTTTTTCACGGCTACTGCATCGTCTTTGCATGCGGCGTGTGAAATGTAGCACCTTCCGTTGTAGTCGGCACCGTTGTCGGCGTATTCGACCATTGTCGCGGCGATCTCCTGAATAACTTTCGCCTTTGTGCGGATCTTGCGGCGCGGGATCAGCCTGCCGAGGTTATCCATGTTCAGCAGGGGACAGATGCGGAAAATGGTGCCGAACCAGCCCATCGCTTTGGAAATTCTTCCGCCGCGAACGTAAAAGGTGAGGTCGGTGGAGAAAAACCAATGATTGACGCGCAAGCGATTCTCGTTTGCCCATTTGATAAGTTCTTCCGCGCTCATTCCGCTATCGCGCCGATCGGCAAGCTCTTCCATGAACAGGCCATACCCCGAAGACGCGCCCAGCGAATCGACAATATACACCTTGCGATCGGGGAATTTTTCCTGCACGGTCTTCTGCGCAAGCAGGGCGGAATTATACGATCCCGATATCCCCGAAGAAAGGGAAACATATACAATGTCTTTGCCGCTTTCCAGCCAGGGAGTAAAAGCGCTTTCAAATTCGTCGGCGTTTGTCTGCGAAGTGCGCGTCATGGCGCCGCGCGCCATCGCCGCGTAAAAATCCGGATAGGTGATCGTCTGCCCTAAATCGTCCGTATATTCCTTTCCGTCCAGGAAAAAGTGAAAAGGAATATATTCAATGTTCCGTTCTTTCAGCCTCTGCGCCGAAAGATCTGCGGTCGAACCGCAGCATAAAATATAATCCTGCATATGCAAAACTCCTTTTTATGTTATTGCTCCGCCCATGTCGGGTAAATTTCTGCTTTTCTTTGCCGCAAGACAATGCCGCCATGATCGCTTCGTTTATGTTCTGCTTTACGAAATTGTAAAAATATTTTCGCGCAAATCATCTTTCAATGGCCGCATCGCTTGTATTGTATTTTCGAAAACGGTATGACTTTTCTTGCCGTAAGACATTACTGTTCTGCCCGTTCTGTCTGTATTGTGTGCTTCTAAGATAAAAAACTTTTGCCGCGTGGAATATGTCGCGATCATCGCATCGCTTGTATTGTATTTTCGGAATCGGCATGACTTTTCTTGTCATAGCGCAATGCTTTCGTGGCCGCTCCGCCCGAGTTGTGAATTCAAAGATAAAAATTTTTGTTGCTTGAAAAATGTGGCAATGGTCGCGCCGCTTGTATTGCTTTTTAGAAACGCCATGAATTTTTTTGCCGAAAAACAATGTTCGGTGAACGCCAATGGTATCTTTGCGACGCGGTGCGATTTTTCTTGCACACGGGCACGAATGAAAGGGCGTTTGCTTTGTCAGAATGTCGCAATCTGATTCCGTCGTAATGGTTTTGCGTCAATGGCTTTGCTTGCTTTCCGTATTCACAGCGTTTTTATTTTAACGAATCATATTCAAAAAATCAAGATTGTATTTTGATTTTTTCTCGACTTTTCACAATTTTGATTCTACTTTTAAAACGGGCGGCTCTACTTTTAGTAGAGCCGCCCGTTTTGTTAAAAAAATAGCGAACGTTATGCAAAAATTTCTCCGATTACGAGGAAGAGGAGATAAAAGGGGGAAGCTATTGCGGGAAAACAAAAGGAGGGGAGAAAGAGAAAATTAAAAAGGAAAAGCGTAGGCATGGCATGGCAAAGCGTAAAGGAAATGGAAGGTACGGGAAAAGGGGTGATACAACGTAAGAGAAAAGGAAAGCACAGGCAAAGACGCGGCGAAACATAAGAGAAAAAGCATGGGGACATTAAAGTGAACAAGAAGGAGAACACAGGCAAAAGTGCGGTAAAGCGAAAGAGAAAAGGGAAAGTGCGAAAAATGTGGAAGTGGACGGGGAGAGAAAAGCGGGCTACTGTTTTTCGGGAATACGGCGGAACAGGCGAACGGCGAGAACGGTCATGTCGTCGTCGGCGCGGCCGGCGCGATCGAGCGCTTCTTTTAAAAACTTGTCGGCGAGGGTTTGGGGGTTGGCGGCGGGTTGGCGGCAAAGGTAATCGGCGATGTCGGCGCTGGAACCGAAAGCGGCGGTGATGCCGTCGCTTAAAAAGACGAGGACGTCGCCGTCGGCAAGGGTGCGCGAGAGGGTCGTGGGGCGAACGCCGTCCAAAATTCCGAGAGGAAGGGAATCGCTTTCCAAAATTTCGGCCTTGCCCTGGGTAAGCAAAAAGGACAGGGGAGAGCCGATCTTGACGATGTCGGTTTTTCCCGAATCGAGGTTGACGGTGGCGATGTCCACGCAGGCGAAACTTTCTTCGCGGTTGAAAGAGAGGAGCCGATTGACGGTAGAGAGCACGGTATCGCCCGCCATGCCCGCGCGGTACAAACTTTCCACGAGGTTGAGGGCGCAATCGGAAACGCGCCGTGCGTACGTTCCGCTGCCCATTCCGTCGGCGAGCGCGCACAAGAAGGAGCGTTCGTCGATCCTCTGGACGGAAGTGGTATCGCCGCAGTCCGTTTCGCCCTCTTTCGTCGCGCTTGCGACGCCGAACGCGGCGTCGTAGCGGGGCGTGGGGTGAAGCAGGAGCACCGCTTTGTCCTGCGCGACGCTCCGCTTTGCGGAGAGTGAAAAGGGCATGCCGAGCGCATTTTCCGCGGCGCGGCAAATGCGCTTTTGGGCGGGGTTTCCGCTCACCGTCAGATAAATTTCGGGCAAATCACCCAAAACGAGGATCTCGTCGCAGGCGATCCCGATCTTTGCGAGGGCGAGCCGCAGGGCGCGTTCGGCTTCTGCGTGCGCGCCTGTGGGGGCGCTTTGGGAGACGGCGAGGTTTTTAAGCATATCGGCGAGGGCGTGCGCCTGTTCGGCGAACAGAGCGCGTCCCTCGGCGGCGTTTTCCTCGTCGAGAATGCGGCGGCGGTATTCGGAAAGCGCGCGGTTGAGAGAAAAGAGAAGGGCGGAAGGGTTGGGGCATTCGGCGGTGAGGGCGGCGGGCATGTCGATGAGGTTTGCCTTGCCTTTCTGACAGCCGACGGCGACGAGTTTTGCGAGCGAATCGCCCGTTTTCTGATCGCAGGACGGGGCTTTTTCGCATGGGGAGCAGACTTCCCGTCTGATTTCCTCCGCGACGAGCGCCTGTGCCGCCTGTTCAGATTGCGGACGGGTATCGAGGGCGGAAAAGGCGTTTTCGATTTCGCGGAACGCCGCGGAGATCTCGAACAGCTTTTGTCCGACCTCGGCGCGGTTTTTGTCGATACTCGAACGGGTGAGGCGCTTTTCGCCGTATTTTCGCAAGGTCTGCGCGCCGCGCGCGAGCCAGGACTCGGGCAGTACGGCAAATAGGAAGCAGGGAATGAGCGGGACGAGCATAGTGAGGTAAAAGGTGCTTTCCGTAAAGGGGGCGGTGCCGCGCGCGGAGAAATCGAGGAAGTAGCGGAGAGTCATGTTCCCGATGAACAGCGCGAGCGACGCGGGAAGTTTACCCGAAGGCAACAGTAAGAGGACGAGGGCGGCGTACAGACACATGGCGGCGACGGGGGTGAGGACGGGCGCGCCCGCGGCGATGCTCTGGCAGACGGCGGGCGCGATGCCCAAAACGAGCGCGCAAAAGACGGCTTTGGGGCTTTGGAGCAGGGCGCAGGAGAGCAGGAGGGCGAAGAGCGCGACGCTTTCGTAGGCGTAGGAACCCGCGCAGTTGTACAGGCCTATGCCCGTCGCGGCGACGGCGGCGGCGCAGAAAACGAGTTCTTCGGGCGCGAGTTTTTTTCGTCCCGCGCGGAAAAACAGACAGCGCACCGCGCCGAGGAAGACGAGGCACAGCAAAAACAGCACGGCGGAAAGAATCGCCGCCTTGATATAATCGGCGTAGACGTACTTGCCGAACAGCCACAGATACGGCGCGAGCGCAAGGAGCGCGTAGAGGGCAAATTCCGCCCGCATGTTTTTGCCCGTTTTTCGGTAGATAAAAAAGACCGCGCCCAAAAAGACGCCCTGCACCGCAAACAGGAGAAAGGGCAAAAATCCCGTAAAAAAGCTCAGTCCCCCTGTGAGTATGTAAAGGCCCGCGAGAACGAACGGGTGCAGGCCGCAGGCGAGGGCGGCGGCGAAGAGGGGCAGGGAAAACGGCTCGAAATTTTTCATCGTGAAGTTTAAAAGCAGCATTGCCGCAAAAAGGCAAAGGTACACGCAGGCCGCTTTGTAAGAGTATCGGAAGGTTCGTTGCTGTATCATGATCGGAGTCCTTTTTGCGCGCCGCGCGCATACGCGCGCGGCGCGGCATTTTTGCTTTATGATACTATAAGTTCGTGCCGCAATGAACGGAAGTATTGTCGAATAGGCGGGAATTTATGAAAAAATATGAAAAATCATATAAAAAGAATTATCAAAACGTGCGCCGAAAAAGCCTCCCGCAAATGTTTGCGGGAGGCTTTTTATGAGTTTTTTGTATGAATCGGCCGCGGCGGCCGTAAAAAATTATTTGTGCGGGGAAGAGAGATACACCATCAGCACGGCGATGTCGGCGGGGTTGACGCCCGAAATGCGACCCGCCTGGCCAAGGTTTTCGGGGCGGATCTTGTTGAGTTTCTGCCGCGCTTCCAGCCGCAGTCCGTCGATTTTTTCGTAGTCGATATCGTCGGGCAGTTTGCGGTTTTCCAGCTTTTTCGCCTTTTCGATCTGTTCGAGGCCGCGCTTCAAATAGCCTTCGTACTTAATGTCGATGCACGCCGTTTCGACGTCTTCCGCCCGCGCGCCCTGCAAGATCCCGAATCGTTCGCGGATCTCGGCGATATCGATGCCGCGGCGCAGCATGTCCGCATACGAAACGCCGCCCGCAGGCGCGGGGAAACCGTGATCGGTTAAAAATTCGCGGCAGTTTGCGGGCGCGACGCGCTCGTCGAGCTGCGCGTGAATGTCCGCAACAGCTTGTTTTCGCGCAAGATAGCGCTCGTAACGCTCTTTCGTGGCGAGTCCCGCGGCGTAACCCTTTTCCGTCAGACGGAAATCTGCGTTGTCCTGCCGCAAATGAATGCGGTGTTCCGCGCGCGAGGTCATCATGCGGTACGGCTCGTTCGTGCCTTTGGTCACGAGATCGTCGATCAGAACTCCGATATACGCCTCGTCGCGGTGCAAAATCAGCGGCTCTTTGCCGCGCAGTTTCAGTGACGCGTTCAGCCCCGCGATGAGTCCCTGCGCCGCCGCTTCTTCGTAGCCGCTCGTGCCGTTGATCTGTCCCGCCGTGTACAGGCCTTCCACCTTCTTGAATTCCAGGGTAGGGTATACGTCCAGCGTGTCGATGCAGTCGTATTCGATCGCGTAGGCATAGCGCATGATGCGCACGTTTTCCAGTCCCGCCACCGTGCGGTACATCGCCCGCTGCACGTCGTGGGGCAGGGATGAACTCATGCCCTGCACGTACACTTCGTTGGAATCCGCACATTCGGGTTCGAGAAAGATCTGGTGCCGCTCCTTGTCCGCAAACCGCACCACTTTGTCCTCGATGGAAGGGCAGTACCGCGGCCCCGTTCCCTTGATCACCCCCGAATACAGCGGCGAACGGTGCAGATTCGCGCGGATGATCTCGTGCGTCTTTTCGTTGGTGTAGGTAAGATAGCAGGGCTTCTGGTTCTGCACGACCCCGTCCGAAAGATAGGAAAACGGATAAATATCCGTCTGGCCGTTCTGAATTTCACACTTCGAATAGTCGATCGTGCGGCCGTCCACGCGGGCGGGCGTGCCCGTCTTGAACCTGCGCACGTTGAACCCGAGCGCGATCAGATTGTCCGTCAGCGCATTCGCGGGCGCAAACCCGTTCGGCCCGCTCGATTGCTTGAATTCGCCCGCGATCACCGCGCTCTTTAAATACACGCCCGTCGCAAGAACGACCGCACGTGCCTCGATAATTTCGCCGAAAGTCGTCTTAACGCCGCACACTTTCCCGTCTTTTGTGAGAACTTCGGCGGCTTCGCCCTGCAAGATGGTCAAATTGTCCGTGTTTTCCAGCGTCTTTTTCATGGCGGCATGATAGGCGTGCTTGTCCGCTTGCGAGCGTAGGCTCTGCACCGCCGCGCCTTTGCCTACGTTCAGCATGCGCATCTGCAGGGCCGTCTTGTCCGCATTGCGGCCCATTTCGCCGCCGAGCGCATCGATCTCGCGCACCAGATGCCCCTTCGCCGTGCCGCCCACCGACGGGTTGCACGCCATGAACGCGATGCTGTCCAGATTCAGCGAAAGCATCAGCGTACGGATCCCCGTGCGCGCCAGCGCCAGCGCCGCTTCACACCCCGCATGGCCCGCGCCTACGACCACCGCGTCGTATCCCGTTGTGTAAAATTTGTTCGTAACTTCCATATACGTATGCCCAAAAATTCGTTACCCTCCCGCAAAACGGAAGGGTAAACGCTTTTCCTTATTTATAAAGATTGCCTTTTCGTCACTGCTTCAAAATAATATTGCGGATGTCTTCCACTTCTTTCGCCACGCGGTCGTTTACCTTGATAAGGTTGGTCACCTTTTCCCGCGAGTGGATCACCGTCGTATGATCGCGTCCGCCCAGCGCTTCCCCGATGGAGACGAGCGGTATGTTCATGATCTCGCACATCAGATACGCGCAGATCTGCCGCGGGATCACCAGTTCCTTTTTCTTGCTCTTGCCCAAAAGTTTGTCTTTCGTGATCTTATAAAACGAGCATACGCCCGATATGATCTTGTCCGAAGTCACCGTCTCGTGCTCTTCGCTGATCGCCTCGTTCAACGCCGTCGCCGCAAGCTCCAGCGTGATCGGCTTCTCGTGCAGCTTGCTCGCAAAGATAACTTTCGTTAGCCGCCCTTCCAGCGTACGCACGTCCGTCCCCGAATCCCGCGCCAGAAAATCCAGCACGTCGGGCGGGATCACCGCCTTGCGCTCGAATGCCTTCTGCCGCAAGATCGCGATCTTCGTCTCCGTGTCCGGCGGTTGTATGTCCGCAATCAGCCCGCCTTCAAACCGCGTGCGCAGCCGCTCTTCCAGCGTCGCGATCTCCTTGGGCGGAACGTCCGACGTCAACACGATCTGCTTGTTCTCCGCCTGCAATGCGTTGAACGTGTGGAACAACTCCTCCTGCACCGCCTGCTTCTTCGCCAAAAATTGCACGTCGTCGATCAGAAGTACGTCCACATTGCGGTATCGGTTACGGAATTTCGCCTGCCTGTCCCGATTGTTCCCCTTGTTCAGATAGATCGAATCGATCAGCTCGTTGATGAACTTCTCGCACGTCGTGTACATCACCCGCAGCGCAGGCTTGTGCAGACTGATATAGTTCGCGATCGACTGCATCAGATGCGTTTTCCCCAAACCCGACGCGCCGTAGATGTACAGCGGATTAAAATTCGCCCCCGGATTTTTCGCCACCGCCTTCGCCGCCGCAAACACGAATTCGTTGCTCTTCCCCGCAACAAACGACTCGAACGTGAACCGCGGATCCACCGAAAGGGGAGAATAATCTTCTTCCTCTTCCTCCGTCGTGAATACGACGTCATCACTCCCTTCGATCACCAGCTCAAAATCCGTGATCCCCGTGTCCGCCTTGCGGAACGCTTCCTTCATCTTGTCCGTCAGATTCTTCCCGATAAAATTCGCGAAAAATTCGTTGTCCGTGCTTAAAATGATCTTCGTCCCGTCTATATCCACCGCCTTGAGCTTGGATAAATATGTATTGTACGTGATCGGCGAAAGCGTCGCCTGCAGAGTTTCGCTGATCTTCTTCCACACTAATTCAAATTGATCGTTTTCAGACATATAAACCTCAACCCGCTTTGTCTTTTTTCGTAAAAATTCTCTTTTTGCTTTGTCTTTTCGGCGAAATCTGCTATAATACAAACAAAGCCGTACTCCCCCTTATGCGCCCGCGCGGCGCAGTTTGCCGGTACAGAGTACATTATAATATAAATTCGTCGGAAAATCAAATCAAAACAGAGAAAGAATGCGAATAAAAAATTTGGTACTGAAAAATTTCAGAAATTACGCCGAAGAAACGTTCGACTTTGCGGACGGCATCAACGTGCTTTACGGCAAGAACGCCCAGGGCAAAACCAACTGCGCCGAAGCGGTGTTCTACCTCTGCACGGGCGTTTCCCCCCGCACGGGCCGCGATAAACAGCTGATCCGCGCAGGCGAAGACGCCGCCCATATCTCCGCCCTCGCCGAAACCAGGTTCGGCAATATCTCCATCGCCGCCGATATCTTCGAAACAAAACGCGAGATCCGCATCAACGGCTCCAAAATCGCCCGCAACGCCGATCTCCTCGGCAACATCAACGGCGTCTTTTTCAGCCCCGGCGAACTCCGCATGATCCAGGACGGCCCCGACGAACGCCGACGCTTCCTCAACGTCTCCATTTCCCAGCTTTCGCGCTCCTACTATACGGCGCTCGTGCGCTACAACAAGATCCTGGAACAGCGCAACGCGCTTTTAAAAAACAGAGATCTTTCTTTGGTGTTCGAAACGCTGCCCGTCTGGGACGTGCAGCTTTGCCGCTATGCGGCGGAACTCATCGAGCGCCGCGGCGAATTTTTGGAAAAACTCGCCCCGCTTGCCGCCGAAAAACACGCCTTCCTGACCGACGGCGCCGAAACGCTCGAAGTGGGCGCCGAACGCAAACGCGGCGACACCCGCGACGAGATCGCGCAGGCGCTCTTGAAAGAAATGTCCGACAACTACGAAAAGGACGTCCGCCTCGGCTACACGACCGCAGGCCCGCACCGCGACGATCTGAAAATTCTCGTAAACGGCACGGAAGCGCGCGTATACGGCTCGCAGGGCCAGGCCCGCACCGCCGCGCTTTCTTTAAAACTTGCCGAGGTGGACATTTTCCGCCAGGTCGCGGGCGAATACCCCGTCCTCATTCTCGACGACGTGATGAGCGAACTCGACCTGTCCCGCCGTCGCAAGCTTCTTGCGCAGATCGACGGAGTTCAGACCATTCTCACCTGCACCCATACCGAAAAAGTCCTTTTTGGTCGATCGGTCAACAAGATCCGCATCTGCGCGGGCAAGATCAAACGCTGAACGGGCGGTTTTTGTTTTTTGCTTTTCATAAAATTTGTTTATCGTGCCGCGGCGCGCAAATCTTTGCGCGCCGCGGCATTTTTCTTTTGAAAATCGATCCTTGAAAATCAACCGTTGAAAAAATACCGTTGAAGATCGACCTTTGAAAATCAACCGTTGAAATCGATCGTTGAAAAATCGATTGCGCGAAATCGGAATATTTTTTCCGCCCGATTGCGGAGCCTTGTAAAAGCGCAGAAAAAAATCCGTGTGTTTTGGATTATAAAGGGTGAAATCATAAAAAACAAGCCTGTATGACAAAAAAACAAGCGCAAAAAAGCGGTGAAAAATTTCTGCGGGCGAAAAACCTGAAAATGGCACGAAAAAACGCGAATGATCGGATTTTTGCGGGGCATACTGCTATAAAGGGGCGGCGGGATCGGTATGGACGCAAGCAATGCAAAGAGGAAGATTTTTTGGAAGATATTTGCCGCCGCGGCAGTTTTGGCGGCGGCGCTTTTCATGTGCGCGTTTTCCGCAGGCAGAATGCCGCGCGGGTGCATGGTGGACGGGGTAGACGTTTCGGGCATGACGGAGGCGGAGGCGTGCGCGAAGGTTTCGCGCGCCTTGCAGGAAGACGCCGCCTCGCGGGAGCTGATCGTGGAGATCGGGGAGCGGGAATACGTGTTCCGCGCGCCCGAATTGTACTATCGGAGCGATCTTTTGAAGGTTCTCAAAAAGGCGCGCAGGGCGGGGAACTATTCTCTTGAAAAAGAGCTGACTCTCACCGATTTGGATGGTACGTTACGCGGAATTTGCGACGAATTTTATTCGAAGAGCCGCGACGCGCGCTTAAAATTCACGGCGGAATGGGAAGAGCCGTTCGTGTTTACGGGCGAAAAGAAGGGGACATATGCAGACGGGGCGCGCCTCAAAGAGGACGTGCTTGCGGCGCTGAAAGCGGGCGGCGGCAGGGTGCACGCAAAGGTCGCGGAGGAGACGCCCCGCAAAACTCTTGACAAAATAAAGGAATCGTGCGTAAAGCTGAGCGATTTTTCCACGCGCTACGCGCAGGGGTGCAACCGTGCGGACAACATAGCGCTTGCGGCGAAAAAGATCAACGGGAAAATTCTGGAAAAGGGAGAAGTCTTTTCTTTTAACGAGACGGTGGGGGCGCGGACGGAAGCGAACGGGTTCAAGAGCGCGCCCGTCATACAGGACGGGGCGTTTGTCGCGGGAACGGGCGGCGGGGTGTGCCAGGTGAGCACGACGCTTTACAACGCGGCGCTCCTTTCGGGCATGGGGATCGTGGAACAGCATCCGCACAGTCTGGCAGTCGGGTATGTGGAACCTTCTTTCGACGCCATGGTCAGCGGCACGGGCTGTGATCTGAAATTCCGTAACGATACCGAAGGCAGGGTGTATATTCTTGCAAAAGCGTCGGGCGGAAATCTTTGCGTCCGCGTTTACGGACACAAAACGGATGTGACTTATGTTCGCAAAAGCGTTGTGGTGGAAACGATCGCTCCGCCCGAACCCGAGATCCGCGAGGGGGACAGTGAGTGCGTCCTGCGTGCGGAGAAACAGGGGCTGCGCAGTGAAGGGTATCTTATTCGTCGCGTGGCGGGAAAAACGGTCAAGACGGTGCGCCTGCGCAAAGACCGTTATGCGCCGATCCAGGGTATAATCCAGAAAATTCCGCAAAATTTGGAGCCTGAAAATAGCTCCGACGTCTTGCATTTGGTTGTTAAGTGTGGTAAAATACCTTGTGAAAACCACGTTGTTTAACAAAATGGATGATTCTGTCGCGCTTTGCGACAGCTGAGAGGATGAAAAGATGATAACCGTAATGGCGGTAAAGACCGCAAAACAAATGCGCGAATTTGTGCGTTTTCCTTTGGAACTTTACAAAAATTGTGATAAGTACGTCCCTGCGCTGTACGGGGATGAGATGAATCTGACAAACCCCAAAAAGAACCCGATGCTTGCAGAATGTGAAATTTGCTGTTATCTTGCAAAAAAAGACGGGAAAACGGCGGGCAGGATCGCGGCGATCCTGCAGAAGAAGTACAATGAGATTTCGGGCAGGAAGTGTATTCGTTTTTCCAGGTTCGACTGTATAGACGATCCCGAAGTGGCGAAAGCGCTTTTGGGAGCCGTGGAAAAGTTCGGCAAAGAGCGCGGCATGGACACGATCCACGGCCCCTGGGGCTTTAACGATCAGGACAGGGAAGGGCTTTTAACGTACGGGTTCGATCGCCGCGCAACGTATGCTACAAATTATAATTATGATTATTATGAAAAACTTGTCCGCGGGGCGGGATTTTCGGACGAAAGTGAATGGGTGGAATATGATTTTACCATTCCCGATTCGTTGGATCCGCGCATTGAACATGTGGCGGGTTACATACAGAAAAAGCTCGGTTTGCAGGAACTTGCGGAAAGCATGCCGATGAACAAGCTAATCAGACGTTACGGCCATGAAGCTCTGGAGATGACCAATCTTGCGTATGCTGCGCTCGATTGTTATGTACCCGTGAAAGGGAAAGTGATCGATCATATTCTCAAACAGTTTGCTACGGTCATCAATCCTCGGTATTTTTCCATGCTTGCGAACAAAGAGGGAAAAGTGATCGCGATGGCGGTGGTTTTGCCTTCCATTTGCAAACCGTTGCAAAAAAGCGGCGGAAAGATGACGCTTCCCACCATTTTCCGTCTGATGAAGGCGATCGCAAAGCCGAAGGAATTGGAAATGGTGCTCATAGCGGTGCATCCCGACTATCAGAAAATGGGCGTGAATTCCGTGATGATGGCGCGCATTATCAGAAACGTTCTTGCCGACGAGATCGAGCATATCGAATCCAATCCCGAACTTATCACCAACAATGCGGTGCAAGAACAGTGGAACGCGATGGAGCGCGAGATCGTCAAGCGCAGAAAGTGTTTTGTAAAAAAAATAGATTGACGGCAAGGGCCGCGCATGGAAGCATGCGCGGCTTTTTTTGTGTAGGCTGCCGTCCGCAAATTGATTTGCGGACGGCAGCCTTTAAAAATAATTTTGCGGCTTCTGGGGCGGGTTCAGAGAGGCGGAGAGAAAAAATGTTTCACGCAAAAAAGTGCTCTTTTAAAAAAGAATAGGTTTCGACAAATTTATACTTGATAAATCCGAAATAATTTGATACAATATTAGGAAATAAACTGCGGTATTCTATACAAAAAACGGAGAAAGGTTATGAAGAGAACTTATATCCGTCAGCTTTTTGAGCGGACGGCAGAATTGGGCGGAAAGACGGTTACGCTTTGCGGATGGGTGCGCACATTGCGCGATTCCAAGGCATTCGGGTTTATCGAGCTGAACGACGGAAGTTTTTTCAAAAACTGCCAGGTCGTGTTTGAGCGGGAGAAACTGGAAAATTACGACGAGATCGCCAAACAGAACGTAGGGGCGAGCCTTGTGGTGACGGGGGAAGTGGTTTTGACGCCCGAAAACAGACAGCCGTTTGAAGTCAAGGCGGAAAAGATCGAAGTGATGGGTGCGTCTGCTCCCGACTATCCGTTGCAGAAGAAACGTCATTCGATGGAATTTCTGCGCGAGATCGCGTATCTTCGTCCGCGTACGAACACATTCGGCGCGGTATTCAAGATCAGCAGTGAAGCGGCGTATGCCATTCATAAATTTTTCAACGAACGCGGATTTGTGTACGTACACACGCCCATCATCACGGGAAGCGACTGCGAAGGCGCAGGCGCGATGTTCCAGGTGACTACGCTGGATCTGGACAAGATCAAGGGCGAAGTGGATTATAAAAAAGACTTTTTCGGCAAGAAAGCGAGCCTGACCGTATCGGGACAGCTCAACGTCGAGCCGTTTGCGATGGCATTTTCCAACGTATATACGTTCGGGCCGACCTTCCGCGCGGAGCGTTCCAACACGACGCGCCATGCGGCGGAATTCTGGATGATCGAGCCGGAAATGTCTTTCTGCGACCTTGCGGGGGATATGGACGTGGCGGAAGCGATGGTCAAATACATCATCACGTATGTCATGCACAGCTGCAAGGAAGAGATTGAATTTTTGAATAATTTTGTGGACAAGGGACTGATCGATCGCCTTAAAAACGTGGCGGAGAGCGAATTTGTGCGCCTGAGCTATACGGAAGCGATCAAAATTCTGGAAAAGGTCAAGGACAAGTTCGAGTTCCCCGTGTATTGGGGTTGCGACCTGCAGAGCGAGCACGAGCGGTATCTGACCGAGCAGGTCTACAAAAAGCCCGTCTTTTTGACCGATTATCCGAAGGAGATCAAGGCGTTCTATATGCGCCTGAACGATGACGGAAAGACGGTCGCGGCGGCAGATCTTCTGGTTCCGGGGATCGGCGAGCTGATCGGCGGTTCGCAGAGGGAAGAGCGCGAAGACGTTTTGCTTGCGCGCATGAAAGAGCTGGGACTCAACCCTGCAGACTATGATTTTTATATCAAACTCCGCAAATACGGCGGGACGGTGCATTCGGGATACGGTCTCGGGTTCGAGCGCATGATCATGTATTTAACGGGAATTTCCAACATCCGCGACGTATTGCCGTACCCGCGGACGGTGGGGAATTTGGAGTATTAAGAGAGGCTCACGAAATTTGTTTCGAGCTGACGAAACAAATTTCCGTGATTGGAGGGCGACACCGCCGTTCGGACGCGAAAGCGTCCTCTGCGGCGTTTTCTCCCTCGCCGCACGATAGAAAGGGCACGCCTTTAAAAAATCGTGCGGCTTCACCCTCTTACGATGAGCCGCAGGTATGCGGCAAATGGAGTGCGCGGGCGCAAAATGACCCACAAAGATTTATTTTTCCTGCAAGAGCTTTGCGGCAGAAAGGTATCCCGCGAAAAAGGCGGGCGGAAGAATAAGAAAACGTTTCGGCGAGAGCCTGCACGGGAAAGACGCGCGGGCAGAAAGAGGAGAGCCGAAGAGTAAACCAGATCGGAGAAAGGATTATGATAAAGATAGTCGTGGATGCGATGGGCGGGGACAATGCCCCTGCGGAGATCGTAAAGGGCGCGGTAGCTGCGCTGGAAAAGGATAAGAATCTGAAAGTCGTGCTGACGGGGGACGAAGCGAAGATCGGACAGACGCTTTCGGGGCTTACGTATGACAAAGCGCGGCTGGAAGTGGTGCATTGTACGGAAGTGATCACCAACGACGATGCACCGACGATGGCGATACGGCAGAAGAAGGATTCTTCTCTGGTCGTGGCGCTGAAGATGCTCAAAGAGGACGAAGAAACGCAGGGGTTTGTTTCGGCGGGATCGACGGGAGCGGTGTTGACGGGCGCACTTTTGCGCGTGGGCAGGATCCGCGGGATTTCGCGGCCGGCGGTATGTCCCGCTTTGCCGACGGCGACGGGCGGCAAAGTGCTTCTGATCGATGCGGGCGCGAATGCGGAATGCAAACCCGTGAATCTGTGTCATTTTGCTCTGATGGGCACGGCGTACGCGAAAGCGATGGGCGTGAAAGAGCCGCGGGTGGGGCTTGTGACCAACGGAACGGAAGATCATAAGGGAGACCCGCTGCATCAGGAAGCGCACAACCTTTTGAAGACGCTGCCTGGCATTCATTTTGTCGGAAACGTGGAAGGGCGCGACATTATGAGCGGCGATATCGACGTGGCGGTGTGCGACGGATTTTCGGGCAACATTGCATTGAAAACGACGGAAGGCACGGCGTTGGCGGTGATGAAGATCATCAAAGAGAACATCATGGCGTCGTTCTGGGCGAAAGTCGGGTATGCGCTGTTTATGAAAAAGGCGTTCAAGAACATCAAGCGCGTGATGGATTACAGCAAATACGGCGGTGCGGTGCTTTTGGGGATCGACAAAGTGGTGGTAAAATCGCACGGGTCGAGCAAAGCAGATTCCATCTGTGCGTCTGTGTTGCAGGCGAAAGCGGCCGTAGACAGCGGGCTTGTGCCTTCGATCAAGGAATTGCTGTCGGAGACGGATCTGGAGGCGATCGGTGCAGAGGGCTGATTTTTCGAAAATCGAAGAAAAACTCGGCTATACGTTCCGCGATAAGGGGCTGCTGGCGACGTGTTTCACGCATTCGTCGTATGCGAATGCGCGGGGCGGAGCGAGCAACGAACGGCTGGAATTTTTGGGGGACGCGCTGCTTGGTTTTTTGGTAGCGGAAGAGTTGTATAAGGCAGGGGGATCGGAAGGAAAAATGACGAAACTGCGCATTGCGACGGTGTCGCAAAAGCCGCTGGAAGCGGCGGTGCGCGCGATGGGGATCGGTTACGTATATTTTTCCGGGAACGAATGCAATTTAGGGAAAAAGAGCATTTCGAGTCTTTTTGAAGCGGTGACGGCGGGGATCTACCTGGACGGCGGAATAGACGCCGCGCGCATATTTGTACGCGAAAAGCTGTTACCGTATGCGGGAAATTACGACGACGGGAAGAGCAAACTCAACGAACTTTTCCCGCACGCGGTGGTATATGAGGAATGTGCGCGGTCGGGGCAGGATCATGCGCCCTGCTTTACGGTGCGCGTGAGCGCGGGCGGCGCGAGTGCGGAAGGCATCGGGGCGAGCAAGGAAGAAGCGGAGCAAGCCGCGGCGCGGGCGCTTTTGAATCTGTTCAAAGAAAACAGGGGAGAATAGGAATTTGAATTTCAAAAAAGTCGAGCTCAACGGTTTCAAGTCCTTTGCGGATAAAACCGAAATAAAATTCGATAACGGCGTTACCTGTATCGTCGGGCCGAACGGTTGCGGCAAGAGCAACGTGGCGGATTCCATCCGCTGGGTGCTCGGCGAGCAGTCGGCAAAGACGATGCGCGGCTCGAACATGCAGGACGTCATTTTCGGCGGCACGCAGACGCGCAAGAGCCAGTCGTTTTGTGAAGTCACGCTCACGTTCGACAACTCCACGCATATGTTTGCCGATCTCGAATACGACGAAGTGGCGTTCACGCGCCGATTGTTCCGCAGTGGCGAGAGCGAGTATCTGATCAACAAGCAGCCCTGCCGCATGAAGGACATCGTGGACCGCCTGCACAACGTCGGCTTGGGCAAGGAAGGGTATTCCATCATCGGGCAGGGCAAGATCGAGCAGATCATGAACGCCAAACCCGAAGACCGCCGCGCCATTTTCGAGGAAGCGACGGGCATCGTCATCTTCAAATCGAGAAAGCAGGACATCGAGCGTCGGCTCGCCAATTCGTACACGAATCTGAATATTTTTCTGCAGCGCATGGGCGAAGTGGAGCACATGCTCACACCGCTTGCGCGGCAGGCGGAAAAGACGAAAAAATACCGCGAATTGTACGACGCTTTGCGTCACGACGAGATCAACCTCTATATTTATAAGCACGACAATGCGGAATCGGCGCGGGCGTCCATCAACGCCGTGCTTTCGCGCATTCAGACGCGCATTGCGCAGGAGCGCGAGCAGGTCGAGCGTCTGGAAGCGCGGTACAACGAAGATCGCCGCCGCATAGCGGAAGGGGATGCTCTGTTGCAGGAGCTCAACGAGCAGATCCTCAAATACACGGTCGACCTGCAAAAGAAAGAGGGCGACGCCAACGTGATCCGCGAGCGTATCACCTTTTTCAAGGAACAGAGAAATTCCGAAGAAAAGGCGGTGGAAGAGGGCGGCGCGCGGCTTACGGCGATCGCGGCGGAGCGGGAGGCTTTGCAAAAGAGCGCGGCGGATCACGACAAAAAGATAGAAGATTCGCAGCGCGAATCGGCGACGCTGGCGGAAGAAGTCGAAAAACTCAACGGGCAGCTGTCCGAATACGAAGCGTGGAACGACGAATCGCAGCGGAGCGCGATCGACCGACTGGAAAATCTTTCGGAGATCAACCGAAACATCGGTACGCTTTCGGCGAAGAAAGAAGCGGCGGAAGAGCGCATGAAAGAGCTTGCGGCGGAGGCGGAAAAGATTTCCGCGCAGCTGGAAGCGGATAAAAAATCGCTTGCGGAATGCGAGGACTGGTACAACGAAGTCGTGGAATACGTTTCGCGCGAAAAGGAGCTGAAAGCGGCGAAAGAGGACGAGATCATGGCTCTGAACACGCGGGCGGACGAAGCGAGCGAAGCGTTGTTTCAGCTGAACGGGCGCATTTCTTCGCTGGAAGACCGCAAGCGTTTCTACCAGAACGTCAAAGACGATTTCGAAGGCTATAAATTTTCGGTCAAGAAGTTGATGAGCGATGCACGCAGAAGTTCGGATCTTTCGGGACGGATCAAGGGTGTGATTGCGGACATCGTCAAATGCGACGAGAAATACGAAGTAGCGATCGAAACGGCATTCGGCGGTGCCATGCAGAACATTGTAACGGCGACGGCGGACGATGCGCGCTATCTCATCGAATATTTGAAGCGCACGAAAGGCGGGCAAGTCACGTTTTTGCCTGTAAAATCGCTCAAACCGCATTACGAAACGGATTATACGCGCAAAGCGCTCAAAGAGAACGGGGCGATCGGGCTTGCGAACGAACTGGTGCGTTACGACAAATATTATGACAACGTGATCTACAATCTGATCGGGAACACGTTGATTGCGGACAATATCGCGAACGCGACGGAGATTTCCAAGAAATACCCGCACGCATTCCGCATCGTGACGCTGGACGGCGACGTGATTTCGACGAGCGGCTCGATGACGGGCGGATCGCGTAGGGAAGGCGGCGGCAATTTCCTTGCCAACGAGCGGCGCATCGAGCAGGCGCAGGCGGAGATCGCGGCGGCGCAAAAGGAGCGCGAAGCGCTCACGAAAAAGCGCGCCGCGCTCGAAGACGAAAAGCAGAAACAGTTGGATGCGCTGGAAACGTTGCGCGAAAGTTTCCAGGAAGCGCGCTCGAAGATCGCGGCTTTGTCCGAAAAGAAAGATACGTTGGCGCAAAAAATCGACGAAGAAGAAGCGGATCTGAAAATCCAGAACGAATCGATGGCGGTTTTGTACGAGCGCATGAAGGGCATAGACAGCGAGTATTCCACCTCGTCGCAGGGGCAGGCGCAGATCGCGCAGCTCAAAACGGACGCAGAGGGAGAATCGGACAGGCGCAAGGAAGAGTACGACAAATTAAAATCCGAGCTGAGCGAACGCAATATGCGCAAGAACGTTCTGCAGGTGTACATTGCGCAGTACCGCGCGGCGGCGGAAGCGGACAGAAACGACATGGCGCGGCTGGACCGCGAGCGCGAGGAGCTGGAAAAGCGGATCGCGGACGCGAAGGCGAACATTGAAAATATTGCGGCAACCATTGTCGATCTGGAAGAGATGGCAGAAAAGGCGGCGCTCACGCCCGAACAGCGCGAAGAGCTGAACGCCTTGCGCGCAAAGAAAGACGAGCAGCAGCGTGCCAAGGAAGAGCTGAACGCGGAGATCGAGCGGATCATGCGCGACACGCGTTCGCTGAACGAACAGATCGAGCGGGAAGGCGAAGAGCGGCACAGACAGGAAATCGAACTTACGAAAATTGATTCGGAACTGGAAAATCTGCAGGCGCGCATCGATGAAGAATACCAGCTTACATACGAAGGCTGTCTGGAATTCAAGGACGAAGAATTTGACCCGAAAGCGGGGCAGACGTCCATCAACCGTTTAAAGCGCGAGATCAATTCGCTGGGCGCGATCAACCACAACGCGCTCGAAGAGTACGAAACGCTCAACGCGCAGTATGAGGAAATGACCGCCCAGCGCGACGATGTGCAGAAAGGCATCGACGACACGACGGCGGCTCTGGAAGAGCTGAAAGGCGAAATGCAGAAGCAGTTCGACGAAGGGTTCAACCAGATCAACGAAAACTTCAAAAAACTGTTCCGCGAACTGTTCGGCGGCGGCAGGGCGGAATTGCAGATGGATTACACCGATTGCGACGATCCGCTAAACGCAGGCGTGGAGATCGTGGCTTGCCCTCCGGGCAAGAAACTGACGAAGATCTCCCTTTTGTCGGGCGGCGAGCGCGCTTTGACGGCGATCGCGATCCTGTTCGCGATCCTGATGCTGCGCCCGATGCCCTTCTGCGTACTCGACGAAATCGAAGCGGCGTTGGATGAGGCAAACGTCGACAAATTCGCGCAGTTTTTGAAAAAGTTTGCAAAAGAAACGCAGTTTATCGTCATCACCCACCGCAAACCGACCATGGAAAAAGCGGACTGCCTGTTCGGTGTCACTATGGAAGAAAAGGGCGTATCCAAGATCGTTTCGGTCAAACTTTCGGAAGTGGAGAGTAAGCTGGGGGGAGATACGGTGAACTGAGGGGTTCACGAAAAAATTTTCAAGCTGATGAAAATTTTTCCCGTGATCGGAAGACAACCCCACGGGCGCGCGGCTTTGCCGCTGGCCGCGGAGGTTTTCCTCGCGGCGCGCCATCGGGGCACACCTTTAATAAGCGCGCGCCGCTTCACCTTTCCTGCAAGAGCCTCACGGCAAACAGGGTGCGCGGGCGCAAAAGCGCGGTTTTGCTTGCGCATAAATTATAAAAAGTAGTTCACGAAATTTGTTTCGGGCTGACGAAATAAATTTCCGTGATTTGAGGGCGAAACCGCCGAACGGATGCGAAAGATGCGGTTTTGTTTTTTGGCGGGAGCCGAGCGTTGACGAAAACAGTTCAAAAAATAGGAAGGAGAAAATCGGATGGGATTTTTCGGAAAGATCATCGGTGCATTGAAAAAGACGAAGGACAACATATCGGGCAAACTTTCTGCGTTGTTCGCAAAGGGTTTGGGCGATGATTTTTACGACGAGCTGGAAGAGATTCTGATTTCGGCGGACATATCGGTGATCACGGCGGAAGAGATCGTGGATCAGATCCGCGCGGAAGCGAAGAAAGAGAAGCTCAAAGATAAAGAATACGTGATCGATCTTTTGAAAGATGTCATAGAAGATACGCTGTCGCAGGCGGAAGTACCCGAAATCGAATATCCTGCGGTGATCATGCTGGTGGGGGTCAACGGAGTCGGGAAGACGACGACGATCGGCAAGCTGGCGAATTATTTTGTCAAGGAGAAAAAGAGCGTGACGCTGGCGGCGGCGGACACATTCCGTGCTGCGGCGGCGGATCAGCTGACTGTTTGGGCGGAACGTGCGAAAGTGCGTATCGTCAAGCATGAAGAGGGGAGCGATCCTTCGGCGGTGGTATACGATGCGATCTCGTCGGCGAAGGCGAAGAAGACGGACGTCGTGATCGTGGACACGGCGGGGCGTCTGCACGTGAAGGCGAATCTGATGGAAGAGCTGAAAAAGATGGACCGTGTCGTGGAGCGCGATTATCCAGAGGCGCATTTTTACAAATTTCTCGTGCTGGACGCGACGACGGGGCAGAACGCGCTGTCGCAGGCAAAGCTGTTTGACGAGGCGGTGGATCTGGACGGGATCGTGCTGACCAAGCTGGACGGCACGGCGAAAGGCGGGTTTGTGGTTTCGCTGTGCGGAGAATTGCAGATTCCTGTGGTATTTGTCGGGACGGGCGAAAAGCTGGACGATCTGCAGCTGTTTGACGCGGAAGAATTTACCGAAGGCATTATCTGATGCTCAAAGGCGCAAAACGGATTGACAGCAAAAAAGAAATCGTATAGAATGTTTTTACCATGAAAGATCTGAAATATGTACAGCTTTTTGACGCATACGGTGCGCTCCTGACGGAGCACCAGCGGGAGTTGTGCGAATTGTATTATATGTGTGATCTGTCTTTGACGGAGATTGCCGGGGAGAAGGGGATCTCCAAGCAGAGCGTATCGGACACGCTTGCCAAGAGCCGACAGTTTTTGGACGAATACGAAGAAAAGCTGGGGCTGGGCAAAACGCTCAGGGAACTTTCGCGGATACGGAGTGCTTTGCAGGATTTTAAAGAGACGCACCCCGAATTTTCGGACGAACTGGAACGGATTCTTACGGAAAAGACTGATTGATTTTTCGGGCGTAAAGTTTTTTGATAAAAGGCGGGAGCGGGCGGAAACGCCGCATAAAAAATTCCAAACCGCGCCGAAGATCGGCGCAAAGGGAGGATCATGGCATTATTTTCATCGTTGTCGGACAGACTGAACCATATATTTTCCAAGCTGACCAAGCACGGGAAGCTGACGGAGTTGGAGATCAAGGGCGCGATGCGCGAGGTACGTATTGCGCTTTTGGAAGCGGACGTCAATATTTTTGTGGCGAAGAAATTCATTGCGGACGTATCGGAAAAGGCGGTGGGGCAGGAAATTCTCAAGAGTCTGAACCCTGCCCAGCAGGTGATCAAGATTGTCAACGAAGAACTGATCGCGCTGATGGGTTCGACGAACGCGAAACTGGAAATTGCGGACAAACCGCCGACGGTTATCATGATGTGCGGTCTGCAGGGCGCGGGCAAGACGACGCTGTGCGGAAAGCTCGCCATGCTTTTGAAAAAACAGGGCAAGAAGCCTCTTTTGGTCGCGGGGGATATTTACCGCCCCGCGGCGATCAACCAGCTGCAGGTGGTAGGCGGAAAGGCGGGGGTGCCCGTCTTTGAAAAGGGAACGCAAAACCCCGTCAAGACGGCAAAACAGGCGATCGAGCAGGCGCGTTCGATGGGCAACGACGTGGTGATCATCGACACGGCGGGCCGTCTGCACATCGACGAGACGCTCATGCAGGAGCTGGAAAACATCAAAAACGAAGTGCATCCGAACGAGATTCTCCTCACCGTCGATTCCATGACGGGGCAGGATGCGGTCAACGTGGCGGAAACGTTCAATAAACGCTTAGACGTTACGGGCGTGATTTTGACCAAGCTGGACGGCGATACGCGCGGCGGCGCGTGCCTTTCCATCAAAGCGGTGACGGGCAAGCCCATCAAGTTTATCGGCGTGGGCGAAAAGCTCACAGACCTCGAACCGTTTTATCCCGACCGCATGGCGTCGAGGATCTTGGGCATGGGCGACGTTCTTTCGCTGATCGAAAAGGCGCAGGAAGCGGTCACCGAGGAACAGGCGAAAAAGCTGGAGAAAAAACTGCGCGAAGCCTCGTTCACGTTGGAAGACTATCTCATGCAGTTCGAATCGCTGAAAAAGATGGGCGGCATCGCGTCGGTCATGGGCATGATGCCGGGCATGAGCAAACTCAAGATCAAGGAGAGCGACTTCGACGAAGAGAAGATCGAGCGCATCAAGGCGATCATCCTTTCCATGACCATGAAAGAGCGCGAAAAACCCGAGATCATCAACTCCTCGCGCAAGCGCCGCATCGCTTTGGGTTCGGGAACTAACGTGCAGGAAGTCAATCAGCTCTTAAAACAGTTCGAACAGACCAAACTCATGATGAAACAATTCAAAAACGGGAAAAGACTTCCCTTTATGCGCTGAAAATTCTGCCGCGGGCAAAAATGCCCGCGGCATTTTCTTTATGAAGGGCGGCGCCCCGAAAATTTTTTCGGGGCGCCGCCCTTTCGGTAAAAAATTCGCCGCTCTTTTATCTGTTTCCGTTTTTCCTGCCGAGGCCGTCCGCAAAACTAATGCCAAAGTCCGCGGTGCGGTTTTTAAAAAAACTGTCATTTCACAAAATTGTGTACGGCGGAAATATTGACATATGACAAAAATAATTATAAAATTAAGATACATTATAAATAGGGAGGAGAGATATGAGCAAGGCAAAGAAAGCGGTGATCATGGCGATCTGCGCGGTAATTCTTGCGATGAGCCTTGTCTTTGCGGTCGGGTGTTCCGAAGAAAGCCCCAAGCCGCAGGGCACGGTTTCCGAGCAGGTGTATGCGCAGGCCGTGGCGCTGGGGTATGAAGGAACGTACGATGAATTTATCGCGTTGGTGTCGGGGAAAGACGGCGTGGGCGTTCAATCGGCGGCGGTCAACGACGAGGGAGATCTGATCCTTACGCTGACGGACAATTCCACCATCAATGCGGGCAATGTGCGCGGCGAAGACGGTGCGACCGGAGCGAACGGACAGGACGGAGCGGACGGAGCGACCTGGCTTGTTGGGAGCGGCGCGCCGACGGCAGACGCAGGCAAAGACGGTGATCTGTATCTGGACAGCGCGGCGTACAACGTTTATCAAAAAGTTTCGGGTGAGTGGCAGCTGATCGGCAGTATCAAAGGCCAAGACGGCGAAGACGGAACGAACGGACAGGACGGTGCAAACGGCCAGGACGGTCAGGATGGTCAGGACGGGCAAGACGGCGCAGACGGTGCTACGTGGCTTGTCGGCAGCGGCATTCCGACGGCGGACAAGGGCAAAGACGGCGATTTGTATCTGGACAGCGCGGCGTACAACGTCTATCAAAAAGTTTCGGGCGAATGGAAACTGATCGGCAGTATCAAAGGTGAGGACGGCCAGGACGGACAAGACGGTGTTGACGGCGAAGACGGCACAAACGGTCAGGACGGTCAGGACGGGCAAGACGGCACGAACGGACAGGACGGAGCAGACGGGGCTACGTGGCTTGTCGGCAGCGGCGTTCCGACGGCGGAAACGGGAAAAGACGGCGATCTGTATCTGGACAGCGCGGCGTACAATGTGTATCAGAAAGTTTCTGGCGAATGGACGCTGATCGGCAGTATCAAAGGCGAAGACGGCGAAGACGGAACGAACGGACAGGACGGGACGAACGGACAAGACGGACAGGACGGAGCGGACGGTGCGGACGGAGCGACCTGGCTTGTTGGAAGCGGCGTGCCGACGGCAGACGCAGGCAAAGACGGCGATCTGTATCTGGACAGCGTTTCGTACGACATATATACAAAAGACGCGGGCGCGTGGAAGGTGATCGGAAATATCAAAGGCGAGGCGGCGGAGCCTGTAGAGACGGACGGCTTTGTCTATTATGCGATCGAGAAGGGCGGCGAGACGGTCGGCTATGCGGTCGGTGTCGGGGAGAACCGTCGCAAGGAAACGATCGTGATCCCGTCGGAGCATAACGGGCTGCCCGTAACGGAGATCGTGTACGAAGGGTTTGCGGGCTGCAAGGATATGAAGATCACGGTGCCGAAGAGTGTGGAGTATGTCGGCACATACGCGTTCCGCTATGCGAAGAACATAGAATTCGTATTTGAAGGGGAAATGCTCTATTTTGAGGAAGCGGCGTTGGAAATGGCGAGCGGGGTATACAGCAAGCAAGAGCAGCCGTCGGGCTTTTCGGGAGCTTTCTGGGAAATCGAATTTAATCGGGCGGACTCTCTGAATGTTGAATTTTACGTAGACGGCCAATGGTATATGTCGGATACCTATTATGATAACGACCTGGGCAGGGAGTTGTACAAAGTGTCAAATTCGCCCGAGGTGGGGAAATTTGAGTATTGGCAGACGGAAGACGGGGAGCGGATAGACACGTTGGAGCAGCTGTTTGCGAAATTCGGGAGCGGCGCGGTGCGTCTGAACGCGGTGATGAGCCCGTACCAGGAGATTTTGCAGGTGGAAGTGACGTTTTTGGCAGAGCCCGGGAATCTGGAAGGGGAGAGCGTGATCACGTACAGCCGTGATGTGTGGGAAGCGCTTCCCGTTCCGACCCCGCCGGAAGGGTACGAATTTTCGTGCTGGATGAGGGACGGGATGGAGATGCTGACGTCGTCCGAAGTGATGGATTATGCGAACAGTATGCAGGTGAGCGCGCTGACGCTGACGGCGGTCTATTGGCTGCAAGTCGATGCCGTGGTAGTGACGCTGGATGCGGCGGACGGTACGGTAAACGGCGAACAGACGGTGACGCTGTCGCTTGAGGAATGGGACGAGCTGCCGCAAGCGGTTCCGAACGTCCCGGAAGATTTTGTTTTTGAAGGATGGTATTGCGAACAATTCGGGACGACGATCATGTCGGTGCAGGAGTTGTTTGAGATTGCGAAAAAGTACGAAGTGACGGAATTTACGCTGAATGCGCGCTACCGCGAAGTCATGCAGGAGATGGTAGTCTATTTCATCAGCGAGTTCGCGTTCGAAAGCGGAAAAACGGAAGAGCAAATATGGCTGAAGCGGGGAGAGGAGGCGATTTTCCCTGTGCCGGTTTACCCGGAAGATATGATTTTTATCGGCTGGCAGACGGACTTCGGAATGGTGTCAACGGCGGAGGAGCTGTTCGCGTACGGCGATCAATACGGAGTGTCGGACTTGAAAGTGAATGCAATATTTATTCCGTTGGACGCGCCCAGCGTGACGGTGACGTTTTACGCAGACGGCGAAATATATTGGACAGAGACGTATTATGAAGGGGCGGGCGGAGAATTTCCCGTCATAGAAGAAGACGAGACCCGATCTTTTATTGGTTGGGAGACGGCGGAAGGAATGCTTATTTCCTGGCCGGACGAAGCGTTTGGGTACGGGCAGGAGCTGCAGCTGTATGCGAAATTCAGCTACAAAGTGATCACGGTGTATTTTGATCCGGGGACGGGGACGATCGATCCGATGCAGGCGGAATATGAAAGAGGAAGTGATGGCGGCGTAAAGTTGCCGGAGCCTGTGCCGGAAAACGAAACGCTGGTCTTTTCCGGCTGGACGTTGAAGGACGGAGGCGAGGTTTATACGTATGTGTCCGATCTGTTCGGGATCGGGCGGGAAGTATATCTCGTGGCGAACTATGCGCAGACGGGGGAGCATTTCGGCGTGTACTGGTATTATGACGGGGAATACGCTGTTTTGATGCGCGTGGCGCAGACGGCCGAGTTTTTCACGTTTAAAAGCGGAATGATCGCAGATCAGGTCAGCGAGCCGTACAAATTTGCCGACAACGTACTCACGGTTGCGGGCTATACGTTCTCTTTCGATGCGGAAACGGGTACGTTCTCGGACGGCGAGGGGCATATTTTGCAGCGTGCGGAAGGCGGAAAACTGTATATGCGCGCCGATTTTAATACCGGGGAACTTAAAGATCTTACGACGCAAAAAGATCCGTCCTGGACGGTTCTGACGGATACGGCCTTCCAAATTTTGGACGAAAACGACCCGAATGTGTGGTATATGATCGCCTTTACGGAAGAAGAATATGCTTCCATAGGCGGATAGACTGAAAAAAAGTGCGGCTGTCAAGTAAAAATGCTTGACAGCCGTTTTTTATTCGGATATAATAGAGCGGTATCAGGCCGAAAGGGGCCGTAAAAGGAAAAACATTTTCTGAAAGGAGTTTTTAAGTATGGCAGTCAAAATGAGACTTACGAGACTAGGCGACAAAAAGAACCCGTTCTATCGTATCGTGGTTGTGGACGGAAGAAAGGCGCGTGACGGCGAGTATATCGAAAAGATCGGGCATTACAATCCGACGGTGCAGCCGGAAGACATCGTGATCGATGCGGACAAGGCGAAAGATTGGCTTTCGAAGGGCGTACAGCCGACGGAGACGGTGAAGACGCTTCTGATCCGTCAGGGGATCATCGAGAAACCCACGAAACTTTCCGCACCCAGGACGAAGACCAGAAAGAAGAAGTAATCGGATCGGGGGAGTTGAAAGATGCTGGAACTGGTCAAATACGTTGTAGAACAGTTTGCCGAGTTTAAGGATAAAATCGAGTACCGCGTGGAAGAGAAAGACGGCACGACGGAGATCACCGTCATGCTGGAAGAGTCGGACATGGGCAAGGTGATCGGCAAGCAGGGCAAGATCGCGAAGGCGCTGCGCACGCTGGTTCGCTGTGCGTCCGCGAAGGAAGGCAAGAAATACAACATTGAAATCAAGGAAAAGGAAAAAGCCGCGGAATAATTTTTGCGGAAGATCCGAACGGAATGAGGGAAAAATCGCGGCAGACGAACGGTTTTTCCTTCTTTTGTTTTACGCGGAGGATTTATGCAGGAAAAAATAGTCATCGGTGAAATACTCAAGCCGCAGGGCATACGCGGCGAGATCAAGATAAAGCCGCTTTTGGACGAGCTGTCGCAGATCAAAAATTTCCGCAAAGTGTATGTAGAAGGTGCCGAATACAAAGTATTGTCGGCGCGTTTCGACGCGTCGGCGGCGTACCTTGTGCTCAGCGGGGTGGCCGACCGCAACGCGGCGGAGCTTCTGCGCGGAAAGCAGATCGAAGTTTTGCGTTCCGAAGCGCCCGCCCTGCAGGAAGGCAGGTATTATATCGTTGACGTGATCGGCTGCGGCGTGTACACGGAAACGGGGGAACGTCTTGGGGAAATTGCGGACGTTCTGCCCGCGCATACGGACGTTTACGTCCTTCGCGACGGGGACAGAGAATGGATGTTCCCCGCGGCGGAAGGGGTCGTTGCGGACGTGGACGTGGAAAACGGGAAAATCACGGTAAACGGCGCGCGGTTTGCGCAGGTCGCGGTGGAGCAGTAGAGCATGAAGATCGATATTTTGACCCTTTTCCCCGAAATGTTTACGGCGATGCAGTCGAGCATTCTGGGCAGGGCGCAGAAAGAGAAAAAGATCGAGATCAACGTCGTGAATATCCGCGATTACACCGAGGACAAGCATTTAAAATGCGACGATTATCCCTTCGGCGGCGGCGCGGGCATGGTCATGACGGCGCAGCCCATCGGTTCGGCGATTGAAGCGCTTGACCCCGCGCATAAGGCGCGGCGCATCTATATGTCCCCCAAAGGACAGACGTTCCGCCAGCAGAAAGTGTTCGAGCTTTTGGAATACGAACATCTGATCCTCTTGTGCGGGCATTACGAGGGCGTGGACCAGCGCGCGATCGATCTGTTCATCGACGAGGAGATCAGCATCGGCGACTATGTGCTCACGGGCGGCGAATTGCCTGCGATGGTCGTCACCGACTGCGTGGCGCGGTACGTGGAGGGCGTGATCAGCACTTCCTCGCTCGTGCAGGAAAGTTTTTCGGAAAACGCGCTCGAATACCCGCAGTACACCCGCCCCGTCGAGTATCGCGGACTGACCGTTCCCGAAGTGCTGCGCAGCGGCAACCATGCCGAAATCGACAAGTGGCGGCGGGAACAGTCCGAAAAGATCACGCGTGAAAAGCGCCCCGACCTTCTGGGCGGAAAACAGGAGATTTGAGAAGAGGCAAACAGTGGGAGAGGGGGCATGAATGATGCAATGAACAGACTGCAAAACATCGGTTATTTTTTGGTCGAACCGATTGCAAAGCCCGCTTGCTTTGATTTACCTTGTACAAGGCTTCTTTCGTTGAGCGATTGTATTGTACGAATTTTTCCTGATCCTGCGGAACGGATTCATCAAAATTTGGCCGTATGGAATCTGATTAAAGAGGGGCGGTTTTCTCCTTCGGACGGACGTTTTTCGGTTCTGCGTGATGCACTAAAGTTTTATGAACAATTTAAAACAGAAGTGAACGCATTGCGTGTTATCGGACAGTTTGCTGAGACGGACGTGGTCCGACGTTTTGTCAGTGGCTGTGAGAGTGCGGTGTTTCTTTGCAAAGAGACGGTCGCACCGAAAAAATTGCTGGGCGGAGAAATTCTCGGGGAAGACGGGGGACTGCATAGTTATTTGTGCTGCGGTTTCGAAAAGGATCTTCGGAAAAAGTTTTCCGTACAATGGAATGATTGGGGATTGATTCAGAACAGCTACGAAGAGATGCGTGTCTTTGCCGAGTTTTTACAAGGGCGCGGCGAGCCTGTCGAGTGGTTGCCTTACTTACTGTTCGATTATACGCCTTGAATCGGTAAAGCCGAGAACTCTGCACGCAAATCAGCGGGGTGAAACTTGCATTGTTTTTGCGGCAGGGAAAAGTGAAAAAGCAGATGGCTTTAATAGGGAATTTTCTATGAAACACATACAATGGTTTCCCGGGCACATGACCAAAGCGATGCGCATGATGCAGGAGAGCGTGCCGCTCGTGGACGGAGTTTTGGCGGTGCTCGACGCGCGTGCGCCCGTCGCGACGCGCAACAAAAATCTGAACAAACTGTTTGCGGACAAGCCCGTTTTGTATCTTCTGAACAAGGCGGATCTTGCGGACGAGAAAAAGACGGACGCGTTTTTGGCGGCGTTTGCGCGGCAGGGAGCGGCGGCGCTCGCGTGCACGGCGTCGCGCGCGGGGACGGCGCAGAAGATCGCGGCAAAGCTGCCCTCTCTTTTGAAAACAAAGATGGAAAAGGACGCGCAGAAAGGGATCGTGCGGCCCGTGCGGCTGATGGTATGCGGCATACCGAACACGGGCAAGAGCACGGTCATCAACGCGTTGAGCGGCGAAAAGCGCGCTGTCACGGGCGACAAAGCGGGGGTCACGCGCGGAAAGCAATGGATCCGCTGTGCGGGGTTCGAACTTTTGGATACGCCCGGCACCATGCCGCCCGCGTTTGAAAACCAGGAGCTGGCAAAGCATCTCGCGTACATCGGCAGTATCAACGACGATATTCTCGATCTCGACGACATAGCGCTGGAGCTTTTGCGCGAAATTGCGGCAACGTACCCGCAATTTTTGAGCGAACGCTACGGGATCACCGATTTTTCTTCGCCGCTCGGCATGTACGAAGAAGTCTGCCGCAGGCGCGGGTTTATCCTGCGCGGGGGCGAATTCGATTACGAGCGCGGCGCAAAGGCGATCCTCGACGATTTCCGCAAAGGCAGGACGGGCAGGATCACGCTGGAAAATGCGGAGGAACTGAAACTGTAAGCTTCCCGCAAAAAACGCGGGACTTTTGGGCGGCAGAGCCGCGAAGGAAAGAGAGCGATGCGAACGAAAAAGGAGAGCGCCCCGATCGACAAGCTGTTTTACGAGCGGGAGATGGCGGAACTCGGCGCGCAGTACATAGCGGGCGTGGACGAAGTGGGCAGAGGTCCGTTTGCGGGGCCTGTGGTCTGCGCGGCGGTGATCATGCCGCTGGAAAAGAAGTTTCTGATCGAGGGGATCGACGACAGCAAGAGGCTCAAAGAGGGGGAGCGTGAGCGCCTGGCGGAGCTGATCCGCGAGCGGGCGATCGCGTACAAGATCTGTGAAGTGGACAACAAAACCATAGACCGTATCAACATTTTGCAGGCGACGAAGCTGTGCATGAAGCAGGCGGTGGAAGGGCTTTCGGTGGAGCCGGACGTAGTGTTTGTGGACGGGAATTTCAAGCTCGACATTTCGCTCCCGCAGCAGTCGCTGGTAAAGGGGGACTATCTGTCCTATTCGATCGGCGCGGCGAGCATTCTGGCGAAGGTGTATCGGGACAGGCTCATGTGCGAGTTTGACAAGATCTATCCGCAATACGGGTTTGCAAAGCACAAGGGGTACGGTACGAAAATGCACCGCGACGCGATCGGGGAGTACGGATTATGCGAAATTCACCGCAGGACGTTCATAAAAAATCGCTCGGAAGAGCAGGGGAACGGCGGGCAGTCGAATACCTGAAAAGTTTGGGCTATAAGATCCTGAAAACCAATTACAGGACGCCGTTCGGCGAGGCGGACATCGTGGCGCGCGACGGCGATACGGTCGTGTTCTGCGAGGTAAAAACGCGCCAGAGCGACGCATTCGGAACGCCGTCGGAAGCGGTGGATCGGCGCAAACAAAAGCGCTATATCGACATCGCGCGCGCCTTTTTGATGCGCGCGGGCGACGTGGCCGTCCGTTTCGACGTTCTGGAAGTCACTGATCGGGGAATCAACCATATTCAATCTGCGTTCGGCGCGTAAAAATACTTTTTTACGAAATTTTTTGCGGTTTGCACATAAAAACGGTTGCGCAGATCGCGTAAATATGATAAAATAGCAAAAGACTTCGGGCGGTCCTCTGGCAAAAACGGCTACGAACGCTTCGTAATATGGAGGTAAAGTCGATGAAAGGTTTGATTGAAGCAATCGAAAAAGAGAATCTGAAAGACAGCGTTCCCGCTTTCAACGTAGGCGACACCGTAAAAGTAAGCGTGAAAGTCGTCGAAGGAACGCGCGAAAGATTGCAGGCGTTCGAAGGCGTGGTTATCGCCAAGAAGAACGGCGGAATCCGCGAAACGTTCACGGTCCGCAGATTGTCCTACGGTGTAGGCGTGGAGCGTACGTTCCCCGTGCATTCCCCCAAAATCGCGGATATCACCGTGATCCGTAAAGGTCAGGTCCGCAGGGCGAAACTTTACTATCTGCGCGGCAGAACGGGTAAAGCGGCAAAAATCAAAGAAGTTCGTTAAACGAAAAATCGACAAACGCTCCGCACATCGTGCGGAGCGTTTTCCTTTTCCCCGGCACAGCGCCCGCAAATTTATTTGCGGGCGCTGTGCTTTAAAAGAGCGCTCCGTATTCGCCCCGCTCCCGCTCCGTATTCGCCCCGCTCCCGCTTCGCATTCGCACCGCTCCCGCTTCGTATTCGCACCGCTCCCGCTTCGCATTCGCTTCGCTTTCCGCTTCGCATTCGCTTCGCTTTCCGCTTCGCATTCGCTTCGCTTTCCGCTTCG
>CALVXG010000013.1 GCA_944368925.1 uncultured Clostridia bacterium | reverse complement strand
CCGCTTCGCATTCGCTTCGCTTTCCGCTTCGCATTCGCTTCGCTTTCCGCTTCGCATTCGCTTCGCTTTCCGCTTCGCTTTCCGCTTCGCATTCGCTCCGCTTGCCGCTTCGCATTCGCTTCGCATTCGCTCCGCTTGCCGCTTCGCATTCGCTCCGCTTGCCGCTTCGCATTCGCTCCGCTTGCCGCTTCGCATTCGCTCCGCTTGCCGCTTCGCATTCGCTTCGCTTTCCGCTTTTACTTGCCTTTTTGCGCGTGTTCCGTGCGCAGGAAAGGGGCAATGAATTTCATAAAAAATTAAGAAATGTATTGACAGAAAAAAGCGTATTCCGTATAATGAAAGCGGACGATGCAAAGAAGTCTTAATTTTATGAAGGGGAAAGGCAGATAAATGAAGAAGTTTGTATGTGTTTTGCTGGGGATATGTTTTCTGTTTTTGGCGGCGGCGTGCGGGCGTCCTCCGCGCGAAAATGCGGGTACGGGCGGAGGTACGGGCGGAGGTACGGAACAGACGCAGCCTGGAGAGGACGATGTGCCGACGATGGAGGGCGAGCCTTTGCAGTTGAGCCCGCAGATGTTTGACAATGCGCGCGTAGAACTGGGTGATACGAAAAGAATCGGGATCGTTGTGGAAGAGGAAGAGGATACGGAGCTTACGGGCACGACGACGGAGCGCAGTTATATTGTAAGTTTCAACGAAGACGGGACGTTTGATAAGATCACGTTTTTGTTTACGTCGACGGACGAATACAGTGACGGGACGTACAGGGTGACGCAGGAGCAGATCGAAGCGAACCCGGTCAAGCTGTACGTGACGGACTCGTTTATTTTTCTGGCGTACCGTACGGGCATGATAAGCGATTATGAGAAGGAATATCCGGATTATGAAATTACTTACGACAGCAATGATGAAAATTTTGTAATAGACCGTGTTACGGGAAAGCTGTTTTCATTGAAGGAAATTAAGAGATTCAGGGTGGTTTCAAACAGCGTTGTAAAGTGTTCGACTCCGGCAACCAATTATTATCGGCTGTCGGTTGAAGACGGCGCTTTAACGGTGACCGATCTTTTGCCGAATAAAAACATAGAAGCCAGGTTTGTTGTGGAAGATAAATTCGGGAATTGTTATGTACAAACGGACAGTTATAATGGCAAAGAAGGCAACGTTGTTTACGGAATGAATCTCTTTTACAGGGGCAGCGACGGATACGTATACGAAATGACGGAGGACATCGTAATGGCTTTCAGCCTCGGAGATACATATCTGCTGCGGCGTTACGGATCCGACGGGCAAGCGGAGCAAAACTGGAGTGCGAATACGGTCATCGGCTTTTATAACAAGTGGACTATGACAACTGATTCGTATATTATGCTGATGGGCAGCAGTGTTTATGTATTCAAACCCGTCAGTGACAGCATGTATTATTTCTGGTACGGAGAGCGTACGGGTGCGGAAGAGGTTGTGTCCGAGGAATATCTTTGGTACATGGACGGGGCGGTGCCCGTGGCGCCGGGGATGATTGCGGCGTATGCGACGTACGGGACAGGTTTGTCCGATCAGATCTGGTATTACGACATGACGGACACGTACATAGATGATCGTGTGGAGAGCAGGAATCAGGGATATATCTGTGATCGCGGGATACTTTACACGGAAGGGGACAAAGCGTTTGTGCGCGTGGAAGAGGCGATGGGCACGACGGTATATGAGCTTGTACTGACGACGGGCGAAGGCGGAAAAACGGCGGTGGAAGCGAAACTGTATCGGGAAACCGAATATCAGGCGGAAGTGATAACGATCCAGCCTTTGAATTGAACGGACAGGAGAACAAAGCGGCGGCGTTTGCTTGACAAACGCCGCCGCGTATGGTATTGTAGAAAAAACGAAAAGAGATTGCGTATTGCCGCCGGGTAAGCGTGAGCGTCGGGATTTATGTCGTCAGGCCTTAGCAGACATAAAATTGCCGGCGCATTTTTTATGCCGAAACGAGGTTTCGGCGCACGGGGGCAAAAAGATCTGCGGGGGGCGCGGAGAATGAAAAAACTTGCGAAAGAATTTACGCGGTACGCGTTATTGAGCGTGCTGGGGATGGTAGGGGTATCCTGTTATATTCTGGCGGACACGTTTTTTGTGGCGCAGGGGATGGGAACGGACGGACTTGCGGCGCTGAATCTTGCGATCCCCGTCTACAATCTGATCAACGGCACGGCGCTGATGCTGGGGATCGGCGGGGCGACCAAATATTCCGTGTACAAGACGCAGGGGGACGAGCAGAATGCCAGCCGCGTCTTTACGAACACGGTGTATCTTGCGGCCTTCTTTTCCGTTATCTATATGCTGGCGGGGTGTTTCGGGGCGGGGGCGCTTTCGCGCCTGCTCGGCGCCGACGCGCAGACCTTTGCCATGACGCGCATCTATCTCAAAGTGCTCCTCCTGTTTTCGCCCGCGTTTTTGTTCAACACGGTGCTTTTGTGCTTTGTGCGCAACGACGGCGCGCCGCACACCGCCATGTTTGCCACGGTCTCGGGGAGCCTTGCGAATATCCTTTTGGACTATGTCTTTATTTTTCCCTGCGGGCTCGGAATGTTCGGCGCGGTGCTCGCGACGGGGTTTGCGCCCGTCATCGGGTTGTTCTTTTCCGCCTCGCACGTTTTGCGCGGAAAAAACGGTTTTCATTTTCTGCGGCGGGGCGTGTCCCTTCCGCTCATGCGCTTTAACTTTACGCTTGGCTTTCCCGCGCTCGTCGAACAGCTCGCTTCGGCGGCGGCGATCCTCGTCTTCAATTTTCTGTTCTTGCGCATCGCGGGGAATACAGGGGTGGCGGCATACGGCGTCATCGCCAATATTTCGCTGGTCGTCCTTTCGGTGTTCAACGGGATCTCGCAGGGCGTGCAGCCGCTGCTCAGCCGCGCGCGGGCAAATGCGGACGCCCGCTCCGAACGCTCCCTGCTCTTTATGGCGGCGGCGTGTTGTCTGGCATTCGCTGCGGCCGCGTACCTCGTTTTGTTCGTATTTGCCGCACCCGTATCGCAGATTTTTAACAAAGACTCTTCTCTCCTCCTGCAGGAAATGGCAGTCCGCGGTCTGAAACTTTACTTTATCGCCGCACCGTTTGCGGGCCTCAACATTCTCTTTTGTTCCTATTTCGCGGCGACGGAAACCCCGCTTCCCGCGCATATCCTGTCGCTTTTGCGCGGCTTCGCCCTGCTCATTCCCGCCGCTTTTCTTTTGGCCGCGCTGTGGGGCGAGACGGGCGTATGGCTGGCTTTTCCCGCGTGCGAGATCCCCGTCTGCGCCGCTTCGCTCGCGGCGTACGCCTTTCTTAAACGGCGCTCTTTGCGGCGCGCCGCTTAAAATACGCTCCTTTCGGTCTTGCGCGGCGCAAAAAGATTTTTGCGCCGCGCATTCTTTTTTCTTCAAAAGCGCGGCCGCCGTGAAAAAGCGGGGAACGCGGGTTTTAAAAAGTCCGAAAAGGGCGAAAAAAGGGTACAGAAGGGGTATTTGGCGGAATTTTTGCATCGGATCGGGCAAAAGGGGTTTACAGATTGTTTTTTTTGCGTTATAATGGAATATAGCTTGACCGGCCGTCTGTGAGGCGGGGTCGGAGATTTTCAGGGAAACAGGTGACAGAATATGCAGATAGAAAGACAGTCCCGTATCCAAAGACTGAAGGAGCGCGTGCGGAAGGTATCCGTGTTCGGGAAAGCGGCCTTCGTGTTGGTGCTGGTATTTTTTATACTGAGCGCGTGCACGATCGGTGGATTTTCGGGGTACGGTTCGTCCTATTATATGGCGGCAGATTCCAACGTCGTATTTTATTTGGATTACCAGAACGGGGCGAAGCTGGACAAGGTATATCTGAACGTGGGGAGCGTATACGGAGAGATCGGGAAAGATTTCCAGGTGGAATTCCGTTATGCGTCCAAGACGACTTCGACGCCCTCGTTCAACTTATCGTCGCTGGGCAGCGTGACGCTGGGGAACGTATATGCGTCGGGAACGGCGAAGGGAACGAACTACGATTGGGTGAAGGTATTTGACCTTACCGAATCGGGGAAGTCTTTGAGCACGAATTACTGTCTCATTCGTCTGACGGCGAAGACGGAGATGCTTGTCAACGAAGTGGTGTTTGTGGATACGGACGGGAACGTGATCCCCGCGTACACGTCGGAAAAGAGTGTGCGGTCGTATTTTACGGACACGCAATGGACGAGCTGCCGTGAGCTGTTCACGCGGAACGACAAGACGAAGGAATACGGAAAGGCGGGGGATCCGTCGCGGCTGACGGACGCGCAGGGGAACGTTGCGGACGGCAGCACGGTGTACACGGATTTCACGCAGGATGAGAAATACACGCTGATGCAGATCGACGATCTGCTGCTCGGCAGGATGGTTGTGGAAGGATCGTTCCATGCGCAGACAGATTTCGGGCCGTTTGCGGTGCTTTTGCCCATGCTCGGCACGCTGATCTTCGGGACGAATCCGTTCGGACTTCGCATTTTCTCGGTGATCTGTTCGGCGGCGACGGTGGCGTTTGCGTACTTTTTGGGCAAGCGGCTGTTCAAGAGCGGCGGGTTCGGGTTCTTGTTTGCGGGCTTTGCGGCGCTGGGCGGACTGGCGCTGACGGTGGGCAGACTGGGGCTTGGGTATTCGCTGATCGCGCTGTGCGTGGTGGCGGCGTATTATTTCATGTTCCGCTTCTACGAAGACGGAATTTCCAAGGAACGTCCCGTAAAATCGGCGTCGAACGTTTTGGTGTCGGGGATCTTTTTCGCGTTTGCGTTTGCAACGGATCCGAAGGCGGTGTTTGCTCTGATCGGGCTGGCGGCGCTGTTTGTAGTCGGCTGGGTGCGCGTGCATCGGGAGGGCAAAGCGGAACTTGCGGCGGTGCGCAGGGCGGCGCTGGACAAGAACGCGCATGAGACTTCGCAGGAGACGATGCTGAAGAACTTGCAGGAGAGCGAACAGCAGGAGCGTCTGATCCGTATGGAAAACGGGTATACGACGCGGATCGTGTGGCTTTTCTTTATCGTATCGTTTGTGGCGGCGACGGTGCTTGTGACCATTCTTTCGGCGATCCCTTCCTATTTTACGTACGTAAAGCTGTACGATGCGAACCCTGCGGTTCCGTCGATCGGCATATTCGGGCTTGTCTGGGCGGCGGTGAAAGACAGTTTCGCCCTTTCGAACGTGACGGCGTACACGGCGGCCAATGCGGTGAACCCGTTCGGGTGGTTTATAGCGCTCAAAGGCGCGACGCTGTTTGCGGCGGGGAGTGAGAGCGTCTACAACGCGATGAATGCGCAGATGAACCTTGCGGTTGCGATCACGTCGCTGATCGGGCTGATCTTCACGACGGTATACGTCATCGTGTATTTTGCGACGGGCAGGCAAAAGAGCGCGTATGCGTCCGAGCATACGCCGCGCATACTGAATGCGTACTTCCTGCTTTTGGCGGGCCTTGTGACGTCGCTGTTGCAGTACTTGTTTACGGGCAGCGTGAGCGCGGCACAGAGCATGCTGTTCTCCGTTTTCTATGCGGGGTTTGCGGTGCTGATGTTCTGCACGGCGTACGCGCACGACACGGGCGCGAAGAAAAAGGTGTTCGGCATACCGATGAGCACGACTCTGAAAGTTCTGACGGGCATGAGCGTTGTGTACGCGGTGATCTTCGTTCTGACCGTGCCGATGCTGTTCGGCATTCCGATGGCGCCGCTCGCGGCGAAGATCTGCTTCGGCTGGACGACGTTTTTAAACAACGGCATTTACAGATAAAATAAGACAAAAATATCCGCGCTCGCGTATGCGCGGTATTTTTGCGCTCTTTTTGAGAAAAATTATGCGCCTGCGGGTGTTTTCTGCCCGTCTTTTGCGCCGAAAGCGGCGCAAAAGACGGAGGACGTTTGTCGTTTTGCGGGGCGCAGACGGGCGCGGTTTCGTGCGGAAAAGGAGGGGGAGAGCATGTTATCCAAAGTAATGAGTTTTGCGCTGGCGGGGTTGGACGGCATTCCCGTGGAAGTGGAAACGGACATCAACAACGGGCTTCCTTCCTATGAGCTGGTGGGGCTTGCGGACGCGGCGGTGCGGGAAAGCCGCGAGCGCGTGCGTTCGGCGCTGAAAAACAGCGGGCGGAAGTTTCCCGCGCAGAAGATCACGGTCAACCTTGCGCCTGCGGATCTGAAAAAGGAAGGGAGCTGGTACGATCTTCCCATTGCGGTGGGAATTTTAAAGGCGACGGGCCAGCTTGCGGGCGCGGACACGGGCAACACGGTGTTTTTGGGCGAGCTTGCGCTGGACGGGAGCGTGCGGCCCGTGACGGGCATCTTGCCTTTGCTGATTTCGGCGAAGGCGCGCGGGTTTACGCGGTTTATTCTGCCCGCGGGGAATGCGGAAGAGGCGGCGTACATAGAGGGACTGGAAATTTATGCGGCGGGAACGCTGACGCAGGTGGCGGATCATCTGAGCGGACTTGCGCGTCTTACGCCGCTCGCGGTAAAAAAATACGAAGCGGCCGCGCGCGGGAAATATTCGTCCGATCTGGCGTTTGTGAAGGGGCAGGCGGTGGCTAAGCGCGCGCTGGAAGTGGCGGTATCGGGCGGGCACAATCTTCTTCTGGTCGGGCCGCCCGGCGCGGGCAAGACGATGCTTGCGAAGTGCATTCCGACGATCATGCCCGACATGACGTTTGAGGAAGCGCTGGAAGTGACGAAAATTCATTCGGTGGCGGGGATCCTCGGCGAAGAGGGGATCGTGACGCTGCGGCCTTTCCGGACGCCGCACCATACGGCGACGACGGTGTCGCTCTGCGGGGGCGGCACGCGCACGGTAAAGCCGGGGGAGATCAGCCTCGCGCACCGCGGGGTCTTGTTTTTGGACGAGCTGCCCGAATACCACAGGAGCGCGCTCGAAGCGCTGCGCCAGCCGTTGGAAGACGGCTGCATCACCGTCACGCGTGCGGGCGGTGCGGTCACCTATCCCGCGAATTTCATGCTCTGCGCGAGCATGAATCCCTGCCCGTGCGGCAATTACGGAAGCAGCGACAAGGTCTGCACGTGTACGCCCGCGGCGATCCATAAATACCGTTCGCGGCTGAGCGGGCCGCTTTTGGACCGCATCGATATCCAGGTGGAAGTGGACTCGGTCAAGTACGACGATCTCGTATCGGACGCGGCGGAAGAGAGTTCGGAAGTTGTCAAAAAAAGAGTGGAACGTACGCGGGAAATTCAGCGAAACCGCTTTGCGGGAATGCCGAAGACGGCGACGAATGCGGACATGGGCGAGCGGGAAATGCAGAAATTCTGCCGTCTTTCGCGCGAGTGCGAAGACATTCTGCGCATGTCGTTCGAAAAGCTGAAACTTTCGGCGCGCGCACGGGCGAGGATCATCAAAGTGGCGCGCACGATCGCGGACATGGAGACGAGCGAGCAGATCCTGCCCGCGCACATTCTCGAAGCGGTGTCCTACCGCAGTTATGAAAATTTCAGGTGACGGCAGGTTTTTTCATGACATATACGAAGGAAGAGAGGGCGCTCCTCGTTTTGGACTCGTTCGGAGCGGAGTACGCGAAGAAGGCGAAACTTATGAAACTGGCGGCCGCCCCGAGCGAGCTTGCCGAAAATTTCGGCGCATACCGCGAGGCGGTCGCAAAAATCACGGACGAAAAGACGGCCGCGCGCATGGAGCGCGCCCTGGCGGGAGAGGAATATACCGAAAAGCTCCTGCATATGTATGCGGAAAAGCGCATCGAGTGCGTGACGTTTTTCTCCGCAAAATATCCCGAATTGCTGCGGCAGATCTCCGATCCGCCGTTTGTGCTGTATTGCCGCGGGAACACGGAGCTTTTGCGGGAGCGCATGTTTGCGATCGTGGGATCGCGGCACACGCTGCCGCAGATCGCAAAGCGCACGGAAGAGTTCGCGCGGGAGCTTTCGGGGAAATTTGTCATCGTATCGGGCCTTGCGGACGGCGGCGATACGGCGGCCGTGAGCGGAGCGCTTGAGGGCGGCAGGGTGATCTCCGTGCTGGCGTACGGGTTCGACCACGTTTATCCGGGCTGCAACCGCGCGCTTTTGGAAAAGGTGGAAGAAAAGGGCCTCGCCGTGAGCGAGTATATCCCGTCGGAAAAGCCGCTGCCCTATCATTTTCCCGCGCGTAACCGCATCATTGCGGGTTTGTCGGAGGGCGTGCTGGTGGTGAGCGGCGGGGAAAAGAGCGGCACGCGGATCACGGCGGCGCGGGCGTACGAATACGGGCGCGACGTGTTTGCGTTTCCCTATTCGATCGGGGTCGCGTCGGGAGCGGGGTGCAACGCGCTGATCAAAGAATACGCGAAACTGACGGAAAATTTAGTTGACATTTACGCCGCTTTTGGTATAAACTTGACCGAAACGGAGAAAATTCCCTTGAGCGATGCGGAGCGGACGGTGTATGAAATTCTTCTGGACGGGGAAGCGCACGTGGCGCAGATCGCGCAAAAGAGCGGATTAAAGCCGCACGAAGTGCCGATCGTTCTGACCATGCTGGAGATGAAGAAGCTGGCCGTATCCTGCGGCGGCAACCGCTGGGCGGCCGTGCGCTGAAGCGGAAAAACAAAAACGAAGTCGGAAAGAGGACTGTATGGATTTAATTATTGTAGAATCGCCTTCGAAAGCGAAAACGATTTCAAAATATCTGAAGGGGAAATACCGCGTGGACGCATCGGGCGGACACGTGCGCGACCTGCCCGAAAAGCGGCTTGGGGTGAACATCGATAAAAATTTCGAGCCCACTTATGTGGACAATCCCGACAAAAAGGCGGTCATCAAGCGCCTTTCGGAGGAAGCGGCGAAGGCGGAACACGTCTATCTCGCGACCGACCCGGACCGCGAAGGGGAGGCGATCTCCTGGCATCTTAAAAACGTTCTGAAACTCAAAGACGGCAAGAACCGCATCGAGTTCAACGAAATTTCCCCCGCGGCGGTGACGCACGCGTTGCAGAACCCGCGCGAGATCGATTATAACCTGGTGGACGCGCAGCAGGCGCGCCGCGTGCTGGACAGGCTGGTGGGTTACAAGCTCTCGCCCCTGCTTTGCAAGCGCATCCGTTCGGGGCTTTCGGCAGGGCGCGTGCAGTCGGTGGCGCTGCGCCTTATCGTGGACCGCGAACGCGAGATCAAGGCGTTCGTACCCGAAGAGTACTGGCACATCAACGCGGAATTGCAGGACAAACCCAAGCAATACGCTCCGTTCAAGGCGCTTCTCGGCGAGAAGAACGGGAAAAAATATCTCCCGTCCAACGCGGAAGAAAACGAAAAAGTGCGCGCGGAGCTGGCGGAAAACCCGTACATCGTGAGCGATATCAAAAAGAGCGTGACCAAATCGCACGCGCCCGCGCCGTTCACGACGTCCACGCTGCAGCAGGACGCATCCAACAAATTCGGCATGACCTCGCCCGACGTCATGCTGGTCGCACAGCATCTGTACGAGGGCATCGACACGGAATCGGAAGGGCACATCGCGCTCGTGACCTATATCCGTACCGACTCCGTGCGCGTATCGGCGGAAGCGCAGGCGAAAGCGCGCGATTTCATCGCCGCGAAGTTCGGGAAAGAATACGTTCCCGAAAAGCCGAATTTCTATGCTTCCAAGAAGGGCGCGCAGGACGCGCACGAATGTATCCGTCCCATCGATCTGAACCGCACGCCCGAAAGCATGAAGGGCACGCTGGACAAAAAACATTACAACGTCTATAAGCTGATCTACGACCGCTTTATGGCGTCGCAGATGAGCGAAGCGCTGTACAACAGCATGCAGATCAAAATCAGAAACGGGGTCTACGGGTTCAAGGCGAGCGGCAAGACCATGCAGTTTGCCGGATTCACGGCGGCGTACCAGGAAGTAAAGAAGGACGACGAAGAAATCGATGGGGCAAAACTTCTTCCCAACCTCAAAGAGGGGGAGGAGCTGGATCTTATCCGCCTTTTGAGCGAGCAGAAATTCACCAAACCGCCCCTGCGGTATACGGACGCGTCGCTGGTCAAGGCGATGGAAGACAAGGGCATCGGCCGTCCTTCCACCTATGCGAGCATCATTTCGGTGCTGAACAAGCGCAAATACGTCACCAAAGACGGGAAATACATGGTTCCGACGGAAGTCGCGTTCGAGATCACCGATCTTCTGATGAAATATTTCAAGGACATCATGGACGTCGGGTTCACGGCGAAGATGGAAGACAAGCTGGACGGCATCGAAGACGGCGGTGTGGACTGGCACAAGATCATTGCAGATTTTTATCCGCCGTTTGCGGAAAAGCTGGTGTTTGCCGCCAACGACGGCGACGAGATGACGGACATTCTCTGCGAGAAGTGCGGGCATCCGATGATCCGCAAGAGCGGCAGGTACGGCAAATACCTCGCCTGCTCCAACTATCCCGAATGTTCGAACATCAAGAGCGAGGGAATGGAAATTTCGGCGACCAAATGCCCCAAGTGCGGCGCGAACATGGTGGTCAAGAGCGGCAAGTACGGCAAATTTCTTGCCTGCCCGAACTATCCCGAATGCAACGCGACCCTTCCCTTCGACAGCGAGATCTCCAAAGAAAAATGCCCCAAGTGCGGCACGCTCATGTATTACAGGACGGGCAGGAACGGAAAATATCTGAGCTGTCCGAAATGTTCGACCAGCCTTCCGATCACGGAAACGGCGGGGATCTGCCCCGTCTGCGGCGCGCCCACGCGCCGCATGAAGAGCAAGGCGGGCAAGATCTTTTACAGCTGTTCGAAATATCCCCAGTGCAAATTCATGAGCTGGGAAATGCCCACGGGCGAAAAGTGCCCCAAGTGCGGCAAATACCTCTTTAAAAAAGGAAAGCAGATCCGCTGTTCTTCCTGCGATTTCGTAAAGGACGCTCCCGAAGAACAAAAACTCGCTCCCGATGCGGGCGCGCAGGATCCTGCGGTCGGAGAATAAAATCTGCCCCGAACGGGACGGCCTGCCGCTATAAAGGCGGCAGGCCGCATAAAAACGGAGCTTTTTGCGAAGGAGGATCAAAAATTTCTTTCCTCGCACGGGGCGGAAAATTTTGTTAAGCAAAATAAAAAAGCGGAGAGGCCGTAGATGCGGCCTCTCCGCTTTTTATCGGAAATTTACAAAGCGTAGTGATAGACAACGGTAAAATTTTCGGTAAACGACAAATCGGTGCAAAATTCGCCTCCCGTAAAATAAAACGCAGGTTCCGTCTCGGTAAGGTAATTGTTTCCCTCTTTTGTAAAGGGACAGCTCGTTGTCTGGTTTTCCGTCTTAAAAGTGAGTTCCGTTTCCGAAAGCGTTACGGAAAGAATTTCAGGCTTTAAATATACGGTTTCGACGCCCTTTTCCGAAATACGGTTAAAACTGTATTCGTCTAAATTTTCTTTCAGAAAATCTTCAAACTCCGAAATGCTGTCGATCGGTTTTTTGTCGGGCGTGGCAGGCAGAAAGGGGGCCAGCTCTTCCAAGGTGAGTCCCGCGCCTTTGCGGAACGAAACTTTTTTATACGTATATTCGGCATCAAGCTGCGGCTCCGCAGGCGTACAGGCGGCAAAACAAACAAATACAATACTCAGCAAAAATACAAGAAACTTTTTCATCGATTCTCCCTCTTTTTTTTCGTTACAGAAAGGATAACACAGAAAAGGTACTTAGTCAAGAGCAGGGAAATTTTTTAATTTTCGAAAAAAACTCTTGACAAGTCGGCACAATCGTTCTATAATGTGTTAGCACTCTAAATGCAAGAGTGCTAAACGCAAAGAGAAAGGAGAACGGATGGCGGAGCTTGTAAAGGTGATCGGAGCGGGGCTTGCGGGGTGTGAAGCGGCGTATTATCTGGCGGAGCACGGATTTGAAGTAAAGTTATACGAGAGCAAGCCGAAGAAATACACGCCGGCGCACACGCGGGCGGGGTATGCGGAGCTTGTATGCAGCAATTCGCTCAAGAGCAACGATGTTTACGGCAACGCATGCGGACTTTTGAAAGAGGAGATGCGCCTGTTCGGGTCGTTGACGATGCAGGCGGCGGAAGCGGCGAAGGTACCTGCGGGCGGCGCGTTGGCGGTCGACCGCGATGCGTTTTCGGATTATATCACGGAAAAGATCGAAGGGCACAGCGGGATCGAAGTGGCGCACGAAGAAGTGACGAAGATACCCGAGGGGTATGCGATCGTAGCGACGGGGCCGCTGACGCTGGACGCTTTGGCGGAAGACATACGTGAGAAGATGGGCGGGAACCTGTATTTTTACGATGCGGCGGCGCCGATCGTTTCGGCGGCGAGCGTAGATTACGCGAAGACGTTCACGGCGGACAGATACGGGAAAGGAGACGGCGATTATATCAACTGTCCGATGACGAAGGAAGAATACGAAGCCTTTGTGGACGCGCTGGGAAGTGCGGAGCGGGCGCTGGTGCATGATTTTGACAAGCGCGATGTTTTCGAGGGGTGTATGCCCGTGGAGATCATGGCGGCGCGGGGGAAGGACACGCTGCGGTTCGGGATGCTCAAGCCCGTGGGGTTGTACGATGCGGACGGGAAGCGTCCGTATGCGGTATTGCAGCTGCGCAAGGAAAATTGCGCGGGGACGGCGTACAATCTGGTGGGGTTTCAGACGAATCTGAAATTTTCCGAGCAGAAGCGGGTTTTTTCGATGATTCCGGCGCTCAAAAACGCGGAATTTCTGCGTTACGGGGTGATGCACCGCAACACGTTTTTGAATTCTCCGCAGGAGCTGAACGCAGATCTGTCCTGGAAGAAAGACGGGACAGTTTTTTTTGCGGGGCAGATGACGGGCGTGGAAGGGTATGTGGAGAGTGCGGCGAGCGGGATCTGGGCGGCGCTTGGCTGTGCGCTGAAAATGCGCGGGCAGGCGGGCGTTGCGTGGGACGCTTCGACGGTATCGGGAGCGCTGATGCGTCACGTTACGGCGGATACGTCAGATTTTCAGCCGATGAACGCCAATTACGGGATCTTGGAGCCTTTGGCCGAAAAGATACGGGACAAGGCGCTGAAAAAGAAACTTTTTGCGGAACGCGCATTGAAAAAGATGCGTGAAATTTATGAAAATACGGAGCGTGTTCTGCGCTGAGCGGGGCATGCGGAAACGGAGGGAAGGATATGCCTGAATTCAGAGGTACAACGATATGTGCTGTCAAAAGGGACGGCAAGACGGCGATTGCGGGCGACGGACAGGTCACGATGGGCGAGTCTGTCGTATTCAAGAACAACGCGGTGAAGGTGCGCCGTATATACGGCGGGAAAGTGGTATTGGGCTTTGCGGGCTCGGTATCGGACGCATTTTCGCTTTCGGAGCGGTTTGAGGGGATGCTCAACAAATTTTCGGGCAACCTGATGCGTTCGGCGGTGGAGCTTGCGGAGCTTTGGCGCAACGACAAGATGGTGCGCAAGCTGGAAGCGATGATGATCGTGGCGGACAAAGACCAGCTTCTGATCATCAGCGGGAACGGCGAAGTGATCGAGCCGGACGGCGGTGTCTGTGCGATCGGGAGCGGCGGGAATTACGCCCTGGCGGCGGCGCGTGCGCTGGCGCAGGAGACGAACTATTCTGCGGACGAAATCGCGTACAAGGCGCTCAAGATCGCCAGCGAGATCTGTGTTTTCACCAACGATCATATCACGGTGGAGACGGTTTAAAAGTTTACGGCGGGCGCGAGCCTGCAAGAGTAAATTTTGAAGGAGTAAAATATGAGTTTATCACCCAAACAGATAGTAAACGAATTGGATAAATATATCATCGGACAGGACAAGGCGAAGCGGGCGGTGGCGATCGCGCTGCGCAACCGTTATCGCCGCAGCAGGCTTTCGGAAGCGGACAGAGAGGAGATCACGCCCAAGAACATCATCATGAAGGGCCCTACGGGCGTGGGCAAGACGGAGATCGCGCGCAGGCTTGCGAAACTTGTCAAGGCGCCTTTCATCAAGGTGGAAGCGACGAAGTACACGGAAGTGGGGTACGTCGGGCGCGACGTGGAGAGCATGATCCGCGATCTCGTGGAGTGTTCCATCCGCCTTGTGCGCGAGGAGAAGATGAAAGAGGTGGCGGTGCGTGCGGAAGGCACAGCGGAAAAGAAGATCGTCGCCATTTTGTCGGAGATGAAGAAGGGCGAGCGCGGCGAGATGGCCAAAGAGGTATTCGACGCGAAACTTTTGGACGAGCTGCGCGAGGGGAAATACAACGACACGCAGATCGAGCTGGAAGTGTTGGACGCGCCCAAGGCGATGGAGATCGTACCGGGCGGCGCGGAGATCAACATCGGATCGATTTTCGGGGACATGCTGCCCAAGAAAAAGAAACGCCGCAAGATGACGGTCAAACAGGCGATGCAGCAGATCATCAACGAGGAATCGGAGAAGCTGATCGACAACGACGCGGTGAATACCGAAGCGCTTTCGCGGGCGGAAGAGCAGGGCATTATCTTTATCGATGAGATCGATAAGATTGCAGGCAAGGCAAACCAGGGCGGAGCGGACGTCTCGCGCGAAGGGGTGCAGAGGGATATCCTGCCCATCGTAGAGGGCTGCACGGTCATGACGAAATACGGAGCGGTCAAGACGGACTTTATTTTGTTTATTGCGGCGGGAGCCTTCCACATTTCGAAAGTGGAAGATCTGATCCCCGAATTGCAGGGGCGTTTCCCGATCAATGTGGAGCTGGAAAGCCTGAGCAAGGAAGATTTTGTAAAGATCCTGACGCAGCCGCAGAACGCGATCACGACGCAGTACGGAAAACTTCTGGGCGTGGACAACATCGACCTGAAATTCACGGACGACGCGATCGAAGAGATCGCGGAGATCTCTGCGGACATGAACGCGACGAGCGAAGATATCGGCGCGCGCCGTCTGCATACGGTGATGGAATATCTTCTGGAAGATATCTCCTTCAATGCGGGCGGGGACTATCCGACGGTCACGGTGACCATCGACAAAAAGTACGTCGACGAGCATCTGGAAAGGATCATCAAAAACCGTGATCTGAAAAAATACGTTCTGTGACGCTCTTTTAAGAATGCGCCAAAGGCCGCGCGGCGGGAAAAGAAAAAATTTTTTGGCGGCGTAAAACGCCGTCCGCCTGCGGCAAAACTGAAAAAAAGGCCCGTTTTTCGCGGGAAAAACGGGCGGGAATGGTTTGCGCTTATCCGAAACGCGTTTCGGATAAGCGCAAAAATTTTAAAAAGTGTTTGCGTAATTTTCTTTTAAGTTGACAAAAGGAAATTTCTGAATTAAAATAATTGAGGACAAGCCGAGGCGTTCGGTTTCTCCTGCCGCGCCGCACGGGCGGCGGCAAAGCGCGCGCGAAAGAGCGCGCAAAACGGGCGAAAGCACGCACGGTGCGCCCGAAAGAAGCAATAAGCAAGGCAAAAAACGAGGCGGAAAGAATGTACGATGGGGCGCGGTATTAAATGACGGGCCCCGCCGCGATCAGAGAAAACGCGGCAGAAACCGCCGTGAGCGAAGGAGTTTTTATGATCAACATACCCAAAGGCACAAAGGACGTATTGCCCGCAGAGGCGTACAAATGGCATTTTTTGGAAAACACGGCGCGCAAGGTTGCGGCGCTGTACAATTTAAAGGAGATCCGCACGCCCGTATTCGAGCATACGGAGCTGTTTTTGCGCGGCGTAGGGGATACGACGGACATTGTCAACAAAGAAATGTACACTTTTGTGGATAAAGGCGGTCGGTCGGTCACGCTCAAACCCGAAGGCACGGCGGGCGTGGTGCGTTCCTTTATCGAAAACGGACTGGCGGGCGGCGTACTGCCTTTGAAAATGTATTACATCACCCCGGTATTTCGTTACGAGCGTCCGCAGGCGGGGAGACTGCGCGAACATCACCAGTTCGGCGTGGAGATCTTCGGCGGAAAGGGCGCGGAGACGGACGCGGAAGTGATCATGCTGGCGCGCGATTATATCCGTGCGCTGGGCGTGGAAGGGGTGGAGCTGAACCTGAATTCGATCGGGTGCAAGCATTGCCGTCCGAAATTTAATGAAGCGCTCAAAGAATACCTGCGGCCGCACCTTGGCGAAATGTGTCCCACGTGCAACGCGCGTTTCGAAAAGAACCCGCTGCGCATTCTCGACTGCAAAGAGGAAGTTTGCTCGAAGATCAACGAAAACGCGCCCAAAACGACGGATTTTCTGTGCGACGAATGCCGCGAGCATTTTGAAAAGCTCAAAGAGATCCTCGATTCCTGCGGCGTGAAATACAAGCTGAATCCGAAGCTCGTGCGCGGGCTGGACTATTATTCGAAGACGGTGTTCGAATTTGTTTCGACGAGCATCGGTTCGCAGGGCACGGTGCTGGGCGGCGGAAGGTACGATACGCTGATCGAAAACCTGGGCGGGCCGAGCGTGCCTGCGGTCGGGTTCGGCAGCGGCATCGAGCGTATGCTGCTGGTTTTGGAGAACACGGGCAAGAAAATTCCCGAAGAGGCGCCGCTGGATGCATACGTGGCTGGCCTGGACGAAGCGGGCAGAAAAGCGGCGTTCGCGCTGGCGGACAGCCTGCGGCAGAAAGGGATCTCGGCGGATACCGATCATGCGTCGCGTTCGGTCAAAGCGCAGTTCAAATACGCGGGAAAGATCGGGGCAAGGTACGTCATCGTGATCGGTTCCAACGAACTCGAAAGCGGCGAATATACCGTGAAAAATATGACCGATTCTACGTCGGTGAACGTAAAAGCGGCGGACGTTGCCGCATTTTTGGAGCGAAACTGTAAATGAAAGAACGTGCCATCGTCGTGAAAACGGCGGGAAAAACCGCGCTCTTACGCATCGAAAAACACCCCGAATGCGAATCGTGCAAGGTGTGCGCGTTCCGTTCGGGCAAGAGCACCGTAAAGGTGAAAGCAAAAAATACGGCGGGCGCCAAGGCGGGCGACGAAGTGATCGTGGTCGCGGAAAAAGACAACCGATTGCTCGCTTCGTTCATCGTCTACATTCTTCCCGTGCTTCTGGCGGGCGCGGGGGTGGCGATCGGCGCGCTTGCGCTCAAAGCAGAGGTCTGGGCGGCGGTACTTTGCCTCATCGGGCTGGCTTTGGGGTTCGCCTGCGTGTATGTGCTGGATAAATTGGCGGCAAAAACCCGCGGCTTCGGTATGGAAGTCGTGGAAATTTGCCAAAATAGCAATAATCTTTTGGAGGAGAAAGGAAATGGTTCAGAACTTTGATACCGCCGCATTCAAAGCGGCTATGGAGGAAAAAAAGACGCTGGTGGTCGATTTCTATGCGGATTGGTGCGGCCCTTGCCGTATGCTCGCTCCCGTGATCGACGACCTTTCGGAAGAGTTTGCAGGGCAGGCGCAGTTTGTCAAAATCAACGTGGACGACAATCCCGACCTCGCGCGCGAATATTCCATCATGAGCATTCCCTGCGTCATGGTGTTCAAGGGCGGCAGCCTTGCCGACAAAAACCTCGGGTTCGTTCCCAAGGCGGCCATGAAAGCGTTTATCGAAAAGAATATCTGATCTTTTCAGGTTCGCTTTTTCTCTTTGAAAGACGCGGCTTTCGTAAAAGCCGTACGCGCATAAGCGCGCTTTTGCGAGAGGGAAAAAGCAAAGGAAGACAAGTTTTGAGAAGAGGCGGCGGCGCAAAATTATTTTGCGCCGCCGCCTCTTATTTCTTGTATATTTTTTCATTTTGCTGTATAATGATAGAAGACAATAAAAAACGACGGAGAAAAAGAGTATGATTGATATGACCACGATCAAAAACGCCGATGCGGAAGTGTACGAGGCGATGGACCTTGAGCTTTCCCGTCAGCGCGGCAACATTGAGCTGATCGCGAGCGAGAATTTTGTTTCGCCCGCGGTGATGGCGGCGGTCGGTTCGCATCTTACGAACAAGTATGCGGAAGGTTTGCCGGGCAAGCGTTATTACGGCGGATGCCAGTATGTCGACATCGTAGAAAATCTTGCGATCGAGCGCTGCAAGAAGCTGTTCGGGTGCGATCACGTCAACGTGCAGCCGCACAGCGGTGCGCAGGCGAACACGGCGGTCTACTTTGCGCTTTTGAATCCGGGCGACACGATTCTCGGCATGAATCTTTCGCACGGCGGACATCTCACGCACGGTTCTCCCGTCAACATTTCGGGCAAATATTTCAAGATCGTGCCGTACGGCGTTTCGAAAGAGGACGAGCGCATCGATTACGACGCTCTGGAACAGCTTGCCATCGAGAACAAGCCGAAAATGATCGTGGCGGGCGCGAGCGCGTATCCGAGAATTATCGATTTTCCCCGTCTGCGTGAAATTGCGGACAAAGTCGGCGCATATCTGATGGTCGACATTGCGCACATTGCGGGTCTGGTGGCGGCAGGATTGCATCCGTCGCCCGTGCCGTATGCGGACGTCGTCACGACCACGACGCACAAAACGCTTCGCGGGCCGCGCGGCGGCGTGATCATGTGCAAGGAACAGTACGCGAAAGCCATCGACAAAGCGGTATTCCCCGGCATGCAGGGCGGCCCGCTCATGCACGTGATCGCAGGAAAGGCGGTCGCGTTCAAGGAAGCACTTTCGGACGAATTCAAAGTATACCAGAAACAGGTCGTGGCGAATGCGGCGGCGATGGCGGACGAATTCAAAAAATGCGGCGTACGCCTCGTTTCGGGCGGCACGGACAACCATCTGATGCTCGTCGATCTTCGCGACAAGAACATGACGGGCAAAGAGTTGGAGAAAATGCTGGACGAAGTGAACATCACGGTCAACAAAAACACGATCCCGTTCGAAGAGACCAGCCCCTTCATCACGAGCGGTATCCGTATCGGCACGCCCAGCATCACGACCCGCGGGTTCAAGGAAGAGGACGCGCGCCTCGTGGCAAGGCTGATTTCCAAGATCATCGCGGAAAAAGAAGCGGCGTTCGATTTCGTGCGCGCGGAAGTGAAAAAACTCTGCGAAAAATATCCCCTCTACGCCAACGATATCATGTAACCGACGCGCACATCTTCTTTAAGTATAACGGCGCGTTTTAAAAGAAAAAAGCAAGGAAAAGCCGCCCGAATGCGTACAAAAGTACGCATTCGGGCGGCTTTTAAAAAACGTTGGGAATGCGGAAAAGTCAGTAATCTTTTCTGCCCGCGAGGTGATCGATACTGACTTCGAAGTAATCGGCGAGTCTGACAAGCTGTGAAAGTTTCGGTTCGGAAATGCCGTAACACCAGTTGGCGACCGTCTGCTGGGTGAATCCAAGGTCTTTCGCCAGGCGGTACATGGTGATCCTGTTTTCTTTTAGGAGCGCGGCAAGAATTTCGTAAAACGGTTTCGGTTTTTTCTCAAGCATAATGTACTTCGATTGTAACAAAAAGCGCGGTTTTTTGCAAGAAAACGGGCACACTATACAAAAATCTGAGAGCAGGTAATTTTTTCAAAAAAAAGGGGAGTGAGGAGTCGGGTCAGACCCGTCTTGACTTTTGGGTTTGCATCCTGTATAATACAAAGAAAAACGGTGCGAGAATATGGATAAAAAAATGCGCCGCATGATGCTGGCGGCGGGGATATCGGAAATTGTTGCGGCGGTTGCGGGGTTTGCCGCTTTCGAATGGGCGAATTGTTTGTCCCTTTTGGAATTTCAGGCGGATATGGCGCAGACGGAACAGCCCTTTATGATGATCGGTTTTGCCGCGCTTATGATGGTCGCTTATTATTTTATCGCCTTTTTCGGGATTTTGTTTTTGGTGAATCTTCTCACGGGGATCCGTTCCGTCTGCCGCAGCGCCCGCAAGCGGGAAATAAATTATAAAGAGGAAAAGGTTTGGCTGATTTTGGGCATTGTATGGGCGGTCATCGGGTTTATCTTTGCGGCGATCACGACGGCGTCTTTGTATACGTGGCCCGTCGTTTTGTCCGCTTTGGCGGCGGCCGCCGCTTTGGCCGCGGCCGTGCTCGGCGCATTTCTCTTTGCGTGCCTTCGCCGCGCGCAGAGGGCGGCGCCCGATCCCGAAAAAAACGGCGGCTGATTTTTTTGGGAAAAAATAAGCCGCCTATCAACCTTTCCGAAACGGAAAGGTTTTTTTCGGTCAAAATGTTTGACAGACCGGCAAAGCGGTGCTATAATGTTACAGAATAAAAACGATTCTTTGGGGCGGGGTGCGAATCCCCACCGGCAGTAACAGTCTGCGAAAGGCGAAAGCCTCCGAACGGGTGTGATTCCCGTACCGACGGTATAGTCCGGAAAGGAAAAGAATGTTTCGAAAATTTGCCGCCGTGCGTGCAGATCGAAAAAACTTGGCCCCGTTCATTCGAACGGGATTTTTCTTTAAGCCCCTTGAAAATATTTTTCGAGGTGTTTTTTTATGAAGGAAGAAGCTCTCAAAACCCGTGCCACGGCCGCAGGGGCAAGCGCGCGCGGGGAAGAAATTTTGTCGCAAAAAGAGCAGGACGTTGCGGCGGAATCGGTGCAAACGGCGCAGGAAAAGGTGCAAACCGGGTCGGCTTTGGCGCCGCAGAACGGGCAAAAAGCGCAGGAAGAAGAGGAACTTTCGCGTGCGGAAAAGCGGGCGCGTTTTTGCAAGAAATATTTTTCGGCGAAGACCATTGCAAAACTTGCCATGCTCTCCGCGCTGGCGTTTGCCGTCACCTTTTTGGAATTCCCGATCTTTCCGCCCGCTTCTTTTTTGAAACTGGATTTTGCGAACGTATTCGTGCTGATCGGCGGGTTTATGTACGGGCCCGTCGCGGCGGTGATCATCAGCCTGATCAAGGAATGTCTGTGTCTTCTCAAGTCTTCCACGGGCGGCGTGGGGGAGATCGCAAACTTTATCGTGACGTTCAGCTTTGTCATCGTGCCGACGCTCGTTTACCGCTTTAAAAAAGGACTTCCGACCGTCGCGCTGACGCTGGCCGTCGGGTGCGTATTGCAGATTGCGGCGGGGCTCTTGTCCAACCGCTATATCAATTTCCCTCTGTTTATGGGAGACGGCGCGCTTGCGGCGTTTGAATCGCTGTGGTGGTACGTACTTTTATTCAACCTGATCAAGGGCGTGGCAGTCAGCCTGGTCACGATCCTGTTGTATAAGCGCATATCCTGGCTTTTGAATAAATTTTAAGCGAAAGGGCGTCGCGCGCATCTTTGTAAGATCGGCGCGGACGGACAGAATTTACGGCAAGCAAAGTTTTTTAATTGCAAAATTGTGTATTGTATATTATAATGGAAGGGACGTAAAGCCGCGTCCCTTCTTTTTTGTCCGCAGGGCGGAAAAAGAGGGAGGACGAAAAAATTTCGGCGGAGCGAAAAAGCGGGGTGATCGCGCGTGATAACGGAGAGTGCGCAGCAAACGCAGGCGTTTGCGGAGGAATATGCAAAGACTCTGAAGAAGGGGGACGTAGTGCTTTTGCGCGGCGAGATGGGCGCGGGCAAGACGGAATTCGTAAAGGGTTTGGCGAAGGGATTGGGGATCGAAGACGAGATCACGAGCCCGACGTACGCCTACATGAACGATTACGACGGAAAGTTGTATCATTATGACTGTTACAGGCTCAAGAGCGGTGCGCAGGCGGAGGCGTTGGGGCTCTGCGATTATTTTTATGCGGACGGGATCTGCGTGATCGAGTGGGCGGAGAACATTGAGGACGTTCTGCCTGAAAACTGCAAGACGGTAAAAATACGCAAACTGGACGCGAACAGAAGGGAGATTTTGAGCGAATGAATTACCTTGCGATCGACACATCGGGAAAATATCTTACGGTGATTGCCTGCAAAAACGGGCAACGTAAGGTGATTTTTGAAGCGGACGGGGCCTTGCAACACTCGGTGCGGCTGATGGACGCGGCGGACGAAGCGCTGCGGGCGGTCGCGCTCACGCCCGCGGAATGCGATTTTTTCTGCGCGGTGACGGGGCCGGGGTCGTTTACGGGGATCCGCATCGGGATCTCGGCGGTGAAGGGATTTTGCGAAGGTACGGGGAAACCCGCGCTGGGGCGAACCTCTTTCGAGGTGTTGGCATATAATGCAGAAGGCAAAGCGCTTGCGGCGGTGCCCGCGGGGCGCGGGAATTATTACGTCTGCGGTTTTGAAAAAGACAAGAGCATTTGTTTTCCGCCTTCGTACGTCGGCGAAGAGCAGCTCAAAGAGCTTGCGAAGACCTTTCCCGTGTACGCATACGAGCCCGTGCCGGTGGCGTATACGCAGGCGGATCCCGCGGCGGGACTGATGCGTGCGGCGGAGAGCGCGAAGGCGGAAGAATTCGGAGAGCTGGGTGCGTTTTATCTGAAAAAGAGCCAGGCGGAAGAAGAGAGGCTGGCGAAAAAGGGATAGAGGCCGGAACGGCGGGGAGAAAAAATATGGAACTGCGCGCTTGGGTGTACGAGGACGTACACAGCATTGCGGAGCTGGAAAAGGAATGTTTTTCCGATCCGTGGAATTTTCAGATGCTTGCGGATTCGTTTGTGAGCGAAAACACGGTCACGGTCTGTGCCGAACAGAACGGGGAGATCCTGGGGTACGGTTTTGCAGTGACGGCGGGCGAAGACGCGGACATTGCGAACATTGCGGTGGCGCCGCAGTACCGTCGGCAGGGGATCGGCGGAGAGATTCTGAAAATGCTGACAAAGAAAGCGGCGGAAGGGGGCGTAAAGCGCCTGTTTTTGGAAGTGCGCGTCTCCAATGCGGCGGCGATGGCGCTGTATTTGCGGCACGGGTTTATCGGGCGGTATGCGCGGCCGCGCTACTACGGCGACGGGGAAGACGCGCTTGTCATGATGAAAGAGCTGAATCGGGAGGGTTGAATTTGTCGGAAGCGGCGGGTGTTTCTCTGCTGCGCGAAGGCGCGGGCAGAGACCTTGTCTTCCTGCACGGGTATTTATCCTGTAAGGAGAGCTTTTACCATCAGATAACCTTTTTGAAAAAATTTTACCGTGTGACTGCCTTTGATTTTTGGGGCATGGGCAAGAGCGAAGCGCTTTCGGCGGCGTGGTCGGTGGGCGATTATGCGGAGCATACGTCAAAACTTTTGCGCGAGCTCGGCATACGTGACGCAAACCTGATCGCACATTCGTTCGGCGGGCGTGTCGCGCTGAAACTTTTGGCGAGGCAGGAGCAGCCCTTTCGGCGTGCACTTTTGACGGGTTGTGCGGGGCTTTTGCCGCGGCGGGGGCTCGGGTATGCTTTGCGCGTAAAAAGCTACCGCGTAGTGCGGAAAATCGCGCCGAAGTTTGCGGAAAGAAAGTTCGGGTCGGAGGAATACCGCACCCTTTCGCCCGTGATGCGCGAAAGTTACAAAAAGATCGTGAACGAAGATCTTGCGCCCTGCGCGCAGAAGATACGCATACCCGTTCTGTACGTATTCGGGGAGAAAGACACGGCGACGCCGCCGTACATGGCGGAACGCCTGCACCGTCTCACGCGCGGGTCGGGACTCGTGTACATGGAAGGGTGCACGCATTTTTGTTTTTGTGAAAACCCGGTAAAATTCAACGCCGTCGCGCGGGAATTTTTCCGATAGAAATCATCGTAAGAGGAAGGAATATGTTTACAATGACAGCGATCGCCGAATATATCGTCATCGCGCTTGCCGCGGCACTCTTGTACGGCATGTGCGCGTTCAACGTGCTCGGCGCCCTGCAACAGGCGGGATATGACGGAAAAATGTACGCCGCATGGCTGAAAAGAAAGGGCAACATGGCGCGTTCGCGCTTTACGCTGCTCGCGTTTCTCATCGCCCTGGCGATGCTGGTGCTCGGGCTCTGCTTTTCGTTTGCGGGCAAATGGGCGGCCTACATCGCCCTTATTTCCGTGCCGCTCTTTGTCGGGCTGTATTGTACGGCGGACAAAAAGGCGCTCAAAGTGCCGCTGACGCCGACGGCGCGCGCCAACCGCGTCTATGCTCTGAACGTATTTGTGCTGGCCGTTGTCTGCTTCGTGCTCGTGCTTGCGGGGAATGCGGCGGCGTATTTTGCAAACGTGGGGATCGTGACGAATCTGCGGTATATCCTTCTTGCGGCCGTGCCGCTTTGTATGCCTTATCTTCTTCGCGCGGCGAATGTGTTGGAAAAGCCCTTTTCGCGCGCAAAGAACAAAAAATACCTTGCGGCGGCGCAGCAGAAACTCGGTTCCTGCTCTTGCGTGAAGATCGGCATTACAGGAAGTTTCGGCAAGACGAGCGTGAAAAATTTCCTGGCGCAGATCTTGTCGGTGCGCTACAAAGTGCTGGCGACGCCCGCGTCGTACAATACGCCTTTGGGCATCGCGAAAGCGGTGGAAAAGGAAGACCTGAACGCCTACGATTTCTTTTTGGCGGAAATGGGAGCGCGGCACGAAGGGGACATCGCCGAGCTTTGCAGATTGGTAAAACCCGACCATTGCATTCTGACGGGCATCTGCGAACAGCACCTGGAAACGTTCGGGAGCCTTGACGCAATTATCCGTGCCAAAGGGGAGATCCTCGACGGCACGCGCGAGGGCGGGTTTGCAATCATCGGCATGGACGAAAATACGGAAAAGCTGCTCGGCCGCGCCGAAAAGCTCGTCAAAGTGCCCGTGGGAGAGCACGGGGAATGTGCGGCGATCGGGGTCAAATGCACCCCGAAAGGTATTTCGTTCAAGCTGGCGCTCGGCATCTTGCAGGTCGAATGCACTTCCAAACTTTTGGGCGCGCACAACGCGCAGAACATCGCGCTTGCGGCGGCGATGGCGTTCAAACTCGGGCTTTCCAAGGAAGAGATCGCGGAAGGCATCGGAAAACTCGACTATATTCCGCACCGCCTGCAGCCGACCGAACGGCTGGGCGTGACCATACTCGACGACGCGTACAACGCGAACATACGCGGCGCGGCGGCGGCGCTGGACGTTCTGCGACTTTTTGAGGGGCGGAAGATCGTCGTAACGCCGGGGCTCGTGGAACTTGGCATACTCGAAGAAAAGGAAAACGGCGCGCTGGGCGAACACCTTGCGGGGCTGGATCGGGTGATCCTGGTCGGGGCGACGCTGGTCACGGCGGTGAAAAACGGTTATCTGGCGGCGGGCGGCGACGCGCAAAAACTTTCCGTCGTGCCCACACTCGAAAAAGCGCAGGAACTTTTGGAAAAGGAACTCAAAGAGGGGGATACCGTCCTGTTTCTGAACGATCTCCCCGACATTTATAATTGAAAACGGAATGGAATAAGGCAGGCCGCGGGAGCGGAAAAACGAAAAACACCAAAGCGAAAAATTTTTTGCGGAGGTGTTTTTTTATGCGCAAAAACGTGGCGGTATTGTTTGGCGGAAAGTCATGCGAAAACGAGATCTCGATCATCACGGGCACGATGGCGGCGAATTTGCTGGATACGGAGCGGTACGAAGGGTATCCCGTGTACATAGCGCAGGACGGGGCGATGTATACGGGCAAAGAGCTGACGGACACGTCGTTTTATCGGGGCGGCAACCTGGAAAAGCGGGCGGAGCGGGCGATTTTTTGCGGGCAGGAACTGTGTTTGCTGCGCAAAAATAAAGTAAAGCCGCTCGCAAAGATCGACTGTGCGCTCAACTGCTGTCACGGCATGGGCGGGGAAGACGGCGCGGTGGCGGCGCTTTTGGAACTGAACGGGATCGCGAACGCCTCGCCCGACATGGCGCCTTCGGCGCTCTTTATGGACAAAGCGCTCACAAAGCTGGCGGCAAAGGCGCTGGGTGTGCGCACGCTGCCCTATTTCCGCATCAGCGAAAACGAATACAAAAAGCGCGGCGCGTTTGCGGTGCGCTGTATCGAGGAGCGGTTGGGCTATCCCGTCATCATCAAACCCGCGCGGCAAGGATCGAGCATCGGCGTGGCGGTGGCGGAAGATCGGGCGCGGCTGACGTTTGCCATTGAAGCGGCGTTCGCCTACGACACCCTTCTGATCGCGGAAAAATATCTGGCGGATCGCCGCGAAATCAACTGTGCGTGTTACAAAAACGGCGACGAAATCGTCGTATCTTCCTGCGAAGAACCGAAAACGCAGCATAAATTTTTGACCTTCGGCGACAAATATTTGGGCGGCGGAAAAGAGAACAAAAACGACTTCCCCGCCAAGATCTCCAAAGCCAATGCAGATCTCGTGCAGGGGTACACGAAATTGCTTTACAGGCGGCTCAATCTTCGCGGCGTGGTGCGGGCGGACTTTTTGCTGAGCGGTAACGAGGTATATTTCAACGAAATGAACACGGTGCCCGGGTCGCTCGCCTGGTATCTGTTCTGTAAAAATCTCGCTGATTTCAAGGACCTTTTGACCGTCTTTATTGAGCAGGGCATCTGCGACAGCGTCGCGCGTTCGGAAAAGAAAATGCTTTCCAACTGCGGCGTTCTGAGCGGCATACGCGCTTCCTCCAAGCGGAGAGGATAGGCGCAGACGGAGCCCCTTTCAAAAAAATTTTGTATCGTTCATGCTCTCTGCCGTGTGGCAAGGAGAGAAAAAAGGCGGTTTCGCGTTTAAAAACTTCTTATCTTACATACCTATCTTCCAAACGAAGGGGACGGCTCCGCTTTTAAAAACAACGGACGGCAGATCGGTAAAAACGAAAAACTTTTGCCCTTGCGTTTAAAAAAACGGAAAGAGCAGAAAAAGGCGTGCGGGGGCGCAGATTCTGCGCCCCCGCACGCCTTTCGGAAGGATGACCGAGGGCTGCGCCCGCAAATGCATTTGCGGGCGCAGCCCTTTTAAAATAAGATCGACCGGCAAAAAAACGCGGAGAAATTACGGCGTAGGGGAGAGGGGGAGCGGGCAAACGCTTGTATTTTCCTTAATTTTTTGATAGAATAAGGGAAAAAGCAAACAGGAGCTTTAAAAATATGGCAAAGATCGCAATGAAGAATCCCATCGTGGAGATGGACGGGGATGAAATGACGCGCGTGCTGTGGCAATGGATCAAGGAAGATCTGATCTGCCCGTATGTAGATTTAAAGACGGAGTATTACGATCTGGGGCTCGTACACCGTGACGAGACGAACGATCAGGTGACGGTGGACGCGGCGAATGCGAACAAGAAATACAAAGTGGGCGTAAAGTGTGCGACGATCACGCCCAATGCGCAGCGCGTGGAGGAATACAAGCTCAAACAGATGTGGAAGAGTCCGAACGGGACGATCCGCCGCATTCTGGACGGGACGGTGTTCCGTGCGCCCATTCTTGCGAAGGGGATCACGCCGTATATCCCCGGCTGGAAAAAGCCGATCGTGCTGGCGCGTCACGCGTACGGCGACGTATACGCGGGGGTCGAGACGCAGGTAAAGCAGGGCGGAAAGGCGTATCTCGTGGTGGAAGACGCGGAAGGAAACGCCGTGGAGAAGCTCCTGGTGCATGATTTTAAAAACAGCGACGGGATCGTGCAGTCGGTGCACAATCTGGACAAATCGATCGAAAGTTTTGCGCGTTCCTGTTTCAACTACGCGCTGGACGTGAAGATGCCTTTGTGGTTTGCGACGAAGGACACGATTTCCAAGAAATACGATCATCATTTCAAGGATATCTTTGCGGAGATTTTCGAAAAGGAATACAAAGAGAAGTTTGAAAAAGCGGGCATCGAATATATGTACACGCTGATCGACGACGCGGTGGCGCGCATCGTGCGTTCGGAAGGCGGAATTTTGTGGGCGTGCAAGAACTATGACGGCGACGTCATGAGCGACATGGTGGCGACGGCGTACGGATCGTTGGGGCTGATGACGTCGGTGCTGGTATCGCCGGACGGAAATTATGAATTTGAAGCGGCGCACGGCACGGTGACGCGTCACTATTACAAACATCTGAAGGGGGAGGAGACGTCCACGAACTCGGTGGCGACGATCTTTGCCTGGACGGGAGCGCTGAAAAAGCGCGGCGAGCTGGACAACACGCCCGAACTTGCGGAATTTGCGAAGCGTTTGGAAGAGGCGACGGTGCGCACGATCGAAGAGGGCGAGATGACGGGCGACCTGGTGCCGCTGTTTCATGCGGAAGGGATCGTGCCGAAAAAGCTGGAAACGCGCGCGTTTTTGAAAGCGGTCGCAAAGAGAATGGAATAAAACGCGGCAAAAGAGCGGGGAGAGTGTATGAAAAAATTTATTACGCTGAGTTTTGACGACGGCGTGACGCAGGACAGGCGTTTTGCAGAGCTTCTCAGAAAATACGGGTTGAAATGCACGTTCAACGTGAATTCCGCGCTTTTGGGAAGGGATGGAGAGCTTATTTTCGAGGGCGGAAAGCGTGTTTCGCACAAGAAGATCGCGCCCGAAGAGCTTTCGTCGCTGTACGACGGGTTCGAGGTAGCGGTGCATACGCGCACGCACCCGCTTTTGCTGAATTGTTCCGTACGCCGCATTTTGGAAGAAGTGATCGGCGATTCGGTTAAACTGAGCGAGCTGACGGGGTATCCCGTTTTGGGCATGGCGTACCCGGGCGCGCATCCCAATTATGACAGGCTCGTCACGGAAACGGTGCGCACGTACACGAACATACGTTACGCCCGCACGATCGTCTCCACCTATCATTTTGAATTTCCCGAAGATTTTCTGCTGTGGAATCCCACGGCGCACATTCTGGACGAAAAGACGGAATCGCTCATCGACCGCTTTGCGAAGGATGAGGGCGACGGATTGTTGTATCTTTGGGGGCATACGTACGAGTTTGATCTGCACGATTGCTGGGATCGGGCGGAAAAGATCCTCGAAAAGCTGTCGAAGGTGGAAGGCGCGCAGTGCGTGACAAACATGCAGGTCTTCGAGAGCGTAACGGGCGAAAAAAAACAATAAAACCGTCGGAAGGCGGAAAATACAAAAAGGAGAGGCGGCGCAAGATTGCGCCGCCTCTCCTTTTTCGCCGCATAAAGCGGAAAAGTCCGCATCGGTCGGCCGAAAAACAAAACATGCCCCGCGTCGGTTGGTTAAAAGCGCCATGCCCGCCGCGGTCGGCTAATAACAAAATGTCCGCCGCTCTCTTATCCCGAAAAGGACATACTTTGCCAAGACCTTTCGGAAAAATCGGATAAAATCTGCCGCGGCGAGAAAAAGGCAAACCCTCTGTATTTCCAAGCAGACGCGATTTTCCTTCCACGTAAGTGCAAAAATCTGACAAAACGGTTTGCCTGCGGGTATTGCATTTTCGCAAATGTGTGCTATAATGATAATAAAGATTTAATTCGCCTTGCGGAAAGGCGCGTAAAAGGGCGGAAAGATCCGACGGGCGAAATTCGGCAGACGAGGGGAGTATCGGACGGCGGAGTTTGTGAGAGAGCAGGGGTGAAAGACGCGGCAAAAGGAGAGGAAAAGAGGATGGAAGACAAAGGGGTATATTTTTCGGAAGCGGATTTAGAGCGGCAGATTTATTTTAAAGATGAGACGATCTTGTCCGAAGTGGGGCATTTTCATGACAGCATGGAGTTTGTGTTTATGCTGGAAGGGGAAATCGAGGCGCGGCATTTAGGGGAAGTGCAGCGGCTTCGGGCGGGGGAGATCTTTTTTGTAGGGAGTTTCGAATACCATTGTTATAAAAAGTGTACGCCGCAGATACGGGCGATCGTGCTTGTGTTGAGCAGGGAGTACACGAAGGTTTTCGAGGAATCGTTCCGCGGTCTGACGCTGCCGACGTACATGAAAAAGGCGGACAAAAACAGGGAGACGATCGGGCTGATACGGCATTGGCTGGAAGAAGAAGGGGAGAACAAGACGTATTTATGCAATTTCGGGTACAGTACGCTGTTGTTTTCCAAGCTGATACGGCACTATCCGCTGACGCCGATCATCGAGGGGAAGGACAAGCGCGTGACGGTGAAGGTATTGAAGTACATCAACGAGCATTATACGGAGGACATATCGCTTGCGGAGGTAGCGCGGGAGAGCGGGTATACGAAGGAATACTGTTCGAAGATATTTCGGGACATTGTGGGGATACGGTTTCGGAGTTATCTGAATCTTTTGCGGCTGCGCAAGGCGAAGGAATATTTTGCGGAACAGAAGCGGACGGGGGCGACGGCGCTGGAGATCATATACAAATGCGGATTCAGCAGTACGGCGACGTTTTACAGGGCGCAGAAAGAGGCGCGGGAGAAAAATATTAATTTTTGAAGCGGATTCTCGTCAATTTGATATTGATTTTGCAATAATCTGTGTGATAAACTTTATTTGCGGACAGCAGATAAAGTTTTTTTGTGCCGCTTGGGAGGGTAAAGAGAGATGGGCAAAATCGTGACGGTATCCATAATCGGAGTGGGGGCGCGCGGAGGCGAGGCATACGGAAGGTATCTTAACAAATGCAGGGACAGATTCCGCATTGTGAGCCTGTGCGACACGAACGAAGAGCGGCTGGAAAAGTACGGGGAGACGTTCGGTGTGCCGCAGGCGGAGTGGTTTAAGGACGAGGAGGAGTTTTTTGCGAAAAAGCGCAGCGATCTGCTTTTGGTGTGCACGCTGGATCGGATGCACGTGCGGATGGCGAAGCGCGGCCTGGCGTTGGGGTATGACATATTGCTGGAAAAGCCTATCTCGGCGGACGCGAAGGAATTGCGCGAGCTGGTGCAATGTGCGCGGCAGTCGGGCAGGACGGTGATGGTGTGTCACGTATTGCGGTACACGGCGGCGATCAACAAGGTAAAAGAGATCCTCGATTCGGGGGCGATCGGAAAGATCGTATCCATCGATCAGACGGAGAACGTGGTATTCTGGCACGAAGCGCACAGTTATGTGCGCGGGAACTGGCGCAGGAGCGAGGATACGACGCCGATGATCATGGCGAAGTGCTGTCATGATCTGGATCTGATCCAATATTTTATCGGGGCGAAGTGCCGCAGTGTTTCGTCGATGGGGTCGCTGTTTTATTTTCGGAAGGAGAACCAGCCGAAAGGGGCGGCGGACAGGTGTACGGAGTGTAAGTATGTGCGGACGTGTCCGTACAGTGCGGAGCGCATTTACGTGGACATGTGGAAGAACGAATTCGGTGCGCCGGAAAATGCGTGGCCGATGAACGTGATCACGGACGAATTGCCGTTGACGGCGGAGAATCTGCACAAAGCCATCGAAGAAGGGCCGTACGGCAGGTGCGTGTTTGCGTGCGACAACGACGTGGTGGACAATCAGACGACGATCATGCAGTTTGAAAACGGGATCACGGCGACGTTGAAGATGGAGGCATTTGTCAAGAACGGCGGCAGGGATATCCGCTTTTTCGGTTCGGACGGTGAGCTGTTTTTGCACGAAGGGGAGGACAGGATCGTTCTCAAAAAGTACTTCGGGGAAGACAGGGAGTGGAAGATCTCCGATCTGACCGACGATCTGGAAGGGCACGGGGGCGGCGATCACAGAATGCTCGACAAGCTCTACGAAATTCTTGCGGAAGGTAACAAAAACGTGGATACGTCCATCGAAAATTCCGTCGAAAGTCATTATATGGCGATCGCGGCGGAGGAGTCTCGTCTTGCGGGCGGGGCGCTTGTGGACGTAGCGCCGTACAGGAATGCGTGACGGCGCAAAAATAAGGATAAGGAGATAGGGGAATGAGTAAAAGATACTTGCTGCATGCGGGAGCGGTCGCGGTGTTTGCGGTTTGTTTCGCGGTATTTGTGCTGTTTGCCCTGCTGACGGGGGCTCAAACGGCGCGCGCCGCCGAAGATGACGCGGTGAAGGTTTCGTCCGTACATGTGATCTGGGGAGACGACCAGAACATGATCAGAATTTATCTGGACGGAGCGGAATTTCCGACGGCGAATGAGCCGAGCACCCAAAATTACGCATATTTTATGCCTTACGTTGCGGTCAACGGGGTATTGCTGTCGGATAGCATAGGTTCGGTAACGTATGCGAGGAAGGGGTTCTATGGTGACTCCACCTGTTATATGATACAGATGCCTGCGAAGGAGACGTATTCTCTGAAAAAAGACGGCACGGACAAGATAACGGTTTATGCGGGCTGCAAGATCCCTATGGCTGCGGAATCGGGAGAAGAAGTGGCGGGATGCGATTATTATGTGGTTTCGGAAACGGCGACTTTCTTTTCGCCTGTCAATACGCAGGGTACGGGAGAAGAAACGTTTATCGCGGGTTCGTCGACGAGCGTAAAGGGAATTACCGTGCATTGGGATGCAAGCGGCACGACCGATTTTGTCTATATCGATCTGGAAGGGGCTGTTTTTACTTCAAACACGGACAGCAACGATCATAAAGACTGGTTTGCCTCTTACATATTGGTCAACGGGCAGCCGTTGACGGCGGGTAATATTGCCTGGGCGAGAGAGGGACAGTACGGCAGGACGTCGCAATTCTGCATTCAGTTACCGGGAGGTGTTCTCAGGCAAGACGGTACCGATTCGATCACGGTACAGGCGGGGTGCCGCATTCCTTTGAACAACGGAGCGGGCTGTTACGTTGTCGAAGAGACGGAAACGTATCTCTCGTCGGGGACTTCTTCGGCGGGCGCGGAAGAGGCCTTTTCCAAACAATTTATTTGGGAAACGGGGAAAGAATACGACGCAGACAGCGAGATCTTTGCGGTGACGCAAGGGAAGACGGACGCGCTGGGCGGATTCAGTTCGCTGGCGGTTACGATCGGAAACATGCCTGCGGAGCATCCCGAATGGGGACTCCCGCTGACGGAATATTCCGCGCAGACGAACGGTTCGCTCGCGGTGGAGCAGTTTGCGGAGTATAAATTCAATACGCCCATTGATCTCGCTTCGACGGGCGCAAAGAGCGCGAACCTCAAATTTTTGTACAACGGCGCATCGCTTTTCTATGTATATCCTCTGGGCGTGCAGACGCTCGGGTATGAGAGCGCGGTGCAGAGTTTCCGCACGACGTCGGGCAGTCAGCAGGTGACGGTTTCGTTGGAAGGGCTTGCAGAAGACGGAAAGTGCGGCGGGTTTATCCTGCAGCTTATCGACGGGACGGGGGCGCAGTTCTTCTTAGACAGCGTGACCCTTTCGGCGGAAAGCTACGATGCGGGCAAGGTGGTAAAACCCGAAGAGCCCGTACAGCCGATGAAGAAAGCGGACGTCAAGGTGACGGGCGTGCAGGTGGTGTGGAACAGCGCTTCGAGCAACTGGATCTATCTGACGCTGGACAAAGCGACGTATGCGGCGAATGAAGATCTTGCCGCGCAGTTTGAATATTTCATGCCGTACATATCCGTCAACGGGACGCCACTTTCGGAGAATGCGGGCTCGGTGATTATGGCAAGGCGCGGACATTTCGGCGAACCGACGCGCTTTATGATCGAAGTGAAGGCGGGGCAAAGCTATTCTCTGAAAAACGACGGCAAGGACGTGATAACGATCGAACAGGGCTGCCGTTTCCCGATCGAGGGGAGCGGATCCGTCGATTATTACGAAGTGGCGGAAAAGGCGTCGTTCCGTTCGGTATCGGGCGGGAACCATGCGTTGGACGCGAATCCCGAGACGTTCGGAAAGCAGGTAGAGTGGACGCTCGGGAAAGAATACGACGCAGACGGCGAGATCTTTGCGGTGACGCAAGGGCAGACGGACGCGCTGGGCGGATTCAGTTCGCTGGCGGTTTCCATCGGAAACATGCCTGCGGAGCATCCCGAATGGGGGCTCCCGCTGACGGAATATTCCGCGCAGACGAACGGTTCGCTCGCGGTGGAGCAGTTTGCGGAGTATAAGTTCAATACGCCCATCGATCTTGCTTCGACGGGCGCAAAGAGCGCGAACCTTACATTTTTGTACAACGGCGCATCGCTTTTCTATGTATATCCGCTGGGCGTGCAGACGCTCGGGTATGAGAGCGCGGTGCAGAGTTTCCGCACGACGTCGGGCAGCCAGCAGGTGACGGTGTCGTTGGAAGGGCTTGCCCAAGAGGGCATATGCGGCGGATTTATCCTGCAGCTTGCCGACGGGACGGGGGCGCAGTTCTTCCTGGACAGCGTGACCCTTTCGGCGGAAAGCTTTGATGCGGGCGAGGTGGAAGAAGTCGTCGAATTCGAGTGGACGTTGGACACGAAGATCGACGTCGGCTCTGCGGTGATCAAGCCGAACGGAGCGGGCAGCATCGGCGAATTTACGACGCAGGGCATGACGCTCGGCAGCGGGCATGAGGCCTGGGGCCTGACGGGCGGTGACGCATACACGCAGAACCTTGCCAAAAACGATTATTTTGTGGTCGAGTTTGTTTTGCCGCTGGAAAATACGGCGGTGAAGAGTTTCTCCATCGAAGTTCTGCACAATGCGACGACGTGCTTCTACGTTTACCCGTTGGGGACGACGGAGCTCGGGTTTGACAATGCGGTGCAAAGTTTCCGCACGTCGAACGGGTATTCGACGATCGAGCTTTCGGCGACGGAGCTTTTCAAAGACGGTGTGTGCGGCGGCTTTATCGTGCAGGCGATGACAGATTCGGGGGTGCAGTTCTTCCTGGACAGCATCACGCTGAGCGAAAAGGCGGTGCAGGCGGAAGTGGAAGATCTGACCGAACCCGAGTATGCGACGGACACGGTTTCGATCGTGGAAGTTACGTACACGTACAGCTATGAAGGCGGGTACGACGATCTGCTGCTGATCACGTTCGATCGTACGATTTTCAACAAGAATTCGGACAAAGGGCTGAACAACGAGCGCGTCGGGCTGGACGATTTTGCGCAGTATTTGCTGATCAACGGCGTATCGGTGGCGGAGAGCGGGATCGGCGATTATGCGCTCCGTTCCATGTGGGAGCGGCACGACCGGCTGGGTATTTTTATCAAGAACGGGCAGACGGGCAGCCTGAACAACGACGCGTTCGACGCGATCACGTTTGCGAAGGGATTTGCCATCCGCGGTTCGACGGGCGATTACACCATGTACACACTGGAAAGCGACATGGTATTCTATACCAACCGTGCGCTGGAAACGGGCAAGCAGGTGACGATGTCTCAAGAGAGCGACCCGCAGGTCGACCAGACCCTTACGCCGCTTTCGGCAGCGTGGAGCGTTGCGGGAAGCGAAGCGACGGTCACGGTCATGTTTGACAAGACGGTGCGCATGGACGGGAGCGATTTCACGGAGAATCTGCTGCGTTACGTGCGGGTGGACGGCAAGGCGCTTTCCGAATGGGAGAGCGCGGTGACGGTGACGTTTGAGGGAATGGCGATCCGCTTTACCTTTGCGACGACGCTGACGGCGGACGCGGACGTGCGCATCACGGTGGAAAAGGGAATGAACGTACAGACCAATCCCGACGAAGCGCTTTCGAAGAAGGCGGTGCAGGCGACGAAGGAGTTTGTGCGCGGCGAGAATAAAGAAAATTATTTCTTTGCCGAGGGCGGAACGCTGAACGTGTACTGGGCGACGACGCCCGAGGCGGCGTCCGAAGAGGATGCGGAATACGTTGCGTTCGATCTTCGTCTTTCGGTGAATAACGCGACGTACGAGCAATTTGACTCCGCGGTGCTCAAAAACATTCTGATCGGCGAAAAAGATCTTCTGAGCATTCTTACGGAAAAGAGCGGCGCGTCGGTGACCCTTTCGGGGTACACGCTGCGCGTGAAGATCCCCGCGAGCTATCTTGTAAAGGGGCTTGTCATCACGGTGAAGCAGGGCTTTAAAACGCCTGCGGGCGGCGTGCTCGCGGCGGACGAGCGGTTCGTGTACGACGAAATGTTCGAATTGTTCGAGGGCGAAGTGCACCGCGAGGAGATCGAAGGGGAACTCAAACCCACGGACGTCAACACGATTCTGACGGCAACGGACGGCGTGGCGCCCGGAACCAACCAGTTGTTTATCGAATTTACCACGCCGTGCAGTACCAAATATCTGCCGTTCATGCAGGCGGACGAGGGTACGATTTACGCAAGTTACGGGTCTGTGGGTGTGACGATGCCCGCGCCGTACGTGTACGAGCTGACCCGTTACGGAATGCGCGAGAGCCTGTGGGAATACCTTTTGCTGGACGGAAAAACGCTTCGCGAATGGGCGGAGACGGACGGCGGCGGCGAGGCGATGCGCTACATCGACATGTATTACCAGGGCACGAACTTCGGCGTTTACTATCTGCAGATCGTGATCACGGCGCAAAGCTCGGCGGTGATGGATTGGAGCGAGGCGCACACGATCACGTTCAAGGAAGGGTTTGTAACGCCCGCGTTCGGTGTGTTTGAAAAGGACGTGCAGTACGCGTGGAATCCCGAGACGAAAGCGTGGACGCCCGACGAGTCCGCAATGGCGACCGTCGATCCGAACGCGCAGCTGAAAGAGGAAAGCGGCGAGGAACAGATCGTCGTCACGGGCGGCGGGTGCAGCGGCTCTGCGGCGGGCACGACGGTATTGCTTGCGGCGGCGTTTGTGGGCGCGTCGGCGGCGGCGCTGAAAAAGCGCGCGGATAAGGGCGTCAAAAGGAGAAAATGACATGACAAAGCAAATCGGAAAGCGTTTGCTGTGTACGGCTTTTGGTTTCCTGTTTGTGTTCGGGCTGGCGGGCTGCGGCGGAGGGGGGACCCTCCCGCCGCAGGAAAAGCCGGGGCAGGAAGAGGAGGAACCCGTGAAAGAGGAACGCGACATCGAGGCGGTCAGTCCCGCCGACGGCGGGAGCGCGTCGCTCGCGAACGAGAAGGTTTCCGCTTTTTACGAAAATTTCAAAGTCTGTTCGTCGGAAAAATACACGGACGGCACCGATCTGTACGCACCCGCGGGGCTGACGCTTTCCTGGACGTGCAAACAGAGTGCGGAGGAATACACGGTGTCGCTGTCGCAGTCGGAGGATATGACGGGCGCGGCGGTGTATACGGCCGAAGAGGAAGCGCTGCACGTGGACGATCTGTTCGCGGCGGAAGAATATTATTGGCAGGTGGAAGCAAAGACGGAAAACGGGACGCTGCGTTCGGATATTTTCCGTTTTACGGCGAAAGCGGAGCCGCGCACGGTGCTGATCGAGGGTGTGTCCAACACGCGGGACATCGGCGGGTATGCGGCGGCGGACGGAAAGCGGGTGCGCCAGGGCATGATCTACCGCGGCGGGAAGCTGGAAGACATCACCGAGGCGGGCAGGGAAAAGATGCTCGGCACATATAAAATACGCACCGATTTAGATCTTCGCCGCGGCGAAGAGAGCACGGACGTGTTCGGGGGCGGTATGCAGTACATACAGATCTCGGCGCCCTATTACACGACGCCGAACGGATCGACGGGCATCGACGTGGCGGCAAACCGCGAGGCGGTGGCGTCGATCATGCGGGTGTTTGCGAAGGAAGAGAACTATCCCGTCTATATGCACTGTTCGATCGGGCGGGACAGGACGGGCACGTTTGCCATGTTGCTGGAGATGCTGTTGGGGGTCGGGGAAAACGACATATATGCGGACTATGAGCTGTCGCTTTTTTCGGCGTCGGGGTGTTCGGACAATACGCCCGTCAACACGCTGTTCTACACATATTTTTGGCCGACGTACAATTATATCAATCAGAACTACGAGGGGGACACCGCGGCGAAGCGGTGCGAAGAGTATTTGCTGGACGTGGGAGTGACGGCGGAAGAGATCGCCTCGATCCGATCGCTGCTGCTTGTGTAAGGCGGCAGGGCCTATAAGGAGGAAAAACGAAAAATGCGTAAAACTGTAAAAAAGATCTGTGCGGCGGCGCTGGCGCTCGTGTTTGCGTGTGCGGGTGCGGCGGGGTGTTCGTCGGAGTCGTTTGAAACGCTGAACGCGGAGGGGCTGAAATTTATCGAGCGCGGCGACGACGGGCTTTTGAAGCTGATCCGTACGAGTGAAAATCTTACTTTTTACACGTCGGACGAATCGCTGAATACGTTTATGAACGATTTTTATGCGCGGCATATCCGTACGGGGGAGGAATCGATCGGCACGGCGCGCATGGGTGCGTGCTGGTCGTACGCGAAGGAGTGGGAAGCGCTGTCCCTGTCGTGGTTTGACAGCACGGCGCTCGCTTTGAAGGAATACGACGCGGACGCGCTGATGCAGCGGTATATCAACTCGATCGACGTCGACAAATTCGGAAACGCGTACGTCTGGTTCAACGATACGGATTTCCCCGTGGACTCGCGGGCGTACGACATGCCGGGGCAGGGCTGGGTTTTCCCCGATTATGCGGAGCTTGGCACGTACGGCAGCGAATTCAGCCAGTCGGCGGACGGCTGGACGGCCGGGGGCAAGCAAGGTTCGATTTCGGGCGGGTATCTGAACGGTTCCTTCTACGGAACGCAGGGCGAGACGTACGATCTTCTATCCGACACGACGAATTTTTCCGCAGAGCTTGCGCCCTTTGTGGAGATCCGCATGATCCTGGAAGATCTCAAAAACCAAGCGGGCATGCGCGAGACGGACATCGCCGATTACGGCATTTTGTGGAAGACGGAAGGAGATTCGGCCTGGCACGAAGTGAAGGCGTCGGAATTTGCGTCCAACCCCGTACAGCTTTCGCAGTACAACAAAGTGCGCACGTATTTCCCGATGTACCTGCATCCCGATTGGAGCGGCACGGTCACGCAGGTGGGGGTGCGCATCTATCCGAAAGCGGAAACCAACCTCGATCTGAACGTACGTCTCGAATATTTCCGTACGATGGCGGACACGCGCCAGAGCACGAGTTCGGCGAAATACATCCTCACGCTCGAAGAGATGACTTCCTATTCCAACGATCTGGAAACGCTGAAAAACAACATCGGCCGCGCGCGGCAGGTGTTCATGTTCCAGGCGTACGCGCTGAAAGGTGCGGAAGGGTTGGTCGATCTGACCTATCTTCCGGGGCATGACAGCGCGACGGGGATCGGGCACCGCATCGGCAACGGGTATTACGACATTTACCCGCCCTGCAATTTGAACCTGGAAGCGAACATGTATTTTTATCTGAGCTGTATCGCCCTTGCGGATATGGAGCAGGCGCTTTCGGACGCGGGGATTTCCGCGGAGCAGACGACGGTGGCCAATTACGACCCGTACGGCGTGTTTGACGAATCCAACGCGGGAAAGGGCGATATAACCTACGATTACACGCCCGAAACGCTGAACGCGCTGGCGGAGACGATCAAAACCAACGTGCAGCGCGACTGTGACGAGGGCGGGTTCTGGAATCCCGCGACGGGCAGGTATGCGTGGGGCATTTACGATGAAAATTCGTACGGCGAAGCGGGTACGCCGCTCGATTACGGCATGGTGGAGACGAATATCCGCATGGTATTCCACGGCCTTGCGACCGAGGAGCAGGCGCAGTCGATATATTCGTGGCTGGACGGCTCGCGCACGGTGGAAGGGGACACCTCGACGGGCAGCGACATTTACTTTTACCGATTCGGGCCGCGTTCGACCACGCGCGACAACAAGTACGATTATACGAGCATTTACAACGACGCGGCGTTTTCCGTGAAGGTGCAGGACGGCGGAGCGATCCTTTACACGTCGTATTACGACGTGATCGCGCGGCAGCAGCTTTTGGGGGCGGACGCGAGTTATGAGCGGCTTTCGGCGATCAACGGCTGGTATCACGAAGTGATGCAGGCGGGCGGAACGGGCGCAAGTTTTTACCAGACGTACTACGCGCAAAAGCGCATGGAAGACATAGAAAACTACGATTATTACACCCTGCAGGGCGGCGGCTATGACGGCGCGCTGGGGCTGGACAACGAATTTTACGAATCGGCGATGATCTACGCGATCCTGCCGCAGGCATACCTGGGGCTGGACGGAAACTATTCGAAGCTCAGCCTGACGCCCGATCTTCCTACGGAGCTTACGTACATTGCGATGACGAATCTTCGTTTCGGCGGGCACAAGTACGATTGCCTGGCGACGGACGATCAGCTGATCCTTTCGGGGATCACGGGCGACACGGCGGGACTTGCGGCGGAAGTGACCTTCAAAGTGCCGGACAGAGAGAGTTACAAAGTGCTCGTCAACGGGGAAGCGACGACCGATTTCTCGGTGAAAGGGGATACCATCGTGCTGACGGTTCCTTTCGGGAACGTGAACATAGCAATCCAATAAACGGAGGTAAACATGATAAAGAAAATATTGCGGCTGTCGGTGCTTCTGTGTATGACCGTTGCCATGGTTCTTAGCGGGACGGCGTGCGGAAGGCCGGGCAATGACGACGAGATCGGCAGCGGGCCGATCGGGAGCGACGATCCGGACGCGGTGGTCTTGCAGATAGCCTACCAGCAGGACAGTTCGGAAGCGCGCATCGTCACGGCGCTCGCGAGCGGGTTTGTGAAAGAGCAGGAAGCGAAGGGCGTCAGCGTCCGCGTGGTGCCGGTCGGCATTTCTGCGGCGACGTACAACCAGACGGTTCTGCAAATGTACAAGGGAGGGAATCTTCCCGACGTCGTGTATACGTACGACGATTACGCTTCCCAATGGGCGGAAAACGGCGTGTTTGAAAATCTCGACCCGTATTTCGAAAAAGACTCCTTCGATTTTTCCAAATATGACGAAAACGCGTTCGAGCCTGCGCGGGTGTACAACGGGGCGGTGTACTATGCGCCGCGCGAATACAATCAGCCCGTCGTTTACGTGAACACTTCGCTCATGCAGCAATTCGGGATCGACTACACGCAGTATGCGGACGGCTGGATGTGGGACGAGATGGTCTCCGTGCTCCGCACGATCCGCACGAAGATGAACGAGCTTCCCAATGCCGATTATGTGTATCCGCTGGATTCGTCCTTCGAGTGGTCGGCGATGCTGAACGCGTTCGTGCGTTCGGAAGGCGGGTATTTGTTCGATGCGCAGACGAAGACGGCGGGATTCAACAGAGCGGGCACGCAGGCGGCGATGGGGAAGATCAAACAGCTGATCGACGACAAACTCATCGCGGACTTGCGTTCGACGACTTCGGGCGCCGCGTTCCTGAACGGGAACGCCGCCATGTGGATCATGTCCAGGCCGCGCGTCTCCTCGTGCATAGAGGGCGAGATCGATCTCGCGTTCCTGCCCATGCCGCTGATGGGGGCGGAAGAACATTACGTCTGCTACGGCAATACGGGGTACGCGATCTCCTCGCGCTCGGAGAAAAAAGACCTCGCCTGGGAGTTCTGCAAGTACGTGATGAGCGAATCGGGCCAGGAAGTGTTCAGCGCCACGGGCAACTGCGTTCCCATACTTTTGTCCATGCAGCAGGACGAAAACGCGACCTGGCGCAAATTCCTCGACGGCGTCGACCAGAGCGCCTTTGTCCGCTCTCAGACGAGCGAATATACCTACATTCTTTCGACGTATGCCCGCGGGTATGACCAGTCGAAAGAGCGCGGCATCTACAACAAGGTCAGCCAGCTGATCGGCGAGCTTTCCAATTATTCGAGCGCCGCGGCGTTCTGTACGTACGCGCAGGGACAGGTGGAAGGCGTCATGTGATCGTCCCGCCCCGCCTTTTCGGCGGGGCGGAAAATAAGGAGAGGGAGCCTATGAACGCAGAAAAATTCAAAAAGAGTATCCGCAACAATTACAAGGGCTGGCTGTTCGTTTCGCCTCTCGTCCTGGGTTTGCTCTTGTTTACGCTTTACCCTACGGTCAGTTCGCTCATTTACAGCCTGCACGACACCGATCTCGTGCATCCCATGTCCAACTTCGGCTTGCAGAACTACGCCGCGCTGTTCGACGGGAGCAATGCTTCCCGCCTGTTTTTAAAATCGCTCGGCAACACGCTCTTGTATGCCGTCGTGTATATCCCGATCAGCCTTGTCCTTACCTATCTTCTGGCTCTCTTGCTCAACAAGGCGAGCAGGGCCGTGTACGTGTTCCGCGTGATCTACTACCTGCCCGTACTCATTCCGGGCGTCGTGGTCGGGCTCTTATGGCAGGATATCCTCAACGTGCAGTACGGCATCGCCAACATCATTTTGCGCGATTTGTTCGATACGTCCTTCGATTTTCTCACCTCCGACCATATCATGGCGACTTTTATCGCCATTCAGTTTTTCGGCGTCGGCGGCGGCATGATCATCTGGATCGCGTCTTTCAAGTCCATTCCGCAGTCCATGTACGAAGCGGCGAAGCTGGACGGCGCAAACAGGCTCCAATGCCTCACGAACATCACGCTGCCCATGTCCACGCCGTACATTTTTTACAACCTCGTCATGGGCATCATCGGGAGCCTGCAGGTCTTCGCCAACGCCTACGTTCTCACGGGCGGCACGGGCGGCGACGGGGACGCGCTCCTCTTTTACGTGATGAATATCTACGAAACCGCGTTCACACAGCTGAATTTCGGGCTGGCGTCCGCGCTCTCCTGGGTGCTGTTCGTCATCATCGCCCTGCTCACCCTTGTGGTGTTCAAGACGAGCAAATGGGTGTACTACGGGGAGGAAATGTGACGTATGCGTGCCGTTCAAACCAAAAAAACCGCGGTCATTGCGGTCAAATATCTTCTTATGGCGCTCCTGGCGTGCGTCTTGCTGTTTCCCTTTTTCGTCATGATCACGCGCAGTTTCATGACCTGGAAGGAAGCTACGTCCTATCCCGTGCAGATCCTGCCCGAATCGCTCAATTTTTCCTCCTACGCCGAGGCGATGAACAACTCGTTTTTTATCTATTTTAAGAACACGGTCATCGTTTTGCTGATCAACGTCGTCGGCGGAACGCTCTCGGCGTACATCGTCTCGTACGGGTTCGCGCGCATTCGGTTCAAGGGCAACAACGCGTTCTTCGCTATCGCGCTCTCCACGATGATGCTCCCCGGAATCGTCTCGCAGGTTCCCTTGTACGTCGCGTACAGCAAGATCGGCTGGCTGAATACGCTCCTGCCTCTCACGATCCCGCAGCTGTTCGGCGGCGGCATGGTGAATATCTTCCTCATACGGCAGTACTTGCGCTCGGTTCCGAAAAGCTACAACGAAGCGGCCATGATCGACGGCGCCTGCGAGCTTCGCACCTGCTTCGAAGTCATTCTTCCCATGGTCAAACCCGTCGTTTTGCTGACGGCGGTCAATACCTTTATGGCCTGCTGGAACGATTTCACGACCCCGCTCATGTACATCGACAACACCGCGTCCGATAAATTCACGCTCGCGGTCGGCATCTACTACCGCTTTTTGGGCGCGATCACCAACAAGGACAAAGCCCCGAACGTGCAGATGGCGCTGTGCATTCTGATGATGATCCCTTCGCTGGTCATTTTCGCGTTTTTCCAGCGTTCGCTCATCGAGGGCGTCTCGCTCACGGGTCTGAAAGGGTAAATTGTTTTTTTGGCGTCTCGTTTACGAGACAGAAAGGTAATTTGCTTTTCGTGAGGGTTTCGCGCGTTCCTCGAAGGGTTGTCGGCCGAGTAGGGGAACCGCCCTGCGGAATATTCCGCCTGTCGATGGCGCTTTTACGTCGGTCGGAGAGGGTGTCTAGCGGAATACGCACTCCCTATGAGCGGTTCGCATCGGCAGAAAAAATAAATTTTCTGTCCCCGCCGCCGTTTGAAAAACGGCGGCGGGGACAGCGTTTAAAAATCTCAAAAAAAGCAGGAGCCGTTCGGCTCCTGCTTTTCGTTTGCATAAAATGAGCGGGTACGTATTCCGAAAAACGCGCCCAAAAAGGAAAGTCAGCAACTTAAAAAGAGGGCGCTTTCGGAAAGTTCCGCAAAAATCAAGTTCTTCCGCGTTGAAAATTTCGCGGTAAAGAAACTAACCGAGGTAAGAAGTGCCGGGCACTTCGGGGTAGCTTCCCATGGAGATCAGAAGCTCCAGGCCCGTTTTGCGTGCGGCGAGCACCGCTTCTTTGACCGCGGCGGCGTCGCCGGAAAAGGCAAGAATGACTTCGTTGGAATGACTTGTCCCTTTATCGGGCGTCATATACCGCACGATCTCCACGGCGGCGGCCTTCATGGCGTTGTCGGCCATGACCAGCCCGATCGCGGCGGGGGAGCCCGCCAAAAATCCGAAGGCGCGGTCTGCTTTGGCGGAAAACGCCTTCTGCAAAACTTTTCCCGCCGAAGCGGAATAGGTAAATTCCAGGTGTCCCGCCTGGCTTATGTACAGTTCTCCCGCATATTTATCGGTGAGAGACAGGGCGATCTCGATCGCCTTGCGCACGTCGGAAGGGGTATTCCCGCCGATGACCGCGTAGTTTCCGTGTCCGCCCCAGCCCTTCGTGTCGCGCGGCAATTCGATGTCCAGAATTTCCGTGTCGGTCGCTTTCACCGCCTCGTCCAGGGCGGTCAGCTGTCCCGCCGCGCCCGTTCTCGAACTGTAAACGCCCAGACAGCGGTACTGCGTGCCGACGTTCATCGTCTGCAGCAGCGTTTCGTCGATCCCCGTGATCACGAGACCGATCGTATCGAGTACGGCCGTACCGACAAATTCGGTGCGCGTACATTTTGTAGAAATTGACCGAAAATCCATAAATGATCGTCCTTGCCCGTTTGCTGTTATTTTAACAGATTTTTTCGCCGTTTGTCAACGTATCGGCAGCATTTTTACGAGGAAAAAGCATCACGCTGAAGCGGCTCGGTTTTTTTCAAAAACCGAGCCGCGGAACATAAAAACATTGAGCGGGGCGGCAGACGGTTGCGTCTGCCGTTTTTTGTCGGGCATATCGGCGGCGCAAAAGCAATTTGCGCCGCCGATATGCCCGTATGCGCGTAAAAATACAAATACTTTCCAAAATCTTTTTCAGAGTGACAGTTTCTGTCAGTATGATCCTGTATAATAAGAGCAAGGAAAAGCAGATCGGCCGATGATTCGCGGGTGCGGCAATGCTTCGCAAGAGAATGCCCTGTTTCGGGTTTAAGAAAGAAAATTGCAAACGAATTTTTTGATGATTTTGGCCGCTGCGGACAGGAAGGGGGAGGCTTTACCACAATGTTCGATATTTTTTTAAAAAAGTATTGACATTGAAATTATGAGGCTATATAATAAAAATAAGAGAGTTAGTTTTTCATCTAAGATGGAGTTTGCGCAAGCAGATGGAGCAGACGACTACCTGCAGTAGATCGTCTGCAGTGATTCCTTGGTAACTCTCTTTTTTTATTTGGGAGAAATTTTATGGCACAGATGATTCCGAAACAAATTTCTGAGAGCACGAAGAGCAGGGGCGAGCGGGAATTTTTCGCAAGTCTTGCGAGCATGAAGGACACGAATGACTGGATTATCCTGCATTCGGTGCAGATTGCGAACCATACGGCAAAGACGCAGGGAGAGGCGGATTTTATCGTTTTAATACCGGACGGGGGTATATTTGTCGTAGAGGTCAAGGGGGGCACGATCACATTTGAAAACGGGAAATGGCACACGATGAACAGGGGCGGCGTGCGCAAGGAGATCGAGCCTGTGGAGCAGGCGACGGGGGAGATGAATTCGCTGCAGACGTTTATCAACGAGCATAGCGGCGGGAGCGACGCGCTGAAGCAATGTCTTTGGGGGTGGTGTGTCGCGTTTCCCGACTGTTTTTTCCACGAAAACCAGGCGGTACCCGATTTATCGGACGAGCTGGTGATCGATCTTCTGGACATGGCGGATCTGCGCGGGTATTTTCTGCGTCTTGCGGAGTATTGGAAGCGGGATTGCGAAGCGTCGGGGCTGAAAAAGCGTGCGCCGACAGCGGAGGAGTGCAGGAAGATCAGGGATCTGCTTCGGCCGAACATCAATTATTCCGTATCGCTGACGGGGCAGGTGAAGACGGTAGAGCAGCAGCTGGTCGAGCTGACGGAAAACCAGAACGATGTCTTTGAAGGGCTTTGCGAAAACGACCGTTGTCTGATCAGAGGAGAAGCGGGTACGGGCAAGACGGTGCTTGCCATGAATTTTTACGGTAAGATGACGGAAACGGGCGCGAAATGCGCATATTTCTGTTACAATGAGCAGCTCGCGAAATACATACGCGGCTCGATCGGGACGGAGGAGGAATGTTGTTTTCATTCTTATCTGGAATCGGTTGTCAAGCGGGTATATCCCGAGATCGAGGAGGAAAAGGAGCGGGACAAGACGGAGTATTATCGGAAGATTTTGCCGGAGAAGTTTATCTCTCTGCCGCGGGAGAGTTATGAGCAGTTTGACTGTCTGATCGTGGACGAAGCGCAGGATCTTCTGACGGAGGAGTATATCGAAGTGTTCGACCGTCTTTTGTACGGCGGGCTGGAAAAGGGGCGTTGGATGTTTTTTATCGACGCGGAGCGTCAGAACATTTATACGCACATGTCTTACAAAGACATATACGGATTGCTGGCGTATTATTGCACGTATTACACGAAATATACGCTGAAAGACAACTGCAGGAATTCCGGGGCGATCGTGGAGAAGATCAATCAATGGTTCGGGCTGCAGGTGCGCTGCCGCAACCGCAGGGAGAGGGGAGCGGACGTCGTGGTAAAGGCGTACCGCCAGGCGGAAGAAGAACAGCAGGAGTTGGAGAGTATTCTGGACGAGCTGACGGAGCGGTTTCCTCTTACGGATATTGTGATCTTGTCGCCGAAGCGGCTGGAAAACTCGGCGGCGTCGGGGATCACGAAGTACAAGATTTCAAACACGGGCGAAAAAGGCGCCGTCCGTTTCAGTACGGTGCAGGCGTTTAAGGGGTTGGAAAGTCCGATCGTCGTATTGTGCGGTATTTCCGATCTTTCACAGGAAAGCGAAAGGAACTGGCAGTATCTCTATGTGGGCATGACGCGCGCCAAGAGTTTGTTGTACGTCGTCATGCAAAAGCGCGCGCTGACGCAATTAAAAAACAGGGAATAGGGAAAATGTATATCGATTTGCAAAAATTTCTCCCCGTTGCGGAGGAATACGCGGCGGATCCGCAAAAATACGTGCGGGAGCACAAATTGACGCTGAACGGAAAAGTGCGCGTTCTGCGCGCTTATGCCGCGGGGCAGGATGGGAAAGACCTCCGCGCCCTGCACGAGGCCGTCGCCCGCGTCTTTGCGGAGGGGTACGATTCTTCTCCTTCGGCCTATGCCTATAAAAAGGGTGAAAACATCGTAAAGTGTATGCAGCGCCATGTCAGCGGAAGGACGTTTCTCAAGAGCGATATTCACCGGTTTTTCGATTCCGTCACCCATAAAAAATTTCTTTCCCGCCTGGCGCAATATCCCGCGCTGGACAAGCGGGAAGGACTCAAAGAACTGCTTGCGGCCTGTTTTTACAAGGGGTCTTTGCCGCTCGGATTTTGCAGTTCGCCCTTGCTTTCGGATTTTTATCTCTGCGACGTCGACAAAAAGTACGAACACGGGCAAGGTTACGTGTATACGCGCTATGCGGACGATTTCATCATCAGTGCGGGAGAGGACGGCGCGGAGCTTCTCAAAGAGTTGGAGAACAAGCTTTGGGACGACGTAGAAGCGGTCGGGCTGGATCTGAACGAAAAGAAGACGTACATACGCAAGCTGGAGCATGACGGCGATCATTTCCATGCGCTGGGGTTGAATATCGTGCGCCGTTCGGCGCAGAAAAATGCCGTCACGGTCAGCGACAGATACCTGCGCGCGACCTGCAAGGAAATGGCGGACGCCATGGCGCGGCAGAACGCGGAAGCCGCGGCCGAGGTCAAGGGAAAGATCGTTTTCATACGCATGGCAAGTGCGGAAAGCTATGCCAAGTTTGCACGCCTTGTGACGATCAAGACGGGATACAAGACGGAAGATTTTTTGAACCGCTCTTTTTAAAGAAAAGGAGTTTGTTTAAAAATCTTTCATACGTATAGCGAAAATCGGAACAATTCCTGTATTTTAATAAAACCGAAAGAGGAAAAATATACAAATCGCTGCATCGAAAAAGCGGCGCACGGCAAATTATAAAACGGGGGAAGGGGATGGAATTCAGCGGTTTTGAAGTCTTAAGCACGATACACGAACAGATGAAGCAATTAAAGGAGCTGCCCGAGAGGTTCGGCAGCTGCAGGCTGATTCTGACTACCTTTATCGGCTGCAAATACAGGCCTTGTGATATGTATGTGCCCGACAATGTCGAAAAGATCGATGCGGGGGCATTTGAAGATTGCAGAAATTTACGGAATATCCGTCTGCCCATGCCGGCCGCGAACGTCGCGCAGGACGCGTTTGCGGGGTTTCATTGCAAGACGCTCCGCCTTCCGAAAACGTTGAAAAAGATCCAGGCGAAGGCGTTTATCAATAGCGACATCCGCGAAATCGTCTTGCCCGACTCGGTATCGTCGGTGGACAATGCGGCGTTCGCATATTGCGGATCTGAACGCATCGTGCTTTCTCCTTCGCTGAAAAAAATTCAGCCGCACGTTTTCGACGGGTGTCCGAATCTGAAAGAGCTCGTCCTTCCGACGGGAGTGGAAACGCTCAATCTTTCCGCCATCAGTGATTGTCCGCGGCTGAAAAAATTGACGCTGCCGCCTTCATTGAAAGAGATCCTCAGTTTTGGTACGGGGTACGTTTCGGCAATAGAGGAGATCGTCAACCTTTCTCCGCTTCCCGTCACGAAGGCGCAGTTCCCGAAACTGAAACGATTGAAAACTTCGCCCGATGATTGACCGGTCGGTTGGGTCAAAAAAAGACGTTTGCGCAAATTTTGCGCAAACGTCTTTCATTTTTCGGTCTTTTTTGTAGCAACAAAACGGTTCGGTCATACGTTCGGGAATTCGATTTTTGTTGTCCCGTAATCGTACAGACGCATCGTCAAAGAGTAGGGAACTTCCGAAACTTCCGCCGATAGCGCAAGACGGACAAGTTTTTTGTTTTCAAATTGTAAGGTCGCATCAAAAGTCGTCGCTTCGTCCGGACTGATATTCATCACGACCGTTCCTTTGTAGGAATTGTCCGCTTCGTCGAATCGGAAAGGATGATTGAGGATACACCCAATATTCAGATAAAATCTGTTTTGGAAACATTGAAAAAGTAAATTGTAAACTGTAATAATGTAATAAAAACGCCTGCCGTAGTTTCCCGCGGCAGGCTAAATTTATGCTTATTAAAAACGTCCCCGTTTATAATTGCACGGGGACGTTTAATTCAGTTACCGCCAACTGAATAATTCCTGAATTGGTGGAGGCTTTCGGCGTCTTAGTTTCCCTCAACCTCCTTATTCAAATTTTTGCCTAAATTTGTAAATATGTAATTATATTCTGCATATTGATAGCCCTGTTTGAGTTGTACTTTATCTTTGGCTTCAGAATTGGTAATTACAAGGTCGTTAATAAAAAGACTATTCTTTAATTTATCCGAAACCGTTTTGAGACGAATTGCGCTATAAAGATATCTTGTATCAGGATCATCAAAACGGATATTCTGCGCCGTAAGATACATCTCTTTCTTTTCTTTAAAATGATCGATACGGTAACGTATATCGTAACTGCCTATATACTCCTCAGGGAGAAAATAGCATTGCAAGTAAGTATTTAACAATACACACTTGTCCAACAACGCATTTACTTCAGTATTGGTAGACATATTATAGTTTCTCGCAACGATATGCGTATCACTCGATCTATAATCTTCTTGTAAGGAGTACGAAATATTCTCTTCATCGAAGAAATTTTCAATAAAATCAACTACGGCAGTATTTGTAAGATTCCTGATTCGTATTTGAACAGAGCCTACAAATCTGGGCTTGTTTTGAATACTTTTTAAATCCTTAAAATACCTTATGCCTGATGCAGAGTCGTAAAAATTTATCTTCCCTGTATCTTCCGCTTTTTTGTTTGAGTTGCTGCCGTCCACCTTTTTTATCTCATAATGGTTTTGAACTTTAACAATCTCAAACCTTTTACCGTTCGTCGCAAAGCAGGGGAATCTGTCAGCTTTCTCGTCATTGGTAAGAATATGACAACATATTAAATTGCTGTCTGTTGTTTTACCACCCTGGCTTTGAGGCAGAATGTGATCGACATTCCAACCGAAATTACTGTTGCGGTCATCGTAAGCGCCTTTGGCAATTTCTCTTCCGGCAAAATCAACTGCCTTGGATCTTTTGCCAAAATCTCTCACCCAAAGCCGCATTGCGGTTTCCCTGTTCAGTTCCATGATTTTGTTCATCTTTTCCATACTATGCTTAGGAAAAGACGCATCAGCCTCCAACATATAAAGTCAATTTGACAAAATCATGTGACCAATCATAGGGCGGCCTATCGCTATCAACCTCAAAGGGCAATCCTCATAATAGCATTACAGAAGATTAATCAGCCAGCTTTCAAATCTCTTTGAAAGTTTTCCGTTTGCCAAATTGCATTTGAATTATACCACAGTTACTAAAAAAAGTCTATAATTTATGTAGCACATACTGCTTGAAATTACAGCAAAGCCTTTTAATTTTCTAATTGCTTCCCAATGTGGTTTTAAAATAAAAGCGCACATTTCTTGCGGGCTTACGGTTCGAGCCGTTGAAACGTCATCAAAAAAACACCCGTGAAGGGTGTCTTTTTGGTGCCGCTGGGTGCAACAAGTTTGAACCGTCAATAATAAAGAAAAGCCGATGGCTGTCTTCGGGAGACGAGCCATCGGGCTTAATCGGATCGGTATAATTATAGTAAATTTAAATTTTATCGTCGTATAGGACGATTTTTTTGATTAGAGTATGTATCATCAGTTGCGGGCTTTGCAGAATTGTATGTTGCAGAAACTCTACGACCTGTTCACGCTTGAGTTGGTTTTGCAGATTGTATTGCTCGATCAAAATTTTCTCTTTGATTTCCGAGAGTTTTTCTTCCGCCTGCTCCATTCGTGTTTTGGTGGTAGGGGTTAATATTCCTTGCTCAATCGCATTCATAATATTGTCGATGACGCGCTGCGCCTCGTCGCGTTCCGCACATAAAATATTCAGGAGCGATTTATCGTGCATTCGTTTTTCATGAATCTGCATTACCGCATCGGCAATCGTGTCGATATTCTCCTGTGAATTGAGAATGTTGTGTGTCGTTTGAATGACGAGCTGTTCTAAATCATCTTGTTTTATTACGCTCTTTTGACAGATGTGGTATTTTTTCCTCCCTTCGCATTTGTAATAATGACGGACGGAGCCATCGCGAGCCGTTCCCGTTTCCGCATGGATATGTTTGCCGCAGTAACCGCAAATACATTTTCGTTTTAACAGATAATCGGTATCGCGGCTTTTGGCACCGAGTTTATTTTTAGCCAAAATAGCCTGTACTTCATCGAATAGCGGTTTCGGCACGATGGGCGGGTAGATATTGTCATACACTCCGTCGCTCAAATGAGCGATGCCGATATATTTCGGGTTATGCAGCATATCATAAAAAGTATTTACGGCGAAAGGCTTGCTGCGGTGTTTGACTCCCTGCGCTGTCAGTTCGCGTAAAATAGTCTTTGCATCTTTTCCGTGCGCATATTGGTCGAAGATAAGCCGGACGATTTTTGCTTCGTCCTCGTGTACGACGATTTTTCTGTCTACGGCACGGTATCCGAACAGCAGGGCGCCGCCGCAGTATAGACCTTTTTTACGGTTTTCATGGATGCCGCGTTTGACCTTTTGCGAAAGTTCTGCCGAATAATATTCTGCCAAGCCGATATACATATTTTCAAGCAATATGCCGTCAAGGTTTTTTGAGCCGTCTATATTTTCGGAAGTGCGCTGTGTGGCGGAGATAAAAGACCGCCGCAGAAAAAATTGTTGCGTGAGAATAAAAAAAGAGAGCCGAGCAAAAATTTGCTCGGCTCTGTATGGTTTAAGCGAGAATTTTTTCCCTTTACGGCGCAGGCTTTTTCTGGTAGGCTATTAAGCCAAAAAAGAAAAAGGAAAAGGGGAAAAGCGCAGAAATATGTTGGGTTCGGGTAGGGAAAAGGTCGGGAATTGGCGGGAAAGTGGTCAGGGAGATGTTCTAAAATTTTTCTTTTAATTGTGTTAAAATAAAAGAAAAAACGGAGGAGCGGGAAAAATGCAGGAGATCGAAGTAAAAGAAAATCCATTGAAAATAAAGGTATTCATCAACGGAACGCCCGAATTAAAAAATATCCCGAAAGAAAAAGCGGAGAGTATCCTCGCCGCTTTGGAATCAGAAATTTCACAATTTTTTGAAAATTCAAAGATTTAGTATAACTTTTAAAGCCTGCTGATTCTATAACGGTGCGGCGTTACTCCGAAGCGTTTTTTAAAGGCGGTGATATAATAGCTTGTGCTATCATAACCAAGATGCGACGATATTTCAAGGATCGATTTGCTTTTATCTGCCAAAAGAGTGAGAGAATAATCAAGTTTATAGTCTGTCAGATATTGCGAAAAAGTCGTATTGAAATACCGTTTGAACAATCGGCAGAATTGTGTGTGCGAATAGCCGGTTCGTTGTACTAATTCATCGACAGTATTTGTCAGGAACAGCTTTTTGTTTTTTATATCGTGTACCAATTCTGAAAGCCATATCGGGATAGCGGTATAGAGCAGATTATTTTCGTAAATCAAGCAGACGAGATGGCTGCAAAACGCCTTGAAAAAGGCGCGGTCATATTTTCCTGTCTTTGTATAATCGATAATATCGTCGTATTTATGGCAAAAAGAATCAATATAATCGGTTTGCAGGCCGTTCAGTTTTATACTGAACGGCATTTTTTGTGCCTCCAAAATTTCATAAGCGTCGTCGGAGATTCCTTCGCAAATGTCCTGCATGTCCCGTTGCGTCACATAAATATCACGGTGCAGGTAAGGTTCTTTGCCGGTGATTTTGAAATAATGACGGTCTTTCGGACGCAGCAAGATCATATCCCCGCGTGAAACGCGGCTTGTTATGCCGTTGACGATATGATCGGCGGACGAACGGATGATCAAAACAATTTCAAAGAACGTATGGTCGTGTTCCATCGAGTGTTCCCATTCAATTTTATAAGTAAAAGGATTATGTCTGTAATTGATCTGTTCTACTTTATTCATAAAGCACCTCGTGGAAACGATATGGTAAAAAAAAGCAATTTTTTGGTACGACAGAGCAAGAAAAATCCAAAACTATATGGTACAATAGATACTGTATTATGATAGTTTGATTATAGCATAAACCGTTAAACAAAGCAATTATTTTTATAAATTAGTAAATAAATAACAAAATTATTGTGCTTACATGTTTGAAAATTTCAAAAGTTTCTATCGATAGTCGGGGGGGTGAAAAAAATAAGATATTTTTGCTGCTTTTTAGCTTTTGTGTAATAAAGATCAGGAGGATAATATGAAAAGAAAATTTTTTAGCTTGGCAATTGTATTGATGCTTGCCGTATCCGTTTTATTAACGGCTGCGGGGATGCCGCTATTTGCGGGCGCGGAAACGGATGTGTCTATGGACGCAACGAACGCGGAGGAAACGGCCGGCGCGGAGGGGGAAACTTCTGAAACGGAGGGAACCGAGTATGTTGCCTCTGACGGGCTGTCCGTTACGAAAGAGGAAACAGGATATAGCGCCGTTTCAAAGGCAAAGTACAGCAGTTTTTACTTCCGCGATCCCGTCGACCTTACCAAAAAAGCGGAATTTAAGTTTACGGTGGAAAACCTCAGCGGTTTTCTCGGTAAAGATTTCTGGGTCGGCGTTTTCCTCGGGAAAACGCCCGATACGCATTCCCCGTGGCCGGGAAACGCATTGGGCGATCCGGACGCTTTCGGTATTTTGATCGGGGCGCAGCAGAATAACCAACTCGGCGGACAACTCATCAATAATGCTGGGCCTGCGGGCTCGCCTTTGCTTGCGGCGGTGGAGGACGGAGAAAACAGTCTTGTTTTCGAGGTGCAGAGAACAAAACTCATTCTTTCGCTGAACGGCGTCAGTATGACGATGAGTGTAACCGAAGATTATTTTACCGATCATAACGGATATTTGAGCTTGCTTCTCAATAACCAGTCTTTTTCAGATGCGGACGCGGAAAATACCTGCGTGAAACTGTCTTTCCGGGTAGTCAATGATACGGTAGTGAAAATACCGCAGATCGCTTTGAAAGATTCCGAGGGCGCTTATACCGTACAACAGGGCGAAGATATCGAGATCGCCTTTGAAGGAGATGATCCGTTCGTATCGGTAACGGGGAACGGTATCACGGAGGCGGATTATACCGCGGACACCGAAAACGGAACCGTTACGATTTCGCAAGACTTCCTGAAATTGTTAACTGTAAATACAGAACTGACCTTTTCTTTGAACGGCGAACAGTCGTCCGTTTCGTTTACTGTCAAAATCGAACCGACGGAAGGATTTGTTCAAATTATGACTTCCGCCAGGGAATTTATTTACGATAAAGCGTCGCTTGACAATTTGGAAATTGGTATAACGGGAGATGCGTTCGTTTCCATAGACGGAAACGGGATACAAGCTGCCGATTGGCAGTTTGCGCCGGGCGAAGAAGAAAACAGCGGAACGCTGACAATCAACAAGTCGTATTTTTCGAGGATAACGAACGGCGAATATGTGTTTACGGTCACCGGGGAAAACAGTTCCATCGATTTAACAATTACCTTGAAAGGGCAGCCCGCCCAACCGTTGGAGATTGCTTTGACTGCGGAAAGCGGTACATTTGACGGCGGCGCGCCGGACGATATCGTGCTGGCGTCCGTGCAGGGCGTACCCGTGAACGTAGTAGGCAATGTGATTATGGCGGGTGACTTTTCGTTGGAATACGGGAAAATCACCATTTCAAAAGACTATCTTGCGACATTGAAAAACGGCGAATACACTTTCCGCATTTACGAAGAAGAAGGCAGCTATGCCGAGTATAAGCTCACAGTAGTCAATTCAACAATTCAGTCGGATCCCGTACCGGAGCCGCAGCCCGGAGATACAACTCCGGCAGACGATCCCGAGAAAGAAGAAGGCGGCTGCAATTCGTCGGTCGGCGGCGTATCCATCCTTCTTTCCGTGGCGGTGCTTTGCGCAGTGCTTTGCGCGGTTTCCGTTGCCCGGCAAAAATCAAAAAAGGAGAACAGATAAATGACGAAAATCGTGAAAAAAACATTCATTGTTTGTTTGGGTATCTGCATTGCTCTGCTTCTATCGATTTTCTTTTCGGCAGGCGTAAATGCGTTTGCGGCGACCACACAGGAAGAAACGAATATTTCTGCGGAACAGAGCGAAACCGAGAGTGATACGACGGATGAGGGAACCACGGAGGAGGAGCCTCTCGCAACGGTTCGGCAATGGACGGGCGATGCAGACGATGCGGGCAAAGCAGAATATTTTGCAGAAAACGGCAGAGACGGTATCGTGTTTAATTCAAAGGAACGGGATCAAGTCGGTATCAATTCGGCGCAAGTATGGAATGTGAATGAAGGCATCACTATCCGTTTTCGCGTCACGTCCGTTCCGGGCAATCATACCGATGTGGACGCATGGTTGGCGTTTATGTTTCAAAACGGTACGGATATCGGGCCTACGAGCAATACACCCGGCTTTAAATTTCTTTTCCGCGAAGCGGATCCAGCGGGTACAGCGGGGGCAGGAATGGAAATCGAGCGGTTCATTTGTGTTACGGGCGGCGTAAATACATGGAAACCCGCGCTCTTTTCCTCCGTTCCGATGGGCGGAAACGAGCATTATATTTCCATCGTGCAGCGTACGGACGGGAACGGATTTTTGACCTGCATAGATGGTGTTGTGACCGACTATTTTGACGATGACGACGCTTTTATGATCGACGATTTGACGCAGGCGCACATTACGGTAACGGCTTATACGGATGCGGGCAAAGTTGCGCAATGCCCTCCGTGGGAAGTCGAAATCGGCGCAATTGAACCGATGAGCGAAACGGAAGCGTGGGAAACATTCGGAACGGCGCTCCTTGAAGAAGAGGATGGTGTGCTGAAAGTAGTGGAATCTCCTTTGCAATCGGGCGCAGATTCGAAAACGTTCTTAAAAGGCACGGTCAATGTCGAAAAGACGCTGGAAATAAAACTGAAAATCGATCAATGCCCTGTATTTACGGACGAGTTTTCAGACGCATATATCGGCATTATCTTATCTAAAGAAGAGTTTTCCACAAATATCGGCGCAACCGACGCATTAGTGGCTGTTTTGAAATTGAAGGACAGAGATACATTGCTTGGAAACTTCGGGTTAGGTTCGATGGTAGCGGGGTTGGATCAGGAGGTCGATTCCGTGAAACCGAGCGACGAGTTGACGATCGCGTTCGGATTCGATGAAAACGGTACCGCCGTTATCACGCTGAACGGTACGATCGTCGGGCATACGAACAGTATTTCGGCGAATAACTTTCTCAACAAAGAGGGATATATTTCGGTCGTAACATATAACGGCAGCAGTCCGACGCAGTGCAACTGGGCATACACCATTGCTGTTTCGGAAACGGATAACGCCGTTCCCGTTTGGCAAGAGGAAGGGGAAAACGACGATAATGGCGGGCAGACGCCGGAAGATCCTCCGCAGGGCTCATCGTGCTCCGGATCGGTGGTCGGAACGGGAACGCTGCTTGCGGCGGCTGCGGTGCTGTTCGGGGTATTTGCCGTATTGAAGAAAAAGAATAAGGAGAACAGAGAATGAAAAAAAATTTATGGCTGAAAAAGATCGGGTGCCTTACAATGGCGGCTATCTTTTCCCTCGCATTTGTCGCCTGCGGGGATAAAGGGGAAACTCCGGGAGGAACGGAGGGAGAAAAGTCCGGAACGATTAATATTTATCTGCCGATGGGTCAAAAAGAGCAGGTCGCTTTTCAGGCGATGGTCGATGAATATATGTTTCTGAACCCGGGCGTGACCATCAGCACGACGTTTGAAAATTCGGCGAATACGGCTACATATAACGATGCCCTCGGCAAACAACTTTCGAAAGATACAAACGATATCACTTACGATATCGTGGTCAACAACAGCGTGACGCAGTATTTTTCCGACAATAAATTCGTCGATTTCTCCAATTATATGTCGCAGGAAAATCCGTACGCGGACGACCAGGTATGGTCGGATATCCTCTTGGAGCCTGCCTACCGCTCGAACGGAACGAACGGCGAAATTTACAGTTTGAGTTTTGAGTCGAACCAGGTGCTATTCTTTTACAATAAAGATATTTTCCGCGAAGCGGGGCTGACCGTCGACGGAACTACGACGGGTGAACCGAAAACACCGGAAACATGGAACGAACTGGTGGAGTTTGCTAAAAAAATCGAAGAAATCGAGGGGAAAGATTATTACGGATTCACCATTTCGGGGAATACGGAAAGCTTTCAGTCTACCTATATGGGGTGGCTGATCCGTATTTACGCCGATCAATATTTCAGGAGTTTTATTGAAGACGTCCGCGCCCAGGAAGGCGATTATTGCTACAATGCCCGTATCGACGCGGATTGGGACTATAAGCCGTATCCTTCGCAGTATGAGGGCGTAAGCGAAGACGAGGCTTTCGAACTCGCCATTGCGAACGATTCGCCGTCCAATGTTACGACGAATTACGTCCGTATTCTGAACCTGCTTATGAATGATAAGATCGGGCCGAATACGGCAAAATATAAAGATATGCTCACCAATCTTTTGAAACTGATCCCCACCTATGTAAACGACAACTTTTTCTCCTGCGATCAAGGAACCGCTTTAGGCTATTTTTGGAACGGCCAGGCAGGTATCTATTTCGGCGGAGCAGATATTCTCAAGGATTATGTACAGACGTATGAGGATAACCTGGACATCGGTTTCTTTTATTGCCCGCCTATGGAGCAGAGTCTTTCCGATCCCGCCGGTGCGCCCGACGTCACCGTGACGCGCGGATTGGGAGGCCCGCAAGGTTTCTACGGGATTATCAACAAGTCGCAGACGCAGAGCGACCTGTGCGCCGATTTTATGATGTTTTGGGCTTCTCCCGCGGGGCAGCAGGTACTCTATGATTCCTATGTGGAGCAGAACTGGTTCATCAACGGTACTCCGTATATCAAAGGCGTAGAAATTCCGGATGAAATTTTCCCGGCAAAAGACATTGTGTTTCAAGGAGAATGCGACTTGAATCCCATTCAGATTGTCGCGCGCGGTCTGGGCGAGGAGCCGAAGAGCATACGCGCATTCCAAACGAACATTGTTTCGTTGTTTAAGGGCGAGCAGACCGTTGATGCTTATACGGCGACGATGCAAGGACAGTTAAAAAGATACGTTCCCGACTATTGTGCCGTAAAAGGGTACAATGCAAATTGCTATGAGAATCCTGAACGGAATCCTTTTTAAATCTTGAGGCGTGAGATGAAAAAAAAGACATCGGTTTTACTGCTAATACTCTCCGTTGCGCTCGTCCTTATTTCCACGGCTGTGCTCCTGATGAGTATTTTCGGGTCATCGGATTTTACCGATATCCGCGCCGATTTGCAGGGTGCGTCGGCGGTGTATATCGACGATGAAGCGAATGCCGTGTACGCATACGACGGAAGCCTTGCCAAACGAAGCTTTCAGGGCGAGCGGCTGGTCGAGTATTCTTTCGGCGAGGGGGAGGAAACGCCCCGCATCAGCGAAATCAACGTGAAAGGCGGGAAAGTATATGCCTCGCTCGTTGACGAAAGGATGATCGTAAGTTTCGATGAAGCGTCGGGTACACCGGAAACGGTGTACCGGCTTCTCGACCCGATCTCCAAATTTGTATTGGACGGCAACGGAGAATATTTGGCGGTCGCTTCGAAAAACGGAAATAAAAATTACGTTACGCTGTTGGAAACGCGGGCCGGAACCGCCTGGGCGGACGACGGCGGCGCGCAAACGCCGCACCTTTGCGAAATTGAATATTCGACGGACGTCGTTTCTTTGTATTTTGAAGAAGATACTCTGACGTATGCGTTGAAAAACGGCAACGTGTATTCGATTGCGCAGGACGGGGAGTACAGCCCCGAAAGGGTTTTGCGCACCGAACTTACATTGATCGCATACGGCAATGTCCGGAACGGCTCGCAGGTGGCCGTTTCGGATAAAGGCATCGTGGCGCAGTATGAAGGCGGGGAACGGGTCGCGGAAGTACAGCTCGGCGGAGATGTATACTGTGCTTCCGTCAATGAAGGTTCCGACATGGTTTCGATCGGAATGCGGTATGAAAAGATGCGTTTTTATTCGGCGGAGAGCAGAAACATCGCCGCAAAAGTCGCTGTTTTCAATGAACCGACAAAAATCGAACAGAGCGCCGACGGCGCAGACAGAATATTTGTCTACGAGTCGCTTTCCGGCAGCGGAATGCTGCTCGACCTGAATAAGGCGCGCGGCATTGAAGTTTACGAGATACTGGAAATCGTATTCATTGTAACGGAGGTCGTATTCGGGCTGTTTTTCATTTTCTCCGTATTGAATATCAGCAAGATCGGGGGCAAACTTTTATCTGTCTATAAAAAAATCGGACAGGCGTTATGGAAACATAAAAAGAGCTATCTGATGCTGTTGCCGTCGTTTGCGGCGCTGGGCGTTTTCAACTACTTCCCTGCGATCTGGAGCTTTTTCCTGTCGCTTACCGAATATAAGCCGGGCGTATATACCCGTTTTGTAGGCCTCGACAACTTTATAACCATGTTCCAAAACGAATATTTTTGGGTAGGCATGGGGAACATGTGCATCTTTCTCGTGACGGATCTTCTCAAAGCGTTGATCCCGCCCGTCATCATTGCGGAGCTTATTTTTGCCATGCGCTCGAAAAAGGCGCAGTATTGGACGCGCGTTCTGATGTATGTTCCGGGGATATTGCCGGGCGTTGCGGGCATTATGATTTGGACGTCCGGTATTTTAGGAATGGATGGCCTCATCAATGTGTTTTTGCGAACAATCGGGTTGGGTCATCTCGCGGTGGACTGGCTCGGCAATTCCGAAACGGCTCTATGGGCGCTTGTGTTTATCGGATTCCCGTATATCGGTGGATATCTTTTGTTTTACGGAGCGATCATGAGCGTGCCGAAAGAATTGTTCGAGGCTGCTAAATTAGACGGATGCGGTTGGTGGCAGAGATTGGCATTTATTGATATGCCGCTGATCAGCCCGCAGCTCAAATATGTGTTCGTTACCGGGTTTATCGGCTCGATACAGGATTTCGGCAGGGTATGGCTGACAACGGGCGGCGGGCCGGGATATTCGACCTATATCCCCGCGCTGGAATTGTACTACAATATATCGCAGTTCAACGATTACGGTATGGCGGCGGCGATGGGCTTCTTCCTGTTTATTATCATTTTGGCGATTACGATTTTCAATATGAGAATCAAAACGCAGTCGGCAGTGGGGGATTGATATGCAAAAATATAAGTCAAAGATACAAAAACGGGGCGTCGAAGGCGTTGTATGGCAGGCCGTCATCTACATTTTTATGGCGGTCGTAGTGTTTTTCGTCGTTTTACCCGTCGTTTTAACGATCATCATTTCCCTGAAAACGAAGGTGGAATTCCAGCAAAGTTTCTGGCAGCTTCCGCAAACGCCGATGTGGTCGAACTATGCATACGGGTTGAGCGGCATATGGAACAATATGCTGAACAGCATCATTATTTATCTGATCATTACGTTCGGCGCGGTGGCTCTCAGTTCGTTTGCGGCATATGTTTTCGTCCGTCACAAATTTCCGGGGCGCGAATTTTTGTTTATGCTGATCGTCGCGCTGCAGATCGTTCCCGGCGTGCTTACCCTTACGCCTACTTATCTTACGGTCATCAACCTGCACCTCGATAATACATGGTGGGCGCTGATCTTGCCGGGTATCGCGGGGCAGCAGATCGGAAACATCTTTATCTTCCGTACATTTATGGCGAATCACCCGAAAGAGATTTACGAATCGGCACAGTTAGACGGGGCAAATGAGTTTGTTTTGTATTCGAAATTGTGTATTCCTTTGTCAATCCCGATTTTGACCATTCAGTTGATCGGCATTTTCGCCAGTATGTATAACGATTATATGTGGCCGTATCTCGTGATCGAACGGAAAGACATTTCGCCGCTGATGCCGATTTTGAAGTCGCTCGCGGCGAACCTGGCAGACCAGTCCGGGGAACCCGGCGTCAGCTACGCAGTATATCTGGTCGCCGGCATTCCCTTGATTTTTACGACGGCTTTCGGGCTGAAATTTTTCATCAACGGCGATTTTGCCGCGGCGGTCAAGTTATAATTCGGAGGGGAGAAATTTGGTTAAAAGAATATTTTCCAATGCAGTGCTTGTTTTGCTTACGTTCGCTCTGCTGGCGGCGGCGTTCGCTTCTGTTCCGATCGGCCGCGGAAAAGTTGCCGCGGCGGAAAGCGCGCGGGAGGGAATGTCGATTTCCGCCTCGGAGGATGAAATTGTATTTTCGGGGATCCTGCCCGGCAGCGGCGAGGCGAGTATCGTTCGGTTACATTCATATGAATATTACGGCGAAAAGACGCTCTATCACGGAGAAGACGCAAAGCCGATAACGGAAATTCCCGTGCAGCTCGGCCAAACGTTCACTCTTCGCGTAAAACGGTTTACGAACGACGGATATGACAAAATTTACGATAAATTCGGCGTAGTACAGAATGGGGAGATCATTGCGGATTTTTCGTACAGTTCGAATATTCCGTCGGAATTGAGTACAGAGAGAAAGGTTCAGTCTTCTATCAAAGGACTGCAGGTGCAAAATGCGGACGACGCATTCAAGCTCGGCGTCAATCATGCCGCCATCAACTGCACGATCAGCGAGTTTGTATACGAAAACAAGCCGTCCGTTTCGGGGGCAATCGAATTTACCTCCAACGGAAAAACGTATTATTTCCGCAAAGACCGCGTGGAAGCGTTTGACGCCCAGTTGAAAGAGCTTTCGGATAACGGAATGGAAGTAACGGTCATTCTCATTATTCCCGGCGGAACAAGGGCAGCCAGCGCTTCTTCGATGATTCATCCGAAAGCGGAAACATCCGAAAATATTACGGCACAACAGAATGCCACCGTTCTTGCTCCGAATCTTACAAATGAGCGGGGTATGCTATACTGGGAAGCTGCGTGCGAATTTTTGGCGGAGCGCTATACGACGGAGGGAAATTACGGTTTCCTTTCCAACATCGTGGTCGGGAACGAAGTGGACATGGGCGGAGTATGGAACAACATGGGGCCGAACGATATCGGCGATTATGTGGATCAATATGTTCGCACGCTGCGCGCGACCTATACGGCGTTCAAAAAATACAACGCGAATACGAACGTGCTGATGTCTTTGACGCATGCATGGAATTCGTACGGTGCGGAGCTTCCCGCCCAGTACGAAAACAAGATCTATAAAGGCAAAGATATCTTCGATAAAGTTCTTGAAACGGCGCGGGCAGAGGGCGATTTCGGTTGGGGTGTTGCGTATCATCCGTACCCCTCCGATCTGCGCGATCCACGGTTTTGGGCGGATGAGTACGCTGACCTTTGCAGTTCCGATTTTGATACGCAGCAGATCACCTATAAAAATATCGACGTTTTGTGTCGTTATTTGGATCTTTCCGCGAACCGTTACAACGGAGAAGTGCGGCCTTTGTATTTGACGGAACAGGGGCTGAACAGCTATTCCGAAGCGGATAAATCGCTCTTCCCTTCCGAATACGGCGCGTATACAGCCGAAAAGGGACAAAAATTGCAGGCTTTCGCCTATGCGTACTCGTATTACCTGATTGCGGCGCAGCCTACGATACAGGGTTATATTCTGCACAGGCATGTCGATGCGGTCAACGAACTCGTTCCCACTTTGAGCCTCGGGCTTTGGACTTGCCGGCAGGATTCGGTGCAGTCGGATCCGTTGGAAAAGAAAGTTATTTACGATGTGTTCAAGTATATCGATACGGAAAAATCTTTAGAGTATACTGAACCGTTGTTGCAGGAAGGTTTCGTCAAGGTGGATGGTAAAATACCTGCGTCGTGGGAGGAGCTGATCCCGGATTTTGATATTGCGGCGGCAGCAACCGCTTCTTTGCAAAACGAACTAAGCGTTACGGAGGGGCAGTACCAAAATACGTTCGTTCTCGACGACTTCGAGGACGGCGAAGTAACATGGGAGGCGGCCGAAAACACAACGAAGGTAGAAGTGACCGATCAGGTGCGCATCGCGCCCGATCAGGCTGCTTTCGGCGAACGCTGCCTTTCGTTCCGTTTCAATTCTTCTTCCTTTGAAAACGGCGGCTATGCGGAAAAAGGGATTTTGAAGAAATTCGAAGAGCCGCTCGATATCAAAGAGTATATAACGTTCAATCTTGCGGTCAATGTTCCTACCGGGCTTCCCGAAGGCGGCACGCATACGCTTACCGTAATTTTTTACGGGGAGCGCATCAATACGGCGACGATGACTTTGCAGGAAGAACAGTGGAATTATTTTTCCGTTGATTTGAGCGGCTTTGCCGGGAGCAAAGAGGTAGAGCAAATCAAGATATGGTACAACAACGCAACCGCGGAGTCTTTTAACAAATTTCTCTATGTCGACGGTATCGGGTTTACGGGAGAAGGCGCTCCATCGGGCGGAAATACTGGTACGGAACCGGCGCAAGGCTGCGGTTCGTCTGTCGGCGGAACGGCGTTGATTGCCGCGCTCGGCGTGGTCGTATGCGTTGCTGGTGTAATTTTATATAAAAATAAAAAAGGATGTGAGAGGAAATGAAAAAATTATTTTTCATCATTGCATTGGCCGCGGCACTCTTTTGCTTTGCCGCGTGCGGGCCGGCGGAAACGCCGCAAAAGCCGGAACCGAAGCCGGAAGAGCCGGAGCAGACCGTAACCGCGTCGGAAGAAACGATCGTAACGCTCTTCAACGGGAGCGCCGTTCCCCAGGTCATGGATTCGGCCTCGTGCTGCATCATAGAGGACAGCGGCAAATTGATCGTGATCGATGCGGGATGGGATGTCAAGGAAACGCAGGAAGGAATCACACAATTTTTACGAAAGAAAGGGTATTCAAAGATAGATTATCTTATTCTGACCCATGCACACAGCGATCATGCGGGCGGTATGCCTTATTTGATCGAGCGTTTCGATATCGGTGAATACTATTATAAGCCTTGTGCCGATTATTCGATGACCAACGAGCCGAATGCAGAAAAATATTTTAATGAACTGGCGGAACTTGTGCAGGAAAAAACGAATACAGACGGAACAAAACCCGTGCTTACAGTACCCGAGCAAGAAATTACGAAAGTTGATATATGCGAAACGAGTGCGTTCACGATTTATTATCGGCAAGCAGTATATGATAATGATCCTTCGATGGTCACCGGAACGGACAGCAGCGGCAAAAGCATTATCGATTATAATTCGTACAGTTTCGGCGTAAAATTTCAAAGTAAGAATGTTTCCGTCTATTACGGCGGCGATGCATTGAATTCATTGGACGCCGTGCTGCTCGGCAATGTCGGTAAATGCCAGATCATGGTAGCGCCCCACCACGGAACGAGCGGTCCGTATTCCTCGCAGGCATTGCTGAACGAAGTCAAACCGGAATATACGGTCGTTCAGGGGCTGAACAGGAATTTCGGCGCAGATACAAAAGCCCGTTACGAGGCGATCGGCACGAAAATTTATACAAACGAAGATTACGGCACAGTCATTTTTACGGCGAAAGACGGTCAAATCAGCGTAAAGACCGAAAAAACGCCGGATTAAATAAAAATTCTCAAGGAGGGAATGAAAGATGAGCAACGTATGGCAAAAAAGGACGGTAAAAAGATTTGCGCTTTTGCTGTCGGTTCTGTGTATGGCGTGTTTGCTGCTTTTGGGCGCGGTTGTTCCGCGGGCGGCTTTTGCTGCGGAAGAAGGGGCGCTCGGCGTAAAGGACAGTGTTTTCGGTTGGGAGATCGCTACGCAAAAGAACTTGCAATTCTTGCAGGACGGTGATTGGGCACGCTTCAAGGAAACGAAAAAATCCGTCAGCGCAGACACAATCGATGTAATATTCAACAGGGAAGGATATGATATTTCACAACCGATCGAACTGAAGATCAAATTCAATTCAATGCCTACGGGCGACCATTGGCTTGGCTTTTTTATCTGCAAAGATTTGACGACTGAACAGCAAAATATGTTGGTCGAAGGAAAAACGACGCTCGATATCGATATTTCCGGTACGGAAAGTAATCCCTGGGCGAGGTGTCGCATAGCAACAAAAGTTGTCGGCACAACGGCGGGGACAGGCAATTACATCAGCGGCTCCGAGACGGGAAAGGGCGTGGATGCAGACGGCTCTTTCACCATGAAAATCGAAGTCGGCGATAAACAAACTGTTGTGACCTTTTCCGGAAACGAGCATGAGATGAAGTATTCCATTCCTGAAATGACATCTACATACTTTACACACGGGAAGTTGTATTTCAATTCCAGGTTTCACAACAGCGAAGAAAAGGCGGTGGGGCTATACGATGTTTCTCTTTCCGCCGTCAAAAACGGCGTGCCGATCCACTATACGGTAGGGGAAGAAACGACCACCCAAAAGATTGCCGAGGGCGCAACCACCCTCACATTGCCCGAAGCACCTAAAATGCCCGCCGGTCAGACATTCGGCGCATGGCGCGCACCCGACGGCAAAATGTATGAGGCGGGGGATACGTATACCTTTGCAGACGGCGTTGCCGCGGAAACGACGTTTACGGCAGTGCCTTCCGCAGCGGCGGCGGTCGTTTCGCTCGAATACGATACCGTCGTATGGAGCGGCGAAGAGAAGAAGCCTTCCGTTACGGTAACGCTGGGAGATGTAACGAT
>CALVXG010000012.1 GCA_944368925.1 uncultured Clostridia bacterium | reverse complement strand
ACAACAGTGTGCGCATACTGACAGGCATCAACGATTTTATGTTTCGGAAAAAACTTATGCCGTGTCAGGCGTTCACAACACCGGAAGCAGTCATGTGTGTGGCAGAAAGTGATGAGGAATTGGAAACACGGATGCATGCATTTGTAAAGCGGCATATAGTGCGCGGCGAATGGGCGGAGAGGGAAAGACCTGTCGTGTTCAATAACTGGGAAGCCACGTATTTCGATATGACGGAGGAGAAAATTCTCTGCCTTGCAGACGGAGCGGCGCAGATCGGGGCGGAATTATTTGTGCTTGATGACGGATGGTTCGGACAGAGGTATGATGAAAATTCGTCCATGGGGGACTGGTATCCGAATTGCAAAAAATTGAAAGGCGGGTTGGCGGGGCTTGCGGATAATTTACGCGGCAAAGGACTGAAGTTCGGGTTTTGGGTAGAGCCGGAAATGATCAGTAAAAACAGCGATCTGTACCGTGCGCATCCTGAATATGCGATGGAGATCCCCGGTCGGGAGCCGTATATCCAACGAGGGGAAATGATGCTTGACCTTACGAATCCGGAAGTAAGGCAGTATTTGGTAGATTCTCTTTCACATGTCATGGAAGAATGCAAAGCTGACTTTATCAAGTGGGATTTTAATCGTCTGATGACCGATGTTTTTACCGTGTGCGGTGAGATGGGTGCCTATTTTCACGAATACATATTGGGTCTGTATGAGGTAATTCGTAATCTGACGGATCGATATCCGCATGTTTTGTTTGAGTCCTGCGCGAGCGGCGGAGGCCGCATGGATCTCGGACTGTTGTGTTTTATGCCGCAGGTATGGACGAGCGATAATACGGACGCGCGCGACCGGATAGCCATACAGGAAGGGACGCTGTTCGGGTATCCTCAATCGGTCATGTCGGCGCACGTTTCCATTTGTCCTAATCATCAGACGGGAGACAGTACATCCATCGAAAATCGTTTCAATGTGGCGAGCTGCGGTCTTTTGGGGTTTGAGATCGATTTTATGAAGTGCACTGCATCGGATATGGAAACGATGCGTCGCCAGACAGAATATTACAAGCAGCACCGCCGCCTGTTGCAATTCGGCAGGTATCGGAAGGTGGAGAGCTGTTTCGATTCCGACAGATCGGTCTGGATGGTGTTGGGAGAGAATGAAGCGATTGCCGTTATTGTCGAACTCGAAAACAAAGTGTGCCGTCATGGCGAACCGTACCTTTTGAGCGGGCTGGATGAGGAGAGTCTGTATGAAGTGACTATGCGACCGCAATGTAATGTAGAGCAAACGCTTTCCTTTCAGGCCACGGGGTCGTATCTGTGCAATGTGGGGCTTGCATTAGGAGACTTATTTGCCGACGAAACAGACAGGCACGTGAATTCCAATTCAATCGCATCGCGTATGTTTTATATCAGAAAACTGTCTGAAAATTAATGTGATTCCAGAAAAGGCCTATCGGTAATTCAAATTTATAATTCAGTGTTAGTTTTAAGATGGCACAAGCTTTGTACTTATTTTGGTGCATTGTTTGTGCCGTTTTATTTTGGTTGAAGTCTCGCCGTCAGTATTTCTGATGCGGAGAAATAAGATCGAAAAAGGCGGCTAATCATCAGATTAACCGCCTTTTTTATATCTAAATTAAAATTTTTTGGGTAAACACTTGACAAATTGTATATAGTGTATATACTTAATATATACAGTTAAGAGTTGGAGAGGCGAGATGAATATAATCATCAGTAATGCGAGCGATAAACCTATCTATGAACAGATATATACGCAGATTAAAGGAGCAATTTTGAGAGGCGAGTGCAAAGACGGGGAATCGTTGCCGTCGATCCGTGCGTTAGCAAAGGAACTTCGGATCAGTGTGATCACGACCAAAAGGGCGTTTGACGATTTGGAGCGGGACGGATTCATATATTCCGTACAGGGAAAAGGGAGCTTTGTTGCTGCGAAAAACAAAGAGGTATTGAGGGAAGAATATTTAAGGCAGGCAGAGAACAAGTTGGAAGAAGCGATAGAGTTGGGGCGGAGCGGCGGATTGTCGGACGAAGAATTAAAAGAAGTATTTTTAATGATACTGAAAGGAGAATAAAGGAATGCAGGATTGTATGCGAGTAAAAGGTTTACGGAAAAATTTTAAAGGTTTTTCGCTGGAAGATGTCAGTTTTCGGGTGCCGCGCGGTTGCGTGGTGGGTTTTATCGGTGAAAACGGGGCGGGGAAAAGTACGACAATCAAGTCGATACTCGGACTTGTGAACGCTGACGCGGGAGAAATCGAAGTTTTCGGGAAAAGGATGCGGGAGATCGGACGGGAGGAAAAAAACCGGATCGGAACCGTGCTGGGAGAAACGTGTCTGCCTGAGAATCTGAATCTGAAAGATCTTGACGGGATCATGAAGTATATTTTTACAAATTGGGACAGTGAAAAATATTTTCAATGCGCGGACAGATTTTGCCTGCCTTTGGATAAAAAGATCAAAGACTTTTCGCGAGGGATGCGGCAAAAGGTTTCGTTGGCGGTCGCGCTTTCGCACAAAGCGGAACTTCTGATCCTGGACGAGCCGACAGCCGGGCTGGATCCTGTTGCCAGGGACGAGATCATAGACCTTTTATATGATTTTATGCAAGATGAGGCACATTCTATCTTGATTTCATCGCACATCCTGTCCGATTTGGAGAAACTATGCGATTATATATTATTTATTCATGACGGAAGAATTATATTTGAAGAAGAGAAAGACATGCTCACGGAGAAATACGGCGTTTTGAAATGCACGGAAGAACGTTTGAGGGAACTGGATCCGAAGTCGGTGGTGGGATTTCATCGGGGTGAATTCGGTGTCAGCGCGTTGGTAAAATTGGACTTGGTGCCTCGTTCTTTCGTGACGGAAAAGGCTGGGATCGAAGATATAATGTTGTACTTTATAAGAGGCGAGAGAATATGAAGGGACTGCTTTTGAAAAATTTTAAAAACATTCTTCCGACGATCGCATACTATGCCTTTTTCATGTTGGTTTTCTATGTCGTGGCTATTTTGTCGGAAAACATAGTTATGTTTACGTCCGTATCCGTAGTGCTGGCAATTTCCGTTCCGACGAGCGCCTATGTCATGGATGAAAAAGACAACTGGGATAAATTTGTGTTGGCGGCAGGAGTCACGCGCGGACAGCTGGTGCGAAGCCGCTATCTTTTTGCCGTACTTTGTTTGATTCCGCTGTGGATCTTGTCTTTGGTTTTGATTTTTATTTTGCCGAGCGGGGTGCGCGCGGAAAACGTCATCATTTTTTTGCTGTTTGACGGAGTAGAGCTCATCATGACATCTCTTCTGTTGCCTTTGGAGCACAAATACGGAGCAGACAAGTCAAGAATTGTCTTGTTGTTGCTCGTGGTGATCGCGGTATTTGCCTGTGTGATGCTCGGCACGCTTCTGCATGAAAAAATAATGAGTATCGGAATGACGGTTTGGTTGGCGGCAGGCGTGCTTTTAGCCGGTATAGCCGCAATGTGTGCGTCAATGGCGATAACGGTAAAAATCTGCGCAAAGAAAGATTATTAGAGGAGATAGTGTGTTCGGGTTGATTTTGAAAGACATAAAAAACATATCCAACCAATTTCTGTATTATCTTGCCGCTTTTTTGGGGCTGATCGTATTCAGCGTATGGACGAAGAACGTATATATTCTGGGTGGAATTGTTTTTTTAAGTGTATCATTGCCGCTGTCCGCATTGACGATAGACGAAAAGAATCATTGGGACTCTTTTGCGTTGGCATCGGGAATATCGCGAAGAAGGTTGGTCCTGTATCGTTATGCACTTGCATACAGTGTGGGAGTTCCTCTGCTTGGGTGTGGGGTTGCGGTGGCAGGGATATTCGGCTATCTTGATTTAAAGGCTGTGGCAGCGCTCGCTTCGTTCGGCGGAATGAGCTTTCTCGTCAACAATGCCATGCTGCCGATTGTGCTGAAAAAGGGATCGGAGCATGCGCAGGCGGCCTATCTGATCATGTTCGCCGGGGTAGTGCTGATGAGCGTATTGTTTGCAATATCGATCGAACTCATGGGAAGGACAGTTGTTTGGGCTCTTGCCTTTTTACCGCTATCTCTTGGATTTTTGTCGGTCATTCCGTCTCTCTTGGCTGCCTTAAATATTTATAAAAACAAAGATTTTTGATTATTTGTATAGTATTATGTCAGACATGTATCGGCATAATTTGCTTTCGAAAAAAACGGGCTATGAGCCCGTTTTTATCTTTACAAGGGAGCTCTTTCATGATAAAATAAAGAGCAGAAAATTACAGGTAGGATTTATGAAACTTACGCTAATGTATTTTAGTCCGACGCATACGACGAAGAAAATCGTGAGTGCGATCGGGAAGACATTTTTTGAAAAGATGCTGTGCGAAGTGCGTATCGCAGATCTGACATTTCTCGCCAAAAGAATGCACGAGTATTCTTTTACACAAGAGGATGTTTTGGTGATCGGTGTTCCCGTTTACGGAGGGCGGATACCGCTTGTTGTGAAATCTTTTCTGTCAACTGTCAGCGGAAACGGTGCAAAGGCGGCAGCCGTTGCGGTTTACGGGAACAGAGATTATGACGATGCGCTTTTGGAATTGTATGATACGTTGACCGAACGCGGTTTTACGGTTTGTGCGGCGGGCGCGTTTATCGGGCAGCATTCTTATTCTGACAAGGTCGGAGCGGGGCGGCCGGACGTGGATGATTTGTTGGCGGCCGGCACGTTTGCATTGGCCGCGTATGAAAAGGTGATGGCCGCAAAGCCTGTTGCCAAGCAGATTCGGGGAAACAGGCCGTATAAGGAATATGCGCCTTCCATCTTACAGCAGCGGACGGCCCCGATCGAAAATGCGGATGCGTGTATACAATGCGGAAAATGTATAGAGGTGTGTCCCGTTTGTAACCTGGATGCGGGCAGTCATGACGGCGGAAAGTGCATAGGGTGTGCGGCTTGCGTCAAGTTTTGTCCTGTCGGGGCGCGGAGCTTTCGGGACGCAAATATCGCAAAGGTAAAAGCGTGGCTGGAAGAGAACTGCAGGGCGCGTAAAACGCCGGAATTTTTTATTTGAGGAGAGCGCGGATGAGCGATACGCAGGAAAGAGAAAAATTATTTCGTGATTTTTTTGGGGGAAGCGGGGACGTGATGGAGCGTTTCGACGCATTTCAGGCGCTGATGGTGCAATATGATTGTGCGGTGAGGGAAGTGCGTACGAAGTTTGAGGTGTTGAACGAAGAATTGACGTATCGCACGAGCAGGAATCCGATCGAGAGTATCTCCTCCAGGATCAAGACGCCGATCAGTATAGCTGGGAAGTTGCGCAGGCTGGGAATCGAGCCTACGGTGGATGCAATAGCGGATAATTTGAACGACGTTGCGGGGATACGGGTAATTTGTTCGTTTATCGACGATATTTATTCGGTGGCGGAAATGCTTGCCAAGCAGGATGACATCACGGTCGTACAAGTCAAAGATTATATTCGGAAGCCGAAGCTGAACGGGTACAGGAGCTATCATATGATTGTGGAGGTACCCGTATTTTTTTCGGAAGGGAAAAGATTGACGCGCGTGGAGATTCAGCTGCGGACGGTCGCGATGGATTTTTGGGCCAGTCTGGAGCATCAGATGAAGTATAAGCAAGACGGTGCGGACACGCCGGAAATTGCGGCGGAGCTGAAAAGCTGTGCGGAGACGATTGCGGCGACCGATGCACGAATGCTGGGAATCCGAAAAAGGATCGAGGCGCTCCGAGAGCAGAAAAAGTAAGTATTTTTGAGAATATCTTGATTTTATGTGCTATTAGTAGTATAATAGAAACATGAGAGGGGCAGTTTGATAACTTCGTTCGGGGGTAGTACATATGGAAAGGCAGAAGGACTTGTCGGCAATTTCGGATACAGAATTTGCAAGCCTGCAGGAAAAGATCGACATAGAAAAATGGTTGGCGAGCGAGAAGGCGGGACGCGACCTTTGCGGGTCGATGACCTGGTGCGTACATTGTGTCAAGACAGAGACATATCCTTGTGCGAAGGCGCAGCTTCGGGAAAAGATGGCCGAGGCTTTAAACGAAATCTGTTACGACCTTTCGGATCAGGAGGAGGAAAAGCAAGCGCAGGAAAGCGAAAAGGAAACCGAGGAAGTCATACGGGAAGATGTTGCGGAAGAGGTTGCGCTGTCGGACATAACTTCGGAGACGTCCGGGGAAGAAAAGAGCGCGGCACCGGAGGGGTACGAACTTGTGACGCGTTATCGGCGGTCGTTTCGTTCGAGGCTGATCCAGGAAGCGCCGATACAGGACGCATACACGGAGGTAAAGAATGCGCTGCTCGGTTATGGCGGCGTAAAATCGCGCATGTGCCGAAGCGGCGAAAATTTCCGTGCGAACGGAGAGAAAATCGCCAAATTCGTGATCACGGGGAAAAAGCTGTCCGTCTTTTTGGCGCTCGATCCCAAAGAATTTGAGAACAGCAATTATCGGTTTGAAGATGTTTCGGACAAGAAGTCGCATCGCGAAACGCCTTTGCGCGTAAAAATCACGTCGCGCCGCTCTTTGAAGCAGGCCAAGGAGCTGTTGGGAATTTTGGCCGAAAAGAACGGATTACCCGAAGTGGGCTGTATTTATACGGACTTTCATTTCCCGTATAAATCGGACGATGTCCTGATTCGTGCGGGACTTATTAAACCGTATTTGTCTTTGGTAAGGAAAAAGAATAATTGACGAAGGTGCGCCGATATTTCGGCGCACTTTGCTTTCGGGCGAAGACTGGGGGAGAGTTGAATCGGGTAAACCGAAAAAATTTGCTATCGGATAGCAATATATTGTTGAGTTGCCTGAGCAGGGAGGAAAAAAGAAAAAAGTTCTTGACAACGGAGCGTATATGCATTACACTTGAAGTGATAAGTAGATTGTACGATTCAAGTGTCTGCCGAAGGGCAGGTGAAAAGGGAAACCGGTGAAAATCCGGTGCAACAGCCATTACTGTGAGCGGTTAAAAGAGGCGAGGTGCCATTGAACCCTGTGTTTGAGAAGGCAAGCCGAATCCGTAAAAGGACCGTAAGTCAGGAGACCTGCTTGAAGATCGTTCGGAGAAACATTCTTGGGCAAATGGAGAATGCGGCCGGCAAATCTTTTACCATGGGAGAGAGTGCGTCCGCAATAATTTGCGGGCGTTTTTTGTTGCCATCTTCTTCTCGGTTTACTTATCGGAAAAAAGAAAGAAGAGGTTAAGATGAAGGCGAAAAGAAGTTTGGCAATGCTGTTGGGTATGGCAATTCTTGCGGGGTGTCTGTTGTTTGCGGCGGCGTGCTCGCAGGAAGGAAAGGATGAGGGTGCGACGCAAAGCGTGCAATACAGCGCGCTGACGAGCGAAGGAAAGGAACAAAACACGTATGCGGAGCTGTTCTCGATCGAACATTTCACCGACGGGCAGGATCGCAGTTATTCGAGAATTGAAATATACGACAAGAACAAGCAGCTCAATTCGGCCTGGTTTTTGCTGCCGGAGGGCGTTTCGAGCGTGACTGGTTTGCCCGAAAAGACGAATCTGATGACGTGGTCGGACAGGCAGAACATTTTGGTGTCTTCGGCGAGCACGATGTCGCTGATCAACGCGATGGGAGCGCTGAACAGGGTGCCGATGACGACTTCGGATACGACGTGGCGCATCGAAGAGATCAAAGACGCGATCGAGAGCGGCCAGGTGCAGGAAGTGGGAAAATACAATGCGCCCGACTATGAGATGATTCTGACGATCAACGCAGAGAAGAAAGTGACGTTTGCGGTATTCTCGACGATGATCGATTATGAGCCGGAAGTCGAGGAAATGCTCGGTGAGCAATGCGGGCTTCGGATCATGCGCGATCAGTCTTCTTCGGAAGGGCATCCGCTCGCGCGTACGGAATGGATCAAAATTTACGGCGAGATCTTCGGCATGCGGGAGGAATCGGACGCTGTTTTTAACGGGCAGGTAGACATTCTGAACGAGACGCTGGAGAAAATCAGTGATCTTCCCGATTCGGAAAGAAAGAGCGTTTTGGTATTCTATGCGACCTCTTCCAAAGAGACGTATTATGTACGCAATGCGGCGGACTACGTGACGGAGTTGGTCAATCTTGCGGGCGGAAAGCAGGTGAGCGAGATCGGCGCGGGGAAATCGGGAAACACGAAGATGGATTTGGAGACGTTTGTCTCGACGTGTGCGCAGGCTGATTATGTTCTGTACAACTGGACGAGCGGAGCTTCGGGGGTCGAAAACGAGACGCTGCAGGGGTTGATCGATGCGCGCCTGGGAGATTGGTTCAAAGATTTCAAGGCGTACAAAGACCGCAACGTATGGAGAACGTCCAACGATTTTTATCAAAAGATGGACAAAATGGGCGAAATGGTCATGGATATCTATAACATGCTGTACAGCGATGACGTATCCGACACGCTCGATTATGTAAACAGGTTGGTTTAATGGAAAAGAGGGATTCCGGCATTCTTCGCTGGGAGATCTGTTATGCGGTGCTTGTCCTGCTGCTTTTTGCGGCGGTCGTCGCCAATATATGGATCGGAAGCGCGAACATTTCGGTGGGGGATGTCTTCAAAATTTTATTTACGGATGTTTTTCGCGGACAAGCCCAATATACGATCGTCTGGAGCATACGCATGCCCCGGATGGCAGCCGCCGCCCTTTTGGGCGGCGCGCTCGGCGTTTCGGGATATCTGATCCAGACGTATTTCCGCAACCCGATCGCGAGTCCGTTCGTTTTGGGGATCTCTTCGGGTGCAAAGATGGTGCTTGCTTTTTGCGTCGTGATCGCGACAAATCTTTTGGGCGGACTGAGCGGCGTGAGCATGGTTGTGGCGTCGTTTATCGGGTCTTTGCTGGCGATGGGGTTTGTGTTGTTGTGTGCGGGCAAGACGAAAAACATGGCGATCCTGCTGATCATCGGGATCATGATCGGGTATATCTGTTCCGCGATAACCGATCTGATCATAACGTTTGCCAAGGATGAAGAGATCGTCAATCTGACCTATTGGTCGATGGGCAGTTTTTCAGGAAAAGATTGGGACGACGTGGCGGTGATCGCGGGATTTGTGCTCGTATCATTTGCGGGGACGATGCTTTTGGTAAAGCCGATCGCGGCATTCCGCATGGGCGAAGGGTATGCACAGAGCATGGGTATGAACGTAAAACTGTTCCGCGTTCTGATCATTTTGCTCTCCAGCGTGATGTCTGCATGTGTGGTCGCCTATGCGGGGCCTGTAAGTTTTGTGGGGATCGCCGTGCCGCACCTTACGAAGATGATGTTTTCAACGTCCAGACCAGCCGTAATTTTACCCGGAACTTTTCTGATGGGGGCAGTATTTTGTATGATCTGCGATCTGATCGCGCGCACGGCTTTCGCCCCGACGGAGCTTGCGATCGGGACGGTGACGGCGATTTTCGGGGCGCCGGTCGTGATCGCGATGCTGTTGTCGCGGCGGCGGAGGGAACTGTGATGCAGAATTTGTCGGCGCAGAAACTGAGTGTCGGGTACAACAAAAAAATTCTGATCGGCGGGATCGACCTTGAAGTGCGTGCGGGAGAAGTCGTTACGCTCATCGGCCGGAACGGAGCGGGGAAGTCCACCATACTCAAGAGCATAACAAGGCATCTCGAGCCGCTGGGCGGGGCGGTGTATCTGGACGGAAAAGATTCCCGTCTTCTTTCGCACAAGGATTTTGCTACGCAGTTTTCCGTCGTGCTTACGGAACGCCTTAAAACGGATCGCATGACTTGCCGCGAGATCGTGGAAGCGGGGCGCTATCCCTATACGAACTTTTTCGGAAAGTTAAAAGAAGAAGACAAGCGGATCGTCGACGAAAGTCTTCGCATGGTCGGAGGGGAAGGATTGGCGGAAAAGCAGTTTTCTTCCGTTTCGGACGGACAGAAACAGCGCATTCTTCTGGCGCGGGCGATCTGCCAGCAGCCGCAGGTCATGGTGCTGGACGAACCTACGTCGTTTTTGGACATACGCTATAAGATCGAACTTTTGGGAATTTTGCGAAGGCTCGCCTCGGAGCGGAAAATGTCTGTCATATTGTCCCTGCACGAAATCGATCTTGCGGCAAAAATTTCCGATAAGATCGTCTGTGTGGACGGGGATAAGATTTACAAGACGGGAACGCCCGAGGAAATTTTCCGCGGTGATGAAATACGAAAGCTCTACGGATTGCGAAGCGGATCCTATAATCTTTTATTCGGCAGCGTCGAGATGGAAAAGCCTGCGGGGGAGAGCCGCGTGTTTGTCCTTGCGGGCGGCGGAACAGGGATACCGATCTACAGGGCTCTGCAAAGAAAAGGGATCGCGTTCAGTACAGGAATTCTGAGCGAGAACGACGTGGACTTCCAGGTGGCCGCCGATCTTGCGGAGACGATCGTCTCCGTCCCTGCCTTTTCGGCGGTTAAGGACGAGGATATCGAACGCGCACAAAAGCAGATACGGCGTGCGGGAAAACTGTTGCAGGCCTGCAATATATTCGGGGAGTGCAACCAAAAATGCGAGGAACTGCTTCGTTTTGCGAAGGAGAATTCGATTCCGCTGATTTCGGACGTTTCGGAGATTTGAAATGGAAAAGAACATACCAAGGCTGATGATCAGCGGGACAAACAGCGGGTGCGGCAAGACGACGATTTTCTGTTCGATCCTGCAGGCGCTGAAAAATCGGGGTATGAACGCGGCGGCGTTCAAGTGCGGGCCCGATTACATAGATCCCATGTTTCATTCTTCGGTCATACAGGCAGCTTCTTCCAATCTCGATCCGTATTTTTGCGGGCAATGGCTGCCGTACGTCATGGCGGAGAATGCGGGAGAAATCAACCTTGCGGAAGGTGCAATGGGATATTATGACGGGATAGGGTTCACGTCCGATTGCAGTGCATTCGATGTTGCGAAACGTTTGGAAATTCCGTCCGTGCTCGTGGTCGATGCGCGCGGGAGCGCGCTCTCCGCGCTTGCCGTCATGCAGGGATTTTTAAATTTCAAAGAGAATAGCGGCATCTGCGGGTTTATTCTTAACCGCGTCACAAAAAAGACGTATGAAGGGATCCGCGCCGCGTGGAAAGACCCGCGCGCAAAACTGTACGGATATTTTCCGCCCTTACCGGAAAAGTATATTTTAAAGAGCAGGCATTTAGGGTTGGTGACGGCCGAAGAGGTTTGCGGTCTTCGCGAGATGACGCAGCATCTGGCCGAGCAGGCGGAAGAGACGATCGACCTGAACGGTTTGCTCGCGCTGTCGTCGGGCGCAAAACCGCTCATTTACGAAGATTTACCCGTACCGAAGTTGGAGGAGATCCGCATTGCGGTCGCCAAAGACGAGGCGTTCTGCTTTTATTATAAAGAGAATCTCGATCTTCTGCGGAAGATGGGGGCACAGATCGATTATTTTTCGCCCCTTCGCGATGCGTGCGTTCCGAAGACAGATTGCATTTATCTGGGCGGCGGGTATCCGGAATTGTATGCCGAAGCTCTGTCGAAGAACGAGAGCATGAAAGCGAGCATTCGCGAGGCCGCGGAAAGAGGAATTCCCTTCTTTGCGGAATGCGGCGGATTTATGTATCTGAACCGTCTTTTGGACGGCAAGGAGATGGCGGGCGTACTGGGCGGCGTGTGCGAAAATAAAGGCAGGCTCATGCGGTTCGGGTATGTGGAACTTGAAGCCAAGCGCGATTGTCTGATCGCGAAAAAGGGCGACAAATTGCGGGTGCACGAGTTTCATTATTACGACTGTACGCAAAACGGCGGGGACTTTACTGCGCGGCGGCGGGAGAGCGAGTACGATTGTATTTTTGCAAACGAAAGGATGGCTGCTGGATTTCCGCACATACATTTTTACGGGAATCTGAAGGCGGCGGAGCATTTTTACAGAGAATGTCTGAAAAGGAAGAGTGAAAGAATATGAAACCGATGGAGATCGAGCAGAAGAGTTTTGAAATAATCGGCCGCGAATTGGGCGGCAAGAAATTGGCTGCGGGAACGGAAGAGATCGTAAAAAGGGTGATCCATACGACGGCCGATTTTGACTATGCGGACAATCTTGTCTTTTCGGAGAACGTGGTAGCCCTTTTGAAAAAGGCTTTTTCGGAAGGTTGTACCATCGTGACGGACACGATGATGGCGAAGGCGGGGATCAGCAAAGCGACCGCAGAGCGGCTCGGGATTGGCATCCGCTGTTTTATGTCCGACGAAGACGTGGCGGCCGAAGCGAAAAGGCGTGGCATCACGCGGGCGGCGGTTTCGATGGAGCGGGCGGCGGCATTGCAGGAGCCTTGCGTATTTGCGATCGGAAATGCGCCGACTGCAATTTTGTCCCTGCTCGAATGCGTCCGTGCGGGGAAAGCGCATCCGATTGCCGTGATCGGTGTACCCGTCGGTTTCGTGCACGTATGCGAGAGCAAAGAAGAACTCCTGGCGAGCGGAATCCCTTGCATCGTGGCGAAAGGAAGAAAGGGCGGCTCGAACGTAGCCGCGGCGATCTGCAACGCGATTTTATATTCGATTGTTCAGCGCGGCTGAAAAGGAGTGAAAGGCATGTCGTACAACCCGATGCAATATGATACAGAAAAATACGAAAAGGCGCTGCGGCGTTGGGATTTGCTGGCAAAGCCTCTGCACGGGATGGGTGTATTCGAGGATATTGTCAGCCGCATAGAAGGAATGCCGGGCAAACGGGATCTTCAAAAGCGCTGTGTGCTCGTCTTTTGTGCGGACAACGGTGTCGTCGAGGAAGGCGTGACGCAGACAGGCAGCGAGGTGACGGCCGTTGTTGCGGAGAATATGTCCAAAGGGGATGCCACGGTCTGCAAGATGGCGAAAGTTGCCCGCGCAGACGTGCTTCCCATCGACATAGGGATGCAAAAAGCCGTACCGAACGTGCGGGACTGTCACGTCATGCGCGGAACGGGTAATTTTTACAAGACAGAGGCGATGACGCGCGAACAATGCCTTCGCGCGATCGATACGGGGAGGTCGCTTGTCCGCGAATATGCGGACAAGGGGTACGATCTGTTTGCTACGGGTGAAATGGGAATCGGCAATACTACGACGACCAGTGCCGTCGCGAGCGTTCTATTGGAAATCCCCGCAGAAAAATTGACGGGGAAAGGTGCGGGACTTTCTGACAGCGGCCTTATAAAAAAAGTACGCGTGATCAAGGAGTCCATCGCACGGCTGAAACCGAACCGCGCGGACGTTGCGGACGTTTTGTCCAAGGTCGGCGGATTGGATATCGCGGGTATGTGCGGTGTATTCATAGGCGGAGCGGAAGCGGGCGTGCCTGTCTTGATCGACGGGGTGATTTCGTCCGTTGCGGCGCTGTGTGCCGCGTTGCTGTGTCCGGAGAGTAAAAATTATATGATCGCGAGCCATATGTCGGGGGAACCCGCCGCCCGCTATGTCTTTTCCGCGCTCGGCATGACGGCGCCGATCCAGGCAGGCATGGCCTTGGGGGAAGGAACGGGCGCGGTGGCTCTGATGCCTCTTCTCGATATGGCGTACGCTGTGTTTCATGAAATGCTCTGTTTTTCGGATACGGGGATCGAGGAGTATAAGCCTTTATGATCTGCGTGTTCAGCGGCGGGAGCGGCAGCGGAAAATCGGAGCTTGCGGAGAAATGTGCGATCCGTTTAGCGGAGAGCCGTAAGGGCGGCCTTTACTATTACGCGACCATGCGGGTATGGGACAAGGAAGGTGAAAGGCGCGTGGAAAAGCACAGACGGCAGCGTGCGGGACGCGGTTTCGTCACGGTGGAATGCCCTTCGTATCTGGACACGGAACCGAGCGGCGGAGTGATTTTGCTCGAATGCCTTTCCAATCGTCTGGCGAACGCCATGTTTTGCGATCGCGACGAGGATCCTGCAGGGGTTATTCTCGGCGAGGTAAAAGCTCTTGCCGAAAAAAACAGTGTGGTGATCGTTACGAACGAAGTCTTTTCGGACGGAGCAGAATACGATGCGGAGACAGAGCGCTACATCGATATATTGGGCAGGCTGAACTGTGAGCTTTGCCGAATGGCGGAGCTTGTCGTGGAGAGTGTGTACGGGATTCCCGTCGTGCACAAAGGGGAATTGGTATGAAGAGCGTCTGGAACAGCTTTCTGATAGCCGTATCGATGTATTCCAGGATACCTGTGCCGCAGGCGGAGTGGAACGAACGGAACATGCGGTATGCGCTGTGTTTTTTCCCTTTGATCGGGACGGTGATCGGCGCCGTATGTTACGGTGTATTTTATCTTTTGAATTATTTGGGACTGCCTGTATTTTTGATCGGGGCGGCTCTCACGGGGATACCTCTTCTGATTACGGGCGGGATCCACATGGACGGGTTCTGCGACACGACGGATGCGATCTCGTCGCATCAGCCGCGCGAAAAGAAACTGGAAATTTTAAAAGATTCGCATACGGGTGCGTTCGCGGTGATCTGGTGCGCCGTATATTTTGTCTTCTACTTCGGTTGTGCTGCGAGCTGTACTTTGCAAGCGTATCTCATCTTTTCTTCCGCGTTCACGTTTGCAAGAGGGCTCAGCGCGTTTTCGGTGGCAAATTTTCCTTCGGCGAAAGAGGGACTCGTCTCCGCGTTCAAGGAAGCGGGTGCGCGGGCGGCTGTGACGGCCGTATCGCTTCTTTGGGTTGCAGGCGCCGTCGTGTTTTCCGTGTTGTTTTTCCCCGTGTTGGGCGCGATCGTCTGTGTCTGCGGACTCGCCGCATACCTTTGCTGCGTAGCGGTCATGTTCAAGGTGTTTGGCGGCATTTCGGGAGATCTTGCAGGCTGGATGGTGCAGATCGTGGAACTTGTCATGTTGTTTGCGGCGGTGCTTGGAGGAAATCTTTTATGATCGTGCTTGTGATCGGCGGGAGAGCGCAGGGTAAAACGGAATATATCCGCAGAGAATTGAATGTGACGGACGAGGAAATTGCCTGCGCGTTCGGGGAAAACAAGGCGATCGTGCATCTGGAAAAGCTGATCCGCGAGCGCGGCGGCGAAGCTGTTTTGCGGGAGTTGGAAAACAGATTTTCGCACGATTGCATACTTTGCTGCGACGAAGTGGGGATGGGGATCGTTCCGATGGAAAAGAGCGAACGTGACTATCGTGACGACGTGGGCAGAACGCTGTGCGCCATAGCAAAGCGGGCGGATCGGGTGATCCGTGTCTTTGCGGGAATAGGACAGAGAATAAAATGAATAGGGTGTATTTCATACGGCACGGCCTTACGGCCGGAAACGAAAAGAAACGGTATATAGGCAAAACGGACGAGCCGCTCAGCGAACAAGGTATCGCGCAGCTGAAAGGAAAGACGGCACCGCGTGTTGACGTGGTCGCGGTTTCGCCGATGCTTCGGTGCATGCAGACGGCACAGATTTTGTATTCCGGACAAGAGTACCGGATTGTGGAAGATTTCCGCGAGTGCGATTTCGGCACGTTTGAGGGTAAAAATTATCTTGAGCTTTCCGACGACCCAGCGTACCAGGCATGGATCGATTCGAACGGAAAAAACGCCTTCCCGCAGGGCGAGGATCCGCAGAAATTTAAAGAGCGCTGCGCCGCGGCGTTTGCGGAATTTATGCAGTCGGTCAAAGACGGGAGTGCGGCGGCTTTGGTGGTGCACGGCGGGACGATCATGGCGATCTTGTCTGCATTCGACCGTGCGAAAAAAGATTTTTACGATTACCATCTTTCCAACGGGCAGGGCATCGAGACTGTATGGGAGAATGGCAGCCTGACGGTGGAGCGGTTTCTATGGTAGAATTGTTTCGGTTTACGTTTTATTCGATTTTGATCGGGTTTGTCATCGATCTTCTCATCGGCGACCCGCGTTTTTTGCCGCACCCCATCTGTGCGATCGGTTGGCTGATCGCAAAATCGGAAAAGGTGCTTCGCAAGATTTTTCCGAAGACGGCGGGCGGCGAAGTGTGCGGCGGGACGTTCCTTGTCCTTGTTGTATGTATCGTATCGGCAGGTGTGCCGTTCGGGCTTTTGTACTTGTGCTATTGGCTGAGCCCGTACGCATATCTCGCGCTTTCGTCCGTATTTTGCTGGCAGATTTTGGCTGCGCACAGTCTGAAAAAAGAAAGCTGCAAAGTTTATAAAAAACTGAAAGAGAAGGATACGGAAGGGGCCCGCAAGGCGGTTTCGATGATCGTCGGACGGGATACGAGCGTACTGGATGCGGACGGCATTGCGTGCGCCGCTGTGGAGACGGTTGCGGAAAACACGTCCGACGGGGTGATCGCGCCGCTTTTCTATCTGTTTTTGGGCGGCGCCGTAGGCGGATTTTTATACAAAGCGGTGAACACGATGGATTCGATGGTCGGGTACAAAGAAAACGATTACCTGTATTTCGGAAAGGTCGCGGCGAGAACGGACGATGTCTTTAATTTCATTCCGTCCAGGCTGAGCGCGCTTTTCATGATCGCGGCCAGTTTTCTGCTGCGTTACAGGCCGCGCAATGCCGTCAGAATATATCGCAGGGATCGGAGAAAACACGCGTCTCCCAATTCGGCACAAACGGAATCTGTATGCGCGGGTGCGCTCGGCTTGCGGCTCGCGGGCGACGCCATTTACCACGGGGTGCTGCACAAGAAACCGTTTATCGGCGAGGCGTTGCAGGAAATTTGTCCGTTTGACATTGTTCGGGCGAACAGGCTTATGTATATGACCGCGTTTTTGGCGCTGGTTGTATTTTCTTTGATTGCCGCAATATTTCTTTTTATCGTTTAAGGGGAAGGTATATGCGCTTTTTACGGGATGCGCACGGCGGAGATCTGTGCGCAAGATATGATTTTTCGATCAACGTAAGTCCGCTCGGCATGAGCGGCAAAGTGCGGCGGGCGATCGTCGGCGCGCTGAAAAGGGCGGGTCGCTATCCGGATCCGTATTGCAGGGAGCTTCGCGGTACGCTTTCCGAAAAGGAAGGAGTGCCGTCCGATCGGATTCTTGTCGGGAACGGTGCGGCGGAACTGATCTATGCGTACGCCGCGTATCATGCGGGAGATAAGGCATATATTCTTTCTCCCACGTTCACGGAGTATGCTTCCGCGTTTTCTGCGTACAAGGGGAGGATCGAATACGTTTACGGGATCGAAAACGCGAAGAAAATTCAATTTCAGGAAAGCGATACCGTTTTTGTCTGCATACCGAACAACCCGGACGGGGCGATACTTGCGAAAGAGGAGCTTTTCGGGCTGATCGATCGGTGTGCGGCTGCGGGGGCAACGGTGTTTGCGGACGCGTGTTTTTATGATTTTGTGAGCGAACCACCCTTTTCGCTAAGGGAACTGCTCGCGTTTGAAAACGTCTTTGTCCTGCAGGCTTTTACAAAAAGTTACGCGCAGGCGGGGGTACGGCTCGGTTATCTGATGGGCGATCCGCAAAAACTTCTTGCCATATCCGAACTGGTACAGCCGTGGAGCGTTTCGGCGCTCGCGCAGGCGGCAGGCATAGCGGCCGCGCGCGACGGTGAATATCTTGTAGCGTTGCGCAAGCTGATCCGAAAGGAACGGGAATATCTTTCGGACGGGTTGAAGAGATGCGGGTATGCGCCACTCCCTTCGCAGGCGAATTTTATTTTGTTTGAAGGGGAGGAAGATCTTGCCGTCCGCCTTCGGGCAAAGGGGATCGCTATCCGCGTGTGCGACGATTTTGTAGGTTTGACCGCAGAAAAGGGGCGAAAGTTTTATAGGGTTGCCGTACGTACGGGGCGGGAGAACAGGATATTGCTCAAAGCGCTGAACGAGGTAATGAAATGAGAGCGAAACCTTTGATGATACAGGGAACGATGTCGAATGCGGGGAAGAGCCTTACGGCGGCAGCGATCTGCCGCTATTTGGTGCGGGAAGGGTACAAAGTTGCGCCCTTCAAGTCCCAGAATATGGCATTGAACTCGTTTGTGACGGCAGACGGTGCGGAGATGGGCAGGGCGCAGGCGGTGCAGGCAGAGGCGGCGAAGAAACTGCCCGACGTGCGCATGAATCCCGTTTTGCTGAAGCCGACCACCGATACGGGGTCGCAGGTCGTCGTCATGGGAAAGCCGATCGGCAACATGGCTGCGCGGGAGTATTTCCGCTACAAAGAAAAACTTATCCCTTCGATTTTATCGGCGTATGAAAGCCTTGCGGCAGAAAACGACGTGATCGTGATCGAGGGAGCGGGGAGCCCCGTCGAACTGAATCTGAACGAGAACGACATCGTCAATATGGGTTTGGCGGAAAGGCTGAAAGCGCCAGTCCTGCTCGTGGGCGACATTGACCGCGGCGGCATTTTTGCGCAGTTGTGCGGTACGCTGTCCTTGTTGGAAGAAAATCAGCGCGCGTTGGTCAAAGGACTGATCGTCAACAAATTCCGCGGCGACCTTACGCTTTTCGACGAAGGGAAAAAACTTTTGGAAAAGATCTCCAAAAAACCCGTGCTCGGCGTCATGCCGTATGCAAAATTGGATATTGATGATGAGGACAGCCTGTCCGAGCGGCTCGCGCGCAAGGAGGCTGCGGGGACGGATATTGCTGTCATCCGATTGCCGAAGATATCCAATTTTACGGACTTTGCCCCCTTTGAAAGGGCGGAAAACTGTTCGGTGCGCTACATCGCAAAACCGGAGGAATTCGGAAATCCGGATCTTCTGATCATTCCGGGAACGAAGAGCACGATCAGTGATCTCCGTTTTTTGAAAGAAAGCGGACTTGCGGAACAGATCGTGGCTGCGGCGCACCGTAAAATTCCCGTGTTTGGCGTATGCGGCGGCTTTCAGATTCTCGGGCAGAGCGTGGAAGACCCGACGGGCATGGAGTGCGAGGGAAGCGAGGCGGGATTGGGCTTGTTGCCGATCCGCACGGTATTCGGCGAAGAAAAATGTCTGCGGGAAGTGCAGGGCAGGATCGGAACCCTTACGGGGATTTTTTCCTCGCTGAGCGGAATGTCCTATGTCGGGTATGAGATCCATATGGGCGTTTCGGGGAACGATTCGCCCGTCGTGTGTCAGGGGAATGTGTACGGGACGTATGTGCACGGAATTTTCGACGCACGCGGGATCGTGCCGAGAATGCTTGAAGCGCTGACGGGCAAAAGCTGTTCGTATGACGACGACACGGCGGGTATCAAAGAAAAAAACTATGAATTGCTCGCGGACATTTTTCAGCAAAATACGGATACGGAACTCTTGAAGAAAATCATTGACGAGGGGATAAATTGATACACATTTATTGCGGAAACGGAAAGGGCAAGACGACCGCCGCAGTCGGCCTTGCCGTGCGTGCGGCGGGCAGCGGCAAAAAAGTCTTATTTATCCAGTTTTTTAAAAACGGAGTCTCTTCGGAGATGAACGTCCTTAAAAAGCTGGAAAATATTTCGGTTTTGTTTGAACCGAAGTATTACGGGCGCGTGTCCAACATGACAAAGGAAGAGGCGGAAGCTGGGAAAGAGGCTTATTCGAAACTGTTGCTGGACGGGATCCGTCAGGCAGAGAAGGAGAGCGCGGATGTTGTCGTGCTTGACGAGATTATCTCCGCTTACAATCACGGTTTTATCGGAAAGGAGCCGTTGCTATCTTTCCTGGACAGTATAAAGGCGGAAGTTGTGATGACAGGCAGGGAACCTGCGGAAGAACTTTGTCAGCGTGCAGATTATATAACAGAAATGCGAAAGATAAAACACCCTTTCGATCGCGGAATCATGGCGCGGAAGGGCATTGAATTCTGAAAAAACCGCTCAGCGCGGTTTTTTTCATGCGAAAATTCATTTTTCGGCCGATAGGCAGGGAGAAAGCCGCTTTTGATTGCTTGCGAAATGCCATGAAATAGAATATAATAAGGGAGAGATTTGAGAGAATAGTTTTGTTTGACGATTGCATATGCCTTCGTATTATAAGGGCGGAAGTGAATCACAATAAAATGGAGGTGTCGTAAAATGGAATTATTGACCGAAGAGAGAGTGCGGGAGATACTGGCCGAACAGAGGAAATTTTTTGCGGGCGGTAAAACGCTGTCGCTTTCATACAGAAAGGAAAACCTACTGCGATTGAAGAATGCGATTTTAGCGCATCAGTCACAGTTGGAAGAGGCACTGTCGAAAGATTTGGGAAAGAGCAGGCAAGAGAGTTATTCTTCCGAGATCGGTTTTGTGCTTTCGGAAATCACGCACACGCTCAATCATCTTGCGAAATGGATGAAGCCCGATCGCATCAAGTCGCCCATGACTGTCTTTTTGTCGAAGAGCCGCGTGGAAAAGCAGCCGTACGGGAGTGTGCTGATCATCGGGCCTTTCAATTATCCGTTCCAGCTTTTGGTAGAGCCTTTGGTTGCCGCGCTTTCGGCAGGAAACTGCGCCGTGCTGAGTCCTTCCGAACTCACGCCGCATACCGCGGAAGTGATCCGCAATCTGATTGCCGGGACGTTTCCTCCCGAATATGTTTTCTGCGCGGAAGGCGGGGTGGAGAACAATACCGTGCTCCTGCACAGCCGTTTCGATAAAATATTTTTTACGGGAAGCACGAATGTAGGCAAAATCGTCATGCGCGCCGCGGCGGAAAACCTTGTGCCCGTGACGCTGGAATTGGGCGGAAAGAGCCCTGTTATCATCGGCGAGAGTGCAAAATTGGATACGGCCTGCGAACGCATTGTGTGGGGCAAATTTATGAATGCGGGACAGACGTGTGTGGCGCCAGATTATGTGTTCGTGCCGAAAAAAATATTCAAAAATTTCGTGGAGCAGTTAAAAGAGACGATCGTTCGCTTTTACGGAGAAGATATTCGCAATAATCCCGATTACGGAAGGATCGTCAACGAGCGGCATTTCAACAGATTGGAAAGCATGCTCGGTGAGGACAAGCCGTATATCGTATTCGGAGGGGAAACAGACCGATCGGCGCGTTTTATCGGCCCGACACTCGTCTGTCCTTCGGATCTTTCGAAGGCGGCATGTATGCGGGAAGAGATCTTCGGGCCGATTCTTCCGATCTTTGCTTATGAAAAATCGGACGACGTGCTCGCCTATATAAACGGGCAGGAAAAACCGCTCGCGTTGTATATTTTCAGCGAAGATGCGCGCGAGATTTCCGACATTTTAAAGAGAACCTCTTCGGGCGGCGCCGCGATCAACGATACGGTCAGCCACATTATCAATCCGAACCTTCCGTTCGGAGGCGTGGGGTATTCGGGAATGGGGAATTATCACGGCAAATATGGCTTCTTGGATTTTACCCATCTTCGCAGCGTACTTAAACGTTCCACCCGCTTTAAACTTCGCGTTGCGTTTCCGCCCTTCTCGCAGAAGAAGCTGAATGCCTTGAAAAAATATATGAAATGATTGTTTTAAATTCCGAAGTGTTTTGCCGTCTTTGGCAAAATTGACAAAAAAGGCCGCCGTCCGAAGAAAACGGACGGCGGCCTTTCGCCTGTAAAAAAACAGGGGCGTAAATTTTACGCTCCTGTTTTTTCATGTTATTTGATTTTAACGGTAAAGTCACCGTTGCAAGCGCCGATTTCGATGGTATTGCCGGGCTGCAGGTCGTTGGCGATCATCGTTTTAGCGATGAGGGTTTCCACCTTGCTCTGCAGATACCGTTTCAAAGGACGTGCGCCGTACACGGGATCGTAGCCGTTTTCGATGATCAGATCTTTCGCGAGAGGGGTGATCTCCAGCTTAAGCTGTTTATCTTCCATACGCGCGGCAAGATCTTTGATAAGAAGGTCGATGATTTTCGTGATATTCTCTTTGGTAAGAGGTTTGTAGTAGACGATTTCGTCCAGTCTGTTCAAAAATTCCGGACGGAAACTCTGTTTCAGCAACTGCGAAACCTTGTCCTTGGCGTCCTGCGAAATTTCGCCGTTCTCGTCGATGCCGTCCAAAAGGTAGGAAGACCCGAGATTGGACGTCAGAATAATGATCGTGTTCTTGAAGTCTACGGTTCTGCCCTGCGAATCGGTAATGCGGCCGTCGTCGAGCACCTGCAGGAGTATATTGAATACGTCGGGATGTGCTTTTTCGATTTCATCGAACAAGACGACCGAGTAAGGTTTTCTGCGTACCGCTTCGGTGAGCTGGCCGCCTTCATCGTAGCCGACATATCCCGGAGGCGCACCGATCAGACGGGACACGGAGAATTTCTCCATGTACTCGGTCATATCGATACGGACGAGGTTATGTTCGTCGTCGAAGAGGCTTTCCGCCAAGGCTTTTGCAAGTTCGGTTTTGCCCACGCCCGTAGGGCCGAGGAACAGGAACGAGCCGATCGGCCTGTTCGGATCCGCGATGCCCGCACGGGAACGGATGATCGCTTCGGTCACTTTCGTGACGGCTTCGTCCTGTCCAATCACTCTCTTATGCAGGATATCGTCGAGGTGCAAGATCTTTTCGCGTTCGCCTTCCATCAGTTTTGCCAAAGGGATACCCGTCCAGCGCGACACGACGCGGGCAATTTCTTCTTCCGTTACCGTATCGCGGAGCAGAGTATGCTTTGCGTTGACGCCTTCTTTTTGTGCGGCTTCCAGTTTTTTCTGCAATTCGGGCAGACGGCTGTATTTAAGTTTTGCCGCACGCTCGTAATCGCCGATACGCTGGGCTGCTTCGATCTCGCCGTTTACTTTTTCAATTTCGGCTTTCGTGTCGGAAACGACATGAATGCTCGCTTTTTCGTTGTTCCATTGCGCCTTCATGGCGTTGAATTTATCGCGCAGATCCGCAAGTTCTTTCTGAATCACGTTGAGACGCTCTTTCGAAAGGGAATCGGTTTCCTTTTTCAGAGCCATTTCTTCGATTTCCAGCTGCATGATCTTGCGGGCGATGTCGTCCATTTCGGTCGGCATGGAATCAATTTCCGTGCGGATCGTCGCGCATGCCTCATCCACGAGGTCGATTGCCTTATCGGGCAGGAAACGGTCGGAAATATAGCGGTGCGAAAGGGTAGCGGCAGCGATCAGAGCCTGGTCGTGAATCTGCACGCCGTGGAAAACTTCGTAACGCTCTTTCAGACCGCGCAGGATAGAAATCGTGTCTTCCACGGTCGGTTCGTCGACCATGACGGGCTGGAACCTGCGTTCGAGCGCGGCATCTTTTTCGATGTATTTTCTGTATTCGTCCAAAGTCGTCGCGCCGATGCAATGCAATTCGCCGCGCGCGAGCATAGGCTTAAGCAGGTTGCCTGCGTCCATGGCGCCGTCCGATTTGCCTGCGCCCACGATGGTATGCAACTCATCGATGAAAAGCAAAATTTTACCATCGCTCTTCTTGATCTCGTTGAGTACGGCTTTCAGACGCTCTTCGAATTCACCGCGGAATTTAGCGCCCGCAATAAGGGAACCCATATCCAGCGCAAAAATCGTCTTGTTTTTGAGCCCTTCGGGAACGTCGCCGCGTACGATACGCTGTGCAAGTCCTTCCGCAATGGCGGTCTTGCCGACGCCCGGTTCACCGATCAGAACGGGGTTGTTTTTAGATTTACGGGAAAGGATACGGATCACGTTACGGATCTCGTTGTCACGCCCGATGACAGGATCGAGTTTCTGATCTTTGGCGCGCTGAACCAGATCGAATCCATACTTGGAAAGTGCGTCATAGGTGTTTTCGGGTTCGTCGCTGGTGACGCGGTCGGTCTTGACTTTTTTGAGTTCGGTCAAAAATCCGTCCTTGGTAATGCCGAGGGAACGGAAAATGTTCTTGATTTCGTCCGTCGCATAATCGAAGATGGCCAGCATCACGTGTTCGACGGATACGTATTCGTCCCGCATGGAATTGGCAAGGCGTTCCGCCTCGTTGAAAATTTTATCGGTGACAGGGGAAATATAAATTTTGTCAGGCTCTCTGCCGCTCCCGCTGACCGCAGGAATCTTGCCGATGGCAGAATCTACCAGGGCGAGCAGGTTGTCCGTATCTTTGCCCATCTTTTTGAGGAGCTGCGGAATCAGTCCGCCTTCCTGGTCGACAAGCGCATACAACAGATGCTCAGGCATGATCTGCATGTTCTGGTTTTCAATGGCAATACTCTGTGCGGCATTGATCGCTTCCAAAGTTTTTTTCGTAAATTTCTGTGCGTTCATATTGGTTCACCTCCTTGCGGTCATATAAGCTGTACTCCGCTGTTCAGATATTGTAGATACCGTTTTTCGATATCTTCCGTGGAATGATAGGTTCCGGATAAGTAATTTTTCAGCATTTCATCGAATGTCGCGATGTAATGGCTGATCGCGTTTCCGATCTGTTCCTCCGTGTAATCGGAATCGTTCGGTACGGCAAAAGTTCTCAAGAATCTGCCGTTCTCCATGCCGTATTCGATGGCATCCTGCGAGAAAAATTTACGGATATAAATGTTTTCCAGTTGCATCCAAAGCTTGAAGAAGCGCGTCAGTTCTACAAGAAGTTCCGCTGAAGTCGTACGGAATATGATTTTGAGCTGTCCGATCGTCTGCGAAGGCGTCCGATACATTTCCACCTCGTAGCGGATCGTCGGACGATAGTGGTATTTTAGAGAACTTTTTATACTCATCGTCATGTCGTTCGGCTGCGAATACAATAAGTATCCGTTTTGCTTCCCGATATAATTTTCGATGATGTCAAATATATTCTGCACATGCTTTTCCGGCGTTGTCAGCGAAACGTATTCCGCTAAAATCTGATTTACCAGATTGGAACGGTTCGTGCCTTTCTCTTCCGCAAGACGGTCAATTTTTCGTATCACGTCTTCCGCAAGCATCAGACTGTACATATTCTTTTTCATGCGGTTTCCTCCTTTTTCATTGATTGCCTATATTATATACGCTTTTTTAAATTTGTCAAGAGTTTTATATAAAAATCTTTTCAAATTTTAAAATTTTTTTGTTGCGGATTAAAAACAGATCTGCTATAATAAGGAAAAAGAGGAGGCATGTGCATGACGGAAATTTTAAACGCAATGGGGCAAGCGGAAGGTATTGTTCTTTACAAGGACGGACAGCCGTTCGAATTCGGGAAAGATACGAAAGAATTTGCGATGCTGGAACAGGCGTGGGCGGAGATGACGCGGGGTGCGCTCCAGATGCCCGCGTTCGGCGTCAGTATCGATGCGCATACGCGTGAAGAGAGAAAGAGCGGCTTATGGGCGGAATTTTTGTTCGGAGAAAAATTTTCGAAAGAGGAAATGCCCTTTGAAAGACTGCTTGTCCGCTGTGTAGAGACGTACAGCGGCTTCAATCTTGTACGGTATTGGGAAGGGGAATACACGGGAAGATGTTTTTATTTGAATCTTCAGGACAGAACGATGAAGACGTTTTGCTCTTGTGCGAAAATGCTGACTGAAAAAGAGCATTGAGACAGGAATCTTTGGGAAAGATGTGCCATGGCTCGCAAAATATCCGATCCAATACAAAAGTGACTTGACTGTTGTTTTCTAATTAACATTATTATAGAAAGACAGTAAAATATTGCCATCGATGCACGTTTACAGTTTGGCGTGTTTATAGATTATTTTATAGGTCTGTCTATGAAAATTGATCTTACTGTCCGCGCGTCTTAAATTTGTTTCGGATGGTTTTAATTTGTGTGGAAAAGTAAAGGCGCAATTTGTCGGAAAAATCCTGTCATGGAAATAATTTCTCCGAATAAAGGAATATGTTCTTACGCAAAGTAAGAGCATACGGTATTCGGAGGGATTCATGCGGAATTCTATTAAAAAAGCGATCGCCTTTTTAGCGGCGTGTATTATTTTCGTTACGTTTTTCTGTGCGGGAACGGCGGCGTTTGCACAGAAAAAAGAAGTCTATATCGGCGGAATGTCGGCAGGGTTCACGATGGGGCTCGGAGGCGCGCAGATTGTCGGCGTGTGTGAGATACTTACGGAAGACGGAACGGCATGCCCTGCGAAGGAAGCACAGCTTTCGGTAGGAGACATGATCGTCTCTTACGGCGGAATGCAGATCAGTTCGGCATCGGATATTGACGGCGCGCTGGCCGTGAAGGGCGGTGAGAGTGCCGAAATCGTGGTACGGCGCGAGAAAGAAGACATACAGACGGTCATTCAACCGGCGATGGATATTGTGTGCGGAAAATATAAATTGGGTGTCCTGATACGCGACAGCGTTTCGGGGATCGGTACGGTGACGTATATCGAGAAAGACACTCTTCGTTTCGGATCTTTGGGGCATGCCGTGGCCGACGAAAAAGGCGAGCCTATGAAACTGAGTGCGGGAGCAATTTATCGGTGCAGCATTGTCAACGTGATTCGGGGAGAACGTGGAAGGGCAGGAGAATTAAAAGGCTTGTTTTTGAACGATAAGGGCATCGCGACGGCAGATAAAAATTGCGGCAGCGGCATATTCGGCAATTTTGAAAAGCAGTACGATTTTTCCGGAATGGATACGGCAGAAGTGAGTACGGATGCCCAACCGGGCGAAGCTGTCATATATACTACGGTTGACGGAATTTCTCCGAAGAAATATTCGATTCAGATCGTAAAAGTGGACAATGCCAATCGCCAAAACAAAAACTTTGTGATCAGAATCACGGATCGTGCGCTTTTGGAAATTTCGGGAGGAATCGTGCAGGGAATGAGCGGCAGTCCGATTTTACAAAACGGTAAACTGGTCGGCGCGGTTACGCACGTATTCCTCAACGATCCTACGCGCGGTTACGGTATCAGTATAAACAACATGCTCGGGAACTGAATATTTAACTGCCATGCTAAAGGGTATGGCAGTTGTTTTTTGCAAAAAAACAAAATCTTTTGAACAGCGGTTTTCTTAGCTCAAAAGAGGGATGTTTTCGTCGGTTAGCAGGCGGAAAAATAAACACACGATTTTGGTGTCGGCATTAAAATCTGAAAATCGGCTTGCAAAATCGGAGGTTCGTGGTATAATAAAGACGGAGAACAGTATGAGAACTTTTTTAGTTGTGATCGATAGTTTTGGAATCGGCGCCATGCCCGATGCAGACAAATTCGGAGATATAGGCTCGGATACATACGGAAATATTGTGCGGGACACGGGCCTGCATCTGAAAAATTTTTCCGAATTGGGGCTGAACAATATAGACGGCGTCGCAAAAACGTTTGAGAACGGTCAAAAGATCGTACCCGTGCAAAATCCGCGTGCGGCATACGCCAGGCTGGAGGAAAAGACGTTTGCCAAAGATACGACGGCGGGCCACTATGAAATTGCGGGATTGGTGCTCGCGCATCCGTTCAGGGTGTTCCCGAATGCTTTTCCGAAAGATATTGTCGAAGATTTGGAAAAAGCGGCAGGTGTGCACTTTATGGGCAATGAAGTTGCATCGGGTACGGAGATCATTCAGCGGCTCGGTGAAGAACATTTAAAGACAAAAATGCCGATTTTGTACACTTCGCAGGATTCGGTTTTACAGATTGCGGCGGATACTTCCGTGATCCCGTTGGAACGATTGTATCGGATCTGCGAAATAGCGAGAGAGGTCATGCAGGGAGATCGCGCCGTGGGGCGCGTAATCGCGCGACCTTTCGTGCATGCCGGCGGCAAATTTACCCGAACGGAAGATCGGAAAGACTTTGCGTTGGCACCCCCGGGAGTGACGTTGCTGGATCGCCTTACGGATGCGGGTGTCTCGGTAACGGCGGTCGGTAAGATCCGCGATATTTTTGACGGAAGAGGCATTGCTAAGAGTCATCATACGGGCAATAATGCAGAGGGCCTTTCCGTTTTAACAGAATTGACGAGGGCGGCGGGAGACGGTCTTATTTTTGTGAATCTCGTCGATACGGATATGCTGTACGGGCACAGGAACAATGCGCGCGGCTATGCCGATGCGCTTATGCAGATCGATCGGAGTCTTCCCGAAATTCTGGCAAACCTTGCGGACGATGACGTACTGATTCTGACGGCGGATCACGGCTGTGACCCAACAACGCCGTCTACCGATCATTCCAGAGAATATGTGCCGCTTCTGATTTGCGGAAAGAGAGTGGTGCCTGTCAATTTAGGGACGCTGTGCGGTTTTGACAATATCGCCGATTTCATTGCGGCAAGACACGGGTTAAAACAGGACAGCATAATTTACGATAAACTTTATAAAGGATAATATAATGGCAGAATATTACGGGAAAGATAGGGCGGCCGAAATAGTCCGCAATATAAAAGAGACAATAAAATTCGAGACGCCGCACATCGGCTTTATCCTCGGCAGCGGGTGGGGACACGTAGCAAAAAATCTGGAACATGCGCAAACGGTTTCTTACCAGAGCATCGGAATGCCGCCTTGCGGGGTTGCGGGACACGAGGGGAATCTGATTTTCGGGAAACTGAGCGGAGTTCCCGTCGTGTTGGTGCAAGGGAGGTATCATCTCTATGAAGGGCGGGATATCGCCGAAACGGTGCTGCCTGTCTGCGTCGTGAAAGAGCTGGGCGCTTCGTCCGTTGTTCTGACGAATGCTGCCGGCGGTATCAATGCGGCTTACGAGGTAGGCGATCTGATGTTTTTGTCCGACCATATAAATCTGACGGGGAGAAACCCTCTGATCGGCGTAAAGGCGACGGACGAATACCCGATATTTATAGACATGAGCAGCGTGTACGATCGTGAAATGCGTATGGCATTGGAAACTGCTTCCTCGCGCAAGGGCGTGAACGCACATAGGGGCGTATATATGCAGGTTCTCGGTCCTTCGTTTGAAACGCCTGCCGAGATCCGCGCGTTTCGTTCTATGGGGGCGGATGCCGTTGGCATGAGTACCGTCTGTGAGGCTGTTTTTGCCAGGTATTTGCGGTTAAAGGTAGCGGGTATCTCCTGCATTACGAACATGGCGGCGGGAATGACAGCGGGGCAGATAAAACACGAAGACGTTTTGGAAGAATCTAAAAAACGCGAGGTGAAATTTTCTGCGCTTTTGCGCGAGTTTGTTCGTGAATATGTAAAATAATTTTTCGCTGTAAGTTCGGCGTATAAATTTCAACGGAATACGAAAAATAAGAGTATAACAAAACGGGGTGTTTACCATGAAAAAAGTTATGCTCTTATTTTTTATTTTTGTATTCTTTGTTTCCGCTACGGCAATTTCTTTCGGGGTTTCGGCGGAAACGGGAGGTGTGGAGATCGTCAAAAATTGTAAGGCGGCGTATGCCTGTGACTGGAACAGTAGTACGGAAGTCTATTCCTACAATCCGGCCAAGCGTCTTCCGATTGCGAGTATGTGCAAGATCATGACGCTTCTTCTTTGTTTTGAAGCGGAGCGTGACGGGAAGATCGATTTTGACGATGAAATCACGATCAGCGCGCGCGCCGCGGGAATGGGCGGATCGCAGGTGTTTTTGGAAGAGAACGGAAACTATCCGATCGGAGAATTGATCAAGAGTATCTGCATCGCATCGGCAAACGACTCGTGCGTGGCGATGGCAGAAACTTTGGCAGGAAGCGAAGAGCTGTTTGTGAAGAAAATGAACGAGCGGGCAAGTGAGCTCGGCATGGAAAACACTTCCTTTTCAAATTGCACGGGGCTTCCCAAAGAGGGACAATATTCCTGCGCAAAGGACGTTGCTGCAATGTTGTCGGAACTACTGAAAAACGAAAAATATTTTCAGTACAGCACCGTCTGGATGGACGACATGCACCACGCGGAGGGGCGCATTACGCAGATGGCCAACACAAATAAACTGATACGAAATTACCAGGGGTGCGATGCGGGAAAGACCGGTTATACGTCGGAGGCAGGTTTCTGCCTCGCCGCTTCCGCCAAGCGAGGGGCAATGCGCATAGTCTCGGTCGTGATCGGCGGGACGGACAGCAAGACACGATTTGACGACGTGGCCGGAATGTTCGACTATGCTTTCGCGAATTATACGAGTAAGTGCGTGCTCGAACAAAACGTGTTGCAGGATGTTTTATGCGACGTAAAGGGAGGGAAAAAGCGCACGATTACCGTTATCCCGCAGAGACCTGCGTTCGTATTCTGTTCCAAAGGCGACGAGGACGCAATCAATTTCGAAACGAATTTGTCTTCTATGCGTGCTCCCGTGCAAAAAGGGGACTGCGTCGGTGAAATAATTATCTATAAAAACGGCGTTGAGACGGATGTTGTTCCGCTTACTGCAAATGAAGATTCGTTGAAAGCTTCTTACTGGGATTCCCTGCAGGATATCGGTATAAATTGGAATTTTTAAATTATGCGAAGTACTATGTCTGATATAAGATCATGATAAACGTGTCAATTCTCGCAGCCTTGCTATCAGCTGTCATCTTATTGTTTCCGATTTTTCTGAACGTAAATTTCTTTATCGACTTAAAAGACAGGAAAGGTTGGTTTTCCCTCTATGTACTGCATTCGATCAAAATTTACGGCGGGTATGCTACGTTGTACAAGGAAGGGATCGCTTTTCACCTTACGGACAGGAAGGCGATTCTGCTTCCTTATTCGGAAATGATCAATACAAGGCAAAAGTTTGAGATCACGCGCGGATTTCGGCTGCTGACTTATTCGCACGTTTTGGAGATCGGGTCATCTGAAGACAGCGCGTATGTTTTTGCGGCTGCAGCACTTTTACGGGTTTTGTCTGACGCGTTCGGTACGTTTTGTTTAAAAGGGAAAAATTGCGAATCGTATCATGGAGATATTGTCGTCAGGTGCGGGCAAAGCAGCGCCAAAGCGAGCGTACATTTTGTACTGCTTTTCAATCTGGCTATTTTGCTGATGGCGGCAGGGAAAATCGTGCTCGGAAAAATTATAGAGAAAAAGAAAGAACATGAGTGATAAATCTGATAAAAAGGTAAACAATCTGATCGGTATATCGATGGAGAATCTGAATCGGCTCGCGGACGTGAATATGGTTATCGGCACGCCGATTTTCTCTTCGAGCGGTTGCCAGATCATACCCGTATCGAAAGTGACGGTCGGATATCTGTCGGGCGGGAGCGATCTCGGGGAAACAAAGGTGATCAAAAAAGACGAGAGCGCGCCTTTTGCTGGCGGGAGCGGCGCCGTCGTCACGATGAAGCCTGCGGGGTTTCTGATCGACGACGGGAAGGGGTGCCGCTATATTCATGCGGGAGACGACCCGATCGACAATCTGATCGATAAGGCATCTGACTTGCTGCAGGGTATTCAGAAAAAGTATGATTAAAAAATTTGCATGCCTTTCCATTGGACTTTTGGCGGGACTGTGTTCTTTCCTTTGTACGGTTCGTTTGATCCGCGAAGCGGAGGCGGCAACGCAGTCGGCTGCAGAAGCGGTGATGGAAGTGTATTCGGGACGTCTGCTTTTCGCTCATAATCAGAATATGCGTTTGCCGATGGCGAGCACGACGAAGATCCTTACGGCGATCCTTGTGATTGAAAACGATGACCTAAATGAGACGGTGCGCATACCGAAAGAAGCGACGGGAGTGGAAGGCTCGAGCATTTATTTGGTTCCCGAAGAGAGTATGACGAGGCGGGATCTTTTGTACGGCCTGATGCTGCGTTCGGGAAACGATTGTGCGGAGTCTCTTGCGCTGTTGCACAGCGGGAGTATCGAAGCGTTTGCGGCGTGTATGAACGCGATGGCGGAGCGGATCGGAGCGAAAGACAGTCATTTTGTCAATCCGCACGGGCTGCCTGCTGCGGAGCATTACACGACGGCGCACGACCTGGCCTTGATTGCGTCGTACGCACTGAAAAACGAGACGTTTCGAAAGATTGTTTCCTGCCGTCGTTATACGATCCCTGACGGCGGGTGCGGGTATCAAAGGGAACTTCAGAATAAGAACAAAATGCTGGCTCTTTACGACGGCGCAGACGGTGTAAAGACAGGGTATACAAAAGAAGCGGGGCGATGCCTTGTCACGTCTGCGGAAAGAAACGGCATGCATATCGTGTCTGTTGTTTTGAACAGCCCGGATATGTATAACCGAAGCGCGGAGCTTTTGGATGCCTGTTTTGAAAGGTACAAGATACGAAAATTGTTTGACAAATCTGAATATTCAGTACAGATCAATACGGATGTCCCCCGAAAAAAATGTACGTGCAAGTGCATTGAAGATTTTGAGTATCCGCTTGGAGAAGGGGAGGAAAAGGAGATTCGAACGGAGTATTGGCTTCCCGAAAAAGTATTTTTGCCTGTCAAAGAGGGACAGGAAATCGGTGTTTTGAATGTTTATCTGAAAAATCAGTTGCTTTTTTCGCAGAAAATCGTTAGTATAGAAAGCGTAGAAAAAAATTATTTTGATATTCTGCAGGAAATTGCGAAAAGAGGAATTTTTCAGGAAGTATGCGGATCAACAAATTTTTGGCGGAGTGCGGGGTCGCGAGCAGGCGCGGATGCGACAAATTGATCGAAGAGGGTAAAGTCACGCTCAACGGCAAGAGGGCCGTGCTCGGAGATGACGTGTCGGAGCAGGACGAGGTGCTTGTGGACGGCAGACAGGTCGCCCGCAAAGCCGTGCATTCCTATTATATGATGAACAAACCCAAGGGGTATGTCTGTACGGTACGGGACGATAAGGACAGAAAAACGGTCATGGATCTTCTTCCGGAAGGTGCGGGACGCGTATATCCCGTCGGCAGACTGGATTACGATACCGAAGGATTGCTTTTGTTTACGGATGACGGCGATCTTGCGTTTCGTCTGACGCATCCGAAGAACGAAATTCCGAAAACATATCTCGTGCGGATTGAAGGGTCGATCAGCGACAAAGATCTGAACCGTCTTCGTTCCGGGGTGGAACTGGACGGGAAGCTTACGCACAAATCGAAAGTCAAGGTGATCGAAACGGATAAAAAATATACGAAGCTGCATGTTACGATCAACGAGGGCAGAAACAGACAGGTGCGCAGAATGTTTGAGAGTGTCGGGAAAGAGATTGAGTTTCTCAAGCGCATCCGTATCGGGGATATGGGGTTAGGCTCTCTTGAGCGCGGTAAAGTGCGGAAACTGACCGTTGACGAAGTACTGTATCTGACAAATTTATAATAAAATATATCTTTTCACACCCGCCGAAAAGTTTCGGCGGGTGTATGTTTGGAAGGAAATGTTGTAACGGAAAGGAAGTGTGCCAAGCAACCTAAGTGGGCAAGAGTACTGTTTCTAAGGCGACAAACGGAGAATGCAAGGTCATGCGGCTTATTTTTTTGCGGATTATTTGACAAAAAGCGTGCCGCGTATTATAATAGATATAATATTTCACAAATTGCGAAGGAGTCCAGACAATATGATCAAATTGATACGAAGCGGTTGTTATTATATGAACGGCCTGCTGGTGAAAGAGAGCCAGGCATTCATGACGGGAGAGCAGAAAGCCGTGGCGCAGAAGGGTACGATGACCTATCGTATTCTCAAAAAGCACAATACAGGCGACGAACAGAATCTGAAAATCAAATTCGACGCCATTGCTTCGCACGATATCACATATGTCGGGATCATACAGACTGCAAAGGCGAGCGGCCTTCAAGAGTTTCCGCTTTCCTATACTTTGACGAACTGCCACAATTCGCTCTGCGCGGTGGGCGGAACGATCAATGAAGACGACCATGTATTCGGACTTTCCGCGGCGAAAAAATATGGGGCGAATTTTGTGCCGCCTCATATCGCCGTCATTCATCAGTACATGCGTGAGATGGAAGCGAAAGTAGGCAGAATGATTCTCGGGAGCGATTCGCATACCCGTTACGGTGCGCTCGGCACGCTGGCCGTAGGAGAAGGCGGGCCCGAACTTGTCAAGCAGATTCTGAACAAGACGTATGATATCCGCAGGCCTGAAACGGTTGCCGTGTATCTGCGCGGGAATCTGAAAAAGGGCGTAGGGCCGCAGGACGTCGCGATCGCTCTTTGCGGCGCGGTGTTCAAGAACGGCTTTGTCAAGAATAAAGTGCTTGAATTTATCGGGCCGGGGATCAAGAATCTTTCCATGGATTACCGTAACGGCATCGACGTGATGACGACGGAGACGGCTTGCCTTTCTTCGATCTGGGAAACGGATGAAAAGACACGCGAATATTATAAGATCCACGGGCGTGAGGGAGATTACAAGGAATTAAAACCTTTGGAGCCCGCTTACTATGACAGCGGAATCGTGATCAATCTTTCCACGATCGAACCGATGATCGCGATGCCGTTCCATCCGAGCAACGCGTTCACGATCCGTGAGGTTTTGGAGCATCCGCGCGAAATACTCGAAGAAGTGGAAGCGGCGGGAAGGAAACTTCGCGGTGACGATAAATTTACGCTGACGGATAAGATCCACGACGACGGTGTGTATGTAAACCAGGGCATCATTGCCGGATGCGCGGGCGGTATGTATGAAAACATCGCGGAAGCGTACGAAATTTTGAAGGGGCATTCTACGGGTTCGGACGAATTCTCGCTCAGCATTTATCCTTCCAGCCAGCCTGTCTATAAGGCATTGGTTGAAAACGGGTATGTCGGCGGACTGATGGACGCGGGCGCGGTCGTGAAGACGGCGTTTTGCGGGCCCTGCTTCGGTGCGGGAGACGTTCCCGCCAACAACGGGTTGTCCATCCGTCACACGACGCGCAACTTCGAGAGCCGTGAAGGGAGCAAACCCGCGGCAGGACAGCTTGCCGCCGTGGCGCTCATGGATGCGCGCTCCATTGCAGCAACCGCGGCGAACGGCGGAAAACTTACGCCCGCCACGGAAGTTTCGTATACGAAGAAAGTCAAGAAGTATTTCTTTGACGATCAGATTTATAAAAACAGAGTATACTTCGGAGCGGGCAAAGCACACCGCGACGAAGAGCTCGTCTACGGCCCGAATATAGCCGACTGGCCCGAAATGATCCCGCTCGGCAAAGATCTTCTTATGAAAGCGGTCAGCGTCATTCACGATCCCGTTACGACGACGGATGAGCTGATCCCTTCGGGTGAGACGTCGTCCTATCGTTCCAATCCGCTGAAGCTTGCGGAATTTGCGCTTTCGAGAAAGGATCCCGCCTATGTCGGGAGAGCGAAAGCGGTGAAGGCGGACGAGGAAGTGCGCAGGGAAACGGGCAGCCTGCCCGAAAAAGTGCGTAAGGACGTTGAACTTCTCGGCATTCGCGACGATACGATTTACGGCAGTGTGGTCGTGGCGGTAAAACCCGGCGACGGATCTGCCCGCGAGCAGGCGGCTTCCTGCCAGCGTGTTCTGGGCGGTATTGCGAACATTGCGAAAGAATACGCGACAAAACGGTATCGCAGCAATCTGATCAACTGGGGCATGCTGCCGTTTACGTGCGATAAACTGCATTTTAAAGTCGGAGATTATATTTATATTGAAAATATCGATCGTTTGATTGCGGACGGTGCGGAGGAAATTCCGGCGAAACTTCTGAGCGGGAAGGTCGTAAAGGATATTGTACTTCACATGGATGCTCTTACGCAGGATGAAAAGAATATTATTCTCAAAGGGTGCCTGATCAATTTTAACGCGGCGAAATAGGCTCGGTCGGGAGGTTCTGTATGTTGACGCTTCGTGAGTACAAAGACATCATCGATCTCGATTATAAGCCGCGCAAGAGAGAAATCTTGAGCGAATCGGAAAAGAGCGCCATTTGCGACGAGATGCTCGGCACGCTTTTGGAAGAGCGCAACGAAATCGCGGCGTTCAGTTATCCTTACAAAATCAAGCGCGATCTGATTTGGGGGTATTTGAACGAGAGACTGCCCAATCCCGTGTCCGAACGTTTCCTGGAGATCCAGGATCGGCTGTTCGGATCCGAAACGGAAGAAAACGGCGTCGTCGATGCGGACGGCTTTGAGTACAAGGACAACATTGCGCTCTGGCAGGGAGATATAACGCGTCTGAAAGTGGATGCCGTCGTGAATGCCGCTAATAATTCGTTGCTTGGTTGTTTCATACCGCATCACAAATGCATTGACAACGTGATTCATTCGCGCGCAGGGGTACAGGTTCGCCTGGACTGTTCCAAGATCATGGGGGCGCAGGGTGAGCCGGAACCTGCAGGCTGTGCAAAAATTACGCTGGCGTACAATCTTCCGTCCAAATATATCATTCACACGGTCGGGCCTATGGTCGGCCTGCGCGTGACTGAAAACGATCGCCGCATTTTGCGGAATTGTTATTTGTCCTGTCTGAATCTGGCGAAAGAGATGAACCTTAAGTCGATCGCTTTTTGTTGTATTTCTACGGGGATCTTCAGTTTTCCGAACGATGAAGCGGCCGCTGTTGCCGTAGGAGCCGTAAAGAACTGGCTTCTCGAAACAAAATACGATATGCGCGTCGTTTTTGACGTGTTCCTGGATAAAGACCTTGAAATTTACAAAGACGTTTTGAAAAACACGAAAGATTAAAAGAAGCGCTGCATTTTGCGGCGCTTCTTTTATATGTAAGATAAAGACGAGCCGCCCGCAAACAAATTTGCGGGCGGCTCATTTTGCGGAGTAAGTTTGGTGGTGCGATTTTAAGTGAGAGTAAACCGTCGGCAAAAGGGTTTAAGAGAGATTACGGCCTATAACGCATGAAAGCATGATTTGCAACATGGCAGAACAGTTTTTAACATTGTAATTCTTTGAAAGATTTTATATAATGTTAATTGAAAGTTTGAAAACGGACAGTGTGGCATAAGGTTTTTTGCCGCAAACGTTCGGCTTTTGGGAGGCGATCGTCCGTGATCTTTGCGGCAAAAAGGTGGCAGAAAGAGTGTAGCGAAAAAAACGGGCTTGCCATCTGCAGTAAATTTTTTTATTGTTTCCCGATTCCGAAGAAAAACCGAGACAAAGCCGTATAGCAGTTTTTTTGGAGAAATTTTTAAAAAGACGGCTCAACGAAAAAAGTGTCGGGAGAGCAGGCAATAAAGATTTGTTTAAAGAGGAGACAAACAGGTTATGAAAATGACTTTTCGCTGGTATGGGGAAAAGGATCCGATTCCTTTGCAATATATCCGGCAGATACCCAACATGAGCGGGGTAGTCACGGCAGTATACGACGTGCCGGTCGGGGAGGTGTGGCCGACGGAGAGAATTGCGGCGCTGAAAAGCATGTGCGATGCCAACGGGCTTAAGATGGAAGTGATTGAGAGCGTGCCCGTGCATGAAGATATAAAACTCGGGAAAGCGACCCGCGACAAATTGATCGAAAATTACGCAAAGACCATACGCAATCTCGGAAAGTTTGGCGTTCGCTGTATTTGTTACAATTTTATGCCTGTATTTGACTGGCTGCGGACTGATCTGAAGACGAAAAATCCTGACGGGAGCACGTGTCTGAGTTACGAGCATGAAAAGCTGACGGCGCTCGATCCTTCCGATCTGCATTTGCCGGGGTGGGACGAAAGTTACACGCCCGCGCAGTTGGACGGACTGATCCGCGAATACAAGGCGGTCACGCACGAAAAGCTGTTTGAAAATCTCGTGTATTTTCTGAACGGGATCATGCCGGCGTGCGACGAGACGGGCATCAATATGGCGATCCACCCGGACGATCCGCCGTGGGATATGTTCGGCCTGCCGCGGATTATTACGGGTGAAGAATCTTTCGACAGGCTGTTTTCGGCTGTAAAAAACCGTCACAACGGGGTCACGTTCTGTACAGGATCTTTGGGGGCGGGCCGGGGAAATAATCTGCCGAAAATGGCGGAAAAGTATGCGGACAGAATATTTTTTGCGCATATTCGTCAGCTCAGGTATAAAGGAAAATACGATTTTGCGGAAGCTGGGCATCGTACGGAGGACGGCGATCTCAATATTTTTGCCATCGTTCGGGCGCTTGTAAGGAGCGGTTTTGACGGGTATGTTCGGCCGGATCACGGGCGCAATATATGGGGTGAAAACGGAAAACCGGGTTACGGTTTATATGACCGCGCTTTGGGGGCCGCCTATCTGAACGGCTTATTTGAGGCGGCAGAATATTATGAAAAAGCTGTAAAATGAGGAGAGTGTAAGCATGGAATTGCCTTTTAAAGTAGATTTAAGCAAGAAAGTTGTGGCGATCACGGGAGCGGGCGGCGTGATCTGCGGTGAATTTGCGCGCGTATTGGCGGCGTGCGGAGCGAGGGTGGCGTTGCTGGATATAAATTTCGATGCCGCAAAATCTATTGCCGATGAGATCGGCGAAAATGCTGTGGCGATCCGCTGCGACTGTCTGGACAAGCAGAGCATTGCGGCCGCGAAGGAAGAGATCGGAAAGCATTTCGGGAAAGTCAATTTTCTGATCAACGGCGCGGGCGGGAATAATCCGCGTGCGACGTGCGACAACGAGGTCATGGATGCGCAGGCAGAATCGGTCAGAAATTTCTTCCGTCTGGAAGAGAGCGGCATTCGGTTCGTGTTCGATCTGAATATCATGACGGCGTTCCTGGTGACCCAGGTTTTTGCGGAAGATATGGTGAAAACGGGCGGCAACATCATTAACGTTTCGAGCATGAACGCCTTCCGTCCTTTGACGAAGATACCCGCTTATAGTGCGGCGAAAGCGGGTATATCCAATCTGACGCAATGGCTCGCGGTGCATTTTGCGCCTTGCGGCATTCGCGTAAACGCCATCGCTCCCGGGTTTTTTGTGACCAATCAGAACAGGGCTCTGCTCTTTGATCAGCAAGGCAACCCGACGGCGCGGACGGAAAAGATTTTAAAAGCCACGCCTATGCATCGCTTCGGCGAGATCTCCGATCTGAACGGTGCGCTCTTGTGGCTTTCCGACGACGGGGCGAGCGGTTTTGTGACGGGAACCGTTATTCCCGTTGACGGCGGTTTTTCCGCCTATTCGGGTGTATAAGGTGTTGCAAATATAAGTGCAGACAGAAAAGATTTTTCGGAAAACCGTACGGCACATCTGAAGCGGAAGCGGTTTGCATTATGACAAAAAATTTGAAAAGGGAAGCGGGCGGTGCAGTCAAATGCGCCGCCCGCTTTTCCGCATTTTTAAAAAAGCGTAACCGACAAGATATTGCTATTGATTTTGGGAGGAAGGGTCGACCCAGCGAAGCTGCGATTCGGTAAAGTGCCGTCCTGAAACGAGGTTGAAAAGATCGGAGGCAAGCGTGTCGATGCGGAAAGCTTCCGCTGCGGTTTTGCCCAATGCAGAGAGGTCGCTTCGCCGCGCGATGCAGGGAAAAGCAGACGCTTTCAAAGAGGGCAGCAGGTCATCGGCACGCTGCTTGTTGACAGCGAGGAGATTTACATAAAGCGGACTTTTCAGGCTTTTGCGCACAAGATCTTCGCCGATCGCGAGTACGGATGCGGCGAGGATGCGGCGGATTCGGGAAGAAATATAGCGCTTGGTCGTCACTTTCGCGATAAACTCGTCGTAATCGTGCGTGCTCTTTGCAAAGGCCTTGATTCTGTTTTCAAGGCCTTCCGTGCAATCGAGAATATTTTTCAGTTGCGCCGCCTCCGTTCTGAGAACGGAGTAGAGGGCAATTTTTTTGTAAAGATCCGGCTTTACGGCGTCCTTCAGATCGTCGAACACATAGGTCGGAACATTTTTTCGCACGGAGCGTAATTTTCCGGAACAGACTGCTTCTCGGATGGCGCTTGCCGAAGAAAAATTTTTATGGAGCCTGGAATCGGTATAAGCTGCGCCGACGCGCGCGATCGGAAGAATTTCCGCGCGACTGTTTGCCAGTATGAGCGCTTTTTTGTATTCCACGCCCAAAATGTTGTTCGGGGAGGCGACGAGTGACGGCGGGGTACTGCCCGTTTGCGTCCATGCTTCGAATCGTGCTTTTGTGAAGCTGGCGCCGCGTTTCAGATACTGGTGCAAAATTTCGCGGAACGCGTTGGATTCCGAAGCCGTATTTTCGGCCGCTTTTTCGATGGCGGCTCTGTCTGCATTTTCACAGCCGAACGCGAGGACGGAAAAATCGGGGAAAGAATGCAGAATTTTGACCGCGCCTTTCGCGAAAATTTCGGCGGGCGCCAAAGCAAAGACGGCGGGAAGTTCGACCACCGCATCAGCACCCGCAAGCACCGCGTGTTTTGCGCGCGTAAATTTATCGAGAAACGCAAGTTCGCCCCGTTGGGTAAAACAGCCGCTCATCACACACACGACGGCATCGCAGCCCGACTGTTTTTTTGCCTGTTCAATGAGGTAGGCGTGGCCGTTATGAAAGGGATTGTATTCGCAAATGATGCCGCAAATTTTCATCTTAAAACCTTTACTTTTTAAAATAAATATTATATAATAATACGGAAATACCGTGCGGCGTGAATGGCGGTCGGAACGAGGAAGCGTCGGATCACCGCTTTTTTATTATACACCGGACGCGGCAAAAAATAAAGCGATAGAGGTTAAGATTTTATGGCAGGTTGTGTATGTGCCGGTGAAGGGTGCAAGGAAAACGCATTTCTGGCGAAGATCAAAGCGAAAGCTGCCGCTTTGAACAAGCGCATTGTGCTTTGCGAGGGAGAGGACAGCCGTGTAGTCAAAGCTGCTGCGGCAGCGGTAAAAGAGGGCATTGCGAAAATCACGTTGCTCGGCAACGCGGAACAGATCAAAAAGGCGAACCCCGACGTCGATCTGAGCGGGGTGGATATCGTAGATCCTGCTTCGAGTGAAAAGCGTGCCGAATATGCGGCGCTGTTGTATTCGCTCCGCAAGGCGAAGGGAATGACGGAAGAAGAGGCGGACAAGCTTTCTCATGACAATACATATTTCGGAGTTCTTATGCTGAAAGCGGGGGATGTGGACGGCCTGGTTTCGGGTGCGTGCCATTCCACGGCCAACACGCTGCGTCCTGGTTTGCAGATCGTCAAAGCGGCGCCGGGAGTTCCCTTGGTTTCCAGCTATTTTCTGATGATCGCGCCGGAGGGCGGAAATCCCTATTGCGAAGACGGAGCTTACATTTATTCGGATTGCGGACTCAACGAGAACCCTACGAGTGAGCAGCTGGCGGAGATCGCGCTGATCTCTGCAAAGACCGCAAAGCAGATCGCGGGGCTCGAGCCGCGCGTGGCGATGCTTTCGTTCTCGACCAAGGGAAGCGCAAAGCATGCGGACATCGATAAAGTGACGGCCGCACTCGCTTTGGCGAAGGCGAAAAATCCCGATCTTGCGATCGACGGCGAGTTGCAGCTGGATGCGGCGATCGTTCCTTCGGTTGCAAAATCCAAAGCGCCCGGTTCGAAGGTGGCGGGACACGCGAACGTCCTCATTTTCCCCGATCTGGATGCAGGGAACATCGGGTATAAGCTGACGGAGCGTCTCGGCGGATTTATGGCGGTAGGGCCGCTTTGCCAGGGCTTTGCGAAACCGATCAACGATTTGTCCAGGGGCTGCAAAGCGGAAGACATCGTAGCCGCTGTGGCCATCACGGCGTTGCAGACGCAGTTGCAGTAATAAGAATGAGGGGTAAACGGATATGAAAATTTTGGTTGTCAACGCAGGGAGTTCTTCTCTTAAATATCAGCTGATCGACATGGATACGGAGACGGTCATCGCGAAAGGCGGTTGCGAAAGGATCGGTATCCGAGGCTCGAACTTAAAGCACAAAACGTCCAAGGGCGAGACGGTCATCGAAAAGGATATGCCGAATCATAAAGTGGCGATTCAGCTGGTTTTGGATGCTCTGGTGAATCCCGAATACGGTGCGATCCGTTCGATGGACGAGATCGATGCGGTCGGGCACCGTGTTGTCCACAGCGCGGAAGATTTCAATAAATCGGTGCTCTTGACGGACGATATCATGAAGATCTGCCGCAGGAATGCAGAGCTTGCGCCTTTGCACATGCCCGCCAACATTTTGGGGATCGAGGCGTGCATGGAAGCGATGCCCGGCAAACCGATGGGATTGGTCTTCGATACGGCATTCCATTCCACGATGCCTCCGTATGCGTATATGTATGCGATCGATTACAACGATTACAAAGATTTTAAGATCCGCAGATACGGATTCCACGGAACCAGCCACAAATACGTTTCGCAGGAAGCGATCAAATATCTCGGCAAAAAGGCGGAAGACACGAAGATCATCACCTGCCATCTGGGCGGTGGTTCTTCGATCAGCGCCGTCAAGGGCGGAAAGTGCATCGATACGAGCATGGGCTTTACGCCGCTTGCAGGCGTACCGATGGGAACGCGTTCGGGCGATATCGATCCTGCCGTTTTGGAATATCTTGCGGCGAAGAAAAATTATACGCTTCTCGATTGCATCAATTATCTGAACAAGCAGTGCGGGGTAGCGGGCATCAGCGGCGTTTCGAGCGATTTCCGCGATCTTATCAAAGCGGCGGACGAAGGCAACGAGCGCGCAAAACTTGCCCTGGATGTGTTCTCCTATAACGTGAAAAAATACATTGGATCGTACATTGCGGCGTTGGACGGGTTGGATTGCCTCGTGTTTACGGCGGGGATCGGCGAAAACACGGTGTCTGTCCGTGAAGCGATCTGCGCGAACATGGATTATTTCGGGATCAAGATCGACAAAGAGAAGAATCTGATGAAGAACGACGGAACCATTCACGATATCTCCGCCGCAGATTCCAAAGTAAAAGTGCTCGTCATTCCTACCAACGAAGAGCTTGTCATCGCCCGCGAGACCAAAGAATTGCTGGAAGGCTGAGAAATTTTTCATTCCTTGTAAAAGAAATGAAAAATGAGTTGACAAAGCAACGGAAATAGGGTATAATTTTACAGTCAAAGCGGAAATTTGAACGTAAAATATAGAAAAGAGGTGTAAAGAGATGGCGGTACCCAAGTCTAAACAATCGAAGCAGAGAACGAATACGAGATATGCAAACTTCAAGGCTGCGGCGCCGACGCTTGTCGAGTGCCCTCATTGCCATGAGTTGAAACAGCCCCATTCGGTTTGCAAAAAATGCGGCTATTACGATGGCAGAGAAGTCGTCAATACCGAAGAAAAGAAGTAATATTTTCGCGTTCAGAGCGGCGGATTTAATCCGCCGCTTTTTCTTTACTCAATTTTTTGGCTCGCGGAAAGTTTTTTTGTTTAGTTTTTTCGGACAAATGAGAAATATACGCCAAAAATTGCGGGGTATTTTTTCCGAAGATATTTTATCGTCTCTTGACATTTTCGGACGATCGGTATTATAATAATTGCAACCTACAAGGTAGAGATTTGAAGAGGTTTATATGGAACAGCGATTTACTGTAACGGGAATGACTTGCGCGGCGTGTTCGGCGGGGATTCAGAAGACGGTAAGGAAGATGGACGGGGTCGAAAATGCCGAGGTGAGCCTGATGGGCGAGAGCATGACGGTAGACTATGACGAAAAAGTTGTGTCGGCCGACGCGATCATGGATGCGGTACGCGGACTCGGGTACGGGGCTTCGTTGGAAGAGAAGAAAGAGGAGCAAAAAGCCGTGCGCGAGCAGAGTGCGAGTGCGCACCAGGCGGAAGAAGCAAAGCGTTTGAAAGTGCGTTTTTTCAGTTCGCTCTGTTTTCTCGTTCCGCTGCTTTATTTTACGATGGGGCATATGCTCGGGGCGCCGCTCCCGTTCTTTTGGAAACAAGGCTCGAACTTTGCGCTGATCGAGCTGCTTCTCACGACGCCGATCATTGTCATTAATTTTGCGTTTTTCCGCAGCGGTATCAAAGCGGCGATCAAGAGAGTTCCGAATATGGATACGCTTGTAAGCCTTGGAAGTGCGGTTTCGTATCTGTACAGTATTGTCGTCATGTTTATTTTGCCGTACAGGGAAGATTCCATGCAATTTGCGATGAATTATCTCTTTTTCGAGTCGTCGGCGATGGTTTTGACGTTGGTCACGCTCGGAAAATGGCTGGAAGCGCGTTCCAAGAGCAAAACGGGGGACGAAATCGAAAAACTTTTGCGGCTCGCACCGGATACGGTGACGGTCGAAGACGAAAACGGAATGCGGACGGTACCTCTTCGCGAATTGCGGATCGGGGATATCGTCGTTGTTAGACAAGGAGACAGTATTCCTGCCGACGGCGTGATCGTTTCGGGTGAGACTTTTTTGGATAAATCGGCGATCACCGGGGAGAGTTTGCCTGTTGAGGCGGGCGAAGGCGACTATGTCACGAGCGCGACCATCAACAAGGGAAACGTGATCCGCGTACGGGCGGAGAAGATCGGCGAGGAGACGATGCTTGCAAAGATCGTCCGTCTTGTCCGTACGGCGGGCACTTCCAAAGCTCCGATCGAGCGTACGGTCGATAAGATTGCGGCGATCTTTGTGCCGGTAGTTTTGCTGATCGCGGCCGTTGACTTCATCGTATGGATGATCCTGTGGGCAACGGGGGCCGTAGAGGTGCGCTTTTTCGAAGTGCTGAGCATGGCGATCAGTATTCTGGTCATATCCTGTCCGTGCGCGCTGGGCCTTGCCACGCCCGTGGCGGTCATGGCGGCGACGGGGCGCGGCGCATCGCTCGGTATCTTGTATAAAGATGCGGAAGCTCTGCAAAAAGCGGGAAAGATCAAAAACGTGTTGCTGGATAAGACGGCTACGCTCACGGAAGGTAAACCTCGCGTTACAGATTTTGTCGCGCTGGACCAATCTGACGGGCGGGAACTTCTCGGCGTGATTGCGGGGATAGAGCGCAATTCGAATCACCCTTTGGCGGGCAGTATTTTGGAAAAGGCATCGCAGGAGAATGTCACGCCGGCCGAAGTGGAAAAATTCCGCTATCAGAGCGGAATGGGTGCTTTGGCAGATTATAAAGGAATTACCTATTCGATCGGCAACGAAAAACTGGTGCGCCAATGTGGGGCTGATCCGAAAAATTTCGGCGGGCGCGATGCGGAATTCGCAAAACAGGGTAAGACCGTGTTGTATGTATGCCGAGGCGACAGGGCGGCCGCGTTGGTGGCTGTGGCCGATACGTTGAAGAGCGGAAGCAAAGAGGCCGTGGAAGGTCTCAACGAACTGGGCATGAATACGGTCATGCTGACGGGTGACAGCAAGGGCGCGGCGAATGCCATTGCCGCGGAAGTCGGGATCTCGGAGGTTTACAGCGAAGTCTTGCCCGAAGACAAACTGAAAGCCGTATTGGAAAAGAAGCATTCGGGCATGACGGCAATGGTCGGCGACGGCATCAACGATTCGCCCGCGTTAAAAGAGGCGGACGTCGGGGTCGCGATGGGGAACGGAACGGATATTGCCATCGATTCGGCGGACATCGTATTGGTCGGCGGCGATTTGCGCGCTCTGGAAAACGCGGTAGGTCTCAGCCGCGCCACGGTTCGGAATATACACGAGAATTTATTTTGGGCGTTTATTTACAATTTGCTCTGTATTCCGATTGCGGCGGGTGCTTTGTATGCGTTGGGCGTTGTGTTGGATCCGATGTACGGCGCTGCGGCCATGAGTTTAAGCTCCGTCTTTGTCGTGCTCAATGCGTTGCGGCTGATGCGGTTCAAACCGATAAAAGCAAAAAATAAAAAGAATATTCAGAAAGGAGAGGAATCAATGGAAAAGACTTTACTGATCGAGGGAATGAGCTGCGGTCATTGCAGCGCCCGTGTGGAAAGCGCTCTGAACGCGCTGGAAGGGACAAAGGCGACGGTCAATCTGAAAAAGAAATGCGCCGTCGTGGAGACGGAACAGCCGGACGACGTGCTGATCCATGCCGTCGAAGAAGCGGGGTATTCCGTGAAAAAGATCAAATGATTTTATCGATCTTTGTATGACAACGTAGTTTGTTAAAGAAAGCTGCCGCAGATGCGGCAGCTTTCTTTTTACAAAGAAGAATATGCTGTCAGATAACGCGGCGCGGCAAAACCGAACGCATTTTGCACGTGGACGGAAAGTTCGTGCGCTATGATAAGGCCGCCCGCCGAAACAATTTCGGCGGGCGGCCTGTCTGAAAAAGTCAGATTTCAACGTTGGAATAAACGTCGAGGATATTGGCGAGTTTTTTCTCGTCGGAGGCGTTTTCGACAAATTCGCGGTAGCAGGAGCAAATGTTTCCGTCTTTGTCAAAGCCTGTGTCGTTGCATTTTTTGCAGCGATATTGAGGGACGAGCATGTCTTCGCTAAGGTGCATGGAACGAAGCAGTTCCTCGCGGCGCTTTCGGAGTTCTTTAAGGGAAGTTTCCGCTTCCGCGGTGTTTCCGCCGAGCGCTTCCGCTTTGGCAAGCTTGATCTCGGTCGCCTTGATCTCCTCCTCGTTTTTGCGGAAATCGGCGTTGGCGCGCGCGCGTTTCAGATAATGCTCCGCAATGTCCTGTGCGCGTTCGCGCAGGTTGAAATAATAATTCTGAACCTTTTTGCGGAATTCTGCGTCGTGTTCTTCGCGGAGCTGTTTCTGGTAGTAATTTTCTTTCGGCTGTTCTTTGGTAAGCTGGTCGGGGTTGAAAATGTTTTTGCTTTTCCAGGAAGAGAGAACGGAAGTGATGTAGGGCATCGGGCTGGCTTTGCCGACGGCGGTTTCCGCCGCCTTCAGGATCATTTCGTCCGAAAAATTCCAGCTGCGCCAGTTGCGCAGGCATTCCCTGTCCCAATTATTGACCCGCCTGGAAATCCCCGCCGTTTTGAGAACTTGTCCCGCAAATTCTTGTTCGCGCGCTTCGTTTTCCATATAGGTCACGATGCTGTCCGCCGATACGACGCCGAGGGAAACGAGTTTACCGATCAGCTCGTCCATTTTTTCGAAAGATTTGCGTTCGCGGCGGAAACAATATTTGGCGAGCTGAATGAGGGAAGAATCGTCGTAACCGGCCGCAAGCCATCTGCTGACAAAGTTGTCCGTATATGTATCGACGATCTGGCAGTAAACGCCCAGTTCTTTGGCGATGGAGAGGGTGAGCGAACGGATTTCGGTTTTTCTTGCAAGATATTCCTTGATCTCTTCTTTGGAGAATTTCTTGTTTGCGTAAAGTTCCTGCAAGACTTCGTCCAGTTTTGGAAGGCCGCTTTTTTTATAAAGGGAAGCGGTGTATTCGATGACGGGCAGCTCGAAGCCGAGTTCGTCCGTCCATTTTTTGAGCAGTTTGTAGTCGTCCGGTTCCGCCTTTCGGTTCGAGCCCATGGCGCGCAGGACGGCGGCGATGTCGCCGCTCTGTACCATATAATCGGAAAGTTTGTGTTCGATCTGTTCGACCGTCGTGACGCCTTCGGCGGCGAAATTTCTTGCAACCTGCAGAATATAGTTCTGCGGGATGCTTTCGCCTTTCAGATCGACGCAGTAGCGGACGATCAAAAGCATTGCTTCCGGTTTGATCGCGTATTCTTCCATGACGGCAAAGTATTTCATAAACTCGTTGGGCGAGATCATCTTTTTCGGCATCAGCGACTGAACGGCCTTATTGAATTCCGAATATTTTTCCGTGCGGATGCGTTTGGGTTTGCCTTTGGCGTAGTCGGCGGGGAAATACCGCACGGAGAAAGGGCGGTAGGAAACGATCTCCAAAAGATCGAAATCTTCCCAGAACTTAAACAGGTCGACGATTTTTTCTTCGGAAAAATTGAGCGTGGAAGCGGCCTCGGCGAGGGTATATTCCTGCTGAATGTTCTGGCAAAGGTACAGTCCGAAGATGTAGACCTTGACGGCGTCACCGTCCGCCATCGGCATATATTTCTGAATAAACTGGTTTTCGATTCCCGTGTAAGAGGAAAGAGAAAACTCTTTTGAGTAAGAGCAAAATCCCATGAGCAAACTCCGCGCAACGCTTGATTTATTTGGTAAGATGCGCTATACTATTATATAAATTATTTGTCGGGAAATCAAGATTATTTGCGTCCGAAAGCGGGCAAAATTTTTCTTTTCAGATTTTTTCCTGCGCGGAGTAGTATGAGGGTATTGCACACGTCCGATTGGCATATCGGAAAACGGTTAGCCGGAAGAGAACGGCTGGAAGAACAGGAAGCGGCGCTGAACGAGATCGAGGAGATCTGCAACCGCGAAAAAGTTGAACTTGTTCTGGTCGCGGGCGATGTGTTCGATACCTTTTTGCCGTCGGCGGAAGCAGAAGATCTTTTCTACCGCGCCGTCAAGAAGATCGCGGGAGAAGATCGGTGCGTCGTACTGATCAGCGGCAACCATGACGACAATATCCGTTTAAGTGCGGCAACTTCCCTTTCGGAAGAGCTCGGCATTTATATCTTCGGGAATGCGGGCAGGATTCCCGTCCTGCATCGCGGGCGGAAAGTGTTTGCAACGGAAGCGGGGCCGAATCATATCGTGATCGGAAACGCCGCGGGAGAGGAAGTTTTTATCAATGTGCTGCCGTATCCGAACGAGGCGAGACTCAAGGAAGACAAGAATCCGGACGAGAGTTTTCTCGATAAGATGCGCCGTTGGATGGATGCGGGGCAAAAATGCAACGAAAGGGGACTTCCCTCTGTCTTTTTGTCGCATTTGTTTATAGCGGGCGGCGCGGTGAGCGAGGGCGAGCGTCAGATCGATCTGGGCGGAGCGCGGGCCGTTCCTCTCGGAGTGCTTCCGAAGGCCGATTATACGGCGCTGGGGCATCTGCACAAGCGCCAGCAATTCAAAAATAATGTCATATACAGCGGTTCGCTTTTGCAATATTCCTTTGACGAAGCGGGGACGGAAAAGAGCGTGACCGTATTCGATTTGGGAAAAGACGGGGTCAGCGATCTCAAAAAAATACCTCTTCGTTCGGGAAAGCAGTTGGTGCGGCTTTCTGCGAACGGCATGACGGACGCGCTTGCGCTCGTGAAAAAATATCCGGGCTGTTATATCGAGCTGACGATGTATTTAAGCGAGCCGCTTCTGACGAGCCAGGTGCGCGAGCTGAAAGAAGCGAACGAAGGGATTCTGGTGCTGCTTCCGAAAGTGCAGGGGAGCGGCGAAAATGCGGAGGTGCAGTCGCTGCGGCAGCTGCCCGCATCGGAGCTTTTCAAGACGTATTACAAGTCGATTTTTTCGGAAGAGCCGTCCGACGATCTGACCGAATTGTTTTTATCATTGACGGAGAATGCCGATGAAGCCTAAGTTTTTGAGTTTTTGCGGGATCAACAGTTTTTCCGAAAGGGCGGAAATCGATTTTGAAAAATTGCTCAGCGGCGGAATATTCGGGATCTTCGGAGATACGGGCAGCGGAAAGACGACGATTTTAGACGCGATGATTTTTGCTCTCTACGGGCGTGTGGACAGGATCCGCGGCGGTAACGGGAACGAGATCATCAATTATAATTGCGAAAAGGCCACGGTGCTCTTCGATTTTGAGACGGAGACGCACGGCGGGAGAAAGATATACCGCATCGAGCGGGAGATCAAGCGCAAGAACTCGGCGCAGTCGCTCACCTTGTCAGAACTGGACGGAAAGCGGATCATTGCGGTCAGCGACGGGGTCAAGAACACGAACGCGAAGATCCAGGAGATCGTTGGGCTCTCGTTTGAAGATTTTAAAAAGTGTATCGCCCTGCCGCAGGGTGAGTTTGCGCAGTTTGTAAAAGCGGAACGCGGCGAGCGTCTGCGGTTGATTTCCAGGTTGTTCGGACTGGAACGTTTCGGCGATCAGTTGAACGCACGGATCAAGGAAAAATACGCGGCGGTCAAATCTTTATGCGACGGGACGGAAGGGGAACTTCGCGGGTATGCCGATGCGGACGATGAGACTTTGAAGCAGCTGCAAAGCGATGTAAAGGCTCTCCATGCGCAAAAGGGAGAACTCGATCTCGCCTATACGGAGTTTAAAGCGTCGCACGAAAAGAAAAAGGCGGCGTACGAGCGTACAAACCAAAGAAAACAGCTTTCTGCCCGTTTGGAGGCGCTCTCGGAAAAGCGCGCGGAGATAGAAATTTCGGAGAGCAAGGCAAAGCGCGTTCCCGCGGCGCGGGAGATCGTACAGCAGTGCAGCCGCATCGCCCGAGAGGAAAAGGAAAAAGCGGAAGTTGCGCAAGCGAAAGAGAGAGCTTCGGCGGATAGAGAGAAAACGCGACTGGCGCTTGAAAAACGGATCGATTCATTCGATACGGAGCAGTATCAGAAAGATACGGACGAAACGAGCGGGAAACTTGCGAAAATTTCCTACGCGAAGTCGGACGCTTCGTTATTGAAAGAATATGCGGCGCAGAGGGAAACTCTGCGGCAGGAATATTTAAACGTGTCTGCAAAATTAGGCGACGCGAAAAAGAGAGCGCAGGAGCGTGCCGCGCGGGTGCGCGAACTTCGTGAAAAACTGCTTGCCGCAGGAAGCGAGTCGCCCGAGGCATATCTTGCGGAACGCCTGGACAGCGCACTTTTGGCTTATGAATTTCGTTCCGCAAAAGAGTACTTTGAAAGAAGCAGGGAAGCCTTGCACGAGGAGTTTTCGGGCGGGGAACTGTTCGAACGCGTGGACGCGGAATTGGTAAAGAAGGCGGCGGAATACGACGCGAAACTAAAGCAAGAAAAGTCCTCGGACGCTTCGGCGCTTCTCGAAGGATATAAAAAACAGCAAAAACAACGCGAGGCGCTTTTAACGGAGCAAAACGCGCAGGCGATGGAGCAGTCGAAAGCGGAGAGCGCGTGCAAGGAGTACGAAAAGGAGCTTGCGCGCATCAAGGCGGACGGAGAAAAGATCGCGGAAACCGTTAAAAAACAGGAAGAAAAGATCCGCCTTGCTCTCGGCGTGGATTCGGTCCCGGATTTTGACGCCCTGGAAAAGGCTTTACAACAGCGAAGAAAGAGTTTGCAACAGTCTTTTGAAAACTACACAGAGCAATGCGAAGATCTGAAAAAGAGGATGCGTGAAGACGAGCTGGAGGAGGCGAAATGTCTGACGGCGCTTTCGCGTCTGGAGAGCAGCATCGAAGAAGACCGGAATAAACTGGGGCTGCTTCTGAAAGATTCGGGATTTTCGGACACGGAAGAGGCGCAGGCGCTTCTTTCGGAGATCCCGCAGGCGGAACAGGTGCTTCGCAGAGCGGAAGAGTTTCTCAAGCAGCTGCACGAAGTGCAGGCAAAGCTTGAGCTTTTGGGTGACGGAGCTTCGGAAACGGTGACGGAAGAAGAATTTGCGGAAAGCGAGCAGAAGATGCGGCAGCTTACGCAGAAAAAAGAGGACGTGACCAAGCAGGCGGCCGTATATATGCAGCAGTTATCCGACCATGAGAAGCGGGCGCAAGTGCGGAAAAAGCTGGAAAAAGAGCTGAAAAGCGAAAAGGCGGAACTGGATAAGATCGCGCGTCTGCGTGATCTGGTGCGCGGGAATGCGTTTATGGAGTTTGTGGCGAGCGAATATCTTTCGGATATTTCCGTCGCCGCGTCCAAAACGCTCTTGCAACTGACGGGCGGCCGTTATTTTATACGGTATAAATCGGGATTTGTGATCATAGATAATCTTTGCGGCGGAGAGGAGCGGAGCGTCAACACGCTTTCGGGCGGAGAGACGTTTTTGGTTTCGCTTTCGTTGGCGCTGGCGCTCAGTTCGGCGATCTACGCGAAATCGCTGCGTCCGATCGAATTTTTCTTTTTGGACGAAGGGTTCGGAACGTTGGACGAAAAGCTGATCGACACGGTGATGGACAGTCTGGAAAAGCTGAAAAACAGCAGGTTTTCCATCGGGCTTATCTCGCATGTGGAAGAGCTGAAACACAGGATCAACAATAAGATTACGGTAACGGGCGCCGCGGAGGGCGGAAGTTCGGAAATCCAGATCAGTTGCTGAGGAAGGGAGGTCATTTTGGCGAATAAAATTTTAACACCGATAACGCTGTGGAGCGATTTTGACGATTCGCTGCCTTTAAACGAGCGCATACTGAGCGAGCGGCGGGAAGATAAGGCGCTGTTTCGGAAAGTTCGTATTTCCGGCAGACAGGCGGGAAGCGCGCGGGTGGAAATTTTTGCCCTGTCGGGGATGCCGTCGGAAGGAACGAATCTGCCCGCACTTTTGATTTTGCCCGACTGCGACCACACGGCGGACGAAGCGCTTGTCGAAAGGTTCGTTAAAAAGGGATATGCGGTTCTCATGCCCGATTACCGGGGAAGATTCACGGACGCAGAGGGCGAAGAATGCACTCTGTATCCCGACGAGGTCGCGTATGCGAATTATCGGCATTGCGACAGGCACATGGATTACGCGGAACCTTCGGCGGTTGAAACTTCGTGGTACGAATGGGTCGCGGTGGCGCGCTATTGCGTGCAATATCTGCGGCAGATGCCGCAGATCTCCAAGATCGGCGTCATCGGGCTCAAGGCGGGCGGCGACGTCGCTTGGCAGCTTGCGGCGACGTGCGACGGGCTCTCCTGTGCGATCCCCGTCTGTGCGGGAGGCTGGCGGGCGTACCGCGGCATCAACAAGTTCGGCGACACTCCTTCCGAGCTGAAAATGGACGACGAGCGCTACCGTTTTTTGGCGGGTGTAGATTCGCAGGCGTACGCGCAGTACGTCAGATGTCCCGTACTGATGCTCTGTTCCACAAACGACGAGCAATTCGATGCGGACAGGGCGTTTGACACGTTTGCGCGCATCAACCCGCAGCAGGACAAGACGTTTTTCTTTGCAGTTCGCTACAACGGACGGATCGGCAATACGGGAATGAACGATCTTGACCTTTTTGCCGATAAGTATTTGAAAAGCAGGGAGGTCTTTATCCCTTCGCCCGCGGAAATCAGCATCGAAGAGGACGAGGGAGAGCTGGTAGCGAAAATATCTTCCGATCGGAACGGAGAGATGGTGTATTGTGACGTCTTTATGGCGGAAGACTGTGCAGATTCATCCGCACGCGACTGGAATTTATGTTCTTTTAAAAAAGAGACAGGCGAACACGAGCAGATCTACAGGCTGGATGCCTATAAAGGCAGTTCGCGCGTTTTTGCGTTCGCGAAGGCGAAATACAGCTGCGGGTTTGCGGTTTCATCCAAGATTGCCGTGAAGAAGATCGAAAAAGAATATACGAACATGAAGGACAAGAGCCGCATTTTGTACGGAAGCACCGAAAAATTCGGGAGTTTTGTTCTCGATAAACTGGACAAAAACGTTTTGGCAGATTGTTTCCTTGACAGCAGTATTCCGCCCATCACGCTTAAAGAAGGCCCTTGCAAAATTTACGGTATTTATTCTGAGTACGGTTTGCGGCTGTATCGGATCTGCGATCCGAGGTTTCGTCCGGAGACGAACGCGCTTTTGAAGATGGATTTATACAGCGCACAGCCGAATATCCTGCGCTTGTGCATACGGGCAAACAGGAACGGCGTTTCGGAGCAATATTATTGCAATCTGAGACTGTCGGGCGGTGAGTATTGGGCGGATCGCGTACTCTCGCCGAAGGATTTCAAGACGGAGGAAAACAAGGCTTTGGTGCAGTTTTCGGATGCGGTGTATATCTCCTTTTCTTCCGACGGGGAATTTTGTCTGAATAATTTGCTCTGGATTTAAAAATTTCGCCGAATTTACTTTTTATAAGGCAAAAAATATGGTATACTCAATAGGAGACAAAGTGATCACGAAGAAGAAGCATCCCTGCGGCGGAAACGTATGGACGGTGATCCGCACGGGTGCGGACTATAAGATCCGATGCGATAAGTGCGGCAGGGTCGTGATGTTGTCGTATACGGAATTTGCAAAGGCGGTTAAATCGAAGGCGGTATCCGATGAGTGAACGTACGAACTATAAAGAATTGATCGAAGCGCGGCGGTATCCGCAGAGGGAAACCATGTCGACCATGCGTTTCTTTGCGGTACTTCTTGCGGTTTTCGCGGTCTTTATTTTCGTTTTTACGAACGTTCTGATCGGAGTGCAGGTAAACGGCTCTTCCATGGAGCCTACTTTATACGGCGGCGTCATGGGTTCGGACGGAAAATATCACGGCGGCGATTATCTGTTCGTGAATACGCTGGACACGCCCGCGCACGGCGATATCATTGTCTTTCATGCGACGCCCGAGATCAGCAACAACAGCGAACTGATCAAGAGGGTGATCGGTCTGCCGGGCGATGCGCTTTATGCGCAGAACGGAGTCCTGTACCGCAAGAATGCGGGAGAGGATCGCTTTTCGGTCGTGGAAGAACCGTATCTCGGGGAAGTCTGGACGGAGACGCTTCCCAAAGCAGGCGCACATGAAGAGTATATCGTGGACGGAACCATCGTGGTGCCGGAAGGCATGGTGTACGTCATGGGCGATCACCGCAGCGTGAGCAGCGACAGCCGTTCGTTCGGGCCGATTCCGATGCGCAGCATTGTCGGGGTCGTGACGGGTTGGTCTTTGAAACATAAAAAAATTTTGACGACCGTTTTCGGATTTTTCCAGTTCGGATAACGGAAAGGGGTAAAAGATATGAGCGATATTGTGATTACGTCGGACAGCACGTGCGATCTGAGTGAAGAGCAGCTTGCAAAGAATTCGATTCATCTGATGCGCCTGAGCGTGATTTTGGGCGATCGCACGTACAAGGACGGGATCGATATAACGCCGGCCGATATCTTTCGGCATTTCGACGAAACGGGTGAATTGCCGAAGACGGCGGCGCCGAGCGTAGAAGAATATACGGCTTTTTTCAAACAGTTTACGGATGCAGGGAAAACGGTCATTCATTTCGACATATCATCCAAAGCGAGCGGTTCGTACGGATTTGCGGCGGCCGCGGCGAAGGCGTTTGACGGAAAGGTGTTCGTGGTCGATTCGTACGCGCTTTCGACGGGACAGGGACTTCTGGTGATGAAAGCGTGCGATCTTCGCGACGAGGGAAAATCGGCGCAGGAAATTTATGATACGGTCATGGCGCTGCGGAACAAGGTCAATACCTCTTTCGTGCCCGATACGCTCTTGTATCTTTATAAGGGAGGGCGCTGTTCTACGCTTTCGTATTACGGGGCGAAGGTTTTATCCATTCACCCGATGATTGACATGAAAAACGGGGAGCTGTATCCGAAAAAGAAGTACATCGGAAAGATGTCGCGGTGCATACGAAACTACATCAACGATTTGGTGTCGGAATATCCGGCTTACGACAAGCGCCGCTGTTTTGTGACGCACAGCAACGCGGATCCCGAACTGGTCGAGCTGGCAAAATCAATGGTAGAGGAGCTGTTTGATTTTGAAGAGATCGACGTGACGGTGGCGGGGAGCATCATCACGAGTCATTGCGGCAGAAACACGCTGGGCGTTTTGTTTATCACAAAATAGAGAGGAGATTGCATATGACGATTGTTTTCGAAGACAACGATCTGATTGCGGCATACAAACAGCAGAGGAATATCCTGCGCGGATTTTTGGGCGTGACGGTGTTTTTTGCACTTGTCTGCATAGCGTGTCTCGTATACTTCATGTCGCTTCCCTACGAGGACCCGCTTCAGCCCGTACCGCAGATTATTGTGAGTGTCGTAAGCTGTCTGTACGTGATATTCGCGTATGTATTCATGGGAATTAAATTTCACAGGGCGCGCAGATACTATCGGCTGATCAGCTATATTTCTGTCGGCATGAAGCAGGTAAACAACAGCATATTTTTGCGTTACGAAGAACCGGAACTTCGCGACGGAGTGGATTTTTATGTGTTGATTTTTTCCGAATGGAGCAAGAAGAAGTCGGAATATATGGACAGAAAGATTTACTGCGACAAGGAGAAAGAGCTGCCGAAGTTTGAAAAAGGAGACGAGGTACGTTATCTCACGCAGGGAAATGTGATTGTGGAATATGAAATAGTGGGACATGATGAGAATTTTGCGACGGAGAAAGAGAAGGAAGATGCAAACAGAAAACCGTTGCGGATAGGAGAGATAAAATAATGCGTGCAGTTGTAACAGTGACAGGGAAGGACAAAAAGGGAATCATTGCGAAAGTCAGCGGATTTCTCGCGGAGAAAGGCGTGAACGTCGAGGATATCAGTCAGACGCTTTTGCAGGATTATTTTGCGATGATCATGCTGGTGGATATCAGCGATCTGCAGATGGAGCTTTCCGAGCTTGCAAAGGAATGTGAAGAGCTCGGGCAGCAGATCGGAATGTCGATCCGCTTGCAGCATGAAGCAATTTTCAATGCGATGCACAATATCTGAGAAGGGCCTTGACTATGTTTAATAAATTTGATGTACTGGAAACCATAGATATGATCGAGCGGGAGCATCTGGATATCCGCACGATCACAATGGGAATTTCCCTGTTGCCCTGCATCGGAGCGACGGCAGAAAAGACGGCGCAGAACGTATACGATACGGTATGCGGAAAGGCGAAAAACATTGTCAAAGTGGCGGAGCAGCTTTCGGGTGAATACGGGATCCCGATTGTGAACAAGCGCGTTTCGGTAACGCCCGTGAGTCTGATCGCGGCGCCGTTTCCGCACAAAGCGGGGCTGATCGGCAAGGCGCTGGACAAGGCGGCCAAGGAACTCGACATCGATTTTCTCGGCGGATATTCGGCGCTCGTCCACAAGGGAACGGCCGATTACGAAAAGATCTTTATCGAAGGCATTCCGGAACTTCTCGCTTCGACGGAACGCATCTGTTCGTCCGTGAATATCGGTTCGAGCAAATCGGGCATCAACATGGATGCCGTCAAGATGATGGGCGAAGTCGTGAAAGAGACGGCGGAACTTACTAAAGCGCAGGACGGGCTCGGCTGCGCGAAACTTGTTGTGTTTGCGAACGCCGTAGAAGATAATCCGTTTATGGCGGGGGCATTTCACGGCGTCGGCGAGAGCGGAACGGTCATCAACGTGGGCGTTTCGGGGCCGGGCGTCGTAAAGCACGCTTTGGAAAATATTCCGGACGCGAATCTGAACGATGCCGCGGAAATGATCAAGAGAACGGCATTCAAGATCACGCGTGCGGGGCAGCTGATCGCGAAGGAAGCGGCAAAACGTCTGAATGCGGAATTCGGTATCGTGGATCTTTCGCTGGCGCCTACGCCCGTGATGGGAGATTCGGTAGCGCATATATTGGAAGAACTCGGTTTGGAATGCGTCGGCGGGCACGGCACGACGGCGGCCTTGGCGATGCTGAACGATGCGGTGAAAAAGGGCGGCGTCATGGCAAGCTCGCACGTGGGCGGCCTTTCGGGCGCGTTCATACCCGTCAGCGAGGACATCGGTATGATCCAGGCCGCGGAAAAAGGTCTTTTGCACATCGACAAACTGGAAGCAATGACGGCGGTTTGTTCCGTCGGTTTGGATATGATCGCGATCCCTGGTAAAACGCCGGCGACGACGATCAGCGCGATCATCGCGGACGAAGCGGCAATCGGTATGATCAACAACAAGACGACGGCTGTCCGCGTCATTCCCGTGCCCGGGAAAGACGTCGGAGATTGGGTGGAATTCGGCGGACTGCTCGGAAGAGCTCCGATCATGCCGGTCAACACGACGGACAGCTCGCGGTTTATTTTACGCGGCGGCAGGATCCCTGCGCCGATTCACAGCAATAAAAATTGATTACGGAGTGCGGATATGGAAAGGAATGAAGTAGAAAGCAAATACAAATGGAAAACAGAGGATATTTTTCCTTCGGACGAAGCGTGGGAAGAAAGCTTTGCACAGGCGGAGAAGATGCTGGATTTCAGCCGCTTTGAGGGAAAGCTGACGGATGCGGGCACGTTTGCGGAATTTTGCAAATGCTCGGAGGCTGCAAACAGACAGATCGAGCGCCTGCATCTCTATGCGCATATGCGTCACGATGAAGATTCGCGGGTTGCGAAGTACACTTCGATGCAGGCCCGTTCGATGTCTCTTTACGTCCGCTATACGTCCGCTACGTCTTTTGTCGAGCCGGAGCTCACTTCTTTGAGCGATCAGACCCTCGAAGAGTTCTGCAAGGATGCGAGGCTGAAAGATTACGATTATTTTCTCCGCCAGCTGATTCGCAGCAAGAAGCATATTCTTTCCGCTTCGGAAGAAAAATTGCTGGCTTTGGGCGGGGAAATGTATTCGCAGTTCCAGAATATCTTTTCCATGATCGACAATGCGGACATTCAGCTCGGTGAAGTGGAAGACAAGGACGGCAATAAAATCAAACTGACGCACGGCATGTACGGGGTGTTGCTGCACGGGACGGATCGCGATCTTCGCAAAAAGGCGTTTGAGACCTACTATGCGGCGTATATCGGGTTGGTCAATACGATTGCGGCAACCTATTACGGCAACGTGCAGAAAGACGTATTCCTTTGCCGCGCGCGCGGGTACAATTCGTGTCTTGAAAAGGCATTGGACGGGGAAGACGTGTCTGCCTGCGTCTATGAGAATCTGATTTCGTCCGTGCATGAAAATCTGAAAGATATGCACACGTACATTGCTCTTCGCAAAAAGATGCTTGGTCTTGACGAACAGCATATGTACGATATATATGCGCCGTTGGTTGCGGACGCAGATTTGAAACTCAGTTATGAGGAAGCCTGCGACCTTGTCGTAAAGGGCCTTGCGCCGTTGGGCAAAGATTATTGCGATCTGCTGAAAAAAGGCTTTGCGGAAGGCTGGGTAGACGTATGCGAAACGGCCGGGAAGCGCAGCGGCGCGTACAGCACGGGCATCTACGGTCTGCATCCGTTCGTACTTTTGAATTACCAGAAGACGACGCACGATGTCTTCACGATCGCGCATGAGATGGGACATTCGATCCATACCTATTATTCCAACGCGACGCAGCCCTATGCGAAAGCGGATTATCGTATTTTTGTGGCGGAAGTTGCCAGCACGGTCAACGAAGTTCTGCTTCTGAAGTACATTCTCGGGCAGACGAGCGATCCGAACATGAAAAAGTATCTGCTCAATTACTTTTTGGATACCGTCCGCACGACGTTGCACAGACAGACGATGTTTGCCGAATTCGAATACCTTGCGCACGATGCGGCGGAAAAGGGAACGCCGCTTACGGCGGAGTATTGCAACAAGATCTATCTGGATCTGAACCGCACGTATTACGGCGACGCCATTGTTCACGACAAAGAAATTTCGTACGAATGGGCGCGCATTCCGCATTTTTATACCTCGTTCTATGTCTATAAATATGCGACGGGCATCATCAGTGCGCTCTCGATCGTCGGCCGTATCCTCAAAGAAGGGGAAAAAGCCGTGCAAGACTACAAGAAGTTCTTGTCGTCCGGCGGAAGCGACAGCCCTGTCGAGCTTTTGAAGCTTGCGGGAGTGGATCTTACCAAGCGAGACGCGTTCGATGCGGCAATGAAGGAATTCCGCGATACGTTGGAACAGTTCGCGGCGTTGTCCTGAACATGATCAAAGGATATTACAGGAACAGCTTGGCCGAATACAAGCGCTTTTGTGCGTTTCATCTGTTTGTTGCGCGCGGCGCGCAGTCGTTCGCCTATCCGATGCTCTTTTTCGGACTCGGCGTCGTCTTTTGCGTATTCGGCGGGCTGAGCGGGAACAGCCTGCTCTTTGTGGGGGCGGGCGCGCTCTTTGCGTTGGCGATCGCCATACCGTTTGCCATGTTTGCGTTGCAAAACGCCAAGGCGGAGAAGCGCGTGCGCGCCAATGCAAATTATCTGAAAACGCAGCAGTTTTTTGATTTCGGCGAAGAATTGCTGACACTCAAAATCAAGGTTGCGGATCGCGAAGAAGAGTACGAGATCCCATATACGAAAGTAGCAAAGATCTACGAGAGAAAAGATCTCTTTTATATCTATATCGGGAAGACGCAGGCGTTGATCGTCCCGAAATCTGCACTGGAAGGCGGAACGGCGGACGATCTGGCACGGCTGTTCCGTTGTATAGGCAAGCGGTTTAAAGAAAAGAAGTCATGCAGGAGCGGTGCGGCAAAGTAAGCCGCGGGAGAGAGAGGAATGGCAACCAAGACGAATGTTTTGCCGAACAACCTGGAAGCGGAGCAAGCGCTTTTGGGATGTTTGCTGATTGACAACGACATATTGACGGACATTCTGGACAAGTTGTCGGAGGACGATTTTTACCAGGAATCGCATAAGCTGATCATCGGCGCGATGAAAGTGACTTTCAACGCGCGCAAGCCTGTGGATATTGTTACGATCGCCGATCAGTTGGAGAACGATAAGACGCTTGAAAACGCCGGCGGAATTACATATCTGACCGATCTTGCGCGGATCATGCCTTCGGCGGCGAACTACAAGACGTATTTTGATATCGTCAAGCGCGACAGCATCCATCGCAGGCTGATTCGCTCCTCGCAGAAGATCATCGAAGAGTCGATGAGCGGAGCAGACGCGGCGGACAGCATCGCGTTTGCGGAAAAGCAGGTCTTCGATATTTCGAGGACGATGGATACGTCCACGCTGGTCGACATGCGCGAAGACGACAGCTATGACCGGGTTCTGAATAAATTTGAGGTCATATCGACGGATAAAAATGCTCTGCGCGGGGTCAATACGGGATTTACCAAACTTGACAAGCTGACGAACGGCTTGCAAAAATCCGACTTTATCGTGCTTGCGGCGCGCCCCGGTGTCGGTAAAACTACCATCGGTATGAATATTATTGAGCACGCGGCGCTGTGCGATAACCGTGTGTGTGCCGTTTTTTCGCTGGAAATGCCGAGAATTCAGCTGGCCCAGCGTCTGCTCTGTTCGTATGCGCGCGTGAGTATGTCCAAAGCGCTTTCGGGCGAACTGACACAGTCGGACTGGAAAAAACTTTGGAAAGCGAGTGCGGATCTCAAAAAAGCGAAGATCTATATCGACGATTCTTCCAAGATAACGCCGGCGGAAATACTTTCCAAGTGCAGGCGCCTCAAAGCGAGAAAAGAGGGCCTGGATATCATCATGATCGACTATATCCAGCTGATGGGGAGCGGCGAGCGCCGTGCAGAAGAAAACCGTCAGCAGGAAATTTCATCGATCACGCGAAATCTTAAAATCATGGCGAAAGAACTCGACGTTCCCGTCCTCGCTCTGTCGCAGTTGCGGCGTATTTCTTCCAAGGAAGAGCCGCAGCTTTCGGACTTGCGTGAATCAGGCGCAATCGAGCAGGACGCCGACATCGTTATGTTTATTCATCGTCCCGACGTTGCGGCAACGGAAGAGGAGATCAAGAGCGGAAAGATCATCAAGGATGCGGCAGATCTGATCATCGCCAAGCACCGTAACGGTGAACTGGGCAGGGTCAAGCTGCGGTTCAGGGGCGATCAGGTACGTTATGTGAACCCGCCTCCCGGATTTTTGCCGGACGAGCCGGGCGAACCGGAAAAAGTAGAGCGCGGCGACGATTACGACGAGGCGCTGCAGGAGATGGAGAAAGGAGGAGGGGAACCTTATCCGGGTGATGCGGATTATTCTGCGCCGGACGAAAATTACGGCGAAGATGACCCTGAATATCCTGACGATGACGATTATCCTCCGTTCGATCCGGACGAAATGCCTCCGGACGGGGTGTAAAAATGGAAACGATCATACAAAAAATCACGCAAGATTCGCTTGCATTGGCAAAGAGTATCCTCTTACAAGGCGGTGCGGTTGCGTTCCCGACGGAGACGGTGTACGGGCTCGGGGCGGATGCAAGATCGGACGAGGCGGTCGAAAACATTTATCGGATCAAGGGACGGCCGCAGGATAACCCGCTTATCGTACACGTTCATTGCGGCTATGACCTCAATTCTCTCGTGTACGACGACAAACCGTATGCGGCCGTGCTCAGAGAAAAATTTCTGCCGGGGCCGCTGACGCTCGTCTACAGGAGCAGGGGAATCGTCAGTAAAAAAGTTTCCTGCGGACTGGATACTTTGGCAATAAGAGTTCCTTCTCATCCTGGTGCGCAGGAATTTTTGCGCTACGTCGATCTGCCGGTCGCCGCTCCGTCTGCGAATATTTCCAAGCACGTCAGTCCTGTTTCGGCGGAGCACGTGTATTCCGACCTGAACGGAAGGATCTCCTTGATTTTGGACGGCGGGGCATGTTCGGGCGGTATAGAGAGTACTGTGTGTGACGTAACAGGCGATTATCCGGTCATTTTGCGCCAGGGACTCGTGTCGCGGGAGATGATCGAGAGTGCGGTCGGCAAGTGCGGCGTGTATGTTCCGAAAGCGGGCGAACAAGTGCGCTCACCCGGCATGAAATACAAACACTACGCACCAAAGTGCGAGACGCGGCTCTTCGATGATCCGAAAGCGGCGCTCAAAGAATTCGATAGCCTGCAGGCGCAGGGAAGGCGCGTCTACGTTCTTTGTGAGAGCAAGTATGCGAAAATGTTTGCGGCAGAATATGTTTTGGATCTTGGGGCTTCGCCCGAAGAGATGGCGGCCAGGCTTTACAGTTTGCTTCGGCAGGGCGAGAAAGTGGCGGATGTCATTGTGGCGATACGGCCGAAAGAGTCGGACGGCGTGATGGCCGGGGTGCTCAACCGTCTGAGCAAGGCCTGTGCGGGTGAATAAAATGAAGCGAAAGAAAGTTTTGTTTGTCTGCACGGGGAACACGTGCCGCAGCCCGATGGCGGAAGCAATGTTTCGCGCCGAGATCAAGAAGCAAAAAATCAAGTTTGTGGATACCGCATCGGCGGGAATTTTTGCCGAGGGGAGCTCCTGCATCAGCGAACACAGCGCGAGGTGTCTTACAAAACTCGGTATTGATTTTTCAAAATTTAAGCCGCGGCAGTTAAAACATAAGATGATCGAAAACAGTTTTCTGGTGATCTGCATGACGGACGGACAAAAGGAACTTTTGAACGGTTTTTCCAATGTGTACAGCATTTCGGAAATAGCTGGGTTCGAAATTCCCGATCCGTACGGCGGGGGCATGGATGTTTACGAGCGTACTGCGGAAAAAATCGCGAGAGCGGTGAAAATTATCATAAAAAAATATTTCGGCGCGGAAAACGGCGCGGCCGAGAAAAACAACGGACAGGAGAAAGAAAGATGAAAATTGCGGTTGCAAACGATCACGGCGGAATGGAATTGAAAAAAGCGCTGTTAAAGTATCTGAACGAAAAAGGATATGAGGTTAAGGATTTCGGTACCTATACGAGCGATTCCTGCGATTATCCGGACTTTGCTCTGCCTGCGGCGGAAGCGGTGGCTTCGGGAGAATGTGAGCGCGGCATATTGATTTGCAGTACGGGGATCGGCATTTCGATCGTGGCAAACAAAGTGCCGGGTGTACGCTGTGCGCATTGTCATGATACCTATTCGGCGAAATACACGCGCCTTCATAACGATGCGAATATGCTCGCGTTCGGGCAGAAGATCATCGGAGAGGGGCTTATGCTGGAGATCGTGGATACCTTCCTTAACACGGGGTTTGAAGGCGGCAGGCATCAGCGCCGTATCGATAAAATTACTGCAATTGAAGAAAAATATTGCGGCAGAAAATAAAAATTTACGGGAGATAATTTACGATGGCAAAAGTATTTGTTATGGATCATCCGCTGGTACAGCACAAAGTGACCATGTTGCGCGACAAAAACACGAGTACGAAAGACTTTCGCGAGCTTGCGGAGGAGATTTCCTTGCTGATGGCGTACGAGGTAACGAGGGATTTGCCTTTGGAGGACGTCGAGGTGGAGACGCCGATCTGCAAGACGATGGCAAAGACGGTATCCGGCAGGAGCCTGGGGATCGTCCCCATCCTTCGTGCAGGGCTTGGCATGGTGAACGGAATGCTGAAACTTGTGCCGAATGCGAAGGTCGGACATATCGGCCTTTACCGTGATCCGAAGACCCTTAAACCTGTGGAATACTATTGTAAGCTCCCCGCCGACGCGACGAACAGAACGCTGATCGTGGTGGATCCGATGCTCGCAACGGGCGGAAGTGCGGCGGCAGCGATCGGATTTTTAAAAGACCGCGGCTGCAAGAATATCAAATTCTGTTGTTTGATTGCTGCGCCGCAGGGGTTAAAGGCGTTGCAGGAAGCGCATCCGGACGTTGATATTTTTATCGCGGCGCTGGATAAGGATTTGAACGATCACGCGTACATAATTCCTGGGCTCGGCGATGCGGGAGACAGACTTTTCGGAACAAAATAAAGGTCAGATGAATATTATTTCGTGAAAGCTCACATACTGGAACGGAGGAAATGGAATGAAAAATGTGACGAAGGCGGTTATTCCTGCTGCAGGATTTGGTACGAGATTTTTGCCGGTGACCAAAGCGGTATGCAAGGAAATGCTTCCCATAGTCGATAAACCGACACTGCAATATATTGTAGAGGAAGCGGTTGCGGCAGGGATTAAGGATATCCTTGTCATCACGGGCAGGAACAAAAAAATTCTGGAAGATTTTTTCGATTATACGCCAGAGTTGGATGCGCTTTTGGAGCAGGAGGGTAAGCAGGAGTTTCTTGAGATTTCCCGCAAAATGGAGAAACTGGTAAACATGTATTATGTACGCCAGAAGCATCCTTGCGGATTTGCAAATGCCGTCATGTACGCAAAAGCGTTTACGGGGGACGAACCGTTTGCCATTTTGTTGGGCGACGATATTATTTATACGGAAAAGAATCAAAAGCCTGGAATCGGTCAGCTGATGGAATGCTATTACGATACGGGAAAACCTACCATTGCCGTAATGAACGTACAGGATCGCGACGTCCCGAAGTATGCCAACATACGAGGGCAAGAGATATCGCAAGGGCGTATTGCGATCGATCAGATCGTAGAAAAGCCTGTCATCAAAGATAAATTTTCCAATGATGCCGTCATCGGTCGTTACATTGTGGAACAAGACATCTATGACATCATTGCGAGAACGCCGCCTTCCGCAGGCGGAGAGGTCTATTTTACGGACGCCTTGCAGGAACTTGCGAAGTCAGGGAGGCTGGTCGGATGTCGGTTTGAAGGGAAGCGATACGATGCGGGCAATAAATTGGAATTTTTGAAGGCGAACGTAGAATTTGCACTTCGGGACAAAGCTCTGTCGGAACCTTTTAAGGAATATTTGTTGGAACTTGTTGAAGAGATAAGATAAATCTATGAAGAAGGCGAAAAGACTTCGTTTCTACAATGCAATGCTGTTGCCTTCGCCCGATGCGGTTCCTTTTACGGGGGAGATCCATACCGTTGACGGGAAGATCGAATATATCGGCAGGGCGACGAAGACAGACGGGCCGTTTGACCGTGAAGTTGACTGTGGCAAAAACTTGCTCATGAGCGGTTTTTGCAACGCGCATGCCCACGCGGCGATGTGTTTGTTCCGCGGAATTGCGGACGATCTGACTTTGGAAGATTGGTTATACGACAGAATTTTCCCGTTGGAGAAAAATCTGACCCCCGACGACGTGTATTGGGGGACAATGCTGCAGATCGCGGAATTTGTCCGAAGCGGGATCGTTTGTTTTGCGGACATGTATTTTTATCCCGATGCGGTCTATGCCGCGGCGGAGAAAACGGGCCTTATGCTGGCACTGTGTTGCCCGTATCATTCTTCTTCGGGCGTCGATGTTCTGCATGAAATCGAGAAAAATTATAGTTTGTATAGTACTATATCTGATAGAGTTCGTTATTTTCCGGGTGTTCATGCCGAATATACGTGCGAAGAGTCGCTTTTGATGAAAGTGGCAGATTTTGCGGCGGAAACGGGTGCGGGCACATACATACATTTATCCGAAACGTTAAAGGAAGTCGGTGATTGTACGGTGCGGCACGGCGGTCTGACGCCTCCGCAATATTTGCACAAGCTCGGCTTTTTCGATAACGGAGGGTTGGCTGCGCATTGCGTTTACGTTGATAAGGACGATATTGCGCTGCTTCGGCAAAGCGGGGTTACGCCCGTGATCAATTCCGGCAGCAATTTAAAACTTGCTTCGGGTGTAGCGCCTGTCGCGTCGATGCTGGGGGCCGGAATGCGGCCTGCGCTCGGTACGGACGGGACGGCGAGCAACAATGCGGCTTCTGTTTTTCGGGAAATGTATCTGTTTTCCTGCCTGCAAAAGCAGCAACTGAAAGACTCGGCGGTTGTTACGGCGGAGCAGACGTTGGCCGCGGCTACGGTAAACGGGTTCAGAGGGCTTGGCTTTTGCGGAGGAGAACTGAAGGCGGGAAATCCTGCCGATTTTATCCTTGTGGATCTTTTTGCTCCGAATATGCGGCCCTTGTCCGATATTCGGAAAAATTTGGTTTACAGTGCGGATAACGGCGACGTTTTGATGACGGTCGTAAACGGCAAAATTCTTTATGAGCGCGGAAAGTATGACCTCGGCGAGACGACGGAGAAAATTTACCGTGAATGCGAGAAGCGAAGAGTACGTTTGCAACGGCAGGCGGGTTTTTGAAGGAGATTGAAATGTATCAGATTTTGGCAAGTGCGGCGGAGACGGCCGGTGAGACTGCGGAAAGCGGGTTTTGGGATACGGTTCGCGGCATCGGTTTAGAGTTTATGCAGAATACCGGCCTTGCGGTTGTCCGCACGATCGCTTTTTTGATACTGGGCCTCATCGTGATAAAGATTGTGCAGTCGATAACAAGGAGCGTATCGTTAAAGAGCAGCAAGCTGGACAATTCTGCGGCGACGTTCGTTATTTCGGTTGTCACGGTTATTTTATATGTCGCGCTGATCATCGTTCTGATCACCTCTTTGGGATTTTCGACGGCCGGTATCATCGCGGGATTTTCTGCAGTAGCGTTGGCGGTAGCTCTGGCACTGAAGGACAGCTTAGGGAGTCTTGCCAACGGCGTGATTATCATTTTTACAAAACCGTTTAAAAAAGGTGATTATGTCCAGATCAACGAATATGACGGTTTGGTGCAGGACATACGGTTGTTCAATACAAAAATTTTGACATACAGCAACGAAGAGATTATCATTCCAAACAGCGAAATTCTCAGCACAAAGATCATCAATTACAGTGCAATGCCGTTGCGCAGGGTTGTGGTGAATGTTCCGATTCCGTATGACTGCGACACGGCGCAGACGCGAAAGATCATTCTCGGTTGCGTTGCTTCTTATAAACATACGGTGCGTACACCCGCACCGTCGGTTATTTTGAAGGAATATGCAGACAGCGCTTTAATTTTTTCGGCGCGCGCTTGGGTGCGGAACGAAAATTACTGGGACACTCTCTATGATTTGAATGATTTAATTTTCAATGAATTGAAAAAGAACGGGATTTCAATTCCTTTCAATCGTCTGGACGTGCAGCTTTTGCCGGGTTCCGACGGGACTTCCGAAAAAATACAGACAGTCGGGACGCGGCGAACGAAGGCGGAATCCGCCCGTAAAGGAGAAGGGAAGTAATGACGGTCGAATTATTGATTGAGTACGTTGTGTATGCGGCGATCATTGTCTGCGGTCTGATCATTTTGTGGCTGATCAAAAGGGTAACGAAACTTCCTTCGCACGCGGAAATCAGAAAGAGATTGAACGCCTTTTGTGAGGATTTACGCGAGTTGTTAAAATCGGAGCACAAGGACAAGGAAAGCGCTTACGATTTTTTCAGGCATTCCTCCAAATGTATTTATACGGCGGACAAGCTGGTTTATGTGATCACTTTGATGGCGGAAAAAGAGAGGGACGGAAACCTTGACAACATCGCTATGACTTTAGAGGGGGTTCGCAATGCGCTGGCCCCGTATAAATTCAAGACCAAAGGAAAAGAAGATCTGAGCGGACTCGTATTTGCGGTGGAGCAGACGAAAAAGGCGATCGCGGCGATGGATCTTATATTGGAAAGGGACAAAGATTTTCGCACAAAGCGTGCGCGCTGACGGAAGAATTTACGGAAGAAGATATGGAAAAGCGGATTATTTGTATCGGCGGCGGAGAACTGAAGAGTAAGGAAACATTGCCGATTGACGGGTATATTGCAAATTTGGCGAAAGAGCATGCCAAAGACAAACGCGCCTATGGGCTTTTTATTCCCACGGCAAGCCATGACAGCATGCCGTATTTTAACAGCTTTCGGAAGACGTACACTTCGGTATATGATATCAAAGCGGATGTTGCGCTGACGGTGTACGGCGAAATGAGCATGGATAAGATCCGGGAGAAATTTCTGAAAGCGGACTTTATTTATGTCGGAGGCGGGGATACCGTTTTCATGTTGGAGCATTGGAAGAAGACGGGCATGCTGGAACTTGTGCGGGACGCGTACGAGCGCGGGGTGATCCTGTGCGGTTTATCGGCCGGAGCGATTTGCTGGTTCGAACAAATGTATACGGACTCGGAAAGTGTCGGTACAGGGGAGGCGTATTCTCTGTATCCCGGACTTGATTGGATAAAATCTACAATTTCTCCGCATTATGGCCTTCGAATGCTTGACTTTGATAAAATTATCTTGTATAATAAACAAGATGCGATCGGGTTGGAGGACAACAGTGCGATCGAGATCGTAGACGGAAAGATAGTGCGTTCGCTCAGTTGCGGCGGGAATGCGTACTATTTGCATCCGGAACAGAATGAAGTCAGACGAGAACTTATACAACCGCAGCTTTTACTGGAGTGACGATTGGTATAATTCTTGCGGCGGAAATGCGAGTGTGGTGAAACTGGCAGACGCGCTAGATTCAGGTTCTAGTGGGAGCGATCCCATGCAGGTTCAAGTCCTGT
>CALVXG010000011.1 GCA_944368925.1 uncultured Clostridia bacterium | reverse complement strand
AAGTCGAAGTAGTCGATAAGGTCGTCGTCCAGTCGCTGTTCGTAGATTTCAAACAACTCTTTGCCGTAATCTTCCCAGTCATAGCCCTCATAGAGATAGATATCATTGTCCCAGTTATCGCCGAGCCGTCCGACGCGTTCCGCGAACTCGTCAAATGTACGAACTTCCAGATAGGCACAGAGTACGGTATAGAGATAATCGCTTTCGAGAGCGCCGCTCTTTTTGAGAGTTTCAAAGAGTTCTTTCGGGTTTATGTAATCCCAGTCCGCGCAGCCGTTCGGTAGGCCGTCTATATCCTGCACGAACAACTCCGCGTCTATGCCGTTAAGCTCGAAGCCTTGCTTTTTCAGGATATCCTCGATTTGCGTCCAGTCGGAGCAGTCAGACAAATTGATAGGGGAAGAACCGAGCGCCCGCGAATTGCAGGCGCTGTACGATCCCCACGAACCGATTATGATTTTAATTGCGTTCATATGCTTTTTCTCCTATTTCAAAGGGACTCTTTTTAGGTATATATCGGAAAATCGACCGTTGGTATCGTCCGAAACGCACCAACGGCTGGATTGGGAGAAGATATGATCTTCCAGAGCGTCGAGAGTATAACCTTTGTTCACGCTCCCGTCTTCGGCGAATGCTTCTTCTCCTACCCAGGATTTATTCGGGTTTTTCTCTGCTTTAATCCGTTTACGAAAGGTCTCAAACGCTTTTTTGGGTGTACTGCAAATATCGAACTCAAATCCTTTGTCGTCTTCGGTAGCCCAGTCGAGCGTTATAAGATAGACATATTGCTTGTTTACCATAACTGCATTCTCCTTAAAATTTATATTCCCCGATTTTATCGAGGTTGAGCCGATAGAGGGGATAGACGACAAACCCAGAAGGCTTCGTTACGCCCGTGGGAGAGATAAAGCCCTGTTCTTCCAAAAACAGGAGCAACCTTTTGTCTGCGTTGTTCACGTCGATAAACGCCAACCCTTTGCCGAGCTGCATATCCAGATTGACCGTCAGATTGCAGTACGGTTCGATGCAGTCATTCTCTTTGCAGTGGATCCCGACATAGGTATTGCCGGTGGTGGAGTAGGTGCTTGTGGTGAAAACAAACTCTAAATTGTCGTAAATAGATGTTTTCAAGGTTTTCATGTTCAGTTGTCCTCTTTTCGTGTTTTTAATTTGTACATGGGATTATTTTCGCATTCGTTATCGTCGCAGTCGTAACATTTTCCGTCGCAACGGCTGGCGCGGTCGCAGTAGTCATAATGTTTGCAGTATGCGCAGAGTTTTTTGCTGTGTTTTTCGCAATTTTCCATTATTCAGCCTCCTCAAAGTCATCAATGTGGATATGCTCTTTCCCTGCAACGCCGTACTCGAAGTACAGCCCGTTTTTATCGGAATGCAGGTCATACTCCGAAACGCTGATTTTGCCGCATTTGGTGACGGCGACGGTGATCTTGCCATCGTCAACCGCTACAATGTTGAATACGACGGTATCTTCTCCGTCGAAGAACTGAAACTCTTTGAGATAAAACTTGTTTTTCATATCGTGTCTCCTTTCAGACCAGCTTGTACCATACGGAATATTCGATCTCGATCTCGCGTGTATCGTAAGAACCGTTTTTCTCAACTTCGACTTCGCGGATCTCGTAATGCGCGCCTTTGAACTCGCCATCGCGGTTCGGTATCGCATGGCAGCTTTTAACGCAATCTTCAAATACGCGGATATACGGATTGCCTTTCTGACTGACGCAGGCGATGATCAGGTCTTCATCGGTGATAAATCCTACACCGGTCATCTTGGTGTTTCCAAACTTACCGAATCTGGAAATGCTGTAAACTACTTTTTTCATTGGTTTTATTCCTCCGATTTTTTTTATTTTTTGCCTTTTCCGGCACCGGGCAGAGTGCATAGGCCGGTAAACATAAAGCGTTTTATCTGTCGGAATGCGTCTGTCAAAAGAGCGGAGAAAACGATTGCGTGAGAGTGAAAACAGATGAAGTTTTAAGCAATGGTTTTCGGAGCGGAATTGACAGACGCGAGGCGCTATGCTACGATAGCCCGAAACGGAAAAGGTAAAAAAATTCGGAGAGGAAAAAAGAAGCTATCGCGCCTCCTGTTCCTCCCCGAAAGCATTGGAAGATTGTTACGGTCTGGTTTCATCTGCCCGCAATACATAACGCAACAGTGTCGTACCGTCTTTGATGTATTTGTTAGGTACTTGCCGTCCGTTGAACAGGCTGGTTTTCGTTCGGTCGGCTATTATCTTCTCGAACTCGTCTTCCGTCCACACGGAAACGAAAGCGCTTTTCAAAATCCAGTATTTCTTACGCAGGTTGTCGTTATCAAAGTACGGCTCCTCGACCGCCTCGTAGAGCGAAAGATATTCGTTCAGTTCTTCTTCGGTACGGAACGCGCAATGCGGATATGGGCCTTTTTCGACCGTGTATTTGTAGCCGCACTCGGAGGTGCGGTTGCCCCAGTCCTGCACATAGATACAGTCGTAATCTTTGGTGGTATATCGTTTGAGCGGCTCCTCTCGTAAATTCAGCTCGAAACAGGAAACTTCCGCTTTGAAATACAACCCGCGGTGTGCTCCCGCGCCGAGCGTTGAAAACGTCCAGAACAATTTTTCTTTTTTGCCGAGATACCGCAGTTTGTTTTTGTCGATGACCGGGAATGTGCCGCCCGAAACGCTTTTACAGAGCGTGCCGTCTCTCGAAACCGAAACATAGGCGGAGCCGCACTCGCACAATACCGTGGAGCCGTTCCGGTAGGTATCGCCGTCTATGATCGCGTTCGGGTAGTAGCAGCCGAAGGAGTTCGTGTATTCGACTGCATCGAGCGGCTGCGGCTTTCGCGTTCTCGTCTGTTCGATTTTACAGATGATATCGTTTACAAGGTGAAGATCCGCTTCGGTGATTCCGTCTTTGCCGAGCGCATAACTGATATTGTTGTTCCTCAATTCTTCAAGCGTCGTTTTCATCTATTAGTCTCCTCGATGGCATCGTCAAGCATTTTCCTAAATTTTTCACTCATATGGTAGTGCTCTTCAAAAGGGTGGAAGAGCATTCCTTTGATGAACGATTCGTTCGGGGTGACGCTCGCCCAGCCGTCGATGTTTTCGCCGTAATAATGTTCGCCCTTTTTCAGAAGCTTGATCTCGTCGTAAAAATCCGCTACCTCGATGCCGTTGACTAAGACATGAGCCGAACCCTGCGTGACCGAACTGCGCCGCCTTTTAACTTCAATAATGTATTTCATGACTGTTCCCTCTTTTTTCAAATGCCGACGGCTTGTGCGAGTTTGTCTGCATAGGTAAACAGGCTTGAACTTTTATGACCTTTCGAGTAATAATATATGGTATCGTATTGATTCTCCCATGCGACGCCGGGCGGCAGCTCTTCGGTGTGGCGGGTTATGGAGATGTCGCCGCACCATTGCCGCAGCCAGCCCAAAAACTTTGCTGGCAGGGGAATGACGTACCTCTCCGCGAGTTTCTCGAACAGGGCGGGGGAGATGGATTTGCCTGCTTTGAGGTCTGTTTCCGCTTTGTCGAGCCGTTGCTTTTCAGCGAGTGCTTCTTCGGCTTTTTGCTTTGCTATGCGCTCTTGCTCGGCGGCTGCTTCCTTTTCTTCCTCTTTTTTCTGTCTGGCTTTGTATTCCGCCCTGTTAAGGCGCACGGCATTAGCCGTTGCAAAATCACCGAAGATTTCGCAGAAAAGGGCGTCCGCGTTGCTCGTCCAGGATTTGTTTGCTACGGCGAGTTTGATCTGTTCGAGCCGAGTTGCCGCGTTCGGAAACGCTTGTACGGCTTGGCTTTCGGACATACTATCCAAAGCCGCGCGTACTTGCTCCGGTTCGGCGTAAGGGGATATGTTCGTTTTTTCCAAAAGTCCGCATATACCTTCCACGGTATAAAACCAACGGTAGGGTGTGCCGTCGTTTTCCGTAGAAGGCGTGCAGTAAAGCGTTGTGCCTGATTTGGTTTTCCCGACTTCAATGAGACGGGAAGCGCCGATTTGTTTTTTACAGGCGGTGGTGCCGTCTGATTTATAAGTGATGTAAAACATAGTTGAATACTCCTTTTCATGGTTATTATTAAATGGGATTTGGTACGTTTTTTTAACTTAACTGCTGTCGTTCCAACAAATCATTTGAAAACCTCCGATAAAAAATTTTTATTTTGCTATTTTGCGGCAGGAGCAAAAAGGCAATGAGAATACGAAATTAAGCGGCGTTTGTTATCCTCCGTAGATAGCCGAATATCTTGCCCGCATTTTTATGAAATACTCATAGACCGTGCTTGTCGCCCGCGACATCATTTTCGCTATATCCGGGTAACTCATTCCCGACATCCTGTAATCCAAAGCAAGGTTCATGTTTTCCGTAAGATTCAGCGATGCTATCACCGCATCCACCAGAGAATAGTCTTCTTCCTCTTTATCTTCTTCTACAATGTATTGAAGTTTCGATTTTACCCTTTCGAGGCTGATACATCTTTTCGCGGTACGGTATCTCCCGCACAGCGCCCTCTCAATGATGAGGTAGCATTCTACCTTTATCGAGATCCTTTTCCCTCTGTTGGAGATATACAGGAAATCGTCCAAATACTCTCCGAAATGTTCGCAGAGGAAAGCCGCCACGCTCTGTACCATGTCGTAGCAGTCGGACAGTACATATCCCCTCAAATCTTTAAGGAACACGCCGCAGCAGAGCTTTTCGTGTGCTTTCTCGGCAAGGCTCCCCATAAAGCGGGTGAGCGTCTTTGTTTCCTTGATCGCCAACAACTCCGACATCACCAGTACGTTTTCGGGAGAGATTTTCTCCGCCAACACTTTGAAATCCCTTTTCACTTCTGTCTTTGCCATTTAACCTACACCTCCGAAATTTTCTATTTACCGTTCTCCGGTTGTGGCGAAAAGAGCATAGGGACGGTGGAGGGAAAGTTAAATGTAAGTAAGGCAGCGCAAGTCAACGGAGCAGAAGAAAATGCTGCGTGCAAAATAGAATACTGAAAAACAAAAAAGAGCCGAGCAAGGATGACCTTGCTCGGCTCTGATAGTGTATTGGAGATATAAGGTTTAAGCAGGATTTTCTGACCGTTGACTTGGGCGAGGAGCTATGCTACCATAGCCACAACGGGAACGGGAAAATTCGGAGATCCCCCTGTCAAAGATTTGACAGGGGGGTAGGTGTATAATAGCCATAACTATTAGATTATCCTCTTTTAAGCAGCCATCTTTTTTATTGTTCTATTGGGGTTGGCTGCGGGGGCGCAGGGGATAATGCCGCGGCGGCAGTCGGTACGGGTGTGGTCGGCGAAGGCGGCTGCAATATTTCTCTCGGTACGAGCGGCACGCTGTTTGTGTCCGCAACGGAGTACAAAGAAGATAAGGCCAACGCCCTGCACAGTTTTTGTCATGCGGACGGCGGCTGGCATCTGATGGGGTGTATCTTGTCCGCGGCATCTTGCAATGCGTGGTGGTCGGACAAAATTCTGGAAACAAATAACTATGCAAAAGAGCAGGAAGGGTTGGAAGAATATCTCGGAAAAAACGATGTGTATTTTCTGCCGTATTTAATGGGCGAGCGCAGTCCGCATAACGACGTGAATGCACGCGGAGCGTTTATCGGAATGCGCCCCGACACCACAAGAAAGCAGATGACGCTTGCCGTATTGGAAGGGGTGACGTTTGCGCTCAGAGATTGCCTGGAAGCGGCAAAAAAGAACGGGATCGAAGTAAAAAAGACCAAACTTTGCGGCGGCGGGGCAAAAAGTCCTCTGTGGAGAAAAATTGTGGCAAATGTGATGAACCTGCCTGTGGAAATTCCGCAGACAGAGCAGGGGCCTTCCTATGGCGGCGCAATGCTTGCAATGGTCGGCTGCGGAGAGTATGCTTCCGTAAAGGATGCCGCGGAACAGATCGTAAAGGTCAAGGAGACGGTTTATCCCGATGAGAAAATCGCAGAATTGTACGAAAAGCGGTATGACGTATTCCGTGAATTGTACCCTGCATTGAAAACAGTTTTTAAGCAGTTCGCGGACTGATAAGATTTGCAAAATTTCGGACTGATGAAAAGGAAAGGTGCGGATTCTGCAGATTGACAAGTAAACGGTTTAATTTTTAAAATGCAAAGTGCCGAGGGAGCATAAATCTCCCTCGGCATTTTATATGTCTGAGGAAGGGAGAGGAGATGGCAGGGCAGGCGGCCGGAACGTGAAGAGTAAAGTCGCTTTACAGAGGCGGGGGAATATGGTATAATAAAGAAAAACACCAAAGAAAACGGGTTTATGGATCGACAGGCACGCAAAGAAATTGAATACGCGCTGGAGCAGATCCGTTTGAAGCAGGAAGAGGGCATAGAGACGCTGTATCGTGTGATGGGCAGGGTGATGCTTTTTGTTGCGAACGGAGTCGTTCACGACGCGCATACGGCGGAAGATGTCGTGCAGGAGAGTCTGCTGAAAGTTGTCATGAACATACGGCAGTACCGCGGCGGGACGAACGGGTATGCGTGGGTGTGCCGTATAGTGCGGAACACGGCATTGAACCACAGGAAGAGCAGTGCGGGCAGGACGTGGCAGGAGCTGCGGGAATTTGAGGGGGCGGCGGCGTGCAGTTTTGAAGAAAAGACGGAGACGGCGGTGCTTGTGGAGCAGCTGATGGGTGAGCTGAGCGAAGAGATGCGGGAAATGATATACAGGAAATATTTTCTGGATATGACGGTGCGGGAGATCGGCAAGGAACTGGGTAAGTCCAAGTCGTACGTATCGAAGGTAATCGTGAAAGCGGAAGAGCAGATGAAAAGAAGTTTGGAAAAAGGTGTGGACAAAAACAAGTAAGAAGTTGTTTTAATGGGTAGAGGGGAAGAATTCCTATGAAAAGACAGAAAGTGCAACAACTGGATAAATTATTCGGTGCCTATCTGGCGGAGGGGAAGGCGCCCGATCGCAGGGTGACGGAGAAAGCGCGGGAGGCGCTGTTAAATTCTGCCGCGGAGAAGGAACCCGTGCAGGAAGCGGAGCCGTTGGCAGCGGGAAATGCGGGCAAGACGGGATCATTCGGGCACATGACGCGGCGGCGCAAGAGGGAGACGGTGATATTGGCGGCGGTCTTCGGGTGTGCGGTATTGCTGGTGCTGTGGTTATTTTTGGCGCAGGCGTTCACGTCGAAGAAGATCGTGTTGAACTGGTCGCAGCTGAACAAGGTGACGAATACGGCTTCGTACGAGAAGAAAGATTTTCTGCCGTTTGTGTCGGAAGATTCGGTCAACCGCTACGACGAATTCGGGCTGAACGAGGAATCACCGTATTATGACGAGTACGAAGGGGACATCGTTCTGTACTATGTGCAGTATGAATCGTACGGTGTGGAGGTAGATCTGCTGATCGAGTCGGACGGTTTTCAGCTGGAAGATCTGGAGGACTATGCGGACGGCAGCGACGATTATGAAACGGACGAGCTTATTTTATACATTGACGTAAACCGGGAAAAGAGTCAGACTTACATTTATTTTGAATACGATATTTATCAATATTACATGGTAATTTATACGGCGGAGGAGCCGTTGTTGTACGATATACTGGAAGAAGTTGTAAAAAGTTTTTAAATTTGGTGGACAAACCGCCGTCCTCGTGTGTTTAGTAAGTAGAAACACATGAGGACGGCGGTTTTTTTATGAACACAGTTATGTTGATTTTTTTCGGGGTATTGTTGGCGGCGGTTGCCGTATATTATCTTGTACCGAAGCGGGGGAGATGGATCGTACTTTTGTCGTTCAGTCTGCTGTTTTATGTGCTGATCAGTACATATCTGATCGTATTTCTTCTTGCGACGGCGCTGAGCGTATATCTTGCGGCGCGGTTTTGGATACGGCCGGTGCGGGAAGATGCGGGGGAAGAAGAGAAGAAGTCTTTAAAAAAGCGGAACAAGACGGCGGTAGTGCTGACGATCTTATTCAATCTTGCGCTGATCGGGGTTTTGAAGTACTACAATTTTTTCGGGCAGACGTTTGCTTCGTTGCTGGCGCTGTTCGGGTTGAAGGCAGAAATTCCTCTGTTGCGGCTGGCATTGCCGCTGGGCATTTCGTTTTATACGTTGTCGGCGATCGGGTACATGGTGGACATACACCGCGGCAAATACGCGGCGGAAAAAAATTTCGGGCGGATCTGTTTGTTCTTATGTTTTTTCCCGCAGATTCTGGAAGGGCCGATCTGTCGGTATGATCAGACGTCGGGCATGCTGTGGGAAGGACAGGGCACGGACGCGGCGGGGATGATGCGCGGGGTACAGAGGATCGTGTGGGGGCTGTTCAAGAAGATGGTGGTGGCGGACAGGTTATATCTGTTGGTCAAGACGATCGGGGGCGCGCCCACGTCGTATTCGGGGATCGCGAGCGTACTGTTCATGGTCTGTTACACGATACAGCTGTACGCGGATTTTTCGGGGTTTATCGACATAGCGCTGGGGAGCGGGGAACTTTTCGGGATACGGCTGCCCGAAAATTTCCGCCAGCCGTTTTTTGCGAAGAGTGCGCAGGAGTTCTGGCAGCGTTGGCACATAACGCTGGGGGCGTGGCTGAAAGAATACGTTTTTTACTCGGTGGCGCTGTCGCCGCGCGTGACGGGGCCTGCGGCGAAGCTGAAAAAGAAGGTGCGCAACCATTTCACGAAGATGCTGCCGACGCTGGTGGCGCTGTTGGCGGTGTGGGTGTGCAACGGATTGTGGCACGGGCCGGAATGGAAGTATATCGTGTACGGAATGTATTATTTTGTGATCATTTCGGCAGGGATGCTGGCGGAGCCTCTGTTCAAAAAACTGTACGCAAAGGGAAAGATCGATCAAAATCATATCGCGCTTCGCGTATTTCGGCATGTGCGCACGATTCTGATCATACTCATCGGCGAGACGATATTCGGTGCGAACAATCTGAGCGACGGGATATACCTGTTGACGTCGGTATTCCGTCCGTACGGCGGGTCGGTGTTTGCGTTGGGGCTGGACTACAAGGAATGGATCATTGCCTTGATCGGGATAGCGGCGATGCTTGCCGTAGGGATCATGAAAGAGCGGGGCGTGGATATCCGCGGAAAGATCACGGCGGCGGTGCTCCCGGTCCGGTGGGCGTCTTACATAACGGTGGCGGTATTTTTGGTGTTGTTCGGGGCGTACGGCGATATGTATTCGGTGGTACCCTTCATATACGGGAATTTCTGAGGAAGGAGAGGGCGCGATGTTGCAAAAAAAGTCTGTGGCGAAGAACGTATTGAAAGCGGCGGTATTTCTTCTGCTTTTGCTGGCGGTATTGCACGGGGTATCCTATCTGGTGCTGCCGAAGACGCCGGTGCGGCAGTCGAAGACGCGTTCGCAGGAATCGATGCGGGTGTTTGACGAGCCGGACGAAACCCTGGACGTGTTGTTTTTTGGGCACAGCGGGGTATACAGTGCCCTGTCTCCGATGGAAATGTACAAGGAATACGGCTTCACGTCGTACGCGTGTGCGCAGCCGGCGCAGCTGCCGTGGGAATCGGCGCAATGGCTGCGGGCGTTGCTGAAAGTGCAGACGCCGAAGCTTGTGGTATTGGAAGTGGATCATCTTTTTTATGATAAGAGTACGACGGTGCTGACGAATTCGGTCAGGCATGCCGTTGACGGATTGTTTCCGATCCTGAAAAATCATGCGGGGTGGAAGGACTGGTTTACGCGGCGGCCGAAGCATGAGCGGAGCGCGACCAAGGGATTTTTCTACAATACGGCGGTGCGGCCGTACACGGGGAAGAAGGTATTTACGAAGACGGACAAAGTGTATTCGATCGGGAAAAAGCATAAGGAGGCGTTGGAGGAGATCCGCACGATGTGCGAAGAGCGGGAGATCAAACTGATGCTGTTGGAAGTGCCGTCGGTGATTTTATGGGACGGCAGCCGATACAACGCAGTGAACGCATATGCGCAGGAGCACGGTCTGGAGTTTATCGATCTGAACCAGCGGTTCAAAGAGCTGGGGTTTGATTGGAAGACGGACACGCGGGACAAGGGCGACCATCTCAATTATGCGGGGGCGCTGAAGGTAAGCAAGTACATAGGCAGGCATCTGAAAGAGAAATACGCATTGGAAGACCGCAGGGAAGATCCGGAGTATGCGAACTGGAAGGAAGATTTAAAGCGGTACGAAGGGAAGGTAAAAGGAGGAAAGAAGTGAAACGGCTGAAAAACGTTTTGGAATATCTGGAGGCGAGCGCGGCGAAATATCCGAACAAGATCGCGTTTGCGGACGAAGAGAAGTCGGTGACGTACGCCCGTTTGCAGCAAGAGGCAAAGCGCATGGCGGCGGGACTTTTGCAGAGGACAAATCCGCGCGAGCCTGTGGCGGTGCTCGGGGAAAAGAGCGTGGATACGGTTACGGCGTTTCTTGCGTGCGTGTATGCGGGGTGTTTTTACGTGCCGCTCAATCCGCTGCATCCGGTGGCGCGCAGGGAAGCGATCTGGGAGAAGACGGGCAGGCCGCTGATCGTGGTGCAGGATAAATGCGAGGCGCTGCTTCCGCAGGAAGCGGGCGATCGTGCGATCACGATCGGAAGACTCAAGGAGGGCGCGCAGGCGGGCGAGGAGCTTTTGCGCGGCATACGCAGAAGGCATACGGACGCGGATCCGCTGTACGTGATGTTCACGTCGGGTTCGACGGGTACGCCGAAGGGGATCGCGGTGTCGCACCGTTCGGTCATCGATTTTATCGAAGAATTTACGGAGCGTTTCGAAATCGGAGCGGAGGAAGTGATCGGAAACCAGGCGCCTTTCGATTTCGACGTATCCGTCAAGGATATTTATTCGACTTTGCGGGCGGGTGCGACCATGCAGATCCTTCCGAAGAAGTTGTTTTCATTTCCCGCGATGCTAATCGATTATCTGATCGAGCGGGAGGTGACGGTGCTGATCTGGGCGGTTTCGGCGCTCTGCATCTTTTCGACACTGAACGCATTTGAATACAAAGTTCCCTCGCGGATCCGAAAGGTTTTGTTCAGCGGCGAAGCGATGCCGATCAGACAGCTGAACGTATGGAAGAAGCATTTGCCCGAAGCGATGTTCGTCAATCTGTACGGGCCGACGGAGATTACGTGCAACTGCACGTATTATATTCTCGGGAAGGGTCTGTACGAAAAAGAGACGCTTCCGATCGGGGAGCCGTTTGCGAACGAGCGGGTATTTTTGCTGAGCGAGGATGGAAAGCAAGTCACGGCGGTGCGTGAAGCGGGGGAAATCTGTGTGTCGGGTACGGCGCTTTCGCTGGGGTATTACAACGACGCGGAAGCGACACGGAAGGTATTTGTGCAGAATCCTCTGAACAAGGCGTATACGGAGCCCGTTTATCGTACGGGCGATCTCGGGTACTATGACGAAGAGGGGCTCCTGTGTTTTATCGGCCGGAAAGATTTTCAGATCAAGCACCAGGGGCACAGGATCGAGCTTTCGGAGATCGAGAACGTGATGATGACGGCGCCGGGGGTGAGCAGGGCGGTCTGTCTGTACGACAAGGCGGCGCAGAAGATTGTTGGGTTTTATCGGGGGCAGGTTTTGCCTGCGCAGATCCGCGTCTATCTGCGGGCGCGGCTTCCGTCCTACATGGTGCCGCAAAAGTGCGTGCAGGTGGAAGATTTTAAGCTGACGGAAAACGGCAAGATCGACAGAAAAGATTTAAGGGAGAAATATATCGATGCGGGATTATGAAAAGAGCGGGATCGTGACGCCCGCGTACGTATTTGATTCGAAAGGCGTGCAGGGCCGCGTGGCGTCGGTGCGGCGGGCACTGGGAGAGGCGCGGAAGATTTGTTTTGCCGTGAAAGCGAACCCGTTTTTTGTGGAAGAGCTTGCGGACGCGGTGGACTTTTTCGAAGTATGTTCGCCGGGCGAATACGATATTTGCCGTGCGGCGGGGATCGCGGCGGAGAAGATCGTGCTTTCGGGGGTGTACAAGGCGGAAGCGGACGTCGTGCGGGTGATCGGGGAATGCGGTGAACGAGCGGTTTACACGGCGGAATCGGTATCGCAGATGAATTTGCTCGAACGGCTCGCGCGGGAGAAGGGGGTCAGACTGCCCGTTTTGCTGCGTCTGTCCTGCGGAAACCAATTCGGAATGGACGAGGCGACGGTCACGTCGATTCTCACGCGGAAAGAGGGCTCGTACACGCAGATACTCGGAATGCAATATTATTCGGGTACGCAGAAAAAGACGGAAGCGGTGGCGCGCGAGATCGGTAAGCTGAAAGCGTTTGCGGAGCAAGCGGCGCAGGCGGGCACGCCGTTACGTCGGATCGAATACGGGCCCGGGCTTCGGGTGAACTATTTTTGCGGGGAGGAGGAAGAGGAAAACAGGCTGGGCGTATTCCGCGAGCTGTTGGACACCCTTCCCGAAGAATGCGAAATCGTGCTGGAAATGGGGCGGTTTCTCGCGGCGGAGTGCGGGGAATATTGTACGCGCATCGTGGACACCAAGAGCACGCAGGGGAATCGGTTCTGCATCGTGGACGGCGGGATCCATCATCTGAACTATTACGGGCAGATGATGGGAATGAAGCACCCGTTTCTGCGCCGTGAAAGGGCGGATGCCGCCGAAACGCAGGCGTACACGGCGGAAGATGCGCAGACGTCGTGGACGGTATGCGGGTCGCTCTGTACGTCGGCGGACGTTTTGGTAAAGAACCTGCCTTTGCAGGGAGTTGCCGCGGGCGACATGCTGATTTTTGAAAAGGCGGGGGCGTATTCGGTGACCGAGGGCATCGGATTGTTTTTGAGCAGGCGGCTTCCGCGCATATACAGGCTGACGGAAAGCGGAGAACTGGAACTTCTCAGAGATTTTATAGAAACAAGTAAAATAAACAGAAAAGGAGTGAACGTAGTATGGAAAAACTGTTGAAACTTTTGAAGGAGATCAGGCCTGACGTAGATTTTGAAAAGGAAGAGAGCCTGATCGGGGCGGGGGTGCTCGATTCTTTGGACATCATGGAGATCGTGGCGGAGATCGGCGACACCTTCGGCGTGGAGCTTTCGCCTGCGGACATTATTCCCGTGAATTTCGATTCGGCCCAAGCCATGTGGGCTATGATTCAAAAGAAAATGTAAAATAGGAAAAGGCGCGGCCCGCGAAAATCAGCGGGCCGCGCCTTTTTTTCTTCGGGTTGCTTTTTGCGGCGTTTGTGTTATAATGGAAGGGAGAGGGCTAAAGGACGGGAGTATTTACAATTTTTTAACAAATTTTTATCGTTACGGAAACACGCATGCGGTAAAATGGAAAGGAAAAGTGAGGAGAAAGCGATCATGGTAAAGATACTGGTAGCGGAGGACGATCGTGCGCTGAACGAACTGGTATGTTCGTTGCTGGTCGGGAGCGGGTACGAAGCGGTGGCTTGTACGGACGGCGAGGAAGCGTTGCGGCGCATGGAAGAGGGGAATTTCGACATGCTCATCAGCGATATCATGATGCCCAGGAGAGACGGCTTTTCTTTGGCGGAAGAGGTGCGTCGGGCGGATCCGCAGATGCCCATTCTGTTCATGACGGCACTGGACGACAAGCCGTCCAAGCAGAGGGGGTACGGGATCGGGATCGACGACTACGTGGTAAAGCCGTTCGATGCGGACATACTTCTCTTGCGGGTGGGGGCGCTGCTGCGGCGCGCGGGGATCGAAAAGAGCCGCGAGCTGACGGTCGGGAACCTGCGCATGGACAAGCAAGAGCACACGGCGTATGTCAACGGGCAGGAGCTTCCGCTGACGGTGCGGGAGTTCGATCTTCTCTTCAAGCTGCTCTCGTATCCGAAGCGGACGTTCACGCGCACGCAGCTGATGGAGGAATTTTGGGACTATGATTCGTCGGCGACGTCGCGCACGGTGGACGTATATATGTCCAAACTTCGCGAAAAGACGGCGGGGTGCAGCGGGTTTGAGATCCTGACGGTGCACGGGTTGGGTTACAAGGCGGTGCTGAAATGAAAAAGCGGTTTCTTTCGTTGGCGGGGTACGCGGTGCTGTTTGTGACCATTGCGGCGATCATAACGGTTGCGATCATGGTCTTTGATGCGGTCAACTCCGCATATGACGGGAATAAAGGGGTGCTGTCGGTCGTGATGCTGGTGACGATCGCATTTTTGGCGCTCGTATGCACGGTGATCGACGCCGTGCGCAGGAAGATCACGGTCGAGCGGCCGACAGAGCGGATCCTGGAAGCGACGCAGAAGATCGCGTCGGGAGATTTTACGGCGCGGGTGTTTGTCGCGCATCCGTATAGCAGGTATGACGAATACGATCGGATCGCGGACAATATCAACAAGATGGCGGCGGAACTTTCGCGGACGGAAGTCGTGCACAACGATTTCATATCGAACGTTTCGCACGAGTTAAAGACGCCGCTTTCCGTTTTGCAGAGCTATGCGGCGGCCATACAGCGCGAAGATTTGGACGCGGAAACGCGCAGGCATTACGCGCAGGTGATCGTATCGGCGTCGAAGCGGCTTTCGGGTCTGGTGACGAACATTCTGAAACTGAACAAATTGGAAAACCAGGAACTTTCGCCGCAGTACGGGAAGGTGCGTTTAGACGAAATGCTGGCGCAGTCGCTGCTTCGGTTCGAGGAAAAGATGGACGAAAAGGGACTGATTCCGGAATGCGATCTGGAAGAAGTGACCGTCGTGTCCGATGCAGATTTTTTGGAGATCGTCTGGGACAATCTTCTTTCCAATGCCATTAAATTCACGGAATCGGGCGGGAAGATCGGGGTCAGCGTCCGCGCGGAGCGGGGGCAGGCGGTGGTAAAGATTTCGGACACGGGCTGCGGAATTTCTGCGGAAACGGGACGGCATATCTTCGATAAATTTTACCAGGGCGAGACCTCGCACGCGCAGGAGGGAAACGGCCTCGGACTGTCGCTCGTAAAAAAGGTCATCGACATACTCGGCGGCGAGATCGCAGTGGAAAGCGAAGTGGGGAAAGGCAGTACTTTTATTGTGAAATTGAAAGGGGAGAGCGCATGAAGCGTGCGGGGGCGATTGTACAATTTTTAAAGAGCCCGCCGCTCTGGTTTTGCGTTTTGGCATGGGTGCTTGCGGCCCTTTTGATCGCGGGTGCGATCGCGTCGGCGGCCGTCGGCGGATTCGGGGCGTTTTCATACGCGCTCTACGCGGGCGCGGCGGTATTTTTGGCATACACGGTCTATTCGGCGGTGCGCATGGCGCCTAAGGTTAAGGCGGCGTTTACGGCATGGGCCGAAAAACACCGCTTTACGGAAAATCTTCTGCGCGACTACGGGTACAGGACGATCGTGCTGGCGGTGTGTTCTTTTGTGATCAGCGCGGCATACGTGGTGCTGAACGCGGTGCTTTCGGTGCTGGCGATGTCCGTTTGGTACGCGTCGCTGGCGGGGTATTATCTGTTTTTGAGCGGGCTTCGGTTCGGCGTATTGTTCGGCGGGTACAGGATAAGGCAAAGAGCGGGCTCGGACGAAAAAAAGAGCTATGCGGAAAAACTGAAACTGTACAGAAACTGCGGCATCGCCCTGTTGGTGCTGGAAACGGCGCTGGGGGCTGCCGTCACGCAGATGGTGCAGTCGGAAAGCCCTGCCGTGCACACGCAGATCATGGCGATCGCCTCGGCGGCGTATACTTTTTATAAAGTCGCGTTCGCCGTACGCAATCTCGTCAGGGTGCGAAGATACAAGGATCCTTTGCTGCAAAGTTTCCGCAATATCAATCTGACGGACGCTTCGGTATCGCTGATCGCTTTGCAGACGACGCTCGTTGCGGTCTTTTCGGAAGGCGACGACGCCAAAATGAACGTTCTGAACGCCGTGACGGGGTTTGCCGTCTGCGCGCTGACGATCGTGCTCGGGATATGGATGATCGTAAGTGCGAGCCGAAAGCGGAAAGAGTGGAAAGAGGAGAGGTGCGAAGATGGACGGGAAGAATAAATTCGAATACAGTTACCGTGCACCGACGGAAGAGGAACGGCGGGAGATCGAGAGCATACGGCGGTTTTACGGCGAGGGGGAGGACGAAAAGTTTCTCCGTCTGAAAAAATTGGACGCGCGGGTCAAAAACCTTGCGGCAGGGTGCGCGCTGAGCATGGGCGTAGGCGGGTGCCTGCTGTTCGGCTTGGGGCTGAGCATGGTTCTTGCCTTTGAACTTACGGCGGCGGGGATAGCGGTGGCCGCGGTCGGTGCGGTGCCCATGCTGCTTGCCAATCCCGTCTATAACGCCGTCTTAAAAAGAGGCAAAAAAAAGTACGCGGCGGAGATCCTGCGCCTGTCCGACGAACTGCTGGGCGATAAAAAATAAGAGGTACGTATACCGATTTTTTTGACAAAAACAAATAACGAACGTATAGCACAGGGGCGTATCTTTTTAAATGAAAAACAGAATTTTTTGCGAAGAGCGGCGCATGAAAATGCGCCGCTCTTCGCTTACAAAATTTTAACAAAACACTTACGGAATGTTTACAAAAAATTATAATTTCGGAAATATCCGCGGGGTAAAATACGGGTACAAAATCAAAGAGGAGGAACGAAAAGATGGAAGAGATGAAAAGAGCGTATGTGGAAACCATACGCAGCCAATACGAACCCAAGAGCGAAGAGCGCACGAAGATGGAGCAGTTAAAGCAGTTGGACAAAAAGGTGCGCCGTCCCGCGGAGGTGTTCGGATATATTTTCGGCGCGGCGGGCACGCTCGTGCTGGGGGTCGGCATGTGCCTTGCGATGGAGGTCATTGCGAAGATGATGGTTTTGGGGATCGTCGTGGGACTGGTCGGCATTGCGATGGTCTCGGCGAATTATTTTATTTACAGGGCGATCCTTGCAAAGCGAAAAAGGAAGTACGGCGGGCGCGTTCTGGAACTCAGCGACGAATTATTGCATCAATAATAAAAGAATATAAAAATGGCAGAAGGATTTCATCCGTTCAGGGACATGAAGGAAAATGCGAAATTGCAGCACGAAGCGGACAAAGCAAATTTCCGTGCGGCAAAGGCGGAAGCAAAAGCGGTCTGGGAGGAGGCGAAGATGTCTCCTTCGGCGCGGCAAAAAAAGATGCAGCAGGAGCGCGAGGAGCAGATAAAAAGCGCAAATGAGCGCATTGCAGCCGCGCAGGCGCGCATCGATGCCGCCAAAAAGAACCGTTGAATCCGTTTTTTCAAAGGGGCGAGCGGCCGAAAATTTTCGGCCGCTCGCCCCTTTTGCGTGTAAATTCACCTGCGGCAAATTTAAAAAAAGGGTAGACAAAAGAGAAAAAGGTGATACAATAGAATAAAACGCCAAAAAGAGCGGGAGAGGGGAAAAGAAGTGAAAATCAACAAGAGCAAAGAGACGATGACGGCGAAAGAGAGGGTGCGCAGGACGTTTGATTTTGAAAAGACGGACCGCGTGACGATCGGGTACGACGCGAACGCGAATATTCATAAAAATCTGTGCAAGGCGCTGGGACTTAAACCTGCGGACTATGAGGGTTTGTTTCAGGCATTGGGGGTAGATTATCGTCCGATCAATGCGCCGTATATCGGCAAGCCTCTGTTTCACGAGCCGGAAGGTAGGCGGGTTGACCCGTTGGAAGGCTGTGTCATGCGCTGGGTGGAACATGAAACGGGCGGATACTGGGATTTTTGTGATTTTCCTTTAAAGGATGCAACGGACGAAATGTTTGACAAGTTTCCCGTGCCGAATGCGGACGATTTTGATTACGAGGCGGCATTGGCGCAGGCAAAAAGTTACGGCGGTGCGTATGGTCTGTATGTCGGAAATCCGGGTGTGCCGGACGTTTTGAACAGCAACGGCAGGATCATGGGAGTGGAAGATGTGTTGGTGCACATCATGCTGGATGACGAAGCGGCGATGAATTTTATCCGCAGGCGTGCCGAATTTCAGCTGAAGATGACAGAACGGCTCATCGATAAATGCAAAGATCATCTGGATTTTGTCTGGCTGGGAGAAGATCTGGGTACGCAGATCGGGCCGATGATCAGTCTGGAATTGTACCGCAAACAGATCAAGCCGATCCATAAGATGTTTGTGGATCTTGCAAAGTCGTATCGTTTGCCGACGCTCATACATACCTGCGGGAGCAGCAGTTGGGTATATGAAGATTTTATCGGAATGGGCGTGCGCGGCGTGGACACGCTGCAGCCGGAAGCGGTCAATATGAGTCCTGCCTATCTTGCCGAACATTTCGGAGGGAGATTGAATTTTCGCGGGTGCATATCGACAGCGGGGCCGCTTGCATACGGCACGGCGGAGCAAACGGAGCAGGTATGCAGGGAAACATTGGAAACCATGATGAAGGTGCGAGGCTATCATTTTGCGCCTACGCATGCGATTCAGGACAATACGCCCGTAGAAAACGTCATTGCCATGTACAACGCAGCGCATAAATACGGGACATACGAGCCGTAAAACATGGTATAGCCATATGTGCAGAGTACAAAATTTTATATCGGCGACGGCTGTAATTTTGAGAAAGAAAAAAAAGCACCAAGTAAAAGAGGACAACGGCGAAGCGGTCGGGGAGATTCTGGCCGCTTCGTTACAAGGAGAGGCATGAAAAGTTTAAAACATAACGAATCGACGATTTATTGGGGCCCCGAAGAGGGAAATTCGTTCGGAATATCTCTGATCGGAGGAGAGCGTGAGGCGTGTCTGCCGCCGTTGCATCTGCCGTTTACATACGCGACGATGTACGGAGAAACGGGGATGCAAGCCTCGATCAATAGTTTTTACAGAGATTCTTCGGCGATGAAAGGGGTATCGGCGAAAGAAACGGAGAAAGGCATTTTTGCAACATATGAAGGGGAAGGTCTTCGTGTTTCGGTTGCATTGGAAAAGATAGAGGGGACGTCGTGCCTGTGCCAAAAGGTGATCGCGGAAGGGGTCGGTCCCGATGCGGTCTGGCTGACGGGCCTTTCGAGTGCGACTTTGCCGTGTTTTTCTTTTTCGGAAGAGGCGGATCCCCGTGATTATGAGCTATGGTATTGCAAACAGAGCTGGTACGGCGAGGGACAATGGATCTGCGAAACGTTTGATGAAGCGGGCATAACTTTCGGCTCGCGTTCTGTGCCGCTGACGGGCACGGCATCGTTTTTTTCGGCAGGGACGCATACGACGTCAAAATACTATCCCGTGTTCATTATCCGCGACAAGAAAAAGGACGAAAGTTTTTTCTTTGAATTGGAACCGATCGGGAGTTGGTATGCCGAAATTGGCTTCCGACGTTTTTGGGGAGAGCCGAGAGGGTGCATTTGTGTCGGCTGCGGCTGTGCGGAGGAGAGAAATCTGCATTTTGAGCATCTGCTCCGACCCAGGGAAAAATATGAGGCGGCGCCCTGCCTGTTCGGGTACGTCAAGGGCGGGATCGACAAAGTATCAAGGGAACTTACGAAGATGCGCCGTACGCGGCGTCGGCGCATGGGGGAAGAACCGACGGTATTTTTCAACGATTATATGAATTGCCTTTGGGCGAATCCGAATTATGAAAGCTGCATGGCGCTGGCAAAAGCGGCGAAGGAAGTGGGCGCGGAATGGTTTATCATGGATTCGGGTTGGTTTGTAAACGAAGGGGAGATTTGGCCGTCCCGTCTGGGGGACTGGAGCACGGACAGCAACCGTTTCGGTAAAGGCGGTTTGCGCGGATTTCTTTCGGATATACGAAAGTTGGGGCTTCGCGCGGGCGTATGGATGGAAATGGAAGTTTGTGGGGAAGCGTCCAATGTGCATAAAATGCCCGACAACTGGTTTGTGACGCGCAAGGGAAAAAGATTCGGAAGCGCTGTCCGTAAATTTTTTAATTTCACCAATCCCGAGGTTCGAAGCTATCTGGAAGGGCGAATCGGGGAGCTTGTGGAATTGGGCGTTAGTTTTCTGAAAAATGACTATAACGACAGTTATTTTGCATTCGGAGAGGAAGAGACGTACGGCATGCAGGAGAATGTGAAAGCATTCTATGATTTTGTGGAATCTCTCTATAAAAAATTCCCCGAACTGGTCATAGAAAACTGCGGATCGGGCGCAATGCGTTCGGACGGGGCAACGCTGAACCATTTCGTGATGCAAAGTGCTTCCGATCAGAGCGACGCGGAACTCTATCCTTCGATTATAAAGGGAAGCCTTTTAAACATTTTGCCCGAACAATTAGGCATATGGGCGATGCCCAATCCTGTGGCGAGCGGCGAGAAAGCGGTGTTCGGCGATCCGAAATATAAGGACGGCGAGTGGACGGTGCTGAACATGGTAAACGGGCTTGCGGGGGTGTTGTACTTATCGGGCAGGATCGACTGCTGCGACGAATTCAACAAAAATCTGATACGGGAAGGCGTGGAGCTTTCGAAGCACATTTATCCGTTTATCCGCTGTGCACATGCCGAATATCCGTTGGGAGTGACGAGGCTGAGCGACAGATTGCACGACGCCCTGATTTTATCGGACGATACGGGACAGGAAAAACTGCTGTACGTATGGAGATTGCAGGGCGGAGAAGAAATAGAAATTCCGTTGGACGGCGATTACGACACGGAATTGCTGTATCCGAAGAATTTTTCCGTATCCTGCAAAATTGACGGTAATGTGTTGCACCTTTTGATGCCCAAGCAAAATTCGGCGCGCCTGTTTCGCCTGACGCGCAGGAACAAATGATCATATCGGTAAAGAAAGTCCGGCGTAACAGATTTCTGTTTCGCCGGACTTTCCGTTTTGAAGCGCATAAGGAATCTGCTGCTTGTTTTTGCGGGGGACCGTGTTTTCGATCGGCAAAAACACGGGGAGGAGGCGGAAAAAGCGGGACGGCGTATCGGAATGAAAAATCAGGGATTGATTTTTTCGGAGGGATATGGTATACTTAAATGAGAAGCAGAGGAAAAGAGGACGGATCATGGATGAAAAAATATGCGATATCGGGGCAGCGCAATTAAATCCGTATATAAGGTATGTAAACAAACTGATCGGGGCCGTGCATGAAAATCACATAGTGCCGTGGCGTATTTTGTATGATTTTGAGGTGATATTTGTGACGCAAGGGGAATTATGTGTGATCAGGGAAGACAGCGAATATACGATCGGGGAAGGCTGTCTGCACATAATGCCGCCTTTTGTAAGGCATACCCGAGTTGTGCCGGAGCAAGTGAGGACGTCTTATTACGGAGTGCATCTTGATTTTATGTTTGACGAAAGCAGTCCTGATTTTTCGGCATGGGAAGTTTACCAGGATCCATGTGAAAAGAAGCTGAACGCGGTGCCGATTCGTGTTGATCTTGCGGAGCGGAAGGGGTACAAACTTGAGATCATGGAGATGGTGGAAAGCTATCGGGTGAAGAACAAATTTCGTTTTACGGAGTTGTTTGACAAATTGTACAATGCGTATCGGGAGAACACGATAAACGGCAGGGTTCGGGCGAAGGCGTACATGCTGTTGATTATAGCGGAGTTTTTGGAGGAATTGAGCGGGAAGGACGAAGAAAATGCGGAAGCATCCGATTACGTGTCGCGGTTTATCGAGTATATGACCAATCATTATTCGGAAGCGATCGATCTGAATAAAGTTGTAAGCGAATACGGCATATCGCCGAGCCGTTTCCGTGCGATATTCAAGCATCAGATGAATCGTGCGCCGTTGGAATACATCATTGATTATCGGATGGAGCAGGCGAAGAAGCTGTTTATTACCAACAAATACAACATATCAGAGGTCAGTTACATGGTCGGGTATGACGACATGCATTATTTTTCGAGGTTGTTCAAGCAGAAAGTCGGTTGTTCGCCGACGGCATTCATAAAGAATCACACAAGCGCTCCGTAAGGGGCGCTTTTTTCGTGGAGAAAAGGCGGACAGAGTGCGGCTGTGTGCCTTTTAAAACAGTAAAATTATCCAAATATACGAAAAAATCGTCTAAATACAAGGGGGAAAAACTGTGATAAAATAAAAAAGTAAACGGAGAGATGGATTATGAAAGCAGACAGAATTGTGGAACGCAGGCCATTGAATTATCCGACGGCGGTCAGAAAACATAAGGGAGCGGAAGGCGGTAAGACGCTGTGTGCGGGGTCGGAGGGGGCGTTGCGGCTTGTGCCCGGCAGTTATGTCGTATATGATATGGGCGGGGGATCGGTAGGCGGATATCCTTTCTTTATCGTAAAATCGTTTAAGGGAAAGCCGACGCTGCACATATCCTATTCGGATCGTATGACGCCGTACGAGCGGGAAGATACGATGGAGAAAGGGGATTTTACGCGGGGGAGCTGTCAGTATCTCGGAGTGGAACTTCCCGTGATGCCTGCGAATCCTTATCGTTACGAAGATTACACGATAGGGCGGACGGGGCTGTTTGTGTATCCTCTGATACAGGGGCAGGAGCGGTTTGTGTGCCTGTCGGTGCCGAAGGGAAGCGAAGGAGAGGTCACGGTATCGCGGTTCGGGATAGCGGACGATTCGCCTGCGATGGAGCTGTCGGGGAGTTTTCGGTGTGACGATGAGCGGCTGGAGCGGATATGGCAGGCGAGTGCGCGGACGCTGCGGCTTGCGACGGTGCAGGCAAAACAATGGGATGTGCTGTTCGGGAAACTTTTTATCCGAAAATTGACAAAAGGCGAATACGGAGCACTCGGCAAGAGGAATACGGGTTATCCGTTCCGCATACGGTGTACGATCGAGCTATGCAGAAATCCGGAATATGAAACGGGCGCGGAGCTGCTATTCAGCGCGAAAGATATGCAGAATTTTTTGTATTTGCGCGTCATGCAGACGGGGGAAATGATCCTGGGGCGGACAGAGCAAGGGATACGGAAAGTTTTGCGGAAGGAATTTGTGGGAGAAATTGCGGACAATATGCCGTGCGGGCTGGAAGTTTCGGCGGATGAAAGCGGTGTGCAGGTATTTAAAGACGGTCGCGCGGTCATGAGTGTGCGGGAAGTTACGGCGCGAGACGGGCGGATCGGGTTCGGATCGGAAGACGAATGGCGGTCGGTCGTAGACGAACTGAGTGTTGAGAGCGGCGGGGAGACGGTATATGAATGGAAAGGAAAGCTGTCCGATTTTCTGATCGGGCGAAGCGGTTATTATATATCGGACGGAGCCAAGCGTGACAGGTTGCCGTGGACGGGGGATCTGGATTGGGCGTTTGACAGCGGATGGTACGCATACGGGGACAAGATGGATGCGATGAATACGCTGCGGATACTGGCGTTTCATCAGAATCCCGAAGGATTTGTATACGGCACCTGTTATCCGGAAAATAAGGAAAAACCCAAGAGCGGCGAATACGGGTATTACCAGTCGGACATGTTTGCGGCGTGGTTTGCGGTATCAGCGTTTACGTATTACAGATTGAGCGGCGATCTGGCCTTTCATGAGATGTATGGAGTGATCCGCGACTGTCTGGAATACCTGTGGCGGTATGTAGACGAAACGGACGGACTGTTCGATCAGAGGTATGAGACGAGCAAAGGGTTGTGGGATCACGTGCTTGGGGATACGGGCAAGAACACATATACGAATCTGATCCTGTTGGAAGCGCTGCAAAATGCGGCGGCGTACGCGAAAGAGCGGGGAGAAGCGGCGTATGCGGCGAAATGTGAGGGCAGGGCGGCGCGTTTGCGGGAAGGAATATTCCGTTATCTGTACGATGCCGAACTGGGCGGATTTATAAAGAGGAAGGGTTGGAGAGAGTTATGTGACATGGCGAATCCGTTTGCGATGGGAAAACATTTGGTGAATGCGATGCAGGCGGCGCAGATAGCGGCGCATGCGGAGCAAGTGACGCACGCATACGGGAAAATAACGATTCTGATGATCCACGGTTTGTATGATTACGGGTATGCGGAAGAAGCAAAAAAGCTGTTATACGGGAAATTGCCGCTGTACATAGACGGTTTTTATTACAGCAGCGTGGACTGGATGTCCGTGATCGGCCATCCGGATCTTCCGGAGACGGTGTACGAGTGTATGCACAATCCGCCCTTTGATTTCGGACCGAATCTGAATTGGGGAGACCTGTCGCATCCGGACAGTGGGGTGAGCGGAGTCATATCGGGGCATATAGCGGGCATACAGGCGGCGGGAACTGGATTTTCGTCTGTGAAGATCTGTCCGCATCCCGGGGATTTGAAGAAGATCGAGTGTGAGGTCCCCACGCGGTACGGGAAGATCGAAATGCGGTTAAAGGCAGACGAGGCGGGGAGCAGCGTAACGGTTTCCTTGCCGGAAGGGATACGTTATGAAGCAGATTTTACCGATTTGGTGCAACCGGTAAAATTTGTGGTAAACTATACGGACAAGAAAGAATTGAAAAGGGAGGTTGTATAAATGAAGGCGAAAGCAGCGGCGGTTATGATGGCGATGCTGATGATGATCGGAACGGTATTTTCGGTTGTCGGATGCGGGAAGAAAGGTACGGACGTAACGCCGGGCGGCGGAGGAGAAACGACGGAGACGATCGATTATAATGGGACGATCAACATTAATTTGCCGATCAAGGACTATCCGTTCGAAGACATTGCGTTGCAGGCGGTGGCGGACGCGTACGAAGAGAAACATCCGGAAACGACGGTCAAGGTAGAAGGGCAGACGTCATCGACGTATAAAGACTGGCTGGATTCGCAGTTTGCGGGGGGCGCGTCGGTCACGGATGCGGACATCGTGCAGACGCTTCTCATCAGCAATTCATATCTGACGACGAAGATGGTGGATTACAGTTCGTATCTTGTCAAGCCGAATCCGTATAACGGAAACACGGCGTGGAAGGACGTATTGAACGAAGAAGCCTATCCCTTGTCGGTAGACCGTTCGGGCATTTATTCGATGAGTTTCACGACGAATATGAGTTTCTTTTTCTACAATAAGGATATCTGGCGTCAGGCGGGGCTGACCAACGAAGACGGAACGGATAAAGTTCCTGCGACGTGGGACGAACTGCTGGAATTTTGTGCGCAGATCGAATCGAACACGCAGGACAAGACGCCGTTTGTTGCGGGAGGAGCGACGTACACGACGGGGGCGATGAGCTGGCTTCTGAACATGTACGGGGACCAGTATTACAGGGGGATCGCAGACGAGATCCACGCGATCGCGGGGGATTATTGTTACGATCCGGACATCGATGCGGACTGGGAGCTTGATCTTACGGATAAGGACAACGATTCTCCGTCCAAATACACGGTGAACATGCTGCGTTTTTACCAGGCGGTCATGAACAACGAGATCACGCCTTCCGACGCAAAATACCAGGCGATGATGACCAATCTGAAAAAGCTGATACCGACGTATTGCCAGGACAATTTTATTTCGAACAACTATTATCAGGCGGAGGAACTGTTCTGGGGCGGGAATGCCGCGATGGTGTTCAATACGACGGATTTCTTCAATACGTATAAGCAAATTTTTGCCCAAAGGCCGGATGCGAACCAGTTTGAGATCGGGTTTTTCCCGGCTCCGCCGATGACGGGAGAGGGCGAAGCGAAGCCGGATGCGGACACGGTGCGTTCGGTCGGCGGTGCGGTCGGCTGGTACGGCGTCGTGAAAAAGGACAAAAAGCAGAACGATCTTGTCATGGATTTCATGATGTTCTGGGGTTCGAAAGAGGGACAGGACATTTACAACGAAAGTTTGAAGCAGCAGGGTGCGTTTATCAGCGGAAATTCGCTGGTAAAGGAAGTGGATACGCCTGTGGAGATCTATCCTGCAAAAGATTATGAATTTCCGGGTCTGTGCCACAACAATCCCGTGGGGCAGTTTTTCGGCAATCTTTGCAGCATGAACGGCCCGACGTATCAGACGTTCGAAGCGCTCTGCAAGAATATGTTTAACGGAGACATCACCGTACAGAAATTCGGGGAACAGCTCACGAAGGCATTCCAGAACGACATACCGGACTATTTCAAGCAGTTGGGCTGGAAGAGCGACGCGTATCTGACGCCGGAGATGGATCCGAATCTGTAATATAAAATCGGAAAGGAGGAAATATGAGAACGAAAACCAAACAAGTATGGATCGCGGTTCTGGCATTGTTGTTTTGTGTGATGACGTGCCTTGCGCTGCTTCCCGCGTATGCGGCCGAAGACACGGACGAATTTGTGCTTCTGACGGATACGACGCTGGGGGAGAGCGGGGAACCGATCGGGACGAACACGGCCGCGCTGACGGCTGCGGAGGACGGGGTGACGGTTGCCGGAAAGCAGAAGGACAGCCGTACGGTAGTCGTCTATGATCACGGCTATCCGCTCGGCAGCAAAGTCACGGCGAACTTCACGGTCAATGCCGATTACAGTGGGCTGGTCGGCGGCGATTTGAAAACGCAGGTGTATTTTTCGATGTTCTTTGCGCAGGCAGACAAGAGCAGCGGAAGTTTCAATGCGGCGGATTTCAGGAATTCGAGATCGAGCGGGAACGGGGTGACGCTTCATTTGTTCACGTCGACCGATCTTGCCACGGACGGGGACGGAAATCACAGGAGCATGGTCAATCTTTCCACGTTCGGCAGGCGCGATATTGTCAATACCGACTCCATGTACGGCAATACGCACGGAGACGGGATAACGGACATCGGATGGGCGTATGCGATGAACAAGCCCGTGACGGTGGAGATCGGGACGGAAAAGGTGAACGGAGTCGATCATCTTTACGTATCGATCACGGTTGACCGTACGGCGGAACGTCCGGCGATCAGCAATTCGAAGATCAGTTTTCCTCTGTCGGATATGGTACAGGATGCGAGCAATCAGTCTCCGTACTATATCGGGTTTGAATTTGCGAACATGAACGCGGCGGAGCGTTCGGTGGACGCGTCCATTGCAGCGATCGAAGCGGAACTGCCCGGGCTGTCGGTGGAACCGGATTCGGTATTTCTCAAACCGGAGCAGACCAAACAATTGACGGCGAAAGACGTAACGACGTCGGCGGCGGTAGACAACGTGACCTATGAAGTGGAGGACGGCGCGGTGGCGAGCGTATCGGATACGGGCCTTGTGACGGCGCTCAAAGCGGGGACGACGAAAGTACTGGTCACGGCGGAAGACGGAAGAAAGGGCGAAGCGTATATAACGGTTGCCAACAATATTACGTTGAACGTATCCGAAAAAGAGATGCAGGTCGGTGAGTTTTCCAATCTGACGGCGACGACGAATCCCTTGAATCTGAATGTGATTTGGACGACGTCGGACGATGAAGTGGTGACGGTCAACGGCGGCGTTCTGGAAGCGAAGAGTGTAGGGACGGCGACGATCACGGCGAAAGTGCAGAACTTTGAAAGCGGGGATCTGGAGCTGAAAGCGACGTGTGAAATTACGGTGACCGCGTACGAAAAACCGCAGGACGTGCATGAAAATGACGTACATTATCTGTATTCCGACGGGGTGATCATAGGCGGAGACGGGTTTACGTCCGAGGACGAGGGAATTTCCTTGAACGGGTCGATCCAGGGCGGCGCGGCGTATGCGGTCGTAGGGACGGACATTACGTTCGAGAAGGCGGTGACGTTTGATTTTATCAATAAATACGACGCGAACAACACGACGTATGCCAATCAGTTTGGCAGGTATCTGAGCATAGCGATGGTTGCGGGCGATGCCGATACGTTGACGGCGGCCGATTTTGCGATGGGAGCGCCGGGCGGATTGCAGGTAAATCTGAGCACAAACAACGAATGGTGGGGCTTCGGGCTGAAATTCATGCTGCCTTATCAGACGGGTATCGGCGGGAGGGTCAGCGATTTGCAGACACCCGAAAACAAAGGGGAGCTGACGGGAACGGATAAATTTGCGAATGCTTTTGCGCGCGCGTTCTGCGACGGCACGCGCATCCAGGTAAAGATGTGGAAGGATGCGGATAAATTCTGCATTGCGTTTACGCCCGTATTTACGGAGGGTGAAGTTCCGGACGGAAGCGAGAACATGACGTATCCGGGCGGATCGGCGTACGATTACGTCGGGCCGTATACGCTTACGTTTGATTGGTCTGCGGTATCTGCGGGAGCGGAAGGCAACTGGAACATAGCGATCGGACTGGGCAACACGATTGCGGCGAATTCGGCGAAAGCGGAGCTTGCGGTGGAGAACGTCAACGTCGGGAAGCTGTACGGTGTTGAGATCGACAGGACGTCGCATCAGATGAAGGCGGGGACGAGTTTCCGTCTGACGGGCAAGACGAACCCGAATTCGTATGTGGCGGAGACGGCGGAATGGACCAGTTCGGACACGGCGGTGGCGACGGTCGGCAGCGACGGAACGGTTACGGCGATAGCAAGCGGCAAGACGACGATCACGTACACGGTAGACGGAATGAGCGCGACCTGTGAAGTGACGGTGATCGGCGGTCTGACGGTTACGGAAAAATCTAAAACGCTGAAAGTCGGGGAAACGTATCAGATTTCGGCCTCGGTGGATCCTTCGGACGTCAAGCCCACGTATGCGAGCGGAGACGACCGCATCGCTTCGGTGGACGCAAACGGCAAAGTCACGGCAGTCAAAGAGGGCGAAGTGACGATCTATGTGCGCGTCGGGAGCCTGTTCAGCGAAGAGATCAGGATTACGGTGACGGCAGAGCAAGGCGGCTCGGGAACGGACGATCCGTCGGATACGGCGGAGAAAGGTGGATGCAGCGGATCCTTGCTGTACGGCGGTTCTTTCGCGGCGGGCGCTTTGGTATTGGCGGCGGCCGGTGCCGCGGTGATCGGCCTGCGCAGAAAAGAAGATTAAATCTTGCAAAGAGGGAAGGCGCTTTCTGCTGTAAGGGGCAGAAAGCGTGCTTTCCGTACGGAATGGGGATTGCTTATGAACGTTTTGAAGAGGAATACGGTTTTATTTATAGCGGCGATCGCGGCGTTTTTGGTTTTTGCGGGACTGACGGTGTTCGGGTTTGTATTTACTTCGGATGACGGGGAATCTTTGCTGCCGTCCGGGAGAGTGCAGACGGTCAGCGTGCAAAAGGGCGGAGACGTTTTCTACGTGTCCGACGATACCAAAGCGCTTTCGGCGTACAAAGACGGAGAGCGGCTCTGGAAAACGGAGCTTACGGACCGTACGAGCGATGTGATCGTCCTTTCCGAACGGATCGTGGTCAGCTATGTTTCGGAGAGAAAGGTAGACGTATTTTCGGCGCAAGACGGGGCGATACAGGCGAGTTTTGAAGTGCCGTACCAGGTGCTTTCGGTGGACGCGGACGAGACGGATCTGTATATAGCGGCAAAGAAGGGCGGGCTGAAAGGCAGCGTCGTGTACCATTATTCGGAGTATACCGGGCAGGCGCAGGCCGAATCGCTTTCGCTGAGCAACGTGATCGGCGACATAAAAATTCATCCCCGTGAGAAAGTTTTGTACGGTCTTTCGACCGATTATAATGTTTATGTGATAGAAAGCGCGGCGGGCGGGCTGAACGCATCGGTGTATGTTTCCGTGCGGTACGAGCCGCTTGCGCTGGGTTTTTCGGAAGGCAGACTGATCGTTGCGGATACGGTCGGGACGATATCGGTGTTTGAGGGAAAGGAGCTTTTGCGTACGATCGATACGGGCATGTCGCTGTGCGCGTTTGCGGCGGAGGAGTCTTTGGACTACGCTGCGGCCGCGAACATCAGCGGAAACGGGTTTATCGTGGGGCTGGAAAGCGGGCAGGTGCAGAAGATCCCCGTACCGACGGAAGTGCAGAGCATAACGCTCACGCAGGACGGGCTGATCGTCTTTTCGGAATACCGTGATTTCAGAACGCGGTGTTACGAATACGGGGCGGTCGACGCGCTCTTGTTTTTCGGCTGGGCGAAGTATGTGACGCTGGCACTTGCGGTAATTTCGCTCGCGGGTGCGGTGCTTGGCTGGTTTTCCGTAAACGAGGGGCGCAGGGCGAGTTTGCATAAGCAGCTGCGCCGTTTCAGGACGGGATTTATTAAGAGCTGGAAAAGTTATGCTTTTATATTGCCCACGTTCGTGCTTTTGGGACTGTTCATGTACATACCGACGGTGTGGGGTCTGATCCTTTCGTTTTTTGACTATGTGCCGGGGGTATACACGCGGCCCGTGGGGTTTGAAAATTTTGTCGCGGTGCTGAAAGATCCGTTTTTTACGGGCGGGATCGGGAACATGCTGATATTCCTGGTCACGGATCTGCTGAAGGCGCTGATACCTGCGGTACTGATTGCGGAGTTTATTCTGGCGCTGAACAGCAAAAAGGCGCAGTACTGGGTGCGCGTGCTGATCTACATACCGGGGATTTTGCCGGGCGTGGCGGTTTTGCTGATCTGGACGAAGGGAATTTACGGAGAGATGGGACTGCTCAATTCGCTGGTCGGGTTATTCGGAGGCGGAGGGGTGGACTGGCTGGGAAACGACAAGACGGCACTTATGTCGCTCGTGCTGATCGGGTTGCCCTGGGTAGGACAGTACATACTGTTTTACGGGGCGCTGATGTCGGTTCCGGAGTCGTACAAGGAGTCGGCGAAGCTGGACGGGTGTTCGTGGATAAAGAGCATTGTCTATATTGATTTTCCGATGATACGGCCGCAGCTGAAGTATGTATTTATCATCACGTTTATCAATTCCATTCAGGATTTCGGGCGGGTGTACATGACGACGGGGCAGACCACGGCGACAAACATACCTGCTTTGCAGATGTATATGACGCTCAATTCCGGTTCGGGATACGGGAGGGCGGCGGCGATGGGGATGCTGCTCTTTATCGTAGTATTCGGTGCGACGCTGATCAATCTCAAGGCGCAGAAGACGGAAAGCAATTTTTAAAAGGAGGGGCGGAATGTTGAAACACAGGAAACACGGCATTGAAGGCGCGGTTGCGCAGACCCTTCTTTACATATCCCTTTCGATCATCATACTGTTGGTTCTGATGCCGCTGGTCATCACGTTTTTGTATTCGCTGAAACTTCCCTATGAGCACATGATGGATATCTGGCGGCTGCCGTACGATCCGCAGTGGGGAAATTATGTAGAGGCGTTCGAGGGGATCTGGGGGAACATGTTCAACAGTCTTCTTGTCTGTATCGTTACGACGGTCGGGGTGGTTTTTTTCAGTTCGGTGACGGCGTATGTATTTTCGAGGCATCGTTTTTTCGGGCGCGAGGTATTGTTTTCGCTGATTCTTGCGCTGATGATGGTGCCGTCCGTACTCACGATGACACCATCCTATCTTACCATATTGAATTTAGGTTTGTTCGATACGCGCTGGGCGCTGATATTGCCTGGCATTGCGGGCGGGCAGGTCGGGGCGACGTTCCTGTTCCGTACGTTTTTTACGCAGCAGCCTGCATCGCTTTTTGAAAGCGCGACGTTGGACGGAGCGAACGATATTGTGATGTATGCGAAGATCACGCTGCCGCTGGCGGTGCCTGTTTTGATTATCCAGGGTTTGGGGACGTTCAGTCTGATGTACAATGATTTTTTGTGGCCGACACTGGTTATCCGTACGGACGGCATACAGACGCTGATGCCGCGGCTGAAATATCTTGCGGAGTCGGTCAACAAGACGAATCCGGGGGTAGCGTATGCGATGTATCTTCTGGCGGGGGTGCCGTTGGCGATCACTTCGCTGATCGGTCTGAAATATTTTATCAACGGCGATTTTGCGTCGGGGATGAAACTGTGAGGAAGGAGGAAAGGGATGAAAAAGACGGTAAAAAAGTGGATAAGCCTGGCATGTGCGTCCGTATTTTTGTTTACGATGTTTTCGGCGTGCAAGCCTTCGGAACCTGCGCCGCAGCCACAGCCGCAGGAAGATGAAATCGTGTTGCTCAACACCTGTGAGCAGACGGTCAACAGTCTTACGGCGACGGATGCGCTGGGGAGGGAAGTGCCCTCCGTCAGCGGCAGGAACGGAGAAAAATATGTCGGGTTATTTTATTTTTTGTGGAACGGGCAGGAGCGCACCAAGCAGACGGATATTTATGACGCGACAAAATTGATGGAAGAGCTCGGGGACGCGTTCTGGGACGGAACGGAGATTTTGTCGTCGCCGCCCAATCAGTTCCATTACTGGGGGGAGCCGCTGTTCGGGTACTACAATGCGCAGGATCCGTATGTTTTGCGCAGGCACATGGAAATGATCACGATGGCGGGCATTGATTTTCTCGTATTCGATGCGACGAATCAGTTTACCTACAACCAGGTGTGGCAGGTTTTGTTCCCGATCATGGAAGAATTTGCGGCGCAGGGATTTGCGGTGCCCAAGATCATGTTTTACACCAACACGGAATCCGAGCAGCGCGTGACGCAGTTGTATTCGCAGCTGTACGAAAAGGGCCTGTACAAAGATCTTTGGTTTTGTCCGAACGGGAAACCGCTGATCATCTGTGCGAATAAGGCGGGGTGTTCGGAAGAGATCCGCAATTTCTTTGATTTCCGTTCCAGCCAATGGCCGGGGACGCCGGATAAAGAGGACGGATTCCCGTGGATCGATTTTAACCGCAGTCAGAAGGTATACCCCAAAGGCGGAGTGACGGGCGGAACGTTGATGAGCGTTTCCGTATCGCAGCATCCGGGCTGGCCGTTTTCCGATTCCGTGCAGTACAAGGACGTGGCGTCTGCATCGGGCGGAACGTATTATAACGAGAATTGGGGGCGCGGATACACGGCGCAGGCGGGCGTGAACGATCCCTCCAAAGTGGACGAGGGGGCGAATTTTCAGGAGCAGTGGGACAATGCGCTGCGGGAAGATCCGTCCACCGTGTTCGTGACGGGCTGGAACGAGTGGATCGCCGTCAAATTTTATGAAGACATCACGGTGACGACGGGAGTGCCTTCCAGGCTGAATCTTCCCGACCGCCGCGTCTTCTTTGTGGATACGATCAACGAAGAATTTTCCAGGGATATCGAGCCGATGAAAGGCGGATACGGGGACAACTATTATTTGCAGATGATCAAGAACATTCGCGCGTACAAAGGCACGGGCGAAGGGGAAACGGTGACGGGACAGGAGCTGACGGTCGACGTAAAAGGTTCTGTCAAACAATGGGAGAGCGTGCAGACATCTTTCCGCGATTTTGTGGGAGACGCCGTGGTGCGCAACTATAAGGACGCCGCCGATCGGGATACGTATTACGATGATTCCGCGCGCAACGATATTTCCGAGATCCGTCTTGCGTACGATGCGGATAATCTGTATATCATGGTTTCGGCCGCCGAGGCAATCACCGCGTACGAAGCAGGGGATCTCACGTGGATGAACGTTCTGCTGGGCGTGGAAGGTGCCGAAGGGGAAGCGTTTGAAGGATATCAGTATGTCATCAACCGTTCGCCGGACGGAGAAAGGACGTCGGTGGAAAAGTGCATCGGCGGGTATGCGTTTGAGACGGTCGGACAGGCGGACTATTTGGTCGGCGGCAAGTATCTGCAGATCGCGGTGCCGAAGGCGATGCTCGGTTTGGGCGATTCGTTTACGCTGAAGATCAAGGCGACGGATCATATCACGCATCCCGAAGACATAATGGATTATTATGTCAGCGGCGACAGCGCGCCGATCGGGCGTTTGAGTTACAAATGGAAGGTATAGAATGCGAATTAAGAGATGGATTTGTCTGTTGCTGTGTGCATGTATGGTGTTGCTTTGCGGCGCATGCAATCCGACGGAAGAGAGCGGAGAAGAAGAGATGACGGAAAAGATTTCGATTGAACCGCTGCAGGAGCGCGACAATGTGCGGGAAGCGCTCTGCGGCACGGATGCGTTGGGCAGGCAGATCCTCCCTGCCGGAGAAACGAACGGAAAACTGGTGGGGATATTTTATCTGTTGTGGCTGGGGAACGATTATTCGGACGAAGGGGATCCCTATTTTGAGGGCATCTACGACATGTCGAAGATGGACTTTGCGGATATTTATTCGGGGTCGGGTTCGCCCTTTCTGAAAATGCATTTTTACGCGGAGCCGCTGTTCGGGTATTACAACATGCAGGATTACTGGGTCGTGGAGCGGCATGTGCAGATGTTTATTGCGGCGGGCATGGACTTTCTCGCGGTCGATGCGACCAATAACAATATTTATAAAGAGCCGCTCAGCGTGTTGCTGGAAATTCTGGAAACATACCGCGCGGCGGGGTATAAAGTGCCTAAGATCATGTTCATGACGAATACGCGCTCGTACGAGCGGGTGCAGCAGTTGTATGATTTTCTTTATAAAGACGGCAGGTATCGTGAACTGTGGTTCTGCGATACGGACGAAGGCAGAAATGCGGAAGGGAAGCCGTGGATCACGATGCGTACGGACGAGATGGTCTATTTGCCGAAAGCGGTGCGGGAGACCTTTTACATACGTGCGAGCCAGTGGCCGAACGAACCGTTCAAGGACAACGGGTTTCCCTGGATTGAGTTTACGCGGCCGCAGCCGGTGCATAACGGCGTGATCAGCGTGTCGGTGGCGCAGAACGCGGGCATGCACATGAGTGATTCCGTACAATACGAAGAAAGCCCCAACGGTATCGATTATTACAACAAAAACTGGGGCAGAGGCTACACGAGTGCGGACAAAAACAGCAAGGACCGCGTCGCGGAAGGCGCAAATTTCCAGGAGCAATGGGATGTGGCGCTTGCGTCGGATGCGCGGATCGTGATTTTGACGGAATGGAACGAGTGGTCGGCGCTGAAACTGGCGACGGAAGTGGAAGGGGTCGGAAATACGGTTGTCTTTTTCGATTGTGCCACGCCGGAATTTTCGCGGGATATTGAACCGATCAGCGGATTCTACGGAGATAATTTCTATATGCAGATGATCCGCAACATGCGGCTGTTTAAAGGGGAACAGGGGGACGGGATCGCCGTTGAAGAGGCGGAATTGTCGGCATCTTCGATTCTCGGCGCATGGAGCGGTGTGACGTCCGGCGTCGCCGATTTTGCGGGGAAAAAGACGCGCAGTTTTGTCAACAGCGACGGCAGCGACGTTTACATGAACGACAGCAAGCGGAACGACATAACGGAAATACGGGTGGCGGAAGATGCGGAAAACGTCTATCTGCTGCTTACGGCGGCGGAAGATATTACGAAGCCGTCGGACGCAAACTGGATGAACGTATGGCTGAAAACGCAGAGCGGCACCGAGGGTTACGATTATGTGATCAACAAAAGCCGTTCGGAAAATTATGCTTTTATCGAAAGTTTGGGAGATTCTGCGCAGAAAGTCGGGGAAGCAAGAACGCTGGTAAGCGGAAAATACATGCAGCTGTGCATTCCGAAGGAAGCGATAGGAAACGCTTCGACCTTTGAGCTGAAAGTGACGGACAACGTGGATTTTTCATCGGATGTCATGCTGTTGTACACGCAGGGAGACAGCGCGCCGTACGGCAGGCTGAACTATAAATTTGTACTGAAAGAGTCTTAAAAGAAAGATGCCGCGCTATGCGCGGCATCTTTCTTCAATAAAGCTACCCTGAACTTCGGACGGGACACTGCGGCTCAAAATAAAATAATGTCGGACGGATTTTTTTGTGCGATCAAGAGAGCACAAAAGGCAGGAAAATTTTGCGGGAGGGAAGCATACAGAAAAATACCTTGACAGACAGGCAGTCATGAAATATAATGATAAGTACACAAATGAATAAAGAATGAGGTGACCGCGGTATGTTCCGTAGTAAATTTACCGGCAGTTCGTCCCAGGGTGTGAAGTATGAAGAGATCGATATTGAGAATAAAAAGCTGCTTTCCGATTACAGCTGGTTCGTATGCGACAAAAATCACAGGTTTGAGATAGATCTGCATGAACATGAAGAGATGGAGATCGGGTATATCACGAAAGGGAAGTTTGCGTTGCAGATCGATTCGTCCAATTATAAATTGCAGGAGGGGGATGTATTTATAGTGATCCCTCGGGAGAGTCATGCATTGCAAAATGTATCGACGGATGCGGAGTTTTACAATTTTATATTCGATCTGAATTTTCTTGAAAGTAAATATGTGGATGCGGGGGAGATCAATTATATTATTCCTCTTGTGACGGGCAAACTGAACGTGACGAAAGTGATACGCAACGATCGAGATACAAACATGCTGGTCGAGCGTATGATCGAGGAGCGGAAGAACGAGCGGGACGGGTATGAACTGATCATCAAGGGATTGTTGTACTTATTTTTGGGGCGTACGTTCCGCGAATTCAAAACGGAGATGCGCAAAGAAGTACAGGGGCATCAGAGTTATAAGTTGTACGATTCCATCATTCAGTATATAGAGACCAACTTTGATTCGGAGGTAACGCTGGAAAACGTAGCGGAGCAATTCGGCGTATCCAAGTCGTCCGTGTGCAAATTATTCAAAAAGGTCAACGGAAAGACGTTTACTGAGTACCTGAACTATTACAGGATTCAGGAGAGTCTGTATTATCTGGCGGACGGAAAAAGTACGATTACGGAAATAGCGGGGAGCGTCGGTTTTTCCGATCTGAATTATTTCAGCAGAGTATTCCGTAAGTATATGCACGTATCTCCGAACGAGTACAGAAAGAGACTGAACCTGAAAACGTAATACAAGGCGTGGCGGATTGCAAAGTTCCCATAGGGATAATAGAAGAACAGTAAAAATTTATAGTTTGTATTGCATGGTAGATAAGGGTTTTACAAAAAAGCAAATTTTCATAATGGTTTCAGGCGTTTTATTCACTGCTTTCTCTGTTTGTTTTTATATCTTATTACATATAAATTGGCTTAATATAGTGTGTGGATTTACTTGCTTTTTCTATACGATTTTTCTTATGTATTTTCAACTTTATGATAAAGAAGAATTTACTCCAAAACAACGCATTCTATATCCTTCTGTTATATTGGTTATATTTTACGGTGTTTTCATTACATTAATAGCAATATTAAATCCATTGGGGAAATTTTGTTTTGATTATATTCTTTGGATGCTCTTTGGGGGAGCTTCCGTTATTCCTGTTTTTTATCTTTTTTTGTTTATCGTTTCTTTTATACCTTGATAAAAAACACATAGCAGATTTGTGATTTTAGTGGATTGTTTATTACAAAAAGGTATATCATCGCTAAATTTTTATAAAGAAGTTGTGAGTTTTGCCGGACATAAATTAAGCGGATAACGAAATGATTTCGTTATCCGCTTATCTCTACGGGATCGTGTTGCCGCTTTCCTTTTTGTCTCGTAAGGGAAAAATGCTCGTACAGAACGTTTTTTTTATATGAAAAAAGAAGGTAAAATTTTAAAAAAAATGGAAAAAAGCGGTCGGGGTTATTCCGATCGCTTTTATAATATAGTACTAATAAAGTAAATATAGTGCTTGAATGAGATAAAATTTGTTATATAATTAAGAAAAAAAGCGGAGGAAAGATGAAGAAATTTTTGATTTGGGTACTGTTTCTGGTTACGGTATGTACCATGACGGCGTTCGGTCCGGTGGCGGCGGACGCAGGTATGCCTGTGAATGCAGACGGCGGGGTAGAGATTGATTTTACGGCAGCGGGAGCGGGCGAAGTCGTCATAGCGAGCGGAAAAGACGGGGACGGTATTACAGTGAAGGTGAACGGGGACGCGCAATACGAAGTATATTATACGGCAAACGGGAATGCGCCCGTCAAGCCCGACGCATATTTTGAGGTAGCGACGGCCATGGTCGGGGAGCACAAGATCAATGTCCGCAAAGACGGTGACGTATACGTCGTGTTTGTGGACGGGGTCATGAGTGCGCCGTACCTGGGGGAAAATTACGGAGAGATAGATCTTTCGGAAGTTTCGGTTACGTCCACAGGGGGCGTGACGGTCGGTGCGGTGCGTGAAGGAGTGACGGCGGAGAACGAGCTGGGCGGACTGATGACGACGGCTGTAAACGGAGAGATGGATCTGGTGCGGAATACGGACGGCAGTATCGGGATCGAAGTTGCGGACAAGAGGTACACGAACGGGTCGGCGGGAGATGCATACGGGCAGATCGGTGCGCGCAACCGGGTCGTGGTGACGGAAGGGTTTGACGTTACGAAGCCGATCGTATTTTATGCAAAGGCGTCGCACGACGTATACGGATTCGGATTCGGGACGAGCAAATACGATCTCAGGTTTACGGGATCGACGGACACGGCGCCGTTGGGGATCCAGGCATTTATAGCGGGCGGGATCACGTATATAACGGAGCCGAATCATGTCGGGGAGTCTCCGAACTGTGCGTATCGGCAGGGAACGAGCAGTTCTCTGGATAAATTTGTGGTTGAGATCGGGGAAGAGAATACGAAGATCACGATCAACGATGCAAGTTTTTGGGGAATTTATGAGAATGTACGCTGGAAGCGCAGTGATTTTCCGGGCGGGAAAGCGTATCTGATGTTTTCGTTTTTCAGTAACGGAACGACGCAGGGGACGACGCAGGAGCTTCGGGTTTCGACGGCGGAGCCGATGGAATGCGAGGATTCGATCAAAAACTATTATTTGGGGGAAGAGACGGATCTTGTCTGGCAGTACAAACAGATGCCGGTAGACAAAGCGGGTTTGTATTACGGAGAAACGCAGCTGCAAAGCGGAGATTATTCGTACGATGCGGAAAAGCAGGAACTGACGATCAGAAGTGCATGTCTGGAGAGAATTTTCAGCGGGAGCGCATATCAATTGCAGGAGATTCGTGTGCAGGATATGACAGACGGCTTTTTGTATGCAAATCTGAAGATTATGCTTAAGAGGCCGACGGAACTGCCGGCGGACAATGATTTTGCGGATTCGGAAGCGGCGGTGAAAGAAGCCGGATTTTTTTCCGAACCGACGAACGTATTTTTTGTTGTGGCGATAGGTTTATCCGTGCTGATAGCGGCGGGGGTATTGATCTTTTCATATAAAAAATTTTGGAGGAAGGTAAAATGAAAAGGATTCTGATCGTATTGCTGAGTCTTGTTCTGTGTTTTGGTGCAGTCGGGTGCCGTATGGGGTTAGCGAACAGTCTGAAAGAGACAGAGCAAGAAGTGAACGCGAAACTGGATAAAGATTACACGGCGGAGATACAGATCGGCGTATCTCTGGCACAAGCGGATAATGTGGATAATTTAATAAAGGCATTTAACGTGCATTATCCGAACATAAAGGTGAAACCTCGCATCCAGTCAGACGAGCAGACGGTATTGACCTGGACGCAGGCGGAGCTTTCCAAGCGCGGAACGACGCCCGATATTTTATATTTTACGAGTTCAACATATCTTGCGTTTGCATCGGGGGAAGTATTGAAAGATCTGAATCCCTACCTGGAAGACAGTTATGAGAAGGGGGTGCTGGAGAAAGACGATCTGAACGACGATATACTTTCGTTGGGCAGGACGAACAATAAGGAAGGCGTGGAGACGGCGTATCTGATGCCGACGCACTATGACCAGGTGGTGACACTGTTCAACACGGCGCAGTTTAAAGATGCGAAAATCGAGATCAGGAACGAAGGGACGGCAGACATGACGTTCTGTTATACACCTATTGACGGTGAGAATGCGGGAACGTTCCGCGAGGTGAAAGCGAACGATTGGACTTGGGATGATTTCATGGAGATCTGTGCGCTTTTGAAGAAGAATTATGATGATAAAGGCCTCACGAGTCAAGGGAAGTCGGTGGCTACGATGTCGATTGGCTGGGATGCGACTATGTTTCCGATCATGGAAGCGTTCGGGGGGCAGATTATAGATGACGAAGGGAATCTGGTGTTGGAAGAAGAGGGGAATATTGAAAAAGTGGCGGCGTCTTTGAAGATGCAATGGGACGTGATGAACGTACTGCACTATTCGAAGTATTCAGACCAGCAATCTCTTTCGACGAAGAACACGGCGATCCAGTTTCAGAGCCGTCCCGCGATCGTGGGATGGAACGATGAAGCATCGCCCCTGTACGGAGAGTTTGACGTAGCACCGTTCCCTGCGATCAACGAAACAGATCCGGCGTCGCCGAAGATGGGCGGCGGGTCTCACGGGTATGCGATGTATCGGTTCAGCAGAGATCCGAATGCAGCGTGGGCGTTCATGCAGTTTATGTTTACGGAAGAAGGGCAGCAGATCCTAGGTAAATCGGGTTCTCAGGTACCGGTTCTCAAACATATGCTGACGGAAGTGGATGACAACGGAGAAGTGTGGGAATGGAGAAAGGCATTTCCGGACATCAACAATGATGCGTTTATTCTGTATACGGACAGATTCACGCCCGTAGATTTTATGAATTCTCTGCCGCAGAGCCAGCAGGCGAAGGTATACGAGGCGGCGTGCACTGGATTTACTTCTATCTTGTCAAAAGAAGAAGAGCCTGATTATGAAGCGGAATTGAAGAAGCTGAATACTGACATTCAGTATATAATGGAACACAATTGATAAGAGGTTTGAAGATGGTTTTAAAAACAGAGAGGTCACGAGCCAGGTTCAAGCGGCTGCTGATGAAAGATCTTGTCGGATATTCCTTCATGCTGCCGCTGATTCTGGGTATGGCGATATTCAATATATACCCGATCATCCAGTCGATGCAGCTAAGTTTTTACAATTACAATATGATGAATGTATCCGAATTTATCGGCGTTCAGAATTTTGTAAAAATTTTTACGATCGATGGGGATGCGATTTTTCATTCGTTCGGGGTGACGTTTCTCAATGCGGTGATCGGCGTACCGCTCGGGCTGGTGCTGTCTTACATGCTGGCGGTGTTGCTGAACGCGAAGATTAAGGGAATCAGCGGGTTCAGGGTTTTGGTGTATTTTCCGGTCGTCATACCGGCGATCGCAGGTGCGCTTTTATGGACGAACATATTTGACCCGAACTACGGTCTGATGAATCAGATTTTTGAAACTTTGGGATTACCGCGGTTGAAGTGGTTGCAGTCGGCGGATACGGCACTGTTCACGATGATATTCATGGGATTGTGGGGCCTCGGCGGTGGAATGGTTTTATGGCTTGCGGCACTTAAGAACATACCTGTTTCACTCTATGAAGCGGCGAAGGTAGACGGTGCAAATCCGTTTGTGGTATTTTTCAAAATCACACTTCCGTTGAGTACGCCGATGATTTTTTACAACTTGGTTACAAGCATCATAGGATCGTTGCAAGCGTTCGGATCGTTCCTGATGACAGATACGGGGCGCGGGCCGGAAAATTCACTGGATTTTATCTGCGTAAGGATTTATTTCGAAGCTTTCAAGAGTTACAATATGGGATACGCGTGTGCGCTGGCGTGGGTATTGTTTGTGATCATAGCATTACTGACTGCGTGCATTTTCAAATCGAGCGGTTGGGTGCAATTTGGCGAGGATATGTAAATGGAAGGGACAAAGACGAAAAATTTGCGGAGTATAAAAGTAAGGAAGGCGATTTACCTGACGTTTATTTATACGTTGCTGGTATTGGTGTCCGTGTTCTTCATGTTCCCTGTTGTATACATGCTGAATAAGAGTTTCATGACGTACGATCAATCGATGGCGCTGCCGCTGAAATTTTTCCCTGTGGAGCTGTATTTAGGGAATTACAGAGGATTGTTCGACGCAAAGATGGTGCAATGGCTCGGTAACACTCTGTTGATCATGGTAGTGGCGATGATCATGAATCCGCTGGTATCTTCCTGGATCGCATACGGGTTTTCCAAACTGGACTTTCACGGCAGGAAACTGTTGTTCATGGTGATGATGGGAACGACGATGCTGCCGGGAATGGTATTGCAGATACCGATGTTCATCATCTACAACCAGTTGGGGTGGATGAACACGCTTTGGCCGTTCATTGTACCGAATTTTTTCGGGGGCGGAGCATTATCGGTATTTCTGATCATACAGTTTATGCGCAGTATACCGAGGGAGATGGATCAGGCGGCGATGATCGACGGGGCGACGGCATACCGCCGTTTCTTCCACATAACGTTGCCGCTGTGTTTTCCGATACTCATCTTTATGGAAATCGGTATATTCAACTCATGCTGGAACGATTATTTCGGCCCGTTGCTATATATAAACGATGAAAATATGTACACACTCGCGTTCGGGATATATATGCGTTTTGTGCGCGGCACTGCGGAGGGTTCCAATCTGGAGATCGGAGCGAAAATGGCGGTAGGGGTGATCTTTTCCATTCCGCCGATCGTATTGTTTTTTGTATTCCAGAAGCAGCTGATCGAAGGCGTCATGATAGGAGGGGTAAAAGGATGAAGAAGATCTGTGCATTGCTTGTGTCGGCGGTGTTGCTCTTGTCGGCGGCAGGGTTTGCGGGCTGTGCGAGAAAGGGAGAAACGTCCTATGCGTCGGATTTTGATTTTACGGTGCGCAACACGGTGGCGACAGACGTATTCGGGCGCAGTTTTTCGGTCGAGTCTCCTGAAAGGAGAGACCAATATGTCGGTATCTTCTACTTTTTATGGCAAAATTCCCCGGACGCGCAGGTATATGACATCACCAAAGAGATGGAAAAAGATCTGGAAGCGTTCTGGCAATATCCGGGGAACACGACGGCGGACGCATTTCATTTTTGGGGAGAGCCGCTGTACGGCTACTACAACATAGAGGACGAATGGGTTTTGCGCAAACATGTAGAGCTGTTTATCTATGCGGACATCGACTTCTTATTTTTGGATGCGACGAACGGCTTCACATACGATTCCACCTGGAGAAAACTGCTTCCCATCCTCAGCGAATACAAAAAAGCGGGCTGGAAGGTACCGGAAGTGGTATTTTATTGCAGTTCACAATCCTGCACGACGATCACACATTTATACGAGGAGCTGTATTCGCAGGGATTTTGCAAAGACGTATGGTTTTCTCCGAACGGAAAGCCGATGATCATCGGTTGGGACAGGAGCGAAGATCCGTCCGCGGGGGATTATCTCGGACGGGGGACGGAAGCACTTTCGGAAGAGATCAAAGAATTTTTTGACATACAGGATCGTATCTGGCCTGCGGGAAATACGCTGACAGAAGGGATGCCCTGGATCGATCTGACGTATCCGCAGACGAATTTCGGAGGAGCGATGAGCGTTTCGGTATCACAGCATGCGGGCATGCCTTTTTCCGATTCAGTGAGGCCGGGAGCGACATTTGTGGACAAAGCGAAGAATTACGGGCGCGGATATGATCACGACGAGTATGAAAACAAACCTGAAAAGGCGAACGAAGGTCTGAATTTCGAATATGAATGGAGGACTGCTCTGGAAAATAAAGAGTCTTTGCAATATATCATGGTGACGAGCTGGAACGAGTGGATTGCGCAGAAATTGCAACACAATACGCGGCCGGGTGAGCCGATGTTTGTGGATTCGGTGACGCGTGAATTTTCCAGGGATGTCGAAATGATGAAGGGCGGATACGAAGACAGCTTTTATCTGCAGCTGATCCGCAACATGCGGGCTTTGAACGACAACCCGGTATACGGCTATGAAAACAGAAAGCCCGAAAAATTCGGATTGTATCTTGCGGACAGACAATGGGAAGGTTTCGGACAGACGTATCGCGATCCGGAAGACGAGGTGATCGTGCGCGACTATATGGGATTTTCCAAGAGTGTGCATTATTACGACGATACGGCGCGCAATGATATTACGCGTGTTCGGGTAATGAACTCGGCAGACGGGAAGCTGTACATCATGGTTGAGACGAAGAACGATATTACGGCGCATGAGGAAGGGGATCTTACCTGGATGAATATACTGATCAATACCAATCGCGGTGTGAGTGAGACCTGGGAGGGGTATGATTTTGTTGTGAACAGGTATCCTTCGAATGACGGCACAACGAGCCTGGAAAGAGCAACGGGAAACGGAGCTTTATTTGAAAAAGCGGCAGACGTGCGGTATTATACGGAGCGAAACAGAATGATAGTGGAGATTCCTCTGAAAGCGTTGGGACTGAAGGGAGATTTCACGATTGATTTCAAAGTGTCGGATAATGTGCAGGAGCCGGAAGATATTATGAGTTACTATGTCTATGGCGACAGCGCACCGATAGGGCGGATGAATTACAGGTACAGTGCATGAATACCGATCTGGATATAGGTAAATATCTTGCGCGGCACAACGTAGTGTTCGGCGGCAGGATCGAAAGCAGGGATGACTGTGCGCTTGTGGGAACGGGCGTACTGGGGGCCTGTGTCTGGCAGGAAGGAGGCGCGCTCGTATTGCAGGTAACGAACGCAGACGCGTCTCCTCAGGCGCAGATGTCAAGCGGTACGGTGCGGATCGATGCGGAGCTAAATGGCGGGAGCCGTACGGTGCTGGATCTGTACAAAGGCAGACTGCGGATTGATTATGAGTGCGGAGTGACTTTCTGCGTTTACGGTGCAGGCGAGGCGATGGAGATAGAAGTCACCGACTGCCGCAAAGGGATTGTCACGTCGGTTGGACTGAGCGGCTGGGATACGTCATGCCTTTTTCAGAACGATTTCCGTTGGAAACGGTGCGTAAAAAATCCGCAGGACTGGGTGCATTTCCGAGACGAGTCGGAGGGAGAAATTCCGATGCTCGGGCGGGCGTCGTCTTCAGGCGCGGGGCAGCAGGGCGTGGACGAATACGAGGATATTGCAGACGAAACGGTATTCGGGTATACGCTCGGCGTTGCGCTCGACGGGGTGCGTGTGCAGCGGGACGGATGGCAAGTCAGTTTCTGCGGGGCGCAGAGATATCGCGTAAAGATTGCAAATCCGTCCGCCTTTTCAGGGAAAGATACGCGAACGGTATGTCTGCGCATGCTGGAAGAAGATTTTACGGATCTGAAACAAAGATCGGAAAAATTCTGGGCGGATTTTTGGAATGCTTCGTACATAGTGAACCATTCGGAAGGGTCGGATTATATTGAAAATATGTACTATCTATCCAAATATATTCTGGCGTGCGGCATGTTCGGGAAAAATCCTCTGCATTTCATAACGGGCGTATTCCGCAGTCACGGGGACGATGGGATCACCTGGGCGGTGGCGTACTGGTGGTATAACCAGCGCTGCGTGTACGGCTGGCTGAACGCGTGCGGCAACGGCGGGTTGTGGAAGGCGCAGTTTGATCTGTATCTGAAAAACGCCGCCAAAATCGAGCAGGATACGCGGAAAAAATATCCGTCTTGCGAGGGTTTGGTCGTTCCGGAGACAATGTGTTGGGACGGCAGGCGGTCGTTCTGTGAAAATTCTCCCGGTGCGGTGGTTGCGGAGTTCATCAACTGTACGGGGGAAGAAATTGCTCTGAAAATGTTCGAATACTGCGAGTATTGCGGCGACGAGACGTATTTGCGGGACCAGGCGATTCCGTTTGCGCACAAAGTTCTGCGGTTTGCGATCAGTCATGAGCTGACGCGCAGGGAAGATGGGGTATACGAGATCAGGCCTGGTGTGTCGAATGCGCGCGAATCGTATGTAAAAATCGGAAATCCCGTAACGTCTTTGGGGGCTCTGCGTGCCCTGTTGCCGAAGGTGATTGCCTGGATGGAGCGTGAAGGGCAGGATGCGGCAGAGTACAAAGAGATTCTGCAAAACCTGATGCCCTTTTCGATGGGAGGATATCCGAAGCGTTTTCTTGCGGGAGACGGTGGCTTGAATTATCCGAGATCAAACTGGGACGATCCTTGTCTGGAACTTGTATATCCGTACAATTTGTTGGGGAACGGCAAAGAATTTTACAATGAGATCGTGAACAATTATATATATCGCATCGGCAGGGACGAGTTGCTTGCGTGTATCACGTGGGATAATTCTTCGATCTGGGCGGCGCGGCTGGGGCTTGCGGACGATGCGCGGGAATGTCTGAAGTGGCAGATAGCAAAGTCGCAGGTATTCAGGAATGGTATTGGTACGGACGGAAACTGCAAATATGAATTTTCGGGGAATCTGATCACAGCACTGAACGAAACGATGCTGCAAAGTTACGACGGGGTTATAAGGGTATTTCCGGCGGTCTGTTTGGGAGAGCGGGGCAGTGTGGCGAAATTCAGATTGCACGCGTCGGGCGGATTTGTTGTGGAGAGTGAATTTGATTTTCAGGCGTTCCAGGCGAAATTTGTTAAGATCGTGTCGGAACACGGCAAGGAATGCAGGATATTTAATCCGTACGGGGCAGGAAATACAGTTTTAATTGAAGCGGGTGAAAAAGTTTTTGAAAGCAGGGACGAAGTGATCCGCTTTAAAACGGAATGTGGCGGAGTTTACGTATTGCGCGCGAAAGACCTGAAATTTACGGAAAGCGAGACGGAATATACGGAAAACGAAACGGAAAAAGTTTTCTGTGCATGCGGATTCCGACGCTCTTTGGGACAATGAGGAGAATAAAATGAAAAAGATCATCAGTCTTGTTATCATGATTTGTCTGGTCATATCCGTTTCGGTATCGGCCGGTTTGTATGCGCTGGCGGCCGTGGAATGGACGGGTATATATGCGAATGCAGGCGAAACGGTGACCGCCGATCATGCGGCAAATTCCTATACAAACGGCAGCGTGAACGATATGCCTGTTCTGACGGAGGAAGGGACAAAGACGCTGAAATTTTATGATGCGTTGGTGGATACGAGTTACAGGTTTGAGTCGCATATCCGCACGGCGGGTGCGGGCATGTACACGCTGACGCTGGAATATTTCGTGCAGGTAGGCATCAACGAAAATATCCCGATCGCCGTGTGTGCGAACGATTCTTCGGAGATCGTCATGCATGATTTTGCGCGGGGCGAGTGGGAAGGCGGCATCGACACGAACAATAGGAAGGGGCCTCTGATGACGACTTCGGTTACACTCGAACTGGCTGCGGGCGAAAATACGATCGCGATTTACAATCCGCTTGCGAGTATGGACGTGTGGGCGGGGTTTGTTTACATTCATTCTCTGAAGCTGAACGCGATGCCTCTGTCCATCGAAGAAGGGGGCTGGCAGATCGGCGGGATGGGAGGCGAAAAGGAAAGTGTTTCGTCCGATTCGTTCGTATTGAACGGCGCGGAGGCGATACAGGCGGTGCGGACGGAAAAGATCGATCTTGCGCAAGGGTTTTCGGCGACGCTGAGTGCGGAAAACGCACAGTCGGGCAATTATACGTTCGTATACCGGAAAGGCGCATATGCGGTCGAAGGGCAGATCACGATACCGGACGGGACGGTGACGGTCAGAAGCGGGGAAGGCGTACTTACGGAAGTGACGGGCAACGCGCTGAAGCTGACAGATTGCATGAAACCGATCAAGGTCAATCTGACCGCGAACGGGGAGAGATTTGCATTTTCTTTTGAAAATAATGGATACACAAGTTTCAGTCGTCCTTTTGCCGTGCCTGCGGGAGGAACGGACGGGTATGAGTTTATGTTTACCATGGATATGTCGGCAGGAAAGCTCGGACTGTCGGAATGTGCGGAAGAGCGGATCGTGCCCGCATCGGCGAACGGATTTGAGACGCTCAACGGCGCGACTGTTCGACAGAACGATGATGGAACGGCGACATTCATTTTCAATGATGCGCGTTTTGCATACGGAACGGCGGAGCGGTCTACCCGGGAGCGGATCACTTCGACGCAGGGTTTCGACTTAAACGAGATTATCAATCTTCAGTTTCATATCAGCGGCATATCTGCCCTGCATTATGTGGGGATCCGTCTGAGTGCTTCCCCGTACGACGTACCTTTGGACGAGACGGCGCAGAATGCGTATATTTTTACATATTTCAGTAACACGGGGCTGGGAATTGCGAACTGGAACGGGCCGGACAACGGGTTCAGCTATAATCCGGATTTCCGTCAGACGAGTGTTGCGGCGTATGCGTCGACGGAAGATCTGGATCGGATTACGATTCAGTTTAACGACGACTCTACGGTTGTGACGGCGATTGGGCAGGGCGACGAGCCGTGCAGTCCGCCGTCGCCGATCAACTGGGGGAAGACGTACCTGCAGAATTACGGGACGAAGGTATACGTGACGTTCGAACTTCGGATCCGTGCGGAGAGCAATGAAAACGTGCATCCGGAGCTGACGCTGATGCCGGTCAACACGTCGACAAAGGCAGCTCCCGAAGAAGCGCCCGAAGCGGAATTTGTAGGCGGGCAGTTCATACGTCTCAAAGAGGACGCGTCCGGATTGTACGAATACGCGATCACGGCGGATGCGGGGCAGGTGCCCGACGCGTGGACGAGCGGCAGGGTTTTTTCCGGGCTGGAAAAGAACACGAAATATTATATTTATCCGAGATATAAGCAGACGAATCAGTATCTTGCTTCGGAGGCGGGGACGCCTTTGGAAGTGACGACGTCGAATGCTTTCACGATGTCGTTTGTTATGAACGGTGCGGACGTTACGTACGATCCGATAAGTTCGGAGAGCGAGCCGTTTGCACGTCCTTCGGATCCGGTGCGGCGCGGGTACACGTTTGAAGGCTGGTACAGTGACGAAGCGTTTACGGTGCAGTACGACTGGCAGAAGGCGGCAGACGACGTGATCCTTTACGCGAAGTGGCAGGTCAACCGTTATTCGGTCACCTTTGATACGGGTGTGGAGGGATACACGCTGGAAGGGCAGACGGCGGATTACGGCGGGCTGTTCACGGATCCGCAGATCGACGGGACGAAAAAGCCGAACTATTATTTTGCGGGCTGGTACTATGACAAAGGTCATCTGCGTCCGTATGATTTTTCGACACCCGTCTCCGATCAGAACATCGTATTGTATGCGTATTGGCTGGGAGATCTCAAGACGGTATCGTTCGAGACGAACGGAGCGGAAGGGATTTTGGACAAGAGTGTGCATTACGGGGATCCGGTAGTGATTCACACGATGCCGACGAGGGCGGGATATACGTTTCTCGGGTGGTATACGGACGCGGCGCTGACGCAGAGCTGGGACATTGCGGAAGACACGGTTTCGGACGACATGGTTTTGTATGCGAAGTGGGAAAGGGTACCCGTGCAGCAGGCCGATCTTTCTGGAAGAGGAGCGGCGGACGGTTTTCTGATTGCGGGGATCGTAGTGCTTTCCGTATGTGCGGCGGGAGCGATTGCCGTTGCGGCGGTGTATGTTCTGAGGAAGAAGAAAAATGGAAGAAAGAGATAAGCGGATATTGAGGGAGCTTGCGCACAAGGTTGCGGAGCTTGCGCATACGGAAGAAAACGCGGAGAAAGCGAGGGCATGGCAGGCGCACAACGATTTGAAGAAGGGTGCGAGGCCGATGATTTTGTGCGATCCCGAAAACGGGTGGAACGAGATATTTCCCGCGAAGAGTTTTGAGTGTGAAGACGGTCTGGCGCGGTTTTGGGAATTTATGCTGCGCAGGGACATACACAGTGCCACCGTGCTTAAGGACGACAAGGTGATCGACGATACGGTCTATGTGGCGAACTATCATACGAATACGGGGTGGGGACTGGCGAGTCATCACATGGTATCGGGCGAGAACGGTTCGTACAAGGCGGAAGCGGCGCTGGACGATTATTCGAAAATGGCGAAGATGCATTATCCCGAGATCAGGATGGATTACGAGACGATCGGAAAAGTGACGGAGATGGCGCACGACGTCTTTGATGGGATTCTGAAAGTGGGATACAAGGCGAACTGGTGGTGGAGTCTGGGTCTGTCGAACGTAGCGATCGATCTGCGCGGTCTGGAAAATTTCATGCTGGACATGTACGATAATCCGGACGAATTGCACGCGCTGATGAATTTTCTGTGCGAAGGGACGCTGCGGATGCTGGATTATCTGGAAGAGAACGGTCTTTTGTCGCAGAATACGGGAAACACGTACGTAGGGAGCGGCGGTTTCGGGTTTACGGAGAGTCTTGCGCCGAAGGCGGAAGGGAAAGTGCTTTTAAAGGATATGTGGGGATTTACGGAAAGCCAGGAAACGGTGTCGGTGTCGCCCGCAATGTTCGAGGAATTTGTATTTCCTTATCAGTTAAAGATTGCCGGGCGGTTCGGACTGAATTGTTACGGGTGCTGTGAACCGCTGGACAACAGATGGGATATCGTAAAGAGGATCCCGAATCTCAGGCGCGTGAGCGTATCGCACTGGGCGGACAGCAAGAAGATGGCGGAGAACCTGCAGGATCGGTATATATTCAGTTTAAAGCCGAGTCCGAGTTATCTTGCGACGCCGCAGATGAACGAAGAGGCGGCGCGTGAAGAACTGCGGACGAAGATCGGGCATGCCCGTGCGGAGGGGTGCCATTTGGAGATCATCATGAAAGACAATCACACGTTGGGGCATAATCCGCGCAATGCTTCACGGTGGGTAGAAATTGCGAGAGAGGAGTTGACCGGAGCAGAATGAAAAAGATCAGCGCAAAAGACCTCGATACGGACAGAGAGATCGATCTCATAACGGGGTATTCGATGTCCCGTACCAATGAGATTCCCGAATTTGGTATACCGTCGGCGTATTTAGCGGACGGAACGAACGGGGTACGGGTTTGGGAAGGCGGAGACACGGTATGTTATCCATGCGAAGCGGCGGTGGCGGCGACATGGAATTGCGGCTTGGCGGAGAAACTTGGAGAATATATCGGGGACGAGTGTGCCGAAAAAAAGGTGGATATGCTGCTTGCGCCCGCGATCAACATCAAGAGAACGCCGTTGTGCGGCAGGAATTTTGAATATTATTCGGAAGATCCCTGTCTGACGGCAGAGCTTGCGGCGGCGTTTGTGCAGGGCGTGCAGAGTACGGGTGTTGCGGCATGTGTCAAGCATTTTGCCGCGTATAATACTGAGATCGGCACTTTGTTCGGGCGCAACTCGGAAGTAGACGAGAGGACTTTGCGGGAGATCTATTTAAAGGCGTTCGAAAAAGTCATAGAAAAGTCGGCGCCTGCGGCGGTCATGGCGGCGTACAACCGTCTCAACGGCATATACTGCTGCGAAAACGAATTCCTGCTGCAAAAGGTTTTGCGGCAGGAATGGGGATATGAAGGGTTAGTCGTATCTGATTGGGGAGCAATACACAACCGTGTCAATTCGTTGAAAGCGGGGGTGGATTTGGAAATGCCTGCTCCTGCCTGTGACAGGAGGGCGGAAATAAAGGGAGCGCTTGCTTCAGGTAACTTGCCCAAAGAATATCTGGACAGGGCGGCAGAACATATGCTGCGGTTTGCAGAGAAATATACAAAGGCGAAGAAAGCGAAAGGGTATGCGTACGAAAAGAGGCGGGCTCTTGCTCGGGAGATTGCCGAGGAAAGCATTACGCTGCTGAAAAATGAAGGCGGTATTTTGCCGATCGCGGCCAAAACGTATAAAAAGATTGCGGTGATCGGGGAGCTGGCGAAGATTCCTGCTTACCAGGGCGGTGGATGCGCGCATGTACAGAGCGAGTATGTATCTGCATATAGTTGTCTGGAAAAATTTGCGCAGGGAAATTTTGAACTGAAATATTGCAGGGGATATGATTCTGCAAGCATATTGCTGGACGGGGCGCTGCTCAACGAAGCAGTAAGTGCGAGCCGAGATGCGGATGCTGTGTTGTTCTTTATAGGAAACCAGCACAATCTGGAACGTGAAACGTTCAACCGTACGGATCTCGGGATGATGAATAACATGCTGCAGGTGCTCGATTATGTGTTGAGGAACAATGAAAACGTCATCGTGGTGGTGCAGGCGGGGAGTGCGGTCGATCTGAGGCTGTTTTGGCGCAGGGCGAAAGCGATCCTGATGCAGTGGTACGCGGGCGATTTGGGCGGGGAAGCACTCGTAAACGTTCTTACGGGCGCGGTCAATCCGTCGGGCAAGCTCGCGGAAACATTTCCCGCAAATATTTCGGAGATACCTGCTTTTGAATCGGAACATGAATTTGACAATGTGACGTTGTATTCGGAGGGGATATTGACGGGATACCGTTATTACGATACGAAGCGCAAGCAGCCGCTGTGCGAATTCGGATACGGGTTGAGTTATACCGAGTACGTATATTCGGATCTTTGCATTTCTCCCAAGGAGGGAGGGGTGCGTATCACGTTCAAAGTAAGAAACGCAGGTAAGATGGACGGAGCGGAGATCGTGCAGGTTTATACGGGAAACAAGTCGTGCCGCATGGCGATGCCGGAAAAAGAGCTCAAAGCATTTGGCAAAAAGAAAATTCGGGCGGGCGAAGAAGAGGAATTTTCGTTTGATCTCAAGTGGGAAGATCTTGCCGTATACGTGCCGTCATTGGGGGCTTGGCACACGTTCGGCGGGACGTATGACGTGTATATCGGGGCATCCTCGCGCGATATACGCCTGCGGGGACGGGTGACGTACGAGAATGCGCGGGAACTGACGTAAGTATAAGGGCATAAAGAGAGGAAAGTCTGATGGCGGATATCGGGAGAATACGGGAAAAGATGAAGAACGCAGTGCACGAAGATGCAAAGACGGGTCTGAAATATTTTTCTGGGTACAGCTACAATACGCTTTACGATTGGGACCAGTATTTTGAAAGTCTTGTGCAGATTCATTGCGGATACGATTCGGAATACATACGGAACGGCGTGGTGATTTTTCTCGAACACATGGAAGAGGACGGGTTTATTGCGCGGCATGTTCCGATCGGGGCGGGGCCCTGGCAGAGAGAGCACGTGAAGCCTTTTTTATGCCAGATATGTTTGCTCGTGATCCGGTTTTACGGGGAGCGGGAATGGATCTTGAATGAAGATCGGATGGGGCGCCTCGAAAAATATCTGCGTTACTGGCTTGGGCCGATGGACCAGGACGGGAACGGACTGAGCGAATGGATGAGTTCTCCGCACAGCGGCATGGATAACCAGCATGAGCGGGCGGGTTATTGGGGTGATTTTTTCTGTGAAGGGGCAGATCTGAACAGTTATCTCACGGTCGAATGCAGGGCGTATGCCGAGATGTGCGAAATGTTTTCCGATACTGAGCGGGCGGAGCTTTTCCGCCGCTATGCGCGCGAACATGCGGAGAAGATCAACCGTACTTTATGGAAGGAAGACAAGAGCTTTTATTTTGACAGAAACGTGCGGGCAGGCAGAAATGAAGAGAGCAAATACGTCATGCCCGGGGCGAGACTGAACGAAGTCTGGAAGGAAGAGACGATCGGGTACAAGAGCGCAGCGGGATTTATGCCTATGTGGGCGGGGATCGCCGGGCGTGAGCAGGCGGAAAAGCTGGTAACGCGGCATCTTTTAAATCCGAAGGAATTCTGGTCGGAGTATCCCGTAACGGTGCAGTCGGCGGACACGTCGTTTGGTACGTCGCAGCCTTTGCCGTTCGATCTGGGATGTTGTTGGAGATCGAACGTATGGGTGCCTACGAACTGGATGATCGTGCAAGGGTGTCTTCGGTACGGATATGATATCGTCGCGCAGGCGATCATCGAAAAGACGGAAGAACTTGTGCGGCGTTCGGGGGACAGGGAGTATTATGCCGCCAACGGAGCGGGATGCGGGCTGAATCCGTTTTACGGTTGGACGCTGCTGGCCTATTTTATGCAGGAAGAGAAGGACAGCGGAATGTGGAAAAAGCTGATCGTATAACAAGCCGAAGGAGAAAAGGAATGAGTTACAGAAAAGATTTCATGGCGGTCATGTTAGGGAAAGAGCCGCAGGATTTTCCGGCGACTGAATTTATGATGTTTTGGGCGGAGTGTTATGCACCGTATTCGGAGAAAGCGGGAACGGATAAACTTGCGGATTATTTCGGCGTGCAGACGCCGACGAACATTCCGTACAATTTTACGGCGGTGCCTGCATTTGAGCAGAAGATCCTCAAAGAGACGGCGGATCGTATCACGCTGATCAATGCGGAGGGGATCACCTGCATGGTGGAAAAGGGGACGAGCGCGATGCCGCACTACATTGATTTTCCTATCAAGGACCGGGAGACGTTCTTGCAATACACCGGACGTCTTGACTGGAAAACGGAGGAACGTGTAGGGGATTTGGCGTCTTTTCGTAAATTTGCGGAAGAAAACGACGTGCTCACGCAGCTTACGATCCGCGGGCCGTTTGCGTTTTTGCGTGACCTTATTATGTTTGAAGATCTGATGTATATGTTTGCGGATGATGAGGATCTGATCCGCGAGATGGTGGAGTTTCACACCGAATTTACGCTCGGTCTGTTCGGCAGGGTATACGCCCAGATCACGCCGGATATCGTATATTTAGGGGAAGATATGGCGTATAAGACGGCGAGCATGATCTCGCCGGCGATGGTCGAGGAATTTATATATCCGGCATGGAAAAAGATCATTGATTTTGTAAAGTCGAAAGGAACGCAGATCGTGATTTTGGACAGCGACGGGCATACGACGGAAATCCTTCCGATCGCGATTCGGGCGGGATTTACAGCGACGCTGCCGTTGGAGCGCGCGGCGGGAATGGACGGTGAAAAGTTGCGGGAAAAGTTTCCTTTGCTGGGTCTGATCGGCGGCGTGGATAAACTGAAACTGGCGGCGGGAAAAAAAGAGATCGACGAAGAAGTGGACAAAGCGGTGCGCCTATATAAGAAAGGCAGATACATTCCTTCCTGCGATCACAGCGTACCGCCGATCGTGAGTTTTGAAAATTACGAATATTATATTCGTTCGCTGAAAGAGAAATTGTGTAAAAAATAAGGTGCTTGTGTTTTGACGGAATCGTATGCAAGCGGTGTAGGGAGTACAGAAAATATCAATATTGTGCTTATTCGGCCAAGATCGTTCTTGAAAGTAGGGAGAATATCAGCTACCCTAACGATGAAAAAGCATGGATTTTGAAAAGATGCGGGGGAGGAAAACGTTATGGGGGCAAAGAGAGCAAAAAAACATCTGATTTTGCTGATCTTTCTGATTCTGACGGCGGCGTGGCTGGTTCTGGCGATGCGGGGAATGTTCGCGGATCCGGTGCAGGCGGCGGACGCATTCGGTGTTTTGGCAGACGGCACGGTATTCGAAACGGACGAAGGGAGCCTGCGGGCAGACGGCAGTCAGCCTGCGGGATCGAAACAGAATCCGTACGCGGTGCGGACGATAGAAGACCTGAAGAGAATTTCCGACGAAGTCAATTATTTGCGGGAGACGTTCGAAGGGGTCTTTTTTGTTGCGGCGGAGGATATCGAAGGGAGTCTGTATGCGATCGGCGACTATGTTACGTCGGAAGAAGATTCCAGGAAGTTTGACGGTACGTTTTACGGGAACGGGAAGATATTTACGCTGACGGTATCCCCGATGCAGAGCAGGAGCAGCACGGGGTTGTTCGGTTGTATAGGATCGGACGGCAAGGTGTCGGGTTTGGTGCTGGACATTACGGTAAATGCGGACGGAATGAATGCCGGCGGGGTAGCCGGATGCAATTTCGGGACGGTGACGGACTGTACCGTGACGGTTGATTTGGAGAACATCGGCAGGAATGCCGGCGGGATTGCGGGTAGCAATCACGGGACGATCGAAGATTGCAGTGCGGAAGTGACGGCGGTCACGGCGGAGCCTGTCATGACGCTGGGCGGCATATGCGGAGCGAATTACGGGCGGATCGAAGGGTGTACGGCGACGGGCCGCATGGAAGAAGACGAACGGGCCGCGGGACTGAGCGAGGAAGTCGGCGGGATTGCGGGAGCGGGCTATCAAGGTTCGCTGATCGCCGGCTGTGAAAGCCGGGTAGGCATACGCATGTCCGGTGAAAAGACGGGCGGACTTTGCGGGAATCTTCTGGACGGAGAGATCCGTGACTGCGTAAACGCCGCGGTGCTGGAAAGTGGCGGGCGGCAGGAAAGAACGGGTCTGCTTGTCGGCGGCGGGAAAGGAGCGGTCATACAGAGGGTGATCAACCGCAGTGTCGGTTCTGACCGCATTGCGGACGGGACGGACATGGCGATAAATTCTGTTTACAACATAAACGGAGAGGAAGCGGAAGGGGCGGTAAATCTTCCGCAGGAGAGAGCGGTTTTTTACCAAAGTTATGAGGGGCTTGATTTTGAGCGTGTCTTCGGGTACGAGGCGGGCAGTGCGGATCCTTCGTTGCGGAGAGAAGGGCGCACGTATAAAGCGGACCTACAAATAACGGCAGAGCCTGCGCAATTTGAATATATGGGAGCGGAATTTGTGCCGGACGCGGCGGAATTTTCCGTTTCGGGTGCGGGAGATGGCGAAGTGCGCATACTGGAGATCTTTTTCGAAGGGGAAAAGGTGACGGCGATGGAGCGGATCGGGTCGTATCTCGTGCGGCTCGCGTATGCGGGGGATGCGCAGACAAACGCCGCGTATGCGGATGCGGAATGCACGGTGACGGTCACAGACGCTGTTCAGATCGAGGCGGAGAGCGGACTGGACGGACTGCGTTATTATCAAGGCGAGCCGTTTGACCCGGGCGACGCATTGATCACCGTACGGAAAGAGGACGGAAGCGAATGGCGCGGCGTCTGTGTAAGCGCATCGATGGTATCCGGCTATGATGCGTCGCAGATCGGAGAGCAGGAAGTTGTGATACGGGTCGGGCAGGCTGAACTTTCCGTGGCGGTGGAAGTCATGGCAGACCAAGTGGAGAATTTGGAAATGACGGGAACCGTGCGGCGGGAATACGCTGTCGGGGAAGCGTTTGACGGGAGCGGGGCGGTGCTCACTGCGAAGTATGCGAGCGGAAAAGAGAGCAAAGTGTCTGCAGATGACTGGACGGTCGAAGGATTTGACAGCAGTGTCCCGGGGTATTGTGCGGTGCAGATCGGATTCGGGGGAAAAGAGATACAATTCGTCGTGCATATCGCGGAGAAAGCGGTCACGTATATGCAACTGGTGGTAGACGGCGTGCTGCGGTTGCCGCAGGAGCAGACGCTGGATCTGAGCAAACTGAATCTTTGCGTGTATTATGCGGACGGAATGACGGGGCAGATTCCCGTGACAAAGGAGATGATAAGCGGATTTGACAGCGGGCGGATCGGAGAGCAGGTGGTATCGCTCCGGTACGGAGACAGGACGTTTGAATTTTTGGTGGAAGTGGTGCCTGCGTCTTCGGCGGATGAGCCTGCAGGCGGAATGAGCGGGGGAGCGATCGCGGCGATCTGTGTGGGAGCCGCGGCGGCGGTGGCGGCTTGTGTCGCGGCGGCCGTGATTTATAGCAGAAAGAAGAAAGGGAAAATGAGATGACGAAAAAGATACGGGACATAAATTTCAGGGCATTCGCATGGATCATGAGCGTATTGCTGCTGTTCGGGATGCTGTCGGGATTTCCGATGCGCAAAGCTGCCGCGGAGGAATACGACAGGGTGCGTTATGAGGCGGAGCTGGCGGACATAACGGGTTCATACAAGACGGACAGCGTATTTCCGGAAGGGACGTCCGGCGGTGCGGCGGTGGATTTTATTGCGGGTGCGACGCTTACGTTTGATCGGATCGATGTGCCGGAAGCGGGGTGGTATGAGTTTACCGTTGCCTATACGCGCGGGTATACGACGTCCGTATCTTTTCCCTTGATCGTAAACGGAGAGTCAACCGTGATGGAGCTGAGGGCAACCGGGTCGTGGAACATTTTCACGCCGATCAGCAGGAAGGTGTTGCTGAACGAAGGCGGGAACACGATCGTGTTGGGGCCGATCGACGCAGTGAACACGATCGGGATCGATTACATAGAGATTTCGGCGCTGACGGGCAGGGTGGAGATGGTATACGAAGCGGAGCTCTTTGCGTTTGAAAATGCGCAAGTGTTGTACAACATCCCTTCGGCGTCCAATCAGAGTCTTCTGTCGATGGAAGGATATGATTCCCGCGCGGTGTTGGAATGCGGGAACGAGTTTAAGGGCAGGATCGAGTGTGTGATCGGGTATTCCAATTCCGGAGCATCTGCGCAGGGCACGGTGCGGATGAACGGAGAGGAGAAGCAGGTGCGCTTTTTGCAGACGGACGACGGAAAGAGCGGCAGGGTGATACGGGAAGAGAGCGTTGTATTCGGGCCGCAGGGCGGGACGATAGAGTTGGAGATCCTGCGGGCGAAGGCGGACATAGACTACGTAAAGCTGATCCTGAAATCGGAAGAAGTGGGATATGATTTTGAAAATCTTGTCGGCGGGGTCAGGAATATATACGGAAACGAAGCATATGACGGGCAATGGCGCGGGGATCTGATCGTGCAGGAAGGATATACAGGGAACGAGTTGTATTTCCTGCGCGGGAACGTGCAGGCGGATCTCGGTGATTTCGGGGTATGCGAAAGTTTTACAATCGATTTTGATGTAAATCTTGTCGGGAATGCGGACGGTACCGTTCTGGAACTTACATACGGGGAAGAAGACAGCATACGACTGGACATAGAAAACGGGCGCATGCGGTATTATAACAGCAGACATTACGGGAACGGGATGATGTCGAATGCGTCGTATTTTGAGATTCCGTTCGGGAAGAGAGTGCAGGTCACGTTACAATTTTCAAAAGAGTCGGCAGATCTTTTCCTGGACAGAGCGCTGGTGATGACGTGGGACGTGCGTGAGCCGATTTTATACGATATCGGTCAGCTGAGTCTCGGTTCAAGACTGGGTGCGGAGCAGCCAATAAAGGCAATCATGGATAATTTTTATATGACGAACGGCAAAGTTTCGCCGCAGACGATATACAAGGCAAGCAAACTTTTGGATCTGACGCCGGACGTGATTCTGGAAGGGGACAGCACGACGGTTTACGTAACGCAGAACAGCGACGTGTATGTGTATCCTGCGGACAGTACGGTGCGGGACACGGCAGGGCTGGAGCAGCTTGTAAAAGAGGACAAAGCGGTTTGTACGTTTGCGAGAAAGGGGCTGAGCGAGATCGGCACGAAAGGACTCGCGGCGGGCCGATATAACGTGGTGGCGGTCAATGACCGCGGCTGGTCGGAAGCGGCGGAGCTGACGATAGCGGAGACGATTGAAGACAGGGAAACGGCGCTGGAAGGGCAGAGGATCTCCGTGGATATGGGCGATTACATGAAGCGCCATGAACTGATCAACACGGCGCGGCCGGAGAGCGGGCGCAACGGAGTGCCGTTGGGGAACGGTGTGATGCTGGCGAATGCCTGGAACGAGAAAACGGGCAGCGTGCGGAGCGACGCGACGTTCCAGATCAACCGCAGCGATCTGTTCCGCCCGAACGCGCAGATGCCGGCGGGGGATCAGCCTTTAAATCAATTCGACATGGGAAACCAACCCGCGCTTGCGAAGATATCGTTGCAGTCGGGCGCGCCCGAAGAGAGTTCGTTCTTGCAGAAACTTTCGCTCTATGACGGGTATCTGACGACGGAGATCGGGCTTTCGGAAGGAAGCGGCATCGCGTACGCGGCGTATGTGAATGCCTGCCGCGACGTCATGGTGATCGATTATCAGGATTACGGCAGGGCGGAAGGTACGAACAGGCAGATCGTAGCCAACCTGTGGGGAGCGGGTATGTCAGGGGTGATCACCTGGCAGGACAGGAAAGCGGCATTTGAATGGGAAAACGGGATTTTGTATGTGAGCGAGACGTTCACGGACGGAAACACGACGACGGGATATGTGCTTGCGATCAGCGTCGAGGGTGCGGAGACGGAATACAGCAGCGGCAATAAATACGGAGCGATCTCCGTCCGATCGGACAGCGGGGAAAGCCGTTACAAGATCTATGTATCCTCGGTGCTTACGGCGGATACGCAGGCGGGAAAATGCTATGCGGCGAAGCTGATCGAGCGGGAGAAAGAAGACACCGCATCGCAGGAAAATCACAAAGCCTGGTGGAATTCTGTTTTTGACGAAACATTTCTTTCGCTGGGCGGTCATGAAGAGGCGGAATATCTGGAAAGCCTGTATTATATGAATCTGTACCAGATGGCAGCGTCGTCGCGCGGGAAGAATCCGCCGTCGTTCAACGGCAGGGGGTGGACAACGCACGAAGACGAGAAGAACTGGGGGTCGTATTTCTGGAATTTCAACATACGGTCGATGTATTATTCGATCCTGCCCACAGGTCGGTTTGATCTGATCCGTCCATATTTCAAACTGTATTCGGAAGCGCTGACGCAGATGGTCGACGATACGCGCGAGGTCTTTACGGAAGACGGGATTCTGCATCAGATTTATCCCGATGCCGATGCGAGGGAGGATCTGACGGGGATCAAAGTGCCGGAGACGATGAATTATGACGGCAGGGGCGTATTACAGAACACGTTTGTATTTCTGATCCTGACGAGCGGAGTAGACGTATCGATGATCTATTGGGATTATTATCTTTACACGCAGGATCTCGCGTTTTTGCAGACGGAAGCGTATCCGCTCATGAAGGGTGTGGCGGAATTTCTGATGAGCTATGCGCGGGAAAACGAAGAGGGGTATTACGATCTGTTCCCCGTCAATTCGCTGGAATACAATCAATACGGGGAGAAGTCGACCAATACGCTGGGGGCGTTCCGCACGATCCTGAACATACTTTTGAAAGTGGGAGACGAAGTCGGTGCGGACGCGGCGCAGATGGAACAGTGGCAGCATTATCTTGACAAACTGCAGCCGTTTGTGACGGACGACGCGGGCGAGATATTCATCAGTATGGAGCAGAACGGGCAGAAGATCACGATGGAGAACGGGGCATGGCAGCAGCCGGTGAGCGATCTGTTTTATCCGTATGAAATGTTTTCGAAGTATACCGAAGGGTATGAAACGGCACGGGAAACGTTTGAGCGGCGCGGGCTGCAGTTGCCTTACGAATGGACGCCGGAGCCCTTGCAGGCGATCAAGCTCGGCCTCAAAGACGAGGTGGCGGAGATGCTGGTCGAGGGCACGAAGAAGTGGCAGAAATATCCCAACGGCATGAACATTGAAACGGCGCGCGAAAACACGTACCTTACGGAGTGGCTGGCGATGGTGGGAGCGTCTGTCTCCACGATGCTGCTTTCCTGTCAGAACGATCTGATAACGGTTTTTCCCGCATATCCGGGGAACCGCGGCTGGGACGATGCGAAGTTCACGCTGATGGCGAGCGGCGGATTTATGATCACGAGCGAAAAATCGGGCGGGATCGTCAAGTATGTCGCGGCAGAGAGCAACGCGGGAGAGGTCTTGCGCATGGAAAATCCCTGGGGCGGCGGAAACGAAGTGGTCATCAAGGATGCGCAGGGGAACGAGGTATACCGCAGCGACGCGCAGATCATTGAGCTGGAAACGAAGGCCGGCGAGGGATATATCATAACGAGGGCGGATTTCGGTATGGATCGGTTCGGGTTTGCCGCCGTCGGGAAATCGGAGGAACGTACGGGGATAAAGCAGTTAGCCCCTGACGTGATCTACGGATACGACGGCAGAGATCTGGATCCGTGAATAATAAAATAAGGAGAAGAAAATGAAGGTCAGAATTTTTCAGTGGTCGATTGCGTTTTTGGCTTGCATAAGCCTTGTGATCGGAATTATGCTTATGCCGGCGAAGGCGTTTGTGATCGAGCCGGTATGGATCGAAGCGGAAGATACGGCGCACGTAACGTTTTCGGACGGGGCGGTCAATATCAATGATACGTATCTCGGCAGCGGCGGCGGGACGTGGATGGGGTTCGGCGCAACGGGAGCCACGGCGCAGATCAAAGTGAGCGTTCCTTCTGCAGGGAAATATTATATGGAAGTGGGGTATTCGAACCACTATTCGTATCCGGACAAGAGTGCATCGCTGAGTGTGAACGGGATCGTACAGGGAGAAGAAATGACGTTTTTGCCCGGGGTGAATATCGGGGCGAACTGGCAGTTTTACAGGACGCTTCTCGTGCAGGTAGATCTGCAGGAGGGAGAGAACACGCTTGTGCTGACCAAGACGGGCGGGCATGACAACGTTATGGTCTTCGATTATTTTGCGTTCAGCAAATTAGGGTTGAACACGGTGCGCTTTGAAGCGGAAAATGCAGACGACGTGCAGTTTGTCAACGATCCGAACGGTGCGGTGAACATCAACGACTGTTTGAGCGCAAGCGGCAGGGCGTGGATGGGATTCGGCGCTGCGGGAGCGAAGATGACAATGTCGCTCTATTCGGACACGGCGCGGAAAGCGGCGATGACTATCACATATTCGCACCACTATTCCCGCGACGACGTGAAATACGCGCAGGTATCGGTGAACGGTGCGCAGGCGGGGGACATCACGTTTGAGCAGGGGATTAACCTGAACAACTGGGACAATTACAGGGATGTATCGATATTGCTCGATCTTTCGGAGGGCGAAAATGCGATCGCCGTGGAAATTCTGGCGCAGGGCAATCAGCAGGAGATGATGATCGACAAGATCGAGTTCCGCGAAGTGCAGGGTCAGTTTGAAACGCCTGCGGCGCCTACGCTGAAGGAAGCGACGGCGCTCAGCATAGAACTGAACGCAGTAAGTGGAGCGGAGTACAGCATGGATGCCAGGACGTGGCAGGATTCTCCGCTGTTTGAAGGTCTGACGAGGGCAACCGAATACACTTTCTATGTCCGCATGAAAGACACGGCGGACATGATGGTGAGCAAACCGAGCGAAGGGGCAAAGTTCTCGACGAGAAATCCGTTCCTGATGACGTTCGATACGCAGGGCGGAAGCGCGATCGCGCCCGTCGGAGTGGAAGGCGGCGATCGGGTAGCGGAGCCGGAGCAGGATCCGACGAGAACGGGTTATACGTTCGGCGGCTGGTATGCGGAAGCGGAGTGCGTTACGCCGTTTGATTTCAGCGTGCCTGTCACGCAGGACACGACCGTCTATGCAAAGTGGACGAAAAATTATGCGTTGCTGGGACAGACGGTACAGGGAGAAGACAACAACATCAACACCTTTAATGGGGTGGCCCGCAACGAAGCGGGGGAAAATCCCGTATATTACGGGATCTACCATTTCGGCGGCATTGCGTACTGGCTGGAAACGTATGTTTATGTCGAAAACGCGGGAACGTACGAATTCATCGTTTCCTACGCGAAAAACACGATGGCGAACGGCGCAGCTACGGGAGCGACGAATATTCTTTGCCCTGTCTACGTAAACGATGAGCATGCGACGGACATTGACTTTACAGATACGGGAGCAGTTTGGAATGCCTATGCGGAAACGCAAACGCTTATCGATTTGGAAGCGGGGCTGAATATTGTTCGTATGGAGCCTTCGGAAACGACGGTGGGCTCTGTCATGGTAGACTGGCTGAAATTCGATTATCGTACGCCCCGTCTGGAAGGCGGTGCGATCGGTACGGGAGCGAAAGTCGGGGAAGAGATGGAAGCCTATACGTTTACGGCGGAAGGATTTGAAGGATATGTTTGCAGCATAAAAGACGGTTCGGCGCTTCCGGAAGGGCTCACGCTTTCCGAAAACCGTCTTTCAGGCACGCCCGTACACGCCGGGGAGTATGCATTCACAATTGTTGTGACGGCAAACGGAAAGTCTTCGGAAGCGGATTATACGCTGTCTGTCGGGAAAGGGACGCCCGCGCAGCTTGCGGCGCCCACGCTGAAACAAGCGTCGACAACGAGCATTGAACTGAACGCCGTTGCGGGGGCGGAATACAGCATGGACGGGGAGGTATGGCAGACTTCTCCCGTATTCGAAGGGCTTACCAAGAATACGCAGTATATGTTCTATATCCGCATGGCGGAAACGAGCGACTATGTTGCAGGGGTTTCCAGCGAAGCTACAACGTTCGGCACGCTGAATTCCTTTATGGTATATTTTGAAAGCGGAGACGGCCCTGCCATTGCGGCGCAGGAAGTCGTCGCGGGGCAGAAGGCCCAGGAGCCGTCCGCGCCCGCCTACACGGGTTATACGTTCGGCGGCTGGTATAAAGATGCAAACTTCACAGAGACTTTCGATTTTGAAACCGAAACGATCACGGGAGAGGTAATCGTCTACGTGAAATGGACGCTGATACAGTTGCAGGTTACTTTCGAAACTAACGGCGGAGATGAAATAGCTGCAAGGACTGTGGATTACGGCGCGGTGATTGCTGCTGTACAGCCTGTCCGTGAAGGTTATACGTTTGTCGGGTGGTATGCTGACGCAGAACTCAGCGTCGCTTTCGATTTTGAGCAGAGAATTACGGAAGATACAACTTTGTACGCCAAGTGGGAAGAAAATCAACCCGGGACGGAAGAACCGGGAACGGAAGAGCCGGGAACAGAAGAACCGGGGACGGAAAAACCCGGAACGGAAGAACCTGTTACAGGCGAAGAGAAGGGTTGTAACGGCATGGCGGGGAGCGCTGTGTTCGGACTGTCGGCGGTTGTTTTGGCAGGGGCTGCCGTGATAATTGCGGGCAAGAAGAGAAAAGAATAAAGCAAGCGTAGCGCCGCGGGAAAAAGGCCGCGGCGCTATGAAAAGGGAACTATTGAAAAGGAATCCGGGATATCAGAAAGTACCCTCGTAAGTATCCGAACTTTGGGGTTCGCTGTGATTCCGGATTTTCTTTTGAGTCAGATCAGGGGGTAAAGGAAGAAAAATAGGATGTTTAAAAGCCGTTTCAAGGAAGGAAAGCGAGGGAAGGTGGCACTTTGCGAAATTGTAGATATACCGAATAAAAACATGCCGATCGATTTCGCCTTTTACGATCAGAGTAAAATGGGGGAATTTAATTTCCCTCTTCATTTTCATGATGAGATCGAGATGGTATATATATTGAAGGGAGAGTATGTGTGCGTGATTGACGGGATTGCGTACAAAGCGATGGAAGGAGACGTGATCGTCATACCCTGCAAAAGCGAGCATTCCATCAAAAACGTGAAGGAAGGGAGCAAATTTTACAATTTTTTGTTTGATTATACGATTCTGAACAGCCGTTACGTGGACAATTGTGAAATGAAATACATCATGCCGTGGATACTGCGGGATACCGAGACGCAGAAGGTCATCAAAAATACGGTGGTGGTGGAGTATATCAAGCGGCTGGCGGAAGAGCTGGAAAACAAGGAGACGGGGTATGAATTATATGTCAAGAGTCTTGTATTCGGCATATTTTCCGAGTTATTCCGTCATCATGTTGTCAAGTCGAATCAGAGGGTCGGGCGCGACAGCAGCAACAAGATCAAGCGGGTGCTGGTATATATCGAAGAAAATTACATAGATCCGATCACGCTGAACCAGGTATCGGAGATAGCGCAGCTGAACAAATTTGATTTTTGCCGTCAGTTCAAGACCATGACGGGCAGGACGTTTGTGGATTATTTGAACTATTTCAGAGTACGGGAATCGCTGACCATGTTGCAGACTACGGTAAAGCCGATCGCAGAAGTAGCAAGCGCTGTCGGATTCGGCGATTGCAATTATTTTACGAGATTGTTTAAAAATTATATGCATGAATCTCCATCTGAATACAGAAAATCCAGACAATGATCCGCATATTTATTTTATCAATTTTCTGCTTATGTGCGCAAGTTTGTCCTTGTCTGTGCGGTTGCGTTATGATACTATACACATAAGGAAGAACGAAATCGCACAGGGGGAGAATTTATTTTGGAGATAGGGGGAAGCATGGAGAAGAGGAGTCTTTTAGGGACGTGGTTCGTCTTTGCGTTGCTGTGTTTTGTCCTGGCAGCGGGGGCGCTTTTTTGGAATACGCAGGGCAGACAGGCATATGCCGACGGGCAATGGCAGGTGATCGGCGGGCAGGCCGGAACGGCGGGAGAAGATATCGCGCGGGTTACGGGCACGGGTTTTTCCCTGAAGTCGGATTTTACGGTGAGCCTGTCGGAAGGCGTCACTCTGCAAATGGAATGTCCCGACGTTACAGGATCGCTTTCGGTTTTGTTTTACAGAGACGCAGACGCGAGCATACAGATCGGGTTTGATTCTCTTACGCACATGACGAACGTCATGCGGAACGACGTATTGTTTGACAAAAACGTATGGGATACGATTGCGTTTGCGGGAGAAAAGCGGCTGAATATTTTTACGCGCGGAACAGAGGTGATTCTTTCCGTAAACGGAGAATTTGCGATTCCTTTCGAGAATACGGACGCGTTGGACGATGTGTATATAGAAATCGTAGCGGATTTTGCGGAAGAATCGGAATTTGTTCTCCGGGCGATGAACGTATCGGAGAAAAGGGATTTCCCCTCGTCCGATCATTATTTTGCGATCGGCGGTTCGACGGTAACGAAAAACGAGGACGGTACCGCATCTTTTGCGTTGAATGACAAGCGTCTTGCGGATATACCGAGCGATGTTTACGAAAAGGTCGGCAGGGAGCGTATCATCTCCAATTTTCAGTTTGACGTCAACAAACCATTTATCTTTTATGCGTCGATGGATTGGGGGAGCGGGAATGCGAACTGGTGGGGCGTAGAGTTTTCCGATCATATGACGAGTGAGTTGGATCTTCGGGAACAGAGCCAGTTCGGGACGGCGGTAGCGTTTTTGCAATTCAAATCGGGATTGTTTTTCGGGTATCCGGCTTCTCAGAACAACGCACCTCCGACGCATACGACGGAATATGAGAACACTTCGCAGTTGGACAAATACGAGATCACGATCGGGGAGACGAATACGCAGGTCACGTTCAACAATTACACGACGATTTGGACGGATGCCGTAAAAAAGAGTGATTTTTCGGACGGAAAGGCATATCTGAATTTTCAGATATGCATGTTCAGCGGAGAAAATGAGCAGCCGGTATTCACGATCGGAGAAAATCTGGCGCAACTCACGTTTTTCGATGAAGACAAAATGCATACCGAGTATATCCGAAAAGGGACGCCGATCGAGCTTTGGACGCCGCAGGGGAAACGCGGGTACGATTTTAAAGGATGGTTTACGGATCCTGTCGAGGGGACGCAATATGTGGGAGGCGAACCTCTTCTGCAGGACACGTACTTGCATGCGCGGTACGAATTATCGTATTACACGCTGGAATACGAGCTGAACGGAGGCAGTTTCAGCGGTGAATATCCGCAGACGTACACGATTTTTTCGGAAGAAGTGCTATTGCCTGTGCCTGTTCTGGACGGGTATGATTTTATCGGATGGTATACAACGGCGGACTTCAGCGGAGATATTGTATTGAAGATCGAGAAGGGGTCAACGGGAAACCGTAAGTTTTACGCAAAATTTACGAATGGGGTCTTTGAGATCGTCTTTGATGCGATGGGCGGAGAGAAGCTGGAAAACGAGGAATATGACAGCGCATCTGGGGTGCAGACGCTGCCTGTGCCTGTCTATACGGGCTACGATTTCGGAGGCTGGTTTGACAGCCGTTCATTCGACGGGGAGGCGATCTTGTCGCTGCCGGCCGGAATCGGGGAAAATATTTACCTGTACGCGAAATGGGATCCGCATGTTTATGAGATCGAGTATATCTGTAACGGCGGCAGCATCGAGGGGGAATATTTGAGTGAATATACCATTTTAAGCCAGACGTTTTATCTTCCGCAGCCGACAAAGCATGAAAGTACCTTTTGCGGTTGGTATTTGCAGGAAGACTTTGCAGGAAGTGCGGTCGAATACATTGAGATGGGGTCGCATGACATCACGAAACTATATGCAAAATGGGAAGTGAAACCTTATCAGATCGTTTATTACCTGGACGGCGGCAAAAATGATCCGCAGAATGAGACGTCGTATTTGCCGGGGGAAGACCGTGTGATCACGCTGCTGGATCCGCAGAAGGTCGGCTATGAATTCGGAGGCTGGTACGATAATTCCGTATTTGACGGGGAAAGGATCACCGAAATCGACACGTCGGAATCGCAGGATTTTCGTCTGTACGCAAAATGGATATCCGATTACGGAAGGGAAGAAAGCATACCGGAGGAAGGAAATGGCGCAACGCCGTGGATCATTGCGGGCGTATGCGCGGCTGCGGCGGTTATTGCGGCGGCAGTGGTTGTCGTGCTGATCAGGCGCAGGGGGAAAAAGAGATCATGAAAAAGACAAAGACGTTTTTGCTGGCTGTTTTGAGCTTTATGCTCTTTGCCTGCGTGCTTACGCTGGGAATGACGGGATATGCGGAGAGCGGCAGGGCGCGGCATTACGGATGGGAATATGAAAAAGGGGAAGTTTATTTTTCTCCGAACGACGGTATGCTTTCCCTGAAGCCTGTCCGTATCGATACGGAAACGTTGTATTCTTATCCGGCAGCCTATACGAACCTGAGCAACAATTTTTTTGAAGCGGGGGTAGTGCAACGGGATATCGATCTGCGGCAGGAGACGATGTTGAAATTTTACATACCGTCTTCGGCGCCGAATCACGTGTACGTTCCCGGTTTTGAAAATTTTTACATGAATACGCTGGCAATCGAGGTACGGTCGAAGGATTCGACGGAAGATTTCAACACGCGGGAAGGCGCAGATTTTTTGTACATACGTATCGGAATTGTCGGTTCGGGTACGGAGATACCGATGATGTATCTGAGCGTATCCTTTGAAAACAAGAATGCACAGTGGGGACTGAGCAACAACATGTGGCACACGACGTCCATGCAGCTGCGTACGGATGCGGCGTCGGCGGATTATAATACGATCCGTCTTGCGCAGCCGGGCGGGGCAGGAACGGCGGTGTCGCTGTACATCAACGATGTGGCGTGTGATTTCGGGCCGAGCGCGTGGATCCTGAACCAGATGGATTTTACCGAAGCGGACGTTTCGGTGCGCACATATTTTATGGATTATGAGCCGGTCGTGGATATATCTGCGCTGAATCCGCTCACGATACCCGGGAGCATCGCATCGACTGCGGGAGAAGCTCTTTCGTTCGAAGTGATCAACGGGGGAAACGGACTTTATCTGACGCATGACGGGCAGCGCCTGGGCGAAGACGAGTATGCACTGGAAGGAAATGTGCTTGTGCTGCAGGAGAGCTTTATCGGTGAACTCGCGTACGGGAAAAATGTCATATACCTGATCAACGCAAACGCGGAGAGGCAGCCGATCACGGTGTATCGCACGGCAGAACTGAAGGCTGCGGAATTGGCGGGAGAGTGGATTGCCGAGGGCAGCGGAGAAGCGGAAGGGAGTGCGGTTTCGGATACGGGGCGGCTCAAACTGACGAATGAGAAGACGTTTTCCGCCAAAGAGCAGGGGTGCGTCATACCGTTCAGTATAGCGGGAGAGTCGGCCGATGGGGTCGTTGCGGATCTGAAATTTACGGATGCCGCGGGGAATGTGTATCGGATCCGATTGGACGGAGAGAGCAATGACGGCAGCGTTTATTACAATGAAGCGACGGAACAGAGCGTATATGCCGGGTTTGCGTTTTTGAATCAGGTGCTGCGTGTAAACGTATTCGAGCGCGGCGGGACTGCTTATTTTTCGGTGAACGGCAGTCTGGCGCGGTTGCCGAAACGGGATTTTGATTTTGGTTCTTTCCGTTTTACGGCGGAAATCGTGAGCGCTGCGCCTGTAGATGTTGAGGTGTATCCTTCCGAAACGGGCATGTTATACATGGAGACGGAAGCGCAGGACGGGTACACGGCTATCGGCGGATCAAAGATCACGGCGGCGGAAGACGGTATATTCCGTTTTGATTTTCAGGATCCGCGCCTGGTGGGCACGAAGATGGCGGACGAAACGTCTTACGAAAGGATCATCAGCAAACAGGCGTACGACGTGGATAAACCCATTGTATTTTATATGCATTACAGCAATGTAAACTGGGTAGGGCTGAAAGTGAGTCCTCTTCCGTACGCGACGGGTATGCTGAATAAGGAATCGGAAGATTTCAATTTCACGTTTTGGTCGCACAAAGCGCATAACGGTATACGGACTTTTGATCCGGCGGGGACGAATGCGCGGTGGTTTTATTCGCGGGATATGTCCTATTACAAGGGCTTCAATTCGCTGGACAGGTTTGAAATCGTCATTGAAGACGGGTGCATCAAAGTCACGGCGAACGACACGACGTATACCGCGATCGATACGCGGCTGAAAAAGAGTGATTTTCCGGAAGGAAAGGCATACCTGCATTTTTCGGTGAATGCGGAGCAGTACAACGAGGAGATGCCTGTTCTGCATTTGAGCAAAGTGAATCCTTTTGCGTTCAGAAATCTGAACATTTACAATTATGCGATCGGGGGCGGAAAAGATCTGACTGTCTTGCTGGACGGACTGGGATCGGAGTGTTATCTGACGTATGAAGGGGAGAAGCTCGCCGAATCGGATTATTATATTGCGCATACGGGTGAACTTTCGATAAAATCGGAGGCGTTGGAACGCATTTTCGGCGGACGGGAGAAGATCGTCGGGATCGAATTGGAGAACGGAGAAAAGGAGACGCTGACCCTGCGCATCAGCGGGAACAAAAAGGCGTCCGGAAGCGGAGAGGAATATAACGATGTGGACGCGGAGATCGAAACGGGCTGCGGGAGCAGTGCGGACGGAGCAAACGCGTTGCTGTTTACGGTGACGGCGGCAGCCGTGGCCGTTGCAATAGGAAAACGGAGGGGTAAATGATATGAAAAAGACAATTCTGTGTGTATTGCTGGTGCTTGTTTTCATACTTTCGGGATGTGCGCCGAAATTCGGTGTGGAAACAGGGGAAGAAGTGAATGTCCAACTGGATAAACAGACGCAAGCCGTGTTGAGAGTCGGATGTTCGAATACGCAGTACGAAGTGCTGAAGAACGTAATTGCAGCATTCAACGAAGAATACCCGAACATAGAGGTGCGGGTGATGTCGCAGCCGAACAACGACCAGACGATCATGAACTGGCACAATTCGGATGTGCAGAAACCGGGTTCGAGTCCCGATATCTTTTCGTTTTCGGATACGGATTACCAGGCGAAGATATCCATACTCAAAAACCTGGACCCGTATTTCGAAGCGGCATACGAGACGGGAATGCTGGATGAAGATGACATTGCGCAGAACATGCTCAGCCGCGGAAAATCGGGGAAAGGGGAAGACAAACATCAGTATCTGATTGGTACGCATTACGATCAGTTCGTGACGTATTTCAACACGAAGATCTTTGAGGAAGCGGGTGTGGAACTGCCCGATATGTACGATCCTGACTGGACGATGGACGTATTGCTTGAGAAATTGGACCAGGTGAATGCCTATGCGCGGCGGGAAGGTCTGAATTTCAGGAGTCAGATGCATTTGGACAGCGGCGCACTGTATCTGTCCGTGATCTACGGTCACGGCGTGGAGCTTTTCGGGGAAGGCGGAAAGGTTCTGTTCAACAACGAAGAAAATCTTCCGAAGATGATCGATGCAATGGAATATATGCAGAAGCTCACGGAATATTCGGTTCTGTCGACGTCGGATGCGATGTTGGTTGACGGATATACGCCGATCCATTTCCAGACGAAAGTAGCGTTGGAAGGCATATGCAATTATGACAAGCCCTCCAAGAGCTATCCGCACAGCGGATATTTTTCGAGAGACCTTGTAGACATGCGTCCGTTCCCCGCCATCCGGATCGAAGGGGTTGACAAATCGTACGTCGGAGCGGGAACGTTCGGGTATTCGATGTACAGGTATTCCAAACAGCCGAACGTTGCATGGGCATTTTTGCAATTCATGCTGACACCTGCGGGGCAGGCGGCTTTCTCGAAGGGAGGAAACCACATTCCTATGCTCAAGAGCATGCAGGAAGACAAAAATGCGGAATGGAGAAATCAACCCATTCCCGGATATTCGCAGGAAGCGTTTATTTCTTATCCGGAAAGGGTCATTTCACTGGATTATCGTGATTATTTCACGACGGCGGCGCTGGTAGAAGTGGAGCTTGCGTTGCAGAAGCTGGTCACGGACGTGATCAACCGTAACGATACGATCGAGGCGCTGATCGAGGCGTGTGCGGATAAAATCGAATACGAGGTCAGCAAAGAGCAATAATGAAGAGAGAAAGAAGGGTTCGGACGGCTGCCTATTGGAAGATAGCCATCAAGAAAGAGCTGATCGGACTGTTGTTTTTGCTGCCGCTTATATGCGGGATTGCGGTTTTTTCGGTCTATCCCATTTTGCAGTCGTTGTATTACAGTTTTTTCAAGTACGACATGATGAATACGTTTGAATTTGTCGGGCTTGACAATTACATACGGATTTTTACGGTCGATTTCAAAGATGTGTCAAAATCCATGTATATTACGCTGCTGTACACCGTAATATCGATTCCGATCAATCTTACGCTGTCTTATTCGCTGGCTCTGCTGCTGAACAAGAAGACAAAAAATATAAACGTATTCAGGCTTCTGATCTATGCGCCCGTGATTATTCCGCCCATTGCGAGTTCGCTGCTGTGGGTCGATATCTTTTCGTACGACGGGATCATCAATCGTTTTCTGAATATATTGGGTATCGGGTCTTTGAATTGGCTGAAATCGGAAGATACGGCGCTGTTTACGATGATCGTCATGAACTTGTGGGGCTTGGGCGGCGGAATGATCTTATGGCTGTCGGCATTCAAGAACATACCGGAGACGTTGTACGAGGCTGCGCGGATCGACGGAGCGGGGCGGGCGAGGATCATATTCAGGATCACGGTGCCTTTGACGACGCCCATGATTTTTTACAATCTTTTGACGGCGATCATAGGGTCATTGCAGATGTTTTCCAGTTATCTGATCGCATCGGATACCAACGGCCGCGGGCCGAATGACAGTCTGTATTTTTATTGTGTGCGGATATTCAACGAAGCGTTCAGCAAGTTTAACATGGGGTATGCGTCGGCTCTTGCGTGGATCTTGTTTCTGGTGATCGGCGTGCTGACGGTGATCATGTTCAAGACGGGCGGCTGGGTTCAGTTCGGAGAGGATAATTGAGATGAAAGTAAGGGAAATCATAACGCAATGCGTATATTATCTGGTTTTGGTGTTGCTTGTCATATTCTTTCTGTTTCCGTTTTTGTTCATGATCTCCAAGAGTTTCATGTCCGACTATGATCTGATCGCGTCTCCGCCCTTGTTATTTCCGCAGGAATTCACCATCCGGAATTATTTTAATCTGTTTGATTCGGAGATGATCGGTTGGTTGGGAAATACGTTGTACGTATTCTGTTTTAACGCATTTTTTGTGACGTTTTCCTCTTCGTTGAGCGCGTTTGCGTTTACGAAGCTGGATTTTAAGATCAAAAAGATCGTTTTTCCCGTGATGATGTCGACGGTGATGATACCGGGAATCGTGACGAGTATACCGTTGTACGTATTGTACAACAACATGAATTGGAGAAACACGCTTTTTCCTTTGACGATTCCCAGCATATTCGGCGGGGGAGCGATGACGGTATTTCTCTTCATGCAGTTCATGCGCGGGATCTCGCGGGAAATCGACAATGCGGCGAAGATCGACGGAGCGGGGCCGTTCCGGAGGTATTTGCAGATTTGTATGCCTCTGTGCAAGTCGATCATCATATTCCAGGTCGTGAGTGTATTCAACGGGGTGTGGAACGACTATATGGGGCCGATTATGTATCTGGACGAGCGGTCCAAATACACGTTGGGTCTCGGTATCTATTACAGATTTTTGCAGCAGACGGATCTCGGATTCGGAGCGAACGACGGGGCAAAGATGGCGGCGGGAGTCGTATTTTCGATTCCTGCGGCAATCGTATTCTTTGTGTTTCAGAAGCGTCTGGTCGACGGGATCATGATCGGCGGTATCAAGGGATAAGGGGAAAATAGATAAATGAAAAAAGCAGTAAGCATACTATTGACGGCTGTGTTGGCGTTGGGAACGGTCGGCTGCGGCAAGGAGACGAAATGGAAAGAAAAAGACCTGACGGTGCAGGAATATTCCATTTATAATTCGGTTGCAACGGATGCGTTGAACCGTTCGTACGGCACGATTGACGGGAAGGTCGAAGATAAGTACATAGGCATGTTTTTCTCGCAATGGCACAATGCTTACGATCCGGATTATAAGATCTACGATCTGTCGCTGATCAGGAGAATGTATCCGGAAGACGAAGACTGGCTGTATCTGGACGACCCGGAGACGACGCCGATGAACGGATCGCATTACATTGCGGAGCCTCTGTACGGATATTATTCGTCGAGCGACGAGTGGGTGTTGCGCAAGCAGTTGGAAATGATGACGTTTTCGGGGATCGATTTCATCATGCTGGACGTTACGAACGGATTTCACTATGCGTCCTGCCGCGAGCTTTTGCTGCGTCTGATCTGCGAATACAGACAGAAGGGTTGGCCTGCTCCGCAGGTGGCGTTCATGATGAACGACAACTCGAAAGAGATGTTGTATACGCTTTACCATGACATATTGGAGCCGGGGATTTACGACGATGCGATCTTCAAGATCGGCGGCAAGGCGTATGTAACGGCAAACATGGATCAGCTGAATGATCCGGACAACGTATTTGCGCTTCTGACGCAGGACATTTTAGATCAGTTTACCATTCGGCATACGCAGTGGCCGACGGACGTATACCATGACAATGCGATGCCGTGGACGGATTTTGGGTTTCCGCAGACGAACTATGACGGGGCGATGAGCGTCAACGTGGCGGTGCATGCCGGCCTTCCGATGAGCGATTCCGATCTTCTGCGTGACGATGAATTTTACAGGAATAAAAACTGGGGCCGCGGATTCGACCATGATACGGGGATCAATTATCCGAATAAAATTCTGGAGGGGCTGCAGTTCGAACAATCGTGGGATTGGGCGATTTCGCAGCGGGATGCTTTGGAACTGGTGATGGTGAGCAGCTGGAACGAGTGGATCGTAGGAAAAGGCCGGATGCCGACAAAGCCGTTTGTCGGGTTTGTGGATACCTTCAATTACGAATATTCCAAAGATATCGAGCTGATGAAGCCGAAGCCGGGGTATGAGAATTACAGCGACAATTTTTATTTGCAGCTGAACAGGAAGATCCGTGAATTTGCGGGAGTAGGGGAAGAAGATTCCTATTACAAAATCCGTACGCCCGAGAAATTCGGATTGTATCTTTCGGACGGGAAATGGGGCGATTACGGTATGGAATATGCTGATTTCACGGGGGAAGCGATACGTCGGGATTACAGAGGATATTCGGAAGAGGTACATTATACGGACGAGACGAACAGGAACGATATAGCGCGGGTTCGCGTGGTTTCGGACGATACGTCCCTGTATTTTATGGTAGAAACGCTCGACGATATTATACAGGAATTTGATACTGGCTGGATGAATATTCTGATCGATACGGGCGAAGAAGGCGGATGGAACGGATATGATTATGTTCTGAACAGGTCTGCGGACGGAAAAAGGACGTCGCTGGAAGAAAATGTCGGCGACGGGTACAGCTGGCACAAGGTAGCGGACGTAAGAATGAACATCGACAAGAACCGAATGATCGTGCAGATTCCTCTCAGATTGTTGGGATTGAATAAGGATAATTTTACTTTGGATTTCAAAGTGACGGATAATCTGCAAAAGCCGGACGATATAACCGATTATTATGTTTCGGGTGATAGTGCTCCCATAGGCAGGATGAATTATCGTTACGCTTATAAAAAAGGTTAAAGGGGTATTTATGAACATCGAAGAAACGGTATCGAAAATGTCTTTGCGGGAGAAGATACAGCTGATCAGCGGGAAAAGTGTTTCCAATACGCGGGACATGGAGGAATACGGGATAAGGTCTCTGTACATGACGGACGGATCGAACGGGGTACGGCTTTGGGACAACACGGTGGTGACCTGTTATCCTTCGGTTTCGGCGCAGGCAGCGACGTGGAACAGACAGTTGTCTTTCCGGATGGGGGAAATATTGGCGTCAGAGTGCATGGAAAAAGATGTAGCCGTATTGCTTGCTCCGGGAATGAATATCAAGCGGAATCCGCTCTGCGGCAGGAATTTTGAATATTATTCCGAGGACGTATATCTGACGTGGAACATGGCGTCGGCGTTTATCGACGGCGTGCAGAGTTACAACATCGGCGCGTGTGCGAAGCATTTTGCCTGTAACAATCAGGAGCTGGGTGCGCGTGCGGGGATCAGCAGCAATGTCAGCGAACGTGCGCTCCGCGAGGTATACGCGCGGACGTTTGAAAAGGTGATCGGGCACAGCCGGCCCAGAACTCTGATGAGCGCTTACAACAAGCTGAACGGAACGTATTGTTCGCAAAACAAGTTTTTGCTGCACGATCTGCTGAAAGGCGAATTCGGATACGAAGGGCTGGTTATGTCGGATTGGGGAGCGGTGCACGACAAAGCGGAATCGGTGAAGGCGGGACTGGATCTGGAGATGCCGACCATGATCGAAGGCGGGGAAGCCTCCGTAGAAGAAGCGCTCTCGCGCGGAGAGCTGAGCATGGAGGAGATAGACGAGAAGGTGCGTCACGTTCTGCAGCTGATCGAAGATCTGAGCAAAAAGACCGAAAAGCCGAAGGTTTCGCCGCAGGAGAGGAAAGCTGTTTCCTCGCAGATCGCGCAAGAGAGCATTTGTCTGTTGAAAAATGACGGGATACTGCCTCTTGCGGGAGAGGGAAAGAAGATTCTCGTGGTGGGCGAGCTGGCGGCGAAGCCTGCGATTCAGGGCGGCGGCTGTGCGCATGTAAATTGTTTTGAACCGGAGCAGCCGCTCGCGCAAATCGAAAAATACGCGGGCAAGAACGAAGTCATGTATGCGCAGGGTTACATAGCGGCCTCTTTGGAGTATAACGGGGTTTTGGCCGCAGAAGCGGTGGAAAAGGCAAAGGAAGCGGATCTCGTCATCTGCATGATCGGGGATCCGGACAATATCGAGCGGGAAGTATTTGACAGGGCCGCATTGACGTTTCCCAATTCCATGTGGCAGCTTTGCGACGATCTGTTGCGCACGAACGAAAACGTGATCTTCGTGATACAGGCGGGCAGCGTGGTAGATCTGCGCCTGATTGAAAGCAGGGCGAAGGCGATTCTGTTTCAATGGTACGCGGGGCAATACGGAGCGGAAGCCATTGCAAAAGCGTTGTTCGGAGAGATCAATCCGAGCGGAAGGCTGACGGAGAGTTTTGTGCGGCGCTGTTCCGATTCGCCGTCCGCGCAGTCCTACATGGCGAACGATCTTTATGTAGATTACAACGAGGGAATCCTTGTAGGTTATAAGTATTTTGATTATTACGGTCTGCCGTTGCAATATCCGTTCGGGTACGGGTTATCGTATACGGAATTTTGTTACGGCGATCTGGAACTGAAAGAAGAAGAGGATGCCGTGAGGGTCGGTGTGACGATCCGCAACGCGGGCACGCGGGCGGGCAGTGAAGTGGTTCAGGTCTATGTTTCCCATCCGGGGGCGAATGTTCTGAAGCCGAAAAAGTGGCTGGCGGCGTTTGACAAAGTATATCTTGCGGAAGGGGAATCGTGCAGGGTAGAACTGAAAGTGTCCAAAAGCGATCTGGAGTATTACAACGAAACGAAAGGAGCCTGGTGGTTTGACGACGGGGAGTACGTCTTTTCTCTGAACAAAAACGTACAGGAAACGTATCTTTCTGGGTGCATCGGACTGACGGGAAAGATGCGGCAATAGCGGAAGAAAGGCATGCCCTGGTAAATGAATTGCAGAATATGGGACGGAATAGAGAAACCGCCGCGCGCAAATTTTTTGCGCGCGGCGGTTTCCTTACGTCGAATATTTTCATTCGGGTAGAAGGGGAGCGGGTGTCATTTATCGGAGAACAAGGTATAAATATCCGTGTGAGAGCGAAAAAAGTTGGGAGACGTATCAAGATATTTCTTGAAAGTTCTGTAAAAATTGACAGGGGAAGAGAAACCGACTGCGTAGGAGATCTCCTCGTTGCTCATGTTGGTCGTGAGGAGTAATTTGCGGGCTTTCAAAATACGTTTTTCGCTGAGGTAGTCGGACGGGGTGATATTGAAATGTTCGCGAAAGAGTTTTGTAAGGTAAGACTGAGAGATTTTCAGTTCGTAAGCGACGTCGGAAACGGAAAACTGCACGGAAGTAAAGGAATCGTCGATCATTTTTTTTGCTTTGGCGGCGTGGTTGGAGCTTACGGAATCGAGGGAGATCGGGACAAGATTATTCTTGATCAGTTCGCGCAGCGTGAGAAGAAAAACCATTGTCAGGCAGGAGTGCGCGATAAAGGAAAAACCTATATCTTTATTTTCCAGCTCGGAGAGAGAAGTTTCGAAGAGGTATTGCATATGGTCGGATAAACTTTTTGTGACGGGAATGACGGGGGGATCCTTTTCGTCGATCAGCTGCAGGTCTTCGAAATCGGAAATTTTGAAAGACGTATAGGCGCAATAATACAGCTGAATATTTTTGCTTCCGTCAGCGGGGCACAGGTCTTCGCTGTGGACGGCGTTTTTGTTATGAATGATGAGGGAGCCGGGGTAAACGGGATAAGTTGTGCCGTTTTGCCAGGAAGCGCCGGTTCCGTTGCAATTTAAGATGATTTCGCACATATTGCCGTGCGTATGGGGGTCCGTATGCAGATGAGTTTCTTTTTTATGGGCGCCGATCAGTTCATATTCCACGTTCGTCTGCAGGATCTTATCCCAGTAATCGTATTTATTGATCGGATTTTTTTGCATAAAATCTTTCCCCCTCTTTTTCTTTTATTATATCTTTCTTATAGAGATAAGTCAAGGTAAAAAAGAAAAATAAATACATATATTTGTGATAATATAGATATTGAAAGGGGGCTAAAATGGTGATAAAATTGAATTATTAAAATAAAATGACGGAAATACGGGTAATAAACGAAAAGATTTATTACATTATTTTTCCGCGGATGAGGAGGAGACGATTTTGCTGAAAAAGTGGATAGGTGTTGTGAGTTTGTTTTTGCTCATGCTCCTGAGCGTATCTTTCGGGATGGTGGTGCTTGCGGAGGAAGGGCAGACGAGGACGGGAGTGAGAGTGAGCGAAGTGGGGGTCAACTCGTATTTTTACGTAAATTTTACGGAAGTGGGCTTTACGGAAGCGGCGATCGGAGCGGGCAGTTATGCGGAGTGGATCCTTGTGGACGGTGCAGCGGCAGCGGGAGCGGGCGGCAACGCGTTCAAAGCGGGCAACATTACGGATTGCAACAATCCGAATGGATTTGCGTTCTATGGAATCACCAATCCTTCGGAAATCGTATTCAAGGCAGGCATGCCGATCGGCACGAAAGACGGCAGTTTGGTGACGTTGCAGGAAGATCAGGTGTTTGTCAGAACGCTCAGCGGGGTATATGCGGAAGTACTCGAAGAGCAAAAGACGGTGGAAGTGACCGAAATCGGTATGGACTCTTATTTTTATGTCAATTTCGGCGAAACTGGTTTTGCGGCGGCGTCGATAACTCCCGGTGCGCTTGCGTACTGGATCAAAGCGGACGATGCGGCGGTGACGGGTGCAGGCGGCAACGCATTCACGGCGGGAGTGGTTGCGGAATGCAATAACCCGAACGGGTTTGCTTTTTACGGGATCATGAATCCCGGGAAAGTAGAATTTAAAGAAGGCATGCCGATCGGTACGAAAGACGGGCAGGTGAAATTTCTTGCGCGTACGCAGACGTTTGTATCTACGGGAAGCGGGTATCAGGAAGAGCAGCAGCAGCTTGCGACGGTCGGTATCACCGAAATCGGTATGGACTCTTATTTTTATGTGAATTTTGACGACACGGATTTTGATACGGCATCGCTTGCGCCAGGCAGTTATGCGACCTGGATCACGGTAGACGGCGTGGCTGCGACGGGCGCGGGAGGCAATGCGTTTGCGCCAGGGCTGGTTTCGGAATGCAACAATGCAAACGGATTTGCTTTTTACGGGATCATGAATCCGCAGGAAGTGACTTTTGCGAAAGGAATGCCTGTCGGCACGAAGAACGGGGTAACGAAATATCTGAAAAAGGCATACACGTTTGTACTTCTCAACGGAGTGTATGTAGACAGCGAATGTCTGGTTGCGGGTGTCGAATCCATGACGGGCAGCGAAGGTGAGCTGAAGATCGTGCTGGACGGCAATTATGGGGAAGGCGCGATCAACGAAGGAGATCTGGCGGGATTTGTCACCATCAACGGAAGTCCGGCGCAATACTTGCTGGGAGAGCAGACGTTGGAAAACGGCAAATCGGTGCTCACGCTGACGAATACGGATGTGGAGCAGGTAGACCGTATCATATTGCAGAAGGGTATGATCCTGGCAGACGGCAGTTCCCGTCTGAAAGCGGATTTTATATTTGAGAGAAACGCGCAAGGGGAATATACGCAGAATTCGGCGGCCATTACGTCCATTGCGGTAGACGAAGGGTATCTGGACGTATCGTTCGATGCGCTCAACGGAACGTTTGTGCCGGATCTTGCGGTTCTGTCGGCATACATCAAGGTAGACGGCGCGCTGCTGAGCTGCGACACGGTTACGGCATACGATGCGTCCGGCAATCCCAACGGTTATCGCTTTGTCGGCGGGAACGCGGCAAGCGGGAGCAGTTACACTTTCTCAAAAGGGATGCCTGTCAGTGCGACGGGCCAGGGGCTCAAGCGCGAATACGTATTCACGCGGGATGCGGACCAGGCGTACCGCGATCACAGCGTGACGCTGTCTGCTCCTATGCAGGACGTATCGGGTTATTTCTTTGTGGATATGAGCGAAGCGTCGGGGGCGCAGCTGCAGATTGCGGACGGATATGACAAGATTTTGCTCAACGGCAGCGTAAGCTCTGTTATCGGCGGATTTATACACAATGCGCTCAATCCCGACGGGATCATGTTGTGGGGCGTGTCGCCTGTGGATGGGACGACGCTGACGTTTTTAAGAGATTTCAGCGTCAACGGCGGATCCGTTGCGCTTGACCGCGATTATATCTTTGTATACAGACAGGATGCGGGCTGGGCAGACAGCAACGATCTGCAAGTTGTATCGTACGAAAAGCCGCAGGACAAGGAAGTGGCGTACGGAGAAGAACACGGGCTGCCGACGCAGATCGAGCTGACGCTGAAAGACGGAACGAAAGTAAGCGCCGCGGTGGCGTATACGGGAACGTACGACAAAGAGACGGCGGGCGACTATACGCTGACGGGCACGATCACCCTTCCCGCAAACGTGACGTGGGGAGAAGCGAGCGCAACGTTCACGGTCAAAGTGACGGTAGCGGAAGAGATCAAGGAAGTGGCGTCGTACGAAAAGCCGCAGGATAAGGAAGTGGCGTACGGAGAAGAACACGGCTTGCCGACGCAGATCGAGCTGACGCTGAAAGACGGAACGAAAGTAAGCGCCGCGGTGGCGTATACGGGAACGTACGACAAAGAGACGGCAGGCGACTATACGCTGACGGGTACGATCACCCTTCCCGCAAACGTGACGTGGGGAGATGTGAGCGCGACGTTTACGGTCAAAGTGACGGTAGCGGAAGAGATCAAGGAAGTGGCGTCGTACGAAAAGCCGCAGGATAAGGAAGTGGCGTACGGAGAAGAACACGGCTTGCCGACGCAGATCGAGCTGACGCTGAAAGACGGAACGAAAGTAAGCGCCGCGGTGGCGTATACGGGAACGTACGAC
>CALVXG010000010.1 GCA_944368925.1 uncultured Clostridia bacterium | reverse complement strand
TCGTACGAAAAGCCGCAGGACAAGGAAGTGGCGTACGGAGAAGAACACGGGCTGCCGACGCAGATCGAGCTGACGCTGAAAGACGGAACGAAAGTAAGCGCCGCGGTGGCGTATACGGGAACGTACGACAAAGAGACGGCGGGCGACTATACGCTGACGGGCACGATCACTCTTCCCGCAAACGTGACGTGGGGAGATGCGAGCGCAACGTTTACGGTCAAAGTGACGGTGGCGGAAAAAGCGGAAGAGGCGGTCGAAGAGAAAGGCTGCAATGCGGAAATCGCATCGGTCGGGTTTTCTGTCATGGCGGGCGCGGCACTTATTGCGGCGGCCGGCATGGTTGCAGTGAAGAGAAAAAAATCGTAAAAGCAAGGCGGATGAGCTGTCGGTATACAGACAGCTCATCAAAAATGATAAAAACGAAAAAAGGTCAGACATGGAACATAATTACTCGATATCGAATTTAAAAGAACTGGTCGGCGGCGGCATATTTTCGGACGCCGCGACGGGGAGGCAATATTTTACAGGGTATCAATATAAGACATTGTATGATTGGGATCAATATTTCGAGACGATTGTGCAGTTGTATCTTGGGTACGGGACGCAGATGGCGATCAACGGGGTCTTGGTATTTCTGGAGAGGCAGAGGGAGGACGGATTTATTGTCCGTTTGAACCAGGTGACGGATCCGGGGTGTGACAGTGTGGAGCATGCGAAGCCGTTTTTGGCGCAGATCGTTCTGATGATTCTGAAGAAGGACGGGAACATATCCTGGCTTACCGAAGAGTATTACGTGAGGCTGGAAAAATATCTGGCGTACTGGATGACGCAGCAGGACAGGAACAAAAACGGATTGCCGAGCTGGAACAGTGCTCCGCATACGGGGATGGATAATCAGCATGAGAGAGCCGGATGGTGGAACGAGTGTTTCTGTGAGGGCGCAGATCTTGCGAGTTATCTGTACAGGGATTTTACGGCGATGGCGCTGCTCTCCGGGTATTTGGGAAAGGGGGAGAAAGAGCGGTATTACAGAGAGTGTGCCGAAAAGATCAAGGAAGCGGTGCAGTCGAAGATGTGGGATGAAGCCGACGGATTTTTTTATGATCGGGATGAGAGGACGGACGAGAAGATCTGTTGCAAGACGATAGCAGGATTTATGCCTTTGTGGGCGGGGATCTGTACGGACAGTCAGGCGAAGCGGTTGATCGAGACGCATCTGCTGAACGAAGAAGAATTCTGGAGACCGTTTCCCGTATCGGTGATGGCGGCGACGGAAAAGAAGTACAGCGAGAAGCAATTCCGGGACGATTTGGGTTGCAACTGGCGCGCGAACACGTGGATCCCGACCAACTATATCGTGCTTGAGATTTTAAAGAAATACGGATACACGGAGAAGGCGGCCGAGCTTGCGGACAAGACGGAAAAAGTGATCCGCAAGGAGGGGTTGCGTGAGTATTATACGAGCGAAACCATGCAAGGCTGCGGGTTGAACCCTTTTTGGGGGTGGAGCGTACTGGGATGTTTCATGCAGGATTTTCTGAAGAAGGATTTTCCTTTTACGGAGCTGAGTTTATGAAGACGGGGGAAGGCAAGTGACAAAGGCGAAACTGATACTTTTGATGTTTTTTCTGTTTTGTTTGTCGATAGCGGGAGCGGTGTTCGGCGCGGCGGCGGAAGAAACGGAGAGAAGCGTAGGGCCGAACTGGGAAGTGACGGATATCGGGGAGATCGGGAAGGACGAGACAGGCCTGAATAAATTGGTGGGCAGGACGGTGACGGAGGCATACGGGATCGATCTGAATCAAGGTTTTTCCTTTGGGTTTATTACGCATTATACGGGGTATATGTCGGGGACGAGCGTAAACCAGCTCAGAGTGGAGATCCTGGACGGGACGGGCAGGAACGGGCTGAGGATCAGGAGCGGTTATACGGAGAGCGCGGAGATTTTACATTCGGTGTCGGTGGAATATTTGTTTGACGGGAAATACTATCCGTCCCCGTCGAACCCGTCTGCAGCGGAGCTTGCGCAGGATGATGAGCAAGGTCATTTTTTCAATATAAAAAAGGAAGAAGGCGGCTTGTATCTGCAGATCGGGACGTACAATTTCAGCAGAGATTACCAAAATCCGCCCGCTGTTTTTGACGATCTGATGGCGCTCGACATGCGTTCTGTGACGGTGAAGCTGACGTCGTTTACAAATAATTTCAGCGATCGGACGGGATATTGTTACATAACGGATGTCGATCTGGGCGACGAAGTGAAGGCATTGGGAAATAACGTAAGGGACTGGTCGCCGATCCTGAACAACGATGCGCAGTACATACTCAACAGGAAAAACCTGTTGCCGGAGATTTATTACGGAAACAGCAGGCTGACGCCGAACAATTACACGTTCAAAGGGGACAGGATTTCCCTGAAAAGTTATTATATCCGGACTTTGGCAGCGGGGGAGCATACGTTCCGTGTTTTTGCAAACGGTCAGGATACGGGCATCGAGCTGATCGTGAACGTGATCACGGGTTCCTCGCTGGAAAACGAATATTGGACGGGGCGTACGGACGGAAAGGCAGATGCGGAACAGAATCTGAAAGTAGAAGGGTTCAAGAGTCTGGAAACAAAGAGCAGCTTCACGTCGGATTTTGACAACGGGCAGCGTTTTGATTTTATTATAAAAAGCGAAGCTCCGTCGCAGGACGATATACTGGTCGTTTGTATTTTGCAGGAGGGAGCGGACACGGGGATCCGCCTTACGTTTGATGCGCGCACCGATTATGTGGACGTGAAATATATACTGACGGACACGGTGCAAACGGTCGGTTCCAATTACATGATGGTAAAAGATCTGCACAATAGCCGGCATTCGGTGAGTGTGGAGAAAGTAAGGGAGAGAGGCTTTGAGATCATCGTTGACGGGATCAGGAGCCTGCCGGTCGAGCTGGAAGAAGATATTTCTTTGCAAAGCGCGCGGATCGAAATACAAGCGGGAACGGAAGAATCGGCGGACTTTGAATTTTTGGGCATGCAGGAGAGCGACAAATTGCCCGAAAGCGACTGGATCACGCTGAACGGTTCGGCGGAGCGTGTGAATGAAGACGGATCGAGCACATTTACGCTGAACGAGCGCAGGTTTGAAGGCTCCGGAGACGCCTACTCGAGGGAACGTCTGATCTCGGCCGAGAGTTATGACGTGACAAAGCCGATCGTGATCACGGGGAGTATGGACTGGTCGGAACTGGATCTGGATTCATGGCTGATCACGTTCCGGGATACGCAGTACGACGATTTGCGGATCGATATGCCGGCCGTATGGCAGGGAGCGGGAGAAAATAATTTTGATTTCCTGATTTGCCGCCCGGGCTGGGGAGTGATCAATTTAAAGGCAGGAAGCTCAAGTTATCTGGAGTGTCTCACGTACACGGATAACAGTAAAATGGCGCCGTATGCGTCGTTGGACGATCTGAATGTATACAGGTTTGATATCGGAACGGAAAGCACGACACTGACGGTAAACGGAACGTCGGTGATGGAAGGCATCAACATAAAGCAATCGGATTTTGCGGGAGGAAGGGCGTATATAACCATCGCTTTTTTGAGCCGTCTGAAAGGGAACCGGGTAGGGCCGGAGGAATTTACGGTACGGCCCGTCAATTCGATCAATGTGGCGCTGAACCAGGAGAAGAGTTACGAAAAGCAGAGCAAAATCAATTTTTCTTTCCCGATGACGAACGTAACGGAAGATACGCGTCTGATGCTGGACGGAAAGGAAGTCGATGCGAAGTATTACGAGGTCGACACGGAGAAAAACAAGATTGATTTTATCGGTGAGTATATAGACGAACTTGTGGGGCCGATTGAAGAAGAAAAATGTTATTTTTATGCCGTACCGGGCGGAGACACGGCGCGCGCTGCGACGCTGTGCCTGAATTTACGGCCTGCGGACGTGGGGTATACGGGAGATCTGACATACGGAGACGGAGAGATCGGGCCGATGCGCGGGCCGATGAGTACGGTGCTGATCGTGGTACTGAGCGTCTGTGCGGGGGTGATCGTTGCGGGCGGAGCGGTATTTGCTGCGATACAGATAAAGAGAAGGAGGAAGAAGAAAGATGAATAAAATTGTTAAAATGGCATTGTGCGGAGCATTGAGTTTCAGTTTTGCTTTTGCGGCGGCCGGGTGCTTCAAATCTTATGAAAATCCTGGTGCGAACATAGCGGTGGATGCCAACATTTCCAAAGATTATGCGGGGGAGATCACGGTGGCAACGGGGGCCGGTTACATAGCGGATATGCGTTCCGTCATCGAAGAATTCAACAAAGAATACCCGAATATCAAGGTAAACACGCAGGCGCAGCCCGATCTGAGCGAATCGATCCTGCGCTGGCACAATGCAGATCTGAGCAAGCCCGGTTCCTGCCCCGATATTTTTCTGAACGAAGGACAGATGTGGGTGTCTCTGCGGGAAGGGGAGATCCTGAAAGACCTGACTCCTTATGTAAACGCGTCTTTTGAGAACGGGACGCTGGACAAGGAAGACATTGTGCCGGAGATCTGGCGTTTGGGAAAAGACGGTTACAAAGAGGACGGAAACCAATACTTTATTCCGACCAATTACGATCAGTTTGTGGCGATCATCAATACGACCATACTGACGCAGCTGGGGATTCCTCTGCCGGACAAAGACTGGACGTGGACGGAATGCGTGGAGATCCTGCGTCGGGTGAAAGATGGGTACAACGATCTGGTTTCGAACAGCCTTCCCTGGTCGCAGACGGGGATTCCCGCCACGATGTCCTTGCAGTCGGATGCGATGATGTATGCAATGTACAAGTCGTTCGGGGTAGAGTTTTTCGATGAAAACAATCAGCCGATCTTTGACAATGCAAACACGCGCAAGGCGATGGAATTCATGAAGAGTCTGGTTACGGCAGGGTATTGCAATCCGAATCTCGAGCTGCCGATCGCGAGCGGTCAGGTTGCCATACAGTTCCAGTCGCGTCCCGCGATCGTGGATATGCAGGAGGAGTCGCCGCAGGCGGAGTTTCCGGAAACGGGGTATTTTACGGTCAATGATATCGATATCTGGCCGATGCCCGTAATGGACGTGGAGGGTTCGTCGGGACAGACGTATGTCGGCGGCGGAACGATCGGGTATGCAATGTACAGCCGTACGGACGAACCGAACGCAGCGTGGGCGTTTTTGAGATTTTTGATTTCCGAAAAGGCGTACGAGGTCTACGGGTCGGGCAAGAACATTCCCATTCTCAAGAGCATGCAGGAAGACGAGAATGCGCTTTGGAGAAAACTGCCGCGGGAAGGGATGTATCAGGAAGCGTTCATCAGTTATCCGGAACGGTTCACACCCGCGTCGTTCCACATGGGGATGCCTTCCAAGATCCGCTCGGAAATTTATAATATCATGATCCAGATGAATCTGGACGGAATCAAGGGGACGAAAGGGATCGACGAAACGATTGCCGATGCCGTCAAGAAGGTAAATTATCAGCTTAGCCGCGTATAGTGCAGAGGGGAAAACATATGGTGAGTTTGAAAAGCAACGGTATCGTGAAAAAGAGCCTGAAAGTCATAAAATCGAGTTATACGGGCTGGCTGTTCATCATGCCGATGATACTCGGCACGATCTTATTCTGCGCGATACCGTTTGTTCAGTCTTTCATACTGGCGTTTATGGATTACGATATGATGCGGCCGCCGCAGTGGATCGGAATCGAAAATTTCAAGGCGATCTTTACCGTCGATTTCCGTGAAGTTTGGGGGTCGTTCCGTATCACGTTCATATATGCGTTCATCAGTATACCGGTTACGATGTTTTTGTCCTATTTTCTGGCGCTGCTTCTTAACCGCAAGATACCCGGCATGATGTTTTTCCGCGTATTGATCTATCTTCCCTGCATCATACCGCCGATTGCGTCGGCGATTGTTTGGAAAGATATATTTGCGCCGCAGATCGGGATCATGAACAGGATCGTGCAGGCCTTCGGCCTGCCCGCGTCCGATTGGCTTTCGTCGGCCTCTTCGGCGCTGATGACGATCATCTTCATGTCGTTTTGGGGCTTGGGCGGCGGAATGATTTTATGGCTTGCGGCATTCAAGAATATTCCCGTGGATCTGTACGAGGCCGCGAGCCTGGACGGGGCGTCCAAGCTCAGGCAGATCTTCAGCATAACGATCCCGATGAGCTCGGCAATGATTTTTTATAATCTGATCAACGGCGTGATAGGGTCGATGCAGATGTTCGGCAGTTTTCTGATTACGGACAACGGCGGGCGCGGGCCGGACAATTCATTGTATTTTATCTCGGTGCGCATTTATCAGGAAGCATTTGTCAGTTTCAATATGGGATATGCCTCGGCGCTTGCGTGGATCCTGTTTTTCGTGATCGCGTGCATGTCGGCATTGTTGTTCAAACACAGCAAATGGGTATTTTACGGGGAGGATATGTAAGCGATGGTAATTTCAAAAAAGTCGAGCCGCGTGATCGGGCTTGCATTTTCCTATGTTTTGCTGTTGGCGCTGATCGTATTTTTCACGTTTCCGTTTGTGTTCATGATCAACAAGAGCTTTATGGACCGTATCGATACAAGCATGTACCCGGTGAGGTTTTTCCCCCGCCATCTGTATCTGGACAATTACAAAGGCATTTTCGAAGTGGAAATGCTCCGCTGGCTGGGGAATACGATGTACATAACGGTCTTCAACATGATCGGGACGCCGTTGTCCTCTTCGCTGGTGGCATACGGATTTTCCAAGTGTGATTTCAAGGGCAAGAGATTTTTCTTTACGATGATGATCAGCACGATCATGCTGCCCGGCGTTGTGATGCAGATCCCGATGTACGTTATCTACAATTCGCTCGGCTGGATCGGTACGTACAATCCGCTCACCATTCCCTGTCTGTTCGGAGGCGGGGCGATGAACGTGTTTTTGTTTATGCAGTTCATGAAGAACATACCGCGCGAAATGGACAATGCGGCGAAAATTGACGGGGCGAATGCGCTGGTGCGATACTTTTACATGACGCTGCCGATCTGTGTGCCGCTGATTCTGATGAATGTGATCAACATATTCATGGGGTGCTGGAACGATTATATGGGGCCGCTGATTTATGCGAGCAGCAGCGAGGACAAATATACGGTAGGGCTCGGGATCTACTATAAATTCATTGTTGCGGGAAGCGAAGGAAGTTTCCGTACGCCCGGGGTGAAGATGGCGATCGGTGTCTTGCTGGCGCTGCCTTCGGCAGTGTTGTTCTTTATATTTCAGCGTCAGTTGATAGACGGGATCATGATAGGAGGCGTCAAGGGATAATGAGATTGAAAAAGAGGGCGTTGACGTGTTTTGTGGCGGCGGTATTCGTGCTGTTGCTGGCGTTTTCCGGGTGCGGAAAGACGGCGGACAGCGGAGCGGACCGGCCGCAGGATATGACGGACCAGGAATTTACCGTCTACAATACGGTATCGGTGGACGCATTGGGACGGGAAACGGACGCCGTGACGGGTTTTCGTGAAGAGAAGTACGTAGGGTTATTTTATTTCCCCTGGCTGGACGTATCCAAAAAGCAGGATACGATCTACAACGTATCGGAGATTCTCGCGATCGATCCTCAAGCGCTTTGGAGCACGGACAGTGCGGATTCGCCGGTCGGGAAAGATCATATCTGGGGTGAGCCGTTGTACGGGTTTTACAACAGTGACGACGAATGGGTCATGCGCCGTCATGTAGAGATCTGGATCTCGCTCGGGGTAGATTTTTTGTTTTTTGACTGCACGAACGGGTTTACGTACGACAATGTCTGGCAGAAACTTCTTCCCATTCTGGAATATTACAACAAAGCGGGGTGGAACGCGCCGCAAGTGACGTTTTACACGAATGCGAAGAGTGCGGACACGATTGCGCATCTGTACAACAATCTGTATGCGGAAAATTATTGTCCGACGACGTGGTTTTCTCCCAACGGGAAACCTATGATCATCGGAGCACGGGTGGATACGGATCAGACGGGAGCCGGGTCGAGTGTCGACAATCTGCCGCAGGAAGTACGTGATTTTTTTGATATAAAGTATTCGATCTGGCCCACGACGACGGAGACGGAGCAGGAAGACGGATTGCCGTGGATGTGCTGGAAGTATCCGCAGGTCGTGCATCCGGGGACGGACGGGCTGAATGCGATCAGCGTGTCGGTTTCCGAGCATGCGGCGGCGCCGTTCAGTACGTCGCTGTATTATAAAGGGACGGACGAAGCTGCATACAATTCCAACTGGGGCCGCGGATTTGATTTTGAGACGATGACCAACAGCGATGCCCGCGTGGCGGAGGGGAGCAATTTTGAGCAGCAGTGGCAGACGGCGATCGACATGCGGGACGAGATCGACATTGTGATGACGACGAGCTGGAACGAGTGGATCGTCGGAAAGGGTGCATGGAATTTTCCGCCGTATGTCAGTTTTATTGATACCGTAAACCAGGAGTTTTCACGCGACATCGAAATGATGCGCGGGGGGCATCAGGACAATTACGTGATGCAATTCGGCAGGAATTTGCGGGACTTCAAGAAACTTGAATCGTCGGATGCGGAGTACAGGCGGCTGAAAATCGATCGGCCGGAGCAGTTCGGACTGTATCTTTCGGACGAGAAATGGGGGGATTACGGTCACAAATATCTGGATTTGCGGCGCGATGCGATGGAGAGGAATGCGTTGGACATTACGGGCCGCAATTATCTGACGGACTATTCGAACCGGAACGATATCATAGCGGCGCGCGCCGTACATGACGGGGGATATCTGTATTTCATGGTCGAAACGGCCGCGGCGATCATTCCGTATGCGCAGGGGACCAACTGGATGAACATTCATATCGGGACGGGAGAGGGAAGCAGCTGGGAAGGTTTCAACTTTGTTCTAAACCGTTATCCGACGGGCAGCGGCAAGACCTCGCTGGAAAGGCATGCGGGAGACGGATACACATGGAAGAAAGTATGCGATGTGGAATACAGGGTCAGCGGGAACCGCATGATATTTGCCGTGCCTTTGAGCAGGCTCGGGTTAAAAGCGGACGATCTGTGCATCGATTTCAAGGTGAGCGACAACGTTACGATCCCTGACGACATTATGGAGTACTATGTCAGCGGAGACAGTGCCCCGATCGGCAGGTTTGCCTATCGGTACAATTACAGTAATTGACGGAGCAGGATATGAGTTACAGGAGTGATTTTTTAAAGGTAATGAGCGGTGAGCGGCCGGAAAAATTTCCGGCCACGGAATACATGATGTTCTGGCCGGAGACACAGGAAGAGTATGAAAAGGACACGGGAACGCGCGATCTTGCGGGGTATTTCGGGGTTGCGACGCCGATCAATATTCCCTACAATTTCTGTGCGGTGCCTCCGTTTGAAGAAGAGGTGTACGAAGAGACGGAAACGCACATCACCAAGCGGAACGGGGAAGGCATCATTTATAAATTGGAAAAAAATTCGAGTGCCATGCCGCATTATATTGAATTCCCGATCAAGGATAGGGCGAGTTTTCACGAATATTGCAAGAGGCTGGACTGGAAGTCAGAGGAGCGGGTGCCGGATCTGACGGAATTTATCCGCTGTGTGCAGAGGGATGACATACTCACGCAGATCACGATCCGCGGGCCGTTCGCTTTTTTGAGGGATTTCATCAAATTTGAAGACCTGATGATGCTCTTTATCGATGAACCCGACTTTATAGAGGAGATGGTCACCTTCCATACGGAGTTTGTGATCGGGCTGTTCGGCAGGGTATTCGGGCAGTTTGTGCCGGATATTGTCTGCCTGGGGGAAGACATGGCGTATAAGACGGCGAGCATGATATCTCCCGCGATGGTGGAAGAATTTATCTGTCCTGCATGGGATAAGATCATTTCGTTTGTGAAAGAGGCGGGTGTGAAGCATGTTTTTCTGGACAGCGACGGGCATACGGCGGACATTATACCGCTGGCGGTGCGGTCGGGATTTACGGCGGTATCGCCGGTTGAGCGTGCTGCGGGGATGGATCCCGAAACGTTGCGCGCACGGTTTCCGGAGCTGGGACTGATCGGCGGGGTAGACAAACTTGAGCTTGCAAAGGGCAAGGCGGCGATCGATGCAGAGCTGGAGAAAGCGGAGAGAGTGTATAGGACGGGCAGGTATATACCCAGCTGCGATCACAGCGTGCCGCCGATCGTTTCGTTTGCGAATTACAATTATTACATAAGCGAACTGAAAAAAAGGCTGAAATAAAGGGCGGAGAGAAAGGAAGATATGTGGGAATTGACTGAGGCGGAAGGGAATCGGGCGGTGCTGCGATCGGATGCGGGGAGCATACTGATCGAGGCATGTACGCCGTCGGCGGTACACGTCGTGTACACGGGACAGGATCATTTTTCGCAAAGAAAGAGTAAGACGGTGATACGGAAGGATGCGAAGACAGTTCTCTCGGTGAGCGAGAGTGAAGGAGTGATCCGGTTTCGGACAGAGAAAATTTTATTGGCCGCGGACAAGGTGACGGGTGTGTTCCGTTGGTATGATGCGGAAGGGAATCTGCTTGTCAGAGAGCCGGAAAAGGGCGGGAAATTTCTGACGGAAAAGGACGTGTATCTTCCCGAATACGATGAGAGCGCCGTGATCAAAGAAATTGAGAGCGCGGACGGGATCAAGAGTACGATTTCAGCGGGAAATTATAAATTCAGCCGCAAGGCATACGAAGCAAAACTGGCGTTCGAATTCGGCGATGAGGCGATTTACGGGCTGGGACAGCACGAAGAGGGGATCTTCAATTACAGAGGGCATTCGCAGTATCTGTACCAGCAGAACATGAAGCTGGCGGTTCCGATGATCGTATCGACGAATCATTATGCAGTGATGTTGGATTGCATGAGTTATGCGGCGTTTCATGACAACGCGTTGGAGAGTTATTTCTGGTGCGAGTGTGAAGACGAGCTGGATTATTATTTTCTGGCTGGGCAAAATTTTGACGAATTGATCGGACAATACAGATATCTGACGGGGGACGTCCCGTTGTTTCCGAAGTGGGCGTACGGATTTGTGCAGTCGAAAGAGCATTACAGCAATCAGCAAGAGCTTTTGAGCGTGGTGGAGGAATACAGGAAGCGCGGGATCCCGCTGGACTGTATTGTCCAGGATTGGCAGTACTGGCAGGGAGACAAATGGGGAAACAAGATACTGGACGAGACGAGATATCCCGATTTTAAGGGAACGGTATCCAAAATTCATGACATGAACTGCAAGGTTATGATTTCGATCTGGCCGAACATGATGCGGGGCGGAGAGAACCAGCAGGAGCTTTTGCAGGCGGGCGGCATGCTTGCCGACAGGATGGTGTACAACGCTTACGACGAAAAGGCGGGGGATCTGTACTGGGCGCAGGCGAAGCGCGGGTTGTTTGACTGCGGGATCGATGCCTGGTGGTGCGATTCGACGGAACCGTATTATGCGGACTGGAGCGGGGCGGTGGAACCGGAGCTGACGGAACGGGCGAGGCTGTGTGTGGACGAATTCAAAAAGTTTATCGATCCGGAAAAGATCAACGGATATTCGTTGTATCACAGCGACAACATATACCGCAACCAGAGAAAATGCAGCGAAAAGAGGGTCGTAAATCTGACGCGGTCGTATTTTCCCGGGCAGCAGCGTATGGGAACGATCGTTTGGTCGGGCGATATCAGCGCGAGGTGGAAGGTCTTTAAAAATCAGATTCCAGCGGCCTTGAACGTTACGGTCACGGGCATGCCGAACTGGACGTACGATATTGGGGCGTTTTTCTCGAGCGACAGGGCGCAGTGGTTTTGGAGCGGCGATTATGACAGAGGGGTGCAGGACCCAGCATACCGTGAATTTTTCCTGCGGATGTTTCAGACGGCCGTATTTTTGCCCATGATGCGCGCGCACGGGACGGACACGCCGCGGGAGATATGGCAGTTCGGGGAGAAAGGCGAATTGTTTTACGATTTGCTTGTATCTGCAGTCAAAGAGAGGTATGCGCTGTTGCCGCACATTTATTCGCTTGCGGCGGAGCAGACGCTTGCGGGATTCACGGCGCTGCGCAGTCTGGCGTTCGATTACGGTGAGGATAAAAACGTCTGGGACGTTTCCGATGAATTTATGATGGGACATGAATTTTTGGTATGTCCCATTTTCGAGAGCATGTTTGACGCAAAAACGGGCAAAAAAGAGAGGAAAACGAGGAGCGTCTATCTTCCCGAGGGGCGGGATTGGTATACCTATACGGGCAAGAAGCTGTACAAAGGCGGAGGGCGCAGAAAAGTTCCCGTTGTGATGGAAGAGATTCCCGTTTTTGTGGCGGGCGGCTCGATCGTGCTGAAGCAAGCGGAAGTGACGCATACGGGGCAGAAGCCTGCCTGGTATGAAATACACGTGTACGGCGGAAGGGATGCGGCGTTTCGCTGGTATGAAGACGCAGGCGACGGGTATGGCTATGAAGCGGGGGAATATACCTTCATAAAGATCGAATGGAAGCAATCGGAAAGGGAGCTTACGATCGGGAAAGCGGAAGGCGGGTACATCCCGGAGCCGGGACGGCAGATACGGATTTTCTTGTATGACGGAGAGAAGACGGCGGTAAAAAATCTTGTATACGGGAACGAAGCGGTGCGGGTTTCCTTATGAGGAGAGAGATGAAAGACACAAAGCGGATATTGCAGGACATTTGGAATAAAAAGGCGATCGGGTATCCTGCGCTGGTCGTGGAAGAGAGTGCGGGGCATTATCAGAACAGCGGAAATATCGATAAGAGCGCAGGGTCTGAGTATGACAGCGCGTTGGCGTATTACGAATCGCTGGACAGAAGCAGGGGGGACAACATACCTGCGCTGAACGCGACGCTCGGTACGTATATATTCCCGTCGGTGTTCGGGGCGAAGATCAAGACGTTTGCGGACGGGCACAAATATGTGGCGGAGCCGTTGATACGGAGGGCGGAGGATGTAGACCGGATCCGGCCGACGGAGGGGGAAAATTATCTGAAAAAGCAGTTGGAGCTGATCGAAGAGTTTGCGCGCAGGACGAAGGGGAAGATCCCGATCCGTATGCCGGACATACAAAACCCTTTGGGGGTAGCGGAAATGATGTGGGACAGCGACGATTTTTACGTGTCGCTGTACGATGAGCCGGAGAGAGTGCACAAACTTTTGGGCATGATCTGTGAACAGATCGCGGGGTTTGTGCGGCGGGTAAAGGAAGTTGTTTCCGATCTTGTACCGATCAGTTGGCCGTGGGTGTGGGCGCCGGGGAAAGGGGTTCACATTTCCGACGATACGATGTCGATGGTATCTCCGCAAATGTATGAAGAATACGGCGTACGTTACAACAATATGCTCAGCCGTGAGTTTGACGGGATCTATCTGCACAGTTGTACGATGAACGAGAGGTATTTTTCCGCGATCGAAAAAAACGAAAAATTGTACTCGGTAAACTTCGCGGCACAGTATTCGTCGGACATGGAGAAGATATTTTCCTTTTTCAGCGGGAAGGCGGTGATCATACCGCATTATGTTTACACGGATAATCCGCAGATCGGCACGGTGGAATATTTTCTGGAAAAGGTTGCGGCGAGCATGAAGGAAAACAGTGACTGCATTATTTTTGTTGCGGCGAGACCGGACAATGCGCCGCAGGATTCGGTTTTTGAGACGTACGCGAAGCTGTTCGGGAAGAAAAGGTCGTTATGGACATCCAAAGAATCATAAAAAATTATAAGGAATTTTACGGCGGGAAGAGGAGTACCCTGATCAAGGTGCAGCTGCCTGTGGAGACAGAACGCCGCGATCCCGGTTATACGTCGTTCGATCTGAACACGTGGAAAGGATTGTGCGGGTATCTGGACGCGAAGATATCCTATTTGGAAGAATATTACGGAAAGCGGGAAGGACTGGAAGACGATACGCTTCCGGAGTTGTTTTTCCATTTAGGAACGGGAGCGGGCGGCGCGGTCTTTGACGAAGGGGAAGTTCTTTTTACGTCGGAGACGAGCTGGCTGCATCCGACGTTGACGGATTACGCGGATATGGGGCGGTTGGACAGCGAGAAGCGGACAAAGTGGGCGCAGATTTTTCTGGACGGTGTCGAATACATTATGGAGCACAAGAAGGAACTTGTGGTGGCGCCGTTCATGCACTATTCGCCGCTGGACGCTGCCAATTCGCTCCGCGGAAACGAAGTATTCTGTGATTTTTACGAATATCCGGAGGAGCTGAAGGAGCTGCTCGGGTATTGTACGCGTGTTACGCGAAATTTTCATCGGGAACTCATGAAACGCTGCGGCGCGCTGGAAGGCGGGCAGAGCATGTGGAACATCTGGGTTCCGGGTGAAAGGGCAATCGGGTTTATGGAGGATACGAGCAACCTTTGCTCTCCGGACAATTATAAGCAATTCGGGAGAGAGTACACGGCGGAACTTGTGCGGGACTTCGGGGGCGGGTTCATACACAACCATATGCTGGGACTCCATCAGTTTGCACAGATATCCTCCATTGACGGGTTGGGGATCATGAACATAGCCAACGATCCGAAATGTCCGCGCGTGACGGAAGTGATCGCGAAGATCAGAGAGAGAGCAGCGTCGCCGATCTATTTTGAATGTACGTATGCGGAGTTAAAGCAGTATTTGGGCCAAAACGACGGCATGCGGGCAGTTGTCTGGATGCATTGCAACAGCGAAGCGGAAGCAAAGAGCGCGATCGGAATGGTCAGGGAGCGGGACGGATGCTGAATAAGGCGGGATACAGACTGTACGACGGAAGCAGAAAAAAAGAGGAATACGACCTTATCGGCGGGGAAAGCGGCAAAGCCGCGGTAGACTTTCGTACCGAAAACGGTGAGACGTATTTTACTTTTCGTGCAAAAGAAGAACTGAAGGGGGCGTCTTTTTTCTGTGAATACACGGTAAGCGGGTGGACGGGTGAAGACTACCTGATGATACCCGCCGCCGTATACGCGGGCAACAGATTTCGCAAGATTGCGATGAAATATCCGCCCTTTCTGAGCCGCAAAATGGGTGCGTCAGCGCAGATGGAGCCGATCCTGACGGACGTGCCGGGGCTTTCGCAGGACGGAAAGGGTGCGATCTTTCTTACGACGGCCGACACGGCTTGTCCTTGCGTGGCAATTTATCTGAAAAAACAGGAAAAAGGGATCCTGCTGTTTACGAAGGTGCAGCAAGGCGGAGGAAATACGGGTATCGAAATCAGGGAAGATTTCGGCCGCGGAGAACTGTATGTCATATTCAATGTTCCCAATGTCAGGGAGGGTACGATGTATCGGTTCGGAACGACGCAGGCGGTGTCGGAAGACAGGGGAAAAGATTATAAAAGCGGAGAGGAAGAAGAACTGTATGTAAAGATGCACACGTTTGCATGTCGGAGCGTGCACGATTTGTACAGAGAATTTTTTTATCTGCGCAAAGAGAGTGCGGGCAGTCTGCCTGCGCGAAAGATCGATCTGCCGCTGTATGATGCGTTTGAAATTATCGAGGGAAAGTACAACCGCAGCAACTGGGATAAAAGCGGGTATTATCGGGTGGGTACGGTCGACAATCTGTACCAGGACTGGCAGGCCGGCTGGACGGGCGGACTGATCAATACGTATCCGCTGCTCGTACACGGAAGCGCACTCTCGGTGCGCCGTTCCGGGGAGACGCTGCGGTTTATTCTGGAAAATGCAGTCAGAGACAGCGGTTTTTTGCATGCGATCTTATATAACGGATGTTTTTACGGCGACAATTTCAACGACGTAAATGACCGCTCGGTGCTTCTGATACGCAAGCATTGCGACGCATTGTATTTTTTGCTGCGGCAGATGCAATGGGACGAAGCGCACGGGCAGAAAGTTTTTGACGCACAAATGAAAGGGCAGGTACGCCGCTGTGCGGAAGCGCTTGTTCGTTTATGGAAAAAAGAAGGGCAGCTCGGGCAGTTTATCGATGCAGACGCGGTGGAGATATACGCGGGCGGAACGGCAAGCGGTGCCGTGGCGGCGGGGGCTTTGGCGTTGGCGTATTCCGCATTTTCAGACGAAAAGTATTTGCGAGCGGCCGAAGAGATTGCGGCGTACTATGAAAATAACCATCTGGACGCGGGTTTTGTGAACGGCGGGCCGGGTGAGATTTGCCAGGGGCCCGACAGCGAGAGCATTTTCGGCCTTCTGGAAAGTTATATTACGCTGTATGAGCAGACGGGAGAAGATCGCTGGCTGCGGTGTGCGGAACGTACGGCATGGCAGTGTTCTTCGTGGTGCGTGACGTATGCGTACCGGTTCCCGCAGGATTCGTGTTTCGGGAAACGCAGGGTGAACACGGTGGGGAGCGTGTTTGCGAACGTGCAGAACAAGCATTCGGCGCCGGGGATCTGTACGCTTTCGGGCGACTCTTTACTGAAACTGTACCGTTACACGCGGGAGGGAAAATACCTGGAATTGCTGGCGGATATAGCGGGGAACATTACGCAATATCTTAGCACGGAAAGAGATCCTGTGTACGATTACGGTGGGAAACCGTTGCCGTACGGGTTTATGAATGAACGTGTGAACATATCGGACTGGGAAGGAAAGGAATGTGTAGGCGGGGTATTCGACGGTTCGTGCTGGGCGGAGATTTCCTGTATGCTGACCTATTTGCAGATACCCGGGATCTATATTGATTTTGCAGGGCGCAGGTATTATTGTCTTGAGAATCTGGAAGCGGAAGCGGATTGGGAAAAGGGCGAGGTGCGCGTGGTGAACGCGCGGCGTGACGATTTGATCGTGAAAGTATTTTTGGATGAAGGAAGCGGCCCGTGCAGGGCGGAGGATCTTTCGCCGATAAAAATAAAAGCAGGGGAAACGGTGGTATGGCAAAGGCAGAAATGAAACCTTTATGGAAGACGGCGTGCAGGACATACATGGAGCGTGAGCTGTCCTGTGATGATCCGCAGACGGACGAGTTATGGTTTTGCGGGAGAGGCTGCAACATCAGCACGCCCGTTCTGAAAGCGTCGCTGTGGGGGCCGGCGGACCGTATAACGGTCAGTCTTTCCAAGCCGGACGTATGGGACCGCAGGGTGATACGGGAAGCGCCCGTGACGTTGGAAGAAGTGAAAAAGGGTGCGTTTCATCCGGCGTTTGCGGAGGAAGGCGACACGACGTGGGCGGCATACGGCGGACACATGGGGTCGGACGGCGTGCGGCGGGACGGATACCCGTCCTGGAGCGCGTACGACAGCCCGACGCCGAAGCCGGTGGGGCAGATCGTGATTCTTGCACCGGATTTTGCGGGGTGTCCTGCGCCGAAAGTAAGCATATCTGCGTCGAGCGGTCTGATCAGGATTTGTCAGCAAAACGCAGGTGCGCGGCTGGAAATCAAAATTTTGCCCTGTATGGCACGGAATCTTATCTGTATCGAAGGGTTGTGCAGCGGCCTGCAAGAGGGCGTGTCGCTGCGTCTGTGCAGACACAACGATACGCGAGGCAAAAACGGTAATATCGGGCTTCCCGGCTTTGATTATGCCGCATATCCGCACATGTTGGAAGAGATCCGTCCCGCAGAGCCGTTTGTGAGAGGCAAATGCTGCGGTATCGAGCAGAAATTTCCTGCGGAGAAGACTTTCCCGCAGGGGTTTGGCTATACTTTTGCGATGAATACGGGCGATGCGGCGGTGACGATGCACGAAAACGAATATGATCTGGAGACGAAGGCAAGGACGATCAGGGGAAAGGGAAATGCAGATTATCTCGAACCCATGTTCATGCCCGATTACGATGCGATCAATGCGGCGGCGGGCAGCGGAGTGACGGTGCCGTGCGGCGGGCGTTTTTTGCATTATATAACCGTACAGACTTCGAATGACGGGGCGGATACGCGGCAATGCGCCGAGAGAGTGCTGCAAGAGACGGAAAAAAAGAGTTTTGCGTGGTATGAGTGCGAGAATGCGGAATGGTACAGAAAATTTTACGAGAAGCGGGAAAACGGCCGCATATATGCGGACGGAGCGGATTTTGACAGAGAATATGTAAAATATTTGTTTCACAACTGGTCCGATTCCAACACAAGGTCGTGCCGGCCCGACCCGGTCCGCATGGAAGCGGATTCCGTCTATACGCCGTTTCAGGCGGATGTGGGATTATGGCATTCGCTGAATTGTTACAACGATCTGTACGATTCGCCCTGGCAGATCGTGCTGCATCATGAAGACAGGCTGTACTATTGGGTAAATCTGGTCAAGCATTGGCTGAATGCGGCGCGGCAGAACGTGCGGGAAGTTTTCAAAATGACGGGAGCGACGATCTCGCACGGGTATCTTCCTCCGATCGAAGCGGATTGTTATCATCATGTGCACAGCGCGTTCGAATTTTGTATGGAAATCGGTGCACAGGTGTGCAAAGTTTTGTGGGATATTTGGGATTATACGCGTGAAGAGGAGTTTTTAAAGCATGACGTATATCCGTATTTGCGGGAATTGGCGATATTTTATGCGCAGTATGTGACAAGGAGTGAAGACGGGTATCATGTGATCCCGACGGTATCGGCGGAGCAATGGGGGCTGCGCTATCGGTTCGGGAAAAACAAAGACACCTCTTCGGCATGCGCGTTTATCCGCTGGACGATGCGCAAAGCGGCAGAAGCGGCGCGTTATCTGGGGGAAGATCTCGATAAGATCGGGGAATGGGAAGATGTCGAAAAAAATCTTCCGAAGTACTCCGTGTACGAGACGGAAAAGGGCAAAGTACTGACCGATGTTGCGGGGGTAAACCCGCTCGGGATCCCGTACAATCATTTTGCGGGCTGGATTCCCGTGTTGCTGACGGACGACGTGAATCTGGATTCGTCCGAAGCGGAAAAAGAGCTGTTTATGAGGACGTTTGCCAACGTGAGCGGCTGGCACAGGGGGGAGATTCCGTATCTGCTGGGGTACAACAAGGATACGGTGTACGCCGAAAACGCGTGGTTTCACCGTATGCAGCCGCAGGAAAGCATAGAGGCGATTGTAGGGCGGAAGGATCATGCCGCGCTGGTACGGCTGATCGAAAACGAGCCGGAGCGTCTTTTGAATTCGCGCAGCGGGGTGGTGCATGTTTTCCCTTCTTTCGAAACAAACGGGACGTTTGGTTTTGAAAAATTCCGTGCGCGCGGCGGGCTGTTGGTATCGGCGAAGATGCGCAGGCGCAAGGTGACGTTTCTGTGCGTGGAAGGGACGGCAGATACCGTATGCAGGCTGAAATCGCCCTGGACGGGGGAAGTTTTGTGTTTTGACGTCAAGGCGGGAGAAGCATACGAAATCACGAAAGAAGGAGCAATTTTGCGGAGGCGGGAGCATGACGAGTAAAGAGAGGGTTTTGCGGGCGATACGGTTTGAAGGGCCGGACAGGGTGCCGTACAATTTCGATTCGAACAGGGTGCCCGAGATCGAAGAAAAATACGGTGAAGATTTCGAATGGGTCTTTGCCTCGGAGAGCAAACATTTTATTCCGACGGAAGCGGAACCGAATACGCGTCAGACGGAGTGGGGGGTCGTGTACCGTACGATCAATACGCAGCTGGGGGAGCCGTGTCGGTATCCTTTGGCGGATCTTTCGGCCGTACGGACGTTTAAGTTCCCCGATTTTTCGGAGCCGGAAAGATATGAGAAAGCACGGGAGCAGATCCGTCGGAATCCGGATAAATACATATTAGGCATGTTTCCGAATTTTCTGTTCATGCACCTGCTCGATCTGGTCGGATTCGAGAACCTGATGGTATCGTTTGTGGAAGAGGAAGAATTGTTGGAGGAACTGATCGGCAAGCTGACGGAGGGATGTCTGCAGGTTGTCGAAAAGTTTGCGCAGATCGGCGTGAACGGGATGATCGCCATCGAAGATCTGGGTCTGCAAAAAAGTTTATTCATAAGTCCGCAGATGTGGAGAAAGTTTTTCAAGCCGTCTTACGAAAAGATCATTCGCAAAGTTCACGAAGCGGGTATGCAGTTTTTTATACATTCCTGCGGGTACATATTCGATCTGATTGAAGATTTTATTGAGATCGGTACAGATGTATTGCAGATCGATCAGCAGGACAATATGGGGATCGATCGTCTGGACGAAGCGTACGGGGGAAGGATATGCTTTTTTTGTCCGTGCGATATTCAGACGGTATTGCCGAAGGGAGATTTTGCGGAAATAGAAGAGCGTGTGAAAAAATTGATCGGCACATTCGGCCGATACGGCGGCGGTTTCATGGCGAAGACGTATCCGATGCCGGCGTCCATCAACATAACGGAGGAGTCCACAAAATACATGTGCGATATGTTTAAAAAATGGGGAAAATACGAGAAGAAATAAAAAGCGAATATTATTATGCTGCGGTGAACGGGCAATTTAATGCGGACATATTGAAGAGCGGCTGGAACAAGCTGATCCGAAGCGGAGCGTTTACAGATCTGATCACGGCGTCAATATTCCGTGCGGGGGAAGGGATCGTGCTGTATATCGAAAAGATCGGGGAAGTTTTTTCCGTGGAAAAGGTTTTCGGCTTTTTGAGCGGATATCTGCATCTTCAGTACGGGATAGGCGGTCCGTCATACTGGCGGAACATTCCCGAAGTATTCAGTTACGTACCCAAGGAAGACAAGGCGCATTGGATGCGGAAAGAGAGGTGCAGGCCGCGGTGTTTTTTCGGGATACTGCGGCAGGAAAGTATATCCGAATATTTATTTTACCATTATCAGCTGCGGGAAGAAGGAAAAGCGGAGCCGATCATGCACAGTTCGATCGGTTTGACGGACAGGTACCTGTTCATGTATGACGAAACGCCGCGCAGGTATACGCAGGCGCGGTACAAGGGGAAACTGCAGACGGACGCGACGCCAGGGAACTGGCTGGAAACGATGACGCCGCTCTTTGAAAAGGTGAACGGGCGGCTTTGGACGGAGCTGGAATTGCTGGCGGAATATTATAAGGAAAGGGAGAGAACGGAAAATGACAGGACGTGAAAGGTTGTTGAACGCATTGTACGGAAGGGAGGTAGACCGGGTGCCGTTTGCGCCTTTTCTGGCGTATTTTTGGGAAGCGCAGCCTGCGGAAGTGCAGAGACAGGGAATGCTTGCCTTTTGTAAGAGAATGGGTGCGGACTATATGCACAGGGGTTCGCATTTGCTGGTAGATGTAATCCGCGAGAATTGTGAAGTGCGGGAAAGGGCGGACGGAGATAAAATGTATGTGGAATACAGTACGCCGGTTGGGAAGATCACGGAGGAGAAGAAATTTGTGGCGGAGAGTAACACGTGGTTTCTGACGAAGCATCCCGTAACGAAAGAAGAGGATTTCAAAGTACTGATTTATATTCTGAAAAACACGAAGCTGAAGCCGAATTTTGAAAGATACGATGCGGATAAAAAGTACGTAGGGGAAGAGGGGTTGTTTATTCCCGTGATATCGCCGGAGATGAAGACGGGTTTCGAGTCGCTTTTGGAGCATTGGTCGGGGGTAGAGATGCTCAACTATGCTCTGTACGATTTTCCCGAGCTTGTGGAAGAGGCGCTGTATTATTTTGACAGAAATTCTGTAAAGAGCGTGGAATATTCTCTAGGCAGCAGTGCGGAGGCGTTTATTTTCTGGGAAGACACATCGACCACGATGCTGAATCCGCAGCAATTCCGGCAATACGTATTGCCGGAAATTGAGCATTGGGGCAAACTTATACACCAGGGCGGCAAGATCCTGATCCATCACGCATGCGGTCTGATCAAGTCGTTGTACGAAGACATGTGCGGCAGCTGTGTCGATTTTATCGAGTCGATCACTCCTTATCCGACGGGCAACATCGACATGAAGGATGCATTTGCGAAATTGCCGCCCGAAAAGGGGCTGATCGGGGGGATCGATCCAGTGTTTTTCAGGAATTCTTCCGAAAAAGAGCTTACGGATTATGTAAACGGTCTTCTTGCGGAGGCGAAAGGCAAGCGGTTTATTCTTGCCAACAGTGACAGTTGTCCGCCCGACGTGGATTGCGGCAAATTCAAGCTTGTTTCCGAGCTTGTTAAAAAGGGTATTTCGGTATGAAAGCGGAGGAAATCGGGTCGGTAAAGCGGATCGTATCCTCGCACGATCTTCGTTATCACAGACTTACTGACCGGTATGCGATATTCGGGACGGGAATTCTGGGCGTGTGTGTGAGTGCGGAGGCAGGCGGGTTGCGCCTGCAGGTGACGCATCCGGACGCATCTCCGCAAAGTCAGGTGAGCTGCGGAAACATATGGATCGAAGGGACGGATTTTTCTGGGGCGAAAGCGGTTCTGAAATTATACGAAAACGTTTTGCGTATCGGCTGCGGGGGAGTGCATATCAGGCTTTACCCGTTGGCGGACAAAGAAAGTTTTTTGATAAGCGTTCGCAACGACGGTGAAACCGCTTTGAGCATACGGCTGAGCGCGTTTGAAAAAAAGATTGAAAAGGGTGAGGGAACGGATCTGATCGGAGAAACGTTCGTCTCGCATCTGGACGACAGGGAAGAATGGAACCGATTTCAATTTTCCGGATCGGAAAATTGCCGAGCGCTGTCCCGCCGAGGCATCGAGCACGGCACGGAGTTCGGATACAGACTGGCTGTTTATGCGTCGGGCCGTGCGGGAGAAGACGCCTTCCGCATTCCCTCACACGCGCAGAAAAGCATTACGGCCGTTGTGTCGGTTGCGCACGGGTGGGCGGGATCGGAGGGAGAGATCCTGCACAGGGATACGGCGCGCGATATGAAAGAAGGCGGGGCGTTCTGGAAAGAAAGGTGGGAAAGAAGCTGGATCGTCCTGCGTAGCGGCAGGGAGAAAGAAGTCGAGCATTTTTATTATATAAGTAGATATCTTCTTTTGAGCGGGATGTATGCCGCACTTCCGTATCATTTTATGAACGGGGTATTTCGGAATGACGAGGATGTGGTGCGCGGATGGGCGGTGGCGTACTGGTGGTACAACCAGAGATGTCTCTACGGCGGTATGAATGCGATCGGCGAATGGGGTGTTTTCGACAGCATGAAGAGGATGTATCTGGCGGCTGTGGCGGAAAACGAAGAAATTTGTTCGCAAAAATACGGGACGCATGGTGCGGTATCTCTGCCCGAAACGATGACGCTTTTTGGCGGGCGGGAATACAATGACGGCTGCGCCGTGGAAAAAATATATGCGACGACGCTTGAAATTGCCTTGCGGATATACGAGCAGTACGAATATACGGGCGATGAACGGATATTGACGGAAGATTTTTATACTTTGGCGGAAAAAGGCGTGCGGTTTTATATGCAGGCGTTGTTGGAGAAGAAAGACGGCAAGATATACGTCAGACAGACAAACGCGCGGGAGAGTTATCATGCCGTCAGACATGCGGTCAGCGATGTATGTGCGCTGCATTGCGTATGCCGGGCGCTGATCGAAGTTTTGGAAAATCACGGCATAAAGCAGGATGACTTTCTTGCGCAGGTAAAGGATATCGAAGAAAATCTTGCGCCGCTGTATGAAGGGGGGTATCCGCGGCGTTATCTTGCAGGGGAAGAGAGTCTTTTCCGCAGGAGAAGCAATTGGGACGACCCTGCGTTGGAGGCGATCAGTCCTTTCGGAATGCTTACGGACGGCAACTACAGACTGTTGATGAACAATTTTCTGCGCAGAATAGGCAGAAACGAATTGATCGGGTTCATTTCGTGGGATAATTCCCCGATCTGGGCAGCGCGTCTGGGACTGGGGGATTTTGTCTATGACTGGATCGGCCGGCAGAGCAAGAGCAGGCTTGCGGGCAACTGCATCGGGTTTGACGGAAATTGCGGGTATGAGCTGAACGGAAATGCGATCACGGCAATCAACGAATGCATGCTTCAAAGTTATGACGGTGTTATTTCTGTATTTCCTTCGGTGCCGCTGCATAAAAATTTTACGGCTGCGTTTCGTCTGTATGCCAAAGGCGGTTTCTGTGTGGAATCAACGTATGATTTTGAGTTTTCCTGTCCGAAACAAGTGACGATAGAGAGTTTACAGGGAAAGTGCTGCCGCATCCGAAATCCTTGGGCAGAATATCTGGAAGTATCTCTGTTTGAAGGGAAAGAAGAGAAAAGAAGAAAAGTATGTGAGCTGAAAGGCGAAGTATTAGAATTCGGAACGAAGAAAGGGCAGACATATGTTTTGGTGTGTTCTTACAGATAGCCTGTTCTACGCTGCGGGGCAAAGGTTGGTTGCCCCGCAGCGTCTTGCCTTTTTGCGGAACAGTTTCACGCTGTAAAGGGCCGCCGCCCTTCCTTCAGAAAAGGGCCGAGAGAGGACAAAAATTTTATTTTCGATATAGGCGTGATTTTATGCGGAATTATACCGATTTTTCTTGAAACGGAGAAAGACAAGTGTTATAATGTAGAAAAAATGCGGGGAGGAAAGATATGAAACGCGTTTATGATTTTCTCAAAGCGGCGCAGACGTATTATCTTGCGACGGAAGAGGGCGACCAACCGAGAGTGCGTCCGTTCGGCACGGTACATATTTTTGAAGGGAAATTGTATATTCAGACGGGCAAAGGAAAAGAGGTCGCAAAGCAGATTGCGGCGAATCCGAAAGCGGAACTGTGCGCGATGAAAGGGGACGAATGGATCCGCGTCGCGTGTACGCTCGTTGCGGATGACCGCGTCGAAGCGCAGGAGAGCATGCTGGAGGAATATCCTTCTTTGCGGGCCATGTACAAGACGGGCCCTTCGGGAAACACGCTCGTCTGCTATCTGAAGGACGCAACGGCGACGATTTCTTCCTTTTCGCACGCTCCCGTAACGATCCGTTTCTGATAAAAGTGCTGACTGTATAACTTGAAGGCATTTCGATGACGGAAACGATGGCTTGAATGATCATCGACAAAAGCGGTAATTAACAGGAATTTTTCAACGAAAACGAATTGCGGTTTCAGCCTTATGCGGACGGATTTTATGTAAATAGGATTGTCGACGGGCTGATCGAATCGGAAAAAAACGGGCTTATATGCCTGAAATATAGGGAAAATATGAATTGGATTTGGCAGGAAGGATCAAAGGCGACGCAGTATGCGGAATTCAGGGCGGAGTTCGTTTGTGAACATACCGCCCTGCTCCGCGTTTCGGCGAGCAGGCAATATGCGGCGTTTGTCAACGGGAAACTTGTCTGCAACGGGCAGTATGCGGATCTCCCCCGTTATAAGAGCGTAGATACGGCGGATATAACGGAATTTGTCCGCAGCGGGGTCAACGAACTTCGGATTCTCGCGTATCATATGGACGCAGATTTTGCGACGGGCCGCGCGATGCAGGCGGGGATCGCGTTCGAAGTGGAAGCGGACGGCAAACTTGCGGCGATTTCGGACGAAAAGACGCAGTGCCGCGCGGCGGAAGGGTATTTTGTCGCCGATTGTCTCGTGACGCCGCAGCTCGGCTATGGCTGGGGGTACGATTTCACGAAGGAAGCACAGGCTTGGAAAAACGCGGTGCGCGTGTCCGCGTCGTTTTGCGAGACGGCGCGGCCGATTCCTCTGTGTAAGGTCGGATCGCCGAAAGGGAGCCTTGTGGCGGCGCAGGGCGTTTTTGCGTACCGCGGCGGCAAGACGGCGGCGGAAAGGGCGCAGTTAGCGTGGATGTCGGCACTTCGGTTTTCCGATATGACGGGAAAGGAGAGGCTTTCCTTTGCGGATCTGCGGCAGCCTCTTGATTTTTCCGCTCCCGACGGGGACGGCATTTTTGTTGTTTGCGATCTGGGAGAAGAGAGTGCGGGACATTGCAGTCTTAAAGTAGAAGTGGAAGAGCCCTGCGATGCGGTGCTCGTCTGGGGGGAGCATTTAAGCGATCTTCGCGTACGCGCCCACATAGATACCCGCAATTTTGCGGCGGAACTGAAGCTGCGCGCGGGTAAAAACGAATGGACGGATTATCTGCATCGGATCGGCGGCAGGTATTTGTGCTTGTATGTGCAGACGCACAGTCTGCTTCTGGAACGGCTGACGGTTTGCGAAGTGATGTATCCTTTCAGGGAAGAGAAGGCGGTTTTCGGCGACAGACTTGTGCAAAAAATTTACGATACGGCGGTGCGTACGCTGAAATTATGTGCGCACGAGCATTATGAAGATTGCTGTTGGCGGGAGCAGGCGTTGTACGGGATGGATTCGCGCAACCAGATGCTGTTCGGGTACAGTGCGTTTAAGGAGTACGAATTGCCGCGCGCGGGCCTTCGTTTGTTCTGCAGATCGGCGAGGGAGAACGGTCTGGTGGAACTGTGCGCGCCCGCGCGTGCGCCGATCGTGATCCCATCGTTTACGGCGTATGTGTTGCTGGCGATTGCCGAAAATGCGGCGGCGGATTACAGGGAAGACTTTGCGGAGGAAATGCTGCCCTTTGCGGAGCGCGCATTGCGGACGTTCCGTTCGAACACGGAGGAAGACGGCGTGCATGTCTTTACGGAGCCTGGCTACTGGAATTTTCACGAATGGTCGGCCGGTCTGGACGGCGGGGAGATTTTCCGAAGCGAGGAGATCCCGTCGTATGCGGACGGTCTGCTGACGGCGCTCGTTTATCGGGCGGCGAAGGCGATCGCTGCGCTGGAGCGGCGGCAAAAGCGGGAAAAAGAAGCGGAAGAACTGGAGAAGTATGCGGGAGAACTTTCCGCAAGTTTCGATAAATTTTACGATGCGGAGATGGGGTTGTACTCTTCGTATCGTGTGAACGGGGCGCGCAGGGGCTGGCACGCCTATACGCAGGCGCTGTTTCTTCTGACGGGAGAAATTCCCGACAGGAGAAAGAAAGAGATGGTATCGGAATTGAAAAAGCCGAAAAAGTGCGTACCGCTCACGCTGGCGGCGCTGCAGCTGAAGTACGATGCGATTCTGAAAACGGACGACGACGAAAATTATTGTCTGGAAGACCTGTGCTCGATTTTCGGGAAGATGTTGTTTGCAGGGGCGACTTCGTTTTGGGAAACGCAGAACGGCGAAGCAGATTTTGAAGATGCGGGAAGTCTTTGTCACGGATGGTCGTCCGTGGCGTGCTGGCTGCTGGACGTTTTAAAGAGAGGAAAAACGCAATGCTGAAATTGCACGGATATTTTCGGGACGGGGCGGTTTTGCAGCGCGGGAAGCGCGCGTTTTCGGTGTTTGCTGGGAGACAGGCATGCGGGGAGACTGTTCGCCCGTCGCATTTTCCCGCAAGGACAGGGAATCTTTTGTGCAGGCAGAATTTTTATTCCGCTCGAAAAATCCGGTAAAAGTGGTTTTGCGGGATCTCAGCTTATCCGACAAAAATAAATCGGAAAAAGTTGAGGCGGCGGAAAAACAGTCGCTTCGCGCGGATATCGTCCTGCCGAAGCACGAATAAATGTGCGCGCATGCCTTTGCCGTCGGGTTTCCGAAAGGTTTGTAAGGTAACGCGGGGTTTTACAATTAAAAAACGGTTGCTAAAAAATTCAGAGATATGCAAAGCAGGCGGGCAAGGAAAATTCCTTGCCCGCCTGCTTTGGCTCTGATAGGGCGGCCGCGCGCAGATGCGTGCGGCCGCCAGGCTGTCTTAAATTTTAGCAGGAACAAAAAGTATTTATACTTTCTTTCCTCTGTAAAATTTATAATTGCAACAGAACTGCGTTTTTTGGGATCAGAAATCGTATATCCGCAACCGCACGTTGGTACGAGGTATTGGGTTGCGACAGAGCTTGCGTTTTTTTGGTCAGACTTTGTCGGGATCCGCTGTATAGCAATATAAAATCTTCGTTCTTTTCAGCCATGCGGCAAAGCCGCCGATAAAAAAATAATACGGACTCCCATTGAGAGTTCGTATTATTCACGTATGGCGCAGAGAATGGGATTTGAACCCATGGTACGCTTATGACGTACACACGATTTCCAGACATCTCAAATTGAGATATTAAAAACCAAACTTCTCTTTGTACGCTTTATAATATTGTTCGTAAAGTTTCTCGCACTCTAATTGCATATCGACAGGGTGCATACCTTGTTCAAACATTTCATCTGATAGAGCTCTCTGTTCTTTCTGAAATTGTTTGTCATTGCCGACCACATCACGCAAAAAACCATATTTTATTTGTTTCTTTACGGCGGGATAATTCAGAATGTCGGTAGGATTAGTATCAAACAAAATACAGATTTTTATCAGCATATCAAAATCGGGTTCGCGTTTGCCTTTTGCCCATTGGCTGATAGTGTTCTGCTTCACTTTTAGGCACTCTGCAAGATGTGATTGTGTAATGTTCCGCTCTTTCATTAGGGCGGTAAGGCATTCGGCAAATTTATTGTACATAACTGACTCCCCTATGTCGTTTTATAAAATTTTATCTCAAAATGAGAAAAAAATCAAGAAAGTTTTAAAAATAGTCTTGACTATCTCAAAATGTGATGATATAATATATCACGTAATGAGATAGCGGGACAGGCTATGTCTACAATTCAATATGTTTAGTCTACCGCTAAATCTGTTTAAGCCCTTGCACCTGTCCCGTGTAGGGGCTTTTACTTTACGCGGACGGCAGGGAACTGCCGCCCCCGGTCCGAACATGGGGGAGCGGGGGGCGGCGTTCCGCCGCACGACTTGACTTGATTAAAGGTATTCTTAATGCGAAAATGTTACACGCAAAAGTTAATAGTATCTGGGAATAATGTCGAACTCTACGAGTACGAAAGTCCCGTTGTGCCTTTGCGCTGTAATCGCATCGGTAGAGCTGGACAAACCACTACCACGGACGAACAGAAACGACAGAACAGAGAAAAGACCGCTTCCCGCGCTCGCCAAAAAGTACGACGATATGCGAACGCTAATTTTTCCAATCGCTCAAAGTTTGTAACGCTCACTTTTGCCGATAATGTAACGAACCTGAAAAAAGCAAACAAGCAGTTTACGGACTTCATGCGGCGGCTGTCCTATCAGCTTCATACAAAGTTGCAGTATATTGCCGTTCCGGAGTTTCAGGAACGCGGCGCAGTCCATTATCATCTTCTGATGAATTGCTCGTATGTTCCGAAAGAACGGCTGGCTGAAATCTGGGGAAATGGCTTTGTCAAAATCAACCGCATTGACAACGTTGACAATATCGGCGCTTACATAACAAAGTACATGACAAAAGACAATCTGGACGAAAGGCTTGCAGGTGAGAAGTGTTTCTTCATGTCCCGCAATCTGACAGCCCCGCAGACGACCACAGATTCCGAAACGATTGAAAAAGTACTTGCGGAAATGACTGTCAAACGCGTTGCTTGCTCGTCCTCTTTTGAAAGTGAATACTACGGAACAGTGAACTATATGCAATTCATTTTGGACGCTCCGCTGTCCCTGTCAGACTTCCGAAAACCGCTTGAAAGCAGGTGTTTCCCGCCGCTCTGGTGCGATGAGTTCACGCCCGTCCCATTGCCGCATTAAAAAGCCAAAGCGTGTTCGGCGATAGTCGGAGAGAGTTGTTTGTAATTTCGAACCGCGCAACAAAGCCCAACGGCGTTTGAGTGATTAGCACGCCCCGCGGACGGTTGGCTTATGGTTGGCTCGGTATTAATTTGTAGGTAGGCTTATGAGAAAACAGAAAGCACGTTTTACCTTGGGAGAATGGCTCTCCGATTGGTACAACATTTACAAGCTCCCGACCGTATCGAAAAGCACGGCGGAGAACATAGAAAGAGTGATACGGATACACTTGCCGCAATGGCTCAAAGATATGCGCCTTGACGAACTCAACGCTTTTACAATCGACAAAGCATTGGCGGCAATACAATCTACCCGTATGCGGAAGTATGCCTTTCATGTCCTGAATAACAGCCTGAACAAGGCGTTCCGACTGGACTACATAGAAAGCGACATCATGAAAAAGGCTGAACCGATAAAGCACCGCTCGAAACTTGGCGAAGCTCTCACCGTTACGGAGCAGAGAGAATTTCTCCGCGCTGTCGGCAATCATTATATGCGCAATCTCTTTGAGTTCTACCTTTATACGGGTGTACGGCGTTGCGAAGCTCTTGCCCTGCGTTGGTCTGATGTGGACTTTGAAAGCGGCACGATCCTGATACGCGGCACAAAAACGCTTTCATCGTTTCGCCGTCTGGATATGCTCCCGCACGTTCGGGAACTTCTCCAAAGACAGAGAGCGCAATGCCCTGAAAGCCTGCTTGTGTTCCCGTATAAACAATGTATCGTAAGCCGAACGTTCAAGCGGTTTTGCCCGACCCATAAGCTGCACGATTTGCGGCATACCTTTGTAACACGTTGCGCAGAGTGCGGAATCAATGTCAATGTTTGTCAAAGCCTTGCAGGGCATAGCGACATAAAAGTAACGCTGGGGATATACACGCATACAAGTACACAGTTTCGGAAGAGCGAATACGAAAAATTCCGCATAGAACCGTAAAAAACAAGAAAAAGCACCTGAAAAAGGTGCTTTTTTGGCGCAGAGAATGGGATTTGAACCCATGGTACGCTTATGACGTACACACGATTTCCAGTCGTGCTCCTTAGGCCGCTCAGACATCTCTGCATTTTTCATGTATTCGGTTTTCAAACCAGCTTATTTATTTTATCTTTTTTTTGGGAATTTGTCAACAGATTTTGACTTCTTTCCCAAAAAGCGCGCATGTTTTTATAAAAAGAAAATGTGTTGTTTTGTAAAAGTGAAAAAGAAGGGATCGGCGTTCTTTTTGCCGATCCCCTCGGTGTTTTTATTTTTTTCCGTTCCAGCAGTACGTGCAGCATTTGCAGGCGGGGATCCCCGTAGAGGAGAGCATGTCGTCCAGACGGTTGTAGCCAAGGGAGGTGAATTGCAGTTCGCTGCGGATGGCTTCGAGCATGGCGGCGTATTCGTCGCTGTCGGGATCGGCATAGCGGTCGAGACGAGATTCGTAGTGTTCGCCCTCAATGGCCGCGACTTTGCGGCGGGCGATGAGTTCGAGATCGGAAGAAGACCTCGAAAAATTCAGATAGGGACAGCCGAAGAGCAGGGGCGGGCAGGCGAGGCGGATGTGCAGTTCTTTTGCGCCGCTTCCGTACAGGAAATCTGCGGTACCGCGCAGCTGTGTACCCCGCACGAGCGAATCGTCGATGAGCACGAGGCGTTTGCCGCGGATCATTTCGTCGATCGGGATGAGTTTCATGTGCGCGATCAGATCGCGGCGGGTCTGGTTTTGCGGCATGAAAGAGCGCGGCCAGGTATGCGTATATTTGACAAACGGGCGGCTGAGCGGCAGTTTGGATTTATTGGCGTAGCCGATTGCGTGTGCCGTGCCCGAATCGGGAAGGCCCGCGACGGCGTCGGCGGTGACGTTATCCCGCTGCGCCAGCATGGCGCCGCAATGATAGCGCATATTTTCCACGTTGAGCCCCTCGTAAACGGATGCCGGATTCCCGTAATATACCCAAAGGAAGGTACAGATCTTCATCTCTTCGGAGGGCGGACAAAGGACGTCGACGCCGTCGGCGGAGATAAAATCGATTTCGCCGGGGCCGAGTTCTTTAAAGGGGCTGTACCCGAGATTCAGATAGGCAAACGATTCGAAAGAAACGCAGAATGCTTCAGATTTTTTGCCGATCACGACGGGCGTGCGTCCCATTTTGTCGCGGGCAGCGTAGATGCCGTCAGAAGTTAAAATGAGAATGGACATCGAGCCTTCGATGGCGTTTTGGGCGAGGCGGATGCCTTCGGGTATGGTGGCGCCGCGGTTTATAAGCGAAGCGCACAGTTCTGTGGCATTGATGTTGCCGCCGCTCATTTCGAGAAAATGGGTGGCGCCCTCGTCGAAGGCTTTTTTTACGAGCGCGTCGATGTTATTGATCCTGCCGACGGTCGCGATCGCAAAGTTTCCGAGATGAGAACGCACGAGCAGGGGCTGCGGCTCGCTGTCGGAAATGCAGCCGATGCCGATGTTTCCCTTCATTTCGTCAAAGTCGCGTTCGAATTTGGTGCGGAAAGGGGAATTTTCAATGTTGTGAATGGCGCGGTTGAAACCGTTTTCCCCGTAAACGGCCATACCGCCGCGCCGCGTGCCGAGGTGGGAATGATAGTCGGTGCCGAAAAATAAGTCGAACACACAATCTTTTTTGGATACTACGCCGAAAAAACCGCTCAAAATTTTGCCTCCGTAAATAAATTCAATGCATTCCGTCGTATGATAAAATGCAAAAGACGTATCCATTATAACATATCTGCACGAAAAAGTCATCAGATCTGCCGATTTGCGGGTATATCCGAAAAATATTTTTTACTCGGGCAAAAACGGGGCGGCGCAAGCAAAGCTTGCGCCGCCTCGGCAAAATTTTCATTTCAGGCGTTCACTTAATAGGTATTGGAAGGGTCATGGAACCCTTTGCCGATGACTTCGTTGGCATCGCTGACGATGACGAAAGCGTGTTCGTCCATTTGGCGGACGATGGCTTTGAGCTGATCGATCTGCTGGGGTTTGACGCACGTAAGGAGAATTTGTTTATCGTTTCCCGTATACATGCCTTTGCCCTGGAGCAGGGTAATGCCGCGCGGGCTGTGTTTGAGCAGATAAGCGGAAATGTCGTTGCCGAAATCGGTGATGATATAGCACAGCTTGGAGCGGTTGATACCCATGATGAAGATATCGCTCGTTTTTGCGCTGACGAAAATGAGGATCAGCGCGTAAAAGATATTTTCGAGATCGTGCAGAGCGAAGGCACCCGAGATGATGATGATGGCGTCGAGAATGGCGATCCAGACGGGGATGCTGAAGAAGCGCAGCCAGTGCTGGATCTCTCTGCCGAGCAATTCGGTGCCGCCGCTGGAGACCTTGAATTTAATGAAGATGCCGAGGCCGATCCCTTGCAGGATACCGCCGTAGACGGCGGCTAAGATACGGTTGTCGGTGAGACTGGGCAGGGAAATGAACAGCTCGTTGAAGAAAGAGAGGACGGCGATGGTGATAAGGCAGCGCAGAATGAATTGCCAGCCCATCTGTTTGAAGCCGAGCAGGAGGATGGGGACGTTGATGGCCATGGTCATGAGACCGATGCTCAGACGCCCGTCGGTGAGCAGGTAGAGGAGGGAAGCGAGTCCGGAAGCGCCGCCTCCGACGATTTCGTTGTGGAGCAGAAAGCAATCGACGCCGAGCGCATACAGGCAGCACCCGATGATCATGGCGGCAAAGCGAATGCCTTCCCGCATCAAAAATTTACCGGTTTTACTTTTCATGATGACACCGAAGGGGAGGAATTATTCTCCGAGCATAATTTTCAGAATGACCTTGTCGGTATCGCGCATGCCCTCCATAGCCATGCGGCCGACCGCGGAAATGGTCTGATCGATGTCCGATTGCAGGATACCCGTATGGGGCTGGTAATATTTCCCGTCCATAGCGAGGTAGTGACCTGTGATGGCGGCGTCGAGGCCTGCGGAAATTTTTGCGCCGCAGGAAGCCTTTGCGCCGTCGCAGACGATCCCGCTCACGTCGGCGAGGGCGTTTGCGATGGTCATTTTGATCTGGTCGAGGGAACCGCCCGCGAGGAAGGTAATGGCCGCGCCGCTTGCGGCGGTCGCGCTGACGGCGCCGCAGAAAGCGGAAAGCCTTCCGATGAAGGTTTTTTGGTAGATGGTGAGAAGGTTTGACAGGGCGAGAGCGCGGTAGAGCTGTTCTTCGCCGATGCCTTTTTCGCGCGCGTACACAATGACGGGAATGGACGCGGCGATGCCCTGGTTGCCGCTGCCCGAATTGGTGATGACGGGCATGATGCAGCCGCTCATGCGCGCTTCGCTGGCGGCGGCGGCGTAACCTTTGCATTTTGCGGCGATCGAATCATCGTTGGCGATGATGCTCGTCCCGATGCCTACGCCGTACTTACCGGTCAGACCTTCCTCGGCGATGCGCATATTGTCTTCGATCTGTTCGCGGAACACTTTCTTCAGCCGTTCGAGGGGAGTATGTACGGCGAAATCGTAAATGCGGTCGAACGTAAGAATGCTTCTGTCGGTGAGCACGCCGTAATAGAGGCCGTCGTTTTCCTTTGCGTCGTAGATGATCTTGCCGTTTTTCTCGATGCGTGTGATGTTGTCGTGCAGGTTGCGCACTTCCACTTCGACGTGATCGCCGTCCGCGTCCGCGCAGATGATGAGGTGGAGGTTTAACGGAGTGTCGAGAAGTTCGACCTCGCAGATCTTGTCGGCGTACAGTTTTTTCGCGTATTCGAGCTGTTCATGCGTGACGGTGCTGAGTACTTCCATGCCCTTGGAAAAATCGCCGCCGACGGCGCCGACGATCGCGCTCGCCTCGATCCCGATCAGGTTTTCGGTGTTAGGCACGATGACGCTCTTGACGTTTTTGATCAGATTCCCGCTGCATTTGGCGACGATGTGCGAGGGGATTTTGCCCAAAACGTCGCGCGCTTTGGCGCTCGCGAGCGCGATGGCGATCGGCTCCGTACACCCTAAAGCGGGTACAAGTTCTTCGTGAAGAATGTCAAAAAATTTCTCAGTAAGTTCCTTATCCATTGCAATCAGTCCTTTATAAAATAGATTTTACCGGAATAACGTCCGAGAGCTTTGTCGGGAATATGCGATGCCGCAGTAAAGGGGATCGGGCGAAACGATTTAACGAAACAAAGTAAAAATTTTGGCGTAAACCGCGCCGCAAAAAGAGGGGCGTTATACGAAAAAGTACGCGATCGCAAACGCGATGCCGGGCACGAGAAAGGCCGCGCCCGTTATGATCAGAAAGAGGAAAGGCCTTTTTCGGCTGAGCCTGCGCTCGCGGTATTCGGAATAACTTTCCTTGTGTTCTTCGCGGTATTTTTCCGAACGCAGGGCGAGGTAGATCTTTCGGAAAGCATAGCCCATGCCCGAAAAGGTGCCCTGGCGCAGGATCCAGACGAACAGCCCGCATAAAAGGAGCAGAAGCCCCGGTACGGTGAAGGCGTCGCTGAGAATGCGCACGGTTTCGCGCGCGTTTTCGGCGGAGAGGATCCCTTTGCCGAAGAGCACCGCGGCGCAGACGGCCGCACCTGAAAGGGCGGCGATGAGTGGTCTGAGCGCGGATCTCATGATTTATCCTTGATCTTGCCGAGGTAATCGGCGAATTCGGCGTCGTTGCAGAGCACGAAATGCCCCTTCGATACTTCGCGGAAGGAAGGCAGGTCGGTGGAATAATCGTGTGCCAGAAGGGGATTGTAGGGAATCCGCTTGCGCTTTTTCTCATAAACCGGATCGGGCAGCGGAATCGCCGACAGCAGCGAGCGCGTGTAAGGGTGGAGAGGGTGGCGGAACAATTCGTCCGAATCGGCGAGCTCAACGATCTTGCCGAAGTACATGACGGCAATGCGGTCGGAAAAATATTTCACGACGGACAGATCGTGCGCGATGAACAGGACGGTGAGTCCGAGCTCCCTTCTCAGGTCGTTGAGCAGATTGATGATCTGTGCCTGAATGGAAACGTCCAGGGCGCTGATGGGTTCGTCGGCGATGATGAGTTCCGGCTGCATGATGATGGCGCGCGCGATGCCGATCCTCTGGCGCTGACCGCCCGAAAACTCGTGCGGGTATCTTCCGCTGTGTTCGGGGGAAAGCCCGACGAGATCGAGCATTTTGTAGACTTGCTCGTCGATGTATTTTTTGTCGCGTACGCCCTTGATGATCAGCCCTTCGGCGATGATGTCCCGCACGGTCATGCGCGGGTTCAGCGACGCGATGGGGTCTTGGAAGATCATCTGTATTTTGTTGGTGATGCGGTCTTTTTTGGCGAGCCGCAGCGCCTCTTTGTATTCTTTTTCCAGGTTTTCGCGCGCGGATTTGTCGCAGGCGGCAAGGAGCGGTTCAAAGTGCTCTCTTACCTTCTGCATTTCCTGTTCCGCGTATTTTTTGTTGCAATGCTTGTCGTCCGAACGCGCTGAAGCGATCGCGTCGAGGATGTTTTTTTCCTCCGCTTTCAGCTCTTTTTCCGCTTTTTCCGCCTCTTGCGTTTTGCCTTCGCGTTTGAGTTCCGCGATCTTTCTATGTCCGTCCGACTTTACTTTCTGTAATTTTTCTTCCAAAGCGCGCGTGCCCGCCGCGATGCGCGTGCCTTTGAAGTACACGTTGCCCGACGTAATGTTGTAGAGGCGGATAATGGAGCGCCCCGTCGTGGTTTTGCCGCAGCCGGATTCGCCGACGAGCCCGAAGACTTCGCCCTTTCGGACGGAAAAACTGACGTCGTCGACCGCTTTGAGTTCGGACTGCCCCGATTTGAAATATTGGCAGAGATTCTGCACTTGAAGCAGGATATTATTGTTCACGTTCGGCTTCCTCCTTCATGCGGCGGATCCTGTCTTTGATGGTTTGCGGCATTTCCACTTTCGGCGCGAGCGGGTGCAAAAGCCAGGTAGCCGCGTAATGCGTATCGCTGATACGGAACATGGGCGGCTGCTGTTTGAAGTCGATTTCCAGCGCGTAGCGGTTGCGGTCCGCAAAAGCGTCGCCCTTGGGCGGGTAGATCATGTTGGGCGGCGTTCCGGGGATCGCTTCGAGTTTTCCCGTACTTTCCAGATCGGGTACGGAAGAAAGCAGCGCCCAGGTGTAGGGGTGAGCGGGGGAGTAGAAGATCTCCTCGCTCGTGCCGTATTCCACGATCTTTCCCGCATACATGACGGCGATACGGTCGGCGATATTGGCGACCACGCCCAGATCGTGCGTAATGAAAATGACGGAAAGATTGCGTTCGCGTTTGATCTTGTTGATGAGTTCCAAAATCTGCGACTGAATGGTCACGTCCAACGCGGTGGTCGGCTCATCGCAGATGAGGATCTTGGGGTCGGCAGAGAGCGCGATCGCGATGACGATGCGCTGGCGCTGTCCGCCCGAGAGCTGGAACGGGTATTGGTTGTAGCGCTTTTCGGGGTCGGGAATGCCGACCTCGTTCAAAAGGCGGATGGCGCGGCGCTTTGCGGCGTTTTTCGTGACGCGCGCGATCGTCTGCGACGCCTTCTGTTTGAGATATCCGAGTGCCTTTTGCGCATTTTCATCGGCACGATAGGGCGCGCTTTCGCGTTCCTCGTACAATCCGATCAGCGCGAGGATCGCCTCGCGCATGCGTTTTTTGATGAGGTCTGTATCCGTAATGGCGGCAGGCGTGACTTTCCAGTCGGGGTTTTTGCCGCGGCGGACGAGTTTTTCTCTTCGCGCCGTCTGTCGGTCGAACCTGGCCTGTTCTTTGCGGTTTTTGCGCAATGCGGCAAAATACCGTTCGCAGCAGGAAGCGATGCTTCCCGCAAAGGTGTGCTCCGTGCTGTTTTTGACGGTCTGCGCATGGTCGATGCACCCGTTTACGCCCGCAGTCAGTTGTTTGACGAGGGCGCGGATCTCCTTTTTGTCCCACTCTTTTTCGAGTTTCGGCAAAGCGTCCCGCAAGAGGGGCAAAAAGGCGGCCTGTTTTTCGGCGTGCGCCTCGTGCGAGCGCGCGAGCGCGGCGGCAAGAACGGCGGAAAAGTCCCGCTCGAACGCTTCGGCCGTGCGCGAAGCGGCTGTTTTGTCCGCGTTGTACGCGGTGACAAAAAAGTCGGGCTCGGGTTCGGAAAGCGCCTTTGCAAGGGTTTCGCCGAGCTGCGTCAAAGCAGAGAAACGGTCGGAGCCCTCTTTGAGCGATTGTAAGAGTTTGTAGTAATTTTCGTCGTCGAGCGCGGGCAGAAACGCATTTTTGCAGGCGGACGCATAGCGCAGAATGCCGCCGCATTCGCGCTGAACGCGCGCGGCTTCTTTTTTGTCGAAAGCGACCAGAAGGTCGTCGATGCGCGCTTTAGCCTCTTCGGCGTTTTCGCGCGCCTGTTTGTAAGAATTTTGCAGCCTCGTTGCCTCTTTTTCCGTACGAACGAACACTTTCAGCAGTTCGTCGTCCGCGGAATTCAAGGCGCCTGCGGCGCGGAGGAGTCTGACGTAGCGGTCAAAATCGCGCCTGCCTTCCCGCCTGCCCGTCCTGCTTTTTAAGATCATGGCTTCGGTGAGCTGTTTTCCCACTTTGACGATCGGGTTGAGGCTGGACATGGGGTCCTGGAAGATCATGGCGATCTTGTCGCCGCGCAGGGACTGAAACTCATCTTCCGTGAATTTGAGAATGTCCTTGCCGTCGTAGAGGATCTCGCCGTCTTCGATGACGGCGTTGAGGGCGGAAATACCGAGGATCGCGCGCGTGGTGACCGATTTCCCCGAACCTGATTCGCCCACGATGGCGAGCGTCTCGCGTTCGAAGAGATCGAAACTGATGTCGCGCACGGCCTGTACTTTTCCGTTCGCGGTGCGGAAGGAGATCCGCAGGTCTTTCACTTCAAGAATTTTGTTCATTACTCATCCACCCCGCGCAAAGAAGGATTGAAAGCGTCCCGCAACCCGTTTCCGAACAGATTGAAAGAGATCATCAGCAGGGAAATGACGAGAGCGGGGAAGAAAATGACGTGGGGGAAGGAAGAAAGGACTGCCTGCCCGTCCGACAGCATGGCGCCGATGGAAGTCATCGTGGTGCCGCTCAGGTTGACGATGCCCAGATAGGACAGCATAGATTCCGAGAAAATGACGTTGGGAATGACCAGCACGGAAGACGTGATGATGGTTCCGAGGGTATTCGGGAAGATATGCTTGAACATGAGCCGCAAATTTCCCGCGCCGAGCGTGCGCGCGGCGAGCACGTATTCCTGGCCTTTAAAGCGGTAGAACTGCGTCCGCACGCGCCTGGAAGTGCCGATCCACCCGATGAGCACGAACGCAAACAGCAGGGAGGGTATGATGCCCGCCGAGTTTGCAAGGTGCATCTGGAACAGCGTCGCCACGACGATGAAGGGAAGCCCCGCCAGAATATCGACGATGCGTTCCATGATGAGGTCTGTCGTGCCGCCGTAATAGCCTTCGATGGTGCCGTAGATAGCGCCGATGAACAGGTTGATGATCGAAACGCCGAAGGCGAGCAGCAGGGAAAGCCGTATGCCCGAAGCAAGACGGACCACGATATCCTGGCCTACGGAGTTGGTGCCGAACAGAAATTCGGGCTCGAACCCGTTCTGATAAACGAAATAGTTATAGTAGAGCACGCGTACGGTTTTTCCGCTCACGTCGCGCGAAACGGAGTACACGACGCTGCCGTTTTCGTCGCGCATGTACAGATCTTCGAGGTTTCCGTTCGCGTCGGTGACCGCTCTGCCGCGCTCGTCCACTTTAAACCAATAGTTGGCGTCCTCTTTGTCGTAGACTTCGCTGCTGTAAATATCGACCATGGGGTAGAGGACTTGCAGGCCCGTTTCCTCTTCGAAGCGGAGGATGTCGTCGTATTCCGCTTGGGTCACGGACATATAGCGGAAGCCGATTTCGAGATACGCGTCCATTTTGACGACGGTACGGTCGACGGTTTTTCCCGCGATCTTGCGTATGGCGGCATATTCCGAGCCGATGCCCTGCGCGTTGTCTTCTTTGTCCGCGGCTTTGTCGTACGAAGCGCCGATGCCGATGGCGGAATAATATTCGAGCGCGCGGGTGTTGAGTTCTTTTTCGTAGACGCCTGTGGCGATGCCGATGTGCGCGAGCGCGGAATTTTTCGGGATCTTATTGCGGTAGACGGGGTCGCTGAACGACATATCGTACTGCGAAAAGAGGGGAACGATCAGCGAAAACAAGATCAGAAACACGATGATGCACAGCGCGACGATGGAAGCCTTGTTCTTTTTGAAGCGCCGCCACGCGTCGCGGAAGTAGCCGACGGGTTTGGTTTCGGGCTTTTTGTCGCGGATTTTGTCCGTGCGCTGCGCAAAGCGGAAATCTTCCGCATTCAGGGTTGAAAATTGCGTATCGTTCATATTATTTCTTCGCTCCCATACGAATTCTGGGGTCCAGGAAACCGTAGCTCAGATCGACGATGATATTGGCCGCAAGGCCGATGAACGTGTAAAAGACGGTGATCGCCATGAACACGTTGTAATCGAGTTCCTGAATAGATTGGATATACAGTCCGCCGACGCCGGGCACGGAGAAGATCTTTTCGATGATCAGAGAGCCCGTGAGGATATTGGCGAACATGGCAATGATGGTGGGCAGAATGGGTACCATGGCATTTTTCAGCGCATGCCGTACGGTGGCTTGTCCCACGGTCAGACCTTTGGCGCGCGCGAGAAGCATATAGTCGCTGGTGAGGCTTTCGGCGAGCTCCGCGCGTGTAAAGCGTGCGAGAGACGCGATGGAGCCGAAACTGAGCGCGAGGATAGGCAGAACCATGCTGACAAACATGCTCCACGTAAAGTAGCCGCCCGTGCTGGCGACAGAGGACATCTGGATCGGGAACCATCCGAGCTTGGCGCCGAGGAAATATTGCAGGATGAACGCATAGACGAAACTCGGGACGGACACGAACAGCATGACGACCGTCGAGATGACGTGATCCTGCCAGCGGTTCTTTTTGAGTGCGGCGGCGATGCCGAGGAGGATGCCGACGGGCACGGAAAAGACGAGCGCATAGAGGTTGATGAGGATGGTAGGCAGGAGCCTGTCGCGGATCACGTTGTTGACCGAGCCGAGATACTCGATCTTGAACGAAACGCCGAAGTCGAAGCTCGTGAGGATATTTTTCCAATAGATGAGGTATTGCACGAGAATGGGTTTGTTGTAACCGAGCGCTTCGCGGATCGCTTCTTCGCGTTCCGCCTGCGTCACGTCGAGGATCTCGTTGGGTTCAAGAAGTTTGACGAGTACAAAGCATACGGTCATGATCACGAACAGCGTGAAAAACATGAGGAGTATGCGTTTGATCACATATTTTGCCATAGGGTCTCCTTAAAAAGAACAGAAAGGGGGGAACGCCCGCGCAGGCTTTCCCCCTTCCCGCATGCAAGAATGTTAAAACGCGGCTTAAGCGTAGTTCAGATTATCCTTATCTTTGCAGAAATTCGCCCACGCGCCGTCGTTGTAGTTGTAGGTCATCAGACGTACGCCGCCGTACATGGCAAAGATATTCGCATTATCCGTAGCATAAGTTACTTTCTTGGAACGAAGCGTAAGGTCGGTTCCCACACACAGAGGCAGCGTGCGGAAATTGCTGAGCAGGTTGTATTCGAGAGCAGACATGATCGCAAGTTTTACGTCGTTGCTCTTATTGGCATACGTGCCGCCCGCCGCAATAGATTTCTGCCATGCGTAGTAGGTCATTTCTTTGGTTTCTTCCGTTTCACCGTCAAACTTGCTCGTCACGGAGAATACTTCCGTTTTCGGGTCGAACCCGTATTCGATCAGAGTCGTCTGCGCGCTGTCGGTGAAGTTGCCGAGCATGCCGTTCGGATCGTTGTAATCGCCGGAATAGGAGTAGTAAACCGCTTCCAAAGATCCCTGCGCGATGGATTCGAGACGTCCGCTCTGCTGCGCTTTGAATTCAATCTTGATCTTGCCTTCCAGCTTCGTGCCCTTGGTCGCTGCATCGACCTGCGTCTGCATGTACTGTTCCAAAGAGGAGAGCTGCGAGGTAAGCGCGTTGTTGTAAATGTTGATCTTGATCGTCTGGCCGTCCGTGTACAGACTCTGCGCCACGGCCGTCGTGTAAGCGCTTTCAAAGTTTGCCTTTGCGCTGTCGATGTCGTAACCCGTGATGGCGCGGTATGCTTCGTCCAGCGTCTTGTACGTCTTGTCTTCGCCGTATTCCACGCCGTACAGCTTCACGATCGATTCTTTTGCGGGTTCGCTGTTGCGGTAAATGCTGTTCGCATCGTTTTCGATGTCGTAATAGTAGTTGTTGTTGATGAACGAGAACGCCGCCGCCGATCCTGCGAGAATGTTCTGTCCGATATAACTTCTGTCAAGGCAGAGCGAGAGCGCTTTGCGGAACTCGGTCACGGAAAGGATCTGACGGTTGCCCTGGTTGTCGCTTTCGATCGCTTTGAGCGCGTCTTTGTCCGAGTTGAACGTGATGGACCAGGTATTGCTTGCCGTACGTTTCAGCAGATAATCGCTGAATTTGTACTTGTTCAGATCGTTCGCCGTCAGCTTGACGGAATCCAGATTGCCGCTTTCAAATTCGAGCAGCGCGGTCGCCTGGTCGGAAATGATCTGGCAGACGATTTTATCCGTCTGGAACTGTCCTTCGTGGTAGTTGGTCGCGCCTTCTTTGTAACCGTACCAGTTTTCGTTGCGGACAAAGGTGATCTCTTTGTCTTTTTCGTAGCTGGAAAGTTTATAGGGGCCGTAACCCATGTACTGTCCGCTGGTCGTGCCGTAGCTGGTCACGGTCAGAGAACCCTGCTGCGAATAACCCGCTTCATAGTAAGGCTTGTAAACGAGCCAATTGTCCGTGAGCAGATATTTTACCTGCCATGCGGAAAGGGGATTGACAAACACCATCACGAAATGCGTGTCGTCCGTCTTGAAGATACCGACGTTGCTGAACGGAGTTTCCGCCACTTCTTCATAGGAGAGCACAGACAAAAGATCGTACCAGTTGGGGATCAGAGCACCGAGTGCCGATGCGCTCAGAACGGAAAGGTTGGTTTTGAAATCTTCAAAATTTTCTTTCGTGATCTGAATGTATCCGTATTCGTTTGCCGAAGCCGCATATTTGTCGTACAGGATATTGTACACGTCTTCGCCGTCCGAATTTAAGTAGAATTTCTGCTGGTTCGCGATGTTGTGATGCCCTTCGATGGTAAAGGAGCCTTCCGTATCAAAGATGGGCGTTTTCGTAAAGGAGAAGAACAACAGTCCGTCTTCGACCAGTTTGTTCAGCTGATCGTCGGTGTAGACGTTGGTAACTTGTTCGCCGTCGCTTCCTGCAACTTTTGCAGGGATTTTCGTATAAACGGGATTTGCCGCCTGCAATACGGAGAGTAAATCGTACCAGTTGGGGATCAGAGCGCCGAGTGCCGATGCGCTCAGAACGGAAAGGTTGGTTTTGAAATCTTCAAAATTTTCTTTCGTGATCTGGATGTAGCCGAATTCGTTTGCCGAAGCCGCATATTTGTTGTACAAAATATTGTACACGTCTTCGCCGTCCGAATTCAGGTAGAACTTCTGCTGGCTCGCGATGTTGTGATGCCCTTCGATGGTAAAGGAACCTTCCGTATCAAAGATGGCCGTCTTCGTAAAGGAGAAGAACAGGAGTCCGTCTTCGACCAGCTTGTTCAGTTCGTCGTCGGTGTAGGTTTTATCGGCCTTGATTTTGAAATATTCTTCCGTCGAACCGTAGCTGTAATAATTGTTTGCGTTGTAGATTTCGTAATCGCCCGTTATGTATTTGGAAGCGGCGCTGTTTTTCATGTCGGGGGAGAGCACGCGTTCCATAGACCAGACGTAATCTTCCGCCGTGATTTTGGTGCCGTTTTCAAACGTTGCGTCGGGGTTGAGGGTGATTTCCCATGCCTTTCCGCTTTCTCCCGCCGCAATGCCGAATTTGGATGCGTAAGAAGAAGTCACGTCTTTGGGATCTCCCGTCGCCATCTCATCTACAAAAGCGTAGGTGGAGCGGTCTTCGCTCAGCGTAAGGTCATACAGGCCCATTTCCGTGTAACCCTGGATATATTCGTCCGCATCCGTCGTACCGTTGTGCGTGTTCCAGGTCGCAGGGAATTTGGAAATGTATTCCCGATAGGTGTTAAGAGAATCTTCTTCCGATGCTTTCTTGTTGCATGCGATCAATACAGGCAGCAGCAAACAGCTCAGCATCACCAATGCCAGGAGTAAGGCAAAGGACTTTTTGTTGAACAATCTCATTCTCATTGTGTTCAGCCTCCGTAAAAAATTTTTTAAACAAATTTTGCGAATGTTGAAAGAGACAGCTCAACTGCTTTTTCTATGCTGTTAAAATGAGTTTCCTTGTTTGCTCAGCAAACAAGGAAAACGAGGGGCCTCGTTTCAACACATTTTTATTTTAACATGAATCGGGCATTTGCGCAAGGTATTTCGAAGATATATTTTATACTTATTCATTAGTTTTTTTTATATCCATATATAAGCAGATGTAAATAAAGGGAATTTTTAAAGTTGAAAATATCATATTTTCACGCAGAAATACGATTATTATGCGTAAATTTTTTTTCAGAATAAGTTTTTTTATACTTTTTTCCCGCTAAAAGGCAAAGTTTTACTTTTATGTTATGTAAAAAATCTTGTGGTGATTTTTCGGCAAAAGAATAGGAATAGCGGTTATTTTTTGCTATAATAGACAAGGACGAAAGAAAATCGGAGCGGGTGAAAGAATGTCAATATGTTTAGATCATCAGTTCAGGGAGCAGATAAGCCGTCGCGACGCGATGCTTCCCGTCACGTTTTTTAGCGGCGAACTTGCTTTGCTTGCGCAGCGGGAGGGGCCGTTGCATTGGCATACCGATTTTGAAATCGCTACGGCAATGTGCGGCGTTTTGGACTTTCAGATCGGCAGACAGCACGTTTTGCTCAATCCGGGCGAAAGTATATTCATCAACGGGAACATATTGCACGGCATAAAGCAGGTATCCGGAGCGCTTCCCGATCCCATGCCGAATATCGTGTTTTCGGGGGACGCGATTGCGCCCGAAAACAGCGAAATTAACCGAAAGTATATTCAGCCGATTGCCCGCTGCGATGCCTTGCCTTTTATTGTGTTTGACCGCACCGTCGGCTGGCAGAATGAGGCGGACGGGCTGATCAAGGATATATATTCTCTGATGCGCGAAGAGGGGACTTGTTACGAAATGGCTGTCCAGCGCAATCTCAGCAAAATATTTGAATATCTGTTTTTGCATTTCAATTCGCTGCCCCGATCGGAAAGCACGCGCATTCAGATCAATGCGCAGATACGGATGCGGAAGATGCTTTCGTATATACGGGAACATTATGCAGAGCCCGTCACGCTCAATGATATTGCGAAAGCAGCCAATATAGGCCGAAGCGAAGCGGGGCGGTGTTTTCAGACGTATATGGGCTGTTCTCCTGTGGACGCATTGATCCGTCACAGACTTCAGATCGCGCACGGACTGATCGGGGACACGACGCTGACCCTGCAGGAGATCAGCGATTCCTGCGGTTTTCATTCGGTGCAATATTTTATCCGCTGTTTTCGGAAGAGGTACGGGTACACGCCGGGACAATACCGAAATATGGGTAAATAGTGCAACGATTCGGGTTTATTGTGTTTTTATTTTGGTTGTGTTTGCTTTGTTATGGTGTTATAATGCAATTCGGCTGACGATTGCGGCGGCCTGAAAGGAGAGGGTATGACAAAGCAAAAAAACTATAAGAAAACTCTTATAGCCTGTTATCTCGGATTTGTTACGCAAGCCATAGCGGCGAATTTTGCCCCGCTGTTATTTGTGACGTTCAAGGATACATACGGGATCGGGTTCGAAACGATCGCGCTGATCCCGCTGGTGTTCTATCTGACGCAATTATTGATTGATCTTGCGGCGACAAAATTTGCAGATAAAATCGGGTACCGTACCTGCGTAATTGCGTCGCAGGTGCTGTCGGCGGCGGGACTGGTTCTGATGGCGGTGCTGCCGGAAGTGCTCCCCGTTCCGTTTATAGGAATTTTGGTGTCGGTGGTGTTTTATGCCATGGGGAGCGGACTGGTAGAAGTGTTGGTCAGTCCGATCGTGGAAGCTTGTCCGTTTAAAAACAAGGACGGCATGATGAGCCTTCTTCACTCCTTTTATTGTTGGGGAGCGGTCGGCGTGATTTTGGGGTCTACGCTCTTTTTCACGTTGTTCGGCGTGCAGAACTGGAAGATCCTTACGCTGATCTGGGCGATCATACCGTTGGTCAACGCGTTCAATTTTATTTCATGTCCCATCGATCGGTTGGTCGAAGAAGGGAAGGGAATGCGTATAGGGCAGTTGTTTCGGCTGCCGCTGTTTTGGCTTTTGATCTTGCTGATGATCTGTGCGGGCGCGTCCGAAGCGTCGATGGCGCAATGGGCGTCCGCTTTTACGGAGTCGGCGATGGGGGTTTCCAAGACCGTCGGCGATCTTGCAGGACCCTGTCTGTTTGCCGCATTTATGGGAATTTCCCGCATTCTGTACGGAAAGATGAGCGGAAAGTTGGACTTGACCAAGACGATGCTGGCGTGCGGCGGACTGTGCGTGCTCTGCTATCTGGCGGCGTCCTTGTCCGCCGTCCCGATCGTCGGATTGGCGGGCTGCGCGCTTTGCGGCGTTTCGGTCGGAATCATGTGGCCGGGGACTATCAGCGTTTCGTCGCAGAAGTGTCCGCGGGGCGGCACGGCCATGTTCGCGATTTTGGCTTTGGCAGGAGATTTGGGCGCTACCGTAAGTCCCTCCATGGTAGGGGGCATTTCCAATGCGTTCGGCGGAAATCTGAAAATGGGGCTGCTTGTCGCCACGGCATTCCCGCTGCTTTTGATAATCGGACTGATCGTTCTTTGCAGAAAGTACAAAGGATCGTCGGACAAAGAAAATTCCGAAGTTTCTTAATAACAAGCAATGTTTCGGCGGGGAGCCTCTATCGGGGCTCCCCGCCGATTTATACATCGTTTTGCTTTTTGAATTTTGCACGGGCGGCACGGACGATTGTATGTCCTTTTTTCCGATACGGAGCAGATCCCGTTTCTTTACAACGAAAAAAGGCACCTAAAAAGGTGCCTTTTTGGTTGGTGGAGTGCCTATAATGTAAATTGAATTTATTCTCCATAAATTACTAATATACTTTTATCATCATCATCAAGAACTACAGGGTATCTTGTTGCTTTATTTTGAGTACCTTGTATACCAAATAAATCTTCCATAAGAGGTTTGTTGTCTATACTTAAACTCTTCTCAACAATAGCCCCTTTAATCTTCCTTTTTCCAATTTTTATTGAATTTTCCTTGCAATCTTTTAATAATTTTATTCCTACGCATAATTTTCCGTCTTTTCGTGCTTTTAAAATTTGCACATATTTATATTCAGAAAAATTGTCTACCAATTCACAAGCGGCTGAATTTAATACTATTCTGCCAAAACCTATGCTTGCATAAGCAGTGTTTTTACCTTGTCTGCTACTATCGATTTTTACTGTTTCCCAATTCATCATAATTACTCCTTTGATTTGTTTGATTTTATTATATACTAAAAGTTTATTGTTGTCAATATTTTATTTTGTATGATTTAAATATTTTTTGTATTTTTTATATTTTTTATTTTAAAGCGTAATGAAATAGTAATGTTGCGGATTTAATAATTCTCAAACTAAATTTTAAAACATTAAAATAGTTTAAGTTTGGTACGGAAAAGTACGGGTTTGTCTTAGGTGTGACGATGGGGCGTGTGCTTGTCTTGATACAAGTGCGACGGGCTACGCCCGCCGCAGACAAGCACACGCCCCACGACAAAGAAATAACGGAAACCGAAACAAAAAATTCAGCGGCGCGGGGTGTCGCCGCTGAACCGTTTGGCGATCACCCCGCGCACACCGCCGCTCTATACGTTTCTTTCTTGCGTATTTTGCCTGTTGCTTTTGTTGTCGCGTCTGATGTTCTGTTTTTTGCTTTTGAATTTCAGTCCTTTGTCTGTATGAAGTATTCGCTGTCGGCGTTTTGTCTGATGGCTTTTGGTACTGCTTTCGGGTAGATGATGACAGAAACTTAGTCGGGGGGGGGCTGTTTTATTCCAAAAGAAAAAAACCTAAATCAAACATTCTTTCTACGATGTTTGATTTAGGTTTTTGGTGGTGGAGATGATCAGACTCGAACTGACTACCTATACGTTGCGAACGTATCGCTCTACCGGGTGAGCTACATCCCCAAAAGCTCTATTATTATAGCGGATTCAAAAAAATTTTTCAATCATTTTTGACCCTGTTTTTGAAAAAAAATAAATTTTTTTTAATTTACGGAAAACCCTTTTTTATTTTTAAGAGGGGGAGTGATTGAAATGCGGAAAAAGCGGAAAGCCGGTGGAAAGAATTTTATTCGGACGGGGGCGGACTTGACACAAAATCTGAAATTCGGTATAATATAGAAAAAGGGGAGAAAAGGGGACGGATATATGGAAAAGGTGAACAATGTGGCAGTGCTGATCGATGCGGAGAACGTATCGGCGGGGAATGCCAAGCAGATTTTTGATGAAGCGTCCAATTACGGGAACATAATTGTCAAGCGGATTTTTGCGGACTGGTCGAAGGCGTCGGTTAAGGGATGGAAAGAGGAAGTAAACCGTTATTCGATGACGGCGGTGCAGCAGTTCGAGGTGCAGCCGCGGAAGAACACGATCGACATAGCGCTGATCATTCAGGCGCTGATCATCTTGTTTGAGAAAGACGTGGATGTATTTTGCATTGCGGCGGGAGATTCGGACTATACGCGGCTGGTGCGTGAGCTTCGCGAGCGGGACAAGACGGTGATCGGGATGGGCGGACGGAACGTAAACCAGAGTTTTGTGAACGCGTTCAACGAATTTATTTATCTCGATGCGGGGGCAGAGCAGAAGCAGGAAGCGAGGAAGGTGCAGAATCCGAAGGTGAAGGCGGTGCAGCCTGCGCTGCAGCAGACGGTGCCTGCGGAGGCGGAAATACTGGACAACAAGCGCAAGAGTGATCTGCACAATATCATTGATCGCATGATCGACAACAACGGCAAGGCGTTTTATGCGCAGATTTCTTCGGAGATGAAGCAGAAATATTCAGATTTTATACCGAAGAATTTCGGGTGCAACTCATTCAAGAAGCTGATGGAGAAGCTGACGCCGTATCTTAAAAAGTACAGCATCGGGACGGATGCAGCGGGGACGACGATGTATTTATACCGCAGGGAAAAGAAATAACGGGAGGCGGAAGGATGTCGGAAGCGGATCTCTACAAATTTTTTTCATCGTATGACGGAGAGGCGGACTTTTCGGATTTTACTCCCGAGGAGCTGCAGGATCTGATGAAGAAGCAGGAAGGGAAGAAGTCTTTCAAAGAAAAGTATTTTGCGTATTACGACGATGTAAAGAGCAAGTCTTTGAAAAAGCAGGATTGGTAATGAAGTCAAGAACGAAGAATCTTACGCAAAGAGGCGGCGGAAAGCGGGAGCTTTCCGCCGTTCATTTTATACGATAGGGGCGGGAAACAGAAGAAAATATCATGGGTTTGTGAAAAGATGATATTGTGGTGAAATTCTTTCAAAAGGCATATCCGAACGATTGACTTTTGTTAAGAGGTTGGCTAAAATATTTAACAATTAAGAACTTAACGTTAAAAAGGAGGGAGCTATGGAAGCGAGTGCTTTTTTACGGGAGATTTACCATATTAACAAGCGTTTGGAAGATGTAAAGATATTTGACGAAGAGCTGCCGCTCAACAATACGGAGATGCAGATGATGCGGGAGATCGTATTGGCGAAGGAATCGGGCAAGCGGCTGATATCGAGCAGGTTGGCGAACACGTTGGGGATCACGCGGTCGGCGGTATCGCAGATGGTGAACAAGCTGGAAGAGCGGGAGATCGTATGCAGGGTGCCGGACAAGACGGACAGAAAGATTGCGTATATAGAGCTGAGCGAGAAGGCGCAGGGTATTTATGATCGGATGAAGGAGCGGGTGAATCTGTTTTTGCGAAAGATTCTGGAGAAGTTGGGCGAGGAAAAGATCGGAAATTTTCTGACGAGTGCGAATGAATTCCTGGACGTATGCGGAGAGGTGTTGCGGGAGATGCCGCAAGCGGAGCGCGTATAAGACAGGAAAAAAGAGCTTAGACAACACAGTGAAATAATTTGGGAGAATGGAATGTATGGCGCAGGCGATATTGAAACTTGATAAAATTACGAAAGACTACAAAGTAGCGGATTCGGTGGTGCATGCACTCAAGGGGATCAGTCTGAGTTTTCGGAAGAAGGAATTTGTATCGATACTGGGGGCGTCGGGGTGCGGCAAGACGACGCTTTTGAACATTATCGGCGGTTTGGACAAATACACGTCGGGCGATCTGGTGATCAAGGGAGTATCGACGAAGCATTATAAAGACGGGGACTGGGACGCATACCGCAATCACAGCATCGGATTTGTATTTCAGTCTTACAATCTGATCCCGCACCAGACGGTATTGGGGAACGTAGAATTGGCGCTGACGCTGTCGGGTGTATCGTTGCAGGAGCGGCGGCAGCGTGCGGAGGAAGCCTTGCGGCGCGTGGGGCTGGGCGCGGAGCTGAACAAAAAACCCAATCAATTATCGGGCGGGCAGATGCAGAGGGTTGCGATTGCGCGTGCGCTGGTGAACAATCCCGAGATACTTTTGGCGGACGAGCCGACGGGCGCGTTGGATACGAAGACGAGCGTGCAGATCATGGATCTGATCAAAGAGATTGCGGGCGAGCGGCTGGTGATCATGGTGACGCACAACCCGGAGCTGGCGCGGCAGTATTCGTCGAGGATCGTGGAGCTGAAAGACGGGACGGTGGTTTCCGATTCGAATCCTTACGATGCGGAGAAAGAGGAAGGCGGCGAGACGGGCGGCGAAGCGGAGAAAAAGCCTGTAAAAGGGAAGAAGAAAGCGAAGACGAGCATGAGCTTGTTTACGGCGCTCAGACTCAGCGGGCGGAATCTTCTGACGAAGAAGGGCAGGACGCTGATCACGTCGATAGCGGGGAGCATCGGGATTATCAGCGTATGTCTTGTGCTGGCGCTTTCGAACGGATTCAACAATTATATAAGAAAGACGGAAGAGGATATGTTGTCCTATTATCCGATCGAGATCAACGAGACGTCGCTGGATCTGACGCAGGCGATGACGAGTTTTATGGGCGGCGGGACGAAGCTGGACATCGGTGAGAATCTGGGAGACAAGGTCTATATCAACTCTTTTCTGACGCAGCTTGCGCAGGGCATGACAACGTCGAACGATCTGAGTGCGGACAACGTAGCGGACATCGGGGGAAAGAAAGTCAGTTATCTGAATTATATCGAATCGATGCCGCAAGAGTATTACAATGCGATCACATACGGATACGGGTTATCGCTGACGAGGAACCTGTTTACGGATCTTCGGATCGGATCGACGACGGTAAGTTCCGGAATGGGGATGGGAGAGCCGACGTATCTTGATTATCACATCTCGTTGGCGGAGCTGCGCGCGTATTACACGACGATTCTGACGAGTACGCAGACGCAGTACGGTTCGCTGACGCGGTTTGTGGATTATTTTACGGACGTTGTGAATTTTATGCCGGGAACGGGCGACGTGACGGGTGAAGGCTACGGGGACTACATTCTTTCGCAGTACGACGTATTCGGGGAATTCCCGAAAGCGTCCGACGAGGCGGTGCTGGTTGTGGGTACGAGCAACGACGTGATCGACCTGACGATGGCGCAGCTGGGGTATCTGGACGAAGAGAACTTCCTCGGATTGTTCCAGAGCGGTTTGGAAGGGAACGACATTATGTCGATTCCTTTCGAAGAAATTCTGAACAAGACGTTCACGCTTTACGACAACGACGAAGTATTTTCGCAGTCAACGGGCGGGACATTCCGTTATGATTACACGGCCTACAACGAACTTTCGCAAAAGCCGACGGACAAGGGAACGGAGATCAAGGTGGTCGGAATTCTTCGTCTGAAAGACGGGCTGACGTACGGCTGTCTCAGCGAGGGGTTGAATCTCACCGAACAGCTTTTGCAGGAGTATATGGAGCGCAATGCGGAGTCGGGCATTGTGCAATATCTGAAAGAGAATCCGACGGCGGAGATCGATACGCTGGCCGGGTACACGCCGCTGTACAACAAGCTGATCGGCGAAGCGATGGGCGTGCCTGTGCAGGCGGAGCGGGTCTTTTCCAAAGAAAGCGTCGAGGGCACGTCGGGGCTGATACGACTGCTCGGCGGGAACTCTGCGCCCAACACGGTGAGCATATACGCGCGGGATTTTGACACGAAGGACAGCATCCTAACCTATCTGGACGGCTGGAACGATGCGGTAAACGCGGCGCGGGATGCGTATTTCAATGCAAACGGGAACTATGACGGCTATGACGGCCCTTCGGAGGTCAAATACACCGATACGGTGGGCGTTCTGATGAGCCTGATGCAGACCATACTCGATGCGATCACGTATGTGCTGATTGCGTTTACGGGCATATCGCTGGTGGTTTCGACGGTCATGATCGGCGTGATCACGTATGTGTCGGTGGTGGAGCGCACGAAAGAGATCGGTATTTTGCGGTCGATCGGCGCGCGCAAAAAAGATATCAAGCACATGTTCAACGCGGAGACGTTCATTATCGGCTTCTGTGCGGGTCTGATCGGCACCATCGTGGCGTACTTGTTGCAGCTGCTGATCAACGCGATTTTGACGCCTTTGACGGGCATCGCAGGGCTTGCGGCGCTGACGTGGTATGCGGCTCTGATCATGGTCGTGATCAGCGTCGTGCTGACGCTGATTTCCGGACTTTTGCCTGCGTCGGCGGCGGCAAAGCGCGACCCCGTCATCGCGTTGCGTACGGAATAAGAATCTTAAAAAGAACAAAACGGCCCGCTTCAGGCGGGCAAGCGAACGGACGCGCCGTGCGGTGTAAAAATCACCGCACGGCGCGTTTTGTCATAAAAACAAGCCAACGTATCGTCGTTTTTGTAAAATTGTGGAGGGAAAAGCCGCGCGTTTGTGATAAAGAGGAGAAAGGAAAAGGCTGGATCGGGGCGCTTTTGTGATAAAATACCGAAAAGAAAAGAAATTTCCTTTTCGGGCTTGACAAAGGCGTTTTCGGGGAGTATAATGACGGCGAAAACCGAATATCCGGTAAGTAAGGCTCTTACGGGGATACGGGCTGTTGCCGCAGAGCGATGGAGACATCGTGCGCAGGTCTGAACAGGTTGCGTCGAACACAAGGCGCGACATAATACAGCTTCACCGCCCCTTAAAGTTAAAGCTCAAACGGTGTGAACGAGACGGGAAAAACCGCGCGCCGTTTGGCGCGCGGTTTTTTGCACGGCAAAATCTGCGAGGGCGGACATTCGGTAATAAAAAGGAGGATCGGAAAATGGACGAAGGATGCGGCAGCCGAAGTAAAAACCGAACAGGGCGCGCGGCGGGCGTGCGCGGCGGAAGCGGCAGATTCCTCCGCCCGTTCGGATGACTTCGGCTACCTCTCCGATGACGAATCGAAGGAGGTGGCAATTATGGCAAAAAAATTCAAGAGAAGATTTCTTTCGGGGCTTGCGGAGGGCGTGATCCGCGCCGAAGAAGCAAAGGCGAGGATGAAGAAAGCGGCGCTTTCCGAACCGTATGAAGTGTGCCGTACGCTTGGCACGCCGCAGAGCGGGCTGACGCAGGCGCAGGCGGAGCAGATGCGGCTCAGATACGGGCAGAACGTATTGCCCGCCGCGGGGAAGCGGGGAATTTTGAGCCGCCTGGCGGCAGCGTTTGTCAACCCTTTTACGGCGATTTTGTTTGTGCTGGCGCTGGTTTCGGTGCTGACGGACATCGTATTCGCCGCACCGGGAGAAAAAAATTATATGACCGTGCTCGTGATTTCGTGCATGGTGGGCGTTTCGGGCCTGTTGCGTTTCGTGCAGGAGACGCGCAGTTCGAACGCGGCGGCAAAACTTGCGGCGATGGTGTCCGCAAAATGCGACGTGTTGCGCGGCGAGCGGCAGGAGATCGGGTCGGCGGAGCTGGCGGTGGGGGACATTGTCTGCCTTTCCGCGGGAGATATGATCCCCGCAGACCTGCGCATACTGACGGCAAAAGATCTGTTCGTGTCGCAGTCTTCGTTGACGGGCGAGAGCGTACCGGAGGAAAAGACCGCGGCGGCGCTGACCTCTTTTTCCTCCGTCACGTCCTGCCGGAACCTGGCGTTTTGCGGAACGAACGTCGTGAGCGGGAGCGGAACGGGGATCGTGCTGGCGGTGGGGGCGGATACCGTGCTCGGCGGCACGGCGAAAACGCTCGCGAAGAAGCCGGAAAAGACGGCATTCGAGAAAGGGGTCGCGTCGGTCTCGCATATCCTTATCCGTTTTATGCTGTTCATGGTGCCCGTGGTTTTTCTGATCAACGGGATCACGAAGGGAGACTGGCCGGACGCGGCGCTGTTTGCCGTGAGCATCGCGGTGGGGCTGACGCCCGAGATGCTGCCCATGATCGTGACGACCTGCCTTGCCAAAGGGGCGGTGACGCTTTCGCGCAAAAAAGTGGTCGTAAAGAACGTGAACGCGGTGCAGAATTTCGGTTCGATGGACATACTCTGCACGGACAAAACGGGGACGCTCACGCAGGACAAAGTGGTGCTGGAATTGCATCTGAACGTGGAAGGGAAAGAAGACGCGCGCGTTCTGCGCCATGCTTTTCTCAACAGCAATTACCAGACGGGCCTCAAAAATCTGATGGACGCGGCGGTGATCGAGCGCACGCGCGAGCTGTGCAATTCGGGCGAAATTTCGGATGACGTGCTGGAAAATTACGTCAAAACCGATGAGATCCCGTTTGATTTCGAGCGGCGCAGAATGAGCGTGGCGGTGCGGGACAAGGCGGGAAAAGTGCAGCTGATCACCAAAGGCGCCGTGGAAGAAATGCTTGCCGCGTGCGCCTACGCGGAGGTGGACGGCGCCGTGATCTCGCTGATGGAGGAAGTCAAGGCGCGCGTGCGGCGGCTTTCGGAGGGACTGAACGAGCGGGGCATGCGCGTTTTGGCCGTAGCGCAAAAGCGCTTGGAGGAAGGCGAGCCGCTGCGCACGGCGGACGAGAGCGAAATGGTGCTGATCGGGTGCCTTGCGTTTTTGGATCCGCCCAAATCGACCACGGCGCCCGCGCTGGAGCGGTTAAAATCGCTCGGCGTGCGGGTAAAGATTTTAACGGGCGACAACGAAAAGGTGACGGCGTGCATATGCCGCAAAGTCGGACTGGACGGCGGGGCGGTGCTGTTGGGCGGCGAATTGGAAGAGCTCAACGACGAAGAACTTGCGAAGGCGGCGGAAAAGGCGTCGGTCTTTGCGAAACTTTCGCCGTCGCAGAAAGAGCGCGTCGTGCGTGTTTTGCGCGAAAACGGGCATACGGTGGGCTATATGGGCGACGGGATCAACGATGCTCCCGCGATGCGCGCGGCGGATGTCGGCATTTCGGTGGACACGGCGGCGGATATTGCGAAGGAATCGGCGGACTTGATCCTTTTGGAAAAAGATCTGACGGTGGTCGCGGACGGCGTGACGGAAGGCAGAAAGACGTACGCGAACATGATGAAGTACATCAAGATCACGGCGTCTTCGAATTTCGGAAACGTATTTTCGGTGCTGGCGGCGAGCGCGTTTTTGCCGTTTTTGCCCATGCGTTCCGTTCAGCTCATTCTTTTGAATCTCGTGTACGATCTTTCCTGCACGGCTATGCCCTGGGACAACGTGGAAAAGGCCGAGCTGGAAAAGCCGTCCGTCTGGGACAGCGGTTCGGTCACGCGGTTCATGGTGCGGTTCGGGCCTTTGAGTTCTTTGTTTGATATTCTGACATACGTATTGCTGTTTTTTGTCATTTGCCCCGCGATATGCGGCGGGCAGTTTGCGGCGATTACCGGCGGCGCGCTGAAAATGCAGTTTATCGCGCTCTTTCAGACGGGTTGGTTTATCGAGTCGATGTTCACGCAGACGCTGGTCATTTATATGCTCCGCAGTCCGCATCTTCCCGTCGGGAAAAACCGCGCGTCGCTGCCCGTGCTGGTGTTTACGCTCTGCGGCATCGCGTTTTTGACGGCCGTTCCCTTCACGTTCGGCTCGGCGATCGGGCTCTGCCCTCTGCCCGCGATTTATTTTGCAATGCTTGCGGGCATCGTGGCGGCGTATATGCTTTTGACGACGCTCGTCAAAAAACTCTATGTCAGAAAGTACGGAAAACTGATTTAAAAGTGCGGACGGGAAAGCCCGTCCGCATGCAAGCGGCCCGTCAGCGCAGATTGCGCCGACGGGCCGCCGTTCTTTCCGCCGATAAAACCGCAAAGAGAAAAGCGTTCGGCGGAACGTGCTATTTTGTTTTTTCTTTGAACAGCGTCCAGGCGATGCCCGCGGCAGCGGCGGGCGTCGTTTCAAAGCCGCGGCGCGAGAGCCTTTCGATAAACCCGAAAGGGGCCCGCCGCACGGCGGCGACGCGCAGCGCCATGCAATCGGATTTTAAATACTCGTCCAGTTCTTTCAGACCGTTGCAGTCTTTCCGGCGGGCGAGCAGGGCGTATGCCTGCACAATTTTTGCGCAGAGGAAATCAAACCCGTATTTGTATTGCGGAGCGTTTAACGTACCCTTGATTTCGGTGAAAAAAGAAAGCAGAGCGCGCAGGTTTTCGGCCGTCGGCGCGGGGAGCGCGGTGCGGTAAAAGGGGGACAGATCGGAAAAGAAGAAAGTCTCGGCTGTAAGAGAGGGGGCAAAGAGAAAGGGCTGCGGAAGACGGGACGATTTGGCAAGCCTGTCGTAAAGTCCGAGACTGACCGCGCACCCGAATAAGCGGTAAACGGACGCGTCTTCAAAGAAAGACGGAATTTGCGAAGGGTCGGGGTGCGGGTATTTTTGTCGGTGCAGAGGGAAGACGATGACGTCTTCGTTCCGTTCGGCGAGCGAACGGAAAAATTCGACCGCCTGTTCACAAGGGCGGCAGAATGCGTCCGCAAACAAAACATAGTTTCCGCAAGGCCGTGCGTCGGTTGCTTCCGTTTTAAGATGGGGAAAGGCGGCCGCCGCCTCTTCGGGCTCGGGCAAAATCGCCTGCGCGGCGGGCGGCAGGGCGATGAGAAGCTCGCGCACATAGCGTCCGCCTTCGGCGAGCAGGGTGACGGGGCAGTCCGCTTCGGGGGTGGCTGGCGGCATATCTTTCTTTTTTCTGCGTGAAAAAAATCCCATGAAAATCTCCTTTTTGTTATTGTAACATATTTGCGCGGCTTGTTCAAGTTTATTTTGCGCTCTTGCCCGAAAGGAAAAAAGCGTTTTCTTTTTTTGTAAAAATGCGCGGCGAAAATTCTGCGGGCGAAGTCGGAGGAAGAGAAAATCGGGTCGGCAAGTTGGTTCAAATCGATTGCCGTTTGCGGAAAATCATGTTATAATTTATTCTATGATAGACTGGAAAAAAATACGGGCGGTCATTTTCGATCTGGACGGCACGCTGATCGACAGCATGGAGATCTGGCGCGAAGTGGACGAAGATTTTTTTGCGCGGCGCGGAATGCGCGTGCCCGAGGGGTATCAGGCGGCGATCGCGCACCTGGGTTTTCGTGAATGTGCGGCGTACACGGTGCGAAACTACATGCCAAACGAATCGGAAGATACGTTGGTGGAGGAATGGCGGGAGCTGTCGATGTCCAAATACAGGGCAAAAGACGGGGCGAAGTACTTTAAACCGCGGGCGGCGGAGTTTGTGCGGCTTTTGCGCGAAACGGGGAGAAAGCTCTGTGTGGCGACGGCGTCTTCGCCCAAATTTTATCTGCCTGTTTTAGAGGCGGGTGGGATCGACGGGCTGTTCGATGCGTTCGTCACCGTAGAAGAAGCGGGGAAGAATAAGAGTTTTCCGGATATATTTTATAAGAGTGCGGAAAAGTTGGGGACGGAACCTGCGGCGTGTATCGTGTTCGAAGACAATCTGGCGGCGATTCTTGCGGCGAAGAGAGCGGGAATGCAGACGGCGGCCGTATACGATGCGCAGACGGCGGATCTGCATGCAGAACTTAAGAAGGAAGCGGACGAATTTGTTTTGTCGTTCGGGCAGATGATCGAGGAAATGAAACGAGAGGGATAAGAGATGTACCATGCGAAACTGAGTCTGATCCGTACGGAGAAGGCGATCAAAGAGATCAAAACAATATTTGAAAGGGAGCTTTCGGAAGCGTTGAATCTGACGCGCATCAGCGCGCCGCTGTTCGTAAGCAGAGCGAGCGGCTTAAACGATAATTTGAACGGAGTGGAGCGTCCCGTGTCGTTTGACGTCAAGGCGACGGGAGAAACGGCGGAAGTCGTGCACTCACTGGCGAAGTGGAAGCGCTATGCGTTGGCGAAGTACCGTTTCGGGGTGCGGTTCGGGCTGTATACGGACATGAACGCCATTCGCCGCGATGAAGATCTGGACAATCTGCATTCGATCTACGTCGATCAATGGGATTGGGAGAGCGTGATCTGTCGGGAAGACAGGACGATCGGTTTTCTGAAAGAGACGGTCAGAAAGATTTACGGGGCGTTGCAGCGGACGGCGGAAGCGATCTGTCGGGAATATACGGAGCTGGACAATTATCTGAGCGAAGACATTTCCTTTGTGACGACGCAGGAACTGGAAGACATGTATCCTTCGCTGACTCCCAAGCAGCGGGAAACGGAGTATGTGCGCGGGCACGGGTCCTCGTTTATCATGCAGATCGGGGGAAAGCTGAAATCGGGGCAGAAGCACGACGGGCGTGCGCCTGACTATGACGACTGGAATCTCAACGGAGACATTGTGTTGTATTATCCGGTGCTGGACTGCGCGTTTGAGATTTCGTCGATGGGGATACGTGTGGACGAGAAGAGTCTTGTCATGCAGCTGAATGCGGAAAACTGTGCAGACCGTCTGCAATATCCGTTCCACAAGGCGCTGGCGGCGGGGGAACTTCCTCTGACGATGGGCGGCGGGATCGGGCAGTCGCGGCTGTGCATGTTTTTGCTGAACAAGATGCACATCGGCGAGGTGCAGGTATCTCTCTGGGATAAAAAGACGGAAGAATATTGCAAAGAGAATAACATACCGCTGATGTAAAGGCGGAAGAAAGGAGCATAAAATGGATACGATTCGTTTGGAAAAGAAAGGCAGCACGAAGATGATTGCACACCGCGGATTGAGCGGGATCGAACTGGAAAATTCTCTCGCGGCGTTTGTGGCGGCGGGAAACCGCGACTATTACGGCGTCGAGACGGACGTGCATGTGACGAAAGACGGAAAGTATGTGATTTTTCACGATGACAGGAGCGGGCGCGTAGCGGAGGAAGACATTCCCTTGGAAGAAGTCGAGTTTTCCAGGATCCGTTCTCTGCGTTTGCAGGAGCGCGGAACGGAAGGCGGGTATACGGATATGCAGAAACCGCTGTCGCTGGCCGAATACCTTCGCGTAATACGCCGCTATGAGAAAGTGGCGGTCGTGGAACTGAAAAATCCGATGAAAAAAGAGAGTATTGACGAGATCGTGAAGATCTGCGCCGAGGAATACGATTTGGAGCGCATCGTCTTTATTTCTTTCACTTATGAAAACCTTCAGCTCCTGCGTGAAATCCTGCCGAAGCAGCACGCGCAGTTTTTGACGGGCGAGATCTCGGACGAGCTGATCGCAAAGCTGAAAAAAGACAAGTTCGGCCTGGACATTCTGTATACCTCTTTGAACGGCGAATGGGTGAAAAAATTGCACGAAAACGGCATCGAAGTCAACTGCTGGACGTGCGACGACCCCGAAGCAGCAAAAAATCTGATCGCCTGGGGTGTGGATATGATCACGACCAATATCCTGCAATAAACGTGTAAATCTGAAATTTAAAAGGGGAGCGGCGCGCAAAGGTTTTCCTTTGCGCGCCGCTCCCTTTTTCAAAGCAAATTTTAATCAAATCGGACTGCCGCCCGCGGGACACAGGAAAAACGCACCTTTTGCGAGAGCTCTCGACAAAAGAGGCGCGCAATAAAAGGCCGCTTTGCAAAACAACTATTAAAATTGCGGGTGTTTGGCGAAGACGGAAAAACCGATCGCGGCAAAATACCAAAAAGTTACGGGTGCTGAAAAAAGGAAGGAATAATGAGCGGGGCCAAGAGCATTATACAATGCACGCGCAGCCTGGTGCCGCAAAAAAGGCAGGGGAGTCCGATGGGAAGGGCCGTTAAAAGAAAGCGAAAAATTGCTTAAAAGAAAAAAGCCGCAAAGCGTTGCTTTGCGGTCTCCGATCAAATTTTAACTTCTTTGGGTTCGCGGTTTTTGTACGCGACGACAGCGTGTGCGAGCTGATCGGGGCAGGAGGTATTGTTCCTGCATTTGATGCCTTTGAGGGTAGTTTCGACTTCTTCAAGGGTTTTGCCTTCGACGAGGCGGGAAATGCCTTGCAGGTTTCCGCTGCATCCGCCGATGAATTTCACGTTGTGGATTTTGTTTTGCTCGTCGACGTCGAAGATGATCTGACGGGAGCAAGTACCTTTTGTATTATAAGTGAACATAGATATATTACCTCTGAAGGGAGGAAAGTGTCGGGCGTATCGGGTCAGTCTACGAGGTTTTCGTAGATGACGGCGTAGACGTCGGCGGCTTTCAGTTCCCATTTTTTGTAGATATTTTGTGCCGTTTTACGGTCGGGCACGACGAATTTTAATTCCAGCATAGGCTGGGCGGGCGCGAGGATGCGCAGGAATACGGTGTAAGTGCCGTCTTTGTTCTGGTAGTAATCGGATTTGCATTCCTGGCGGTTGCGGTAGCGCGCGCTGTTATTTTTGACGAATACGGAAATTTCTTCCCTGGTGCTTTTGGGGATATTGATGTAGAAATTGGCGAGGCAGCTTCTGCCGTCGGGGGTGATGGTATAGAGGGTATCGTCGTTGGTTTCGACGGTGCAGATGAAGCCGTCTTCCAGAAGCTGAGAGATGATCATGACGCAGTCCATGTAATTGATCCAGTCGTTGCTGGTGGAGCACATATCGATGATCGTGCGTTCGGAGAGAGCGCTTTCCATTTTATCGAAGACGAAAAGCAATATTAATTTGTTGATGAACGTTTCGCCTTGGATCTGCATGGAACTCACCTTGGGAAGAATTTTCTTTACGGACAAAAAATCCGCTTTTTAAGCAAAAGCGGATAATTCTGTCCCCTGTACAATCGTAGATTTGATCCGCCTTATAAAGCGAATTTTTTAAGGGCGGCAACGAGATCGTCGCAGTCGTCGGAGTGAATTTCCACGACGAGCGGTTTGGACAAATCGAGACTGAAAATACCGAGGATGGATTTTGCATCGACGACGTATTTATCGCTTTTCAGGTCGATCTCATAAGGGTAGTCCTGCACGATTTTGACGAACTCTTTGACGTTCTGCGCCATTTGCAGAGAAATTTTTACGGATTTCATAAAAGCCCTCCAAAACAGATTTTCTATATTATACATAAAAATTTTCGGAAAAGCAAGATATTTGCGAAAATTAACTTAATAATTTCTTATTTTTGTGCTATAATGATAGCGGGCAAAGAAAAGTTGTAAAAACTGCACAGAAAAAAGGAGACGGAAGATGGATACGGGGCGGGAACAAATCGATTTATTTTTGCGGCGCTGTGACGAACTGATGCAATCGAAGTTTATCATAGCGGATACGAAGATCGGGGAGTTATTGCAGGCGATCGCGGCATCGGATCTTCTATATGCGTTTTTCAGGGATATAACCAAAGATTTTGATTATCCCGCGGCGAAAGACAAGTACATGAACTATGCTCCGTACGGAAAGACACAGAAGAAGTTATTGTTTCCCGAGGATCCTGCGGAGAAGCTGGCGTTTATTTTCTGTCTGCTGATGGAATTTGACAACAAAACGATGGACCTGAGCCGTTTTTTGCAGGAATACTTTTACGAAGACGGAAGTTTTTACGAAAGTTTTTACGCCTTCTGCAATCAGGTCGTCAAGCCTTTCAAAAATGCCGTGAAGGTGATGTTCCGTGAACCGCACTCGCTTCGCGAAGGGGAGCATTCGGCAGAGCGGGAGGAGGCGGAGATGCGCAAAAACGGCGGTACGTCTGCGTGTTTTTGTGTTGAAACGGAGCGCAAGGCGCTGTATGCGTCTGCGCTTTCGGACGCGAAAAAGGTGGACGGAATGCTTCTCTTGAACGCGTTGGAGAGCGCGAAAGGGGAGGCTCTGCGTGCGGCGCTTTTGTGCGGGTACGTATATTTTGCGCAGTCGGTCGGGCGCGCGGAAGCGGCGCGGCTCGCCGCGAAAGAGCTGGAATCGGCAAAGGAGCGGTTATGAATCTGACGGAAAAGACTGTCAAAAAAAATTATGTGTACCGCGGGAAGATCATCAACGTGCGCTGTGACGATGCGCAGCTTCCCGACGGAAAGCCCTGCAAGCGCGAAATGGTCGAACATCCGGGCGGCGCGTGCGTTTTGTACGTGCGGGAGGGAAAGATCCTGCTTGTGCGCCAGTTTCGGTATGTGTACGGAGAGGAATTGCTGGAAATTCCTGCGGGGAAACTCAACCCCGGGGAAGATCCTGCCGCGACGGCCGCGCGCGAGCTGGAAGAAGAGACGGGCTGGATCCCCGAAAAGGTGGAGCACCTGTATACGATGTACCCCACGCCCGGCTATACAAACGAAAAAATTTATATTTACAGGGCGGAGGGCGTCCGCGAGGGCGTCGTCCATCCCGATGAAGACGAATTTTTAAGCGCGGCGTTTTATCCCGTGGACAAGGTTGTCTCCATGATCCGCGGCGGAAGCATACGCGACGCGAAGACGATCATCGCCGTGCAAAGGTATCTGCTCGATAAAAAAGAGGACGCACCTTCCGAAGAATGCGAAACGAAATAGTTTCATATTCCGTCTGCGTTTGATTTTGAAATCGTGACAAAAATACATATACGTATACGAAAATTTTGACAAAATTGGCCAAAGGCGGCCGAAAGAACGAATTCTTTCGGCCGCCTTTTTTATGTTTTTCGGTAGTCCGCCTATGCCGCCGTAGCGGCAGATTTTTCGGCGGGTTTGTCCGCCCGCCGAAGTCACGGCGCCGATCGCGCGGCAAAGCCGGGCATGGGGCCGTGCGATTATAAAAGTAAAAGGCTTTTTGCCGTGCGGGAGACGGGCAAGAGAGCAGAAAAGCACGCGGCGACGGAAAAAGCGTCCGCGGCAGGCCGCGGACGCTTTTTTAAGCAGGGACAAAGGGATTCGGACGGATCGGGTGCTTATTTGCAGCCGCAGCCGTTGCCGAACATGTTGCACAAGCCGCCTTTCTTGCACACGCAGTAAGCGATGGCGAGGATGACGGGCAGGTAGCAGCTGTCGAGAATGTTATTCAGGATTCCGCTCTGCGAGCAGCACAGGATGAGCAAAAGGATAAGGATCCACAGGCAGCCGTTGCCGCCGAAGTTTCCGAAACAACCGTTCATTGATAATTTCCTCCTGGTTTGCCGCAGCAGGGGTGATTTATGTATAAATGCGAGCTGCGGCCGTTATTTTGACATTCTTGTGCGAAGAGGTCTTTGCGTCGAATGTCTTATACTCATATGTATTCGTCGGCGGAAAAAAATGTTACGATTATTTGGGCGAGGGTAAAAAAGTTTTAAAAAATTTGTTATTTTTTTGAAAAATGGCGGCAAAATGAGAAAGAAGGGAGGGGGCGGAAAAAGTTTTCACATTCATTTACTTGCCAATGCGGGCGGATTTTGCTATAATAATATCCCATGAAAGGGACGCATGTTCCTCTCATAACCGCGCAGTGCGCGGCATAAACATAGATATGCGCGGGAACGGCACCGTACGGCGGGCCGGAGTCCGAAGACGCATAAATACATTTTTTTCACGGATATTCTGCAGAGAAATCCGATGGAGGCAGTTATGAAAAAGACGGCTTTTTTCACATCGCGGAACATAGCCATTTTGGCGGTTCTGGTGGCGCTGGTCATCGTGTTGCAGCTTGTGGGCACGCTGATCGGGAATCTCGGGGTAACGGCGCCGAGTCTTGTACTGATTCCGATCGTATTGGGAGCGATCCTTTTGGGGCCGCTTGCGGGCGGGCTGTTGGGGTTCGTGTTTGCGCTGGTGGTGATACTGGCGGGCGTATTCGGGATGGACAAGTTCACGCTGATATTATTTACGGATCATCCGTTTCTGACGATACTGCTGTGCCTTGTAAAGGGGATTGCGGCGGGCGTTGCGGCGGGATTCGTGTTCAAGGGGTTGCGGGGCAGAAGCGAGAGCGCGGCGGTCGTGACGGCGTCGTTGGTGGCGCCTGTTGTGAACACGGGACTGTTTATTTTGGGCGCATTGCTGATGAGCGACACGCTGACGGCCAATTTTTTGGCGGACGGGCAGACGGTGCTGTACTTTTTGATAGTCGTTTGTGCGGGTGTGAACTTTATTTTTGAATTTATCATCAACGCGGTGGCATCGCCGGCTATTTACACGGTGGTGCGCGTTGTGGGAAAGACGATGCAAGGCCGCAGGGGCGCGCGGAGAGTGCAGGCGGAACAGGCATCGCGTGACGAGAGCGGAGCGCAGGGCGTGAAGGTAAGCGGGGCCCGCGAAAAATAACGGAAACGGACGGTACGTCGTATGATTTTGTGTATCGACATCGGAAATACGAATATCAAATACGGTTTATTCGAAGGGAACGATCTGAAAGTTTCTTTCCGCAGCGCCACGGAGTTAAAACGTACGAGCGACGAATACGGTACGATTCTGACCAATATGCTGGCGATTCAGGGCATAGCGAAAGATTGTATTGACGGGGCGATCATATCGTCGGTGGTGCCGGCGCTGAACTATACGATCCAGCACATGTGTGCGGGGTATCTGGGCGTGGAGCCTCTGATGGTCGGTGCGGGGCTGAAGACGGGACACAATCTTCGCGTGGACGATGCGCGCGAAGTGGGTGCGGACAGGATCGTCAACGACGTGGCGGCGATACACAAATACGGAGCGCCTCTGATCGTGATCGATTTCGGGACGGCGACGACGTTCAATGCGGTCAATGAGCAGGGCGAGTTTATCGGGGGCGCGGTGGCGCCGGGGATCCGCGGATCGATGGATTCGCTCGTATCCGGCACGGCGAAGCTTCCCCGCGTGGAGATTGAAACGCCGCGCAGCGCGATCGGCAAGAATACGACGACGAACATGCAGTCGGGGTTGGTATTCGGGTTTGCGGGGCTTGTGGATTACATCGTCCGCAAGATGAAGCGCGAGATGAAAAATCCGTCGGTCAAGGTAGTGGCGACGGGCGGGTTCAGCGAAATAATAGCGAAAGAAGTTTCTTGCATCGATTGTGTGGACAAACTGCTCACGCTGCAAGGACTCAAATATTTATACGATCTGAACAATGCGGCGGGCAGAAACTGAAGCGGCGGAAAGAATCGATTCATAGACAGGAGGCGAAAAACATGAAAACAATCGGCGTTGCGATACTGGGCTTGGGAGTAGTCGGGAGCGGTACCTACAAAATCCTTACGGAGCACAGGGAATTTTATAAGCGGACGCAGAATGTGGATATTTCCGTAGAAAGTGTTTTGGAGATCAACCGTCAGCGGGCCCTGGATCTGGGAGTCGAGGAGAGCAAAATTTCCGATAATATTGCGGAAGTGGTGAGCAATCCGAATGTAGACATTGTAGTGGAAGTGATCGGCGGGGTAGAGCCTGCGCGCAGTTTTGTGCTGGCGGCTCTGCACAGCGGGAAGACGGTAGTGACCTCGAACAAGGAGCTTTTCTGCAAATACTGGCACGAGCTGGAAAAGGCGGCAAAGCGTACGAATGCGGGGCTGTATTTTGAAGCGAGCTGCGTAGGCGGCGTTCCGATCATACGCACGCTGATCGACGGCATGCAGGCGAACGTCGTGCATGAGCTGACGGGTATCATCAACGGTACGACCAACTACATTCTGACGCGCATGGCGAAAGAGGGCTTGGGGTACCAGGAAGCGCTCAAGGACGCGCAGGCGCTCGGCTATGCGGAAAAGAACCCGACGGCGGACGTGGAAGGGTACGACGCGACGTACAAACTTTCCATTCTGGCGAGCCTTGCGTTTCACACGAAAGTGCCTTTGGACAAGGTATATCGGGAAGGGATCACGCAGATTGCCAGCCAGGACATCGCCTACGGCGACGAACTGGGGTATGTTCTGAAACTTCTTGCGATCGGGAAAAACGACGGCGCGGGGAACATCGAAGTGCGCGTGCATCCCGCGTTTATACGGAAAGATCATCCGCTGGCGTCGGTGAACGACAGTTTCAACGCGGTCTTTCTGAAGGGCGACAGCGTCGGGGACATCATGCTTTACGGCCGAGGCGCGGGCGCGTTGCCGACGGGGAGCGCGATCGTATCGGACGTCATTTATGCGGCGACGCACAGCGAAGCGAAGTATGCGACGTTTAAAAACACGCAATCGGCGGAGCCGGGCGTGAAGTTTGTGACGGATTTCAAGAGCCGTTATTATATCCGCTTTACGGCGAAAGACCGTCCGGGCGTTCTTGCGAAGGTAGCGGGGATTTTTGCGAAGTACAACATCAGCATCATTGACCTGCTCCAGAAAGGGGAAGACATGGAGACGATCCCGATCATTCTCATCACGCACGAGACGGGCGAAATGTCGGTGCGGCGCGCGGTGGAAAAGATCGGCCAGCTGGAAGACGTGACGGCAGTCAATTCGGTGATCCGTGTTGGAGGCTGAGAGATGGTCAACAGAGGAGAAGACCTGTCCGTCCGCATCGAGGAACATTTCAAAGGCGGCGACGGGGAAGTTTTCATAAAGGATCTTACGGCGGGAAAAAAGCCTGCGAACGTACGCGTCTGCAACGAGATGGTTTTGCTGAAAAACTGTTCGATCGGGTATCATACGCACGAGGGCGACAGTGAGATCATTTATATTTTGAGCGGCGAAGGATTGTATCGTGACGGTGCGCAGGAATCGCGCGTGCGGGCGGGAGATACGCTGATCTGCTGCGGCGGGGAGAGTCATTCTCTGCGCAACGAACTGGAACAGCCTCTGAAATATCTTGCATTTATTGTCAAGAAATGACTTGATTTGCGCGGCGCAGTGAAAACTGCGCCGCGCTGTTTCGATAGCGGAAAAAGGAGAAAAATCATGCGGGCGGCGGTGTTGGTAAACGCATATATTCGTTCGGCGGGAATGATACGTCAGGCGGAACGAATCAAGGAAGAATTGCAGGAAAGGGACGTGGACACACAGATCGTAAAAAACGGCACGTTTTTGTGCAGTATACGCGAAAACGAGGTAACGTACCCCGAAAATTTTGACTTTATTGTCTATTTGGACAAGGATAAATACCTTCCGCGGATGCTGGAAAGGGGCGGATTGCGGCTCTTTAACCGTGCGGAGGCGGTGGAACTTTGCGACGACAAAATGCTGACGTATATCGCGCTGGCGGGGGGCGGGGTGAATTTACCGCAGACGCTTCCCGCGCCGCTTTGTTATTATGCGGACGCACGGCTTCCCGCGGGGTATGTCGAAGAGATCGGGCGGCGGCTCGGGTATCCGCTGGTCGTGAAGAAGAGTTTCGGAAGCTGGGGCATGGACGTGCGTCTTGTTTCGGACGAAAAGGAGCTTTCCGCGGTCGCGGAGGAATTTCGCATGGTGCCGCACCTGTACCAGAAGCGCGTGGGAGTGAGCGGCGAAGATTACAGGGTGCTTGTCGTGGGCGGAAAGGCGATCGCGTGCATGAAGCGCAAAAACGACAACGATTTCCGTTCGAACATAGAAGCGGGCGGCAAGGGCAGCCGAGCGGAGCTTTCGGAAAAGTTTCTTGCGGCGGCGGAGCGGTGCGCGCAGATTTTGGGACTGGATTATTGCGGCGTGGATCTTCTGGACGAGAAGGGCGAACCGTACGTATGCGAAGTGAATTCGAATGCGCTGTTCAACGAGGCGGAACGGGTGACGGGTGTCAACGTGGCGGGACTGTATGCGGAATATATGGTAAAAAATGTGATTCATGCACGAAAGGGCGGATAAACGGGCGAAATGCGTGAATAAAATGAATAAAAATAAAGAATGAAGCGAAAAAGAGTTGCGTTTTTTGAAGTATCATGATATGATTAACACGTTCTTTAAGCGCGCGCGTATGCGCGAGGGCAGAAGAGCGGCTGCTTTGTTTTTTCGGAAGCGGAAAGGCGGGGAGCGGCGCGCGGAGCGGTTATCTTTTCTCCGACTATGGCTCGGGGTATGATAAAATAAATGCAGAGGTACAGGTAAGATGAAAAAGGTACTTTTGGCGGTAGTGGCCGCATTGTTGGCGGCGGCGATGGCGGTGTCCATGGTGGCATGCGGAAAGTCGGCCGAAGTGAAGATCATTGACGTCGATCTTTCGAACGAGCAGTACGGAGCGGCGATCCGGAAGGGCAACACGGAGCTGAAGGCGCAGATCGACGAAATTCTCGGGCAGCTTTGCAGCGAAGAGGGGTATGAGGTTGACGGACAGAAAGTTACGTTCCAGTCCTTGTACGAAGCGGAAATGGCGGCGCAGGAAAGCGGCGAAGTGATTTCCATCGGCAAAGTTAAGACGGAGAGCACGGACCGTACGAAGGAATTGGTTGTTGCGACGAATGCGGAATTTGCGCCGTTCGAATACCGTATCGGGTTGGATGAATTCGGCGGGATCGACATGCAGATCGCCAAATTCCTTGCGGACGCGATGGGGAAAGAGCTTGTGATTTCGCACATGGCGTTCGAAGTGGTGCTGGAAGCGGTGAACAGCGGCGATGCGGACATTGCGTTGGCGGGTCTTACGATCAACGAAGAGCGTGCAAAGCAGGTTGATTTCTCGGTGGCGTATTATGACACGACGCAGCGCATTGCGGTAGCGGCGGACAATACGATGTTTGACGAATGCACGACGGAAGAGCAGGTTGTGGAAGTTCTGAAGAGTCTTTCGGGCGTGAATGCGGGTGCTGCGAAGAACCAGACGGGGTATTATTATCTCTACGGGGACGAAAGTTTCGGGTTTGACGGATACCGTGACAACATGACGGTAAAGCCTTATCAGACGGTAGCGGCGGCTGTACAGGATCTTGCGAACGGCACGATCGAGCTGGTATGTGCGGATAAAGATACGTTGCAGGCGTCGGTGAACGCGATCAACGGTTGACAGGAAAGGGATAGCCGGTAATGAAAGCGAAGCTGGATACATTTTTCAAATATTTATTCGATTACGGCAATTATGAAACTGTCTTGATCGGGTTACGGAATACTTTGGTGATCGCGGTTTGCGGCTTGCTTATCGGCATTGTGATCGGATCTTTTGTGGCGGCGCTGAAAGTCGCGGGCACGCGGAACAGGGTCGTGAAAGTAATTTCCTACATCGGGGATGCGTACACGGGGTTGTTCCGCGGGACGCCGATCATTGTGCAGCTGATCATATTTCATTTTATAATTTTCCGAGGGTCGGGGATCAACACGCTGTTGGAAGCGGTGATCGTATTCGGTTTGAACAGCGGTGCGTACGTATCGGAGATCATGCGCGGCGGAATTTTGTCGGTGGACATCGGGCAGACGGAAGCGGGCAGGACATTGGGGTTGTCCTTTACGGTGACGATGCTGTTCGTAGTGATTCCGCAGGCGATCAAGAACGTGATCCCGACGCTGGGGAACGAACTGATTGCGCTGACGAAGGACACGTCGGTGGCGGGGTATGTGGCGACGATGGATCTGAACGCCGCGTTTACGGCGATTGCGGGAGCGACGTACGATTATCTTGTGCCGTACCTGTTTTTGGCGCTTGTTTATCTGGTGCTGGTAGTATTGATCACAGTATTGATCCGTGTTGTGGAGAGGAGGATGCGCAAGAGTGAAAGAAAGTAAAAAGCATTCTCCCAAATTTCTCAAAACGGAAAAGACGCCCGTGGAGCCTTTCGATCCGGAAGCGCTGATCGAGGTACAGCATCTTTCGAAGAAATACGGTTCGCTTCTTGTTCTGGACGATATTTCCGAAAAGATAAAGAGCGGCGAAAAGATTGCGATCATCGGCCCTTCGGGGAGCGGAAAAAGCACGTTTTTGCGGTGTCTGAACGTTTTGGAAGATCCGACGGACGGATATGTATTTTTTGAAGGGAACAATCTTTGCGATCTGAAAGTGGACATCAATCTTCAGCGTCGCAGGATGGGAATGGTTTTTCAGCAGTTCAATCTTTTCAACAACATGAACGTACTGAAAAACATCACGCTCGCGCCCGTTCATATGGGCATGCAGGATCTTCGGAAAGCGAAGAGGAAGAATGCGCTGACGCGTTTTCTGAATTTATTCCGCAGCGAAGAGAAAAAGAAAGAGCTCGTGCCCATCGAAACGAACAAAAAGCAGATTCAAGAGCAGGCGAAAGAAAACGCGATGCGTCTTTTGACGAGGATCGGCCTTGCGGACAAGGCGAATGTCTATCCTTCCACGCTGTCGGGCGGACAGCGCCAACGCATTGCGATCGTGCGCGCTTTGGCGATGAATCCGAAGGTGATGCTGTTCGACGAACCGACGAGCGCTCTCGACCCTGAAATGGTCGGGGAGGTCTTGCAGCTGATCAAGGAGCTTGCGGACGAGGGAATGACGATGGTGATCGTCACGCACGAAATGGGTTTTGCCCGCGAAGTGGCGACGCGCGTATTCTTTATGGACGGCGGCAAGATTCAGGAGCAGGGGCCCCCTGCGCAGATTTTCGGATCCCCGCAGAACCCGCGCCTGAAAGATTTTCTTTCCAAGGTTCTTTGAGCGGATACAAAGTACAAAAACGGCCGCGGCGGAGTCAAAATTCCGCCGCGGCTTTTTCTGTTTCAATCCCCCACGCGGAGCCGCGGGGGATTGAAATGCTTTTGCTAATAAATTTAACGCAAAATAAATCAAAAGGACGAATGTTTGCTCTTTTGTTTGCAGGTTTGAGAAAAAAGATTTTCGGAAAAAGAAAAGGCGGAGCTATTTTATTAGCTCCGCCTTTTATAGCGATGAAAGCGTTAAAGCGTTTCAGTCGCGGTCGCCGTGGTGGCGTTCACATTCGAACCTGCCGCCGTTTGCGGTTTCATAGACATAAACCTCGTTTCCGTTTTCGTCCGTTCCGACGGTCACAAAGTACACATTTTTGGAATCTCTGGAACCGACGGTGATGCGGATCGCATTCCGTTTATCTGCGTCCTGCTCAAAGAAGAAGATCTGCGATTCACCTCCGCGCAGGAGGGTGAATTCGATTTCCGTCTCGTCCCGTTCCTGTTCCAGCTTAAAGGTGCTTCTTTCGGTCACGGTTCCGTTTTCGGAGATGATGTAGCTGTATTCTTCTTCGCGTTCCGCCGTTTCGCTTTCCGATTCCTGCTCTACGCGCATGGTCTTGTTTTCGCCGAGCGTCACGGTAAATTGCGTTTTGCTCTCTGTTTCGTTGCCTTCCGTTTCCGTCTCCGTCCGTCCGTCGAACGCATAATCGGTTCCGTCGATCACGAGCACGCCCGCAATGTTTGCCCGCGTTTCCGTCTCGTTTTCGTCGTGATCGTCAAAGTCATAGCGGTCGTCGAAATCGTCGCGGCGGCCGCGGTCATCGTTTTCCGTGCGGGTCGTCTTATCCGATTCATTGTAATACATGGTGTAGCTGAGCGCTTCGCCCGTGATGTCCGAATAGCTGACGATCGCTTTTACCGCGTATTCGGGACGGTCGGAAGTTTCGTATTTCGTTCCGAACGAGCCGTCGCTGAGGAGGCTTTCCACGAGCATCATGTAATTGTTGAGGGAAGAGATCGTCTCTTCGTCCGTCACGGCCGCTCTGCTTGCGGCCAATGCCTTCGCGGTTGCGGTCTGCGCTGCGCTGCCGTCGTTCATGGCGGAGATGATGGTCCCTGCCGAAGCAGCGCTGAAGCTGTAAGACTGTGCCGCCGTTGTGGGGCGCTCGAAAGATTCGTCTTTCAATTTGCCTGCATTGCTGTCGCACGCGGCGATCCCCAGCGAAAGCGTCAATGCCGTAACGGTTGCCAAACCTGCCATTATAAGTTTTTTCATCTTTTTTCTCCTTGATTCTCAAAATTCATTTTTGGGTTCTGCGCTTGCCCTGTACACTTATACAACAATCGGGTTGTGCGTTTTGTTGGTAAAATTTAAAATTTTTAAAAATTTTTTTAAATCTTTTTTTGACAGTATGTGCGCCGCGCGTGGATCGATACGCGCAAGAGGGACGAAACTTTCATAACGGCGATAAACTCCGCCGCAAATGTCCGCATAAAAACGGGCAAAGCATTGTGCTTTTCTGCCTTTTTTGTGCCGTCAAACTCCAAAAAGAAGCGGCGCAACGAAAAGCCGCTTTGGTTGTTGCAAGTTTCCGCCTGCAAAGAGAAAGCCCAAAGCAACGCGGCTTTCACAGAACATGTCGGGCCGCAAAAAAGGAAACCCTTTTTCGGCTATATAAAAAGTGCCGCCAGGGCGCAAACGTTTGCTCCCTGGCGGCGGGAAAGTAAATTCAAAAAAGCGAGGCAAAGGGGTCGGGGAAAAACCGACGTATTTTTATTTTAAAGGATATTTATCAATGCCGCACAAAAAGAAGAGAGGTTTAATTCAGAAAGGTCTGCGGCCGTGATCGTCGTCATCATCGTCGTCATCGTCCCAGCGGTCTTCGTCCATGCTGTGTCCGCCGGAAAATTCATAGCGGTAGCGCGTCGTGCCGTTTTCGAGGACGATGCGGATGAAGAAAGAAGTTTCTTCGCCCTGAATGCGGGCGCGTACCCGCAGGGCGGAATCGGCGTTGTCGCGTTCGAAGACGATCTCGTCTTTTTCGCTTCCTGCTTTTTGGACGGTCATTTTGAGTTCGAGTTCTTCGCCTTCCGTCTCGTAGCTGACGCTCGTGCTTTCGACGCGCTTTCCGTTTTCGTAATAGGTGTACTCAAATTCCTGTTCCGATTCGGTTTCGCCGTCTTCCGTTTCCGATTCGGTCTTTTGCTGCATGCGGATAAAAGAAGACCTGTTTTCGTTGAGATATGCTGTAAATTCCAGCTCGTTTTCCGTTTCCGACTCGTGTGAGCCTTCCGTTTCCGATTCGACGCCGCGCGTGCCGCTCACGGGATAGGGGACGCCTTCCACGACCAAAATTCCGTCGATGGAGAAATTTTCTTCGGTTTCGTCCTTTTTATAAGCGGAGCTTAACTGTGTTTCGTTGTAGTAGAGCAGGTAGCTGACGCGGTTGCCGAGCAGGTCTTTGTAGGAGATGACCGTATAAAATTCATATTCGGCGTATACACCGTCGGGTTTTTGCGGGTCGGAATGGTCGATGGAGCCGTCGCCCAGCAAGTTTTCCACCAGGGCGAGGTAATTGTTGACGGTATCGACGATGGTTAGTTCTTTATCCGAGAGGGAATCATCGGCCGCGAGGGCGATAAGCGAGGTGGATAAGGACAGAGATTTTACCGAAGCGGCCGTGCCCGTCTGCTGTGCGGCGGAATTGGAAGCGAGCAGGGAGCCGACGGAAGCGGCACCGTAGATATAGAAATTTTCGCTGCTCAACACGGACGGAAATTTTCCGAGCGGGTTATTGCCGGGCGATCCTTTTTTATTGAGGAGCACGGGAAGCAGGATCCCGAGCAGGAGGGCGAGCGCAAGGAAAGCGGCAAGGACGGCGACGAGCGTTTTTTTGCCGTGCTTTCGTGTGGTGGAAGAGTCGTGCGCGAAGACGGCCTCCGTCTGCGGCTGAGGAGCCATGCCGAGCTGACGGCGGATGTTTTCCTTGACCCGTTCGTCGGGCAGGATCTGATTCGACTGTTCGCGCAGCATTTTTTTCAGATTTTTCATACGGCATCCTCCTTTTCCAGAATTTTTTTCAGCTTTTTCAGTGCTTCGTTGTTTTTCCATGTAACGGTTCCGATGGGCAGGTTGAGCATCTGCGCAACTTCCCTTCGCTTATATCCGGCAACCTGGCAAAGCATCAGAATTTCGTATTCGTCTTCGGCAAGGTGTTTTGCCGCGAGATCGAATAGGAAAGGAATTTTTGTTTCGGTAGTACCGAATTTGTAAGATTCGGTGTCGAAATCTGTTGCGGTTTCGCGTTTGGCGCGTTTTATGTGGTTGAGCGCCAGGTTTTTCCCGATGCGGATCAGCCATGCCGTGAAATTTGTGCCGCTTTGGTAGGAATGCAGCGATTGCAGGGCGCGTATAAAGGTATCCTGCAGGAGGTCTTCGGCATACATTTTGTCCCGCACAATATACAGGATCGCAAAGTACACGGGTCGGTTTGTCTGTTCATAGACAGCGTCAAACGCGCGCATATCACCCGCGCGAAGAGAGTCTATGTGTTTGTCAAGGGCAGAATTTTTCATAATCTCTTCATTCTATTAACAATTTAATATATCAGATTGTTGGTAAATCTGAAAATTCTCACAAATTTTTTATGTTTATGCCGAGTGCGCGCAGAAAGGCTTCTCCCTGTAAGAGACAAATGGTTGCGCCCCGCAGTTCAAAGAGTGAGGAAGAAATGGTGATTGCGCTGAGATCGCAGTCGGAAAGATCCATTCCTTTCAGTGCGGTTCCGGTAAGGTTTGCACGAATAAACTTGGTTTTGGAAAAGACGGCGTCTTTTAAGATGCATTCCGCAAGATCCGCGCAGGAAAGATTACAGCTTTCAAAGGAAAAAGATCGCAGCTTTGTACGATTGAAGTTTGCGTAAGAGAGTACGTCGCTTTCAAAGACCGTGTCGCGGAAGGAACATTCGGAAAAATCGGCTCCGACACCTTTGCTGTCTCGCCAGATCGTGCGGCGGAAAGAGGAATTGCTGAAATCTGCATTGGAAAAGTCGCAGGATTCAAACAGAACGTCGCAAAAATCCGCGCCTTTGAAATTCGCTTCGCCGAAACGGCATCCGCTGAATTTTACGCAGGAAAATTCAGCCCTCGGCAAAGCTGTGCCGGAAAGGTCTGCAGAATTTATCACCAGATTTTCTATCCGCTCTTCTTTTTCGCAGGCAGAATACAAAATTTTGGTATCGGAAATTTCTGTGCAGTTTTTTAAGATCGGCGGTAAAATTTTCATACTATTATTATGGAGCGAAAAAAGAAAAATGTCAAACTGTTTGCGGGGAAGAGTGAAGGAATGGGGAAAGCGAATTGACATTTTTTCATAAAAAGTGTATGATAGAAAAGAAAAAAACGAAGAAGGCAAGAGGAATGAAAAAGACATTGATCCGCAATTATGCGAAGCTGATTGCCCGTACGGGAGCGAGTATTCAGAAAGGGCAGCGCGTGGTGATCATGGCGCAGCTGGACCAGCCGGAGTTTATCACGGTGCTGGTGGAAGAGTGTTATCGGGCGGGCGCATCGGAAGTCATGGTAGAGTGGCAGTACCAGCCTTTGGAAAAGTTGGCGAGCCGTTTTGAGAGTGTGCGCGAGCTTGGGAACGTGCCCACGTGGGAGGAAGAGAAATTCCGCGAGCGGTCGGAGCAGCTGCCCGTCACCATTAAGATACTTTCGGCGGACCCAGACGGAATGAAGGGTGCGGACAGGGAGAAGCTGACGCTTGCGTCGATGGCGCGCAATGCGATCTTAAAGCCGTACCAGGATGCGATGACCAACCGATACCAGTGGTGTGTGGCGGCGGTGCCTTCGGTCGGCTGGGCGAAGAAGATGTTCCCGGACGAGCGTGCGAACACGGCGGTGGAGCGGCTTTGGGAGCTGATTTTGGAAACGTCGCGCGCGGACGGGAAAGATCCCTTGACCGACTGGATGTGGCACAACCGTAAGCTGAAGGACAAGTGTGACAAACTCAACGCGCTGGAGCTGGAGAGCCTGGAATATTGGAGCAGCAACGGCACGCGTCTGAAAGTCGGGCTGATACCGCAGGCGCAGTTCATATCGGGCAGGAAGAGCACGGTAGACGGAAAGCATTTCAATCCGAACATTCCGACGGAGGAATGTTTTACGACGCCGCAAAGAGGGAAAGCGGAAGGCATCGTGTACGCGGTGAAGCCGCTCTCGTACGGCGGGGAGCTGATCGAAAATTTCTGGCTGCGCTTTGAAGGCGGAAAAGCGGTGGAATGCGGCGCGGAGAAGAACGCATCGCTCCTGGAAAAGATCATTGCGATGGACGAAGGTGCGGCGTACTTGGGCGAATGCGCGCTGGTGCCGTTCGAATCGCCGATCAACCAGACGGGCAGGCTCTTTTACAACACGCTGTTCGACGAAAACGCGTGCTGTCATCTGGCGCTCGGCAGAGGGTATTCCAACACGATCGTCGGGTTTGAAAAATACGAGAAGTCGGACTTTGCGGATATGGGCGTGAACGATTCGTCCATTCATGTGGATTTTATGATCGGCGCGGAAGATCTGGAGATCATCGGCGTCACGAAAACGGGGGAACGTATCCCTGTTTTTGAGAACGGAACGTGGAGCAAGGCATTGCGCTGAGGAGAGAGAAAATGCAGAAAACGGTACTGAAAAATTATGCGAAACTGCTCGCGCGGATGGGCTTGAACGTGCAGGACGGGCAGGAAGTCGTGATCGTGGCGGAGTTGGATCAACCGGAATTTGTGACCTATTGTGCGGAGGAATGTTACCGCGCGGGGGCATCGAAAGTACGCGTGGAGTGGACGCACCAGCCGATCGCGCGGCTGGGCGCGGAATTCAAGAGCGAAGAGGTACTGGGCGAAGTGCAGGGCTGGCAGGAGGAAAAACTGCGCTGCCAGGTACGCGAGCTTCCGGCGCGGCTGTATCTGGAAAGCGAAGATCCCGACGGTTTGAACGGGATCGACGGCGAAAAGTACGCGCGGGCGATGCAGGCGCGGCAGAAGATCATCAAGCCGTACCGCGACAAGATGGAGAACAAATACCAATGGTGTATAGCGGCCGTGCCGGGGAAGGCGTGGGCGAAGAAAGTATATCCAAAGACGCCCGCGACGGCGGCGGAAGAAAAATTGTGGAAGGCGATCCTCGTTTCGTCGCGCGCGTACGAGGGGAATCCGATTGCGAACTGGCAGGAACATAACAGGATGCTGCAGGCGCGCTGTGCATATCTGAACGGATTGGGACTGACGTCTTTGGAATATAAGAGTGCCAACGGTACGAATCTTCGGGTCGGGCTTATGAAAGAGGGACTGTTTGCGGCGGGCAGTGAAAAGACGCTTTCGGGCGTGGAGTTCAACCCGAACATACCGAGTGAGGAGTGCTTTACGAGTCCTCGCCGCGGAGAGGCGGAAGGGATCGTGTATTCCACGAAACCGCTTTCCTACCAGGGGCAGCTGATCCGCAATTTTTCCGTGCGCTTTGAAAACGGAAAGGCGACGGAGGTGCATGCCGCGCAGGGCGGAGCGGTTCTGAAAAAGATGATTTCCATGGACGAAGGGGCGGCGTATCTGGGCGAATGTGCGCTCGTGCCTTTCCATTCTCCGATCAACGATACGGGCATTTTGTTTTACAATACGCTTTTCGATGAAAACGCGGCGTGCCATTTGGCGCTCGGCAGGGGCTTTACCAACTGCGTGCGCGGGTACGAAAACCGCAGCGAAGAGGAAATGCACGCCATGGGGATCAACGATTCGATGATCCATGTAGATTTCATGATCGGCAACGACGATCTTGCGATCACGGGCGTCACGGACACAGGTGCGCGTTTCCCGATTTTTGAAAACGGGAACTGGGCGTTCCGCGTATAAAAAGTAAAAACCGAATTTTCCCGAAATTGCGCGTTTTTCGGGAAAAATGAATGAAAAAGGAGGGAGCCTCCCGCAACATGTTGCGGGAGGCTCCCTCCTTTTCAAAAAGCGGCAAGCCGCAAAAATCTGCAAAGGGCGGCCGCAAGATTTTTAAACGAAAAGTTTTACGCGTTTGAAGTGCAGCCAGAAGGCGGCGGAGCAGACGATGCAGAGAATATCTGCCGCGAGGACGATCCAAAAGCCGAGGAACAGTCCGAGCAGGATGACGGCGAAGCCGAGCACCATGCTCCCGAACACGGCGATCATGACGGGAATGCTCTGTTTGACGGCCTGTATTTCGTTTGTCCAGTCGTATTTCGGGAATTTCACGTTCAGAAAACTGCCGAAGAGTGCGCTGAAAGCGCAAAACAGCGGAACGCTGACAAGCAAAGTAATCCAACCGAGAGGGCCCGCGCCGATTTTAACGGCAAAAATGACGGAAGTAAACCAGCCCGCGGCCGTATTGATCAAAAATCCGGGCATGGCTTTGGCGGCCAGAATTTTTCTTGCGGAGAGGGGCAGAACGAAGAGCTGGCCGCGGCTGCTGCCTTCGAGGGACAGCGCGGAAGCGGAAGGACAGCTCATGCCCGCGCAGAAAATCAGAATTCCGAACCCCGCATAGACCAGGCGCGCCGTCTGATCGGTCAGCAGCTGCATCTGCGCGAGAGCGGACGGGACGTCAACAAACAGGAGCGCGATGCCGGCGACCAGCAGCAAAAGGGTGCCGGACAAGCTGTTCAAAAGGTAGGCGGAGCAGGTAAACAGCCGCTTGAATTCGCGTCTGACGAGGGCGGCAAAAGCGGACGAAGCGCGTATTTTTTCGGCGTTGTACTTGGAACCTGCGCTCTTTGCGGTCAATGCGTCGTGAATTTTCCGATAGCCCAGCGACAGGATGAGGATAAACAGCGCGGCGATCAGTGCGGAAGCTCCGATGAATACAAAAATCGCCCAAATTGCGCCGTCCAGCGTCATTTCGATGAGCAAAGCGGGCGGGTAGATATTCATTACGAGCAGGCGGAACATGGCGTTCATGTCGATTTGCTGTTCGGCGTTTGCGCTGAAAGAAATGGAAAAGCTGGCAACCATGGCACCCGCAAACACGATGATGCCGAGCAGGCTTTGCAGTAAATTTTTATATTTGAAACCTGCCGTAAGGGCGGTGAGCAAAGCGCTGATCAAGGTTGCGATGGCCATGGGTACGAGCGGCGCGAAGACGGCGCCGACGAGCGTCACGGCGAGAACGGCGGCGGAAAACCCGTCCATGGCGAAGAGAACGACGAGGCAGGGCAGGGTGACACCGAGCGCAAACGCGAGGTTTGCAATGTACGAGCAGAGCAGTCGGCTGATCAGGATATCGCGCTTTGTAACGGGCATACTCATGACCAGATCGTAATCTTTCATGGCGAACAGGGAAGAGCAGCCGTACAGCAGAGAAAAGAGCAAAGTAATGAGGGAGGTCAGCGCGATCGTCAAAGCAGGGAGATGCTGTCCGATGCCTTGTTTGCAGAAAGAAACGGCGATCAGGACGATATAAAAAATCATGACGGCTCCGACGATTGCGAGAGCGGCAAGCCCGCCGGCTGTTTTGCGTTTTATTGCAGGGTCGGCGGAATTTTTTGCCTTATTGATGCCGAACAAACCCATGAGCTGGATTTTGGTCATCGGCAGCCATTTATTTTTCATGGCTTTCGAGTACCTCCATGAACACGTCTTCCAGGCTTTCGTTGCCGCGAACACTTTCAATGTCGCCGCAGGCGATAAGTTTGCCGTTTTTAATGATCGCAATTTTATTGCACAATTTTTCCGCGACGTCCAGAACGTGGGTCGAGAAAAAGATGGCGCTTCCGTTTTCGCACATTTCGCGGAAAACCTGCTTGATTTTGAAGGCGGCTTCGGGATCCAGACCGACAAACGGTTCGTCGAGGATCATGAGCTTCGGCGCGTGCAGAAGTGCGCTTATGATAGCAAGTTTTTGTTTCATGCCGTGAGAGTAAGCGCCGATCAAAGAACCGAGATCGCCTTTGATGCGGAACATTTCCGCGTATTTTTCGATACGTTCACGTCGGATTTCTTTTTCGACGCCGAATATATCGCCGATGTAATTGAGATATTGTATGCCCGTAAGGTAATCGTACAGATCCGGATTGTCGGGAATATAGGCAATCATTGATTTGCAGGCGACGGGATCGTCCTGAACGGAAATTCCGTCAATTTCGATCCTGCCTGAATCAAAGGGCAGAATGCCTGTCACCGCGCGCAGGGTTGTTGTTTTTCCCGCGCCGTTCTGTCCGATAAATCCGTAAATATCCCCCGCACATACATCCAGGGAAAGATCGTCCACGGCGCGCTTGGTTTTTGCGTAAGTCTTGGTAAGATGTTCGATGCGCAAAACTGTTTTATTCATATTTCTCCGTAAGCTGCAGAGATTTGTTCGGATTCTTGCATACCGTTTGCAAAAATTCCGTCTGCAGCCAATTTCTGCCGTGTGGCAGCTGTGTTCATCATACCATATTTGAGTACGGATTGTCAACGGTATGATTTTTTTGCCCAAATGATTATTTCAGTGTTCTCAGAAATTGAAGCAATCCTTTTTTCTGTCTGTCGTTGAGTGCGGTAACTCTCGCAATCAGTTCGCCTTCGTCTGCAAATTTTTTGTTTTGGTTTTCTTCGTCCGAAAAAAACTCTGCGAGCGTAATGCCGAATGCGTTGCAGATCGCCCGCAGTGTGGATAATTTGGGCTCTGCTTTTCGCACGTAAAGGTTGTTCAGAGTAGATTGTGTGAGCATGGCTTCCATTGCCAGATTGTTGATCGACCATCCGCGCTCTTTGCGCAGGGAATCGATTTTTTCCAAAACTTCCATGATTTCGCTCCTCCTAATTTATAAAAAGTAATTCCTTTCGGAGTATTTCAAACCCAATCAGTTTAATTGCAATGGCGTTTTCGGGGCGATGGCATGCCCGAATCAATATCCTGTAGTGCATTATATTGTTCAAATGAGCGCGTATGCAAAATGCCAATCGTCCGCGCTTGTCTGTTTAGCTTTTACCGTGGAAGTTCTTGTCTGCCCGACTGTATTCCGCGATTGACCTTGTCTGTCTTGTCTGCCTGACTGTATTTCGCGACCGTCCGCGTTAGCCTGTTCAAACTTTTCCCGCGATTGTCTGCTGACCGGTTGTCATGTATTTCCCGGTCTCGTTTGAGTTTATGAATGCGGCATTTTTTTCATCGTAGGATCTTGCGGCGGATTCTTATGAAATCGAAAGGATCGAACCTACGTGCGAGACGGAAGGCAAAGTGATTTACCACTATGTCTACACGGTAAACGGGGAGGAGCAGGAAGAAGGCAGTGTAACTGCGGAGATTCTGCCTGTTACGCCGTATCATGTAAACGGTGACGGAACGAAGATCTATACGGACGGGTCTGTGGTTTACACGGTAGACGATGTTGACAGGATGTTTGCCAATACGCCTGCGAGCTGTCTGGAACACGGGTACGGATACTTTACCTGCGCAGATTGCGGGAAGGAATATCTGGTAGAGATTACGGGAAATCACAGTTACGGTGACGAGATCACGGTTCCCGCGACCTGCGAAGCGGACGGAAAGGTTTATAAAGTCTGCTCTGTCTGCGGCCACGAAGAAGTGATCATGACGATGCCTGCATTGGGGCATAGCTATACGTATGCGGTCGCGCAGGAGCCGACGGCGGAGAGTGAAGGCAAACTTGTGGCGACGTGCGGAAATTGCCAGGGTACGATCGAATACGTGCTGCCGGTTCTCGGTGAAGCGAACGGGTATACGGTACAGGTCGTATCGGAAGCGACGTGCGCGACGGAAGGGCTGACGCGTTATACGCTGGAAATCAAAGACGCGGAAGGCAATACGGTTTACACGTATGTGAAAGAAGTTGTGACGGAACTGATGGCGCATACGCCGAGCGATCGCGTATATACGTGGGTCTATGAAGGCTGGCAGTATACGGGGTATTACTGCGAAGAATGCGGTCAGGTCATCGTTACGGAAAAAGTAGCGGCATGATTGTTTGGTCGGATTCGTTCATACATCAAACGGTACGATAAGTATCGGCTGACAGCGGCGGAAATTCCCGCCGCTGTCAGCCGTTCAGACTTTTTTGGATGCAGAGATGAAACCGCGTCGCGAAAAGAATTTTCGCGACGCGGTTTCATCGGTTATGCGCCGGATTGAGCAAATTATTTACAGAAAGGCGGTCGGAAAGCCATACAGCGGCAGGGGTACGAGAAAAAATCGTGTGTATAAGCCGTATCGGAACGCAAAGCCTTGAAAAAAGTTATATTCTGTAGTATAATAAACAAAAAACGGAGAAGAGTGCAGATGCGTTTTGTAAAAACGGGGGATCGGGCTTTGCCGGTCATCGCAGTCGGCTGTATGGCGCTGAGCCAGTTGGATAAAAAAAGCTGTGAGCAATTTATCGGAAAGGCATATGAACGCGGATTGAATTTTTATGATCACGCGGATATTTACGGCGGCGGAGCGTGCGAAAGCGCGTTTGGCGAAGCGGTGCATGCCTTGAAAATTCCCAGAGAGAAACTTATCTTGCAGACCAAATGCGGGATCGTATCCGGCAAGATGTATGATTTTTCCAAAAAGCACATTCTCGAAGCGGTGGACGGGTCTTTGAAGCGTCTGCGCACGGATTATGTAGACAGTTTGCTTTTGCACCGACCGGATGCGCTGATGGAGCTGGAAGAAGTGGCGGAAGCGTTTGACGAACTTGAACGCGCGGGGAAAGTAAGGATGTTCGGCGTGTCGAACATGAATCCGTATCAGATCGAGCTTCTCAAAAGCGCGGTAGGGCAGAGGCTTTTTGCGGATCAGCTGCAATTTTCGCCTGCGCACGCGGGCATGATCTCCTGCGGGTTTGAGACGAACATGGAGACGGAGGGCGCGGTTTCGCGCGACGGACACATTCTCGACTATTTAAGATTGAAAGAAATGGTGCTGCAGGTATGGTCTCCTTTCCGTTTCGGCTTTTTCGAAGGGGTCTTTCTCGGGAACGAAAAGTTCAAAAAACTGAATGACGTACTCGAAAAAATCGGGCAAAAGTACGGTATCGGGAAAGCGGCTGCGGTTGCGGCGTGGATCTTGCGGCACCCGGTGAAGGCGCAGGTGGTGACGGGCACGGTGAAGACGGCGCATTTAAAAGAGATCGCGGTGGGTGCGGACGTGACCATTACGCGGGAAGAGTGGTATGAAATCTATTTGGCGGCGGGGCATATCCTGCCGTAACGGAGACAAAGATGAAGATTGTTGTGGCGAGCGGGAACAAGGCCAAACTGCGCGAGATCGCGCAGATTTTTCAAGGGCATACGATCCTTCCCATGGCGGAAACGGGGTTTACGGACGAGATCGAAGAGACGGGTTCGACGTTTGAGGAGAACGCGCTGATCAAGGCGCGTGCCGTGAGCGAAAAATTACATTGTGCGGCGTTGGCGGACGATTCGGGGCTGTGCGTGGACGCGCTGAACGGGGCGCCGGGTGTATACAGTGCCCGTTTTTGCGGAAGGCACGGAGACGATGCCGCCAACAATCGTCTTTTGCTTGAAAAAATGAAAGACGTACCCGAAAATTTGCGCGGCGCGCATTTTGAAAGCTGTGTGGCGCTGTGCCTTGCGGACGGCAGGGCGGTTACGGCGTCGGGCAGGACGTACGGCAAGATTTTGTTCGCCGAGGAAGGAACGGGCGGATTCGGGTACGATCCTCTCTTTTGGAGCGAGGAGCTGAAAAAGAGTTTCGGAACGGCGACGGCGGAGGAGAAAAACAGCGTATCGCACCGCGGAAAGGCGCTAAGGGAGCTTTCGCGGAAGATCGGGGAGTTGGGACTGTGAAGACTTTGGTGATTTTGTCGGACACGCACCGCAACCTGCAGCCGCTGGATAAAATCGCGACGGTTCTGGCGGAGAGCGACTATATAATTCATTTGGGCGATCTGGCGTCGGACGCGAACGGATTGCTGCGGGAATACCCGCAAAAGACGTATGTGGTGGCAGGCAACAATGATTTTTTCGGCGGCATCCCGGGCGAGCTGGTGCTGCAGGCGGAAGGGCGGCGGCTGTTCATGTGCCACGGGCATCACTACGGGGTGAAGAGCGGCACGGAGCGGCTCGTGCAGGCGGCGAAAGAGCGCGGGTGCGACATAGCGCTTTACGGCCACACGCACGTGGCGGACGTGCACGAAGAGGACGGCGTGCTGGTGATAAACCCCGGCTGCATGACGCGTTTTTCGCCCAGGCAGAGCTATTGTTATCTCGTGATCGAGAAGAAAAAAGCAGTGGCGACGATCGTAGAAATCCACTGAAAAGCGGGAGAGCGCCTGTGCGGGAAAAATACGGTAAAAATTTAAAAATGTTCGAAAAAAAAGGCGAAAAATGTTTGACATATGGCCGTGTATTTGGTATAATCTTTTAGCGTTGTGAATCGCGGGTGTAGTTCAATGGTAGAATTCCAGCCTTCCAAGCTGGCTGCGTGGGTCCGATTCCCATCACCCGCTCCAAAAACGCAAAAGCGAAGAGACGAGCAAACAACGTATGCGCCTGTAGCTCAGCAGGATAGAGCAACGGCCTTCTAAGCCGTGGGTCGGGAGTTCGAATCTCTTCAGGCGCGCCAAATTTTATGGCGGGTGTAGCTCAGTTGGTTAGAGCGCCAGATTGTGGCCCTGGAGGTCGTGGGTTCGATTCCCGTCGC
>CALVXG010000009.1 GCA_944368925.1 uncultured Clostridia bacterium | reverse complement strand
TTCAAGGACGAGGACGAAGCGGAACAGTTCGTGGAAGAACACTTCAACAGGCTGAGCCGCAACCGCTGGGAGCGGTATAAGCGCATGATACGGCGCGGCTACACCAACCGATGGAATTTCTTTTGCACGTATACTTTCGATTCCCAAAAGCATACGGAAGAGACTTTCCGCTCATCGCTTATGAATACGCTCTATCACCTCTCTTCCCGTCGTGAATGGCGGTATATGGGCGCATGGGAACGCGGAGAGTTGGGAGAAAGGTTACACTTTCACGCGCTTACTTACATACCGGAAGGACAGATGCCGGGCGAGCTGGAAGAACATGAGGATTACAGCACCAAACGACACAGACGGGAAAAGAGCATACAGAACAGTTTTTTTAACGAGCGTTTCGGGCGGAGCGATTTTTCGGCGGTCAATAACGCCTATGAGGTCGCGGACAGCATTAAGTATATGCTCAAATACATCAGCAAGAACGATGAAAAAATCGTCTATTCGAGAGGATTGAAAACTTATGTCGTTTCGGATGTTCTGGACGAGGATATACTCTGCAAAACGGGAGACGAGGAACACGGTTTCAAGTATATCCTTGCAGATAACTTCACCTGTATATCGGACGGCGAAATCATGGGTACGGTCAGCCCGGAAGTGATCGAGAAAATGCCGAAGGCAAACTAATCTTTTGTCTTTCGGACGGAGAGTGTAAACGGAAACGCCCTTCCCGTCAAGGGTAAAGTGCATTGCCTTCGGCACCCCTTGACGGAAAGTAATTAACAGAACGGATAAGGGAAAGATTTTGCGTTTCCGTTTGTTTTTTCTCCGTCGAAAGACAGAAAAAATCGAAAGGAGGAAAACAGAATGAAAAATATATACAGTAGCGTTGAGGAATACGAAAAGAATTGCTATCTCTTTGCTCCGTCCGTAAGCAAACGGAAAACCGTTGGGGGAAAGTCTTATTATGTCCGCAGGTACTTCAAAGGCGGCAAGGATTTCGAGCGGACGATGGAACGGCTTGCGGTGAATCAAGCCAATAAAGCAGCGAGGTGACGTATGAAACAGAAACACTACATAGCAGGTCTTTATTACAGGCTTTCCCAAGAGGACGAACGTCAGGGCGAATCGGTATCCATAGACAACCAAAGGACGATGCTCCGAAAGTATGCCGAAGAACATGGCTTTGAAATCCACGGCGAATATATCGACGACGGCGTATCGGGTACGACGTTCGACAGATCGGAAGTCCAAAGATTGTTGGACGACGCAAAGACGGGAGTTATCAATACCATCATTGTAAAAGACCTTTCGAGGTTCGGCAGGAACTATATCGAAGTCGGGCAATACGTGGACTATGTATTCCCCGCTTTCGGGATACGGTTTATCGCTATCCAAGATAACGTGGATACGGAAAACCGTGACAGCGGCGCAATGGAAATGATGCCCATCATGAACGTGTTTAACGAATGGCACGCCGCCAATACCAGCAAGAAGATCAGAACAGTGTTAAAGGCGAATGCCCGGGAGGGAAAGTATCATGCGAGGAAAGCGCCTTACGGGTATGTGAAAAGCGATACCGAAAAGAAAACGCCGATAATTGACGAAGAAGCCGCCGCAGTCGTGAAAAGGATATTTGAAATGCGAGCAAGCGGTTTAAGCCCGCATAAGATAGCGGATATCCTGAATGCCGAAGGGATATTAAATCCCAGCCGTTACAGTATGGAAAAGTACGGGATCGTGGGGCGTAAAGAAAACATGGGCTTGTGGTCTTTCTGCGCCGTGAACAGCATCTTAAACAATCCTACTTATTTAGGGCATATGGCGCAGCAACGCTGGAGTTCTGTTTCATATAAAAACCATAAGCGGTATAAGAAAGACGAAAGCGAATGGGTTGTAGTCCACAATACGCACGAGCCAAATATCTCGAAGGACGACTGCGCGGAACTCATGCGGTACTTTCAGAACCGCGGCCCGCTCTCGAAGGCGTTGTCGCTTTCCAAACAGGTGCTCGATTCCGCGGACAAGACGCGCGGCAGCTACCTTTCCACCATGTTCGACAAGCTCAATATCTTTGCCGACCTTTCGCTGTGCTCGCTCACGTCCGCGAACGAGATCACCTTTTCGGATATGGCGGAAAAGCCTATATACGACGCCGAAGTATCTGACGAGCGGCAGGACAACAAACGAAACATCGGTCACGACAGGCTGTCCGAGCAATTTCAAGGTCTATATGTACGGCTCGAGCAGTAGCGGTTCGGGTACGCTGTCGCAGGGCAGCGTGCTTGACTGGTCGACGTACCACATCACGGTAGAGCCGAGCGCAGTAAGCGCACACATGACGTTTCAGCTTTTGCGTAACGGCTCGGTCTATTCAAGCAAGTTATTCTTCGGGAACAAACATAACAGGCACGAACGGGTGGTATTCTTTCCGTGCGACCGATAAGGCGGGGAACGTATCGGACGAGTATAAGGTCTATCTCGACACGGGCACTCCCGCGGGCACGCTGTACGGCGGCATGGTATCCAAGCCGAGCGGCGCATATACGAATGCGGACTATATCAGGTATGTGGCGAGCGACAGCGGATCGGGCATTGCGGATTGCTATGTGAAGATGCCCGGAAGTTCCGTCTATACGGCATACGCGAGCGGCACACAGCTCGCCACCGAAGGGACGTATTCCTTTTATTGCAAGGATCTGAGCGGAAATGCTTCCACAACGGTAACGATCACGCTCGATAAGACAAAACCTACGGGAACATTGTACGGCGGAGCGGATACGGTGCAGTCGGGCGATTCGACGAACGCGGCATATATCAGGTTCGTGCCGTATGACGCAATAGGCCTTTCGACGACGTATGTAAAAAAGCCGGGATCAGAGCGCTTCGGACAGAAAGACAATCAGGGAATAACTCTACCTCACAATTTGCGCTCAAAAAGTTTGCAATTGTACCTGATTGTATGCAGTTGTACCTGTGACCTTTTCCTTGAAACCCCATATTTAGCGATAATATAAAGAAAAAACCACCAAATCTGGTGGTTTTTTTGGAGCTGATAGCGGGATTTGAACCCGCGACCTCGTCCTTACCAAGGACGTGCTCTACCTACTGAGCCATATCAGCGAATGAAGTTTTTGCCGAATTTTGAGGGGCTTCGGCGTACCCCGTTTTCCGCCCCGATATTCCTTACCAAGGACGTGCTCTACCTGCTGAGCCATATCAGCATATGAAGTTTACCCGAAAAACAAAAGGGAAATAACAGCTCGGTTATTTATTTCGACAGCTCTTAGTGCGGATTTATCGGTAGCATACCCGTGCTTTCGAATTATATCGCAAAATACTGAAACGCGTTGATTGCAGAGAGTTTTTACGATAAAGCCGATGATTCGCAAATGACATATCCGTTCGGATATGTCATTTGTTCGTTGGTGCCGCTGGTCGGACTCGAACCGACACGGTATCGCTACCACTGGATTTTGAGTCCAGCGCGTCTGCCAATTTCACCACAGCGGCGAATAACATCTTTATAATTATAATATAAAAGAAACGTTTTTGCAACTAAAATAAGCTGTTTTTTTAAAAAAGCCGATAAATAAATTTATCGGGCAGAAATTGCCGAAAAATACTTGACTTTGAGTGAACTTCAAGTATTATTCTATATGTAGTTAATAAGCAAAATCGGGAGGTTCTTATAGAAAAGAGTCTGATAAAAAGAAGCGGAGTGGGGTTTCGGTTTATGACGGCCGCCGTGTTGATTGCGGAGGCGGTTCTGCTTCCGCAGATTGTTCATCTGTTGGGTCGCTGGAGCGGTACAGGAAATGCGTTGGGCACGATCATTTTGCCGATGCATTTTGCGGTGCTGTTGTCGGGGTTGATTTTGGGGCCGATCGCGGGAGGCATGATCGGGGTGTCTGCGCCGATCGTAAGTTATTGTCTGACGGGAATGCCGGCGGTTTCGCAGCTGTTTTTAATGTGCGTTGAATTGGCAGTGTACGGAATTGCGGGCGGGGTACTTGCAAGGAAAAAGATCCCGACGATTCTGACTTTGTTTTCTGCGCAGCTGTCGGGACGCATAGTAAAACTTATTGTTGCATTTCTGATCGGAATGCTCTTGCCCGAAAGTACAATGAGCGTGGCAGCTGTCGCGTCGTCTTTTGTCACGGGGCTTCCAGGAATGATCATGCAGCTTTGCCTGGTTCCCGCTTTATTTTACCGTTTTAAGGGGTTAAAAGAGTACTATGTGTGACATGGAACGGGCGATTCGCACATTAAAGTCAGGGGCGAGCGTAGTTTTTTGCAAGGGTGACAAGCTGGTGCCATATGAAGGCAGCGGCATTCGGCCGCTCTTGGAGATTCTCAATTCTAAAACCGATTATTCTGGCTTTTTTGTTGCGGACAAGATTGTGGGGAAAGCCGCCGCCCTGTTGTTTATTAAAATGAAAGCGGCCGCCGTATACGGATCGGTGCTCAGCGAAGCGGCCGGAAAAGTATTGACGGAAAATAAGATTCCGTATTCTTTCGGATTGTACGTAAAAAAAATTATAAACAGAAAGGGGGACGGCATATGCCCGATGGAAAAGGCGGTCGGGGATGCGGACGATCCCGACACGGCATATGAAATTTTAAATGCGGCCGTATACGGTTCGTGAGGGAGGTAAATATGAAAAAACTCGGGTTTGGCTTGATGCGTCTGCCCCTTCGGGATGCGGACGATCCGACGTCCATCTGTTTCGAAGAATTGGAGGAAATGGCAGACGGCTTTCTGGCGGACGGCTTTACATATTTTGATACGGCTTACATGTATCATAACGGCGCAAGCGAGAAAGCGGTCAGAAAAGTTCTGACGGAGAGACACGAGCGTTCGGAGTACACGGTGGCGAGCAAGCTTCCTACGATGCTTTTAAAAAGTAAAGAAGATGTTCCGCGCATCTTCTCCGAGCAACTGGAAAGAACGGGTTCCGGATACTTCGATTATTATCTTCTTCATGCGTTGGACAAAAATAATTACGAGACGGCTTTGCGGTTGAATTGTTTCGATTTTGTTGCCGATTTAAAACGTAAAGGTCTAGTAAAGAAAGTCGGCTTTTCTTTCCATGATTCGGCCGAAATGCTCGACAAAATTCTGACCGAGCATCCGGAAATGGAATTCGTTCAGCTGCAGATCAATTACCTGGATTGGGAGGATGCGAACGTGCAGTCCCGTTTGTGTTATGAAACGGCACGAAGGCACGGAAAACCCGTCATCGTTATGGAACCCGTCAAGGGCGGGCGCCTTGCCGAGGTACCTGCCGAAATAGAAGCCATGTACCGCAGTGCGCATCCGGATTGGTCGGTTGCTTCCTGGGCGATCCGTTTTGCGGCGAGTCTGCCTGGCGTCTTTATGGTGTTGAGCGGCATGTCTAATTTACGGCAGATGCAGGACAATACTTCCTTTATGAAAGACTTTGTCCCCCTTACGGCAGACGAGATCCGCATGACGGAGCGAGCGGCGGCTGTTTTGCGTGGCAATGTCTCCATTCCGTGTACGGCGTGCCGCTATTGCACGGAAGGGTGTCCCAAGCACATTGCGATCCCCGAGTATTTTTCTCTGTATAACAAGAGCAAAGAGAGCAAAAACGGGACGAAAGAGTATAAAGACCTGATTGCCCGGGGTTACGGGAAAGCGAGCGATTGCATCGGCTGCAGGAAGTGCGAAAAGAGCTGCCCGCAGCATTTGCCGATCACAGCCTATTTGAAAAAAGTGGTCGGGCTCTTCGAAGGAGAAAAGTAAGATGACGATTGCGGATGTCGCTAAAACGTATGAAATCAGCGCGGATACGCTTCGCTATTACGAGAGGGTCGGGCTGCTGCCGCCCGTAAACAGGACGCAGGGCGGTATACGCGATTATACGGAAGAAGATTGCCGATGGGTAGAATTTATCAAATGTATGCGCGGAGCGGGATTGTCGGTGGAGGCGCTGAGCGAATATGTCATGCTGGCCCAACAGGGCGAAGCCACGCTCGGGCAAAGAAAGCAGATCCTGATCGGACAGCGTGAGCGCCTGGTTCGGCATATAGAGGAATTAAAGAAGTCCTTGGAAAGGCTCGATTTTAAAATTTCCAATTACGAAACGCTTATGACAGCGTCCTGTACCAAATCGAAGGGCGGGCGTTAAGACTCGAACGGTTTGGATGTTATGGGAGACGACAGCGTAGTCGGACAGAGTTTGCGGCGGATCCCGTTTTCCGTTCAGGCGAAAAGAGGCCGCACCCCGTGAAATTTTTCATGGGGTGCGGCCTCTTTGGATTTATGAAAAACCGAATCGTACTAAAACAGAATCTTTAAAAGGAACGGATAAGTCCCACGACTTTGCCGAGAATGGCGACGTTGTCGACGATGATATCTTCCATCGTTTCGTTTTCGGGGTGGAGCACAAAATGATCGTCTTTCTTATAGAAACGTTTGACGGTCGCGCTGTCATCGATCAGAGCGACGACGATGTCGCCGTTTTCTGCGGTGTCCTGTTTGCGGACGACGATCTTATCGCCGTCGAGGATTCCTGCATCGATCATGCTCGTGCCCTGGACTTTCAGCATGAAGAGATCGGTGCCAGGGAAACTTCCCGCAGGGACCGAATAAAAATCCTCGTAATTTTCATAGGCGAAAATCGGCTGACCAGCGGTGACGGTACCGATCAGCGGAATATTGACGGAACTGCTTTTCTTGAAACTTAAAGCACGGTTTCTGTTCGGCGTCCTGCTTAAGTAGCCTTCTTCTTTCAACTTTTGCAGATACATATAGACCGAAGCCGTGGACTTGATTTGCAGTTGAGAACAGATTTCACGTATGGACGGCGCATAACCGTTTTCCGCGTTGTATTCGTTGATATAATTTAAAACCGCGCGCATTTTTACCCTTGTTTGTTTCGACATATTCCGACACCCCTTTTTTCTTTATTATAACATAAAAAATCAAGAATAGCAAACAAATGTTCTAACAATTATTTGATAAATAAAAAATAATATGGTATAATACTGCAAGGAGGGTTGTATGGAGACGCAAAAATGTGTTTTGTACGATCGGGACTGTATCGGTTGTATGGAGTGTGAGACGTGTGATCTGGATCCGAACAAAATTTGTGATAACTGCGGGAAGTGTTTGGAGATACACGACTTTGCGACGATCCGCATAGACGGCATTTACGATGCGGAAGGCAGGGAGTGGAAAGGAAAAAGGAAAAAATAACCCTGATTTTCTTTACATTTGCGGGTGCGGATGGTATAATGAAATAAATATCGAAGTCGGAGGCTGAAAATGGCGGAACTGAAATATGAGATCACGGAAAAACTCGGAGTTTTGGGTGAGACGGGCAACGGTTGGACGAAGGAGCTGAACCTTGTAAGCTGGAGCGACCGCGAACCTGTTTATGACATTCGCACGTGGAATGCGGCGCATGACCGTATGGGCAAGGGAATCACGCTTACAATGGATGAAATCAAGTCTTTAAAGGATTTGCTCGAAAGCATGGACATATAATGCAAAGCAGAGGGGCAACGAAAATCGTTGTCTTTTTTGTTTGACGGAAAAGCACGAAACGATAGAAAAAAGGCGCATAGCGGCGCCATTAGAAAGAATAGAAATTGGAGTATATTATGGCAGATACGAGCGTATACGAAAACCCGTTGCTGAGCAGGTATGCCGGCAGAGAGATGGCCGAGAATTTTTCGGACGATAAGAAGTTCCGTCTTTGGAGAAGACTGTGGATCGCTTTGGCGGAAGCGGAAAAGGAGCTTGGCCTGAATATTACGGACGAGCAGATTGCCGAGATGAAGAAATATGCCAACGACATCAATTATGACGTCGCGCGCAAATTTGAAAACGAGGTGCGGCATGACGTCATGGCGCACGTAAAGGCGTTCGGCGAACAGGCGAAGAGTGCGAAGCCGATCATTCATCTCGGGGCGACGTCGTGCTATGTTACGGATAATGCCGAAGTGATCATTATCGACAACGCTCTCGACATGGTCATGAAAAAGCTTGTGAACGTGATGGACAAGCTGAAAAAGTTTGCATTGAAATATAAAGGGCTTCCTACGCTCGGGTTCACTCATTTGCAGCCTGCGCAGCTGACGACGGTGGGAAAGCGCGCGACGCTGTGGCTTTCCGATCTGGAAATGGATTATTACAACCTGGTGAATCTGAAAAATTCCGTAAAACTTCGCGGCGTCAAAGGTACGACGGGGACGCAGGCGAGCTTTTTGGATTTGTTCAACGGGGATTCGGCGAAAGTCAAGGAGCTGGAAAAACGGGTCGTCGCGAAGATGGGGTACTCGAAAGTGTACGGTGTGACGGGGCAGACGTATCCGCGCAAGTTTGATTATAATGTTTTGTGCGTCTTGTCGCAGATCGCGCAGAGTGCTTATCGGTTCTCCAACGACGTACGTCTCCTGCAGCACATGAAAGAGGTGGAAGAGCCGTTCGAAAAACATCAGATCGGGTCTTCGGCGATGGCGTATAAGCGCAATCCCATGCGCAGCGAACGCGTGAGCTCTCTGGCAAGGTACGTATTGAGCCTGCCTGTAAATGCGGCCGTGACCGCGTCCACGCAGTGGTTTGAGCGGACGCTGGACGACAGTGCCAATAAGCGTATTGTCATCGCACAGGCGTTTTTGTCTGTCGATGCGATTCTGAATTTGTATCTGAATATTTCGGAAAATCTGGTTGTCTATGATAAAGTGATCGCCAAGCACATTGCGGCAGAACTTCCTTTTATGGCGACGGAGAATATCATGATGGAATGCGTCAAGGCGGGCGGAGACCGTCAGGAACTGCACGAGCGCATCCGCGTGCTGTCCATGGAAGCGGGCAAAAACGTCAAGCAGGAAGGAAAGGAGAATAATCTGATCGAACTTATCAAGGCTGATCCGATGTTCCGAGCGGTATGGGATAAGCTGGACGATATTCTCGACGCAAGGAATTTTATCGGGCGCAGCGAAGATCAGGTTACGGAATTTATTTCAGAGGAGATCGATCCGATCCTGAATTCGCATAAAGACGAATTGGGTGAACACGGCGAAGTGCGCGTTTAAAGTTTGCGTCGGAACGGAGACAGAATTGACGGTATATTGAAGGGAAAAAATATTTCGGCAGCCCGCAGAAACGTTTGACGGCGGGCTGCCGATTGTTTATAATTCTAGTTGAATCGCAGATACTAAAGACGAATTGTCCGAAAGAAGGAGTGGAGTATGCTCGAACTGAAAAACGTCTGTTATTCCGTGAAAGACGAACAGACAGGAAAAAGACAGGATATCCTGAAAAACGTGAATCTCAGCTTTGAGAGCGGAGAAATCAGCGTAATTACCGGGCCGAACGGGAGCGGGAAATCGACGCTGATCAAAATTTTAATGGGATTTGAAAAGCCGACGTCTGGTACGATTTGCTTTAACGGGAAAGATATTACGCAGATGAGTATAACCGAGCGTGCGCGCAACGGATTTACGATCGCATTTCAGCAGCCCGTCCGTTTCAAGGGGATCACCGTAAAAAAACTCTTGGAGCTTGCCTGCGGCAGGAAGCTGGACACGGACGGCATGTGTGAATGCCTGTCTTCGGTCGGACTTTGTGCGCGCAACTATATCGACCGCGCCGTCGACGGAACGCTTTCGGGCGGAGAGCTGAAGAGAATCGAACTGGCGATGGCGATTGCCAAAGGCGGCGCAGTCTTTTTGCTGGACGAACCGGAAGCGGGGATCGACTTGTGGAGTTTTGAAGATCTCGTCAAAGTGTTTGAAAAACTGCACGATAAAACGGTAATCATCGTATCGCATCAGCAAAGGATCATGGAAACGGCGGACAAGATCGTTTTGTTTGATAACGACAAACTCATCTGTGCGGGAAAGAGAGAAGAGATGTTTTCGAAAATCACCAAACAGCCGTCTCTCTGCTGGCGGAATGTAAAGGAGAACGCAAATGGATAAAACCGATGAACAGCTTCTGGAAACGATCGCCGATCTTCACGGCATTCCGGAGGGAAGTTTCAATATTCGCAAAAACGGAAAATTGCTGGCGCGCAGGTCGGACAGCGACATTGAGATCGTTCCGAAAACAGATAAAGACGGGATCGATATCATCGTAAAGCCGAACGTCAAAAACAAGTCGGTGCATATTCCCGTACTTCTTACGGTCGGAGATTTCCGCGATACGGTCTACAACGATTTTTACATCGGCGAAAACGCAGACGTGACGATCGTGGCGGGTTGCGGCATTCACAACGCGACGTGCTCAGATGCCGAACACGACGGCATTCATACGTTTTATGTTTCGAAGAATGCAAAAGTCCGCTATGTGGAACGGCATTACGCAAACGGGGACGGTACCGGCAAAAAGGTTTTTGACCCCGTCACAAAAATTTATTTGAAGGAAGGAGCTTGTTTTATTCTGGAAGCGACGCAGCTGGGCGGCGTAACGGCAACGGACAGAAAGACTTTTGCGACGGTCGGAAAAAATGCGCAGCTGATCGTCAAGGAGAAAATTCTGACCGATGGGCAGGAAGAGGCGATTACAGATTTTCGCGTCAAGCTGAACGGAAAGAACAGCAGGGCGGATATTGTCAGCCGCAGCGTCGCCCGCGGGAACAGCAAACAGGCCTTCCGTTCGGACATGATCGGAAAAAACGAGTGCTTCGGGCATGTGGAATGCGACGGGATCGTCCTCGATTCTGCGCGGATCATTTCGACCCCGAAGATCGATGCAGTCAGTCCGCTGGCCAGTCTCGTGCACGAAGCGGCTGTCGGGAAGATCGCGGGAGAACAGCTCTTGAAACTGATGAGTCTCGGCTTGACCGAACAGGAAGCGGAAGACGCCGTCATTCAGGGCTTCCTCAATTAACTGTATACTTAATATGTATTTAAAAGCCTCCGAAATCGGAGGCTTTTTTGCACCCGTAAGATTAATAAAATCGGCGAAAAATTTGTGAATGCAATTTCTTTGAAGACTTTTTCTCTGCGCGTAGGCGCACAAAACCCGTATCGGACGGAATACAATACTAATAAGGGCTTTTACGGAGGAAAAGTATGATTGAGTGGCTGATGCAGCAGCCCGTGTGGCTTCAGGCGTTGTTTGCAACCTTATTTACGTGGTTCATGACCGCATTGGGCGCTGCTTTTGTTTTTATATCCGGAAAATTCAATGCGAGGGCGTTGAATGTCATGCAGGGAACGGCCGCGGGAATTATGATCGCGGCAAGTTTCTTTTCGCTTTTGCTGCCCGCGGCGGAAAGGCTGGAAAGCGCGCGTTCTTCTGCTGTGACTGCCTTGGTTTTGTCGGCCGGATTCTTGCTCGGGTGTGCCTTTATTCTGTTGTCCGACTTTTCGATGTCGCGCATGAAGTTGTTTTCAAAAGATAATTTCCGAAGCGGGGCATTGGCTTGTTTTGCCATAACGCTGCACAACATACCCGAAGGCTTTGCCGTAGGTGTCGCGTTCGGATCGCTTAGCGGCGATTTCAATTCCTGGATCGCGGCGGTCATGCTGGCGGTCGGAATCGGCATTCAGAATTTTCCTGAAGGACTTTGCGTATCCGTTCCGCTGCGCAAGCAGGGCTTTACAGCGGGCAAGGCGTTTTTCTTCGGGCAGTTTTCAGGGTTTGTGGAAGTGTTGGCGGGTGTTCTCGGAGCGATCGCCGTCGGCTTCATTTCCGCGCTGTTGCCGTGGGCGCTGTCCTTTTCGGCAGGCGCCATGATCGCCGTTTCCTGTTCCGAACTGATTCCCTCTTGCGTAAACGAGGGGAAGACGACCGCCGTATGCGGCGTTTCGGTCGGATTTGCCTTGATGATGCTTTTGGACGTTTTATTGGGATAATTTCCGAAAAAGCGAATAAGATTCTTTGTTTTGGCCATAATCGGAACATGAATAAAACGGAAAAAAGCGAAACGCCGACAAATCCGAATAAGTCCAAAACAGATCGGCTGGAAAAATTGAAAAAAACGGTTATACTCGTGGGGGCGTCTTCGGGGATCGGCTTCGAGACGGCCCTGCGCATGTTGGGGCGGAATTTTTCGGTGGCGAATATATCCAGGACTCCCTGTGCATTGAGCCGCGTCAAAAATTATACGGCCGACATCTCTGACGGCAACGTAATGGAAAAGGCGATCGCAGAGATCGCGGCTCAGACGGAAAATCTGTACGGATTGGTATACTGTGCGGGCTTTTCGATGGCGGCGCCGATCGAGTACGCCGAGGAACGAGATTATCGCTATCTCTTTGAAATCAACTATTTCGGCGCGCTGCGCGCGATCAAAGCCGTCGTTCCGTTTCTCAAGAAGAGAGGCGGGCGGATTTTGATCATCAGCTCCATGGGTGCAACTTTTCCGATCGCCTTCGACAGCTTTTACAGCAGTTCGAAGGCGGCGGTGAATATGCTGGCAAAGAGTGCGGATATCGAACTTCGGCCGTACAATATCCGCGTGAGTGCGGTGCAGCCGGGAGGGACTTCCACAGGGTTTACGTTTAAGCGAAAGATATACGGGGCGGAAAGTACGCACGAATATGCGGAAAGGGTCAAAAGCGCAGCCGCTGCTCTGGCAAACATGGAACAGGGCGGTATGAGTGCGGGTGAGGTCGCGCGGGAAGTGGCCGAGGTGCTGTGCGAGAAGCATCCGCCGCTCTTGACGCAATGCGGCGGCCGGAACAAATTTTATGCGGTCGCGGGAAGATTGCTGCCCGATAAGGCATCACAGTTCATCAACCGAAAAATGTACAAACAGTAAAAATCTGAGGCCTACAAAGCCGCAAAGACTATAAAGCACCGACCATAAAATGCCGCCGCAAATATTTTTTGCGGCGGCATTTGTATAAGTTTGGAACAAATTGCAACAATATGTGAATTTTTATGAATTTTATTAATTTTACGGAGTGGAGATTATTGACTTTTTACGGCGACTCAGCTAAAATAAAGAGTGAAAAAATTTTTTCTGGCAGGCTGAGAAAATTTTTATGGTTACGGATTTGAAACAAGACGGAAATCACGGGGAAAATTACGAAAGGGACAGGGAAGCCGTAGAGCGGCAATGCAAATTTTTGTCGGACAATGCGGCATTGTTTGGGCAGTACATAGAAGAGCTGATCGATCTTGCTACGGGATTGCCGATGTATCGGGAAGAATATCCCGAAAGCGAATTTTTTAAAAACCGTTCGGATGTCTGCGGCATTTTTACCGATCTGTTGGATTCACTGGAAGATGCGGGCATCGGAATTTTTCTTCCCGAATTTTTACGTAAGAGCCTTTTGCGGGAGTGAAACGAATCTTTGAGCAAGGCGCCGCGCGGCGGCGTTTTTTTCTTTGGAAAAAATGAATGATTTTATACAATTTGATTGCATAAATGTATAAAATATTGTATAATAAAACCATGAAAGTCGGAGTGTACTGCAATCGGGCAGCAAAAAAGTTTTTATTGATAGAGAATGATCTGCTTTCTTTGCTCAGACAGAACGGCATCGAGCCGCAGATTTACGATAGTGTCGAGCAAATCGGAGTGATCGATATTCTGATCGTGCTGGGCGGAGACGGCACCATTTTGAAAGTGGCGATCGAAGCGGGAAAGCGCGGGATCAAATTGCTGGGGATCAATGCCGGGAATTTAGGCTTTTTGACGGAATTTGAAGGCGAACAGGTCTCGGAGGCCGTGGCGCTGCTGGTGCGGGGTGACTTTGACACCGAACGCAGGAGTGTTCTGCAGGTAAACGCAGAGGGGAAGACTTTTTTTGCACTGAATGACGCGGTGTTTCAACGCAGTTATAATCCTTCTGCGGACGACAACGTCGTGGCGGTTTCGGTCAGTATAGACGGAAACGAAGTGGATAAATTTGTGGGCGACGGGGTGATCGTCAGCACGCCGACGGGGTCGACGGCCTATTCTTTATCGGCGGGCGGGTCGATCCTTACCCCGAACATAGAAGCTTTTATTCTTACGCCCGTCTGCGCGCATTCCCTTCATAACAGGCCCATCGTGTTTGCCGATTCGAGTCTGATGCGGATCGAGCTGTGCGAGGAGGGGCCGAGCCTTTCATTGTACTGTGACGGAAGGTTTGAATGCGTACTGAAAGACGGTGCGAGCGCAAGGATCGCAAAAGCAGATTTCGATGTGGAGTTTATAAAGCGGCACGACAGCAATTTTTTCAATAAGCTGTTATTTAAGTTGAATAAATGGAGTAAATAAGAGGGTTAAAGATGCGTAGCGGAAGACAGGCAGCCATTCTGGAAATCATATCGGGCAAGGAAATCGAAACGCAGGAAGAACTGTGTTCGGAACTGAATAAACGAAATTATAGCGTGACTCAGGCGACGGTATCGCGGGATATCAAGGAACTGCGCCTTTTTAAAGTGGCGGGCGTGGAGAAGAAATATCGGTATGCCTATATCGACGACGGGAACAATAAGATATCGCCGAAGATGCACAACCTGTTCAGAGAGTGCGTTTTGTCCATGCGGTCGGCGCTCAACCAGGTAGTCATCAAGACGCTTCGCGGCAACGGGAGCAACGCGGGCATGATCGTGGACAAATTGAATTTCCCGGAGATCGTGGGGTCGATAGCGGGCGACGATACGCTGCTGATCGTCGCGGAGAGCGAGGAGAAGGCGAAAGTCGTCGTCGAAAAGCTGAACGAGTTTTTAAAATGAGAGAAATATGCTTGACAGACTGATCATTAAAAACATAGCGTTGATCGAACATTCCGAGGTCGAGTTCGGTCAGGGGCTGAATGTTTTATCGGGGGAGACGGGATCCGGAAAGTCGGTGATCCTGGACAGTATAAATTTTGTGCTCGGCGCGAAAGCGGATCGTTCAATGATCCGCCACGGGGAAAGCGAATGCAGCGTGAGCGCGGTGTTCCGCTTGGAAAATAACGGATCCGTCTGTGACATTCTCAAAGATCTGGACATCGAGCCGGATGAGGAGATCATTATTTCGCGCAGGTATACGGCGGACGGCAGGAACAGCATCAAGGTGAACGGGAGCACGGTCAATGTCTCGATGTTGCGCAGGATCACATCCGGCCTTGTCGACGTACACGGGCAGAGCGAACATTTCTATCTCTTGAGCGAAGTGAATCAGCTCGCGCTGATCGACAGAGCGGCCGGTGCGGATATTCTGCCTGTCAAAGAAAAACTGAAGGCGCTTCTGAATGAAAATCGCAGTATACGGCAAAAACTTTCTTCCTTGGGCGGAGATGAAGCGGCGCGCGGCAGGCGCATCGATATTTTGAAGTTTCAGATCGATGAGATTGAGCGTGCGGAACTGAAAGAAGGGGAAGAGGAAGAACTCAAAGCCAAAAAACTTCTCTATAACAATCTTGAAAAGATCATGCGTGCGGGTGCGGAAGCTTTGCAATATCTCGGTGCGGAAGGCGGAGCTTTGGACGGTTTGAACGGAGCGAGTCACGCGCTGTCGGAAATTCATTCGTACGGGAAAGAATATGCGGAGCTTTTTGAGCGTTTGGAGAATGTAGCCGCGGAAGCGGAGGATATTCACGATTCGCTCAATGCGCTGGCTGAAAATCTTTCGTGGAATGAAGAGGAAGTCGATCGTGTGGAGGAGCGCCTGGATCTTATCCGTTCGCTGATGAAAAAGTACGGCAATTCCGTGGATGCGGTCTATGCGTACTTGGATACCGTGCGGCAAGAGTATGACTTACTTACCCATTGCGACGAAGAATTTTCCAAATTGTCGGTTATGCAAGAGAAAACGCTCCGCAAGATTTACGACGCGTGCCGTGAGCTTTCGCAGCTGCGCAAGCGTACCGCGGAAGATTTCTGCGGGCGTGTCGAGCAGGATCTGAAAACTTTGAATATCAAAAACGCGCGTTTCTGTGCGGAGTTTGTTCCTTTTTCGGAGGAAGACGCAAAATCGGCAACGGCAGAGGGGTTGGATAGAATGTCCTTTCTCTTTTCGGCGAATGCGGGGGAGCCGCTCAAACCGCTGAATAAAGTCATAAGCGGCGGTGAAATGAGCCGTTTGATGCTCGCAATCAAGACAAATATGTCTGATATCAATCAGATTTCCACCTATATTTTTGATGAAATCGATGCGGGCATAAGCGGTAAGACAGCGCGCGTCGTGGCAGAGAAATTTGCGGATATCGCCAAGCATACGCAGATTTTGGCCGTCTCTCATCTTCCGCAGATCGCTGCGATGGCGGACGAAAATTATCTCATCTCTAAACATGAAACGGCTGACGGAAAGACGGTCACACAGATACTTCCCCTGGATAAGGAAGGACGCCTGAATGAGGTTGTACGTCTGATAGGCGGCAACACGGAGAGCAGTGCCGCGCTTTCGCTTGCGTCCGAGATGCTGGATTCCTGCGCAAGGTACAAGGCCGGCAAGGGGAACTGACTCGTTCGGTTTATCCGACGCATAATTTGTTTAAAATGCCGCGGCAGGAAAAGTATGCCCGCCGCGGCAATATTTGTTTTGCAAAATTTATTGAGGTGTGAAGCGCTGTAATAATACTTTTAGGCTTAATCGGATGTGCGGCAAAATATCGGATATATTTAAGGGTTGGCAGTCCGGAGAAATTTAAAAATAAAGTTATTTAAACGGCTGTAAATAATTGACATATCGGAGCGGTCGTATTAAAATATTGCGAGGTAAGAGAGGAAATGAAAAAAACCGAAGGAAAGTAATTTTATGGATTTCCTGTCAACGTTTTTAAATGTTCTCATTATTGTAGTGCTTGCGGTGCCCGGTTATTTTTTGCGGAAAGTAAAACTTTTCCCGGATACGGCGGCCAGCGTACTGGCGGTTTTGCTGCTGTACATATCGCAGCCGTTTCTGATGATGGCGTCGCTTTTCAATAAGCCGTTCGACAGCGGGATGCTGATCAATTTCGCTTGGGTGATCGGGTTTGCGGTCGTTCTGCAATTCGCGGTGTACTTTGTGGCGCGGCTTATCTTTTGGAAAAGCAAGGACGAAGCGGCAAAGCGGGCCTGCGTTGCAACCTCTTATTTGGGAAACGTCGGTTTTATGGGAATTCCGGTAATGCAGATGCTTTTCCCGGATAATTCCGATCTTGTTTTGTATACGGTCGTCTACAATATCGCATTCAATGCAATGACGTGGACGTTGGGGGTCTATGCGATTACGGGAGAGAAGAAGAGGATCAATGCACTGAAAATCATTTTGAATCCTCCTACGATCGCGGTGATTATCGCGTTGCCGTTCTTCTTCTGCAACGTCCCGATACCCGAAAAGGTCATGACTCCTATCTCCTATTTGGGGGATATGACCCTGCCTCTTTCCATGATCATACTCGGGGTTCGTCTTGCCGATATGAAGCCGATACGCCTTGTCAACGACGGAAAAGTTTATCTGGCGACTTTTGTGAAACTCATCGTTTCGCCTCTTTTGTCTTTGGGAATCATGTTGCTGGTTTCGCTGATTGTGCCGATCGACGGATATGTGCTTGTCGCGCTGTATGTCATTGCGGCAATGCCTGCCGCGTCGAGCGCGCTGAATTTTGCGGAAATGTACAACGGCGACAGGGAGACTGCGGCGGCTTCTACTTTGATGAGTACGATTCTGTGCATCGTGACCATACCCGTCTTGATGCTGATGTGTCAGTTTTTGATATAATTTAAGCGATTTCATTCGTTATTTTTGCTTCAATATGTCGTTGGAAAGGGTTGACGAAACTATTAAACGGTTTAAAATCGAAAAAATACGCAAGGAGCGCATCCGCTTTGGATGCGCTCCTTGCGTATATAAAAGATGTAGTATTCTATAAACAGAAAGGAAAAGTTTTGCTCAAGGTCGATGCGCTGCTGATTAGAAAAATCCCTGCACGGAAAGTGCAGGGACAGATTCTGTGTGTTTACGCAATCGCGATTCCGAGGTGAAAAATACCGAGCGTCACGCCGCAGAAAATGAGAAGAGACAATACATCGGTGATGGTGGTTATAAACGGATTCGCAAAGACGGCGGGGTCTATGTGAATGGCTTTTGCGAAGATCGGTACGCAGCAGCCCACGATTTTAGCGACGACGACGGCGAAAGCGATGGCAATGCCGACGGCGAGTGAGTAAAGCAGTGTATATTCGTAGCCGAAAAGCAAACGGTCTACCAGCTGTAATTTCGCAAAACAGACGATCCCGACGGAAATGGCGACGAGGACAGAAACGCGAAGTTCTTTCCAAATGACTTTCCCGATATCGCGGGGGCGTATTTCGTCCAGCGCCATGCCGCGGATAACGGTGACGGACGCCTGACTTCCCGCATTGCCGCCCGTACCCATGACCATCGGGACACACGCGACAAGCAGTGTAGAGAGCATCGCTTCATAATTATTGAGGATCAGTCCCGTAAAGGTGGCGCTGACCATAAGAATTAAAAGCCAAGGAATTCTGTGAAGATAAATTTTGAATACGTTCGTATTCAGATACGGTTTGTCAGAAGGCGTGACCGAATTGATGTAAGAGATATCTTCGGTGGCTTCCTCGGTGATGACGTCCATTGCATCGTCGACCGTGACGATACCGACCAGTCTGTTTTCCTGGTCGACGACAGGGACGGAGAGGAGGTCGTATTTGGAAAGAAGGCGTGCAACCTCTTCCTTATCCTGATGGGTGTCGACAAAAATACAATTCGTATCCATAAAGGATTCGACTTTTTCCTCGTAAGCGTGCAGGAAAAGATCCTTTACGGTGACGGTTCCGAGCAATGTTTTCTGATCGTCCGTTACATAGCAGGTATAGATTGTTTCCTTATCGATGGCTTCCTTTCGGATTTTGTCGAAACATTGGCGGACGGTCATGTGCGCGCGCAGGGAAATACATTCCGTGGTCATGATGCTGCCTGCGCTGTCTTTCGGGTATTTCAGAATTTCGTTGATTTCTTTGCGCGTTTCGCTGTCTGCCTGTTGCAAGATTCTTTTGACAACGTTTGCCGGCATTTCCTCGATGATGTCTACGGTATCGTCGACAAACAGGTCATCGATGATCAGTTTCAGTTCTTTATCGGAAAAAGAACGGATCAGAAGTTCCTGTTGGTCGCTGTTCATCTCGACGAAAGTTTCGGCCGCAAGCTCCTTAGGAAGAAGCCGGAAGACAAGAGGGAGATCCGTTTCGTCAAGTTCCGAAAAAATTTCTGCCAGATCGACAGGTTCCAGTTCGGCAAGCAGAGGTTTTAAGAGTGTGAATTTTTTCTCCTCGAGGTAATCGAGGATTTCCACGATCTTGTCGTTTCGGTTTTCGGGAGTAGCCTTTAAAAGGACTTCGTGCACCACGTCGGTAGGCATGCTGCCGAGCAGTTCTTCGACGTCGTCGTCGATGATCTCGTCTGTAACCGATTGAAGTTTTACGTCGCTGAAATCTTTCAGAACCCGCTTTTGCGTCTGTCGGTTTAAAAGAACGAACACATCGGCGGCTGTCTCTTTGTCGAGTAAACCGAACAATTTTGTCAGTTGATCGCTTTCTAAAGAGTCCAATAGATCCGCCAGTTCTTCCAGCGTAACGTCTTTGAGCAATTCGGTCAGTTCTTCCGTTTTGTCTTCGTTCAAAAGCTGAATGATTTTTTCTTTCACGGCGGAACCTCCCTAAAAATATTACTTCAAAAGTATAGAATTTTTTGGTAAATTTGTCAAGCGTTGAAGATACCGGCAAAGAGGCCGCCCGCTTTTTTGTGAAATAATTTTTTGTATTTTCCGTTTGCAAAGTTGAACGCTTCGGCGATTTGTGCTATAATAAGAAAAAAGTTTTTAAGAGGTTCGTCTTATGAATCAGAGAATGTACGGATTGGGAAGCAAACGGTCCGTAATCAGAGAAATTTTTGAATTCGGGAAAAAGCGTGCGCAGGAAGTCGGCGCGGAAAGCGTTTATGATTTCAGCCTGGGAAATCCGAGCGTAAACCCTCCCAAGCAGGTGGAAGAGGTTTTGGAAGAATTGCTTCGTACGGAAAATCCGACGGCTCTGCACGGTTATACGTCGGCGCAGGGCGATTTTACGGTCCGTAAAGCGATCAGCGATTATATAAGCAAGACGCACGGCGTTGCATGCGATCCGGATTATATTTACATGACGTGCGGCGCGGCGGCGTCTCTCGTTATTTCGCTTTCGGCTCTGTGTGAGGAGGGAGACGAAGTGATCACGTTTGCCCCGTATTTCACGGAATACAAAGTCTTTACAGAGACGGCGGGCGCGCACCTGGTCGCTCTCGACTCCGATCCCGAAACGTTCCAGATCGATTTTTCGCTGCTTAATAAGGCGATTAACCCGAAGACCCGCGCCGTTTTGATGAATTCGCCGAACAATCCGAGCGGCGTTGTCTACAACGAAGAAACGATACGCCGCCTCGCAAAAATGCTGACTGAAAAATCGGCGGAATACGGAAAGACGATTTACCTCGTGACCGACGAACCGTACAGAGAACTGGTTTACGGCGGAGTCAAGGTACCGTACCTTACCGCTTACTATAAGAATACGCTTGTCTGTTATTCTTATTCGAAATCTCTTTCTCTGCCCGGCGAGCGGATCGGGTATATTTTTGTAAACCCGGAAGCGGAGAATGCAAAAGAGTTGTACTTGGCTGTATGCGGAGCAGGCAGGGCGCACGGGTATGTTTGCGCACCCTCGCTGTTCCAGAAAATGATTGCACGCTGCCAGGGCATCACCTCCGATGTATCAGTGTATGAGAAAAACCGCGACCTTTTGGTCGGGGCGCTCCGCGAATACGGATTCACGTGCGTACAGCCTGACGGGGCGTTTTATCTGTTCGTAAAAACTCCCGAGCCGGATGCGGGAGCGTTTTGTGAAAAAGCCAAAAAATACGATTTGCTGCTGGTACCCGGGGACGATTTCGGATGCAAAGGCTATGTGCGTATCGCATACTGCGTGTCCAACGACATGATCCGCCGCTCGCTGCCCGCATTTAAAAAACTTGCATCGGAATACGGTTTATGAGACTGATTTTTATAAGACACGGCGATCCCGATTATGTACACGATTCGCTCACCGAAAAGGGACAAAAAGAAGTGGAGTTGCTTGCGGATCGTATGGAAAAAATCTCGGCGGACGCGTACTATCTTTCGCCGCTCGGAAGAGCGCAGCGGACGGCTGCGGCGACGCTGCGAAGACTGGGCAGAGAGGGAACGACGCTGGATTGGCTGCAGGAATTTACGGAATCATGCAATTTGCCGCAGACGGGGCAAAAACATCTGATCTGGGATTTTATGCCTTCGTTTATGGACAAATATCCGCAGTTATATTCGCCTTCGGGTTGGCTGGATGTCCCGTTTATCCACGATAGCGGGGTTCCTGCCGCTTACAGACATGTATGCGAAGGCATCGACGATCTTCTCGCTTCGCACGGATACGTACGGAGCGGAACGTATTACAAAGCGGTGAACGCGAATCGGAAGACGCTTGTATTTTTCTGTCATTTCGGAGCGACGGCGGTGATTTTGTCGCATTTATTCAACATGTCGCCGACGGCGATCATGCAGCATTTTTCGGCGGCACCTTCATCGGTGACGACCGTCTATACCGAAGAACGGGAAGAAGGGATCGCATCCTTCCGTTGCTTTGCGTACGGGGATCTTTCGCATTTGTATGCGGCGGATGAGCCGCCTGCGTTTGCGGGGAGATTCTGTGAGACGTTCGACGATCCGACGGAGCGCCATTGAACAAAAATAAAAGGAGGGAAAGAGAAATGGACAAAGTCGTTTGGAGAGCAAAGGTACGCGACGGCATGAAAGAGGAATACATCCGCCGCCATAACGAGATCTGGCCGGAAATGGTAGCTGCTTTAAAAGAGGCGGGAATCTGTAACTATACGATCTGGATGGACGGAAACGAATTGTTCGGGTATTATGAATGTGAAAAAGGGGCGGACTTTGCGCTCCGCTTTCAGAGTGAAAGCCCCATCGTGCAAAAATGGGAAAAATCGATGGAGCCGATCATGCAAAAATATGAATCGGTTCCATCGAAAGTATTCGATCTGAAATAAAATCTTTTCCGTAAGGGAAGCCGTATCAGTATTTTTTGAAAATTCCGATCGGTTCAAACAAACTGAATTTTCTGTATCGGTGAAAGCCGCCCGTCAAACGGGCGGCTTTCGCTTTGTCTGAATCTGTATGAGATTGTGAGACAAGGATCGGTAAATTTTACGTTTGCAAAAATTTTACGGCGAGCGGAGGAAGGACTATGATCAACCATACCTGCGTGCGCCGAATGTTTGATCGGCGGGTCGCCTTGGTCAAAAAACGCCGGGAATGCAAGAGTGCATTCCCGGACGCCGAGACAGGAAAAAGGAGAAAAACCTGTCTCCTGTAAAGTGATACAATGTATTGTATGCACCGCGCCTGCTTTTTGACAATTTAAGCGCAAACTTCCGTTTTTTCGACAGAATACGAAACATGTGCATATTGACATATCAGCGTATGAAAATTATAATATATGGGAAAGAATAAATTTGAGGAGAGACGGTATGGCGGCAGAGACATTGTTGTTGGACGGGAGGACGCAATCGCTGATCGAAAACTATGTGCCGGAAGGGGAAATTTTGGACGGATTGGTCAGCTTTTTTTCGGTTTTTGCGGATCATACAAGGCTGCGCATTTTATCGGCGCTGGCGATCACGGAGTTATGCGTAACGGATATTTCTTTGGTACTGGATATTAATCAGACGACGGTTTCGCATCAGCTGCGGTTTTTAAAAAACATCGGGATCGTAAAGTGCAGCAGGGTGGGAAAAGTTATTTTTTACAGCCTGCGCAACGAAACGGTGAACGACGTCTTGCTGAAAGGGGTTGAGTTTTTGGGGTATTGAAAAAAGAGCAACGGGCAAGTTGCTCTTTTTTATTGCAAATTTTTGCCCGTTATTGTATAATAAACAGGGAGTAAACGCAGCGCGAGTATGAACGAGATTCAGGAAAAGTTAAAATTGCTGCCCGATAAGCCGGGTGTCTATATCATGCTTGACAAGGACAAGAACGTGATTTACGTCGGAAAAGCACGGATTCTGAAAAACCGTGTCAGGCAGTATTTTCACTCCACGCTGAAAACGGAAAAAGTGGCGGCGATGGTCGCGAACATTGCAGATTTTTACTATATCATCACGAAATCTGAAATCGACGCGCTTTCGCTTGAAAACAATTTAATCAAAAAGTATAAGCCGAAATACAATATACTCCTCAAAGACGACAAGACATACCCGTACATTAAAGTGGCGGTTTCGGAGCGGTATCCGAATTTCACGATTTCGAGAAAGCTGAAAAAAGGGAGCAAATATTTTGGCCCGTATATGGGCGGCGTACGCGTCAAAGACGTATTGGAGATCGTGAATACGGCATTCGGGGTGCGAACCTGTACGACGGCCATTACGGACAAACCGAAAAAGCCGTGCTTGAATTATCATATTCACCGATGCCTGGCGCCGTGTGCGCATCTGATTCCGGAAGCAGAGTACAACGAGAGAGTAAAGGCAGCCATGCGTTTTTTGGACGGGGACGATGCAGGTGTCGAGCAGCTTCTCAAAGAAAAAATGATGTATTTTGCGGAGCATGAGGAATTTGAGCTCGCTTTGGATTGCCGCACCAAATTGGAGATACTTTCCAAAATCTCCTTAAAACGGATCACGGCTCTCAACCGCGACATCAACGCGGACGTGATCGCCTATGTAAGCAACAATTTGTATTCTGCGGTCAACATTCTGATCACGCGCCGCGGCATAATGCAGGGTGCGAGCACGTTTGCGGTAGAGAACGCATCGACGGACGGGGAAGCGCTCACTTCTTTTATCGCGCAATATTATACGGCGCACGAGATACCGGACGAGATCATTGTGCAGGAATTTTGCGAAGCGCCGCTTCTGGAAGAATTTTTTCGTGCAACGTACGGAAGGAGCGTAAACGTTCTGATCCCGAAGCAGGGGATCCGCAAACAGCTTTTGGACATGGCGGCAAACAATGCCTCCGAATTTTTGGACAAAGCGATCGACAGGATACGTCACAAAGAGGATATGACGGTAAATGCCTGCCGCCGCCTGCAGGAAATTTTGGGATTGTCGCGCTATCCGCGCAGAATGGAATGTTACGATATTTCCAATATCAGCGGCGTGGATAAAGTCGGTTCGATGGTCGTGTTTATCGACGGAGAAGCGGATCGCTCGCAATACAGGCGGTTTCGTATCAAAACGGTGGAGGGAGCAAACGATTTTGCGAGCTTGCAGGAAGTTTTGCTTCGGCGGCTTTCAAAGCTGGGAACGCAGGAAGAAGAAAATTTCCCGAAACCGGATCTTGTGATCATCGACGGCGGCAAAGGGCAGCTCTCTGCCGTGAAGAAGATTTTCGACGAGCAGGGCGTGCGTGACATCGATCTCATTTCGCTGGCAAAGAGGGAAGAGGAGATCTTTACTCTGACGAGAAGTGAGAGCATTGTGCTGGATAAGCGTGACTATTGTCTGCAGATGCTGCAGCGCATTCGTGACGAAGCGCATCGCTTTGCGATCACTTTCTTTCGAAATATTCACAGCAAAAGGTCTTTGACGAGCGTCTTGGCGGAGATCCCCGGGGTCGGGAAGATCAAGCGCCGCGCGCTGATGGAAAAATTCGGCACGATTGACAGGATCATGCGTGCGGACGTTAAGGAACTTGCCGCCGTGGAAGGCATCGGCGATACGCTGGCGACGGCGATTAAAAAATATTTTGAGGACGAACTGTAAAATTATGAAATTGCCATACAGATTGATCGTTTCGGATTTTGACGGAACATTGCGGCAGACCGAGCGCGGCATATCGGACGGAAATCTTTCGGCGGTGGAAAAATACACGGAGAGCGGCGGCATCTTTGCTCTTTGTACGGGGCGCATGCCTATATCCATACTTCCGTATGCGAGACAGCTGGGACTGAAAGGGTTGGTCGCTTCTTACCAGGGCGCTCTGATTTCGGACATTGCGAGCGGAAAGGTCGTCCGCGACGGCCGGATCCCTTTTTCGGATGCTTTGGAAATTTGTCTTTTTTTGCAGGAGCGAGACCTGCATATCCATGTCTACGACGGCGATCTGCTTTACGTCAACAAAGACGATGCGTTTCGGGCTTGGTACGAAAAAGCTTGCAACGTGCACGGAATTCTCACCCCTTTCGAGATCTCGGAGACTGTACGCGAAAAAAAGATTTCGCCGCACAAGATCGTGATCGTCTGTAAAGCGGAGGAACGGGACGAGCTGCTCAGATGCGTTTCGGAGAAGTTTGCTGGCAGATTTTATATAACGACAAGTACGGAAAATCTTGTGGAGATCGTAGCGTGCGGTTGTGACAAGGGCGGTGCCTTGCGGTATCTTGCTGACTATTACGGTATACCGCTTGCGCAGACGATCGCAATCGGAGATAATTACAATGACCTGCCTATGTTGCAGGCGGCAGGACTGGGCGTTGCCGTGGAAAACGGAGAGGACACGCTGAAAAAGAAAGCAGGGTTCGTGACGCGGTCATGCGACGACGACGGCGTTGCGTATGTTATCAGAAAATTTGGTTTTGGGGAGAATATATGAACGTGCAGGAAACTATTTCACTGGAAAATTTTTGTTCGGGACTCGATCTTGAAATCGTTTTTGCAGGCAGAGGGCGCATGACCCTTTCCTCCTATAGTGTGACGCGGCCCGGGTTGCAACTTGGCGGCTATTTCAAATATTTTGATTCGACGAGAATTCAGGTATTCGGCAATGCGGAGTATGAATATCTGCGTGATTTGGATCCTGAGATTCGCCGGGACAGAATAAGAACGTTGCTGTCGTACAAAGAAATTCCGTGTCTGATTTTTTCAAGGGATTTGCCCGTCTTGCAGGAGATCATCGAGGAAGCAAGACTCACCGGCGTTCCGATTCTGCGTACGGACAAGGTGACGACCGCGCTCATGAACGACTTGTTCTTTTACCTGAACAAGCGGCTTGCACCTTCGATCACGATGCACGGCGTACTGATGGACGTTTCGGGTGTCGGCATACTGATCACGGGACACAGCGGTGTCGGTAAGAGCGAGACGGCTATGGAGCTTATCAAGCGCGGGCATCGTTTGGTTGCGGACGACAGTGTGATCGTGAAGCGCGTTTCCGATTCCCTGGTGGGTACCTCTCCCGAAACGATCCGTTATTTTATGGAACTTCGCGGGATCGGCATTATCAATATCAAGAATATGTACGGTTCCGGTTCGATATTGAACGAAAAGGATATCGAGCTTGTCATGGAGCTTGAAAACTGGGTGGACGGAAAGGAATATGACCGCCTGGGCGAGGGGACGCAATATGAGACGATCCTCGGCTGCAAGGTCATGAAGCATACCATTCCCGTCAAGCCCGGGCGCAACCTGTCGATCATTATCGAGGTTGCCGCACGAAATTTCAGACTCAAGAGCATGGGATACGACGCCGCGCAGGAATTGATCGGGCGTACGATCGGAAGATAGATTATTTTTATAAAGCAAGGCGCCGCGAACAGATTTTATCCGTTCGCGGCGCCTTGCTGTTTTCACGCAAAAATGCTATCGGGGAAGTATAAGTGTCGGACAGACAGGAATGGGGCGTCATTATTTTGAAAGGTATTCAATACAATATTGTATGAAAAACTTCCTCAGAAAAATCCGAATACCGATTTTTTGCTGTTTACTTGCCCTTATCGTGGTATTTTCCGCTGTTTTTGCATATCCAGCTTTGAACGCGCAGAGCCATCACGAGCCTGCGGCACCGAAGGGAATTTTGCGTCTATGGCATATCGATTCGTTTGAGGGCGGGATCGGCTCAAGGGCAGATTTTTTATCTTCCGCCGCAAAAGAGTATGAAAAGAAGTACGGTCGCTACGTGCTGGTCACGGTGTATTCTTCCGATAGCGCACAACGAGCCATTTCGGAAGGGAACATTCCGGATATGATTTCTTTCGGCACGTATTTCGGTGCAGCGGCTGAAATCGTGCTGCCGCTTGAAAAATATACTTTTCAGGCGGCCTCCATGAACGGACAGACGTACGCCGTGCCATGGTGCCGCGGAAACTATTTTCTGTTCGGAAAAGACGGAGATTTTTCGCGCGCTTCGGCCGAAAATACGGTCGTCAGTTCGGGTGGGACGGCGCTGGCAGAAGCGGCCGCATACGAATACGGGGTGTCGGGTGAGATTCCCGTGCAACCGTCCGTGCGGGCATATGTAGATTTTATCAACGGGAAATACGAATTCATGATCGGAACGCAGCGGGATGTCAGCCGTTTCCGCACGCGAAATTTTAATGTTGAAGCGGTACCGATACAAGAGTTTTGTGACTTGTGGCAATATATCGGGGTATGTTCGGCGGACGCCGAAACGTATGCGGCTTGCATGGATTTTTTGTACTGCCTGCTGTCCGAAGAGACACAGACAAAACTTACGAAAATCGGTATGTTGAGCGCCTTCTACGACGTGTACGGTTCTTCGGAAAAAATCATGGACGGCGCCGAAAAAGGGGAAGTTCGGCATACGGTCAGCGCGTGGCTGTCCGAAGAAAAGCAGCAGGAGCTGCGGCGCTGTGCTTCGGCGGCACTGAAGGGAGACAAAAACGGCGCAAAAAATTTTGAAAATTTCCTGCAATAGCATTGTAAAAAAAGGGAATTTGCTGTATAATAGGAGAAAGCAGAACATGGATTTTACAGATTTTACGGCGCGCTTTCCCGCGGCGGAAACAGAGGCTCCGTTTTCCTTTAAAAGGCATACGACGGTCGGGATCGGCGGTTGTGCGTCGCTGGGAATTTACCCGCCAAATGCAGGGCAGCTTGCCGATGCGGTCTGTTTTTTAAAGGAAAAGAAAATTCCGTATTTTGTTCTCGGGAACGGAAGCAATATTCTTGTTTCGGATTGCGGATTTTACGGCACCGCAGTCTGTACGAAAAAGGCGAATGCCGTGTCAGTGCAAGGCGGGTTGCTGTATGCGGAGTGCGGCGCTACGGTCGGGAAAGTTTTGGCGGTTGCCACGCAAAACGGTTTGGGCGGATTGGAGTTTCTGGCGGGAATCCCGGCGACCATGGGCGGGATCCTGTTCATGAACGCGGGCGCGCAGAATTGTTATATCCAAAGCGTTTTACAGTATGCCGACGTTTTGCTGTCGGGACGGCGCGTCCGTCTTTCGGCGCGCGAGTGCGGCTATGCTTATAAAGACAGCCGCTTCATGCACGAAGATGCGGTTTTGCTCGGCTGTGCTTTGCGTGTAAAAAAGTCGGACGAAGATAGCGTGCGGAAAAAGTACAGGGAAATTTTGAAAAAGAGAAGCGTACTGCCAAAGGGCAGAAGCCTCGGATGTGTTTTCAAAAATTTGCCGGATCTTTCCGCAGGGAAACTGATCGAAGACTGCGGACTGAAAGGATTGCGCTGCGGCGGAGCGGTCGTATCCGAGAAGCACGCGAATTTTATCATAAACGATTCATCTGCGACGGCCGAAGAATACCGTTCGCTGATTTTGCGGATAAAGAAAGAAGTTTTTTCGCAGACGGGGAAGTTGCTTACGGAGGAGATCCGTTACATAGGAGATTTTACAGATGCTTCTGACGGGTGATTATCATACACATACATTGTACAGCCACGGAAAAGGTACCGTCCTGGAGAACGCGATGCGCGCCAAAGAGATCGGGTTGAAAGAAATAGCGATCACCGATCACGGGTTTGAACAGTTGGCTTTCGGATTGAGACACGAGCGCATGCCGCAGCTCATCACGGATTGCAGGAATGCCTCCGCCCGGACGGGTATCCCCGTGTATGTCGGCACGGAAGCGAATCTTTGCGACGAAGAGGGCCGCACAGATCTTCAGCCGAAAGATTACAAAGATTTTGACGTCTTTCTGATGGGCATTCACCGCTTTGTGCGTTTTACGCGTTTTCGTGATTTTTGGTATCTGCTGATGCTCAATTCCTGGCATACCACGATGCACAGCAAACCTTCGCAAAGTCTGATCCGTTACAACACGAACGCCTATATCAATGCGATCAAAAAAAATCCGATCGACGTGATCACGCATCTGAATTATCAGTCGTTCTGTGACGTCGTGGAAGTAGCGAAAGCGGCGCGGGATTACGGTACGTATATCGAACTCAATTCGAAGAAGGTGCATCTGACGGACGAAGAGGTCGCAAAAATACGAGATACGGGCGTACAATTTCTGATCGATTCGGATGCGCATTCCGTGGATAGAGTCGGCGATACGCAGCTTGTGGACAAGTTGTTGGAGCGCGTGGAGATACCGCATTCACAGATCGCCAACATTGACGGAAAGTTTCCGCATTTCCGTTTCAGAGAATTTAAAGAGAGAAATTTGTAAAGTGGCAAAGGGGAATTTTACGCGTGAGATTAAGCGCGAATTGATCCGCAGGGGGCTGGAAAATGCCTGTTGTAAGACGGCTGCTCTTTCTGCTTTTTTACGGACGACGGGCAGTATTTTGCGCCGTGGAACTCTGATCGGTTTCGAATTCACGACGGAGAGCGAGGAAGTCGCAGAGTTTATTATAGGGCTTTTGGAAGACGTGTTCGGTGCAGAGTGGAAAGTGGTGCAGGCATCGGAAGATGTGCGAAATGGTCGAAACCGCCTTGTTTTTCAATGCCTGTCCGAAAAGTCACTCTATATTTTGACGGAACTCGGGATCGCGGAGCGCAAGGATGAAGATATCGGCTTTAATTTCGGCATTGATCCGTATCTTGTCGAAAACGAATGCTGTAAACGTGCGTACGTGATCGGCGCATTTTTAGGAAGCGGCAGTTGCATGCTCCCCAAAATGGAAGACGCAAGATCGGGGTATCATTTGGAGATCGTTTTTTCGGGAAAAGCGGCGGCCGAAGATTTTTGCGGTATTCTTGCGCAGTATGAAATTCTTGCCAAGTGCGTGGCGCGGAAGGGTACGAACGTCGTTTATTTAAAGAGCAGGGAAAGCATTTCAGATTTTCTGGCGCTGGTCGGAGCGGAAAATTCGCTCGCGAAGTTGGATGAACTGGCGGCGCAGAAAGACGAGAAGAATCAGATCAACCGCATTGCGAACTGCATGCAGAAAAATTTTGACAAGAGCGTGCTCGCGTCGGTGCGGCAGATTCGTGCGATTGAAAAATTAAAAGAGAGGGGAGAGTTGGACGGGCTGGATGCGGCGCTGAAAGAAACCGCGGCGGCGCGTCTGGCGGATAAAGAAGCTTCGCTCAAAGAGCTTGCGGAGCGGTTGAATGTTTCAAAAAGCTGTCTCAATCACAGATTGCGCAGACTTATCAAAATTGCCGGCGAACAATCGGAGGAATAATTATCATGGACAAGAGGACTTTTGTATATCATAAGGATACGTACAATGCGTACGATGCGCAGAGGATTGTCTTTGAAGCGGGAAAATTTAAGAGTGAGATTATTTTCGAAGACGGATCCAAGCGTGCCAATGCGAAGAGCATTATCGGATTGCTTTCTATGAAATTTTTGAAAGGGGACGAATATACGGTGCGGGCGGAAGGGCCCGACAGCGCAGCGGCGGTGCGTGCGATCGCCGACTTTATCGGAAAACTCTGAAAATAGTTTCGGAAGTTTTAAGATTCCCTTTTGCGGCTCCGCACAATCGTGCGGAGCATTTATCACAAACCTAAGAGAAGAGACGAGGATATACATGGCTGAATTTGTACATTTGCATCTTCATACGGAATACAGTCTGCTTGACGGCGCCTGCAAGGTCAAGGAGCTGATATCGCATTGCGTGAAAAACAATATCAAGGCGATTGCAATCACGGACCACGGGAATATGTATGCGACGCTTCAGTTTGCAGAGCAATGCCGCAAGAACAATATTCAGGCGATCATCGGATGCGAACTGTACATGACGCAGGATCTGCACGTCAAAAACAATACCAGCGAATTTGAGCACCTGATTCTTTTGGCAAAGAACAAGAAAGGATATAAAAACCTGGTCAAATTGGATTCCATCGCCTATGTGGACGGGTTCTACTATAAGCCGCGCGTGGATTACAAGACGCTGCGCGAGCATACGGAGGGATTGGTGTGCCTGTCGGCGTGTCTTGCGGGGCGCATACCGAAACTTCTTTTGCGCGGTGATTACGAGGGCGCGAAGAAAACGGCGCTGGAACTGAAAGAAATGTTCGGCGAAGATTTCTATATTGAGATCCAGGATCACGGGATCGAAGAACAGCGGCGTGTTTTGCCGCTCTTGTTGCAGCTTGCGAAAGAGTGCGGCATCCAACCTGTGGCGACGAACGACGTGCATTATATCCGCAAAGAAGATTGGGAGATGCAGGACGTACTGCTCTGCATTCAGACAAAGAAGACAATCGACGATCCCAAGCGCATGAAGTTTGATACGCACGAATTTTATTTGAAGACGCCGGAAGAGATGGCGGAGCTTTTCTCGTACGTTCCCGAGGCGATCAGCAACACCCTCGTGATAGCGCAAAAGTGCAATGAAGAGCCTTGTTTCGATCTGAAGGACAACGGAGATCCGATCAAAGATAAATCTCTGATCCCCGGGTACACGCCCGAAGACGGTTCCGACCCGAAAGATTATCTGACGAAATTGACGTGGGAAGGGCTCAAACGCCGATACGGAGAGATCACGGACGCCGTGAAAAAGCGAGCCGACTACGAGCTCGGAATCATCTTGGGCATGGGCTTTGCGGAATATTATCTGATCGTCATGGACTTTATTCAGTGGTCGAAATCGCGCGGCATACCGGTCGGGCCGGGGCGCGGAAGCGGTGCTGCCAGTATCGTTGCATACGCGATCGGGATCACGGATATCGACCCCTTGAAATACGATCTGTTCTTCGAGCGGTTTTTGAATCCTGACCGTGTGACGATGCCGGATTTCGACGTAGACTTTTGTAACGAGCGCAGACCCGAGACGATCGAATACGTCCGGAAAAAATATCATCCCGAAAACGTGGCACAGATCGTCACGTTCGGTACTTTGGCTTCGAAAGCCGCAATTAAGGACGTTGGCAGAGTACTGCGCGTGCCATATTCGGAGACAGATCGCGTCACGAAACTGATGGACGGGAAGTCGACGATCAGCGAGCTTCTGGGGTGGAATATTCAGGGTCTGAAAGATAAGGCAGCCGCCGAGACAGACGAAGAAAAGCGCATCGAGATCGAGAAAAAGATCGACGAGCAGGAGAAAAAGCGAAACAACGATTTTATTCAGCTTTACGAAACGGACGAGCAGCTGCGGCGCGTCATCGATATGGCGCTGAAGCTGGAAGGCATGCCGCGCAATACTTCGATGCACGCGGCGGGCGTCGTGATCTGCCGCAAACCGATTGCGGACAATGTTCCGCTTTCACGAAACGGCGAAGATATTACCACCCAGTTCAATATGAAAGAGGTCGAGTCGATCGGTATGCTCAAAATGGACTTTTTGGCGCTGACGACTTTGACGGATATCAAAAAGGCGTGCGATTATATACAGGAAGACACGGGGCGCGTCATTGACTGGGATGAGATCGGTTACGACAACAAGGAGGCGTACGAGCTGATTTCGGAGGGCGATACGGACGCCGTGTTCCAGCTCGAGCAAGGCGGCATGAAGAAGTTCATGAAGGAGCTCAAACCCGGGTGCCTGGAAGATATCATCGCAGGCGTTGCGCTGTATCGCCCCGGCCCGATGGCGTATATTCCCACATACATCGAAAACAAGCTGAATCCTTCCAAAGTCAAATACGATACGCCGCTTCTGGAACACATTTTAAAGATCACGTACGGCGTTATCGTGTACCAGGAACAAGTCATGCAGATCTTCCAGGATCTTGCAGGCTTCTCGCTCGGACAGGCAGACCTCGTCCGCCGTGCCATGGGTAAAAAGAACAAAGCCGAACTGATGGCGCAGAAGGATAAATTTATTTTCGGAAACATCAAGGACGGCGGAAACATCGAAGGAGCCGTCAGCCGCGGTATTCCCAAGGAAGTTGCCGCGAAGATTTTCGGCGATATGGAGAGCTTTGCAAGCTATGCGTTCAACAAGGCGCACGCGACCTGCTACGCCGTGCTCGCGTACCGTACGGCGTATCTGAAACGTTTCTATCCGAAAGAATTTCTTGCGGCGATCCTGAACAATCGTATCGACAAAATCGACGAAGTTTCCAAATACATTGTCTATCTCAAAGAGAAGAATATTCTTGTTTTGCAGCCGGACGTCAACAAGAGCAAGACCTATTTTTCGGTGCAGGGCAACGGCGTGCGTTTCGGGTTGAGCGCGCTGAAAGGTGTGGGCGTGAATGCGACGCATTCTATTATAAAAGAACGCGAAGAACACGGAGAATTCAAAAATTTCCCCGATTTCGTATTCCGCTGTGCGCCTTTCCTGAATAAGCGCATGCTGGAAGGCTTGATCTGTGCGGGCGGCTTCGATTGCTTCGGCGTCAACCGTGCGCAGCTTCTTCTCATTTACGAGAGCGTTTTGGATCGCGCCAACAAGATTTCCAAGCAGAAACAGAGCATGCAGATGAGCCTGTTCGGGGATATCATTGAAGAGGACAACACGGATATAGAATATCCGAATGTTCCCGAAATGGAGACGAGTGAAAAACTCGCCAAGGAAAAGGCGGTTTTGGGCGTATATGTCAGCGGGCATCCGTTTGAGAAGTATTCCGGCGATTTTAAAGACTGCACGTTCTCCTGTCTGAAACTTCAGAATTTCGAAGAGGACGAAGACGGGCATAAGACCTATCCCGAACTCACCGACGGGGCAACCGTTACAATGGGCGGGATCATCGGTTCTTATAAAAGAATAAATACCCGCTCCGGATCCACGATGGCGTTTATCTCCGTCGAAGATCTGTATGGCAGCATCGAGTGTGTCGCCTTTCCGAATGTATATGACAAAATTAAGTCGTTGGTTACGGCGGACAAAGTGGTTTTGCTTTCCGGGAAAATGCAGTTGGACGAAGAAAAAGCTCCCGTCATTATACTCGACAAGATGCAGGAACACGTCGGCGGAAGCGTTGCAGGGGGAGAGACGCAGGAGTCGGCGAAACCTGTACGTCCGAAAGAGCATGCACTTTGGCTCAACGCCAGCAATCTGACAGAAGAGGAGTTTGACGATCTCGTATCCATGTTCGATCAGTACGGAAACGGTAATGCCGTTGTAAAGATAAAGCGCGGCTCGAAATGTTATCGTATGGATCACGTCAACGATTGCAGGGGACTGCGTGGTGAACTGTACTTGTATCTGACGGATAAAGATATTGTCCAGGTTTGATTGAAGATTGACAAAAAATGTTAGAAATTCTAACAAATAAGCATAGTTTTTTTATTTGTGCGGAATTGTTTTAATTTTCTGCTTAATTTGATATAATAAAAGTGCAGTCGGATCGATAAAAAGTGCAAGTTTACGAGTTTTGCTTGTTTGGAGGATAGTTATGAAACGAATTGGTGTATTGACGAGCGGCGGCGACGCTCCCGGCATGAACGCATGTATCCGTGCGGTGGTCAGAACCGCCAAATATTTCGGGATGGAGATTTTCGGGATCCGTCAGGGATATTCCGGGCTCATCAACGACGATATGGTTGAAATGGAAATGCGCAGCGTTTCCGATATTGTACAGCGCGGCGGCACGATGCTCAGAACAGCCCGTTGTGTGGAAATGTATACGGTGGAAGGTCAGAAGCAAGCGGTCAAGACGTTGAATAACCGCGGCATCGAAGGACTGGTCGTGATCGGCGGAGACGGCTCTTTCCGCGGTGCGAAATGCTTGAGCGAAGAATACGGGATTCCGACCATCGGCATTCCCGGAACGATCGACAACGACTTGGAATATACCGATTATACGCTTGGTTTTGACACGTCCGTCAATACATGCCTGGATATCATCAACAAACTTCGCGATACGATGACTTCGCACGAGCGTATCAGCGTTGTGGAAGTGATGGGGCGCCGTTGCGGCGACATCGCTCTGTATTCGGGCATTGCGAGCGGTGCGGAAATCATTATCGTTCCCGAGATCGCTTATGATATGGAAGATGTTGTCATGCGCATCAACCGCAGCCGCGCAAACGGAAAGCACAGCAACATCATTGTTCTGGCGGAAGGCGTCTCTACGGCCGATGAGTTTTCCAAAAAATTGCAGGCGATGACGACGTATACCGTGCGTGGTACGACAATCGGACACGTCCAGCGCGGCGGCTCGCCGTCGATGGCAGACCGCATGTTGGCAGCGCAATTCGGCAATAAGGCCGTTCGTCTTTTGAAAGACGGGATCGGCAACCGCGTCGTTGGAATCCATAAGAACGAAATCATCGATATGGATATTATCGAAGCAGTCAGCATGAAAAAGAAATTTAATTACGAGCTTTACGAGACATTGCAGATGATTTCCATGTAACTAAAAGCGGTTCGGCAACGAACCGCTTTTTTTATCGCAATCTGCACGAATTTTCACTAAAAACCGCGAAAATGCCCTTTTATAAAGGATTTTTTGTAAATCAAGTTAAACAACTTGACGGTTTGCATATTAAACGATCCGAAAAGATCAAAAAAATACAAAATATTTTAAATATTGGCTTGAAATTCTGCCGAATATGTAATATAATTAAATATGGAAAAATACGAGCATACAGTCAAAACTGGCGGTTATAAACGCCTTTCGGTGTGCTCATGCAAAACAAAAAATCGGAGAAATAAAATGATCCTGACAGTCTGTTTGAACCCTTGCACGGATGTGACAATTGAAGTCGATTCTCTCAATGTCGGCAAGATGAATCACGTTAAAAATAAAACTTTGAGCTTTACGGGCGCGGCTTTGAATGTTGCGATCGGTGTTGCGCGGTTAAAGGGCAAGAGCCACGCTACCGGTTTTATGTACAATGAAAACGGTTCTTTGTTTGAGCAGGCTTTGGATCGTGAAGGTGTACCGAGCGTTTTTGTCTGGAACAAAGGGCGCGTGCGTGAGAATTATAAGTTTATCGATAATAAATCTATGCTTACGGAAGTAAATGACGTCGGCGAGTGTATCAGCGGGAATAAGCAGGCGGAATTGATCGAGCTTGTAGCGACTTTATCTAAGAGCAGCAATGTGATGGTGATTTCCGGGAGTTTGCCGCAGGGCGTGGAAAGTGAATATTATCAGAAACTTTTTTCGGTAGCCGCTCCGCAGACGTTGAAAATTGCCGATACGGAAGGCCCGCGTTTGCTTGCCGCGTTGCAGACTGACCTTGACCTCGTCAAGCCGAATCGCGATGAGCTTGAACATACGTTAAAGACAGAGTTCAAAACCCGCGACGATCTTTTGAAAGGTTGCTATGCGTTGTTGGACAAAGGCGCGAAGAGGGTTTTGCTTTCGTTGGGCAAAAAGGGAGCCATTATTACGGACGGCACGAAGAATTATTTCTGTAAGAGCATCAATGTGGCGATCAATTCCACGGTCGGTGCGGGAGACGGCATGGTCGCCGCGGCGGCTATGATGCTCGAACAGGGTGCTTCATTGGAAGAGATTCTGCGGGCGGGCGTTGCTGCGGGAACGGCAACGGTCACGACCTTCGGGCGCATTTCGTTTACCAAAGAAAAATACGACGAAATATACTCGAATCTGACAATAGAGGAGATTTGATTTTTGATTACGGTTGCAGACGTCAAGAACGACGAGGAAGTAAAGGCGATCATGTACATGGCGGAAAGCCAGATCGAAGCGCTCGGTTTTACCGAACATTCGGTTCGCCATTCGAGCATCGTCAGCAAATGGGCGGGAGATATTCTGGAACAGATCGGTGCAGACGAGCATCGCATAGAGCTTGCGAAAATTGCGGGATATCTGCATGACATAGGCAACAGTGTGAACAGGGAAGACCACGCGCAGAGCGGAGCGCTTCTCGCTTACAAGATCTTAACCCGCATGGGAATGGACTATCGCGACGCGGCGGCGATCATGATGGCCATCGGAAACCATGACGAGAACCAGGGATTGCCTGTGAGCGACGTCACGGCGGCTTTGATCATCGCGGATAAGGCGGACGTGCATAAATCCAGAGTGCGCTCGAATACAACGCTGATGCGTATCGAGAACTGGGGAAACCTGAATATTCACGACAGGGTCAATCTTGCAGCTGAAAAGTCCGGAATCACGGTCAACAGAGGAACCGGTGAAATTATTTTAAATATCATTATCGATACGGATAAGTGTCCCGTGATGGATTATTTTGAAATTTACTTTAAAAGGATGCAGTTGAGCAGGCGTGCGGCTGATTTTCTGGGTTGGAAATTTGCGTTGATCATCAACGATGTTCGGTTGCTTTAAAAAAGTGCCTGCAAGCGCAGGCACTTTTTATACTTTATCAAAAAGAAGCATTCGCAAAACGTTGAGTGGATATGGCGTACAAAAAATCGCAGTCTGCCTGCGGCAGACTGCGATTTGTATATTTGATTTGATGACTTATTTATCAAAAACATTACACAGATTCTTTTGTTATTTTGGGAACGTCGTTCTCTGAATCCGATTTTGATTTTTTTTCGTTCTTATCCTTTTCGGACGAAGGTTCTTCGGACACTTTGGTAACTTTTACCTGCAGTACTTTTTTCTCGGTTGCACGCGTGATCTCAATGGAAAGATTCTCAAAGCGGAACTTTTCGCCTTCATGAGGGATTTCTCCGAGTTGCTCGATAACCCAGCCGCTGAGCGTGTTCGCATCGTACTCGTATTCGTCTACGTCGATCCCGCAATAGTGGAAGAAATCGGAAAGATCGGCTTCGCCGTTTGCAAGAATCGTGTCTTCGGATAATTTGGTAAAATAATTGACTTCCGAATCGTGTTCGTCCCAAATTTCACCGACAAGCTCTTCCAAAATGTCTTCCAACGTTATGATGCCGAGCGTGCCGCCGTATTCGTCCAAAACGATCGCCATATGCGTCTTTTTGCTCTGCAGCTGTTTCAACAGCGTACCGATCTTGACGTGCTCCGTCGTATACGTGACTTCATGCAGGGCAGAATGCAGATCTTTTTCATTGTTCAGATAAGCAAAAAAGAAATCTTTTTCGTGCAATATTCCGACAATGGTATCGATCGTGTCCTTGTATACCGGCAATCTTGAAAACCCGGTCGTGCGGAACGTTTCCTTGATCTCGTTAAACGGCGTATTGATATCGATCGCCTGAATGTTGACGCGGGGAACAAGAATATCGCCGACCTCCAGATCGTCAAAGTCTATGACGGAACGGATAAGTTTGGATTCGTCTTGCTTCAATGTGCCGTCTTCACGCGCCTCTTCGACCATCGTGATGATCTCATCCTCGGTAACAACTTCCTCGTTTTTCAACTTGAAAATTTTGGAAAGGATGAATTTGTATCCCGCAAAGATCATATTGATCGGCCAAAGAATGTACGAGAACAGCTTTAAAAGGGGATAACCTATCATGGCAAACCTGTCCGGATAAACTTTTGCCATCATCTTCGGTGTGATTTCGCCGAAAATCAAAACCGCTACCGTCGCTACAACGGTCGATACCGTGGCCGCCAGGCTCGTGTTGTTCACGATAATCATTGCAAAGAACAAACCTGCCAACGAAGTCGATGTAATGTTGACGATGTTGTTTCCGACCAAAATCGTGGAAATAAGATTGTCATAGTTCTCGGCAAGTTTCAAAACTTTTTCCGCACGCGTGTTGCCGTTCGCAATCATGGTTTTCAGTTTTAATTTGTTTACGCACGAATATGCGGTTTCCATAGAAGAAAAGAAACCGGATAAAAGCAAAAGTACGACAATTGCTAGCAATAATGGGGCAGCGTCGCCCATAGAAATAAATAACCTCCCGTCGGGAATCCCGAATATTTTATAATCATTATTATATCATATTCTTTGCAAGAATAAAATAGTTTTGTGGGGTAAAATTAAAAAATCGGCAAGATTTTTAAAAAAACCGCCGATTTTTTCAGTAAACCGTCAGACAAGACGCCTCGTTTCAATGTAATAACCCCAACGCTGCGTGCTGATTTCCTCAATGACAGCGTAATCTGACGCTGTATGCAAAATGTAATTATCGCCGAGATACAGCGCTACGTGCCCGATCCGTTCCACGCCTTTGTTGTTATAACGCGAAGAATTAGTGAAGAACATCAGATCTCCGCGCTTCAAGTCGGACTTTGGGACGAATGTTCCTTGCTTGACCTGTGTGCGCGTCGTCATGTTCAGGTGCACGTTGGCTCCGTGATAGAAAATATATTGCATCAAAGAAGAGCAATCGTATTTCGTCGGATCAAAGTTACTCAGCTTTTTACCCGTACCGTCATGATAGCGAATGGCTCCATAGACATAGGGGAATCCGAGAAGCTGCAGGCCTTCTTCGATAACTTTTTCTATAATTTCATTGTCGGAGGCCGCGATCTCAAACGGCTCGGTATAGGCAGAACTTGCGCTTATGTACGCGGTCTTATTTTTATAATTCGTGCGGTACCAAGCACCTTCTTTGGCTTGCAGGATTACCATGTCGCCTGCATTGATATATCCGAGCGACGCGTAGTTGGAGCCGGGGCCGCTTCGAAGATTCAGTCCGTTTACCTTTGCTCTCGCGTATATTGCGCTTTGCACTGGTTCGATGGAGGGAATGTCTTCCGGCGGTTCCGTCGTATCTTCCGGCAGATTTTCTTCGGGTTGTGTGTTTTCTTCGTCTTCAATATCTTCATTTTCTGGGGGAGTTCCGGGGACGACAACTCCATCTGAAACCCCTCCGTCCGATCCAGCTTGTATAGCGGTAGGGATGATGAGCGCCAACGAGCTGGCAATCAAGAGCACTACAGCTAACATCATTGAGATAAATTCAATCGATAATTTTTTCATCTTTGTTTCCTCCGAGGTATATATTATCAAAAATTATTCAATAAATCAATGCAAAAAATTTGTTAAAAATACATTTTATAACCATTTGCGAAGTACTATGTTACACATATATCGATAAAAAGGAGATGTTATGCTTGGATTAATCATCATTTTGGGAGTTTTTGTTTTGGCGGTTGCCGCACTCACGCTGGTCGCTGTTGTGGCCGATAAAAAATACTTTCACCGCCGTTATGATGGGAACCCGAATCTGAAATATTTTACCGCAGAAGATTTTGACGGATTGCGTGCGGAAGAGGTTTCATTCCCATCGGATAAAGGGCAGATTTTGCGAGGTTTTATCTATACTTCTAAAATTGCGGCTCCTCGTGCACTTGCAATATTTTCACATGGATACGGTGCCGGTCATCTTTCATATACGACGGAAATCAACACGCTGGCACAGGCGGGATTCGCCGTTTTGGCGTATGACGGAACGGGGTGTATGGCGAGCGGCGGAAAATATTTCGGAGGATTTGACCAAGGGCCTATCGATCTTCGGCATGCGATCCGTTTTGCCAAAGAGCACACCGCTTTAAGGAAATTCGGCGGATGCGTCCTGGTGGGGCATTCCTGGGGCGGATTTTCTGTCATGAATTCTTCCGATGATCCGTGGGTGCGCGGCGTTGTCGCCATGTGCGGTTTTATCGGAGGCGCTGCTGTCATGGCGCAGACAGCGGCAAAACAGGCACACAACGGGCGGGCACGGTTTTACTGGCGCTTGTTTGTTCCCGGACTTTTGCTTATAAATCGGATCAAATACGGAAAGCATGCAAATAAAAACAGCATCCGCTCCCTTTGTGTATCGGATAAACCGACGCTTTTGCTTTACGGAGAGAAAGATAAAACCGTGTTTTATCCGAATAACGGTGAAAAAATAAAGTGTGCCGTATCAGGAAAAGAAAACGTGACGTTTATTTCTTATAAAGAAAAGGGGCACAACGTTTATCTGACGGAAGAGGCGGAACAGGAGATGTACCGCACGTTCGGGGAAATTGCAAAAATGTTCCCGAAAGATAAGGAGCAGGCAATCAGAATGTATGCGCAGATCGATTATCCGAAAATCATGCAGGAAGATCCAGCTGTTATGAAATTGATTGTCGATTTTTGCAAAAAATTTACGGAATAAGATTTTGATAAATTTTGTAAAACAGGTATTGGCTGTAATTTTGCCTGTTTTGTAGCATTAACGGCCGCATTACTTGCGGCGAACACAGTTACATATTTTTGTATCGGAACAAAGAAACGTGTTTGTATTTTTTGTCTGATTGCGCCAGAAAATATTTTTTCTTTTGTTTTCAGAGCAAAATGCCGACTGCCGTTTGGTTTTCTGAACGGCAGTCGGCATTTTATGCGCTTTTCTGTTTAACATAAATTAGTTAAAATAAAAAACGGTTATTAAACCGGATGGTTTGTTTATTATGGCATGGCAATAAGGCCGGTTTATACGATTGGAGATTTGTCTGTATATTGGTGAGCAAAAATAGTAAGGTATAATCTTTTGAGTCTTGAAGAATCGGTGTTTTGCCTTTGATCAAAGCACGTTTTGTTGATTGCTATAAATTAGGAAGGCAGCAACCCGCAAAAGCGGGTTGCTGCCTATTGTATATTCGTATCCGATAGCAAGAGTATTCTTGTAATGAGCGAAAGGACTGTTATAAAGTCTGTCGGTGAAATGATTATAACAAAGGGAAGGGATGGATAAAAGTTGTAAGCAGATAAAAACGATTATACGAATATAAAAAAGATTGGGAGAATAAAGCTGAACACGTTTTAACGACAGAAAAAATCTTAGTAAAATATTACCGGGGCGGTATTTGCAATTTCAGATTTTAGCAAATCATGATCTTCGTATCCGCGAAGGATAAAATTTAATTGTAAGAATGGAAAATATGCGATCAATCGTTCGGAGCATATGCGGGCCCGCGTGCCGTCGATGACATCAAGAGCGACGGATCGAAACGGAAAGGCATTGCTCGAAGTGAATGGATATGGGTGTATGAAACGGATCGTAAAATAGCGCCGAAAAGGAAGCTTCGTAACTATTGGGATGCAGTGATGTTTTGCGGACTTGAAGGGCTGCAGGGAAAACTGGCTTGCGGGCTGCGAACTGATCGAACGTGTATTTGCAATTGCGAATCATTACGGATTTTATCACACGCACAAGATGTCCCGCAAAGTATCGGTATTTGACAGAAAGTTTCTTGTATGGAAATTATGCTCTTGCATTACAACATTTTTCTCGTTGTGACAAATTTTCTAACTTCGGCAACATTTTTCTCTGAATTTTTTCAAAATTATTTGATTATTCGACAAAATATGTAAAATTGTTGCTTTTGTGAATGATTTGCATTCTTGGAGCGAATTATGAAAAGGTTGATACTGATTCATGATTTAAATTCACAAAACGGCGAAAAAACAGGAATTATTTTCGACGAACTATTGAAAATATGTAAAGGATATAGTATAATATTAAAGCAAACAGGAAAAATTCTGGAGACGGAGGAACAAAATGCAGACGGTGGATTTTCCCTTATATGTTTTTCATCACGGCAAGAATTACAAGGCATATGATTTTTTTGGGGCGCACCCGTTCAAAGAGGGAGGCCGCCGCGGGTTTTTGTTTCGTGTCTGGGCGCCGCATGCGGAGGAAGTATCCGTAGTCGGCGATTTTAATGATTGGGATCCCGACGCGAACAAGATGGTTCGTTTGCTGGACGGCGAGACGTTTGAGCTGAAAATCGATGGGCTGAAAGGGTTTTCCGTATATAAATATTGTATCCGCACGAAGGACGGCCGTTTTTTGTACAAGGCTGATCCTTACGCGTTTCATGCGGAGACCCCTTCGAAGACGGCGTCCAAGACGTATGATTTAGAGGGGTACAAGTGGGCGGACCGCGAATACATGACCAGGCGCAAAAAGAGGAATATTTATTCTTCGCCCATGAATATTTATGAAATGAATGCCTTGTCCTGGCGGCAGTATGCGGACGGAAATTATTTTGATTTCAACAAGCTGGCCGAGGAACTGATCCCGTATCTGAAAGAGATGGGTTATACGCACGTGGAATTTATGCCTTTGTGTGAATACCCGTACGACGGATCGTGGGGGTATCAGGTGACGGGGTATTATGCGATCACGTCGAGGCTGGGCACGCCGCATGATTTTATGCGGTTGGTAGATGCCTGCCACAGGAACGATATCGGCGTTATCATGGACTGGGTTCCCGCGCATTTCCCGAAAGACGCACACGGTTTGTACGAGTTTGACGGACAGCCTCTGTACGAGAGTTCGCAATGGGACAGGCAGGAGCACAAGAGCTGGGGGACAAGACGATTCGATTACGGAAGAAACGAAGTACTATCTTTTCTGATTTCCAACGCGGTTTTCTTTTTCGATAAATTTCATATCGACGGATTGCGTGTGGATGCGGTCGCTTCGATGTTGTATTTAGATTATGACAAGCGGCCCGGTGAGTGGATCCCGAACAAATACGGCGAGAACAAAAATCTGGAAGCCATCGAATTTTTGCAGCGGCTGAATACGACGGTGTTTTCCGAATTTCCGGACGCGCTCATGATCGCGGAGGAATCCACGGCGTGGCCGCTGGTGACCAAGCCGGTCGACGTAGGCGGGTTGGGATTCAATTTCAAATGGAACATGGGCTGGATGAACGACGTGCTGGATTATATGCAGACCGATCCGTATTTCCGAAAAGGGAACCATAACAAACTGACTTTTGCGATGATGTACGCGTTCACGGAAAACTATGTATTGCCGATCTCGCACGATGAAGTGGTATACGGGAAGCGCTCGCTGATCAACAAGATGCCGGGAACATACGAAGAAAAGTTTGCCAACCTGCGCGCTTTTATGGGATACATGATGTCACACCCCGGGAAGAAGTTGATTTTTATGGGGTGTGAATTCGGGCAGTTTGACGAATGGAATTACAAAACGGGACAGGAATTTTTCCTGAAAGAATATCCTTTGCATCAAAAATTATCGGACATGAACGCGGCGCTGAATCATTTCTATTGTGATACGCCCGCGTTCTATGAAATCGAAGATTCGTGGGACGGCTTTGAGTGGATGGCGCCGAACGACGCGGACAGAAATATCGTTGCTTATATGCGGAGGGACAGAAAAGGGGAAAGTTATCTGGTCGTGATCAATTTTTCGGGGACGAAGGCCGAAAATTACAGGTTGGGTGTCCCGAAGGGAAAATACAAAGTCGTGTTTAATACGGATCATCCGAAATTCGGCGGCGAAGGTGCGATGGGAAAACGCATCTTTAATACGGAACGCAAGCCGAGTCACGGAAAAGAATATTCCATAAAAATCGAATTGCCGAAGCTGACGTGCGTGTATTTGCAAAAAATTCTGTAATAGGCAGTCATAAGACAGGGAAAGATAAAGTATTTTATTATAAAACAAATTTTTGGGGGTTTGATATGCAAAGAAAAAAAGAGTGTGTAGCCATGCTGCTGGCCGGTGGACAAGGCAGCCGCCTGTATGCGCTGACCAACAATATCGCGAAGCCTGCCGTCCCGTTCGGGGCAAAGTACAGAATTATTGATTTCCCTTTATCCAACTGTATCAATTCCGGAATTGATACGGTGGGAGTGCTTACGCAATACCAGCCGCTTGTTCTGAACGAGTACATCGGTAACGGACAACCCTGGGATCTGGACAGAAATTTTGGGGGAGTGCACGTCCTTTCGCCTTATCAGAAGAAATCCAAATCGGCGTGGTATGAGGGTACGGCGAATGCCATTTATCAGAACCTCAATTTTATAAAGATGTACAACCCCGAATATGTTCTGATCCTGTCCGGTGACCATATCTATAAGATGGATTACAGCAAAATGCTGCGCGCGCACATAGATAACAATGCAGATTGCACGATCGCCGCCATCGAAGTGCCTTTGAAAGAGGCTTCCAGGTTCGGTATTCTGAATACGCGCGAAGACGATTCCATCTATGAGTTCGAGGAAAAACCCAAGCAGCCGAAGAGTAATCTCGCATCGATGGGCGTTTACATCTTCACGGCGGAAAAAATGTATAAATATCTGGAGGAGGACGACGAGAACCCCGATTCTTCCAAAGATTTCGGTAAGAACGTGCTTCCTGCCATGCTGAATGCGGGCGAGCGCATGTTTGCCTATCGTTTCGACGGGTATTGGAAAGACGTGGGGACAATCTCTTCCTTGTGGGAAGCAAATATGGATCTTTTGGGAGAAACTCCCGCTTTCGACGTATCGGACACCGCGTGGAAAATACATTCAAGGAATCCTTTGGCCCCTCCGGAATACCAGGGCGAGAAGGCGATCGTCACCAACTCGATGCTGGCCCTTGGCAGCGAGATTTACGGCACGGTAGAAAATTCCGTGCTTTCCAGCAATGTGGTTGTGGAAGAAGGAGCCCTCGTTAAGGACAGTGTCATCATGAGCGGTACCATAATCAGGAAAGGTGCGACGGTAAATTATTCAATCATAGATGAAGACGTAATTGTCGAGGAAGGCGCCACAATCGGGGAAGATAAGGCGGACGCGAAAGGGATCGCCGTTTTGGGAAGAAAGATCGTCGTAGGCAAGAAAGCAAAAGTTGCGGCGGGATCGATCGTCGATAAAAATATTGAAAGCGGGGAGGAAGCATAAATGTCAGCGGTAGGAGTAATTTTTTCAAATATTCATGATGAAAACGTTCCGGAGCTTTCCCGTCAGCGCACGATGGGTTCGCTTCCTTACGGCGGGCGCTACCGTCTGATCGATTTCGCGCTTTCCAACCTTGTCAATTCGGGGGTCACGACCGTCGGGATCATCACAAAAAACAATTATCAGTCTCTTTTGGACCATCTTGGGAGCGGCAAGGACTGGGATCTTGCCAGAAAGTCCGGGGGGCTGGTGCTTCTGCCTCCGTTCGGCGCCATCGACAACAACGGCCTTTATAAGAACCGCCTGGAAGCATTGAAGAGCATAACGGGATTCCTCAACCGCCGAAATGAGGATTATGTGATCCTGTGTGACTGCGACGGCGTTTACCGCATGGATTTTTCGGAAATAATCGATTACCACGAATCAAAACAGGCGGACATCACGCTGGTATGTCATCCCGAAGAGCTTGTAAATTTTTCTTCGTATACCGTGGTTTGCTCGGATGAAACGGGCCGTGTGACCGACATTGAATTTAATACCCGTCCGAGCGGTGTCATCCGCTATTATACGAATATTATGATATTGGGACGGAAATTTTTGTTGAATATCATCAATGATTCCATTGCGCACGGATACAAAAGTTTCCGCGAAGACGTGATCTTACAAAACCTCAAGAGCTTTAAAGTTTATTCCTACGATTTTACCGGTTATCATGCGACCATCGATTCGCTCGGTTCGTATTTTAAACATAACATGGAGCTGCTCAATAAGTCCGTCCGCGACGAACTGTTCGGCGCCCGTGATATCTATACGAAAGTAAGAGATTCCGCGCCTTCAAAGTATGGCTTTGGGGCGCTCGTGAAAAACTCGCTTGTGTCCGACGGCTGTGTCGTGGAAGGCGCCGTCGAAAACAGCATCTTGTTCCGCGGCGTAAAGGTCGGAAAAGGGACGGTTGTCCGAAACTCGATCATCATGCAGGATACGGTGATCGGGGAAGGGGTCAAGCTGAATTGCGTCATCACGGACAAGAACGTCGTTATCCGCGATAACAGAAATCTGTCCGGGTGTGAAATTCAGCCGTATTTCCTTGCAAAGGGAACCATGATTTGATATAATTTGAGAAGGAGGATTTTTATCTATGCCTGCAAAAGCAAAGAAGAACGTACAGGCTGCAACGGATTCCGAAACGGTGGATACGGTCGTTACGCAGCCTGGTGCGGCATCCGAAGTAAAGAAAAAAAGCACCCGCAAGAGTGCCGATAAACCGAAAGAGGCCGCAAAAGAACTGTCTCAGCCGCAGGAAATCGTTTCGGCGCAGGAGGAAGCTCCTCTGATTACGGTAACTCCAAAGAAGAAGATTTTGTTTGTAGCGTCGGAAGCAACTCCTTTCATTGCAACGGGCGGGCTTGCGGAAGTGATCGGATCTCTTTCAAAGGCGGTCGCAGTCAACGAAGATTTCGACGTCCGCGTCGTGATTCCGCTCTATTCGGATATCTCTTGGGAATATCGGAACAAATTCAAATACCTCGGAAATATTTTTGTTCCGCTGGCGTGGCGGAATCAGTATTGCGGAATCTTCAGCTATGAAGTGAACAACGTCACATACTATTTCATCGACAACGAATACTATTTCAAGCGCCCCGGCTGCTACGGCTACTACGACGACGGCGAACGTTTTGCATTCTTTTGCCGCAGCGTCATGGAGATCATGCCGTTTCTGAATTTCTATCCCGACATCCTGCATTGCCATGACTGGCAGGCTGCGCTGGCTTCTATCTATCTGAAAACGATCTACTGTTTCCGCCCGGAATACCAGTTTATCCGTTCGCTGTTTACCATTCATAACATAGAATACCAAGGGAAATATTCGCTGGATATCCTTGAGGATCTTTTCGGTATTTCCAATACGTGGAAATATCTTCTCGAATACAATAAGTGCATTAACCTTATGAAAGCGGCGATCGAGTGCAGCGAAAAGTTTTCGACGGTCAGCCCGCATTATGCGCAGGAGATCAAGGACCCGTTCTATGCGCATGGCTTGGAGGCGATCGTCCGCCGCAACGAATTTAAATTATTCGGGATTCTGAACGGAATCGATACCGATTCGTACAATCCTGCGACAGACCCTTCGGTGTTTGCAAACTATTCCGCCGATAACATTGCTCCCAAGAAAAAATGCAAAGAAGAGCTGCAGAAGATGTTCAATCTTCCCGTAAAACCGGATACGCCCGTCATTGCCCTGATCTCGCGTCTCGTTTCGCACAAAGGGCTCGATCTTGTACGTACGGTCATCGAGGAGGTATTGAGGCAGGATGTTCAGGTCATAATCCTTGGGAAGGGCGATTCTGCCTATGAAAATTATTTTACAGACCTTTCGAGAAGGTATGTCGGAAAACTTGTGACCGTCATTGCCTTTAATCCCGATCTTTCCCGAAAAATATATTCGGGCGCGGATCTGTTCCTTATGCCTTCGAAGTCGGAGCCTTGCGGCCTGTCGCAGATGATCGCGAGCCGGTACGGAACTGTGCCGATCGTGCGCGAGACGGGCGGCCTGTATGACAGCATTAAACCTGTCGGCAACGGAGGAAACGGGTTTACTTTTGCAAACTACAACGCATATGATATGTTGTATGTGATACGCGAAGCAATTAATTGCTATTACAACAAAGATTTTTGGCCGGAACTTGTAAAACGCGTGATGTCGGTAGATTTCAGCTGGCAACGTTCGGCAAAAGAATACGAAAAGATTTACGGGGAAATGTTGAAATAAATACGTTAGGAGCTGAAAATGAGCAGTACAAAAAGCATTACCGAAAAGGAAGTACGGTTGCTGATCGAGGGGAAGCTGTCCCGCTATTTCGGGGTATCTCCGAAAGAAGCTACGAAGGATCAGATCTATAAAGCGGTTGTCATGAGCGTCCGCGACATTCTCTTGGAGAAGCGGCAGCAGTTCCATAAGGTAATGAAGAGCAAAAAGGGCAAGCGCGTCTATTATCTCTGTATGGAATTTTTGCTTGGCAGATCCTTAAAAAACAACGTATACAACTTAGGGCTTGCGGAAGAATACGAAAACGCGTTGAAGTATTTCGGACTGACTTTGGAAGATCTCTATGAGCAGGAGCCGGACGCAGGGCTCGGAAACGGAGGACTTGGCCGTCTCGCGGCGTGTTTTATGGATGCGCTCGCGACGGGAAACTATCCCGCGATGGGGTATTCCATCCGCTACGATTACGGCCTGTTCAAACAAAAAATAGTGGACGGGTGGCAGACCGAACTTCCGGATATCTGGCTTCCGGGCGGCGAAGTGTGGCTCACGCAGAGGAGCGATAAGTCCTGCACGGTAAAATTTGACGGCTGGGTCAAAGAGAACTGGTCGGAAAACGGTTTGCAGGTCACATACGGCGGCTATAAGGAAGTGGAAGCGGTCGCATACGACATGATGATCTCGGGAAAAGACTGTGAGGCGGTTTCTGTCCTGCGTTTGTGGCGAGCAAGAAACATTTCCCGCTTCGACATGAAACTTTTCTCGCAGGGTGATTACCTGCGCTGCATGCAGGAAGAGAACGAAGCGGAAGTGATCAGCAAAGTATTGTATCCTGCGGACGATCATTATGAGGGAAAATCTTTGCGCTTAAAACAGCAGTATTTCCTCGTCTCGGCGTCTTTGCAGAATATTATTAACGATCACAAACACCGCTACGGGCCGTTGAATTTGCTGCCGCAGCAGGCAGCCATCCATATCAACGACACGCACCCCGCGCTTGCCATTCCCGAGCTGATGCGTCTTTTGATGGACGAGAACGGCTTTACATGGGACGACGCGTGGAATATCACGACATCCGTGTTTGCGTATACCAACCACACGGTCATGCCGGAAGCGCTCGAAACCTGGCAGGAAGATCTGATTGCGCGCCGTCTGCCCAGAATCCATATGATCATCAAGGAGATCAACCGCAGATTCTGCAACGATTTGTGGAACCGCTATCCCGGGCAGCATCAGCTGATCGACAGCATGGCGATCCTTTCCAACGGGCAGGTGCGCATGGCAAACCTTTGCGTCGTCGGTTCGCACAGCGTCAACGGCGTGTCTGCGTTGCACAGCGAGATCATCAAAAAAGAACTTTTCAACGGTTTCTATCAATTATGGCCGGATAAGTTTACGAACGTCACGAATGGCATCGCGCACAGGCGCTGGCTCTGTCAGTCCAATCCGGAACTGAGTGCGCTGCTCAACGATTGTATCGGCGACGGGTATGTCAAGAACGCGTCGGAACTGATCAACTTCAAGAAATTTGAAAACGATAAGAGCGTCCTTCATCGTCTGACAGAAATCAAACAATTAAAGAAGCGCCAGTTTGCGGAGTATGCATACAAAAAGAGCGGTTTTGTCATCGACCCGAATACGGTGTTCGACGTGCAGGCCAAACGTATGCACGAATACAAGCGTCAGCTTCTGAATGTAATGAATATCATCTCACTGTATTCCGATTTGCGTGACGATCCGAATAAAGATGTTGTTCCGCAGACCTTTATTTTCGGAGCAAAAGCGGCTCCGGGATATCTGCGCGCAAAGCAGATCATTAAATTGATTTGTTTCCTCGCGGAAGAAATCAGAAAAGACCCCAAGATCCGCGAAAAACTGAATGTCGTTTATATGGAAGATTACAATGTGACGATGGCAGAAAAACTGATGCCCGCCAGTGAAGTCAGCGAACAGATTTCCTTGGCAGGCAAAGAAGCCAGCGGCACGGGCAATATGAAATTTATGATCAACGGCGCGATCACGATCGGAACGCTCGACGGGGCAAATGTTGAAATGAGCGAAGCAGTCGGCGAAGACAATATATTTATCTTCGGTCTGCGCGCGAACGAAGTAGAGGAGATGTGGCAAAAAGGCTACAATTCCAGTCTTTACTACAATCAGAACGATCGTCTGCGCAAAATTATTGAAATGTTGATCCGCGGTTTCAACGGAGAATCTTTCTCGGATATGGCAAATTACCTGCTCACGGGAGCACCCGTTGCGGATCCTTACATGTGTATGGCTGACTTCGAATCGTATGCCGTCACCCAGCAAAAAGTCAAGAATCTCTATGCGACGGATAAAGCCGCATGGGCCAAGATCTCGTTGAACAACATTGCAAATGCAGGCATCTTCTCGGCGGACAGAAGCATCAAAGAATATGCCGAAAACATCTGGAAACTGAAATCATTGAAAGTCTGATCATGAATATTTACTATAATCCCTTGGATAAAACATGCAAAAGCATTACAGGCGGGATTAAACAAAAGGACGTATTTGTTCTTACAGTATTCGGCAATTGTTTTGAGCCTTGTTTTCTCATCCTCAAAAGGGATGAGGGCGAGGCTCAATCGTTGCGTATGCGGGAAACGGGGCAAGGGTGGACAATCGAACTGTCTCTCAGCGAGCCGGGATTGTATTTTTATTATTTTAAAATCGGGGACAAGACAGCAAGCTGCGGAAAATTCCGCAATCTTGCATTCGGCGAGCAAATTCATTACTACCAGATTTTAATTTATTCGGAAAATTTTTCTACGCCCGAATGGTTTAAAGGTGGGATTATGTATCAGATTTTCCCCGATCGTTTTTTTCGTCAAGGCGATGTGACGGTTGGCGAGGGGAAATGGCTGCATGCAGATTGGCATGAGAAGCCGGAATTCAGAATGAATTCGCAAGGGAAAGTGCTCAACAATGATTTTTTCGGAGGCAACCTGCGCGGGATCGCCGCAAAATTGGATTATCTCGAAAAACTCCACGTGAGCGTCATCTATCTGAATCCGATTTTTCAGGCGTATTCCAACCATCGCTACGATACGGGCGACTATCTCAAGATTGATCCGATGCTGGGTACGGAGGAAGATTTTGCATATCTTGTCAAGGAATGCAAGGCCCGAAACATAAAAATAATGCTTGACGGCGTTTTTAATCACACGGGAGATGACAGCCGCTATTTCAATAAATACGGCAGATATGACGAGGTAGGGGCCTATCAATCGAAAGATTCGAAGTACTATGCCTGGTATAATTTCACGGAATTTCCGAACAAGTATGATTCTTGGTGGGGAATCGACAATCTCCCTGCCGTCAACGAAGACTGTCCGTCCTACATCGATTTTATAACGGGCGCAAACGGCGTTTTAAAATATTGGCTAAAATATGACCTGGCGGGGTTTCGGTTAGACGTTGCCGACGAGCTGCCGGATGAATTTATTGAAAAAATACGCGCGGCCGTAAAGAGCTCCAACCCCGATGCTCTCGTTTTGGGGGAGGTTTGGGAGGATGCTTCCAACAAGATAGCATACAGCAAGAGGCGTCGCTATTTTCAAGGCTCTGAACTGGATTCTGTCATGAATTATCCTCTGAAAGACGCGATACTGAATTATATTCTCACGAACGACACAACCGCACTTCGACAGACGATCGCCATGCTTCGGGATAATTATCCGAAAATTGTGCTGGACTCTCTGATGAGCATTTTGGGCACACACGACACAGTGAGAATATTGACGGCTTTCGGTGAGGTGCGTGCGAATACGAAAGAGGAAATGTCTGTGACCGCGATGAATCCCGAAGTGCGTAAACTTGCGGTTGAACGGCTAAAAGTGGCTGCGACACTCCTTTATACTTTACCGGGGAATCCCTGTATCTATTATGGAGACGAAATCGGGATGGAAGGGTATTCCGATCCTTTTTGCAGGTACCCGTTTGAGTGGGATAACAAAGACGAGGATCTGTTGGCTTATTATGAAAAACTTTCGCAAATCCGATACAACTACAAAGTTTTTAAAGAGAGCGAATACAAAGAAATCTTTGCCGATCTGAATTGTCTTATCTATGAAAGAAGGGAGAAAGATGAGGTGGTCGTCGTTTGTGTAAATCGCGGCTGCAACAAATTCGATTTATCGTTTCAAGGTAAATTGTACGAGCTTTTACAGGAAGAGGTAGTCGAGAACAAATTTACCGTATTGCCGAGGTCGTGTTCTATTTTAAGTAATAAATATAATATTTAGCAATTTGCGAAGTATTATGTCAAACATAATTTGATGGATTTGGTATACTAAATGAAAAAAATCTGTTTCATACTCAGTCTCTGGCTTTTGCTGTCGGCAACTTTGCTTTTGTCGGCTTGTAATTTATTTTATGTTGTGAAGCGGGCACCGAAAAATGTTTACAAAGAATTTTTGCAATCATCCGCATGGGAATTCGGCGAGGCAGAATTTTCAGAGAAAATCGCTGATGAACAATCAGCGTGCGTTGTTACGATCTTGGCGACGGGAAATGTCGTTTCTTCGAATAAAACATATTTATTGTCGTATGCCTGTTCCGGGATTATATTAAATGATGAAGGCTATATCTTGACAACCGACCTTGCGTATAACATGGAAGTGTACAAAGGCGGCAGAACTTACAACGGAAAGGCAATCGAAACCTATGCCGTGCTTTCGGATGTTTACCAAGATTCGACACATTATAAAATAGAATATGTTTATCATGACTCGGATTGCGGGTTGTCGCTGTTTCGGTTTTACGACACGTTTTATTATTATTCTGACGTGCAGAAGTCTGATTCGGAAAAAGGTTTTCAGTTTACGGGAGAATTTTTTAATGACAGGCTCGTTACAGGAACTGCCTGCGCCGCTGTCGGCAATTCTTTGGCCAATATCATGGTAGAAAATCCGAAGAGTCATACTGCTTTCAAAGATATCCGCTTAACGATTACGGCAGGTTTTCTGTCCGATACATATTCCGATGCTGTAACGCCGATTCAATTTTCGGGAGGGAAATATGCTTTCTCTGTCGTTACGGCGCCGATTAATTCCGAGATGATTGGAGGGGCTGTTTTTGACAAGGAGGGCAAGATCCTCGGAATGATATTTCAAAAAGCGACGTACGGCGCAGCGGAGTCGTCCGATTATTTAAAACATGTTTCATTTATTCAGGGCACCGACCTGATCCGTGCTTTTGTGCAGCAAGCAGCAACGGAATGTGCTATTTCCGTTGAGCTGAACTAATACCGCAGGATAAAAACGAGAATTGTCATGAGAAAGATTTTAAATTTAATAAGTTTGCTGCTTGTTCTTACCGTCGGCATGATGTCCGCTTGCAGTATGCAGTCCGAAAGGCAGCATACTGATTCACTGTTGCAATCGCAGGAAGTTTCGGAAACGATTACTTCTGCAAACGCAGACACAGATTATACTTTATTGTATCAAACGGTAAAGGATGCTGTCGTAACGGTTTTGACTCAGGACAGTGCCGTAGGGACGGGTTATATCGTAAATGCCAAAGAAGGATACGTGCTTACGTCGAGTTCGCTTTTTGACGAGAGTCGGACGACTTCATCGAAGGTCATTTTTTCCGACCATACGAGCGTTGATGCTGTTTTGCTGGATTATGACGGATTCTCGGTATTCGGGAATCATGCCGCTCTTAATTCAGACATTGCGCTTATAAAAGCAGATGTTTCGGAGACGGTTTTGCCGAGTGAAGTTACGTTTACAAACGACAACTCGCTTGAATACGGGGACGGGTGTTTTTCGATTGCATCGATCGCGCTTGAAGACGGCAAATATTTAGACGGTATGTTTGACGCGAATATTGTCTCCGATCCGAATAATTCACATGGTTCCGGGTTTTATTTTTCGGATGGACAAATGTTTTTTGATGAATCTGTGCAATATCTGATTCAGACGGGACTGACATCAAACGAAGGAAATCAAGGCGCGCCGTTGTTTAACGCACAGGGACAGGTCGTAGGGATGATCAACCGAAAAGTCAACGAGACGATGATGTACAAGGATAATTCACCCATCGGAATCACTTTTGCGACGCCGTCGTCTTATTTGTGTGATTTTTTGCACGAGCATGGGGTGGAGTACCAATTTTCGGAATCTGAGGCGGCTCAGTCTGAAAATGTGATATTAAATGCTGATTCGCTGATAAACTCATCCGATCGTGTTGCGAAAATTCTTATGAATTTGGATTTGAGGCATCCTTACGGGAGCGATGATTATTTTGTTGTTTCGGAAAGTTCGTCCAATAAAGTTATTATGGCTGCTTCCGAAATCATTACACAGAATGCGTCTCTTTCGGCTCGGGGAATTGCTGACTTTAGTTTCAAAAAATGCTTGAAAATCGTTGTGTATTCCGAACAATCTTCGTGGCTCGGAAGTACGAATCCGATGATTTCGGAAGGCTCCGGGTTTTTAATCAATAAGGATGGATATGTTTTGACAAATCTTCATGTCATAAATAAACTTGCTGGAACGAATCAATCGGAAGGAAAACTTGCAAATTCCAAAGTAGATACGAGCGGCATTTATGTTTACGGAATTTTTGAGCAAGGTACATGTGATGCTTTTGAATACGGAGAACTTACAAAAAAGTTTTTATTGTTCCCGATGGAAGTTGTTTCGCAACATAAAGACGGTGATTTGGATTTGGCCATATTGAAATTCAAAAATTCATTTTATTTTGAAGATGCTTTGGGACAATTAACTTTGGAAGGAAAAACAGTGAGCAGTGGATTCCCGGAAGCCTGCGTATTGGCTGAAAAATTGCCCAACAAAGGCGGACGCGTATTTGCTGTCGGAAACGCGTTGGGTTACGGCGTTTCCATTACAACGGGCATTGTTTCCGATCCGAATTTTTCTGCTTATTACAGTGATTATGGTTATAATATGATCCAGATGGACTGTCCCATCAATTCAGGAAATTCCGGAGGAGCTTTATTTGATGCTTTGGGAAGGGTTGTAGGAATCAATACGCTGGGGCTTTCGGGAGAAGCCGTAACAGACCTCGGCTACGAGAATATCAGCTTTGCCATACCGTCACAAATTGCCATTGATTATCTGCAAAAATTAAACATATCGTATACGAAAGTCTGAATCAGTCAAAAAACAAAAAAGATCTGATTTGCACAGAAGAGTTCACTTGAAACGATAAAAAAACGGGACTCTTCTGTTTTTTTATTCTGTCTCAAATCGTCTGAGAGGGATTTTTTTATAGGCCTTATTTTGTCTAAAATCTGAACTAAATTGAGGCAATTTATAGGCCTTTCAGCAGTTTTATTGTTTAAGTTGTTTAATCAGTTTAAGTTGGAAGCCTGTAAAACACAAACTCAATGAGCGATGTATTCAACTTACGTTTTAATCAATAATTAAAAAATAAAATGCCAGCCATGTAAATGCCCGGCGTTCTAATTTAATCTGATTTTATAGTATTAACTCATCAATCAAATAGCTTATAAACTAATTGTAATCTGTTTTCTCTAAAAGAAATTGGCAAATTCTTTTTATCTGATCGTTTTGATTTGAAATTTGATTTTGAAATTCGCTGCGATTTTCGATTTTTGCCTCAAATTGTTTAAAAATTATTTAATATTTGTGATTTTTGGCATATTTATGCGTAAAAGTCGTGTTTTACGCATAGATTAAAGTGTCCTCAAACAGGCTTAAATCCTGGATTCCCCTATATCTCTGCGCAAAATAAATATTTAACGTTTTCTTGTCGGAGCAGGTTCACCGTACACTACCTTATGGAAATGCCGTGTGTCATAGTGATCTTTCGGCAGCCGGTTCAGGATCCAGACATATCTTACATAGCCATTCTGCGCCTGGAATTGATGCTGCAACGCAAGCTGCCTTTTATCGTTAAACAGCAATAATGCTTTATTCACTTTAAACGGCAGCACGTTCGCTTTGGCTGCTTCATAGTTTTCATAGTACCGGAGCTTTTGAATGAATATCCTCTTTGTGAGCTTGATTGACAGCGCTATCAAGCAAATCGCTTGCTTACAGTTTTCAGAGCTTTTGCCTCGCAGTTGATTTTACTGTTTCACCGAGTCATATAAGCGACCTACTTGCTGTTTTATGCTGTTTTTCGCAATACGATTTTAAGATCCTTATTTGATAAGACTAAACTTATTTGCGATAATTTAGCAGAGTTGCAGAGAAACACTTACTTCTATCTTATGCGTGAATTCCTCCCCTGCAGCGGTTCACGGACATTTTCAGGAAATATTGATTAAATTACTTTGTCTTTCCGCGCTGAATATTTATAAACGGCCGAAATCATTTTTTGTAATTGTGTTTTGATTGAAAAAAGAAATTTTCCACTCGTTAGAGATATTGCATCAATCTATTTTAGCCTCTTGCGTTTTTTTGGGGTTTGCTGTATAATATTTGTATGAGAACGAAAGATTATTATCAAGACAGGAACCTAAAAAATTTAGAAAAAATAGAATATTTGAAAGAAGAATTGCCGCCGTTTGCGGAAGATTATTTTATCGGAATTGAAAATCAGACAAGTACTTTAACGAGACTGAATTATGCATACGATTTGCGCATTTTCTTTTATTTTTTAGTAAAAAAATGTTTCCGTAACAAAAGCGTGCGCGATCTGACATTGCAAGATTTGGAATCGGTCAAGAGTACGGATATCGAGCGATTTTTGAGTTTTTTGGGACATTACGAGTTTAACGGAAACACTGAGAGTTGCAATGAGCGCGCTAAGGCGCGTAAATTATCGTCTGTACGCGCCCTCTACCGATATTTTTTCCGCCATGACAAAATATCTGTCGATAATGCGGCTAAGGTCTCCATGCCGAAACTGCACGAGAAAGAAATTATCCGCCTGGAAGTAAACGAAGTGTCCGATCTTTTAAATTGTGCAGAATCCGGCACCGGTATGACGCCGCAACAGCGAGCCTATCACGAACACACAAAGATCCGAGACATAGCGATTTTAACTTTGTTTTTAGGGACAGGGATACGTATCAGCGAACTGGTCGGTTTGAACAATGAAGACATCGATTTTACGGCGAACAGTTTTGTTGTGACACGAAAAGGCGGCAATAAGGCAATCTTATACTTTTCTGAAGAAGTTGCGGACGCACTTGCTCGCTATATGGCCTATAAAGAAGACGATAAAAATACGCCCGAAAATGAGCATGCGCTGTTTTTGTCGTTACAGATGAAGCGCATCAGCGTTCGCGCCGTAGAAAATTTAGTAAAAAAATACAGCCGCATAGTATCTCCTTTAAAAAAGATATCGCCCCATAAGTTGCGTGCAACGTATGGCACGCAGCTTTATCGGGAAACAAACGATATTTACGTCGTTGCCGACGTTCTCGGACATAAAGACGTCAACACAACGAAAAAACATTATGCGGCTATCAGTGAAGATGCACGCCGTAGCGTTGCGGGTAAGGTACGGCTACGTGAAAATTTAAAGCCGGAGAATTAATTTACGTCTGACATAGTACATCGTAAACATTAAAAATTATGGATTCAGAAACTTATATTGAAAAAATTTACATTATACAACCAATCCTTGATGAAACCTATAAAAATCTGCAGGAGGAAGCCGTTTCATTGATCGAAAGCTCTGGAGCGGTCTATGCGGGTACGATCTATCAAAAGATACGCGAAGTGAATCCAGCAACCTATATCGGCTACGGAAAATTAGAGGAACTCAGAAAACGTTTAAAAGATTTGGATGTCACCACACTCTTTAACGGAGAATTATCCCCTTCTCAAACCTTAAATATTTCCGCGGCGTTGGACGATAAAAAAGTTATAGACCGCACGACTTTGATCCTTGCGATCTTCGCGAGGAACGCCAAGAGCAATGAGGGAAAACTTCAAGTTGAATTGGCGCAGCTGAAATATATGTATCCGCGGCTGAAAGGAAAAGGCGAAGGGCTCTCCCGTCTCGGGGGCGGGATCGGTACACGTGGCCCCGGGGAAACAAAGTTGGAAACAGATCGGCGCAAAATCCGCGTGCGGATCGCGTACCTGGAAGAAAAACTTCGTCAGATCGAATCGACCCGATCGCTGGTCGCTTACCGTCGCAAAAAAGACGGCATTAAATCTATTTCGCTGATCGGATACACGAATACGGGCAAGTCGACTTTATTAAATCTATTGACGAAATCGGACGTCTACGCAGAAAACCGATTGTTTGCAACATTGGATACCACTTCAAGGAAATTTACCATTGACGGAAGCGATTTTTTGCTTACGGATACCGTAGGGTTTCTGCGTGAACTGCCCCACAATCTGATTTCGGCGTTTCATTCGACGCTTGAAAGTGCTCTGAATTGCGACCTTGCCCTGATTGTGTGCGACGCTACGAGCGATTACCAGATGCAACTGGACACGACACTTGAAACCTTGCGCGAGCTCGATAAACAGATACCTTATCTGATCGTCATGAACAAGAGCGAGTCTTTACAAAATTTTGACGCCTATCCTGCAGGCTGTATCTTTATATCCGCTCGTCAGAATCTGGGAATCGAAAATCTGAAGAATAAAATATTACAGTTTTTTCAGTCGCAATTCTCCGATGTTGTACTTACGATTCCCTATACACAAATCGGAAGCTATAACAAACTCAGAAATTTTTTGGACGAAAAATCAGTTCAATACAACGATGAGTCGATTACCGTATCAGCACGCGTGCAGAAAATTTATCTGTCACGATTCCAATCTTTCCTAAATTAATATCGAAATATGTATAACATAATACTTCGTGAATAGCAAAAAAACCGCGCTTTTGTATAAGAAAAGCGCGGTTTTTGTTTGAAAATCATTCAATTTTAATAATTTCATCTTCCGAAAGATCTTTCAAGAAATCGGGAAGATCGGAATCAGATTCAGAAGACGCTTTCGTAACATTCTTACCTTTTTCGGACGAAGCTTCTGATGTCTGCTCCGCTTCCTGCGGCACCTCTGCATCATGATCCACGTAGACATTGTTTGCATAGAGGTATGAATCCGGCTCGTCACCGTGAAGTTTTGCGATGCTCTCCATAAGCGTGTCGTAATCGGGAAGATCTTCAATGCTGTTCAAGCGGAAACGTTTTAAAAAGTTATCGGTTGTCGCATACAGGATTGGCCTTCCTACGGCGTCTTTTCTTCCGACAGGCTCGATCATTTTAAGTTCCAACAACGTATGGATCGCATAATCACAGTTCAATCCGCGCAAGGCTTCCAGCTCCCCTTTCGTTATGGGCTGTTTGTAGGCTATAATTGCGGAACATTCCAAAATCGTGCGCGTAAATTCCCGTTCCTTGATCGGGTTTAATACGGAAGATACATAATCCTTGTATTCGGGATTACTGGACAGCTGCAATTTTTTGTTGAAAGACAACAGCCGTAAGCCGCCTTTTTCCGCATAGCGCTCCTGCAAAACTTTTGCGGCGTCTTTGATATCTTTATCGCTAACGCCCAATTTTTCGGCTATAATTTCAATGGGTACCGGATTTCCCGATACGAAGAGTATACTTTCCAGTATATTACTCAAGTTCTCCAAAATCTCCAAAATTCTCCTCCTCGGTCCGATCCGGATTGTATTTTATAATTATTTTATCGAACGTCGCGCTTTGTTCAACTTTGATATACTGATGTTTCAGCAATTCCAAAAGCGCCTGAAACGTCGTGATGATCTCGCTGCGGCCCGAATGTGCCGAAAACAATTCGTCAAATGCAACCTCGCCCCTCTCGTTGACCGTCTCACAGATATAGGCGGCACGGTCCGGAATCGTATATACGTCTTTCGGGATCTCACGCTGTACACCTTCGTCGCGCAGTCTGGCTTCCTGGCGAAGCATGAGATCGGTAAACGCTTTCAGCAGGCCCTCCAGGTTAAAATCTTTATAGACAATCTTTGCTTCGCCGACGTTCTTGTCGGGTTCTTTGTAATAATAGCCGATCGTTTCCAATTCTTTTAACTTGGCGCTCTCCTCTTTGAGCATCTTGTATTCTTCCAACGCACGTATAAGAACAGATTCCGCATCTTCTTCGTCCGTTTCCGGCTCTACAATCGCAGGAACCAAGCTCTTGGCTTTGATCTCGAGAATCGTCGATGCAATGCTCAAATATTCGCTCGCCTTGTCGATATCAATATAAGGCAGCCCTTTCATATAATCAAGGAATTGTTCCGTAACCTTCGAGACAAAAACATCCTTAATTTCAATCTGCTCTTGTTTAATCAAAAACAAAAGTAAATCCAGGGGCCCTTCAAAGTTATCCAGAACTGTGGTGTAATCAACTACGGATTCAAAATTTTCAGCAGGATCTTTAGCCATTAAAAAACGAGCCCCCATAATAAAGTAATCGGTTTTGAAGCAATATACGTGACAAATTCCATTATATATCCCAATATATCGATATACCCGAAAATCGTGGCGGCAAGCGAAAATATCGCGTAATTGCTCAAAATACCGACCAGGAAATGTATGCCGATCAGCACCAATAAAATGATATATCCGTACTGTTCAAAAAAGTGATACACTCTTCCGCGTTTGCGGTTCACGGCCTGCACGACCCGCCAGCCGTCCAAAGGCGGAAGGGGTATCAGATTAAAGACGCAAAAAGCCAGTGAATACGTATAAAGCAAAATGAAAAAGTGATACAAAAATGTATCGAGCGCAATAAACGGTGTACTTAAATAATTGAGCACAACCAAAAGAAGCGGGTAAAAAAGAAACGCCGATAAATAATTCGTGACGACACCCGCTATCGCCGTAAGTGTGAGTCCCCTCTTATAATGCGTAAAATTATTCGGGTTGATGGGTACCGGTTTTGCCCAGCCGAATCCCGCAAACGCGAAAAGCACTAACCCCAAAATGTCAAAATGGCGCATCGGATTTAAGGTCAGCCTGCCCGCATACTTCGGGGTCGGATCTCCGCTTTTGTATGCAACGAATGCGTGTGCAAATTCGTGCAAGCTCAGCACGACCGCCACCGCAAGCAAACTTGCGAGCAACCGCAAAAAATCAAAAATAAGTTGATTCATGTTAAAATTATACTATAATTGTCCGAAAAAATCAAGACAAACGCAAGCAAATATGCAGATTTTGAAATATAAGAAAAAAGACGAAAGAAGGTCGATCCTCGTCTTCTTTCGTCCGTAAATCCGATATTATTTCAACCGCTCGGGAATCACGTCGTTACGCACAAGATCTTCGTACGTCTGCGGTTTCACGATGTATTCCCCTTTCCCGTCTTTGACCAACACGATCGGCGGAATCAGGTTTCTGTTATAGTTGCTCGCCATCGAATAGTTATAGGCGCCCGTTGACAAGACAGCCAAAATGTCTCCGCTATGTGCCTGCGGCAAACTGACATTGGCGCATACAATATCGCCGCTTTCACAGCATTTTCCCGCGACGCTGACCGTCTCGGTCGCTTTTTCGTTCGCTCTGTTTGCGAGTATAGCCGTATATTTTGCCTGGTATAAGGCGTAGCGCGGATTGTCGAACATACCGCCGTCTACCGCCACATATTTCTTAATGCCCGGAATATCTTTGACGGTGCCGACCGTATACAGGGTGATCCCCGCCTCTCCGACAATGGATCTGCCCGGTTCGATCACGAGATACGGGCGTTTCAAACCATATTCCTGCGACTTCTGTTTCAACTCGGCGATCACCGTTTTCAGATAACCCGCGTAATCTTCTGTTTTTAATTGCGGATCTTCGTCCGTATACCAGATTCCGTAACCGCCTCCGAGATTCAGTACGGACGCTTCAAAATGCAGGTTTTCCTTGACGGCCGCCATAAAAGCAAGCATCTTGTCAACCGCCAGAACAAAGGACTGCATTTCGAAGATCTGCGAACCGATATGGCAATGATATCCTTCAAGTTTTAAATTCTTTTTCGAAAGGGCGTATTCCGTTATTTTCATCGCGGCGCCGTCTGCGACGGAAAAGCCGAATTTACTGTCGGTTTTTGCCGTTTGAATAAAGCGATGCGTGTGCGCTTCTACACCGGGGTTGATCCTGATAAGGATATTCTGTACCTTATTCTTCTGTGCGCACAGTCCGTCGAGCAAATCGATTTCCGAATAGGCATCCACTACGATCGTGCCGACATTGTGATCCAAAGCAAATTCGAGTTCTTGCGGAAGTTTATTGTTGCCGTGCATGTAGATTTTTTCCGCAGGGAAACCTGCGCGCAGTGCCGTAAAAAGTTCGCCGCCGGAAACCACGTCAACGCCAATATTCTCCGACTCAGCAATCTTATACATAGCAAGACAGGACAAAGCTTTCGAAGCATACAGCACGATTCCGTTTCCGTCGTAGTCTTGCCGAATCGTATCGCGATACACCGAACACATGTCGCGTATGTATTGTTCGTCCAGTACGTACAACGGCGTGCCGAATTTTTCGGCAAGTTCCACAGTATCCGCTCCGCCGATTTCCAAATGGCCTTTGCCATTCACTTTCAAAGTATCTCTAAAGTTCATTGTCGTTACCTCTTTCAAAAAATATTTTAGCAAAATTCAGGATAAATTGCAAGAGATTGAATACCTTTCGGCATAGAAAATGCTTACGCAGTTTAAAGAAATCTGAGTTGTCGTTTTTTGGGAAGCGGGATGGTTTCTTAAATTTTCCTTTACGCGCATAAACCTCGCAAACTATCGTGCGCTGCGATTGTCGGATTCTTTATATCGAGAAAGCCGCGGCGCAAAAGTATGCGCCGCGGCTTTTTAAAATTTAATTCTGTTCATCATCGTCGGGATAGCCGTCCGGATTCTTCATCTGGAAATTCAATGCGTCCCTGCACATATCGTCGAGCGTCTTTTTTGTGCGGAAACCGATGAGCTTTTCCGCGAGCGAAGGGTCTGCGTAGCATTCGGCGATGTCGCCGGCGCGGCGGGGTGAAAAATCGTAAGGGATCTCTTTCCCGAGCGCCTTGGAAAAAGCATGAATAATCTGCAAGACGCTGTAACCTGTGCCCGTACCGAGATTGACCGTATAGAGTCCGCTGTTTTCAAACAGTTTTTTGAGCGCGCAGACGTGCCCTTCCGCCAAATCTACGACATGGATATAATCGCGGACGCCTGTACCGTCCGGCGTCGGGTAGTCATTTCCGAAAACATGGACTTTGTCAAGTTTGCCAACAGCAACTTTAGTAATATACGGGCAAAGATTGTTCGGAATTCCGTTCGGGTCCTCGCCGATCAAACCGGATTCGTGTGCACCGATCGGATTGAAGTAGCGCAGGATCGCGATATTGAAAGAATGATCCGCTTTATAGACGTCTTGCAGGATCTCTTCGATAAACAATTTCGTTCTGCCGTACGGGTTTGTAGCCGAAAGAGGGAAATCTTCACGGATCGGAACGCTGGCGGGTTTACCGTAGACGGTCGCCGAAGAAGAAAAGACGAGATTTTTGCAATTATGGCGTCGCATCGCTTCCAACAGGACGAGCATGCCCGTAATATTGTTGTGATAATATTCCAGGGGTTTTTCACAGCTTTCCCCTACCGCTTTAAGCCCTGCGAAATTGATGACGGCATCGATCCGGTTTTCCGTAAAAATCCGATCGAGTGCGGCTGCGTCCAAAATGTCGTCCACATAAAACGGCATTTTCCGTCCGACTATTTTTTCGACACGGCGCACCGCTTCGCGCTTGCTGTTGGACAGATTGTCGACGATGACCACATCATAACCCGCTTTTATCAGTTCAATACATGTATGGCTGCCGATGTACCCGGCTCCGCCCGTTACAAGAATCGTTTTCATATCAGACCTCGCTCAAATTTAATTTGCTCATGAATGCGCGGAAACCCTTTTCGCCCGCTTCGTTCCTCTTGAAGACCGCCGTATTATCGAGGATCGCCGCGCAGGTTTTCCCTACGAACGTTTCAACGCGCTTGTGTGCGTCTTCTTTTGTCTTGCTTAAACCTTCCGCGACAAGTTTTTCGATCATAAACCTGTGCACGTACAAATCATTTTCCTTTGCCGCGATTTTATCCCGCTCATACGGCACGGCGCCGCAGAGTATATTTTCGATGGCATCCAGCTGGCGTTTCAGCCGTCCCGGCAAAATAAACAAACCCATCGCTTCGATCAGGCCGATCCCCTCGCTCTTGATATTCAGATGCTCGGGGTGCACGTGAAAAATTCCGTCCGGATACTGCTCGTTCGTGCGGTTGTTTCGAAGCAGAACCGTGAAAATGTATTTATCTCCCTCTTTGACGCAGATCGGCGAGCACGCATTGTGCGGAACATTGTCCGTTTCAGCCAAAATTTCGCATTCCGGACAGGAAAATTTCTTCCACTCTTCGATCACCCTTGCAGCAAACGCTGCGACGGCTTCCCGATCTTTCCCTTCGATACGGATTCCGCTGTTGTACCAATCCAAAATTCCGATCTTTAACTGCGGAAATTCTGAAGACGAAAACGCCGCTCTGATGCCTGCACGGTGCATGGGCATACGATGCTTCCCGCCTTGAAAATGCTCGTGGTTCAAAATAGAACCGCCTACGATCGGCAATGCCGCATTGCTACCGATCGAATAATTGGGCAATATGTCGACAAAATCCATCAGCTTCGCGACGGTCGTGGCATCGCTGCGCATGGGAGTATGGTTTTCGGAGATCGCAATGCAATGCTCGTCATAATAGGCATAAGGCGAATACTGCATAAACCATTTTTCTCCGCCGAGGGTCATTTTGACCGTACGGATATTCTGACGTGGCGGGTGATTTCCGCTCCCCTCGAACCCTTCATTCTCCTTGCAAAGGGCGCACATCGGATATTTCACCGATTGCGGCTGGGTAAGCAATTTTGCGATATCTTTGTTGTTCTTCTCCGGTTTGGAAAGATTGACCGTAATTTCCAGCGTGTTCTTTCCGTCCGGGTATTCCCATTTTAAATTCCGCGCAATCGCCGTTTTCTGGATATAACCGTTTTTTACGGAAATTCCGTAAAGGTAATCACAAGCGGCCTGGCCGCCCTGCTCGTTTTTCAGACGATAAAATTCCTCGTTGATCTTCGAAGGCAGCGGCGTAAGCATTCCCCAAATTCCCGCACAATACCGCTCTGCTTCCGCTTCTTCCGTAAGCCCTTTCTCCAAAGCATATTCCGTAATTTCCGCGTTCAGTTTGTCGGGAATATCCATCTCTTTGATGTCTTCCGTTTCGGCCTTGCCTTCATACGCCGCTGGCAAGTCGAATTTTGCCAGCAGAACATTCCTCATATAGATAACATCCCTTTCATCGAGATGCAGATTGAGTTTCGCATATTCTAGCAATCGTTCGACGAGTAATTCTCCGTCCATGTCCACTCCTTTTATTGGTTCTACCACTCTTTTGCTTTCTATATCATTATAATTCTATTCAATGCGCGCGTCAAGTTATCGTATTACAGAAAAGCGGATAACTTCTTATACTATACGATTTATTCACCGATTTTATCCCAGAAGAAGCAGATCTCGCCTTTTCCGTAATCGGGAACGCGCAAGTCGCTGCGCGTCGCAGGCCCGCAGGATGCCGTTCCGAGCCCTCCCATGTACAGGTCTGCACAGAAATAGCAGCCGTCCGATGCGGGAAGTTCGTCGTCATGCCTGCAGGAGATAAGCTGTTGCGAACTGTACAAAAGCGCGGAAAACGAACGCATCCCTTCCGCCCGCACGGCAACCGTTCCGTCGCTGACTTCCGCAAAATCTGCTCCCCAATGGCTGCCGCATTCCTGCGGACGGATATAATGCACGTACTCCTCTTCAACGCATGAATCAAACGTGCCTTTTACGGCATATTCGTAAAGATCGTTGTATGTTTCTCCCGGCCCGTATGCACGGTAATGAAGTTTTCGGAATGTTTTCGGCAGTGCCATTTCAAAGCCGATCCGTGGAAGCGACGTAAAATATCCTTTCCGTACGAGATAATCGATCCCGATTCTGACGCCGCTTTCGGAAAAATCATACTTAAGATTCAGATCCAACCACGGGCGCAGACTGTTATAACACCCGACTTTGATCTTAACCGAAACAGACGAACCTTTGACTTCATAGGAAACAAGATCAAATTTCGCCTTATCAAGGCCCGCATTCTCCCATTCTATACGGTCGCGGCAATCGTTGTCCGTCGGCGCTCTCCATACGTTCGGGCGGATCCCGCCGAGATCTTCTCCGCAAGCAGAAACGTTACACAAAATTCCGCTTGTCTTATCGATCGCATAGTTGCTTTTGCCCGCCGTGATCCGAAGATAACGTCCTTCGTCAAGGATACGCGCGCGCTCGCGTACAAACTTTCTGCGCTTGTACGTTTCCTTGCAAAAACTTTCCCAGGCTACGGGTTCTTCTGCATCCTCGGTAAAGATCTGAACGCGCAGATCTTCCGATTCGCCTATATCAAATTTTTCTTTATGGCGGGGTGGTATGCAGATATCGTATTCCTGCACCCGATTTTTATCCGCGCTGTAAATTTTTATTTTACCCTTCAAAGGAATAAAATAGTATTTATTGAAGACAGTCAGACTGTTTCCGCTCTTGCTGATAACGGCAGGCTGATAAGCTTTTTTCATCTGCCATGTCCCTGGCTTTGGCGAACCGTCCGGAAAGACGATCCCGTCTATGCAGAAATTACCGTCATGCACCTCTTCGCCATAATCGCCTCCGTAACGATATCCTGCCCCATCGGTCAAAATGCCGTGGTCAAACCATTCCCAGATGAAACCGCCCATAAAACGATCGTTCGATTCGATCGTCTTCCAATAATCCATCAGACCGCCCGGCCCGTTCCCCATGGCATGCGCATACTCACACAGCACGAGCGGGCGCGTCTCCCGCGGATCGTTCAGATATTCGTTCCTCATCCAGGAAACCTCCGGATACATCCGGCTCACCATGTCCAGCGGCGCTTTATAGTACTCATCGTTCATGTAATGAGTTCGGTCGATGCACGTAATTCCTTCATAATGAATGGGACGGCCGTCAATTTTGCGGATCGTCTCGATCGCCGCAAAGAAATTTCTTCCCCAGCCTGCCTCATTTCCCAACGACCAGATCACGACGCACGGATGGTTTTTATTCCATTCCACATTGCTCCGTTCGCGCTCGCACAAATTCGCTTCAAAAATCGGGTTTTCGGGAATTTGCGCAAACTTCTGAAATACGTTCCCTTCTCCGCCGCAAGCGACCGCTCCGTGGCTTTCCGCGTCGCTCTCGCTCATCACGTACATACCGAGTTCGTCGCAGATTCTGTAAAGCAACGGCGACGCAGGATAATGCGACGTGCGAATCGCGTTGACATTGAATTGTTTCATTCTGCGCACGTCGGCGAGCATATCTTCTTCGGTCACGGCCGCACCGCGCAAAGGATGAAAATCGTGACGATTCACCCCGCGCAGTTTGATCGCCTTACCGTTTACGAGAAATATGCCGTTTTTGATTTCAACCGTACGGATGCCGACCTTTTCATAAATCACTTCTTCCATGCACACGATTTCAAGATCGTAAAGATACGGAGATTCCGCACTCCAAAGCAAAGGTTCTTTTACCGTAAACACGGCGCTTCGTCCGCCTTCCACGGGCAATTCTTTCCCCTCAAAGCGCACGATAGCCGCTACTTTGCCTAAATTTTCAAACGTAACCGTCGCTCCGTCATTGCTAAGCGCCGTATTGATCTTATAATCGGTTATATGGTATTGCGGCCGAAACAGCAGATAGACGTCACGTATGATCCCCGTAAAACGCCACTTGTCCTGGTCTTCCAAATAGCTTCCGAAGCACCACTTCAACACCAAAACGTCAATTTTATTTTCGCCGCGGTGCACATAATCGGTAATATCGAATTCACTGGCCCTGTGCGTGATCTGCGAAAATCCCGCAAATTTCCCGTTTACGTACAGATAAAAACAGGAATCTACTCCTTCAAAAACAATATAAGTGCGATCTCCCGCTTCAATGGGATCGTCCGCCATATAAACCTTCGAAAAATGAAAGGCCGGATTCAAAGACGGCACACGCGGCGGGTCGAACATAAACGGATAACGCACATTCGAATATTGAAAATGATCCATTCCGAAATATTGCACGCACGACGGTACAGGAATCTCTTTTTCGGGCGTCTCCTCCCAAAAACGATCTGCCTCCAAAACACTTCCATATTCATGCACTTTCCATTTTCCGTTCAAGGACAAAAAACGATGACTGTCCTCTCTGCGGTCGCTGCTTTTTTGTTCACGATCGAACGGTACATAATAAGAGCGCGGCGGCTCCAGCCCTATCGATTCACCTCGTTCGTAGTATTTTTCCAACATGACAAGCCTCCTCTCGGATACAATCATTTACGGGAATTATTTTAGCACGGAAACTTGCATTTTGCAAGTGCTTGACAAAAGGTCACAAAACTTCTTCCTCTTGCCATACCGTTTTCCCGCAACTTCATAAAATTTTTTAAGAGTCTAAGCCAAAGTTTTTTCGGCTTTGATAATTTGAAATCCGCACAGCATTCAACCCAAGACAAGGAACAGGTTTTTTAATATATGCAAATCAGCGTGCCGCGAATAGTTTCGCGGCACGCTGATTTGCTTCAAGATCGTCTCTGACAGAATCAATAAAGAATCTGTCACTGGCTTATCCTTCCTATTCTCGGAAATAGCAGATAATAAACTGCCAAATCTATGCCTCAGCAAAATATGGAAGGAATCGCATACGTTTCCCTTATATACAAGGGAAACGGCTTAAAGCGTTTTAAAGTAGATCTCTTTGCGACAGAAAGCGCAAAAAACACTCGATCCCTGTCTCAATTTCACGGTAAGCCGTCTTAAAATCACGCGTATACCAAGGATCTGCGATATCCTTGGGTGAATCCGAAAAATCTAAAAGCCGAAACACTTTCTTATCGGGATCTCCGCCGAAAATTCGCTCGGCACTTCGCTTGTTGCTGCTTTCCATACATAAAATGTAATCATACATTTTATAATCTTACTTTTTGAGTACTGCCGCCCTCTTGCCTTCACACCCGATCCCGTGTAAGGCAAGTTCTCTTCGGGCGGGAGGATATACGGGACTTCCTTCTTCCTCTGCACTCGTTCCCGCCGATGCGACCTGTAAATCCCATCCGCCTTTTTGGGCTTTGTCTTTCATGATAAATTCTCCCATAGGCGATCTGCATATATTTCCCAAACACACAAACAAAACGCGAATCATGTATTACTCCTAAAAGCGGGGCTTTATCATTGCGTTGTACAGCCAATCGTTAAAACATATCGGCTCGCCCTCTTTCGCATCTCTTGAAACGAGTAGAATATCTTCTTCGAGTTCTTCGATGCAGGCGCGTTTCCCGCTTAAATACTCTTCCACGACGCGACGGCAATGCGCCAGCCTGCGCAACAATCCGCCCAAGCGGATATCGTGCTTCTCAAACCCGAACGGCTTGCATTCTTTCATCCATTGCGACTCAAAAGAAAGCGCGAATCGGGCAACACGCTTTTCCGTCTCTTTCAGATCGCTTACGATCCCGGCAAGCATAGCCGTATCTTTTTGACGATACGCTTTACGCAATCTGACCCCGAGATCGCACTTCTTTTCCAGCACAAAGCAAAGATCTGCGATCGTCTTGAATACATATCCGAATTTTCCTTTTGACAACGCATGAAGCTGCTCCGCCAACTTCGCAAATTTTTTCGGATCATCCATGCTTACCGTCTTGTCGAAAATACCCAAAAACGGGTCGTTGTAGAGCAAATATTTCGTCTCTGTACTTACTTTTGTAGCGTCCTGCGAACCTTCGGGAGCATCCAAAAGAAGAAAATCTGCCATAGAAATCCGAAATTTTTTATAAAATCCGACGGCGATCTTCGCTTCATCAAAATTTCCGCGCGCATTCTCGGCCGCACTCCAAAGCGCAGGCAAGTTGCTCCAAAGGGAACTTTCCGAGCCGTCATCCTTCCAAACCGTGATCAGCACTTCTTTGATTCCGTTTTCCGCGCATGCGCGCATCGCCGCTGTGTTGGCCTTGATGCTGAATTTGTTGTGCGGAACAAACCCTGCCCACGTCCAGGCGCCGCCCGCAAAAAGCGGATCGGAAACAAGCTGCTTGTGCGCTTTGAGCATCGCATCGTAATGCGCAAAATCCTGGCTGTAATAATCCCAGTAAATGAGACGAAGATTCTTCGGAACTTCCACATTCCCCATTTTTGCCGAATTATGCGTGACATAGTACTCTCCATGATTGGCCAAACGGAAGAACATGTCCGACCATATCATAGGTTTGAAGCCATATTTTTCGGCGATCGCGCAAACCCGTTCCAAATGTTTTTTCAAAATATCCGTTCGATTTGTATATCCGTGCTGATCAAGATACTTTCCAAGCCCTACCATATGCGCCTCGTCCATGCCTATATTGATATTTCGGCTGGTAAAACAAGCAGCACAGGAGCGGAACATATTCTCGATCAAAGTATAAGTCCGCTCATCCCCCGCAAGCAAGATGTCGTCAACGTCGGTGCAGGAATAATATTCCGGCCAACGCAGTGCCCCGGCCAAATGTGCCAGCGTCTGAATACACGGAACAAGCTCGATCCCCTTCGCCTGCGCATAAGCATCCAATTCACGCAATTCGTCGGCAGAATAACGCCCACGAAGGTATCCGAAATACGGCTCCCCTTCGACTTCATACGTATCTTCTGTATAAAGCTGCAGAGATTTATACCCCATTTTCGCAAGCACGTCTATGTATTTTTTTAGCGCTTCTACCTTATATACTGCTCCGCGCGAGCAATCGAGCATGACACCCAGCCTTTTGATCTTCTTCAAAGTCCAACCTCCGTTTTCCGATCTTTCTGCCTCGGAAGAAAATTCTTTCACTACCAATGATTATAATAAATTGCAAAGAAAAACGCAATCATTTATCAAATATTTGTGTCGTTTTCCCTTCTTTTTTTTGCAAATTTCTGTCCGAATTAATTCTGACAGAAGCAAAGTCGCCGTGTATGGAATACAGCATATGAGCGACAGATTTACAAAATTTTAGAAACGAGGCCGCATTTTGTCCAAATAAAAAACGAGACGGAACCCGCCTCGTTTTTAGAGTTTTCAAGAGGATGAAAACTGTGTATGTTATATTGCTCACCAAAGCTCCTCATAGATACGCATTACATCTGCTTTAGTAGGAACTTTCGGATTGGTTGCCGTACAAGCATCCGCAAGCGCGGCTTCTGCCATCTGCGGGATCTTGGAGCGGTATTCCATTTCGGGAATATTGCCCATCTGCGATATGGACAAAGGAATATTCATTTCCTTGTTCATGAACTGGATCCAGTTGACCAGGGCCCGAACCGTCGTGATCGTGTTGAAGTTTTGCAGTCCCAACAGACGCGCGATGGAAACGTACTTTTCAACCTGTTTCGGGTACTCTTTCTGGCTGCGTGAATGAATGTTGATGCCGCTGTTAAACTCGATAATGTGCGGCAAAAGCATCGCGTTTGCACGACCGTGCGCGATATGGAAATTCGCACCGATCTGATGCGCCATACCGTGGTTGAGACCAAGCGACGCGGAATTGAATGCGAGACCCGCAAGGCAAGATGCAACGTGCATCTTTCTGCGCGCGTGCCAGTCATTTCCGTCCAAATACGCGCGAAGCAGGAATGCCCCGCAAATTTCAATCGCCTTTTCCGCAAGCGCTGCCGAAAATTCATTGTTATTGATGCTCGTATACGCCTCAATCGCGTGCGTCAGCACGTCCATACCCGTATCGGCCGTAACATTCGGCGGGACGCTCTTGACCAGATCTTCGTCGAGGATCGCTTCTTCCGGAAGCATAGTGTCCGAAACAAGCGGATATTTGATATGGTGAATCGGATCCGTAATTACGGAAAAAGACGTAACTTCCGAACCGGTACCGCTCGTCGTAGGAATTGCAACCAACGCGATTTTAGATTCGTGCATACGATTGGCAAACTCGCGGATGGCCTTTGCGGAATCGATGACGGAACCGCCCCCGACCGCAATCAGACAATCGGGTTTGTATTCCAATACCGCCTTGACGCCTACTACAATTTTGTCAATCGGCGGATCGGGAACGACATCGTTAAAGACACGAAATTCCTTGTTGGACTCGCTCAATGGCTGCGTGACGATACGCAACATACTGCTGCCCGAAAAGAATTTGTCAGTCACGATCATTATTTTCTTGTAAGGAAGTTCGCGCAAGCGGTCTATGGCATTGTCACCAAAATATATTTTTGTCTTTATATCAAAACTTTTCATGCCTAACTCTCTTTCGGCAAAAGCTCAGCTTCCGCCTCGTGTATTCGATATTCGTGTAACTTACAGCAGATAATCGGGAAGATCGCTTCCGACAGAGCGTGCCGCTTTGAATTTTTCTTCGTGAATAGAGTCATGCTCTGCCGCCGCTACTGCAATCTCAGAGGCGGCAACCGTCTCTTTATAAACGGCTGTAAGATCCTTTTTCGCGCCCGTAACGCCGCTTCCTTCCAAAGAAAGGACAATCGCTTTGATTTCGGTCATGCCGCACGCCTTTGCGGCTGCTATTCTGCAGAATCCTTCCAAAACACGGAATTTTTCACCGTCCGAAAGCAAAGCTATGGGAACCATCTGGCCGTACTTTTTCATCGATTTGACCAAAGCTTCCGGCGCCTGCGGCAACACACCCGTAATTTTATCGATCGATACATCTGCGAGAGCGGTCTGCACCGCAAACGCTGCTTTTTCCGCCTTCTTTTCCGTTTTGTTCATCGCACCCGACGCACGGCGAATGCTTGCACTTCCTATCGGCATACTTTTTCGATCTCCTCCGTTAACATCTGATATTCTTTGCTGCTGCGCGAACTTCTGCGGTATTTTCCGACCGGTTTGCTGTTGTCCTGCGCCCATTCAATGTTGCTGTCCGTGTGGATACACGTTTCAAATAAATGAGCAGGCAATTCGTGCAGCGTTTCCATCGTTTGTTTAAAATAATTTTTTCTGCCGTCTACTTTGGTTACGGCGATCCCGGCCACTTCCAGTTGCGGTGCGATCCCCTTCGCTTCGGACAAAAATTCAAACAAATTGGAAAGTCCGAACAGACCCCAAGGGCTCGCTTCCACAGGCACGATCAAATAATCGGAGGCCGCCAGGATATTCATCACCCAGCCTCCCAATGTAGGCGGTGAATCGATCAGGATAAAATCATAGCGATTGCTTTCTTTGAGCTTTTGCAGGCATTTTTTCAGAATATACTCCCGCTGCCACTTGGAAAACAATTCAAACTCGATCGAGCTCATCAAGGTGGACGACGGAACGATATCCAGATTCGGATAGCCCGTCGAAACCACATAATCGGTCAGATCGTCCTGCTTCTTGATTGCGTTGAACAGATTTTTTTCACTTCCCGCCATTGCAAGGACCTTTTCTTCGTCAAAAAAGGCAAGCGACAAGTTCAGCTGCATGTCTCCGTCGATCAATAAGACTTTGCGCCCGGAATCGGCTAAAAAATATCCGACGTTCGAACAGGTGGTAGATTTTCCGCTGCCGCCTTTATTGTTCGCAAAACAGATCACTTTCGTTTCAGACATTTTCGCCCTCCGGATAAAGACATTCCACGTCGTTGGCGGCAAAGATCCGCTCCCACTCGGCACTCGGTTTCTGATCGGTAATGACCGCTTCCACCCCTTCAAAATTGCTGATCGTCGTCAGCGATAATTTACCGAATTTGGAAGAATCCACCGCAAAAAACACCTGCGCAGCACTCTGGATCATCGCCCTCTTGACGGCGGCGTGCATGTCGCTACTGTCCGAAAATCCGTGTTCCGGATGCATGCCCTTGCAGGAAATGAACGCTTTATCGACATGAAAGCGGGAAAGGCATTCCTCTGCCTGGTTACCGACCAAGGCACACGAACGCTCTTTCAAAAGGCCGCCCGTCGACAAAATTTTCCAACCCGTCACGTCCGACAATTCCATGAGCACTTCAATGGAATTCGTGATGAGCGTGAGGTCTTTCTTGCTCTTGATTTTCTGCGCGATGAAAACCGCCGTCGAACTTGCATCGAGGATCAGCGTATCGCCGTCCGAGATAATGTTCGCGGCAAGCTCGGCAATCTTTTGCTTTGCCGTGACGTTCGCTTTCTTGCGCACGACGTACGGAAGTTCTGCCGAATTGTTTTCGCTGATGACAGCGCCTCCGTATGTCTTGACGACCAAACCTTCTTTTTCCAGTTTGTCCAGATCACGCCGTACCGTCTCTTCCGAAACTTCAAACGCGCGCGCCAATTCGCTGACGACGACGTGTTTGTCCTCCCGTAATACAGCCAATATGGCGTTTCTCCTTTCTATAGCGAGCATAATATCCCCCTTCTCTTCTTCCCCGCATCGCTCTCGGACCCGGACTGCAGATAGCCTTTCTGAAAAAAGCGACAAAGGTCCGGCACATTGCCTGCACCGAACCGTTCGTCTTACAAAATCTGATCGATGATTTTCTTATCGGGACGGGCAATGACGGAACTGTCAAGATACATTCCGCGCGGCTCGACCGCTTTTTCTGCGCGCGCTATCGCAGCTTCCACCGCAGCGACTTCTCCGGTCAGCAACAGATAGCTTTTTCCGCACATGCCGCGCGCCAAACGGATTTCAACCAGCGATACATCCGCCGTTTTCGCTGCCTGATCCGCCGCAACAATAATTGCCGCCGCATCGTACGTCTCCACAATACCCAAAGACTGTACGATCTCCACGTGTGTCGCACCGTATATTGCAGGGAAAATTTCATCCGCCGGATTTCCGAGGACAAAACTGTCGATCAGATGCAACCCGTGCAACGTCCGTGCCGTTTCCACGGACGCAGTCACCGCACTGAGTTCACCCGTAATAATCACTATATATTTGCCGGGACATACCGTCTCCGCTTCGATCACATCGACATCCGCCGTTTTGACCATCGCGTCTGCCGCCGTAATGCCCGCAGATACCGTTTTAAATTCGGCCATTCCGATTGCTTTGCTCATTTCAAATCTCCGTACTGTCTATCGTTATGCTGTTTGCGTCCGCTTCTCTTACCCTGCCCGTAATAGAGGCATGAATCGCTACGCTCAAACCGTTTGCAGGATTTGCGATTACCTGCCCGCGTTCTACTATATCGCCGGCTTTGACGGCACATACCGCCGGCGCCCCGATATGCTGGCGCAACGGGATCTTGACACTCTTGACTTTCACACATTCGTCCTGCAAAGGAGCCGGAACGTCGTATTTCGTCAGATCGATCCGCGCCATAAGACGCTTCATGGGTGCCTTGCGCAGCTCTCTTTCCGGCTGAACCGGTGCCGCCTGTACCTGCGGAGCCTTGATCCCGGCTGCACGCAGACCGTTTTTATACGTCGTGATCAGCGTACGAGGCGAAAGTCCCTGGAAGCAGGAATACAACTCGCACAAACCGCACGAACAGCAGAAAAACGTATCCAGGAAGATGTTCGGATCCTGTACATCCTTGCACGTCGCCGCACGCATGAACAGATGCGGCTGGATCGGATGCCCGAGCAAATGACGCGGACAAAGATCCGTACACATAGTACACTGACAGCAGCTCGCCGCCGCTCTCTTTAACATGATCTCCGTCTTCGCACGCTTGCGCTCCACAAGGAAGTGATTCTGCGGCAAAACGAGGATCGCGTTCGTCGTCTTTGTAATCGGAGCCGTGCCGGGAAGAATGTTCCCCATCATAGGTCCGCCGACAAAATAGACCGGATCTTTTACCTTTGCGCCGCCCGCAAGCTGTACGGCCTCTTCCACCGTAGAACCCAAAGGCATGCGCACCGTGACGGGATTGTTGACTTCCGCAACGACGCTCACAAGTTTGTCCACGACCGGCTCGTTCTTGTGCAATGCGCGATGCAGGTTGTACAACGTCTCTACGTTGAACACGATCACGCCGCACTCGATCGGAAGTCCGCCGGGGCGCACAACTTTATGCGTGACTTCATATATCAGAACGACTTCATCGCCCGCAGGATAGACTTCGTCCAAAAGGCCGAGCCGAACGCCCGGATACTTCGGAAGCACGCCTTCCAGCGCCTTGATAGCCGCTTTGTATGCCTTCTTAATGCCGATGATCGCTTCCTTGGCTCCCACCGTCTCCATGACCAGATGGAATACCGAAACTATTTCATCCGCATACTTCTCCAATAATTGCCTGTGAAGTTTGAGCAAAGGCTCGCACTCCGCGCAATTCATAATAATCGTTTCCGCACGGGCATCCAGTTTTGCGTATGTAGGAAAGCCTGCACCGCCCGCACCGACTACGCCGCTCTTCTGCAAAAGTGCGGCCAGTTCTTTCATTTCCATGGTCTGCTATTACTCCAAATTCTGTCCTTCGTCCAAAATACCTACGATTGCTGCATCTACCGGAGCCCTGTCCATGCCGCAGCCGACACGTGCAGCACTTCCCTGCGCTACCAGGACAAACTCACCGATACCGGCACCGATCTGATCGATCGCCACGATCCGGTTCGTCACTTTTAAACTCGGGATCGGTTCCACGATCATGAATTTGCTTCCGACAAGATTTTCACACTTGCGCGTGGACACGACACTGCCCACAACCTTTCCGATGATCATTCCTGAACTCCCCCGGCTTTACAGAATCCGTACGGTAGAACCCGTCGAAATCTTTGCCGCATTGGCTTCATCTGTATCCAGATGCATTTCCAACGTAAAGCTCTTGTCTACACGAATCTGAACATGGTTGAATACCGTACCACGCTCATTGTCCGCTTTTACAGACACAACATCGCCGTCTTTCACTCCTGCCGCCTCTGCATCCGCCGGTGACATGTGTATGTGCCTCTTTGCAATAATGCAACCCTCTTTCAGGTAAATTGCCCCTTTCGGCCCGACCAATGCGATCGGCGCGCTCCCGGCAATATTGCCCGATTCACGGATAGGCGCCTTCACACCCAGCTTCAATGCATCCGTCGCAGAAATTTCAACCTGCGAATTTTTACGGCAGGGCCCAAGCACACGTACATTTTCGATCGCACGAAGTTTCAATCCGACAATCGTTACGCACTCTTCCGCCGCAAACTGTCCGCCCATAAGATCTTTTTTCTTGTGCAATACGTGCCCTTTGCCGAACAGCTCTTCTACGTGCTCCTGCGTAAGATGTACGTGACGCGCCGAAACTCCTACCGGTACCATAAATCCGCTTCCGGAATTCTGTTGCTGTTCCAACGCCTGCAACGTAAGCCTCGTAATCATTTCAATGGTACTCTGTTCCACTGCCGCCATCCTCCTGAATTGTCCGAAAAATTAAATACAAAACCTGCCGCGCCATCCGACACGGCATATTGCGCTTTCCGCCGCGCCCCGGAAATAAAATGTTCCGGAACGCGGATTCAAGCTGCCCGATTTCTCACTACGCAATTACTTGTTGAGCGTAGGAAGAATCTTCTCGACGTCAGAATGAGGACGAGGGATCACGTGTTTCGCAACCAGTTCGCCGAGCTTGGACGCATTGTTAGCGCCTGCTTCCACCGCTGCGTTCACCGCGCCGACATCACCTCTGACCATCACGCTGACCAAGCCGCTGCCGATCTTTTCCGTTCCGATCAACGTAACGTTCGCTGCTTTCAGCATAGCATCTGCTGCTTCGATCGCCGCAACAAGACCTCTCGTTTCGATCATACCCAATGCTTCGAATGACATTTCTTTTCTCCTCCTTCAGAGATATTTTACTGATTTTATTTGCTTACGGTTTTCCCGTACGCTCGCTTAAATTGGATCAGGTATCGTGTTCCATCGGAACATCTTTTCCGTTCTTTCTCGCCAGTCTGGATGCGGAAAGCGCAACCAGACGCTCCGTCTCGGAATGCGGATTCGCTATGACCGCTTTCGCCACAGGCTTCTTGATCGCACCCGCAGCCGCCGCTTCCACCGCTTCCGTTACCGCCGACACGCTGCCTCTTACGATCAGAGTGACAAGCCTGCCGCCCAGCTTCCTTTCCCAAGTCACAAGTTCGACATCTGCCGTCTTTAACATGATGTCGAGCGCGTCGATCGCCGCGGTCACGCCGGATATTTCAATAAAACCAAGTGCTTTGCCCATTGTTGCCTCCGGCCTGCCACTCTATTACAGTTTGGGAAGAATTTTTTCCACGTCTGCATGAGGACGGGGAATTACGTGTTTCGCAACCAGTTCGCCCAGTCTGGACGCGTTGTTAGCGCCTGCTTCCACCGCCGCGTTCACCGCGCCGACGTCGCCGCGCACCATCACGCTGACCAAGCCGCTGCCGATCTTCTCCGTTCCGATCAAAGTAACTTCCGCCGCTTTGACCATTGCATCTGCTGCCTCGATCGCTGCCACAAGGCCTCTCGTCTCGATCATGCCCAATGCTTCCTTTGCCATGTTTCTATCCTCCTGAAATTTATCCGAATTAATTTTTATCAAAAGCGTTCAGCTTAAGCATCTTTTCCGTACCCTCTTCCGGGTTCGCTATGATGAATTTATCGACCACGCCGGAAATACCTTCCGCCGCGCTTGCCGCCGCTTCCATTGCCGCTTCCACCGCCGCAACATCGCCGCGGAATTTGATGCAGACAATCAACGGCACCGGAAGTTTATCCGCGTTGCCAGGTTTGTTTTTGTCGAAATGCTCTATCGTCACGTCTGCCGCTTTACAGCCCGCATCCGCAGCCACGAACGCCGTTGCCAATCCAAACACTTCCAAAATACCGACTGCCTGTGCCATAATCTACCTGCTTATTTATTGATGATCGCGATCTTCAATCCTTCCATGCGAAGGTTCGTCTGATGCGCTTCGTTGATCTGCTCAAGCGGGAAAGTATGCGTGATCAGCTCATCCATCGGCAAGCCGATCCCTTTCGCACGTTTGAGGAAATCAAACGTCGTCGCATAATCGCGGAGCGTGTAAACCCAGGATCCGACCATCGTGAGCTCTTTCGCGCAGATGTCGAAGTGCGGGTTGATCGTCGCGTCGCCGCCGTTGATGAAGAATCCGAGTTCGCACAAACCGCCGCCGTTGCGTACGAATTTGTAGATATTCGAATGCGCCGCAGGCGACCCCGTGCACTGGAACGCGAAGTCAGCCGGATGCCCGTCAAAGGTATCTTCCACCGCTTTCGCGAGGTTCTCGATTCCTTTGTACTCTTTGAAGTTGACCGACTTGTCTGCGCCCATCTTTTTCGCAAACTCGAGACGCTTCGTTTCGCCGTCCACCGCCGTAATATGCTCGACACCCATTGTACGCAGAACCGCGATGCAGATGAGTCCGATCGGGCCGCAGCCTTGCACGACGACACGGCTGTTGAAACGCAGGATCCCCGTCGACTTGGCACGCTCTACCGCATGTACGAGCACCGCGCAGGGTTCGATCAGGATACGCGAATACAGATCCAGATCGCTTACGTTGAAGATCGTGCTTCCGCCGCGCACCAACAGATAGTCCGAGAACCAGCCGTTAAAGTGAATGTTGTCATCGGGAAGAAGTCCGTACACGTCCGCGCCGCCCACGTTCTGTTTGTTCAGATCGAACATCGTGATGTCGGGATTGTCTTTGAAGATCATGCACGTAACGACTTTGTCGCCCAGTTTCAGATCTTTGCCGGCGCTGTCTTTTTTGACGTTTTTACCCATTTTGACGATCTCGCCCGTCCCTTCATGTCCGAGCACGACAGGGATCAGGTTGAAAGGATCGCGTTTGAATTCGTGCGCATCCGTACCGCAGATGCCGCATCCTTCTACCTTCACGAGGATGTCGTCGTCACCGACGGGAGGAAGAGGATATTCCCTGATCTCGTATTTCTCTTTCTCAACCAGCATCGCAACGCGCGCTTTCTGCGGGATCGTTCCGCTCGCTACACTCGAAGCCGCAGCGGCCGGAGCAGCCGAAGCCGTGCTCTTGACGCCGCCCGTCATGTCTTCGAGAACCTTTCTGACGATTTCTTCAATATTTTTATTGTTGATATCCATTTCTCTATCTCCTTACATCAGCGGATACACAGGCTGTCGCTCATGACACAGCGGCGGCGCTTCGTGAACGTTGCCGCAGACGTCAGACCTTCGCCCGTCCTGCTCGCAATTGTAAACGTGCAGAAGCCCTCTCCGCCAAACCCGATCGCCGCATAAGACGGCCCGTTTTTGACCAGAATCGCCGTATCGATCGCCTTTGCATATTTCGTAATATTGTCGACGTTCTTGGAATGAATGTGCGCCGAATGACGGTTGCCGTGTTCCAGCCAGACTGCTTTCTCCACCGCGTCGTCGAAATCTTTTGCACGAACCATTCCCAAAATCGGCATCATCAGCTCTGTTGCAATCAGAGGATGTTCTTTTTCGCCTTCGAACACGATGCAACGGATATCGTCCGAAACCTCTACGCCGACCATACCGAGCAGAACTTTTGCGCTCCTGCCCACGCATTTGCGGTTCAGTCCCTTCGGCGTCAACACCGTAGCTACCAGTTTATCCTGCACTTCCTTGCTGGCCAGGTAGCATCCCTGCTCCGTGATCATGTAATTCATCAGCTCGTCCGCAATGCTGTCCACCGCGACGATCTCCTTCTCTGCGATGCAGGGAAGATTGTTGTCGAAGGTGCAGCCGTTGACGATGTCCTGCGCTGCTTTGCGGATATCCGCCGTTTCGTCCACAACCACGGGAGGGTTGCCCGCGCCTGCGCCGATACCGCGTTTCCCCGAAGAAAGCACCGCCGTAACCACGCCGGGCCCGCCCGTCGCTACGATCAGCGGAATATCCTTATGCTTCATCATGATCTCGCTCGACTGCAATGTCGGTTTGACAAGCGAACAAGCCACATTTTCCGGGCCGCCCGCTTCCACACACGCTTCGTTTACCAGACGGACAGCGTAATTGCTCGTCTTGATTGCCGCGGGGTGCGCGTTGAACACGACCGTGTTGCCGCCCGCGATCATTCCGATGCTGTTGCAAAGGACTGTTTCGCTCGGATTCGTGCAGGGCGTGATCGCGCCGATCACACCGAACGGGCCCATTTCGATGAGCGTAAGCCCGCGGTCTCCCGACCACGCAACCGTCGTAATATCTTCCGTGCCCGGCGTCTTTTCTGCAACCAAACGGTTTTTCAGGATTTTATGCCCGACATTGCCCATTCCTGTTTCGTCCACAGCCATACGGGCAAGCGTTTCCGCATTTTCGTTTATCTTCTGACGGATCTTCGTAATGATCTTCTCACGCTGATCCATCGACATCCTGCGAAGCACTGCCTGCGCTTTCTTTGCAGCCGCAATCGCTTCGTTCATGTCCGTAAAAATACCCATGCCCGTCTGCGTCTGCTCGCCGAGGCTCATCTTCGCTATTACTTCTTTCACAATGTCCTGCACGGACTGTTCGTTCAACATTCGACCTCCTTAAACACCTGCCTGCCGTACGCCGCAAGCGCTGTATCCTGCTCCGCGGTTCCGCCGCTCACGCCCAGTCCGCCCACGATCTTACCGTCCGTCTCCAGCGGTTCTCCGCCGCCGAAGATCACGATCTTCCCCTGGTTCGTAAACTGGATTCCGTACAGCGACCCGCCGGGAGCCGCAAGCTCGGCAAGTTTTGCCGTAGACATTTTCAACGCCACGACCGTATAAGACTTTTGCAGTGCAACGTCCCAGCTCGCAAGATAGGCCCCGTCCATCGACTGGACGCTGACGGGATTTCCTCCCGCATCGGAAACGGCGATCACGGCGTTCACCCCCATTTCGCGGGCCCGCGCTTCCACCATTTTCGTAAGAGCGCGCGCCTTTTCCAGGGTCATCGCATGCTTTTTACAGCATCCCTCTCCGCCTTTCGCGCCGCGGACTATCTTTTCGACAAGAACGGATATCTGCTTCTCGTCCATTTTTCAGATTCCGAGCTCCTGCATCACTTTCTTCGTGATCGCCGCTACGAGATCGGAGTCGGAAGATGCGCTTTCAGACTTGGAAGCACAGCCGCCGCAAGAATGGCAGCTGGGTTTGCCCTCTTTCGCGTTCAGGCAGACGTTTGCAGGATGTTTGCCCTTCATTCCGAACTTACGGCGGATCTCATACAGACGCTCCACCTGCTCTTTGGAAAGTTCCTTCGGCCCGCCGAGCTGCTTGGACAGGAACAGAAGCTGTGCATAGAATTCAACGGATTCCATCTTGTGGTACGCGTTCAGAAGCGTGTCCGAATACGCCAAAGCGCCGTGGTTCGCAAGCAGAACCGCATCAAAATACTGCAGATACTTGGAAACAGCGTCCGGAATTTCTTCCGTGGAAGGCGTGCCGTATTCCGCAATCGGTACGCATCCGAGAGCAATGACCGCTTCCGGCATGATCGGCTGCGTCAGAGGAATCCCCGCGATCGCAAACGACGTAGCATACATCGGGTGCGCGTGTACAACCGAATTCACGTCCGGGCGCTCTTTATAGACGCGCATGTGCATCTTGATTTCCGAAGAAGGTTTGAATCCCTTGTTCGCCTGCAAAACTTCACCGTTCTCGTTCACTTTGCAGATGAATTCAGGCGTCATGAACCCCTTGCTCACTCCCGTAGGCGTGCAGAGAAATTCGTGATCGTTCAGTTTGACGGAAATATTGCCGTCGTTCGAAGCGACCATTCCGCGGTTGTAAATACGTTTGCCGATGTCGCAAATCTCTTTCTTGATCTCGTACTCGTTTACCATCTTCAAATCTCCTGTATGGTTTTTTGATTTTTTTAATTTACGATTACATTATACAACACAACCCCACAAAAGTCAACATTTTATTTTATAATTTTTTGAGTTTTTGTGAGTTTTTGTTGTTTTTTGTTTGACTTCACTTCCCAGGGCAAGACGTCGCCCGGCTCTTTGAGGTATTCAAAGATTTCCGCGATACCCTCGCCCGAATAGGAAGATACGAAAAATATTTTTTTGCACCCGGCCAGTCTGAGCCAGCCTGCGGCGCGTTCGGGATTCCCGTGCGGGTCGTCCGTTTTGGTGACGATCCCGACCACTTCCCGATTTACCATGCAAGTCACGCACGGAGGGAATAAGGAAAACGGTTCCGTCGAGGAACACAGAAGCCCTACCACGTCTGCCTCGTATGAGTACAGCGCCAGCGCATATCCGAGCCTCTTCGTCTCGGCGTATTCGCCGGGCGTATCGATGAGTGCTCCTTCAAAATTCACATACTGCGTCTTTTTATAGACGATGTGTTCTCCTTTGAGAGCCTGGGTCAGCGTCGTCTTCCCGGCGCCCGTCCGACCCATCAGAACAATTTTACGCATTTTACGTTCTCGTGATCGGGCAGCAGGCGAATCCGAGCACGTCGCGGCTGTACGCCAGCAGCGCTTCGAGCGCCGCATCCACTTCCGACACCGTACCCGTCACGATCAGTGTGCCGCTGAACCTGTCCACGAAGCCGAGCTCCACTCCCGAAGATTTGATGGAAATGTCGCCCAGAATGATCGCGGTTTCCGCGGGACTCACCGTCACGATCCCGATCGCCGCCTTGCTGTAATCTACTGCGGGATCCAGTCCCAGTTTCTGATACAGAATTTTGTCCGGATTCGCAATGATATGTGCGATCGTGATCTGTTTGCCGGGCACCAGTTCCTGCACGATCCGCAGTTTGCCCTCACTGTCCTTCATCAAGTCATTCAGATCCATACCGTCATCCTCCGATCTGGCAATCCAGCCCGGATACGCGCTCGGCCGCACGAAGCAGCTTCTGCATTTCTTCCGCTTTCGGAGGCAGGATGTCCTTCATTTCGTAAGGCCTTCCCAAGCCTTCGTATTTATCCTGGCCCAGACGATGGTAAGGCAGAAGATGCAATTTCTTCACGCCGGGCAGAGACGCCGCAAATTTTGCAATGCCTTCGATCTCCGCCTCCGTCGCATTGAACGTAGGGATCACAGGGACACGGATAATCAGCTCCGTCATTCCGCTCTCCGCCACTTTCCGCGCGTTTTCCATCATCAGTTCGTTGCTCCGCCCGGTGAATTCTTTATGTTTCATCGGATCGGTATGTTTGATATCCATCAGATATTGATCCAGGTACGGCAGCATGCGCTCGATGACCGAATAATCCGCACACGCCATACTCTCCATTGCCGTCGTAAGCCCCGCTTCCTTCGCTCCGCGTAAAAGCGCCTCGCAAAAATCCGGCTGGCAAAGGCTCTCACCGCCCGAAAGCGTCATGCCCCCGCCGCTCCGACGGTAATACGGGCGATCCTTCACAACCGTTTCCAGTACTTCGCGGACGGTTATGTCCTGCCCTATGATCTTCGGCTTTCCCTGCACAATCATCGTCTGGATTTTATATTCCTGCGATTCGGGATTGCAACACCATTTGCAGCGCAGCACACACCCCTTCAGAAATACGATCGTGCGGATGCCTTTTCCGTCGTGTATGGAAAATCTCTGTATATCAAAGATTCTCCCTTTTGTGTCGAGATAATTTTCCGCCATAAAATTTTAAAATCCCTGTTCGGTACGATGAATAATGTCATCCTGCAGGCTTCTCGAAAGCGTCGTAAAGAACGCACTGTAGCCGGCTACGCGCACCACGAGGTGCTTGTATTTTTCAGGATATTTCTGCGCGTCGAGAAGAGTCTCTTTCGACACGACATTGAACTGCATATGACTGCCCTTCTGATCAAAGTACGAACGGATCAGCGCGACAAAGTTTTCCAGTCCCTGCCTTCCGCTCAATGCCGAAGGATGGAATTTCTGATTGAACAGCGTTCCGTTCGATGCAATGTAATGGTCCAGTCTCGCAACCGAGTTCGCCGCAGCCGTCGGCCCGTGCACATCCTTGCCCGCCGAAGGCGAAACCCCGTCCGCCACAGGTTTTCCGGCAAGCCTGCCGTCCGGCGTGGCGCCCGTCTGCGCACCCAAAGGAACATTCGCAGAAACAGGATACAACCCTGCCTGGAAATGCCCGCCGCGCGGATTCTTGTATGTTTCCAGAGGACGCGTATAGGTGTACGCAACGTCGCGTGCAAACGCGTCGACCTCTTCGATATCGTTGCCGAACTTCGGAACGTTTTCGATCATTTCCAAAAGTTTGTCGTACTTCGTGCTGCTGCCGACAAGCGCCGATACGGCCGCGGCGATTTCCGCTTCCGTCACGTTCTTCCCTGCGGCTTTGAGTTCTTTCACGACCTCCGCAACAACTTTTTCCGCTTTCTTCGAGTCCAGTCCTTTGCCGTAATTCTCGCGAAGCGCTTCCTTGTATTCCGCCATCGTGACTTTCTTTTCGTCATACACGAGCGTCTTGATCGCGTACAGCGAATCGGCCATATTGGCAATACCGAAGCCCTGCGGGCCCGTGAAATTGTAGATCGCGCCGCCTTCCTGCACCGACTTTCCGCGCCCGATGCAGTCTTCGATCATTCCCGAAAGGAAAGGCAGCGGGCACCGCTCCGCATGCGCGACGTCGATCGCGTTGTCCGCGTTCACGAGCAGCGAAATGCAGTAATTCATCTGCTTTTTATAAGCGTCGTAGAACTCTTCGAACGTCTTCATCTGCGTCACGTCGCCCGTATGGATACCGACCTGCTCGCCCTTGTCCATACCGTCCGAAAATACGAGTTCCAGCGGGCGGCACATATTGAAGAACGCCGCATCGTGCCAGCCTTCCGTCTTGCCCGCTTTCTGCGGTTCGACACAGCCGATAATATTGTATTCGCGCGCATCCTGCAACGTAAGCCCACGGCTCATCAGCGAAGGAATGATCACTTCGTCGTTGTAATAAGCAGGCAGCCCTACGCCCGTGCGCGTCAGTTCGGCCGCATGCATCAGCAATTCGTGCGGGCTGTTGTTCCAGACACGGATGGACAGCGAAGGCTGCGGCAGCTGCAGATGCAGCGACGCCGTAATGCACATGAACGAAAGATCGTTCGTCACGTCCAACCCGTCGGCATTCTGTCCGCCCACGATCAGGTTCTGGAAAAGGCTGTATCCGGCAAATCCTTCCGCACTCGCCGCATCACGGCACTTATTAAGATCGTTGAGCTTGACCCAGATACAGTCGATCAGCTCCTGCGCATCTTCACGCGTGATCGCCCCTTCGTCCAGATCTTTTTTATAATAAGGATACATGTATTGGTCGAATCTTCCCGGAGAAATGGAATGTCCGCTCGACTCGATCTGCAAAAGCTGCTGCACAAACCAGAAAGACTGGCACGCTTCCCAGAAGTTCCGCGCCCCGTTCTCCGGAACGTTCTCGCAGTTGCGCGCGATCATCAAAAGTTCCTCTTTGCGCTTCTCGTCGCTCGTCTTGAGAGCCATGTCGCGCGCAAGAGCCGCATACCTCTTTGCATAAATGATCGCCGCTTCGCAGCTCATGATCACCGCCTGCAGGAAATGCGAACGGCGCGCATAATCGGCGTCTCCAAAATTTTCTTCCAAAAGCGCTTTTTTCGCCTTTTCCGCGATTCCTCTGAACCCGACGGCCAATACCCAGTCATAATGCACCGTTACGTGTCCGACACCGTTATAGAAATAGTTCCCGGGCGTAAAAATGTTGTGCTCGATCGCACGGATCGTCTCCGGCGCCATATAAGAAGTGGCAAGCTCGCTCGTTGTCTTCCCCTTCCAATACTTGTCCGCTTCCGCGATCTCGCGCTTCGTATTATCGGCAATATAGAACGGGTCCGCCGTACGCGTCGCTACCGTATCAAATTCCGACTCCAGCCACTCATACGAAAATTCAGGATACGTCTGACAACCGCGCGGAGCCAGCGTCGTACTTCCGACGATCAGTTCCTCATCGCGGATCGTTATGGGCAGATTCTGAAGAATATGCAAAAACGCCTTGGCCCGCCGCGTTATGATCGGCTCACCTTCTGTCTGCTTGTAGGATTCCGTTATCAGCCTGGCACGCGCAGATTCTATCTCCGGCATCTTCTTGTAAAGATTCTCTTTCAGTCTTCCGACACGATCACGCATCGCTATTTTTTCCGAATAAAATTTCGCCATGACCTTTTCCGCCTTTTTAAATTCTTTCACAGTTATTATAACCTGCGATGCCACAATTGTCAACACCTTTTTGAAAATTTTTTGTGGTTTGTTGTATAATTTTTGTTGCTTTATGTGGTTTATTTAAAATTTTTTATTTTTTTTGATTCAAAATTGTTGTTTTTTGAATAAAACAGGTATATAATCAAATCATGAATATTCTCATCGAAACCCACTCGCACACAGTCGCGAGCGGACATTTTACCCGGGATACCATCACGGACCTGGCCCGCGCCGCACAAGCGAAAAGCATCCGCCTCCTGTGCGTGACCGACCATTCCCCTTCGATACCCGGTTCGGCTACGGAAAATTATTTCCGGGGCCTCAAATATTGTGAAAAGAAACGCTTCGGCGTAGAAATCCTCTACGGCACGGAAGCCGACGTCATGAATGAGTCGGGTGCTTTGGGCATGAGCGACGAACTTCTCGCTGAAATGGTAATCGTCATTGCCAGCCAGCACCCGCCTTGCTTTAAGCCTGCCGATATCGACACGAATACCCGTGGATTTCTTCGCGCCATCGAGAGCGGCCGTATCGACATTGTCGGTCACCCCGATGACGAAAAATATCCTCTGCATGCGGAAGCGCTCGTCGATGCGTGCAAACGGTTCGGCACGATTATCGAAATGAACAATGCTTCCCTGAATCCGCACGGATACCGCGGAGACGCAAAAGCGCGGGACGCCGAACTGTTAAAGCTGTGCAAAGAAAAGCGTGTTTACGTTTCGCTCGGTTCGGACAGCCACGGAGCCGCACACATCGGCGATTTTACGTACGCCCTTTCCTTAATACGTGAATGCGCGTTCCCCGAAGAGCTTATCGTAAACACCTCGGTCCCTTTGTTCCTGTCTTTACTGGAACCGCACAGAGAGGCTCGCAAAAATTACCATAAATAATAAAATATGCAACGAACGCCCGGCCGCAAAAATATATGCGGCCGGGCGCTTTATTTTGTCTGAAACAACCTTGCAGATTTGGTTTATTCCATAAAATTCTCTTGCTCGAACTTTTTCCTGTCAAAGATCGCCCTTTCTCCCAAAACAAGAATCGGCACCAACTGCAACTCTTCCAATTTTTTGTAGATTTTCGGGCTGACCTGTTCCGAACTTTCGCAGAGATTCCCCGAATCGTCCGTATACTCGAATTTCAGTGTGTAAACATTGTACCTGCTCACCGCACCGTTGTTGTGTTCCGTAACCTCCGTGATCGTAAGATCAAGAATCCTGCCTCGTTCCTCATGACCTTTTCTGGATACTTCCAAAGATTTTTTACCGTTCAATATCATCTGTACTCCGTAGACTGAAAACGTAACGGCAAAAATAACCATGATGCCGCCGATGACGCACATAAAGATTTTTCCCGCCATTTCTTCCGGATCCCACGTACGAATCGCGTTCAGAATAACAATAACCGCGACAACGACCGCCACTACGGAAATAACAATCCGAACCACGCCGCCGACAACCGTTCCTCTCTCAAAAGATTTTCTTTCCATGCTTCTCTCCTTTATGGTGTCATTATAACTTATCGGCCAGAAAAATGCAAGCCCACCTCCAATTTTCCCTTTTAAAAATTTTACACAAAACAGAGCTACTCTCTCTTCCGACACAATTCGATTCTCTGCTTTCTCAAATCTTAACGCATACGACGCGATTAAGCAGAAAGTCCTGTTGTCTTCAGATATGAAGTAATATCGATGAAAACTTCATCAATGGAATAAACGTGGATGTTCTCGGGTGCGACATATTTTAATTAGATCTGATAAATGCGTGTACTGCATTCCACATAGTATGCCATGCGCGGCGGAGCGTTACCTTCCCCTTTTCCAAATAGGCTATATACAGCGAATGCCGTCCAGTTTCATTTCATAGATGTAATTTGGATCCTGCTTGACCTCGCGGCCATTGCTTTCTTCACACGTCTTTTTGTATTTCACCCTGCTCATCGTCTTTTTATCAATCCTATTAAATCCGACATCTTGCGATTTGACGGATGCATAAAGGGAGACGGGAACATAAACTAATCCGAAACCGATACTGCATTTATAAGAATAAGCCATGCTGTTTTCCTCTCCTTCAGTATGGCTTAATTTCTATATATTTTTTCAATTTGTCAGAAATATTGTTACAATCTAAGTTCAATTCCTGGCACACTTCAATTTTACTGAAAAAATATCTACAAAAATGCACGTGTTTTGACAAAAAAATTATCTTCAAAAAAATGGCACTTTTGGCCGTAAAACAGCAAAAAACCTCGGTTTTACCGAGGTTTTTTGAGGCAATATCTTTTTTGTTGCCACACTATGGTGCGAGTGACAGGACTTGAACCTGCATGGGATCGCTCCCACTAGAACCTGAATCTAGCGCGTCTGCCAGTTTCACCACACTCGCA
>CALVXG010000008.1 GCA_944368925.1 uncultured Clostridia bacterium | reverse complement strand
CCGCCGAAACCAAAACGAAGAATAGACGATAAGCCCGAGAACCCTGAAGGTGAAAGCCTTCGGGGTTCTCTCATTTTTACAACGGAAGCTTCCGTAGAAGTCTATTCATATCAAGGCATAAAGAAAAATCGCCCCGAACCAAAATTCAAAGGCGCCTGCAAAAAGTCCGTTTTGATTGAGATATAGGAGAAAAATCAATGAATGCTGCTGTTCAAAAGTGTTCGGGCGAGGTTAAGCAAACGCATATATGGCAAACAAAAGTACTTTTGCCTATATAACTGCAATACCCATATTGATTGCCTTTTCGATTGTTAGCTGCTATAAAAAACTATCATTCTGCGCCAGTCTGCGCGAGCCTTGCGGCACTGGAATACCCCATCACAATACCTAATCCTCAAAGCAGGATGATATTCTACACTAAAACTTTTGAGCATACACTGCATCGTCTCACAGCTTTACCATTAAAATGCCCTTGTATACATGATGTTACAAGGGCATTTTAATCTGTATGTTTTAAAGGTAAAAATCTTTCCGTCTATATTCTATTCGTCAATTCCGTACGACAGAAAGATATTATCCAGCTCTTCATTTGATACAGCACGCAAAACTCTGTCTCGCACTTCTATATCCGTCAAATCCAAACGACGGAACTTGCTGATACCTCCTGCATTTGTCTTTTTATGAATCAGTTGAATTCTACCAAGTCTAGATTCGTCTTTTGCGTACTGTGCCAGAGCTTTCGCCTTTGGCAAGTTATCTGTATACTGGTTCCCATGAGGTTCAAGAACATCAATAACGTATTTAACAATCGGATCGCTGCGAACAATCAAAAAGTCAGGATAGAACGATCTTTTCTCCCCTCCGATGTCATATGGCAAACACAGTGCCCAAGCAGCTCTGGAAGGATTACGCAACCAACATACAAAGTCCGTCCTTTTTGATTCTTCTTCAATCAAAGAAGCTTCCCATCCGTTAAGCTTAATCTTTGCCGTCCCTGTGTCCGGCGCGACAAGAAGATGATTTTCATATTCGATTCCATCGGGATCTTCTCTGACTGTAATATTTTCCGGAATAGAAAAAATCTGCTCACTGATTACTGCACTGTCTGCCATGATTTCCTTGTACTTCTTTTTGCAGGAATCTGATTTGCTTGCTACGGCTACACGATATTTCTGAGATAATTCACGTAATTTATTTTTTGCATATTCACTGAGCTTCGTTCTGCACTCTTCATTCGCAGCAAAGAGTATACAGTCAATTTTATAAGCATTCGGATTTTCTTCATTAAAATATCTACATCCATAAATATTAGGGAAACCGTATCTGCCAAGCCTTGCATCAGCATTACGCAATTGTCTGTCTAAATCTGTTTCCGACATTAAAGTCATGTCATTAAAGTGATTTTCCGGCAAAGTGCGGCCAAACGGATCGAATACTTGGACCGACAATTTAAATTGCATCACTCGATCTGCTAATGAATTATAGTTTCCGGTGCGATGCAATTCTTCAATATACGAACGGATTAATCCGATAATATCATTAATTACCTCATCGCGGGCGTTTTGATAAATTACATGGTGGGTTAATAACGAAGCAAGATCCAATAATGACTTCAGATAATCGTTGATACGATCCTGTCTGACAAAGTAAGTCAAATATGCCTGTTTATTGATAAAATCAATGATTTCCACACGGTTCAATTCCGATAAAATGCTCAACTGTTTACATTGCAGATTTTCCGGCGTAGTAGCGGCAGCAATATTTTGCCCTGATGTGAGTGTTGCATTAACCGTTTTCGGCGGTAAATATTCAAGAGTGCCCCCACCCCTATTCTCCGAAACAGGAGAACTGACAAATGTTTCCGTATTTGTTCCAGACGCTGTATTCGCCTGTGTTGCAGAATCTGATGTTCCGAAATATCCATCAAACATACTTATCTGATCAGGATTAGGCGTAACCTGACGGTTTCGCCTTAGAACATGCACCGACCAAGTAATATATTGGGGTTCCTCCAAAGATTCGCCGTTAATCTCGGTAGGAATACTGCCTCCCTCGTTACTCTGCAATTCATCTACAATTTTCTTTACATTGTCTTTATTGAAATGAGGAAGATACAGCTTAACGTCATTCAAAAACTCATCGCGCATCACGCGCATCTGAAGCGGAGTTCGCACCATTCTGCCGAGAAGCTGTGCAATGTATGTCGGATCGTTTCGCGTAGCAAAAGACATCATCGTCTCTGCCCTGGGGCAGTCCCAGCCAGTAGACAGCGCCTCTTTGAAAAATACGACTTTAATTTTGTGATCATCTGCAATTTCGGATGCCTTGACATGAGGAACCTGGAGGCCATTCAATTCTAAAATGATCCCCTCCCCGAAACAATGAACAACTTCACCTGTCTTGAATGATATCCCAGCCTTTTGCTCGATTTTTATAAGTACGTCCTCAAGATTCGTATTCGAAAGAGAGCTGCCGCTTCCTTGACATACCTGCACTACAAGAACCGGATCCACATTTGCATAATGTTGTTCGTAGGTATATTGATACCATCTCTTGCACTTTTTCAACCATTCCTCTACTGCAGCATCCAGCAAAACAAAATCGTTATTCTTTTCAGGATCTTCCGGGTAAGTGATTACAATACGATCCTTCAGCAGACCAGAGCTTCGGACATCATCCGCCGTAACGATACATTTTTGGAGGCCGACATTGGCAATGTTTCCCACCAAAGTATTAAAACGCTCAGCTGTAGCACTGATTCCTAGAACGATCGGCATGGAACGCATATTGTGTTTAATGCCGCCCTCCAAGTATTCATACCCTTTAATAAACCGTTGCATGATGGTTGTATCCTTACCGGCCTCACGCACACTCTTCGCCCCGCGGTGAGCTTCGTCAATAATGAAATACAGACGATCTGATTTGTTCCGAATCGTATTGTCCAAAGTCTCCCAAATTGTATATTGACGGTCATCCGAATGCTGCGTCAGCTTACCGCTTCTGCTGATTTTTTGTGTATTCAGGAAATACACATGTCCGTCTTCCAGCATCTCCATATCGAATGAATCATCAGAAATTGTCACACATTGCCCAAAGTGCAGTTTGCTTGTCTTCAATTCAATCTTTTGACGAGATTGAGCATTCAACTCAGGAGAATCGGATAGCCAAATAAAAATAGCATTCGGCTGTTCGTCAAAAGTTGTCCCGTCCGCAAGCGTCGACCCAAAGAAGATATCTTCAATCAATGCCGCAGCGATTATGGTTTTACCGGCCCCCGTAGGTGCCTGCAAGGATACAACCTGCGTTTTTTGTCTACGGCGGTAGTTGTCCAACGCATCCGCAATGTCCAAACGCAGTTCTTTGACGGCTTTATCCTGAAACGATATTAATTCTGTTTTCATCTGCTATTTCTCCTTGCATTGATCCTGAAGTTCTCCAAATAATCCCGATACAGCTGATAGGTCTTTTTACCCTCCAGTGCCTGTGTCATTGCAACAAAACTTGATTCGTAATCGGTAACAAGCCAGACAACCTCAATTTCAGGGTGCAGAGCAATCTGCTCTGCAAATTCGCTGAAATGATTTTCATCATTTAATATTGCCATCTTATTTTCCGGCAAAACGAGCATATCCGGTACGCTTGCTTCTACGGCAGGACATTTTCCGATCGCGCCAGCCTTCATCCAAAGAGTGGATAACAACTCTTTAAATTGCATACCGAGAGACACTCTCGTTTTGTCAAGAAATCCAAGCTTGAAGAAAATAGCATTGGATTTAAATCCGTCTGCCATAGGCAATTCTCTTTCTCCGGTTGTAATATAGTTGCCTTCCAATGGTTTGCCGTTTATATCGTGGCCCTCAATACTACACACGGTACGCGGCCAAGTAACATAGCGAGCAATACCACGGTTTTCCCATTCCGGATCTCCTGGTTTCAAACCACGAGATTTAAAACCTTTTCTTTCCGCTTCGCTGATTTCATTATTGGTCACCATGATGCAGCGACGATGACCGCCGTCCTCGGCATTAAGAAGATTAACTGCATGCAGAGTGGTGCCAGATCCAGCAAAGAAGTCAACAATAAGAGACTCCGGCTTATTTTTTAAGAAAAAATTGATCGTATCCTTTACGGCATAGAGTGATTTAGGATATTGAAAGTGATGATTTGGTATGATATTTTTAATAATACTAGCCCCATAGTCTGTCGCATTATGATACTTTTGATACCATACTGTACGGGGAGAAACCTCTTTCCCTTCTGCCGAAACATGCTTGATATCCAGTGAACCGTCCGAAGCACGCTCTTCAACCGAAATAACACCTGCCTCGATTTTCTTCTGTAAACCTGAAGGAATATAGGAAAGTGTCCAGCGATTATTCTTTTCATCGTACTTACTAACCTTTACATATCCCTTTTTAATCCACTCCCTAGCAGTTTCTGGTATACATCTCCATATCGACTCATTCCCATGACTATTTACAGGAAATACGGCTTTAAGTCCATCTATCTGGGGGACATCTTCTGGATGCTTATCCAAAGGAAGCGCTTCTCCAACTTCAACAATTCTTTTTGTAGTCTTATCAATATAGATGGGGTAAAATTGTGAATTTGCTGTAGCACGAGCATTATTGCCTCTATTAAACCCAAACCACACTCTTGCTTTGGCTGTTTCATCCGTGTTCCCAAGCATGTTGTTTTCGTTTTTTACTACACTTGAGTTACCAAATCTGCAAATAAACAGGTATTCTTCTACTCGTGAAAATTCATTACTCCTATTTGTCCCTCTTGGATTAATAACATCAACAATCATCTGAACAGCTGCTTCCGGGAATAATTCTTCTATCAAACAACCTAAATGCAAATATTCCTTTTCATCTATGGTGACAATCAAAACTGAATCGAGCGGATTCAACAACCGCTTGGCTATTTCTAACCTTTTTTTCATCATAGAAAGCCATTTGCTGTGGCGATATTCGTCATTACTATCTACGTAGTCGTTATTATATTTCCAATCTTTAGCCCCTGTATTATAGGGCGGATCTATGTAAATACAATCCACCTTACCGGCATAAAGATATTCCAACAATTGAAGTGCATGATAATTGTCTGCTTCAATCAACGTGTGCCAAAGGTCACTTTCCGGCGCGTTACATACTTCCCCCAAGGGTTGCAAACAGGGATAAATCGGATCGCCCAGTTCTGCCGTTGTTACAAGATCGCTGACATCAAACTCTATTGTTTGATTTCCATTCCTCGGCAGACAGAGGGCTTTACCGTTTTCAACCTTTAAAACAATATACGTCTCGTTCGCCTTACCAGCCCGAAGCGATACTTTAAGGCCTTTTCTGACAGGAATCTCATAGAGAGGTGTACATTCTGGAAGATGTTCCTCAAACACAAGGCCGAATTTTTTTTGTTTTGCCAGCTTATTCGCCGCTTCCTGAATCTGTGCACGTAATTCCGGATTCTCAATTTTTTGTATCAGTTCATTCAATGCTGCCATCTCTATCCTCCTTAATCTTGCATAAATAATAATGCTTTAGGTGTTGTTTCGATTTTTTCAAACCATTCTATGTTCAGGATCAACTTAGCAATAATTGCAAGAAATTTGCCTGAGTATTCTGTAGCCAAAATTCAAAAACTTATTCCTCTGCTGTCCATCCTTAAACCCTGTCATCCCATTACCCTGTTCAAGATTCTTAAGGGAGGGGTCGGATTGGATTTTCCAGATAGAAAATCGTAGTTATTTTGTTTTATTCTTCCAAAAAATAAAACAAAATTTATGATATACCAGCGTCTTTTATCAATCCACCTGGCTTATTACCAAAAGCATACCTCTCATCGGCAGTCCTGTCATTTTTTATAGTGTATTTGTACACATGCTATCATATCTTTATTAAAAAATCAATAATATTTCATAAATAAATTGATAATAAATTACAATAAACAAATTAAATATTTCAGGTCTTAACGGGACAAACTTTTTGCCCGATTTTTAACCATTTCAAAAACTTTTCAATACTCATTAATATCACTGAGGAGGCTGCACAATAGGAATAATGTCTTAAAATTTATTTATAAATAACCGTAGTCCCCTGCCATGCTATCCGATATAAAATTCAACTTAATAAGCTTTCATTTAAATCAACAATTTTATTATGAAAATTATAGCGCCTCTTTTCGGTTGCCATTATTTTTATAGGACGTACTGCTTTTTTTCGTGCGAAATGCAGGCAGCGCCCGGGGGAGCGATTCTGCTCCCCCGGGCGCTACATAAAATGTAAAGGGCCCGATTTACAACCGGGCCCTTTTTTGCTCTCATAGCGTTGCCGTATTTTATTTTACGCCGAATGCTTCTCGGAATCTCCGACGTTATGCTCTTTTACGGAACAGAACAACCGCAGCCCCCGCGCACAGCAACACGCTTACCGCCAAAACGGCTACGCCTGCCGAAGACGAACAGCCGCCCGAAGTTTCGGGTTCTTCCGTCTGCGTATTGTCTTTATCCGTATCGCCCGTATTGTCATTGCCGCCGCTCTTTTCACTGACCGTGATCGTGCAAACAGCGCTCTGTTCGCCCGCTTTCGCCGTGATCGTGACCGTGCCTGCTTTCTTGGCAACAACTTTGCCGTTTTCCACCGTCGCGATGCTGTCGTCCGAACTCGTCCAGACAACCGCATCCGTGCTGCCTTCCGGCTGAACCGTTGCCGTCAGCGTCAGTTCATCGCCCACTTTCATTTCTGCCGTGGTCTTATCCAGCGTGACGCCCGTTGCAGGAGCACTGACCGTGATCTCGATCTCATTGGAAACGACGCCGTCCAGGCTCACCTTGATTTTCGCCGTTCCGCTCGTCAAAGCCTTGACCACATACGTCACCGCCGCCGTCTCTTCGTCCGTCACCGCTTCTACTTTCGCGACCGTTTCATCCGAAGAGGTGAACACAGGCGTAGCGCTGATAAACGAAGGATCCACCGTAAGGGTGAGCGCCGTGCTTTCCCCTGCGTTCAGCTGCGTTTTTTCTGCGGAGATCGCCAGGGATACTGGCACAAATTTCTGCTGCGTTCCGTCGTAACGGAGCGTCACATCCTGATCGATGTATGCGCCCGAGAAGAAGGTAAATCCTGCTTTGAAGGTGATCTCGATGTTATCCGTATCGCCGAACCCGTTGGTCACGCTCGAACGGATGGAAAGAACGTTTTTGCTGAGAATGTGCATCTGGAAACGGTTGGATTTTGCTTCCGCGCCCGAAAGTTCTGCCCAGTAGTCGCCTACTTTTTTGCCGTTGATGTAGATGTTTTCCAGAATGTTGCGCGTTGCTCCCGAAGACGCAAGCGCAGCCGCCTGCTCTTTCGCATACCCTGCGCCCGCAGGTACGGAATTGGAGAGCAGATATTCGGGATGTCCGCTGTAAAGCAGCATCATGCCTTCCGCAATGTCGCCGTCAAACGTGATATCCACACTTCCGTTGACACCTTTGTCGATGACGTCGAAGGAAACGGACGAAATGTGCACAACGTTCGTCTTTTCGATTTCATACGGCGCTACATCCGACCAGAAAGAAAGTTCGGGGATATAATACCGTACAATGTCTTCGGTAAGCACGTGCTTCGTTTCAAAAACAAACGCTTTGGAAATTTTAAACGTAATGTTGGTTTCGGGATCAAGTACGCCCGTATCCGCTACGGCCGTCACCTTGATCGTCGTGCCGACGGCGGAAATCGTGACCGCAGGGATCTCGATGCCGTCCGCATCTTCCGCTTTCACTTCTTCGTTGATCTGCTTGACGCTCTTTCCGTTGATAAAGAAATTCTCCGAATAGTTCGCCTGCTCCTGCAGATCGGACAGTTCCGTTTCCGACGCTTCCAGCTTGAATTCCGCAGAGAATTCGTACATGGCAGGCATGGTCGCGCCCGCTTCGATATACGTAAGTCCGCCCAGCTTGTTCAGAGAGTTTACCGAACCTGCATCCGCACTTTCCGCCCAGGATCCGTTGGAAAATTTCACTTTGATCCCCGTCCCGAGATAATCTTGGAACGCAGACCCGTCCTGACTTGCAGGGAAATGCAACCCCGCAAGAATTTCAATCATATCTCCTTCTTCAAAATCAAATCCCCTATTCGGATAAATGTAGAAAGCATTTTCATACAGATGAACGGAAAATTCGCCGTTTACGGGATTTCCGTTGTAAAGGATAAAGGATGCCACCTTTTTGCCGCAGTCGGAAAGATTCTGCACGTTGGTGTAGTTCATGTTGGTTCCCTGGCGTCCCAGATCGAACACGATGGATTCGCCGTTTCCAAAGCCTGTGCCCAGCCCCGTTACTTTTACGTCGGTGCGCTCCTGCGAATCGGAAGGGGCCGTCTTGATCCAGCCGTTCACGGTATAAACGAGCTTAAACGATTCGCCAAGCACTCCCGCGGACGTCGTTTTGTCCGCATTCGGGATCGGAAGCCCTTTCAGAAGCTCCAGCGTCGCGCCGACCGTTTTGATGCTTTCATCGATGATGCCGATCGAAAAAGTACTTTTGGAACAATAGTGCACGTTGATCTTGGTCGGGTCGATGACTTCGCCGTTAAAAAGAACATATTCTTTGAACGGCTTGCCGTCGATCGTCGCGCCCTCAAGGTTGGTCACGTTTTCGCCGCCAAGACCTGTCTGGCTGAGACGAAGATCGGTATCGTTGATACCGCCAGCAAATTCACTGGGATACGAAACGATGGTGATCGGCGCCGTTTCTTCCTCTGCCGCGGCGGCAAACATTACCCCTGCACCGATGCAGGAAACCGCCATTATCAGACACAAAATGAGCGTAATGACTCTGCTACGTTTTTTCATACATTTCCTCCTATATTTTCGGGGTACGTCCCCCCCATTTTAACGAACTTTTTTACGCAGCAGCAAAACCGCCGCCGCACCGAGAACAAGCGCCGCCGCAACGATCGACCCGACGCCGATCGCGGAAGAACATCCGCTCTTTTGCGTTTCACCGCCGTCCGTATCGCCGGACGGGCCGGGCTTTTCCGTATCACCGCCGGGCTGCGTATCCCCTTCCGTCTCCGATTCGCCTACCGTGACCTTGAACTGGCAGGAATAACTTCCCTCTTCCACGTCCGTTGTGCGCACCGTAAAGGTGTACGTCCCCGCCTTTTTGTTGTTCAGGAAATCCTTGCTGATCGTGATCACATACACCGTGCTGCCATCCGCTTCAAGTTCTGCCTTGTAGTTGTTGGTCATGATGCCCGCACCCGAGAAAGATTTCCAGATCCCGTTGTGGATATCCACTTTGACCACAAGGTCTTCCGTTCCGCTGCCCGTCTTCCAGAAATAACTTTCCTTCTCTACCGTAGGAGGCAAAGTCGCAAGATCCGGATCGGAGAAACGCACCACGATTTCGGCACTTCCGTCGCCGTTGCTCGCATACAGTTTATAAATTTCGTACGCCTTGCCTTCAAACCAGGAATATTTCACCGTCAACGTTTCCGTCGCTGCGTCGTAGCTGTACAAAGACGCATCCATTTCCTGCAAAACACCTTCCGCATCGGGCGCCAGCATCGTGATCGCTCCCGTGCCCGGATTTTTCAGCCCGACCGTCAGATCTTGGTTCGAATTGCCCACCACTTTATACTCGGCATCTTCCTCGGTAAGTTCGGGAACATTGAAACCGTTTACGACGATCGTGTTTCCCTTCGAAGTGCTCGCCACGTCTTCAAAGAAATGGAAATAAGGATATGCCTTATAACCGTTGGATTCGAAATCGGAAAGTTTTGTCACAAGATCGGAAAAAATCAGTTTGCCGTTGTGATACATATCCGTGCCGTTCTCCTTTACGATAAAGGTGATACGGTCCATGTTTTCCCTGCCCTCGTACGGCTTGGATGCAGAATTCGTGGTATAGCTTTCCAGTCGGTTGTTCTGCGAAGGTTCGGTCGGCTGCGCCATGCCCGTACCCGTCTGGAACATGATCCCGTCGTTTTTGACGGCAATACTGTCGCTGTAATCTTCCACTACTTCGGTCTTGTCTTCGCCGAATACGTCGTATTTAAGACGGTTGATGGAATCCAGCACGTCGGGACGCCCCAACCCCACCGCATACCATACGGCAGAAGCATTGGATACGTCATAGCTGTATTCGATCGTGATGGGCTGACGCACGTCGTAAGCCGTCGCACTGATCAGATGCTCCCTGTAACGAATTTGCTGTCCCGCATACTCCGCCGCACGCTGGTCTGCGATCTTGTAACGCACCGTATCGTCCGCAAGCTGCTCGATCTGGTCGGAACCGAATTGCAGAAGATTGTTTTCAATGTAATGCTTTTTGATGCCCGCTTTCGCCGTGTACAGTTTGAAAGAAGGCGTGTTCGTTTTCGAAAAATATTCAAACGTCAGCGACGCTTCGGAAAGATCCATCGCGTTGAGTGCAGGTACGGGGATCGCCGTCAGTCCGTCGAACGCAAAGAACCACATATCGTTCTCTTTGTGAATATCGATGCAATGACGGGTATCTTCGATGCGCTGGTACGTTTCGAACGTCTCCAGATATTTCTTCCCTGCCACCGCGTCTTCGCCCGCTTCGACGGCAGGATCCAGATAGAACACGTCCACGTCCATCTTGTTCACCATCGTGGAAACGGAAGAGTACCGCGCATAAATCACCAGCTCGACGCCCACGCCCTGCGCGTTCACCGCCGTGAAACGGATGTAGTTGTCGCCGTTTTGACGCGCATCCGCAGAGATGGTCGTGTCCGTCGCTTTGACGATGATAAACTCGACGTATGCACCTTCGTTAAAGTTGACTTTCTCTTTCTGATTCAGCACGATCGCCGTTCCCGCTTCGCCCGTGACGTTGGAAACGGTTTCGTTTCCCGTCACCGACGCACCCGCGGACGACGTTTCCCACATCGTCGTGCTCTCCGCCGCAAAGACCGCCCCCGCCGAGACGCTCAGGGCAAAAAGCAGCACGAATGCGATGATCCAGACAAATCTTTTCTTCATCTCTTATCTCCTTAACCTTTGAATATATAATTGATCCTTCCGACAGGTGCGACGTCGCCCGAAATATAATAGCTCTGAATGTTTTCGGGTTCGGTGACATTGTCGGCCACTTTAAAGTTGATCGTGAATCCGTCCGTTATGCCGAGCGCGGATTTGGGAATGCTGAACTGCATATATTTGCCGTTTAACGTAAACTTCGCGACACCCTTACCGTTGTAAGCGATCTTTCCGCCCTCTTTTACGTACTGCTCCACGCTGCAATCGCCCGTGTAAGAGGACTGGCGGTTGACAATGTAATCATAACCGCAGAACGCGTCGTTGTCCTGCCCTTCCACGTCGATGAGAAGATTCATCCAGTTGTTCGACTCGACATTCGGCACGATATCCTCTTTGCACACGACAAGCACATAAATATTTTCATCGTCGTGCGCCACACGGATCTCGGAAATGTCGTTTTTCAGACTGTCGTCCGTGTATTGCAGATCCTGCGTGAACCCGCGGTAATCACGGTTTCCTTCTCCCGTAACGTCGTAATACACGTCCGCAACCTGCGACCACTGCGTCATGCCCTTTTTGATATCCATGCTCGTCTTGGCACTCGCCGCAAGCTCGCCTGCCGCTCCTTTGAGCGTGCGCGTGTTGCGCATCAGCTGCAAAAATGTCGTGTCGCCGTACCCGCCCTTCATCATCTCGATGTCGCGCGAATATTCACGGTTGACCGTATCCACAAAGTATACGCGTTTGCCGCGGCATTCCGCATATTCCTGGTTGTTGCCCAGCGCGGCAGCGCTCTTGATCGCCACCCATTCGTTCCAGCCCGTCACAAACGTGTATTTCACGTCGTACTTTATGGCGTTCTGCCACATTTCTTCAAAGTTCAGCCCTGCGTCGATGGCGTCGTCCGAATGATCCGGCCCGTTCGCAAGCGTATATCCTCTGCCCCACATCTCATCGGCCAGTTCCGCCGAAAGAAGCGCGTCAGAGAAAGGCAGTTTGTTATGCTGCGCAACCGATACGTTCACTGTATCTGTGTAAATAGTCTGCGGTTTTGTCCAATCCATCCAAGGCAATCCGTTTTCGTACTGCTCCTTGTTCGGCCACAACGATTCCCAGAAATCAAAGAAGTTCAAAAGAACGGGATCGGTCACAATATGATCTTTCGGATCCCCGATTTCGCCGTTCGTGCTGTCCGGATCGGTGATCGCCGCTATCTTCGGTTTCCCTTCGGGGGCAAACCAGAGATCTTTATAATAACCGTTTTTATAAATCCCCTCTTTTTCCAATACGTTGTCCGAAGATGTCACGCGCCCGTAATACAGATCATTCAGCACCTTTTTGGAACTCGTATTCAGGTAAAACATAAATTTGGGAACATCCCAGCCTTCGTCGTACATCTCCTGCATAATAGGCAGGATCACGGAAACAACGTCGATATAATCGTACCCGTTCGTGCAGTCAAAGGCAATAAAATCAATGCCAGACAAAGTAAACAGTTCCATCTGACGGCGGATCACCCAAGGATCCTTGCTGTTGTAATACCCGTACAGCGGCTCGCCCCAATAATGATACTGCCCGAGCGGACTCTCTTCGTTCCCTTCCGTATCCCAAAGCGCGTCCGGATTTTCATCGATCAGCTTGGTAATATCGTAAACACCCTGCATCTGCGTGCCGTGCCAGCCCAGCCACGTAAAGTAAAACAGCCCTACGTACCTGTCTTTGTCCGTCTTGTAGCCGTCCATGTATCCGAAACTTCTGCCGTAATCGTCCGTCGCCTGCAACTTGTTGATCGTATCCTGACGGGATACCGTGGATACCGCCAGCTCGCCGTCCGTCACAAACGTGTACGTGGGATTGCCTGCATCGCCCTTGTCTATCGTCATATCGCTTTCTCCCTGGGATCCTTGCTCCGGATCTTTTGTCGGTTCTTTCTCCGTTTCCCCGCCGCAACCGACGAAAAATACGGAAGAAATCAAAAATAAAATGCTCATCAACAAAGAAACTGCTTTCTTCAAAATCTTTCCCTCCTGCATCAGAAATTACCGTACGTATACCCCAGCGCTCCGATGGGCGCGCTGTCTCCCTGAATGTAAAAATTCATGGGATCGGAAGCGTCCACATTGTCCGAAACACGCAATCGGATCGCCTTCGGACTTCCCAACGCTTTCTTGGATACTTTTACCGTCATCACCTTTCCCGAAACGGTCACTTCGGCACTCCCTGCCGCTTCGTACCCCGTTCCGCTTACTTTGCTGACCTTCCCGTACTCGCGGTTGATCACATATCCGTAACCGCCGTCCGCCGACGTCGCAATCCAGATATTCATCCAATCCGTATCGCCCTGCCCGTATTCTGTAATATCGGAAGCCGCTGTTATTCTGAAATAATAATTTCCTTCGTCCTGCATCACTTCCGTCTTTACGATATCGTTGCGGTTCGTCTTATCCGTATAAGTGACGGACGAATCATATCCCGCAAAATTGCGTTCCATTGCGTCGCCTTCGAAATCAAGATAGGTAACGGCTTTCGACCAGTCCCCTTCCGTTCCTTCGGCATACACATAGTTTTTCGCCTGACCGTATTTGTATTCCTTTACGTTGCGAAACATCTGCAGGTAAAAATTATCGCCGTACCCGCCCTTCATCATTTCCAGATCGCGCGAGTACTCCTTGTTGAACGTATCCACAAAATATACGTCCGGCTGTGCAAATTTGATGGCGATCCACTCGTTCCAGCCCGTCATGAACACCGTGTGCACGGACGTCTCGTCCTGCGCAAGGTCATTGAACACCGTGTCCCATTGCGACTCGAAATTGATCCCTTCGTCCGCACGCGCGCTGTCGTTGACAAATTTCGTCTGATCATACCCCCTGCCCCAGTTGCTCTCCTGCAGGCTCATGCGGCTGGTCGTATGCTGCGCCACCGATACGCTCACGATCCCGTTGAAATTCCGCTGCGGATACGTCCAGTCCATCCAGGGGAAATTCTCTTCGTCATGCAGCGGATCGTTCGGCCAGTCCGTCTTTCGTATATCAAAAAAACTGCCGATCTCGCTGTCCGACGAAAAATTACGGGGATTTCCGCAAATCATCGGTTTTCCTTCGGGCGCATACCAAAGGTCGGGATAATAGTACTCCGCCCCTTCCTTGTAATACTTTTCGTACAGGGAATTGATCACGTCCTTCGACCCGCTGTTGGTGATAAACATGACCTTCGGCACGTCCCAGCCCTGCTTTTGGTATTTGTCCAAAATTTCCAGCATCTCGATGACGACATTGTCGTACGTGACCGCATTGGTCACGTCAAACCCCAGAAAATCGATGCCCGCCATCGTAAAAAGCTCTACGTGACGCGTGATGACCCACGGATCGTCCGAACGGTAATACCCATACAGCGGCTCACCCCAAAAATGATACGCCCCCGTCGGACTCTCCGCCGTTCCCGCCGGATCCCACAATGCGTCGGGATTGTTCTCCAACAGATCGGAAATATCGTACACTTTGTTTCCGTGCGCTCCCAGCCACAGAAAATAGAACAAGCCGACGTCCCTGTTTTCCTCTCTTTCAAAACTTGCATACGCGGTTCTGCCGTACACGTCCACAGACGCCGTACTCGCCACCGTAAACGCAGTTTGCGACATTTCCGGAACAGGTACCTGCTCCTCTTCTCGCCTCGTGCACGCCGCGGCCGAGAGGAGCATCGCCCCGCAGGCCGCAAACGCCGCGATTTTTTTGATGATCTTTTTCATGCTTTTACCCCTTCAGCGCGGAAGTCGAAATGCCCTCGATCAGCTGTTTCTGGAATACCAGGAACAGCACCGCGGGGAAGACCGACATGAATACCCCCGCCGCCATCTTCAGATTTGCCTTGTCCGGCGTGACGAACTTGTAGAGCGAATCTTTGAAGATCGCATAGGCCAGCGTTTCCGTGCCTTCCTTGCTTAAATACAGCAGCGGCGTATAGAAATCGCTCCAGTTCGCATTAAACACCGTGACCATGATAAACGTGAGCACAGGCATGCACAGCGGCAGCGTAATGCTGAAATACCGCACCAACGGGTTTGCCCCGTCGATCTTCGCCGCCTCTTCCAACTCTTTGGGAATTCCGATCATATACTGACGGATCAGAAAAACATAGATCGCACCGCCGCCGAACAGGTTCGGTATGGTGAGCGGAAGCAGCGAATCCAGCCAGCCGAAATCGTTAAACAAAACATACAGCGGGATCTGCACCACTACACCTGGAAGCATCATGGTCGCCATCATCAGCGAAAAGAAGAACCGCTTGCCGCGGAAACGGTATTTCGAAAACCCGTATGCCACAAACGACGCCGAAAGCGGAATCGCGATCAGGTTGAAAACAACCACCTTTGCCGTTTGCAGGAAATACCCGAAATAATTGTTCGCCGTAAACAGCGTCACGTATGCCGTGAAACTGAAAGGCTCCGGCCACAGCTCCACGGGGTACAGCATTACCTGGCTGTCCAGCATCAGACTCCGCAACAGCATAAACATGTACGGGAAAAGCAGAATGACGGCAAGAAGCGTCATAAACAGATACATCAGCGTCAGACCGACCGCACGGCGCACTTTCTGCGCCTTGTTTTTATCCATTGCCCGCATCTTATTCGTCCCCCGTATAAACCCACTTGCTTGTCAGGAACGTGACCGCCGTGAGAACCGCAATCACAATGAACAGAACCCAGGCGAGCGCCGACGCATAACCGAAATCCTTCGCAATGAACGCTTCGTTGTAAATTTTTACCGCTATAAAATACAGCGAATCTTTCGGCCCGCGCCCGCCGTCGGACGCAAAGACCATCGTGTTGTTCGTCTGCATCGCCCCGATGATACCCGTCACCAGATTGTAAAAGATCATCGGCGTGGAAAGAGGCACCGTGATAAAGAAAAACCTGCGGAATACCCCCGCCCCGTCTATGCGCGCGGCTTCGTAAAGCCCCGCGGGAATGTTTTTCAGCGCCGCCAGCCACAGCACCATGCCGCCGCCCAGGCCCCAAAGATTCATCACGATCGCGGACGCCAACGCCGTGGGCGCCGTCGCAAAAAATCCGCTCGGCGGTATGCCGAATTTCCCGAGAAACAAGTTCAGAACGCCCTGTGAAGACGGATCCATGATCTGACTCCAGATCACGCCCGATACCACGCCCGGAATCACGACCGGAAGATAATAAAACACACGGAATGCCTTCACTGCGTGTATTTTTTGATTCACAAGCACTGCCAGAAGGTAGGACAGACACAGGTTCAGCGGCACACTGATGATCCCGTACAAAAACGTGTTCCCGAACACCTTCGCCACTTCTTCAAAATCCAGCCCGAACATATAACGGAAATTCGCAATGCCGTTGAATTCGAACAGGCGGCCGCCGTCATAATTGTAAAAGCTGTAAATCAAAGACTGCACCATCGGGTACGCCGTGAAAACCGCAATACCGATGACGAGCGGCGAGATAAACATCCATCCTGCCCAGCTCATCCGCCATTCTTTTTTCAGAAATGCCAGGAAAGCGTTGACTTTCCCGCCCCCCGACACTCCTTTATCCGTTTTTATCCGCATAGATCACCCTCATTTGGCAATATACTTGTTCAGATTCTTCACGCATTCCTCAATGCAACTCGCAATCGTGTACTCCGGTTTCAAAGATCCCACTTCCGTACCCGTATACGTCATGACTTCGTTGATGAACGACGAGATCGTGTTCACCAGAATCTGCTTTTTCGACGCGGGATAGCTTAAGAAAAACGTCTCGCTGTAGTTTCGCTCAGGCTCCCAGACCGTCGCTTCCAGGTTCAGATCGCGATACCCTTCGCCCCACGAGGCCGTATTGTAATCCTGCAAATCTTCCCGCACGGACGGGGTCTTCATGCCCGCTTTCGCAAGATATTCCTGCCCTTCGTAAGAAATAATATAGTTGAGGAACTGCCATGCAAGGTCGCGCTTGGTTTCGTCGATACCCGCAAAAATTCCATACCCCGGAACACCAAACCCGAATACGCCCAAATCTCCGTTGATAATCGGGAACGTCACGATATCGTAATCCTCTCCGATGTATCCCTTGTACTTCGCGATCGCGCTGGACGAATGGAACAGCATCGCTCCGTTTCCGTTCTCATAGTTCGCTCCGCCCGTGGCCGTGTGTCCGATATAGCCCTTTTCGATCATCTCGCGGATCATCTCCGCCGTCTTTATCGTTCCTTCGTTGTCCAGCGTGAAATTCTTGCCGTCCGAAATGGTCGCATTGTTCGACTTCAACAGCGAGAACATGATCGGCGCCCACGTAAACGTGTGGTCAACCAGATAACGCCCCTTCGAAACCGTCCAGCCCTGGCTGTCAAAATACTCGCGCAGTGCCGCACATACGTCCATAAAATCATCCCACGTCCAGCCGTTTTTGATAATATCCGTCGGCAACGCTTCACTCGGATGCTTTTCGTTCCAGTACGCGATCGCCGCATCCGTGTATTTCGTGTTCAGATGCGTCACGACACGGTCGGACGAACGCGGAATAAAATACTGGTCCCCGTCATAACTTTCTTGCCCCATCTTCCACGCTTCCGGCACAAACTGCTTTTCATAATCCGCATTGTTCACCGTCTCCGCCTCGATGTAAGGCGCAAGATTCAGAAAATATTCGCTGGATATAAAACTGAAACTTTCCGACTCGCTCGTATAAATTATGTCCGGCACGTTATCCGCATTCACACGCTTGTCCACTTCGCTCACATAATCCGTTCCGGATATGCGCACCGTCTCGATCGTCACGTTCGGAAACAACAGCTTAAACCCTTCCGCTACCGCCTCGATCAGCTCCGTTTCGTACGGATCCGCCGTGACACCGACCGTCAATGTCGCCGTCTGCTGATAATCTTCGTCCGTCATGTCAACGTTTGCTTCATAATCGTTGCCCGGATTTTCAAACGTTTCCTTCCTGCTGCACCCGATCATCGAAAATACGGATACAAACGTGGCAAAAGCAAGCAACAATGCAACCAATGTCTTCTTCATAATTTACTCCTTTTTTCCTGATATTTTCTGCCTGTCAACTTTTTCCGGCTTTGCCGTAAATTGACACGCGTCAATTTCTTTCTTAAAATTTACCATCGCTTTTGGCAATGGCTGATAAATCTTATCTTATGCGATTCTGTTCCATCTTTTCTCTCTGATAGGTGAACTCTTTTTTGCATACGCAAAAAAGACAAGCGCTTGTCTTAAATTTTTTCAGACGTTATCTGCGTTCGGCCAAAGATTCGCGATAAACCGCATGTGCGGGGTAAATTTTATAAACCCTCGAACGCTTTCCTTCTATTTCCCCGATCACCTGTTCGGCAATCTCCTCTCCCTGCTTGCGCTTATCTATCGTGATCGTCGTCAACGACGGAACATACAGTTTGCCTTGATCGATATCGTCGCACCCAATCACGGAAATGTCCTGCGGGACACGGATACCTGCATCCTTTAACGTACGAAGAACCCCCATCGCGCAGAGATCATTAGTACAGAATACAGCAGTCGCATCCGGATAATCTCGGATAAGCTTATGACACAATTCCCTGCCGATCTCATCACTCCGCAGCTCAAAATCATGATTGTAAAAAACTTCCGTTTTTTCAAATTTTCCGCTTTCCGCCATCGCCTTCCAAGCCTTACCGCGACTGTCCGCATAAAAGCCTTCTTCATCGGCGTTACTTATGTAAGCAATCTTCCGATGCCCAAGTTCGTAAACCTTTTGCAGAAGTTCGTTCATCGCATCCGTGTAATCATTTTCGAACAACGATCCAACTTCTCCGTTAAAATTGATCATCACCGCCCCGTAATGTGCCAGCCAGTCAATAAAACTGTCCGGATACTGGTTTGTCATAAAATTGATGATCCCGTCCAAACGATGCTGTACGATTACGTCCAACTTGTTCTTCATGTTGTTGTCCAGCATGAACAACGATACAATATAACCTTTTTTCGTTGCGTGACTCTCTATATGCCTTGCCAGTTCCATATGATATGGATTCGTCGTTTCATAAATTGCAATCCCGATATGCCGCGATTTCCCCATCACAAGCGTACGGGCATTCTGGTCAGGCACATAGTTCAGTTCGCTGATCGCTTTCATGACCCGCCGCGTCTTATCTTCGGAAACACACGCCTTTCCGTTTATTACGTTCGATACGGTCGCTTCGGATACATTCGCCCTCTCCGCTACCTGCCGCCTTGTTACCATTTTACACCACTCTGTTTGCTTATTGTTTGCAAAATCCAAATAATGTCAGATATTATCATTTTGACACGCGTCAATTTTACGAATGAATCATATCACACTTTTAACTTGTCAATAGGTATTTTAAAAAATTTTATTAATTTTTTTACAAAGACAAAAGCTATAAAAATCTTTCCGATAAAAATCAACCCAATATTTACGAATCAGCATTTCTGTCTAAAAACTTCTACATTATACTTATTCTTTCTGTTATGATTTCTCTAAATCGGATCGTTGTTTCTCCATATTGTAGAGCTATCTCCGAGCAAATAAAATTTACAGGCAGGCACCGTTTTGCTATAATAAAGAAAAAATCAGGAGACTACGCGGTTCAATGAAAGAGATCATCGCAAAAAGGCGTAAAGAATTAGGCCTTACACAGCAACAGCTTGCAGAAAAATTAAATATATCTGACAAAGTCGTTTCCAAGTGGGAAACGGGCAGAAGTTTACCCGACACTTCCCTGCTCCTGCCTTTGGCCGAAGCGCTGCAGATCCCTCTGCAGGAAATGATGAGCGGCAATGACGCTTCGGCGGAAATAAAGAAAGCGGCCGATCATGAAGCGAATACCGCCTATAAAAACACCTGGATCGTAACAATGGCAATGCAGCTTGCCGCCGCAATTCTGATCGTAATCGGCAGAGTGCTTTGGGACAGAATCAACCGTTATGAGGCTACTTATTCGGAAACCGCCGTATATATCCCGATCATACTCGGCGCACTCTGCGAGATTGCGGCAGTCACCTTTTACCTTGTAAAAAGAAACAACTTGCTTGTAAAATATTCCGCCCGCACACATGTCGATAAAAAATACGTCAATCTTCTGCTGTACTGTACCTATCCCCTCGTTCTTGCCGTGATCGCCGCATTTGTAGCATTGCACGGATTGAGCACATCGGAACAACTCATTGTGCTGATCCTGTCTGCGCTAGCGGCCCTTATCCCGTTTATCGTTTTTTATGTGTGCAATAAAAAACGCAAAGACTGATTTTTACAAATATCCGAAATGACCTTCCGTGCAATAGCAAAAAATGACCATCTATAAACTATTTTTTGCGCATTTTTCTAAATTTTGACAACACGTATGCCATCTTTTTGCGCACGAAGGCCGTTTTCTAAAACGTTTACTCCTTTCCGTAACGAAATCATCTTCTTTGGCGCAAAGAACTAAGCGGAATAAGGCTTTCACGCTTCGGCCTGATTCCGCTTAAAAATTTTATAAAAAATCAAGGTATTGCGGGGGACGCATGCCGATCGCATGCGTCCCCCGCAATACCTTTTAATCTTTGCTTTTGATTTTTCAAAAATACGCCCTACTTCCCGTCATCAAATTTATCCAGCCTGTTTTTTACTTCCTGCGCGTTTTTTCCCAAACTCTTTGTTCCTTTAAGAAGGTTCCGATAAAAAAGTCCGACGTCTTCGTCCCCTAAAACCGAAAACACCTGCGCGTTTCGGAGCGCGACCGAGCACAGTTCCTCTTTTTCGTCCGTATCCCAGCTCCTGATCGCGGAAAGCTGCGCTACGATCGTATGCGTGGCCGCAAAACTGCGGCTGTTTTCCAGCGCGTAGATCAAATCGATTTTATGGCGCCCCTCCTCGCTGTTCTCCCGATCAAACGCATCCGTTTCTTTTTTGCACTTGAAAAACACATTGTTCAGCCCGAACTCCACGACCGTACGGTCGATGATCGACTTGACGATCTTATCGAGCTCTTTCCCCTCCGAATAATCGGCCCGCGCGTAATAGCGGATCCTGCCCTCACGCATCATTTTATACACTTTTGTCCTGTCGCTGCTCTCCGCGTTATACACGCCGATCGAAGAGCCGCCGCTGGAATTTACCAGCCGCATGCACGGAATATCCGTATCGCTGTCCCCTATGTAGATCATGTTCCGAAAAGGTACCCGTATCTCGTCGGGCGCAAACGAATCGTTTACCCTGGGATCGTTCACGTCCAAAACGCCCTTTTCGATACGGAACAAAAACTGCGTTTTGTTGGTATAGTTGACGGCCTGCGCCGGCCAGACCGCCATCCCCCTTTCGTCGTAATAAAAAGAACTCGCATATATGCGCTCGAAAACGCCTTTCTTTGCGACCGACGTCCCCTCGATCATCTCCGCCAATCCCGACGAAATAATATAGTGTTCGACGATCGCACCCTTCTCCTTTCCGTATTCGCGTATGCGCTCAAACCACTCTTCCACCCCGGGAAACAACGTAATTTTCGCCCCGTAATCGGCCAACGTCTTCTTGTTGAAAAGCATCTGCCCGTATGCCTTTTCCTTCATGCAAAACATATAGGCAAGATTCTCGTCCATATTGTTTTTTTCGGCAAGAGCGTTCGACTCTTTCCAGAATTCCCCGACGTCCGTTCCGAGTGATTGAATAAATCCCTGCGCCTGCATATCGTCGGGCGTCAGCGTCTTGTCAAAATCGTAACAAATGGCAACGACTGGCTTATCTTCTTTGTATTTCCGTTCAAATTGTTTGTCGCTCACGGCTAATTTTCCTTGCTCTTTTTATACTATTGTACCATCGTTTGCCGAAATTGTCCATCCTCCGAATAAAATTGCGCCATCTTTCCGAAAAATACGCCTCTTTCCGCAAGCGTTTCGCGATCGCTTCAAAACGCCGCACGAGTATCTGCGTACAAAATACCTTTTCAATTAAAAGCGTTCCGCGTTGCCCTTTACCAAAATTTTCTCCCGTGTTTTCGCATATCCGTTCAGCGCAAGGCTTTCCCACAAATCACGCCGCTCGTTGTCGAGAATCAGCGGCGGCGCGTCCAGTTCAAACAGCTTTTCCAGCCGCATCGCACGCAAAACGACTTCGTACGCGCACACTCCCCCGCCCAACCGCTTGCAAAATTCTCTCTTCTTTTCTTCTTCATACCTGTCGAGCAACGCCTCCTCTTCCGCAGAAAATTGCCCGTCCCCCTTCCTGTACGTGACGTAAGCGTCCGTATGGATCAGCTTTTCCACATTCCGCGCCCTTGCCCCGTTATACCGAAAACGGCGGACATAAATATCCCAGATTCTGAAAAGCCCTTTTCCCAATACCCGTTCTGCTTCCTTTCCGTCCGCAATCTCCGACGCCTTTTTCGCGGCAATCTTTTGCAGGTTTTCCGATAGAGCTTTCCCCTTTTCCAAAATTTTTGCGCCGTCCGCAGCCTTGCAATTCATTTTGAATTTTTCAAAATACGTCGTCAGCGAAAAATCGGTCGCCGTACCGCGAAGAAAACCGTCTTCATACCTCGCAATGTACAGACTGCCGTCCCGATTGACACAATCAAAAAGATCGCAGATATATTGCTCCGGCGTCATTCTGCCCTGCATCAGCATAACTTTTACCATACGTCAAAACCTCTCTCTTGTCTTTCAAAACCATTATACAAAAAGTCATGCACCCGATTCGGTACATATCCTTTCCGCCAAAAGTCTTTCGTTTATGCGGTGATTCTCCCGATCTGAAAATCTGCTTGTTTTAACACTGCAGGCGTTTTCAGTCATACAAAAAAGCGTGCATTTTGCACGCTTTTTTGTATACAGTCTCGTCCTTTGACCTTCCGCATCCCTTTGATGCCCATTTGTTTTCCGCACCATAAATTTTTGAGCCGATCCGCCTTTTTAAAGCCGAAAAATTTTTTGAAAAAGGATCGTTTATACCCGCTTCTTTTGATAAATTTTCCCCTTTGCGTTGTCTGCTCCAAAAAACCTCCGTTTGCTTCCTTTTTTCGGTTTTGCCTCTTAATCGTCGTTCAAAAGATCGCTGTTTTTCAAAAGATCTTTGATGATTTTTCCGATCGCCTTGTTATACGCCTTCATATCCATTTCCGTCTGCAAAAACAAATCTTTCAGCTCTCCGACTCCTTTTGCCCCGCATTGAAGATAGACCTCCGCAATTAAAGAAACATACTCATTGTTATTTATCTCCGTTTGGTATTTTTTGAGTATCTCCACAATCTTCGGATCAATGTGCATGATTTCTCTTTCCTCCTTAATTTTTATTTTATTGAAATTTTACCGAATTTGGCGAATTGTCTGTACGCTTTGTCCTTTTAAAGAACTATGCAGCGTTTCTTTTCCGCGTCAATCCCCGCCAACCGCCTTTCCATGTTTTTGTCTTTTGTAAATACAAACGCCTGTCTGTCCAAAGACAAAGTTTGTTCCATGAAAGGCGAAAGGTCGGCCCCCTCATCGATGCCGTCTGCCAACGCACCGATGAACAGCGGTTTTTTCACGGTACGTCCCATCGTTTTTTGAACCATTCCCCAAAATCGGTTGACTTGTAAAAAGCACAAATATTCGAACAAGATCTCTTCCGTTCTGCTTAAATTACCGTCGATCTGTCCGTCTTTTTCCGAGAAGCGCCCCTCTTCGTCCATAACCAGCCAAAGCCGCTTTTCAAGGCGGATCTGCTGCGGTAAAAATTCACCGCAAAACTTTTTCAATTCCATACGAAAGGTACGCGTAAGTCCCGTTCCGTCCGTACGTGCGGCAAAATCTTGTCGATCCTCTTCCATATCTTTTCGGTATCTTTCCAGCTTGCGCGAAAACTCCGGCTCGACGAAAGGTACGTACCGCGCATAATCATAGCAGTTTATAAAATAAGAATTAGCATCGTCCTTTTCGCCAAAAGGATCCGCCTGCGGAGTAAGCCCTGTTCCGTCCCGCATTTCTTTGATCAATTCCTTGATCTGTGCAGATTTCAAACCCTTCGTACTTATTTTGAACCACGCTATGCAATTGGTTCCGTACATTTCTTCTGTGTTGATCATAATTCCTCCTTATGCGTTTCTTTATTTAACATAACATACAATACGCACCAAAAACAGTACGTTATTTCCTAACTATATTCAAAACTTCCGTAAAAAATACTATATCACCGTAGCACTCCATACCGACAAAAACAATACTTCTGCAAAAATTTTCATATAGGCGCACGTTTTCCCGCGCCGGCCCGTTTCTTCCGATTCCTGAAGCGCACGGCATCGCACCATTATACCCTGTCGTATTTTTGCTTGGTGTGCTGCGATTTTTTCTGCGCGAAAGGCGGTTCCCGATCGGGAACCGCCTTTCGCGCGACCGCATACAAATTCAATCGCAAACAGTTTACGCCGCTTTGGCAAATAAACAAAAATTCGGTTGCGCCCTCGTCATGCCTTGCGGTACACTTTTTTCTCGATCGATGCGACGGTATTCTGCAAATCGCGGCTCAAAAACGATTTGATCGCTTCCATAAACCGCTCCTCCATTCCGAAAAACGCCTCCGCAATTCCGCCCGCGATCGCGGCGATCGTATCGGAATCTCCGCCGATGCTGATGGCATTGCGAATGGTATCTTCAAAATCTTTTCCCTCGAAAAAACAGGTAAGCGCCTGCGGAACGCTGCCCTGGCAGGTTTCGTCAAACAGATTGGTCTTGGAAAGCTCCGCGCAGGTATAAGACCCGATCTGCGGATAATAATCTTTTTTGACCCTTTCGAAAATCTGCTCTTTCGAATGCCCTTGCTTTGCAAGAAAAATACACATTGCCACGCATTCCGCCCCCTTTATGCCCTCGGGATGATTGTGCGTGACCTCCGTCACTATGCGCGAAAGGCGTTTGACTTCCTCTTCCGAACGCGCAAAATCACCGACGGGACTGATGCGCATGGCCGCACCGTTTCCGAAACTGTTGTACGGCTCGGGTTCATCCGATTCCAGCCAGCGGGCAAACATCCCGCCGTAACCCGCATCCCAGTACTTTCGTCCCATCTGCTGCATGTTCCGAATCACCGCTTCGCGCAGCGCCGCACCGCCTTGCTCACCGCATTCGGCAAGCGATTTCGCAACGGCAATCGTCATGACAGAATCGTCCGTAAAACTGCAGTCCTCTTCGAACAATTCAAAATTTTTGTCCCGATGATTGTCCCATTCAAACCTGCTCCCGACAATATCTCCGAAAATTGCACCCCACATACCGTTTACCTCCCTTTCTTTTCTTCTGCTTTCAAAAAACACGCCCCGTTTTACGGCGGCCTCATATAACATTCCGCTATGCCCTGTAATCTTTTTCAGCGGGAAACTTTTTCCCTCGCCGCTTGCTGCTCTTCGGCCAGCCTGCACGCCAGGCGGTCCAATCCCCGCCGCTCCGCCTCGGGCCTTTCTTCATACCCTGCCCAAAGAAGCCCGATTGAACGCGCATACAGCGCGGGTGCATTGCGCCAAAGGCGCATGAGAAGAGCGGCGCAGCGTTCCGTATCCGCCCGCATCTCTTCGCATCTGTCCTCAATATCCCGTGCAATGCGTTCGCATTCTTGTTCCGAATACTCTTTTTCGCCGACCGTTTCCGCAAATTTACGGAACAGATCCCGCCCCGCATACGGCTCCCGTCCGGCATTGTAACCGTTCTGTTTTTTAAATTCTTCAAAGCTGACCCGATTGTCCCAATACTGACATTCTTCTGAATACGCATCCTCTAAATACATCGTATCCCAGCATCCGAGACTTTCCAAAGCATCGCCGAAGAAAAAACATTCCGACGCTTTGCACTCTTTGCAGGGCGTAAACGGCCCGTCAAACCGCTCGCAAACGCCTTGCGAATACCACAATTCATCCCGCCCGCGCTGCATACCGAGCCCGCGGCAAAAATCGTAAAAAGCGTTCCACATTTTCTCTATTGATTGAGAATAGCTCGTCTGATCCACTTCAAAGAAAAGCTCTTTGCCATCCTCGGAAACCGCCGCCAGATTCTTTACGCGCTCGCTGCACATTTCTTGCGGCATTCTGCACGCGTACGCAAACACACGCTTTTTCTTCCGATTCTCTTTTCCTTCCTCCATACACATTCCCCCGATTTATTTTCACCCCTATCATACTGTAAAAGGACTGAAAAAAGCAACTATAACCCGCCTTATTTGCAAATTTTTACAATGAACAATCGAAAAAACGCTGCGCCTCCAGGAGAGGTTCGTTTCCGTCGGGTACAATTTTACCTTTTAAAATCTTTTCGTTCCATTCCGTTTCCTTTCCCTCAAAAAGCAGAAAACGAAGATTTATACACCCCCGAAACGCGCCCGCCTGCACTTTGCTCAGGTTGCGGGGCAGCCATACGGCCGATAAGGACGTACAATCTGCAAACGCCCCCTCCCCGATCTCGCCGATCCTGCCCAAAGAGATCGCCTCCAGATTTTTCGACCCAGCAAATGCGCGCGCCCCTATCCTATAAACGAACGGTTCAAACTGTATTTCCGCATCAAACCACATCTTTTTGCCGCCGCCGAGCTTTATAAAACGTTCCTTAGAAGCTTCCCCCGCCCACGTGATCATAAAGTAGCCCTGCCACGCTTTCAGATACTGACGGCGAAAATCATAATGAAGCCCCTTCGTCTCTTTCAGCGATTGCAGCACCCGCAAATACTCCTCTGCCGTTTGAACCCCCTCTTTCGGCACTTGTGTGCAAGGACGATCCGTCCCATTCTTTTGCAACACGCCCTCCGCAATCGCATCGAAACATTCGCTGCAAAGAGAAAGATTCATGCTGTATTCGCCGCAAGCGGGAGCCTTTTTGCGGGTAAAACCGATGACAAACTGATTTTTTTCGTCCCATTCGTCCAGCACTTTGCCGCACTTTGCACATTTTTTTCCCATTCTCTCTTTCTCCCCGAAATAATTTGCAGAATCTGCGCATTTGTTTTTTGCGCTTCCCTTCCGCTATTAAAATTTGCTTCCCGACAAACCGTTTTTTGCGGCCGCGATTTGCAGGGAATCTTCCTCCGAGCGAAGTTCTGTCTCTATTATAACAGATTCCATGTACCATTTTCAGTACGTTTGAATAAGAGAAAGCAGAAATTAACAAAATAATTTCCGATGCATGAAAAAATGCGGGGCGGAAAACCGACCCGCATTTTTATGAAATTTGGTTGAGTGTCATTAAACAATCGTTACATTTCGACGGTGATGAACGCGCCCTGCCCGGGTTCGAGCGTCAAAGTATAGAGCCCGTCTTCCCCTTTCGTCAAAGCGGAGCTTTGCGTACCGACGTACGCCTGCACCGAAAGCGCGCCCGGCACGCCGAATTTGACCGTAGAATTTGTTTCGTCCGTGATGGTACCGTTGTTTACGATCATGAACGCGCGCCCGTCGCCGTTTGCCTCTTCGAATATGCCGACCAAAAGATCCGTGTCCGAAGAAACAGAACTCAGCATTCCCTGGTATGAGCCTTTCAGCGCCAAGACCATGGAGCCGCCGTATCCGTTCCCCGCATAGAAGCAGGCAGCATCCTGCCACAGATATTTCTGGAATACGGAAGAAAGAGCCTTCACTTCGGAAATGACCTGCACGGTGTTATCCCAAAGGCCTTCCGTTTTTTCGCTCTGGTCGATCACGCCCTGTCCCGCCCCGATCGAAGAAGGAGGCGTGGAGGCGCAGAACAGATTGATCTTGCTTGCTCCCATCGCCATCGAATTGAACGCTTCGAAACGAAGGTCGGTCACGGACGGCGCATATTCGCGGTTTTCCGCCCCGATAAGATTTTTCATTGTCCAGATATAATTCCCGTAATCTTTTCCGTTATCGCGCGCAACGGTGGCGGGATAATAGATGCCCTGGTAATAATCTGCGGCTTCCACATACCGCTCCAGTCCGTCCGCCCCTCTGCGCGTATGAATGGGATAATGATCCTGCTCCACCGACGGCATGCCGAACAGCGAAACCGCCTTGTCGATATATTCCCGGAAATCCTCTTCGGTTTCGAAAGGAATATAATAGTTTGCGAGAAGGTTTACATACATATAATATTCCGGAAACGCCTCCCTGTACAGGCGGGAACATTTTCCGTACATATCCAGCTGTTCGGGAGCGGGTTCATCCACGAGGAAATTCCCGCGGAAACATTCCCGATCGCTGTACCGCTCCACCAGCGGCTTGATCTCTTCCACAGCTGCCGCAACGGCCGCTTCGTCTTCAAAATCCAGATTTTCGCTCAACGTCTGCAATTTTTCGTTCAATTCCACATCGCGGATGTAAGATTGCACGTCGTATTTGTCCAGCCAATCCAGGTACGTTTCGTAAAGAGGCTTTTCGACGTAATTCATATAAATAATGTCTACGCCCAATTCCGCCAAAAGCGCAAAATCTTTTTCCTGCGCATAGACGGTTTCGCCCGTGGTCTTGTCGATGACGCGCTCTTCCGTGACGCCGTTGTAGCCGCCGATTTCGATAATGTTGCGGGAGCTCATGTCGACGTACGGTTCATAATACGCGTACGCCGTCATGCTGCCTGTCACTTCCGTATCGGCGGTGATCCTTTCCCCTTTTCCGTCCGGTTCGGTGAACCAGCCTTTAAAGCTCATGTTTTCCGTGACGGGATCCTGCGGAAGGGTCACTTTCCCGTCCTGCGCCGCAACTTCGGTGTCCGCGGTTTTGCCGTCATTGAAAACAAACGTGACGCCGCTGCCGCTCGTCTGACACCCCGCAAACCCAAGCACAAGGCCGAGGGTCAAAGCGCAGAGAACGGCCAAAATTCTGTTTTTTTTCATAGTTTCCTCCGTTCGCCGCCTTATCTTTCAACCGTCACGAACGCACCCTGTCCCGGTTCCAGCTCAAAGGAATAATACCCTTCGGCGTTCGGGGTCAGCGTTACCTGCTCCGTACCGATGTACGCGACCACTTTTTTCGCACCCGTAAGGCGGAAACTTACCGTCGCAAACGCGCTTTCATCGGTGGGCGCCTTGTCGATATCGCAGTTGTTGACAAACATGAACGCTTCGCCGTCGCCGTTCGCTTCGTCGAAAAGACCGATCGCCAGATCCTGGTTGGACGTGAGAGACAAAATACGGTCCGAATAGTCCGCCTTCAGCTCGCGCGTCAGCGTTTTTCCGTAGATGCCGCCTGCGTCATACCCGCCGATGTCCTGCCAGAGGTACTTGCAGAATACGTCGCTCAGCGCTTTGATCTCCGTGATCAGCTGGTTGGCATTGTCGAAAAGTTCGGGAGTCTTCTGTCCGTCGTAGATGCAGCCCCAGCCGCCGACAAATTCAGGGTTCGCCGAAAGTACGGAAGGAGGCGTGGACGCGCAGTACAGATTGATATGGCTCGCGCCGAACGCCATCGCATTGAACGCTTCAAACCGCAGATCGTGCATGTTCGGCGAATAGTTTCTCCCCTCGTCCGTGTTCGCAAGATCTTTCGTCGTCCAGATATGGTTTTCCAGATCACGGCCCGAATCGCGCGCGATCTCCGCCACGACACGGAAGCATCTCCAGAAATAATTTTCGTTTACGGAACGCGTTACCGTACCGAAAATGCTCTTCTCCGCAAGAATACCGTAGTTGTCGATCGCTATGTAGGAGAAATCAAAATTGTCGACATAATATTGAATGTATTCCGTGTACAGTTCGTCCGTCATGTCCAGATGGAACGTCCACGCATAATTGGGGAAAAGGTTCGTGTACATTTCGTAACCGGGCATCGCGATCTGATACAGTTTCGCCATCTTTACATACGATTCCAGCTGCTCGAGGTTGGGTTCGTCGCGGATGTAATTGCCCTTGAAACATGCTTCGTCTTCGTAGACCGCCGTGTACTTTTTGATCTCTTTCACCGCTGCCGCCACCGCGTCCGCGTCGTTGAAATCAAGGTCTTCCGCAAGCTTCATCATGACGTCGTTGAGTTCATAATCGTTGAACCAGCAGGAAATGCCGTACTTGTTCATCCATTCGATATACGGCTTCTGATTCTGCATATGCTCGTTGTCCGGATACAGATCCCAATGCTCGAACGTCAGATAAATCGTGTCCACTCCCAATTCCTGCAAGAGCGCGAAATCTACCTCTTCGGCGTATTCCGTATCGTAGAACAGCTGTTCGCCCGTCTCGGGATCGCGCAAGATTTCGTTGGTCTCGGGATCGCGCTGCGGGCGGCGGATATACTCCGTAACTCCGTTGAAGCCGCCGATATCGATGACGTTCCTGCCCGTCATGTCCACATAGTCCGTCCAGTACGCATAGGCTTCCATATCTTCCGTGGGCACGGTGTCCACCGTGATACGCTCGCCGCCGCCGTTCTTTTCCGTATACCAACCCTTGAACCCGTAATTGCTCTGGGTAGGATCTTCGGGAAGCTGCGCCTTTTCGCCCTGCTCCACTTCGACCGTACGATCCTGCGTCACGCCGTCTTCATAATGATAAACGATCGAATAGGTATCCTCCCCGGGATCGGGAGTCGGCGTCGGTATGATCGGATCCTCGCCCTTGGCGCATCCCGCAAAGGTAAGGACAAAAAGCATTGCCGCAATAATTAAACAACCGATTTTTTTAATTTTCATTTTTTACCCCGTCTTCTGACTTAAAATCATTGCCGTCCGCCGAAATTCCAGCGGACGGCAACGCTTCCGTTATAAACCGTAAATTTTACTGTTCTTTTCTCTTACGTACCGCAATGACCGCAAGAACAGCGCCCAACATCACAACAGACGCGCCGATCGCGCCGATCGTGCCGACCGCAGAATTGCAGCCGCCCGCAGGCTTTTCCGTGCCGGGATTCTCATCCCCGCCCGACTGTGCCGCCGTAACCGTCACCGTGCAGGTCTTCGAAGTGCCGTCCGCCGCTTTCGCCGTGATCGTCACAGTTCCTGCCTTCACGCCCGTAACCACACCGTCTTTGACCGTCGCAATGCTGCTGTCCGACGTCTCCCAGGTAAGAGCCGTATTGCCGCCCGCAGGATCCGTCGTCACAGATGCGGAGATCGTAACCGTCTTGCCCGCTTCCACCGTCGCGGTCGAATCCATCGTGATCGTGTAATTGTAATCGGGCTCGATCGCTTTCTGGCTCCAGGTCTGCGTCGCGGGATCGTACACAAACAGCGTGTCTTCCGCAAACTTCGCGCCCGTATCCGTAAAGAACACGTCCGCATCGAAGAACAGCGAAACTTCCTTCGTCCAGTCAATGCCGTTGATGCTGTCGCAGCGACTGTCAAATACGACACGGATGGTGTTGTCGCCGTACTGGAAGTGCACCGCTACGATCGTCGATTGCAGCTCGATCGTCGAAGCGCCCGAATTGAACATGATGTCGTATACCGACCTGCCGTTGATGTACATACCGTTCCAGACCGCATTCTTGATGCCCGTCGTGATCTGATGGTCCAGCAATGCGTACCAGTCGGTCAGGGTGAACCATGCAGGCACTGCATTCACGTACACCGTTCCGCGGCCCGCGTTCCCGCTGTCCTGATCGGTGAACACTTTCTCGTCGTTCGCGAACTGAATGACAAACGCATGGTTTAAACTGTTGCCCGCCGTCTCGTTCTTCTGCACGACGCTTTCGATTTCCAGCACTACGTCGCTTTCAGGAATATTTTTAACGCCCGACCACCATTGTACGTCGTTGTAGTAAACCTTTTCATACGTTTCGCCGCACACAAAACCGGTCGGCAGCGTGAAGCCTTCCAAGATCTCCATCTTGATCGTCGTCGCGGAATCGGAGAGATCGAAGATCTTGACCCCGTCCATCGTCACGGAAGAATCGAGCAGGAAGGTGATCGTCGTATCGGCCGCCATCGCCTGCACGCCCTTCGGATACTGCGCGTTGATCTCTTTCATCGTGTAGCCGTTGAAGAGGATCAGCTCGCTGTCCGCAAGCGCTTCGTACGATTTCGTGGTCGTGTCGACGTTGAACGTCATCACAAACTGATTCTTTACGATCGGATCTATCGAAACCACGCGGAAAGGCGCACCTTCGCTGACCACTTCTTTCCAGATACCGTCTTCGTAAACGAAGGAAATATCCTCGGACAGTCTGTAATTGGTGTAGTAGTTGCCGTACTTATTCCCCCATACCGGACGCATGCCCGCTTTGAACGTGACGATCGTCCCCAGAGGAGGAGTCGCGGACTGGAAGTCATACGTCCAGTTGCCGTCCTGATCTTTGCTCATCGTATACCAGTAGAATTCGATGCGATCGTTTTTCGTATGGATCTGCAGCTGGTATTTGTTATGCCAGTAATCGGCAAGCGTCATTTCACCGTCATCGGGATCCGTCACCATGATCTTCTGGAAGAAGTCGGGCAAATCGTTCTTATGCTCTTCGAGGTAGATGACCGACTGCATGCCTTCCGTCGCCACGATGTCCGACTTGTTGCTGTCGAAATAGAACAGAACCGCGCCGTTGCCTACCGTTCCCGCGTGCGAGATCGTAAACGGCTTGACTTCATACACGTTGAACGAAACGCTGTCTTCCGCTTTGAGCGCCGCGTTGTCGTCCGCCACCGCCGTAACCTTGATCGTCACGGAATCGGCTTCCGCAATACCTTCCACTTTTCCGTCCGCACTTACCGTCGCGCTCGCGGAATCGCTGCTCTCATACGTGACCGTCACGCCTTCCTGCGGGGCAACCGTCACGTTCAGCTGTACGCTTTCACCGACCGCCAGGGAATCGGAATCGGGTGTCGCAATGACGACGGACGGTACGACCGTGATCGTCATCGTATCCTGCGCAGAACCGTCCGCAACGACTTTCAGCTGCGCCGTGCCGAGGCCGTCCGCGCTGATCACCGCGCTCGCGCCGTCTCCCGTCACCGAAACATTGGCCGAATCGGACGTCCAGACAAACGATGCGTTTTCATCGTTGGTTTCCACATTGATCGTCGTTTCGGAACCGTAAGCCACCGTCATGTCTTCCGGAAGAGCGACCGTCGTCCCTTCGTTTACCTTCACCGTTGCCGTAATGGTAACGCCCGCGCCGTTGACCGCCTTGATCGTCGTTTCCCCTGCGGAAACGCCCGTGATGACGCCCGTGGACGCATCTACCGTCGCGATATCCGTATTCTCGATCGAATACTGCCAGCTGTTGTCTGCCTCGGGTGCCTCCAAAAGGCCCTGTGCCGCAAAGCCCCAATAAATCGCTCCGGAATTATCCCATACCTTCGTAAGATGATCGCCGAGCGACGTGGACGCGCTGCCGCCTTCCTTGACGGTGTACGTGTCCGCCGCAAACGTGCGGGGCGCGACTTCCACAAACTCGCCGTCCGTGAAGCGCCAGCACATATCGCCCTGCAGCGTCATGCTGTCAAAATAATAACCAATGCCGTTCTTGTACGCAAGCGGACGCATTCCCGTGTTGAAGAACAGCAGATCCCCTTCCTGGAAATCATAGAAGTTCGTCGTAAACGTGAAAGAATAGGTCTGATCCGTCGTGTTCAGGCTGCCCATCAAACCCGCTCCGCCCCATTCGTACGCGGTGGGAAGTTCGCCTTTGAGCCACATCTTGCGGATAAAATCAAAGTAGTTGGACGCATCGCCCACTGCTTTTCCGCCCACGATGTCGTATTTGAGCGCAAGATCGTTCATATAGTCGGAGACAATCATGCGTCCCGACGTCTTGCCCGTGATCTTGACGCCGATCGTCTTGGAATTGAGCGTCACGATCTCGACGAGCATGTCTTCCATCGTTTCGCTGACCGTTACGGAACAGGTCGCTTCCGTACCCGTCGCCAGATGTTTCGCCGTCACAGTAACGGGGCTCTGCGTCGTGCTGTTCTTGATAAACAGTTTGCCGTTTTCGTCGACCGTCACGATCTCTTCGTCCGAAGAAGTCCAGACCAGCTTCTTATCGGCGATCGCTTCGTCGAAGGTCGCCGTAAGCTGCGCTTCCGTGCGCACCTGCGCGTTCAGTTCCGCTTTGTCCAGCGTGAACGGCGTGATCTTTTCAAGCGCCGTACCGTTGTAACGGAAATAGATATCCTTCGTCAAAGAACCCGCCGCAACCGTCGCGCTTGTACCGTCGGAAGAAGTGAGCGCCTGCCAGCCTGCCGTGAAACGGATCACGTCTCCCGAAACAAGCTGTCTGTTCAACGTGATACTGCCGTCAGCCGCCAAAGCCGCGCCGTCCGCTTTTTCGCCGTTGATCGTCACCAGATTGAAGAACGCGTTGTCCGCCGCGGGGATCTGTGCCACCGCGCTGCTCGCCGCCGTTCCCGCAATCACCGCTTTCCCGTCCGCAACGGAGAGGGTCACGTCATTGATCTCTTCCGCGCTTCCGCGTACCGTCAGTTCGACCTCGATCGATTCGTTGCTGTCCACGTGCGTCGCCGTGACCGTCACTCTGCCCGCTTTCTTGCCCGTAACGACGCCCGTCGCCTCGTCCACTTCCGCTACGGTTGGATCGCTGCTCACATACTTCATTTCCTTGCTAAGACGAGGATGGAAGAAGTTCGCGTCTTCGTCCGGATCCGCCGCATTCAGCTCGTTCTCCCACTCGTCTACCTTTTGCGAAGGATCGTCGGCAGGATAATACTCGATCGGCAAAAATTCCGGGGTCAGCGTGACCGTGCCGTCCACCGTCACATAACTCTGTGAAGCATTCACCGCCTGCAATACGTCCGCGGGCTGGAATTCGTACCCGTCAAAGACATAGTAACGGTCGTATTTGAGCGAACCTTCGTACCACATGAATTCGCCTCCCTCGTAATACAAAGGAGTAAATCCCTTCTTGAAGTACAGAACGTCCCCTTTCTGGAAGCCCGCTTTCACGCTGCCCACTTTACGGTTCGTGACCATCAGGTACGTATAGCCGCCCAATCCGAAGTTACCCGTATTGTAAGTAGGCGTAGGCAAAGACGTCGTTGTTTGCGGCGTATTGAACAGAGGCTGCCCGTTGAAGAAGATGAACCGCAAAAATCTGCCGTATTCATTCATTCTATGCGAATTCTGGATCGTATCGAACACGTTGGTTGTCGTCGTTTCCGTCGTCACGCCTTCGATCGTGATCCCGATCTGGTTGTCGTCGTGGTTATGTACGGTGATCGTACCCAAATCGTCGTCCGCCTGTACGTTTTTGTTGGTGAACATCAGCACACCGAAACAAAAAGACAGGGCCACGATAACCGCCAGCAATGCCACGACCAGCGATTTCTTTCTGCTGAAAGATTGAATCATATATTTTCCTCCCTCTTTTTTTATCCGTTCAGAAACGGATCGATTTCATTTTTTTCTGCGCAAAAGCCATGCGCCTGCCGCCAAAATTGCCGCCGCGGCGCCGCCCGCACTCGCAAACAAAGCGGATCTGCATCCGCCGCCCGCAGGCGTTTCTCCCCCGCTGGAAGAAGTGTCTCCGACCGTGATCGTAAATTCCGTCACTTCCTGCGCACCCGAAAGATCCTGCGTCGTCAGACGAATGGTCACCGTGCCGTCTTTAAGATTGTTCAAAAAATCTTTGCTGAGCTTGATCGAGCCGACCGTAGATCCGTCTGCAGGTTCCGTCACCGTGTACTGCGAACGGGTCAGACCGCCGCCCACCAGCGAGACAAACGAACCCGTCTTGAAATCCACCGAAAGCACGAGGTCTTCCGTCGCCGAGCCCGCCTGTGCAAGCGTGTACGACGCGGGCGTGATCACCGCGGGTTCCAGAGCCACCACTTCGTTCATGATCCGCACCGAGAAGCCGTCCAGACCGCCGTCGTTGCCGACAAAGAAGTTGTAAGGCGTATCTTCGTTCACCGCAAGATCCGCAAACGCCGCCGCCTTGATGCTGAATTTGCCGTTTGCATAGCTGTACAGCGAAGAATCCATCTCATTCCTGTCCGCATCGTACAGGCGCAGCGCTCCGTTGCCCGGATCGTCCACGTCCAGCACCAGATCGCTCGTATCCGCTTTTGCACGGGTCAGCGTCGTCGAAGAGGTGATCTCCGGAACGTTGATGCCTTTGATCGTCATGTCGATGCCGCGCGTGGGCGTGGCAGGCGTTTCGATAAACTCGAAAATGAAATACACTTTCCCGTCTCCGCCGTTCGCCGCCGAGAAATCGTCCCGCGTCATACGGAAATCGTCCCACAACAGCGTGCCGTTGAAGCTGATCTTCGTCGCGGTTTCGCCGATCTCGATCTCGATCGTGTTCAGCATCTCTTCGCCGCCGTACGCAACAGATACCCCGTTCGGATAATACTGCTTGAGCTGCTTCGCCTCTTCTTCGGTAGGCGTTTCGCCTTCCTGCTTGTAGTAATAGGTCTGCGCCTTGAACGGCGTCACGTTCTGGAACTGAATTCCCTTGCACGCCTGGCTGTTATCCGTATAATCGATGCTCGTCTTTTCCTGGTCGAGCGGGAGCATGGCCTGGTTTGCAAAATACATTCCCCACCACACGCCTGCACCGTTCAAGTTGTAATGCACCTTCAGCGTGATCTTTTCCGTCACGTCGTAGCCGCGCACCGATCCGATATGCGAATGCAGCCAAAGATTTCCGCTGCCGACGTCCGCCGTGAACTGCTCGTCGATGTTTTTATAGGTGATCGACCCGTCCGGCTGATAGATGTGCTCGCTCGGGCCCATGTCCAGCCACTCGCCTTCGGCGATCTTCGTCTTTTCCGCCGCGATGCTCTTGATGTCCACGGACGCCGCATCCTTGCACGAGTGCATCGTTACCGTCAGCGTCGTCTTGCTCAGATCCCAGTCGCACGCAGGACGGTAAGGCGGCGCGATACGGCCGTCACCCTCCACATAAAACGATCCGTAACTGTGCTGAACGGACAGCGTATGCGTATCGTCGAACACCTCCAGATAGGTATCAAAATACCACATGGGCGCATTCATGGTGACGCCGTTTTCCGTATAATAAACGGCGACCATCATGCGCTGGTTCAGCTTCGCTCCCCATTGCAGACGGTAAGGCCGAACTACAAGGCTGATTCCGTTATTCTCTGAGGACAGGAACGAAAACGTGATCATCTGATTGTCCATTTCGTCCGCATCGCCCTGCACGTCCTCGTTCAACGTGAACGACTTGATGTCATACTGAATACTGATCCCGTCATTGAGGTTCAACGTCTCGGAATACACGGCAGACAAATCATTGTCAGTCCCCGCCGCCGTAAGGACGGTTCCCGCCGCGGAACCGTTCGTCACGTCCCAGCTGCCCGTCTCGTCCGCCGCCGCGCCCAATATGCCCAGCTGCGGAAGAGCCAGCACCAAAGACACGGCCAAAAGACCAACAAGTTTGCCAAGTCTTTTTTTCATGCAAATTCTCCTCCCAATTTATTATTTTCAGGCTTTCGCCCGTCTGAACCTTATTTTCCGTAAAACGCAAAATTCATCCGCCCCGCCGGCATGGTGTCCCCGCTCGTATAGAGGCTCTCCGGATCGGACAGGTCGCACCCGCCCGCTACTTTGAACCAGATACAGAAATCACCCGAAACATCCAGTTTCGACTTGGGGATCTCGATCTGCAGATACCTGCCGCCGATCGAAAACGAACCGCTGCCCGCAAAGGTAAGCTCGTACTTCCCGTCCGCAATCGAATAAATCTCCGCTTTCCCGTCTTTGAGCTTCACGCAATAGTGATACCCGTAATACCCGCCGTCCCGATCGGGAATGCGTATATACAGCTGCGGGTATTCTCCCGTCACGGCGTCCGTTACGACGTCCTTCGCCGTTTCCACGAGGAAATAGATATTCTTGCCGTCCGAAGCCGCTCGCGCCTGCGTAAAATCGTTGGACGCGGCGTCCTGCGTATAATGAAGATCCGTCGCGTGCCCCGCAAAATCGCGCGCCCCGCTCTCGTTTTCAAAATCGTAATAGACGTCCCCGACCGAATTCCATTGCGTAAGCCCTTTGCCGATATCGATTTTCACCGCTTCCGAATAGCTTTCCGCACGCGCCGTACCCTTGTAGGTGCGGTTGTTGCGCGCCATCTGCAAATAGAAATTGTCAAAATAACCGCCCTTCATCATTTCCACGTCCCGCGAATATTCCGTGTTGACCGTGTCTACAAAGAATACCCTGTTTTCGGGAAGATCAGGATCTGTGGTCGTGTTCGGACTGTTGCCCGTCCCGTACTGCTTCTGCGCGACCCATTCGTTCCAGCCCGTCACGAACAGATACTTCGGATCCAGCCCGATCGCGGTTTCGTAGCGTTCTTCGAAATTCGCGCCCGAATAGATCGCATCGTTGCTGTGGTCCGCCGCCCCGTCGTGCCAGCCGCGCCCCCACATCTGCTCCGAAATCACCGAGGAGAGAAGCGCGTCCGAAAACGGAAGTTTGTTGTGCTGCGCAACGGATACGTTCACCGTTTCCCCGTATGCCGTCGCCTCTTCGTTGAATTCGATCCACGGGAACCCGTTTTCGTTCTTCACGCCCGTCGTCGGCCACTGCGATTCCTTGATCTCAAAAAATTTCAGGATCTCGCTGTCCGTCTCCGCTTTCAGAACGGTGTTCGCTTCCCCCGTGATCGAGGACGAAGGCCACCTGGTCTGATCGCTCGCCCCGCCGTTGTTCTCCGTGATCCCTATGATCAGCGGCTTCCCGTTCGGACAGAACCAAAGATCGCGGTATTGCCCCGCCTTATAGATCCCTTCCGTGTTGAGCTTGGAAGAACTGGAAGAATCTGCCACCGAAGAACTGCGGTTTCCGTAGTACAGCGCACGGATCACTTCCGCCGAATTGGAATTGGTGTAAAAGACAAATTTCGGTACGTCCCAGCCCGCGTCGTAATATTCCTGCATGATCGGAAGCAAGACGTCCAGAACGTCGTAATAGACGGTGTTGTTCGTCGTGTCGAAAACCAGAAAATCGATGCCCGCCAACGTGAGAAGCTCGATATGCTTGCGGATCACCCACGGGTCTTTGGAATTGTAATACCCGAAAAGCGGCTCGCCCCAGTGATAGAAGGCCTGCAAATTCGAATTTTCCCAAAGCGAAGGATCGCCGTCGTAGAGCATTTTATTGATATCCCGCACCGTATCGGTGCCGTATTGCCCGCTCCAAAGGAAATAAAACAGTCCCACGTAGCGGTCTTTGTCCGCCTTGTCTCCCCCCGAAGGCTGCATGACCCGCCCGTAATCGTCAACGGACGCCAGCATATCCACCGATCGGGTCTTACTGACGGCGGATGCGTTCAGCTCGCCGTCCTGTTCAAAATATTTCATTCCCCCTCCGCCTTGCGTACAGGCAACCGCCTGTACGCCCAAAAGCAAACAGAGCAACAAAGCCGCCAACTTTTTACGCAACTTTTTTTCCTCCTTATCATCCTTTTAATCCCGTCATCTGCACGCCTTCGATCAATTCTTTCTGGAAAAATCCGAACAAAATGGCGGGGAAAATCGTCATGAAAACGCCCGATGCCATCAGAACCGGCTTGTCGTCCAGCTGCACCAGCTGCTCCGATTCTTTAAAAATACCGATCGCCAGCGTGAATTTCGACGGAGATTTCAGATAAATCAAAGGCCCGTAAAAATCGCTCCAATACGCTATGAACGTGGATACCATCATGAAAATAATGATGGCCTTGCACAGAGGAAGCGTGATCGCAAGATAACGGATAAACGCGTTTGCGCCGTCGATCTTGGCCGCTTCGTCCAACGAATTCGGAATTCCGCGCATAAACTGGCGGATCAGGAAAATATTGGCAGCGCCGCCGCCGAAAAGATTCGGTATGGTCAGCGGCCACATGCTGTCGTACCAGCCGAAACTCATGAACATGACAAACTGTGGAATCTGCAATACCATCGTGGGAAGCATCATCGTGGACAGCATCACCGCGAACAGCGCATTCTTTCCGAAAAATTTGGTCTTCGAAAACCCATATGCAACCAAAGAGGCGGAAAGAGGTATCGCGATCACGTTGAACAGAATGATCTTGAAAGAGTTGAACGCATACAGCATATACGAATTTTCGCTGGAAAAGATCTTGCCGTATGCGGAAGCCGTCGGCTTTTTGGGGAACAATTCCACGGGAATCTGCGCCGCCTCCGTCCCCGTCATCAGACTTTTACTGATCATGAATACGTACGGAAACAGCAATACTATCGCAAACAGCACCATGAAAAAGTAGACGATCGTAAGCGAAACCGCTTTTTTCGGGGTGATTTTTTTTCTTTCGCGCAACATCAGTTTTCCTCCCCGTAATATACCCAGCGGCTGGTACTGAACAAAATAACCGTCAGAACCGCTATGATCAGGAACAGAAACCACGCCAGCGCACTCGCATAGCCGTATTCGAATTTATAACCGCTGAATGCCGTATTGTAAATTTTCACGGCGTACAGATACAGCGAATTTCCGTTGCCTTTGCCCGAATTCGGCGCCACGATATAGGTCGCAAAGTTTTGCAATGACCCGATCACGCTCATCAGAAGGTTGTAAAAGATCATCGCCGAAGACATCGGGATCGTGATCACAAAACAGCGCACGAACGCGTTCGCGCCGTCCAGGCGCGCGCTCTCGTACAGCGACTCCGGCACCGCTTTGAGCGCCGCCAGCCACAGCACCATTCCTCCGCCGATCCCCCACAGCGACATGATCAGAAGGGATGCCATCGCCATGAAATCTTCCGATTCGAACCAGCGGGGCAGATTGCCCTGCGCCACGCCCAACCGCATCAGAAAGGAATTTCCCAAACCGTAAACGGGATCGAAAATATCCTTCCACAGCAGCGCGCTCACGACGCCCGGAATCACGACGGGAAGATAGTACAAAATTCTGAAAAAACGCATCCCCTTCGTCTTCATGTTCACGAAAAGCGCGAACGCATAGGACAAAACAAGGTTGACCGGCACGGACAGCGCCGTCCATATAAACGTATTGGCAATCACGACGGGAACGTCACGGTCGATCGTGAACATATACACGAAATTTTCAAAGCCGATAAAACGGAACACCCGCACACCGTCGTATTCGTAAAAACAGTACATCAGCGACTGAAACATCGGGATAAAGGTAAAAACCAGCAGCCCGATCACCAACGGCAATACAAACAACCACCCCGTATAGCTGTCTTTTACGGTTTTTTTGATGATTCCAAAAATACGTTTTACTTTGACATTCCCCGCAAAATTCAACTTACTCATGCCAAGATTACCTCGCACTCTCGATGATGTATTCCAAATCTTCCTGGCACTCCGCTATTTTCTGCGCACGCGTTGCCTCGTCTCTGCCGAGCGACGTGTTCAGCATCTCCGAAACTCTCGACATCAGATCGTTGTAAATGTTGGGTTTGCCCGTATTCAGATAGAAATTCGTGATCACGCAGCGCTCCGTCGCGTATGTATAAGCGCTCATGTTGATCCCCTGCTCCATCAGCGTCTTGCCCCACGCGCTCGTCGCGGGATCCGCCAGATCCTTGCGGATGGGAAGCGTCGTCATACCGCCGCGCGCCAATGCTTCCTGCCCGTCTTTGCTGAGCATGAACAGCAGGAACGTCCACGCAAGATCTTTGTTCCTGGACGTCGAAGCCATCGCATACCCCGCTACGCCCGCTCCGATATAACTCGGCCCTTCTTCTCCGTTGATCAGAGGGAACGTCGTCAGATTGTAATCGTATCCCTGGTCGATCGTAAGGCTCGTGTAAAACCTCTGCGCATACGCCGAGTTGAACAGCATAATTCCCTGGCCGCCTTCATAGTTGCCCTGTACGCTCGTTCCCGGAGGCGCCACATACCTCTTTTCGATCGCTTCGTTCATCAGCTCCATCGCCTTCTTCACTTCCGGCGTGTCGATCAGAACGTTCTTATCCTTGTCGATGATCTCCGCCCCTTCCGAACGGAAAATCGCATTGAAAATAGGCTCCCAGTCAAAATATGCGTCCACCAGATACTGTTCCGCACGCCCGTTCGCGTCGTACCACTGACGGATCACTTCACAGGTGTCCATAAACTCCTGCCACGTCCAGCCGTTCGCAGGCACCTTCGTCCCCTCGATCGGCGTAAAAGGCAGCTCGTCGTCACTGTAATCTTTGAAAATCGTCTCAAAAAGCGTCTGGTTCAGATGCGTCACAACACGGTCTGCACTGCGCGGCAGCACGTACTGGTCTCCGTCAAAATTTTCCTGCCCCAGCTTCCAGTAATCTTCGTAAAAATCATTCAGATCCAACAGCCCCGCATCCACCGACGCGTCTACGTATTCCTGCAGATCCAGCAGGATCCCGTTCTCTATGATCGAATGCATATCCGTGCTGTTCGAAACAAGAATGTCCGGCATGATCCCCGGCGTGTTCTGCTCCGCCTGCCAGTACCCGACCAGCGTGTTGTTGTACGCCCCCTGCACTTCGTCCACTTCCACCTTCACGTTCGGGTATACCTGGTTGTATTCTTCGATCAGCGCATCGATCAGCCATCTCTCCGTGTAAATCGTCGTGATGCCGACTTTCAGCGTTCCTTCCACTTCATAGTTGCTCACAACGCTCAGATCTACGTTGTATTCCGTCACGGGATCGTTCAGCCGCGGCGCGCATCCCACCAGCAGAAACGCCGAAACAACGACGGCCACAACTTTAAACAACAGTCTCTTCATTCTTTGCTCCTCCATCCTTATTTTTTTCTGATAAATATCGTTTTTCGGGCTTGCCCGAAAAAAAAGGTACCTTTTTTTTGATTCGAATTTTCTATGTTTCCAGCTTTCGCACGCTTTCGCGGCAGATAAACCTGGATTTTACTGTGACGCCGGGCGTATAATCTCCCATACAATATTGTACGTACGCCTTTGCCTCTTCTATGATGTCCCCGCACAGGGTGGATACCGACGGTTTGAAAAATTCTCCCAATTTTATATTGTCAAACCCGATCACCGAAACGTCTTCGGGTATACGCTTGCCGCAATCCATCAGCGCACGCATCACCCCGACCGCCATCATATCGTTTAAACAAAACAAAGCGTCGTACGGCGTCGCGTCCGAAAACAGCTTCTTTGCCTGCTCATATCCGAATACCGATGCCGATACGTTCGGATAACTTCCCAAAAATATGTCCGGCTCTTTGTATCCGCATTCCTCCATCGCCCGCCGGAAACATTGTATCTTTTCATCGTGCAAAAGCTTTTGCTTCATCCCGAACAAAAAACCGATCTTCTTGCAGCCCGTATCCTTCAGATGCCGCACCGCCGCCGATACCGCCTCCTGGTAATCGATATGAAAATCACAGTCTTCCCGATCACGGATCCCTCCGTGCACAAATTTGATCCCCGCAAGATCCACCCGCCGCATACATTCGTGCGTCAGCGGCACCAAACCCATGTTCACGATCCCGCGCGCCCGGTTGGATACGATCTCCTCCACGACTTCGTTCGCATTCATGTTTGATATACTGTATATGGAGATCAACATGCTGTACGGCCGCGCCGCCTTCATCATGCTGTCAAACATTTCCATATAATAATAGTTCGTCATGTCCGGAACCAGCAACGCAATGATGTTGCTCAGATTGTTCTTGGAAAGATTGGACGCGATCGCATTCCACGTATATCCCGTTTCGCGGATCACGTTGTATACCTTCTCCACCGTCTTGGGAGAAACAGATCCGGACTTGGACAAAACCCGCGTAACGGTCGTCGTGGAAACGCCCGCCATCTTTGCTATTTCTCTCCTTCCTATCATCTTTTCCCCTCCGATTCTCCGCGCACTTTTCACAAACCGCGCCTGCTTGTACCCTGGTACAAACAAGCATACAAAACTTTTTTCTTACGGAAAAAAAACCGCTCTGATTTTTTGTACCCAGGTACATTATAGCACACAATTATACCGTCGTCAATAGGTAAATTGAAAAAAAATAAAATAAAAAAATAGCTTTAACACGACATATTCGTTTTATTTGTTGATTAAAATTGATAAACATGGGCGTTGTTTACTTACCTGACAGACCTTTTGTTTTTTGGCTGTCGATGCGCCGTATTCTTTCACACGAAAAAAGAGCGCATAAAAAGCGCTCTTTTTTCGTGTCTTTCGCAGATCTCTGAAACAAATGTCCCTGCCCGATCAGATCGGACGGCAAAATTCTCCGCCCGTGCGGGAACACCGCTTACCTTTTTTCATTTTTTCTGACAAAAATTTGTGCATACAGATATTGTGCCTCTGCCGTCGCCGACGCGCGGCAAAATGTCCGGCCGGCCTCCCTTTCCAAAGCGGAAAACGCGGCCGCCGCCTCTTCGACGCTGCGCCCCGCCGCCCTTGCCGTCTGCAGGAGTATGTTTCGGTAAAAATTGATTTCCGTCCTGCACTTTTTGGAAAGCACTCTTCGCAAAACTTCCGCTTCTTCGCAGGAAAAACCCGCATCCTCCAACAATCCGACAACGTCTTCCTGGTACAGGAGGGCGGGCTTTTCTTCCGTAAAGAGAGAATACCTCTTTAAGACAACAAGTTCGGCCAGATCGCCGATCGAAGACGGTGTGCCTTTCTGTCCGGCAAATCGCAAAGATTCGGCCGCCGCGCGCAAAATCTCCCTGTCGTCATACTTTTGGTTTTTGAAAAACGCCTCCATATCCTCGGCGGGAATGTCCGGATATTCGTCGTTCTCCCTTATTTCGACCATGTCCGCCCGTTCCCGCGCAAGGGCCTCCCACACTTCTTCCCGCTTTCCTTTCGGCACTTCGATGCACAGAGCGGGTATACGGGTGCTTTGTCCGTTCAAAAGCCGCTCGAAACGGCTGCCCGTCCGCATGGGGTTTACTTTGGTAATACCCAGACAGCAAGAGACAAGAGAACAGTTCTGTATGCCTGAGACGTACGGATACGTTTTCCGCTTTACCGTCGCGGCGGCATATGCCCAATACAGAAACAATTTCGCAGTGTTCGTCGCGCGGATCAACGCAAACTCATGCGTCAGACGCCCCCTCATGTCGCCGTCAATTTTTCCGAAATAACGCTTTGCCCCGCTCTCCGCCGTCTGAATCAGCACCGCCAGCGCCCTGTCTCCGTAAAAATCAGGCACCCTCTCCGCCTGCTCGATAAAATTCCGATCCATACAATCTCCTTTCCCCTCTGTTTTTCAATTTTGCAATTCAGCGCTTTTCCCTCACCGCTTTTGTACGTAAAAACACCTGCAGGTATCCGTACAGATACACCCCAAAACGCCGCCGATCCAACACCCCGTATCCAACGCTATTTTGCAATAATCTGCAATGTTGCCGCTGCGCGCGTTTTCGGCGCGCCGCGGATAAAACAAAATCTCGTCCTTTCCCGTCAGATACTGCACGGGCGTGTGCCCGAACAACACGCACTTCCCGCCTTGCGGCATGACTTCCCTTTCTTTGAATTTTCTGTCATATACGAGTTGTTCACACGTCGCCCTTTCAACCTCCGTCAGTCGGTTGCCCTGCACGGGGATCCCCGCATGCACCCCGATAAAATCTTCCGTTTCTATATAATAAGGAAGCAGATCGATCTTGTCCACAATCTCCCAGTCAAGCAAAGACCCGTCCGAAAAATATTCCCGCAAACGCTCCAATATCCCGTCGTAATCTTCCGTCTGCCGCATCAGCCCGCGATAATATTTTAAAAAATCATACTCGTGATTTCCCGCAATGCAAAATACGTTCGGCAAAGAAAACAACAACTTCACGAGACGGATGCTGTCCGGCCCCTTATCGATCATATCCCCCAAAACATACAGCCGATCGTCCTCTTTAAAATGAATTTTATCCATCAGTCGGCAAAACTGATCATAATATCCGTGTATATCCGAAATACAATACACCATATCCCTTATTCTAAACGATTTTTTAACGCGCGCCCCGAGTTTCCCCCTGCGGCTTTGCCGCGCCGATTGCTCGTTTCCTCCTTGTCCCCGCTATTTCTAAGTTCCCTGCACTTGATTATTTTTTACCCGTTTTTCACTATACGTACCGCAAAAAATCGGACAATACCCTTCCGCCCGTATTCCGTTTCCCTTTTCCGCCGTCTGCGTCTGCCTTGTATTTCTTCTTTTCCGAAAGCGCTGCGCCCCGCACAAATTTAAACGGCGAAAAGCCGCTCTTTTATGTTTATTATACAAGAAAACGCGTACCGGAATCGGTACACGCTTTCACTGTCACTCGTTTTTTGCAAAAGATTTCTATATTCACCCGCCGCGCAGGCTTTTCAGCCTTGCGGACGCTTCCATGCGTCTGTCCGACAAAATTTGCGATCCGTCTGCGCGGTCGCCTACAGGTGTTATTCGTCTATGGAAAAATCGTTCAGAAATTCATCGCCCAAAAGCACCGTCAGCACCGACTGCGCATACAGCCGCACGATAAAGTCGTTCGGGTGGTTGACGTTGTTGCCCGTCATATCCCTGTACCGCTTCCCCGCGCGCAGGATTTCCCTGTGCATGGACGTGACGGGTACGAGCGCACAAAAATCGTTCTCCTCCGCAAGCTCTTTAAGCGGTTTTTCAAATTCGGGCTGCAATACACACCAGTTCGTTTCCACGTTCGGCAGCATCGGGGAGATCAGCAACACGTTTCCGTCCGAAACTTTTTCCCTGTACCTTGCGATCATCTGCCCGACCATGTCCTTGTATTCCTGCTTGCTTACCCCCGGATCGTTCATGCCGTAACCGATGATCAGAAGATCGGGCGCACATTCTATCACGTCCTTTTCGAACCTGTCCAGCCCCTGCCGCGTGGTCGTTCCGCCGATCGCCGTATTGGTCGTTTTCAGGCTCACTTTGTATTTGTCTTCCAAATAATGCGCCACCATGTCCGGCCAGCTCTCGCAATACGGCGCCGTATTCCCCCCGTACAAGGTTCCGCTCGCATTGCATCCCACCGTGATGCTGTCACCGAAAAACTCGATATGTGCCGTCCCCGCCTTTATTTTCCGCACGGCGTCCGCAAGGTTCTGCGTTTTCCCTTGCGGCACGGCGCCTTTCCATGCGTCTTCATGTTCGTAGGTGACCGCGATCTGCTTTTGCGTAAACGTGTCCCCCTCTCCGTACTTTAAATACTGTATCCCTTCCGTCCCCTTAGGACGGCACTCCGGCCGCAGCATCAGATCGATCTGATCTTTTTCCCTGCGATAATAGTCGTCAAACGCCAGATACGGCATCTTCGATTCGGGAAGCCTTTTTATCTTCCTGTCTTCCACTGTATAGTCGATTCCCTCTTTGTACTCTGTGTCCAATCCATAGTTGCGAACGGACAGGATCCGCGTCGGCTTGTACAAGAGCGGCGCCGCATCTTCTTCGCCTACCAAAAGCGCCGTTTCGTGGTATACAATTCCCGGATACCAGATCGGTTTCAAATATGCCAGCCTATCAAACTTCGTGTCGTCTCTCATGCCTTTCTCCTTCCGATTCGGCACGCCCATGCGGTCAGATGCCCCTTTCCGCTCTCCTTTCTCTTTAAATACTTCTCGCGCGCCGATTTTGTTTCACCAAATTATTATACGCCTTTTCTGCCTTTTGTCAATGCGTCAGCCGCGTTTTTTCTGAAATCTCCGTAAATCTTCTCAAAGACGAAATTCCCCGCCTTTTTCTCCGCTCTCTGCGCCCTAAAATCAGCACGGTTTTCGCTTTTGCGGGATACGAATTCCGCCGATAAAGGCCGAATATTTTTTCGTTATAAAAGCTGACATATGGTCATATTCCCATATATGCACCCTTTAAAAAATGTCGGACGATCCCATCAATTCAAGCAATGTCCCCTTGCCAGTACATTTTTCATACCTTTGCCTGAGCTCGCATGTACTCCATTCAGGTATTTCGGAAAACACCTCGATAATTTTTAATCCCTTGGTGCTTACCCTCTTATACCTGCCGTCCGTCAGATAAATCTTATCGTTGACCTGCAGCCCCAACGCTTCTTCCTTTCCCTTGCTGACCATGCGCCCGTTGTAACAGGACGTATCCGTATAACGTATGCGCACATACCTGCAAATATCTTTCTCTTCTTCGCACATTTTTTCCTCCCTCCAAAGTTTTTGCTCTCTCATAATTTCGTCTCTGCATTGATTGAATATTTTATTTATTCATATTTTATTATAACATAGCATTACAAGAAAAGCAACCCGTCTTTGCCGCGATTTTCGTTTTCCCTCCTGCAATTTTTTGAAGGCAAATTTTTCGGCAAATTCTTTTCGTCCGCAATGCCGCCCGCAAAAATTTTGCGGGCGGCAAATTTACAACAAAAAGGGGTGCCGCGGGCAGACTATACAAGTCTGCCCGCGGCACCTTTTCATATCTTTAAAATTTTGTCAAATCAGTTGAAAGACGCTTATACAAAAATCAGCCGAGCGCGACGTCCAATATCATCATGACGGCAAAGCCGAACATAACGCCCCACGTGCCGAGATGCGGGTGTGAAACGAGGTGCGAATCGGGGATCAGATCCTCTGCCACCACAAATACCATCGCGCCCGCCGCGAACGCGAGGAACCACGGCTGCAAGACGGTCAGCGCCGAAGCGAGGAAAAATCCGATCACGGCAAATACGGGTTCCACGGCGCCGCTCGCCGTGCCGTAGAAAAACGCCTTCGCGCGGCTTTGCGTGACCGATTTCATCGGAAGCGCAACGGCGGCGCCTTCCGGAAAATTCTGTACGGCGATGCCGATCGCCAACGCCAGCGCGGATACGTACGAGGTATTTTCCCCTGCGGCCGCCGCGGCTCCGAACGCAAACCCGACCGCCAACCCTTCCGGAATGTTGTGGATCGTGACCGCAAGAAACATCTTTGTCGATTTTTTCATCGTCACGGGCAGGCCTTCTTCCTCGCTCGTTCCCGCATGAAAATGCGGAACGACATGATCGAGCAAAACGAGAAACAACCCTCCCAGCAAAAAGCCGACCAGCGCGGGGACAAAGCTCCACTTGCCCCAATCTGCCGCTCCTTCCATGGAAGGAATGAGCAGCGACCACACGGACGCGGCGATCATGATCCCCGACGCGAATCCCAAAAACACCGTATTTACTTTTTCCGAAATGTCTTTTTTGAAAAACCAGACGATCGAGCTTCCCGCCGTCGTTGCAAGAAATATCACCAAAAAACCGATAACGGTCATCAAAATCCGGTTCATAACACCTCTTTCCTTTGTCTTTGCACAAATCTTTGTCTTCCCGTACCGTTTGCGCAAACCGCGTTCACATTATATAAAAATCTGAATTCCTTGTCAAGCCTCTTTCGTTAAAACGGCATCCGCTTTTTGCTCTTTAGATAGCCTGCGCAATGACTTTACGGGAAATCCGACAATTTTATTTTTCTGCCCGTTCCTGACTCGGGCAAGCATCACATTCCTTTAAACGCCGATGGGTATAACTTTCAAATTTTAAAAAGCGCGATAATTTTCCGCCTCCGAACATGCGCACTTTTGCCGAAGGACGCGAAGAACATTTTTGCCGCGGTGAGCACATCTTCGTTTGCGGCTTGTTTTCGACGGCAAAACGGCTTTTCCCGTGTGAGTTTTTGAACCGTTTTGCAAGATTTTAAGATGCACGAACGATTTTCGCGCATAAAAAAAGGAAAAATGCGGCAAAGTAAGAAATATCATACAGGAGGAATCATTCATGAAACGAAAATTTTTGCCGTTGATCGCGGGAGCGATTTTATGTGCCGCCCTTTCTTGCACGAGCGTCTGTGCGTTTGCCGATCAGACGATCGGCGATGCTGATCTGGTCGTGACGGGCAGCGCGTCTTTGGAAGCGGACGCCGATTTTTGTACTTTTTCGGGGAGTATCCACACGGTTACGGACGAAAAGCCCGACGCCGCGCGCAAATGCGAAGAGATCGCCGCCGAAGTAAGCAAGGTATTTTCCGAATATGGAACAGCGACGCAATGCCGCTTCGAGGTTTCCCCCATGTACGGACAAACGGGATTTGCGGCGGACGCCTGCTTTTCTTTTGAAACAGACAGAACGGACAGCATTCCCGCGATCCGCGAAAAACTTCTGCAGGCAGGATTGACCTGCATCGACGGGCCCGTTTACAGCTGTAAAGAGGACGCGCAATACCGCGCGCAAGCGTTGCAAATGGCCATTGCGGACGCAAAGGCAAAAGCCGAAGCGCTCGGGGCGGCCGGTACGCTGGTCATGGTGGAAGAAACGTGCTGCTACCCCTGCTGTTACGGTGCGGGCGGTATTACGGAAAACCGCGTCACGTACACGGCCTGCGTCCGCGCCGTATTCCGCACCCAAAAGCAGCACCCGGACAACCACCCCGCCGAAGAATCTGCGCCGTCGCTTTGACGGTGCGCGGCAGGAAAGGTGCGTTCACTCCGAAACTTCGCAGCAAAACCGATACACGTAACTGTATTTTTTGACCACCCGCGGGAAGGGCGCTTTGTGCGCCGCTCCCGCATGGACAGATTTTTAAAGGGACGCCGCCCGCAAAGACCTTTGCGGGCGGCGTCCCTTATCCTCATGGCAAACGGACGGCGCATCGGGTTCCGATGCGCCGTTCGTCAAACGTTATTTGTTCAATTCATCTTTAAGTGCTTTGCCCGCTTTGAAAGAGGGAACTTTGCAAGCGGCGATAGAAATTTTCTCGCCCGTTGCAGGGTTCACGCCCTCTTTGGCCGCACGATCTTTCGCTTCGAACGTACCGAATCCCACCAGCTGGACTTTGTCGCCCTTCGCCATGACATCCTTCACGTTGGAAACGAACGCATCCAACACCTTTTCCACGTCGCTCTTTTTCAGCGCAACGTCTTCGGCAATTTTTGCCACCAATTCAGTCTTGTTCATACAATTTTCCTCCTGTACAGACTATTTCTGAATAAGAACATTGTACCATACAATTTGGAATAAGGCAACAATTTAAAGCAAATTTTTCCAAATTTGCCCTATACGTACCCAAAAATTCCGAACAAAAGCCAAAATTTCACCCGAAAAATGTCGTTTATTTTCCCGCCAGCATCAAAACACTTTCCTTCAGAAGCAAATCTTCACCGCTCAAAGCGGGATCGCGTAAAAGCCCATTCCCAATACGGCGGATAAGAGTATAAGGGCTATGGGCGAAAGTTCCGCCTTTTTCAATTTTCGGAACACGTACCAAACGACAAAGAGCAAAAACAGAATGACAAGCGCGCGCCAATCGAAGCTGAACCCCTTTCCGAAAGAGGAAAAGCCGAAAACCGCGGTAAGAAGCATCGTAAACGCCGTTCCCAAAACCAATCCGACGATGCTCGGGCGGATCCCGCCCAACACCGCCTGCACGCCCCTAAATTTCAACAGGTTGTGCATGATCGCCGCGATCAGCAGTATGATGACGAACGAGGGCAAAACGACGCCAAACGTCGCCAAAAGCGCGCCGATCACGCCCCCCTGCGACGAACCTACAAACGTCGCCACGTTGACCGCAATAGGCCCCGGCGTCGACTCGGCTACCGCGATAAAATTCATCAGCATCTCTTTGGTCAGCCAGCCGTGCGCCACCACTTCGTCCTGCAAGAGAGAGATCATGCCGTACCCGCCGCCGAACGATACCGCCCCTATCTTAAAAAATACGAGAAACAAGTCCCAATAGATCATTGCTTTTTCTCCTCCATCCCCGCATTTGCGGCCGTCTCTCCCTTTTTCGGGGCGCTTTCGCCGTCCGAAGGCACGCTGTGCTTGCAAACGTTTTCACCGTCTTTTTCGCCCGCATTTTCCTGTTTTTCCGCTTCTCCGCCTTGCAAAACAACGGCATTTTGTCCGTTTTTTTGCACAACGTCCTCTTGTTTTTTCGACAAAATTGCGTTGTTCCCTTTTCCTTTTTTGCGCGCGAGAGAAACAAGATAAACCCCGAGCCCCGCCGCGCCGCAAATCAAAATATAGAAGATGGAGGAAAAGTCCACCGCCGTCACGGAAAACGCGACAAGGCACAGGATCGTCCCTAAAAACAATACCAGGTTAAACAGATCTTTCTGCATCTGTCTGAGCATTTTCCAGCCCGCCGTAAAAATCAGAAAGACGACGCACACCTGAATCCCCTTGAACGCATACTGCACCAGCGTAAACTGCAAGAAGGCATCAAAAAACAGGGAAATCAGATAAATGATCACAAAGGAAGGTATACATACGCACAGCGTGGAAATCGCCGCCCCTGCCGTCTTGCCGACTTTATAGCCGATATACGTTGCACTGTTGATGGCCAACGGCCCCGGCGTAGATTCCGCGATCGCCACGACGTCCATGAATTCCGTTTCCCCGATCCATTTTCTTTTGGAAACAAACTCTTTCTGTATCAGCGCGATCATGGCGTATCCGCCCCCGAAGGTAAACAGCCCGATCTTCAGAAAAGACAGTCCGAGAATCAAAATCAGCTTGCATTTCGCGCGAAAAGCTCTCTTTTTCTCTTTTGTATCCCCTTTCGAAACGTTTTCGTCCGATTGGCAAGACACACCCTTTGCCGAAATCTCCCCCTTGTTCTCTTGTTCCTTTCCTTGCATTTTCGCCGCACCGCCGTCGTCTTTGTGCGAAGATCCGGACTGTGCGGACATCGGTTCTTCTCCCGTCTTCATCGCACCATCTTCCCTTCTCTCTTTCGGCACACATTCCGCTGCCTCCTGCGCAAGGCTTCCTTCCCGCGCGTCTGCGGTCTGCCCTTTCCGATTCTTTTTCACCTGCGTCACCTCAAACGATTGATCCTCTCCATTATACACCATACAGGCCCGTTCGTAAATGAAATAGCGCCCCTATGCAAAGAAATATACTTCTGCCTCCAAACGCGGCTTTGCGGAACGGGCCGAAGCGCTTCAAAACACACCCGCTTCAAATAAGTTTGTTTACATTAGGGAACAAGCCGATACGCTTTACAACACACCCGCTGTTCAAATAAATTTGTTTGCTTTACGCGACGGGCCGAAACGCTTTTTAAATCAGTACGGCAAAACGCCCCCCTACGACGATGCCACGCAGGCAAGCAGGAACCCTAAGTCAAGCCGTGGGCAGCGATCGTTTCTTTGCCGATTGATTTAACAAAAACTGTAAACGCTCTCCGGCCGGGCATACAGCCGCCGAGACGGACGGAATGCTCCGTGCGCCGAACGCAGCCGGGATACTTTTACAAACAGACCGACGACAATTTTTTTGCCGTACGGCGAAAAAACAGGAAGGGCGGACGCTGAAAAGCGTCCGCCCTTCCTGTTTGTGAGGTCCAATTAAAATGGAGACTATGTGCAAATTGACAGCTGCGGCAATGCAATTTACGGATAAAATTCATCGGAGGATGAAAAAGCCGCAGCTGCTTTTATCGATACGGCGCAATGCGCCGTCTGATAAACGGTTTAAAAAAGCTTATTTGCGCTCGGCAAGGATCTTCTTTTCGTAAGACTGAACCGTCTTGAACCAATCGTTGCCCGCAACTTTCTGACGGCTGAGATATTCGTCCCAAACCGCGCCGTAAGGAAGCGTTTTGATCTCTTCGCTCATCGCCAAAAGTTCGGTGAATTTGCCTTCGTCCTGCAGTTTCTTCAACTGTGCATGCGGCTGCAAGAGCGCGAACAGCAAAGCCTTTTCCATGTTGCGCGCGCCGATCGTCCATGCCGCTACGCGGTTGATGCTCGCATCGAAGTAATCCAGACCGATCAGAACTTTTTCATCCGCATTGTTGCGAACGATCTCTTTCGCGATTTCCAGGATCTCGTCTTCCAGGCGGACGACGTGGTCGCTGTCCCAACGGACGCCGCGCGTTACGTGCAGAGCCACTTTGTCATAGAACGCGAGCAATGCGGGGATCTTGTCGCTGACATACTCCAACGGATGATAATGTCCGTTGTCGAGCAGGCAGCAGACGCCGTTTTTCGCTGCATAGTTCTGGTAGAACTCGTTGCTTCCGACCGTGTAGCTCTCCACACCGATACCGAACACTTTGCTTTCCACGCTGTCCACGATGTACTCGGAAGGATATTTCACCGAGAAGATCTCGTCCAGGCTCTCTTTCAGACGCTGACGGGGTCCGAGCCTGTCGGCAGGCACGTCCTTGAATCCGTCGGGGATCCAAATGTTGTTCAGGCAGGGCGAGCCCTGGATCTGACCGATCTTTGCAGCGATCGCGCGGCACGCCTTGACGTGCTTGATCCAGAATTCACGCACTTCCTTTTTCGGGGAAGAAAGCGTGAGCCCATCTACGACCATCGGGTGAGAGAAAAGCGTCGGGTTGAAATCGATCCCGAGGTTGCGCTCCTTCGCATACTCCACCCATTTTTCAAAATGGCGGTATTCCAGTTTATCCAATTCTACGGGCGTATCCGAGATCGCATAGATCGCATGCAGATTGATTCTCTTTTTGCCCGGAACAAGGGACAGCACGACGTCGAAGTCTGCCATCAGTTCCTTGGGGTTCCTTGCCGCGCCGGGATAGTTGCCCGTCGTCTGGATCCCGCCGGAAAGTTCTTCCGCGCCCAAAAATCCGTGAACGTCATCACCCTGCCAGCAATGAATGGATACGGGGATCTTCGCGACGCGCGCCAGCGCTTCTTCCGCATCGACTCCCCAGTTTGCAAACGCCTGTTTTGCAAGATCATACATCGAACTCATAGTATTACTCTCCTCTCTTCATCTGAATTTTTAAATTACCGAATGCTGTCGCTTCGATCGGGATCGCGTGTACTTTCACGCCGCACGCGCGTTCCGTAAGTTCGTTCAAAAAGCCGTTCTTTGCGCCGCCGCCGACGATGCAAAGCCCCTTATATTTTTCGCCCGTGATCTTTTCCAGCTCGCGCATCGCCTTTGCGTAACTGTTCGCAAGGCTCATGAACGCGCAGCGGAAATAATCGCTCGTCTTCTCGGGCAAAGGTTTGCCGTTTTCGCGCAGATATTCGTCGAACGCGCCTTTCATGCTCTCGGGCGCCAAGAATCTCCAGTCGTCCGCGTCGATCGTCTCCGCATAGGTTCCCTGCTGCGCTTCCGACGCAATGTCGCCGAACGATTTATCCGGGCAAAGTTCCTTGCGCAGAGACTGCACAAGCCACAATCCCATAATGTTCTTCAAGAAACGGATATATCCCACGCCGCCTTCGTTCGTGTAGTTCGCTTCGCAGCTCTTTTCGTTGAGGATCGGCTCTTTCAGACGCACGCCGAACAGCGACCACGTCCCCGACGACAGGTACGGCATATCCACCGAATCTTCGGGAATGCCTTCCACCGCGCTCGCCGTATCGTGCGAAGCGCAAAGCACTACCGTCGTCTGTCCGCCGACTTCCTTCGCGATCTCCTCTTTCAAAGCCCCGACTTTGGTTCCGGGCATATCCAGGTGCCCGAACAGCCGTTCCGGCAGGCCGAGACGGCGCACCACTTCCATGTCGTACTGTCTCGTCCGCGCGTCCACAAGACCGGACGTCGACGCTTCCGTATACTCTTTTTTCGCCACTCCCGTCAGTTTGTACGAGAAATACTCGGGCAGCATCAAAAACGTTTCCGCGTTCTCCAGACGCCCTTTCTTCAGATCGTCGTACAGCTGATAGATCGTGTTGAACGGCTGGAACTGAATGCCCGTATGCGCATACAATTCCTTGAACGGCATGATCTTATGTACTTCTTCGATCGGCCCTTTCGTACGGTCGTCGCGGTACGCATGGCAGGGCAGGATCTCTTTCCCGTCTTTGTCCAAAAGGACATAGTCGACACCCCAGGTGTCGATCGCCACGCTCTCGATCTTCCCGAACTGACGGAACGACTCCTTCAATCCCGCCACGATCTCGCGGAACAGACGTTCCGTGTCCCAAACCAGCGTGCCGTTTACGTTGTCCACGCCGTTATAAAACCGATACACTTCCTTCGTGCAAAGCTCTCCGCCTTCTTTCCAGCCGACGATGTGCCGTCCGCTGGACGCTCCGATATCGATTGCTACGTAATATTTCATTTCTTCCTCCGTCGCTATCATTATAGCGAATTTTAATTTATTAAACAAGGACACTATTTATTAAAAAAAGTATCTTTTCTTGACATTTCAAACAAACTATGATACAATACAGCCATGCAAAAAGAAATCATCGAAAAGCTCATGCAGATCACGGACGAAGAGCGGGATATCCTGCGCGGACAGACCAGCATCGACCGCTCGCAATACGCGGCGGGAAAAGAATTTATCATTCAGGCGCAGAAACTTCTGAACAAATCGCAGATGGCGCTAAGGCCTCATACGCGGTTCATCGATTTTCCCGAACACGGCCACGATTATATGGAATTCATGTACGTTTTGCAAGGGAGCATCACGCACCTGATCGAAGGGGAAAAAGTCTGCCTGCAAAGCGGCGACATTCTCTTCCTCAACCGTCATATCCGTCACAGCGTGCTGCGGGCGGGAACGGACGACCTCGGCATCAATTTTATCGCGTCGAACACCTTTTTACAGGTGATCCTGCACAACGTCGAGAATAATCCCGTCATGCGCGACTTCCTCGCGCGCAATTTCGCCGCCGACGGCGAAGGCGAATACCTGCACTTCAAGACGCAGGGCCACTTCCCCATACGCAACCTTCTCGACAATTTGATCTATGCCGTCGCTTACCCGAACGAACAGGACGCTTCCGTCCTTTCCCAGCTGATCTCCCTGCTGTTTACCTATCTCGCGCTCTACAAAGATTCCCTCGCGGGCGGAAAACTTGCCGCTTCCCCCGATTCGCTGCTCAAACAAAAGGTGTCCGCCTATCTGGAACACAACTACCCCGACGCCTCGCTCGGCGAGATCGCCGAAACGCTGGGGTACAGCAGCGAATACATTTCGCGCCGCATCCACGACGTGTTCGGGAAACCCTTCCGCGAGCTTCTTGCAAACGAACGGCTGAAAACGGCGGAACGCCTCTTACGCACCACAGATATGAGCGTTTCGGAAATCATTCAGACCATCGGCTACGAAAACCAAAGCCATTTCCACAGAATGTTCCTGCAAACGTACGGCATGACCCCGCGAAAGTACCGCCTCAGCAAAAACAACGACCCGGCCGAACGGTGATCCTCTCTTACACAAAAAGAGCGCGGCGGCCGTTTCCGAACGCTTTTCAAATTTAAAAACAGCGATTTTTCTGCGCCCGTGCGTTTTTAAAACGCGCGGGCGATCATTCTGCCCATTCGAAATTTTCTTTTCCCGCGCCCTGCTCGAAATGATATTTTACGATCCCGAGATCCAGCCCGCGGCAAAATCCCCCTGTCTGGCGCGCACGCACTTTGCGCTCGCCGACAAGCTCGAACTTAAATTTCTGCTGATTGACGGCCGTGGGCGCCAGCAATGCCGCATGCACTCCCCTTTGAAACCACGCGGGCAGAGCTTCGAAATTCTTTGCAGGGCAAACCTGCCTGACCTGCTTGCTTTTATGCGGCACGCCCTGCGTCTCGCCGTACCCGACCGCGATCACGCAGGCGAGTTTTTCATCCTTTCCCAAATCTAATTTTTTGAGCGTCCTGCCCCTTGCATACGACAGCGCGACCCAACAGGTATTCAGACCGAGCGTCTGCGCAAACAACACAAGGCGCTCTCCGTAATACCCCGCTTTTTCCGCCAGGTTCTCACTCTTTTCGCCGATCAGGGCAAAATAATTCTTTACACAGGAAAATTTTCCGTAATGTGCCAGAAAAGAAGAAAACGCCTGCGAATCGTCGCACACCAAACGTATTTTTAAACCGCTTTCACGGTTGCATTCCGCCACCTCGTCCTGCAATTTCTGCAAAACAGGCGCGCCGATCGGCTTGTCCAGATACGCGCGCACGCTGTGCCGCGCCGCCATTGCATCCCAAATCTCCATTTCCGACTCCTTGTTCCCGTTTTTGCCGGGCGCCGCATCGCTTTGGCACCGCGCAAAAAAGCTCTCTCTTATTCCGAAGTTCGGGCCGATCATCTCGGCTACTCCTATTATAACAGAAATTTCCGCAATGTAAATTCTTTTTTTAAAATTTCCTCCCGTTCTTTGCCTCTTTTCCGCAAAAACGAACATACGTCCGCGCAAATCGCTGCGCGGACGTATGTTTCGGCGCCGCAAAACCGCGCGCCCGATCAAAAAATTTCAGAAAAGCACGAAGTGACTGCCGTTTATACACAGATAGACGATATTAAAGACAAAGTCCGCAGAAAGCAGAACCGCCAGCACGGCCGCTTTTACCTTTGCGACGCGCGGCGGGCTCAGACACACCAGCTTTACCAACAGGGGCCACACAAAACGCATCGCGAGCGTGATCACGATCCCCCACACCGCCGTCATTTCCAGACACACATAGCCGAACAGGTCGAATGTGTAATAACTGTAATCCCATAAAACGATTCCGAAAACTTTGTCAAAAAACAGCGCGACAAAAAATTCCGCAACCGTCGGGATCAGCGCGGCCGCCGCAAAATATACAAAATACAGCCCCGCACACGCCGCAAACTTCCCGAATACGGGCAAACGCCTTGTCTTTTCAAACAGGGGTTCCAGCCTGCCGCCCCGCGGCGTTCCGATCAGCAGATACACCGCCAGTATGCAGAATCCGTAAATCGTGCACAGCGGCAGCGTCAAAAACCCTCTGTCCGTAAATACCGTCCAGCGCACCTTGAAATACACCGTCTCCATGCACCAGCCCAAAAAGGACACCAGCACAAACAAAATAAAAAGATCGCTGATTGCAGGCCTTATTCCTCTTTCCGTCTTTTCCATATCCCACCTTAGTCTGTAACCCGATTATACCGACCGCCTATGTCTGCACGGCGTTGCATTCGTGAATACACCGCGAAAACTATATGAAATGCAACCTTTCCCTTCTCTTTACAGATATTTACCGACCGCGACCGTTTGTGAAAAAACCTGTCGCGGACATATACGGACCAAACAGCTGCCCAGCGTCGGCCGAGCGATGACCGAATACAAGACGGCCGCATATGGAGCATTTGCACGAAAAAAGCACCCTGCAAAGCGAAAGCCTTTGCTTTGCAGGGTGCTTTGCTGCGCCTTTACGATTACCCGAACAGACGGGCAACGTCTTTTATCAGTTTTCTTCCGCGGAAGATTCGATGCCGAACTCGCGGCGCGTCTCCTCGACGAGGCTGTCGCTCTCGCGATGGCCCGTTACAAGCTGCGGGCTGACGTTCTTGTAGTCGCGCACGCCCGTACCTGCGGGGATCAGCTTACCGATGATGACGTTTTCTTTCAGACCGATCAGCGGGTCGACCTTGCTCTTGATTGCGGCTTCGGTCAGCACGCGCGCCGTCTCCTGGAAGGACGCTGCCGAAAGGAAGGAATCGGTGGAGAGCGCCGCTTTCGTGATACCGAGGAGCACGCGCTTTGCCGTTGCGGGCCTGCCGCCCTTTTCCATTGCCTTTTCGTTCTCGTCTTCGAAGGTGAAGATATCCACCAATTCGCCGGGGAGCATTTCCGTATCGCCGCAGCTTTCGATGCGAACCTTTCTCATCATCTGGCGTACGATGATCTCGACGTGTTTGTCGTTGATATCAACGCCCTGCGAACGGTAAACGGACTGCACTTCGCGCAGGATATAGTCCTGAACGCCCTTGACGCCCTGAATGCGCAGGATATCCTGCGGGTTCACGGAACCGCCGTTGAGCTGCGTGCCCGGTTCCACCTTTTCGCCCGATTTGATGCGGAGTTCCGCATTGAAGGGCAGAACGTATTCTTTCTTTTCCTCGCCCGTGATCTCGTCGCGGATAACGATGTGTTTCTGGTTATCCTGCTCGTTGACGTAGGCGATGCCGGGCACTTCGCAAAGCGTTGCGACGCCCTTCGGTTTTCTCGCTTCGAACAGCTCTTCGACACGCGGGAGACCTTGCGTGATGTCGCCGGTCGCCGCGATACCGCCCGTATGGAAGGTACGCATCGTCAGCTGTGTACCGGGTTCGCCGATGGACTGCGCCGCGATCGTTCCGACCGCTTCGCCGACCTGAATCGGGCTACCCGTCGCCATGTTCTTGCCGTAGCACTTTGCGCACACGCCGTGACGCGAATTGCACGTAAACACGCTGCGTATATACACGCGCTTGATCCCCTTCTTGACGATGGTCTGCGCCATGTCTTCGGTGATCATCTCATTCACAGGCACCAGGATCTCTCCCGTTGCGGGATCGGTGACGTTGTCCGCCACGAACCTGCCCGCCAGACGGTCGGCAAGTCCTTCGATCTCGCCGTTCGGGCCCGTGATCGCTTCGATCCACATGCCGCGCGGCTTCTTGCCCGCACAGCAGTCGTCTTCACGGACGATAACGTCCTGCGAAACGTCGACCAGACGGCGGGTCAGATAACCCGAGTCTGCCGTTTTCAGAGCCGTATCCGCCAAACCTTTGCGTCCGCCGTGCGACGAAATAAAGTATTCCAGAACGGTCAGACCTTCACGGAAGCAGGACTTAACCGGGATCTCGATCATCTTACCTTGCGGGTTCACCATCAGTCCGCGCATACCCGCGAGCTGCTTGATCTGGTCGATGGAACCACGGGCACCCGAATTCGCCATCATCCAGATCGGGTTGAAATCGTCTGCGCTCTTTTTCAGTTCCGCCGTAACCGCGTCCGTCGTCTCTTTCCAGACGTTAACTACCGCATTGTAACGCTCTTCATCTTTCAAAAGTCCGCGCGCGAATTTTCTTTCGATCGTCTCGACTTTGTGTTCCGCTTCCGCGATCTTTTCTTTCTTGCTTCCCGGAATGTGCATATCGAACACGGACGTCGTCAGAGCGCCGATGGTCGAATACTTGAACCCGAGCGCCTTGATCTTATCCAGCACTTCCGCCGCCTTGCCTGCACCGCCCTTCGCATTGAGTTTCGCGATCTCGCTGTCCGGATCCGCATACACCCAGTTCTTGCGGTCGTTGCCCGTCTTGAAGCATTTGTCGACGATCTTCGAAATCATCTTCTTGTCGACCGCAACGCTCTTTTCACGGCCGTCGTCGCCCTTCTTGTAACCGGAAATTTCGTACTGCAGATAGTCTTCCTTCGTCTTTCTCTCCACAAATCCGAGATCCTGCGGGATCGCGCCGTTGTAAATGATGCGCCCCACCGAAGTCTTGACTCTGCCCGTCACTTCCTGCCCGTCAAATTCGCTGGACGCGTCGCTGATTTTCACGGTACGACGCACGTAAATTTCGTCCTGCAGGGTGATGAATTTCGTCTGGTACGCCATGATCGCCTCGTCTTCCGAGGTGTAAATGCCCGCATGGTACTGTTCCGCACCTTCCGTCCCTTCGGGAACTTCGTTGTGGTCTTTGTCGTACCAACGCCCGTCATAGCGTTTGATGATCGTAAGATAGTATGCGCCGAGGATCATGTCCTGCGTCGGCGTCATGACCGGTTTGCCGTCCGACAATTTCAGAATGTTGTTGGACGAAAGCATCAGAAAGCGCGCTTCTGCCTGCGCTTCGATCGAAAGAGGTACGTGCACGGCCATCTGGTCACCGTCGAAGTCGGCGTTGAACGCGCCGCAGACCAGCGGATGGATCTTGATCGCACGGCCCTCGATGAGCACCGGCTCGAACGCCTGAATGGACAGGCGGTGCAGCGTCGGCGCACGGTTCAGAAGGACGGGATGCTCTTTGATAACGCTCTCCAAAACGTCCCAAACGGCGGGTTTCGCCTTTTCCACGGCGCGCTTCGCGCTCTTGATGTTATGGCACTGGTTGGATTCCACCAGCTTTTTCATGATAAACGGCTTGAACAGCTCGATCGCCATTTCTTTCGGCAGACCGCACTGGTAAAGCTTGAGTTCCGGGCCTACGACGATAACCGAACGGCCCGAATAGTCGACACGTTTGCCGAGCAGGTTCTGACGGAAACGTCCCTGTTTGCCGCGCAGAAGTCCCGACAGGGATTTCAGTTCGCGGTTGGACGCGCCCGAAATCGCCTTGCCGCGGCGGCCGTTGTCGATCAGTGCGTCGACGGCTTCCTGCAGCATGCGCTTTTCGTTCTTGACGATCATATCCGGAGCGCCCAGCTCCATCAGCCTTTTCAGACGGTTGTTACGGTTGATCACGCGGCGGTACAGATCGTTCAGATCGCTCGTCGCAAACCTTCCGCCGTCCAGCTGCACCATCGGGCGCAGTTCGGGCGGGATCACCGGCAGAACCGTCAGGATCATCCATTCGGGCTTGTTGCCGCTCTTGCGGAACGCCTCGATCACTTCGATACGCTTGACCGCGCGCGCGCGTTTGCCGCTCTGCTGGTTGCCCGAAGAGCTCTCGATCACTTCGCGCGTTTCGCGGCTCTCCTTTTCAAGATCGATCGCCTGCAAAAGCTCCTGGATCGCTTCCGCGCCCATGCCCGCTTTCAGACCCGTCACGCTCTCTTCGCCGTACAGATCTTCGAAATCGCGCAGCTCTTTGTCCGTGATGACCTGCTTTTCCGTCACTTCCAGCTCTTCCGCTTTTTCTTTATAGACGCGCGCCTGTTCTTCGGCGTCTGCGCCTTCGAAATGCTTTTCGCACAAAAGTTTTACAAAACTTTTCAGTACGACGTATACCTTTTTGTTTTCCGCTACCGTCTTTTCACGGATGCTGTACACGGGCTGCACCGCACCGCCCTTCACTTCGCCCAGAAGGCGCAGCACCGATTCCGACGTGATCACGCCCGACATTTCGTTGATCAGACGCTCGCGCTCCATGTACGCCTTGCTGCCGAAATCTTTGACGATAAACTCTTTCGCTTCGTCTTTGGAATTGAATTCCCCTGCCGCTTTTCGTTCGGAAAATCCGTATACGTCTGCACGAATTCCGTCATTTTCCTTGTTTACGATGACGGAAAGCTGGTTCAGATGCCCCGCCTTGAGAACGACGTACGCCGCAAAATAAATGACCTGTTCCAGCTGCTTGGGGCCCATGTCCAACAGAAGGCCGATGCGCGAAGGTACGCCGCGGAAATACCAGATGTGCGATACCGGCGCGGCGAGCTCGATGTGTCCCATACGCTCGCGGCGCACTTTGGCGCGGGTCACTTCCACGCCGCACTTTTCGCAGACGATCCCCTTGTAACGGATGCGCTTGTATTTACCGCAATGGCATTCCCAGTCCTTGGTCGGCCCGAAAATCTTTTCGCAGAACAGACCGTCTTTCTCGGGCTTCTGCGTGCGGTAGTTGATGGTTTCCGGCTTCGTTACTTCGCCGTAAGACCATTCCCTGATTTTTTCGGGAGATGCCACTCCGATCTGAATGGAGTCAAAATCGTTTAATTCGTACATATCTTATCCTCCCGTTTCTTATTCTTCGTCGTCTTTGTCATCGTCGTCGAGATCGTCCAGATCATCCAAATCATCCAGGTCGTCCAGATCGTCGTCGAACAGTTCCGCAGACGCAAAATCTTCGTCCACGGGATCTTCCTCGTCCTCTTCGAAAATCGAATCGACGTCCACATCGCCTTCGTCTTCGTCCGTATCTTCGTCGTCGAAGTTGAAGTCGAGTTCTTCCGGTTCTTCGCTGTGACGATCTTCATGCTCGTCTGCATCCAGTTCCGCATCGGAAAGGTCTTTCAGCTGCAATTCGTCCTTGCTCTCGTTGAGAACTTTGACGTCCAGAGCCAGCGACTGCAATTCTTTGAGCAACACTTTGAACGCTTCCGGAATGCCCGGTTCGGAAATGTTGTTGCCTTTGACAATGCTTTCATACGTCTTGACACGCCCGTTGATATCGTCCGACTTAACCGTCAGAATTTCCTGCAGAATGTGAGCCGCGCCGTATGCTTCGAGCGCCCAGACTTCCATTTCACCGAAACGCTGTCCGCCGAACTGCGCTTTACCGCCGAGCGGCTGCTGCGTTACGAGCGAGTAAGGCCCGATGGAACGTGCATGGATCTTATCATCGACCAGGTGGATCAGCTTGATCATGTACATCTGTCCGACCGTGGTGCGGTTTTCGAACGGTTCGCCCGTACGTCCGTCGTAAAGCTGGATCTTGCCGTCCACCTTTCCGTTCGGATTGACAATGTTGTTTTCCGCAAACAGTTTGCGGATATCCTGCTCGGTCGCACCGTCGAATACAGGCGTTGCGATCTTCCAGCCGAGCTGTTTGCAAACGTGTCCCAAGTGTACTTCCAAGACCTGTCCGATGTTCATTCGGGAAGGAACGCCCAGAGGGTTCAGAACGATCTGCATCGGCGTGCCGTCCGCCATGAACGGCATGTCGCTCTCCGGCAGAATACGCGAAATAACACCCTTGTTCCCGTGACGTCCCGCCATCTTGTCGCCGACAGAAATCTTACGTTTCTGCGCGATATACACGCGGACCAGTTTGTTTACGCCCGGGGAAAGTTCGTCTTTGTTTTCTCTCGTGAAGATCTTCACGTCTACGACGATACCGCCCTCGCCGTGCGGCACGCGCAGGGAGGTATCGCGCACTTCCCGCGCCTTTTCGCCGAAAATGGCGCGAAGCAAACGCTCTTCGGGCGTCAGCTCCGCTTCGCCCTTCGGCGTCACTTTGCCGACGAGAATATCGCCGCTTGCCACTTCCGCACCCACGCGGATAATACCGTCTTCGTCCAGATCTTTCAATGCGTCGTCGCCGACGTTCGGAATATCGCGCGTAATCTCCTCTTCGCCGAGTTTCGTGTCGCGCGCTTCCGTTTCATGCTCTTCGATGTGCACGGACGTAAACACGTCTTCACGCACAAGTCTTTCGGAGATCAGGATAGCGTCTTCGTAGTTGTAACCTTCCCATTCCATGAAGCCGATGAGAATGTTCTTGCCGAGCGCAAGCTCACCGTTGTTCGTGGAAGGCCCGTCCGCAATGATCTCGCCCTTTTCCACGCGGTCGCCCGTGTTGATGATCGGGCGCTGGTTCAGACAGGTTCCCTGGTTGGAACGCTCGAACTTTTTCAGCCTGTATTCGTCCACGATCCCGTCGTCGCGGCGGATACGGATCAGATCGGATGCGACGCCGATCGCCACGCCCGCTTCTTTCGCCTTGACCATGACGCCCGAGTCGCGCGCGATCGCCGCTTCGATACCCGTCGCCACGATCGGGCTTTCCGTCTTGAGCAGAGGCACCGCCTGCCGCTGCATGTTCGAACCCATCAGCGCGCGGTTCGTATCGTCGTTTTCCAGGAACGGAATGAGCGCCGTCGCGACCGAAACCAGCTGTTTCGGCGAGACGTCCATATAGTCGATCATGTCGCGCGGCAGCTGCGTGATCTCCGCCTGACGGCGGCAGGACACGCGGTCGTTCACGAACGAGCCGTCCGGATTGAGCGGTTCGTTCGCCTGCGCCACGACGTATTTGTCTTCTTCGTCTGCGGTCAGATAATCTACTTCGTCCGTAACGCGGATAATCGTGGGACGGCCGTGTTCGTCGTGCCCCTCTTTATGCACTCTGCGGTACGGGCTCATGATAAAGCCGTATTCGTTTACTTTCGCAAAGGTCGCCAGCGAGGAGATCAGACCGATGTTCTGACCTTCCGGCGTCTCGATCGGGCACATACGGCCGTAATGGCTGTGGTGCACGTCGCGGACGTCGAACGTCGCGCGGTCGCGGTTCAGGCCGCCCGGGCCGAGCGCGGAAAGTTTACGTTTGTGCGTCAGCTCTGCGATCGGGTTCGTCTGATCCATGAACTGCGACAGCTGGGAAGATCCGAAAAATTCGCGGATCACCGCCGATACGGGACGCACGTTGATCAGTCCCGAAGGGGTCACTTCGTTCGGATCCTGCGTGCCCATGCGCTCTTTGATCAGGCGCTCCAGACGCGCGATACCCACGCGCAGCTGGTTCTGCAACAGCTCGCCTACGCTGCGCACGCGGCGGTTGCCCAGATGGTCGATGTTGTCGATCGTTCCGATGCCGTAACGCAGGTCGAGGTTGGTCGAAACTGCGGCGATAACATCGTCTACCGTAATATGTCTGTGATTAAGTTTTTCCACGAGCGGACGGATGATCTTCTTTTCATCGGCTGAAATGCTCACTTCGTCGCGGTTGAGAATCTCATGGAAAAGTTTGCACGCCGCAACAAATTTGATGCGGTTTTCATGCCGTTTTTCACGGTTCTTGCGCTCTTCCGCTTTCTCGTCGTCCGTCTTTTTCGTTTCCACCGTGAAATACACCGCGTTGATGCGGTCCAGATAATGTTCGGCAACCGTTTCAATATCGGCATTGTCGCACGCCGCCGCGATCTCTTTCGAGAACACGAAGTTCGGATAGTAAATGGTGGGAAGAAGCCCGAAGGACTTCGGGTTCTTATCGGATACGGCGGAAAAATCTACCGTATTGTTACCGATGATGCGGTGTTTGATGCGCCCCGCCTTTTCGTCGGATACAAATACTTCCACCACGTTCACGCCCGCGTTCTGAATCTCGCGCGCTTTTGCCTCGGAAATCTTTTCCTCTTTGGAAACGATGATCTCGCCCGTTTCGGGATTGAAAATATCCTGCGCCGAAATGCAGCCGGGAAGCCTGTACGCGACGTTGAGTTTTTTATTGAATTTGTAGCGCCCTACCTTGACGACGTCGTAGCGGCGCGGATCGAAAAAGAGGTTGTGCAGGTGCTGACGCACGGAATCGTCCGTCGGCACTTCGCCGGGACGCAGACGGCGGTACAGTTCGATCAGGCCGTCCTGCTCGCTCTTGGCGGTGTCCTTTTCGATGGTCGCATTGATCATGCGCTCGTCGTCGCCGAAAATTTCACGGATCGCCATATCCGACCCGAATCCGAGCGCACGCAAAAGCACCGTGGCGCAGATCTTGCGCTTACGGTCGACGTGCACCCACATGACCCCCTGCGAATCCTGCTCGAATTCCAGCCACGCACCGCGGTTCGGGATCACGGTCGTCTTGAACATTTCACGGCCGGACTTGTCCTTTTCCGATTCGTTATATGCACCGGGCGAACGGACGAGCTGCGATACGATAACGCGCTCCGCACCGTTGATGATGAACGAGCCGTTGTCCGTCATCAAAGGGAAATCCCCCATGAATACGTCCTGGTCGATCACCTCTTCCTTGACCTTGTTGACAAGGCGTACTTTCACGCGCAAAGGCAATGCGTACGTAGCATCGCGGTTGCGGCATTCTTTCTCATCGTATTTGGGCTTGTTGCCGAATTCATGGTCGAGAAAATACAGTTCGAAGTGATCGGCATGGTCGGTAATGGGCGAAAAATCTTCAAAAACTTCGCCAATGCCTTCTTCGATGAACGTTCTGTACGATTCTTTCTGAATCTCGACGAGATCGGGAATGTCGATCACCTCATTGATCTTACCGAACTTCCTTCTCTCCGTCTTGCCGTACTTTTGAATGGGTAAATTCATCAAACACACGCTCCTAAAAATTTTCGTTCCATGGTACGCGAAAACACCGCGGCTATCCGGCAGACGCGAAAAAAATTTTTTCGCTCATTTATCCTCCGCCTCTTTACAACTGTGGAATTTTGCGGTATAATGCTTTGAGCAGACAAAAAACATCCTCGCAATCCCGTTCCCTATAACATTATTATAAAACAGGGAAAGTTTTGGCGCGGGATCGCTCCGTTTTTGCTTCCTCTCTACCCCGAAAAAGGGTAAAAAGCACATTATACTCCATAATGATACAGTTTAATATTATATAAAAAATGCAAAATTTTGTCAAACGGTTTTTTACGTATTTTTCCGATTTTTTTGAGCGATTGACCAAAATCGCGCAATTTCGGCAAAACTTACGAAATTCCGACCCCGCCCGCGTGGACGGGCTTTTGGTCGGGCGCACCGTTTTGACAGGGAGAAGGACATGAGAATCGACAAATTTTTGAAAGTTTCGCGCATTTTAAAGCGCCGCACGGTGGCGGGCGATGCGTGCAAAGCGGGTAAAGTGAGCGTCAACGGAAAGGACGTCAAACCCGCCTACAATTTAAAAATCGGCGACGAAGTCGAACTGAAATTTGCCGCGGGATCTCTGAAATTCCGCGTTCTTGCACTCAAGGAAACGGTCAAAAAGGAAGAGGCTGCGACGCTTTACGAAATCATTTCGGAAGGCGAAAAGGCATGAAGATCTGCGCCGTGATCCCTGCGGCGGGTTCGGGCCGCCGCACGGGTTTTGAAAAAAACAAGATTCTGCAAAACTGCGACGGAGTCCCCGTTTTGCGGCGCACGGTATCCGCATTTTTGGCGGAAGAACAGATTTCGGATGTCTGCGTGTGCATACGCGAATGCGACCGCGCGGAAATTTCCGCGCTTCTTTCCGATTTTCCGAATATGCGGCTGGTGCGCGGCGGCGATACGCGCACGGAGTCGGTGAAAAACGCGCTGGAACTTCTGGCGGCGGACCCGACGCCCCCCGACTACGTACTCATTCACGACGCGGCGCGGCCGTTCGTTTCTGCGAAGATCATCCGTGACTGCATCGAGACGCTGCGCTCCTTCGGGAGTGCGGTCTGCGCCCTGCCCTGCACCGATACGTTGGTGTCCGCATCAAACGGCATGGTCTGCGGGAAGCTCGACAGGGAAAGTACTTTCCTTGTACAGACACCGCAAGGGTTTTCCTTTCCGCAACTGCTTGCGGCATACCGAAAAATCACGCCGCAGGACGTCTTTACCGACGATGCGGGCGTATTTGCCAAATACGTCGCTCCGCCGCGGCTGTTTACGGGTGAGAGAACCAACATCAAACTGACCTTTCGGGAGGACTTCTGCATGGCACAATTTCGCACGGGCATCGGCATCGACACCCACGCCTTTGCGGATACGGGCAATTTCGTCACGCTCGGCGGCGTGAAGATCCCTTCGGAACGCGGACTTATTGCGCACAGCGACGGCGACGTACTCGTCCACGCGGTCATGGACGCACTTCTTTCCGCCGCGGGGCTTTTTGACATCGGGCATTATTTCCCCGACACCGATCCGCAATACAAGGATGCGGACAGTCTTGTTCTGCTTGCAAAGGTAAAAGAACTTATCAATAAAGAAGGCTTTGACGTGGGAAATATCTCCGCGGCGATCGTGACGCAAAAGCCGAAACTTGCGCCGCATATTGCGCAAATGAAACAAAATCTGGCACACGTACTGCAAATTTCGGAACGAAACATCGGAATTTCGGCGGGGACAAACGAGGGACTGGGATATCTCGGCCGCGGCGAAGGCATTACCGTAACGGCAAATGTGTTGCTGCGTTCGAAATAAAAAAAGTATGATTATGAAAGTATCTTATTCAATCCGACCGGCAAACAAACACGATACCTCCGCATTGGCAGAAATTTTAACGGAATCCTGGAAACAGGCTTATATAAATTTACTTCCTATGGCTGAACTGAACGCCACTGCAAACAGAGAAAAATACACGGCTGCCTTCTCTATTATGTTAGAAGACTCCCTAAATCGTTTTTTGATTGCTCACGACAGAGAAACCCCCTGCGGTATGATATTTTACCGCCCAGCCCGAGACACAGATTCAAATGGGTTTGCTGAAATCGTTTCCCTCTACACATTGCAACCGTATTGGGGGAAAGGATTAGGACAACTTTTGATGTCAAAAGCACTTTCAGAAATTACGCCGATATATCGCGGAATATATCTTTGGGTGTTCAAAGACAATACTCGTGCAAGAAATTTTTACCAAAAGAATGGTTTTTATGTCGACGGAAAAATGAAAACGGAGAAATTTTCTAATCAGCCTCAATCAATTCGATATATAAAACTACTAAACAATGGCTTGAACAATCTGAATTCATGACCAGATTTTCTGCAAAGGAGAACTGACTTTGGCTAAATCGAAATCTGTATATGTATGTTCCGAATGCGGAGCAATGAGTCCGCAATGGCTGGGCAGATGCCCTTCGTGCGGAAAATTCGGAACGCTCGTCGAGGAAATTTCCGAAACCGCCTCACCCGCTCCCAAAACCGCAAAGCGTGAACGTTCGGCAACTTTCAATAAACCCGTTCCCCTGTCGCTCGTACAGGAAGAAAAATATGAACGTATCTCTTCGGGCATTGCAGAACTGGACAACGTCCTGGGCGGAGGGATCGTACCCGGTTCGCTCGTCCTGATCGGCGGCGATCCGGGAATCGGAAAAAGCACGCTGCTTACCGAAGTTTCCGCCTACCTTTCCGAAACGCAGAAGGTTTTATACGTCTCCGCCGAGGAAAGCTGTTCGCAGGTCAAAATGCGCTGCTCGAGGCTGAAACTGGATTCTTCCAATCTGTTGCTTCTCAACGAAACGTGCCTGGAAGACATCGAAGAGTCGATCACGGACGAAAAATTTGTGGTCATCGACTCCATTCAGGCGGTATATACGAGCGAAATGTCCTCCGCCGCAGGTTCGGTGGGACAGGTGCGCGAATGTGCAGGCAAACTGCAACGGATCGCAAAGAGCCGCAATATTACTTTTTTCATTGTCGGTCACGTTACCAAAGAAGGCGCGCTGGCAGGCCCGAAAGTTCTCGAGCATATCATGGACACAGTTCTGTATTTCGAAGGCGAACGCGAAGAGAATTTCAAGATCCTGCGCGCTTATAAAAACCGCTTCGGTTCCGTACAGGAAGTGGGAGTATTTGAAATGACGGGCGAAGGTATTTACGGCGTTTCCGACTATTCGGGCATCTTTCTCTCCGAAAGCCGCGGCGAAGCCGCAGGCAGCTGCGTGACCCCGTCCGAAACGGGCAACCGCTGCATGATGGTCGAAATCCAGACCCTCATCGCCAAGACCGCTTACGGCCTGCCCCGCCGCATGCCGCTCGGCATCGAGTACAACAAACTCGTTCTGCTCATCGCCGTGCTGGAAAAACGGTGCGGTCTCCCCTTCTTCAACCAGGACGTGTACCTGAACGCGATGGGCGGCATCCGCCTCAACGAGCCCGCCGTCGACCTCGCCATCTGCGCCGCGCTCGCCAGCGGCTACCGCAACGAACCCATCGACAAGTACACCGCCGTCTTCGGCGAAGTGGGCCTCACGGGCGAAGTGCGCGGCGTCACGTTTGCGGAAAAACGCGTCAACGAATGTATCAAAATGGGCTTCAAACGCGTCCTCTTCCCTTCCAAAAACTTTAAAAGCGTAAAAAAATTCGAGGACAAGATCCAACTCGTCCCCGTACAGTACGTCAACCAGCTCCTCAAAAAGCTGTTCCCCGAACCGCAGAAACCTTCTGCCGATAAATAAAACCATTCGTACATGCGGCGGCCCGCAAAATTTGCGGGCCGCCGCATTTTTCCCGTTCCCGCCCGCAATATTTTGCGGGCGGGAACATTTTTTGTCCGATTTTCCTGTCACTTACTAGGACAAAAGAAAAGAGCAAAACCATGGACAAAAAAGAGCGGGCATACGGAGCGAAAAGACAATAAAGATTTTTTCCTTTTTTCCGTTCCTCTCTGCTTTTCCTGCTCCTCTCTGCGCACCCTTTCCCTGCTTTTTCGTTCCCTACGTTCGTTTTTTACTCTCTCCGCTCGTCCTTTTTCTTTCTTCCGCCGTTTCCGTTCGTCTTTTCCCGCCTTCTTCCGCTCCTCTTCGCTTCTTCTTTTCCGTTTTTTGTCCGATTTGCCGTTCCCGCGAAAAAATTTTTCGCACCGAATGATTGTCTGCCGCGGCGCCGTTTTTCACAAAATTTTAAATACGTATACCCGTTTTTCTTTCAAAAGCTTTCCGCTTTTTAAACTTACCAACCTGAGCGGCGCGCTTTTTTCAATTCCCCTATTGACAAGCCGCGCTTTGTCTGTTACAATGAGTACAGTTAATACAGATAATACAGTCGATACACAAAATTACGGAGCATAAAGGGAAGATGGAAATACGCCTTCGGGGAAAGAAAAGCATCAGCGAGGAGATCGCGGAAGAATACGAAAAGCTGATCCGTTACGGAGCGCTGCAGGAAGGAGAAAAACTGCCCTCCTGCCGCGCGCTTGCGCTGGAACTCGGGATCAACCCGAACACGGTGGAGCGGGCGTTTGCCGAACTGGAGCGGCGCGGGCTTGTGCGGACGATTCCGAAAAAGGGCGTTTTCGTGCATTATACGCACGATGAAAGCCACGCCGTTGAGGAAGCAAAAAGGCAGATAGCGGCCATGAAACAGGCAGGGCTTCGGTTGGAACAGATCGTTTCGATCGCAAAAGAGATATTCGGAGAAGGTGAAAAGAATGATTGAAATCAAAGATCTTGACAAATCTTACGGCAAACAACAGGTTTTGCACGGGCTGAACCTTGTCATACCCGACGGGCGCGTGTACGGGCTGGTCGGTGTGAACGGGGCGGGAAAATCGACGCTCATGCGCCTTATGGCAGGCGTTCTGAAAGCCGATGCGGGCGGCATCTTTTACGACGGGCAGGAAATTTATGAAAACGTAAACGTCAAAAGCAAGATATTTTTTCTCCCCGACGATCCCTATTACGGGGGCAGCACGTCGGGAAAACAGCTGGCGGAACTGTACAAAACGTACTATTCTTTCGACGATTCCGTCTTCCAAAAATGGTGCGACCAATTTTCTTTGAAGCTAACGGTGCCGATCCACAATTTTTCCAAAGGAATGAAGCGGCAGATGTTTGTGGCGCTGGCGCTTGCCTCGCGCCCGAAATACCTGCTTTTGGACGAAGCGTTTGACGGTCTCGACCCGAACGCACGCCTGTCGTTCAAACGCGCGCTGATCGAACTGAGCGAGGAGAACAGCTGTACCACCGTCATTGCCTCTCACTCTTTGCGCGAACTTTCGGATATCTGCAGCGATTTCGCTTTGATCGGCAAGGGCACCGTCCTGCAAAGCGGCGATCTTATGGATCACCTCGGCTCGGTACATAAATTCCAGGCCGCGTTTTCCCGCGACGTTTCGCGCAGCGATTTCCCCTTCGACTGCATCAAATTCGAATGCACGGGCCGTGTCGCACAGTTTATAGTGCGCGGCGATACGGGCAAAATCCGCGCGGCGATCGCAAACGCAGCCCCGCTGTTCGTCGAAGAAATCCCCGTCGATTTTGAAGAATACTTCCTCATCGAAACAGAACAAGGGAGGGAAAATCAATGAAAAAATCGATCGTTTATGAACTGAAACGCATCATTCTGCCCCTGTGCATCTTTACGGCGATCGCCTCCGCCATCTTTACTCTGACCGCGCTGACGACCGAATTCATAAACACGTACCATGATAATGCCAACCAAGTAGTACTCGTTGCAAAAAACTCCCTTGTTTATATTCCTGCCGCCATACTGCTTATTCTGTCTTATGTCGTACCCGTCATGCAATTTTCCTACCGCATGAAACGCCGCAGTACGGATCTGTGGTACTCCCTGCCCATCCGCCGCAGCGAACTTGTGCTCGTCCGCTCGATCGGCGGAATGGCACTCATTCTCATTCCCTATACCGTATCCTATTGGCTGGGTTTTACCGTCATCGCCTGCAGCGAAAACATATTTTCCATCGGCTGGTATGTACCCCTCTACTTCGCTGCCATCCCCGCCGCTTTGTGCCTGTTCGGCATCAATTCTTTCTGTTTCACACGCGCAAATACCATACACGACGGCATTATTTTTATCATCGCGCTGAATCTCGCCCTCCTCATGCCCTTTCTCTGCCTGAATAGTTACTATTACCGTTATGCCTCGGAATTTATGCAATATGGTTTAGGCCTTCTGCCGTTCGTAGCGCCGATACACATATTCCTCGTCTTCAATGCCCTGATCTTAAACCACGGAGGGTACAGTGCAGACTTTACGCTCATTGTCTGTATCCTGTGCGCGGCAGAAGGCGCGGCGGCCTATTTCGGACTGTTCTGGACTGCAGGCAGACAAAAAGCGGAAAACGCGGGGCAGATCTCCGACTCCGTTTTCGGGTACAAGACACTCATACCCTGGTACGTCTTTTTCTCCATCGTCACGACAACGTCACCCCTTTTCGGTCTCTTAGGTTCCGTCAGCTTGCCGCTGATCAGCCTGATCATGAACTTCATTTACGGGCTCATCGCTTACTTCGTTTACCGCCGCTCCTTCCGCATCAAAAAGTACGACTTGCTTGTCCTCGCAACCACCTGCATCGCTGCCGTTGCCTTTGCGGCCTTGCACGGACGCATCACATTCAGTTGAAGTTCCGGTTCTGTTTTTTCCTTAATGCCATGTGAAAATTTCTGACACGGAAAACTTGAAGCAAGCCGCCGCGGGCAGCAAGATTTGCTGCCCGCGGCGGCTTGCTTTTTAACTTAACACGGGCAGCCGCGCAAAATATTGTGCGGCTGCCCGCCCGATCAAAATCTGCGCAGATTGTACCGCGGAAAACCCATAACGATCTGCCCCGATAAAAAAGCGCAAACCGTACATTCTTTGAAAGCGCGCGAAATGTTTGATCAGACCTTATCAGCCGGCCCGATAAAAGAGCGCGGCGAAAAATCGCCGCGCTCTTTTAAGAGAAATTAAGGCCGCTGTCCGCAAACTATTTGCGGACAGCGGCCTTCGGTTTTTAATTTCTGATTATGCTTTCAGCAATTTTTTGATGCGTTCCACCGCTTCGATCGTCGTTTCTTCGCTTCCGAACGCAGTCAGGCGGAAAAAGCCCTGTCCGTTTTTCCCGAACCCGCAACCGGGTGTTCCGACAACGTTTGCTTTTTCCAGAAGATAATCAAAGAACTGCCAGCTATCCGAAAAACCGGGACAGCGAAACCATACATAGGGCGAATTTTTTCCGCCCGTGTAGAACACACCCAGATCGTCCATGCAATCGCACAGCCGCTTTGCGTTCCGACGGTACACCTCCAGATTTTCATAGATCTGTTTTTGTCCCTCTTCCGTAAACACGGCCGCCGCGCCGCGCTGTACAATGTACGGAACTCCGTTGAATTTGGTCGTCTGGCGGCGAAGCCACAGCTTATTGCAGGAAACCCCGCCGAATTTTAAGTCTTGCGGCACGACCGTATACCCGCAGCGCGTACCCGTAAAGCCCGCCGTTTTGGAGAAAGAACAAAATTCGATGGCGCACTCCTTTGCTCCCTTCGTTTCGAAAATGCTCCGCGCAAGGCCCTTTTCCGATACAAAGCACTCGTACGCCGCATCGTAGAGAATCACGGCGCCGTGCGCGCGCGCATAGTCTACCCACGCCTGCAGCTGCTCCACCGAATACGCCGCACCCGTCGGGTTATTCGGCGAACAAATATAGATGATGTCCGCATTGACAGATTCGTCCGGCATGGGCAAAAATCCGTTTTCCGCATTGGCGTCGGCAAATACGATCTTACGACCCGCCATGACGTTCGTGTCCACATAGACGGGATACACGGGGTCGGGAATGAGCACCGTGTTGTCCGTATCAAAAATGTCCAGGATATTCCCCAGATCGCTCTTCGCACCGTCCGAAATAAAGATCTCGTTCGCGTCCAGCGCGATGCCGCGCCGCGCATAGTATCCCTGTATGCTCTCGCGCAGAAAATCATACCCCTGCTCGGGCCCGTAACCGCGGAACGTCTCTTTCTTTCCCATTTCCGCCACCGCTTTCTGCATGGCTTCCACCACCGCAGGCGCAAGCGGAAGCGTTACGTCGCCGATCCCCATCCGCAAGACTTTCGCCTCGGGATGTGCCGCCGAGTATGCGCTCACTTTGTGCGCAACCGTGGAAAACAAATAACTTTCCTCTAAATTTAGATAATTGCGGTTCAGTTTCATTTCTGCTCCCTCCCTGCACTCGCTTCGTTCAAAAAATACTTATGCGTTCTTCTCTTTTTTCTTCGAAAACCGCAGCGCCGCCGCAATAAATTCACGGAAAAGCGGATGCGCCGCGTTCGGACGCGATTTGAATTCCGGATGGAACTGCACCCCTACGAAAAAGTCGTTTGCGGGGATCTCCACCGCTTCCACGAGTTTTCCGTCCGGCGACGTGCCGCAAATTTCCATTCCCGCTTTCTGTATCTCGTCCCGATAATCGTTGTTGAATTCAAAACGATGGCGATGACGCTCGGAAATGTTGTCCTGCTTGTAGGCGGCGTACATTTTCGTGCCCTTTTTCACCTTGCACGGATAGGCGCCCAGACGCATCGTTCCGCCCATCTTCACGCCCAGCTGATCGGGCATCAGGTCGATGACCGAATGCTCCCCTTCGGGATCGAATTCCGAAGAGTTCGCGTCCGCATACCCGAGCACGTCCCGCGCAAATTCGATGACCGCGATCTGCATTCCAAGGCAAATGCCGAGATACGGGATATTGTTTTCCCTCGCATACTTCGCCGCACAGATCTTGCCTTCCACGCCTCTGCCGCCGAATCCGCCGGGAACAAGCACGCCGTCCACTCCGTCAAGAATACGCGCCGTATTCTCTTCGTTGAGGACTTCGCTGTCTACCCATTCGATCTCCACTTTCGCGGAGTTTTCAAAGCCCGCATGCGCCAGCGCTTCTGCCACCGAAAGATACGCGTCGTGCAGCTGCACGTATTTCCCGCACAGCGCGATATGTACCGTTTCGTCGCAATTTTCCGCACGCGTGAGCATTTTTTTCCAATCGCTCAGATCGATCTTGTTTTCTTTCAAGCCAAGTTTTCTGCACACGATGGAAGACAGATTCTCCTGCTCGAGCATCACGGGCGCCTGGTACAAAAGCGGAAGCGTCCTGTTCTCGATGACGCAGTCGGCGTCCACGTTGCAGAACATGGCGATCTTTCTCTTGATCTCTTCCGGAAGCGGCGCGTCCACGCGCGCCACGATGATGTCCGGCGTGATTCCCATTCCCTGCAGCTCCTTGACGGAGTGCTGGGTCGGTTTAGATTTGAATTCACAGGAACCCGAAATGTACGGCACCAGCGTCACGTGTATGAAACAGCAGTTGCCGCGCCCCGCTTCCATCGACACCTGGCGGATCGCCTCGATGAAAGGCTGGCTCTCGATATCGCCGATCGTGCCGCCGATCTCGGTGATGACAATGTCCGCATTGCTCTGCTTGCCGACATTGTATATAAATGATTTGATCTCGCCCGTTATGTGCGGGATCACCTGCACCGTCTGGCCGAGATATTCTCCGTTTCTTTCCTTATTGAGGACGTTCCAATATACTTTTCCCGTCGTCAGATTGGAAAATTTATTCAGATTTTCGTCAATGAACCGTTCGTAATGTCCCAAGTCCAAGTCCGTCTCCGCACCGTCGTCGGTCACGAACACTTCCCCGTGCTGGTACGGGCTCATCGTGCCCGGATCGATATTGATATACGGATCCAGCTTCTGCGAAGCCACTTTATAGCCGCGCGATTTGAGCAACCTGCCAAGGCTCGCCGCCGTGATCCCTTTTCCGAGTCCCGATACAACGCCACCTGTTACAAAAATATATTTCATAATTCCACCTCTCCCGTAAACACCGTTACCGCTTCCCCCGTCATATAGACCGTTTCGCCTACATTGATGATCAGATCGCCGCCGCGCAGTTTCACCAAAATATCCTCTCCGTATTCGCACACGCCGCAGGCGCACGCCGCCGCAGCCGCCGCGCAAGCACCCGTTCCGCAGGCCATCGTCTCGCCGCTGCCGCGCTCCCAAACGCGCATTTTCAACGCGTTTTTGCCGATTTTCTTGATAAATTCCGTATTGACCCGCTCGGGGAAAATACGGTCGTTTTCAAACTTTTTGCCCAGACCTTCCACGTCCGTCGTATCGGGATCCGCAAACACGACGCAATGCGGATTGCCCATCGACACGCAGGTGATCCTGTATTCTCCGCCCGCCACCTTTACGGGACGGTCCACCACTTTTCCTTCCAAAAGCACGGGGAGCGACTGCGGGTCGAACGACGCCGCACCCATGTCCACGCGCACCAGCTTTACCTCTCCGCCTTCCGCAAACAGCTTCAGATGCTTGATCCCGCTCAACGTCTCGATATCCAAGTCCGTCTTTTGCACGATCTTGTGATCGTACAGGTATTTCCCCACGCAGCGGATCGCATTTCCGCACATTTTGCCTTCGCTTCCGTCCGCATTGAACATCCGCATCTTCGCGTCCGCAACGTCGCTCTTGCAGATCATCACGATCCCGTCTCCGCCGATGCCCTTATGCCTGTCCGAAAGCACCACCGCCGCTTTCGACGGGTCTTCCAGCTCCTCCTGCATGCAGTCAAAATAAATGTAATCGTTTCCGGCTCCGTGCATTTTCGTAAATTTTTTTAACATACGTACCACCTTTTTCGCTCTCTCAACTCTCATACGTATTCAGAATACGCAGGGCGATCTCGCGCCGCGGAAGACGTTTGTCCATCGCCTGTTTCTCGATAAAGCGATGCGCGTCCGCTTCCGTCATGTTCAGATATTGGATCAGCGCGCACTTCGCACGGTCAACCAGCTTCAGATCGCTGATCGTGTCTTTCAGCTTTCTGTTCTCGCTGCGGATCGCGCTGAGGCGCTCGCCCGTTTTCACGGCAAAATCTACCGCCGTCAGAAACACTCCCGAAGGCGTCTGCAACGGCAGAACGGGTACCCCGAGTCCCGAAAGTTCTTCTTCCGCTTCCTGCCGCTTCGCTTCCTTGACCAAAACGAGGATGCCCGCCGGCGTTTCCAGCGAAAACCGCGTCACGATCTGATGCCAGTTGTGCAGGCCCGACAGCACAAACACCGCCGCCGCACACGCTTCGCCGCACTCTTCCGACGCCAGCGCCCTGTTCTGCGTGACCGCTTCGTACCCGTTCTCGCGCAGAACCTCCGCTATTTTCTCCGCGGCGGCCGCCGCGTCGCTGCATACCAAAATTCTTTTCATGGCGTTCCCTCTCCCCCTTCCTGCACGCACGCACCGCCCGCGGCTGCCCGTCGGGCCGTCAGTTCTGCGTGTACATCTGCTTATAAGGATTGGCGCTGTCCGGCGTAAGCCTGTAAAACGTGCAATCAAGGTATGCCTTGCTGTCTTTGCCGAACCGCGCGCACCATTCGCGCACCAGTTCCGCCGCTTCCCCTTCGGGAAGACGCTCCAGCCGCTCCGATTTGACCTGCGCGGGAAGCCGCGTAGGGATCTGCTCGCAGCGCACATACATCTCGCCGCCGTGCATTCCCGTGCCGCAGAAATTCCCGATCACGGGCTTTCCGTCCTTCGAATCGCCCAGCACGATGATGATGCCGCCCGCCTGGTATTCACCCAAAAAGCTGCCCGTGCGTCCGCCGATCACGATCGCGGGTTTGTTTTCTTTATACGCCTTCATGTGAATGCCGCAACGGTATCCGACGTCGCCTTCCACAAAAATCTTGCCGCCGCGCATCGCGTAACCCGTCGCGTCTCCCGCGCTTCCGAATACGGTGATCTCGCCGCCGTTCATCGTGTCGCCCGTCGCTTCCTGCACGTTGCCGTGCACCGTGATGTGCGCCCCGTTCAGATACGCGCCCAGCGCGTTGCCCGACGTGCCGTTGATCTCAATATTTTTCCCGGACAGACCGCACGCTATGTAGCGTTGCCCGATACAGTTATCGATTATGATCTCCCCGTCCGCGGCATCGCGCACCGCTTTGTCCAGGACGGAAAAATGAAGTCCCTTCGCATCGATTCTCATTTTATTCTCCTCCATCGGCCCTTACACGCGGCGGGAAAGTTTCTCCGCGCGGTATTGCGCCGAGAACGCCATCAGCGCCGGATCCTTTTTCAGCGCTTCAAAATCCACTTCGTCCAAAGGCGTCGCATTGCGCAGCAACGACGTATAAATACCCGCCCGATCCGGCATGTTCACGAGTATGAACCCGTTGAGCTTGTTGTCCGAATAGAACAGCTTTTTGTACGTATCGCCGCTTTTTTCGACATACGTATCGCCGAAATAGGAACCCGCCGTCAGAATGTGCGACCCGAAAAACCCGATCGCGTTCATCGGCACGGCGTTGGTGAAATGCGCTTCGCCGCCCGCCATGTTCACGCCCGCGCACGCGCCCTGGAACTGCGCGTTGGGCAAAAGCGCCAAAATCCTGCTCGTATGGGCGGTTATGTCGTAACTTTCCGTGCAGTCGCCTGCGGCGTAGACGTCTTTGAGAGACGTTTCCTGCCTGTCGTCCGTGAGAATGCCGCGGCCGACCTTTCCGCCCGCGTCTTTGACAAGCTCCACGTTCGGACGTACACCGACCGCCACGACGAGAATGTCGAAGGAGATCTCCTTTCCGCTCTTGAGATGCGCGGTATTTCCGTCGAATTTCTGCACGCTGTCCGAAAGATAGAAGGTCGCTTTGTGCCCTTCCAGCTCGCGCTGCACGATCGACGCGCCGTATTCGTCCAGAATGCTGGGAAGCACCCGATCCGCCATATCCACGACGGCGACTTCGCGCACCTTGTCCGCGATCCCTTCCAGGCATTTCAGACCGATCAGCCCCGCGCCGATGATCAGCACGCTCTTTTCGGGCAAAAGCACCTTTTCCAAAGCGAGCGCGTCGTCAAAAGTCATGAAATTGAACTTGCAGGGCACGCTCTCGATCCCTTCCATCGGCGGGTTGAACGGGCGGCTTCCCGTCGCAACGAGCAGCTTGTCATACCCCACTTTCTTCCCGTCAGAAAGGATCACTTTTTTCTTTTCCGCATCGATTTTCTCCACACGTGTGGAAAAAATCGTGTCGATATGGTTGCTCTCATAAAAATCTGCGGGACGGTATTTCATGCGTTCCGCATCCGTTTTTCCGAGCAAATAATAGGAAATAAGCGGCCTGCCGTATGTATGATACGGCTCGTCCGAGATCATTGTGATCTTGCCCGCCGTATCGATCGCGCGGATCTTTTCCGCCGCCGCCACTGCCGCCGTTGAATTACCGATGATCACGTATTGCATATTCAATCCCTCTCCTCATAGACGATCGCATTGTTCAGACAATGCCGCACACAATTCGGCTCCTGCGTGAAATTGTTCGTGCAGAGCATACATTTCTGCGCAACGTGCCCTTCATCGTCCGGCAAAATGGCGCCGTACGGGCAGACCAGAACGCAGGTCAGACACCCGACGCATTTGTTCTGATCGATGCGCACCATCTCCCCGTCAAAGGAAAGGGCGCCCGCTATACACGAACGCACGCAGATGGCGTCCGTACAATGACGGCAGTTGACCGCAAAATGTACGTCCCCGCGATCTTCCACACGAATGTTGGGATGGATCTTTTTGCCTTTGAGCGCCTTGACCATGTCGGTAACTCCCGAATTTGCGAATGCGCATTCGTATTCGCAAAGATGACAGCCCAGGCACCATTTTTCGTTTACATAGATGCGTTTCATAAAAAAACCTCCGCTCGCGGATCGCCGCAGCGGAGGCTGACGGGTTTCCGTGATTATCTGCCGGTTTTTACACGGCAAGCCATCACGGCACCCTTTGCTGACGTTGCCATGATGTTACATTTCGATATAAGCGTCACGCTCCGCTCCCACGGATACGTAACGGATCTTGCATTCGCAAGCGCGTTCGATATAGTGAATGTAATCGAGCGCTTCTTTGGGCAGATCTTCCTTTTTGCGGCACTTGGATATGTCGCAATTCCAGCCCTTGATCTTTTCGAACACGGGTTTGCACTGGTCCAAAACGTCCGTGAACGGGAATTCCGTGATCTTTTTGCCGTTCAGTTCGTACGCCGTGCAGATCTCCAGTTCGTCGTGTCCCGAAAGGATATCCAGCTTCGTCAGAGCGATCTCGTCCGCGCCCTGGCAGCGGATCCCGTATTTGGACGCAACCACGTCGAACGGTCCCACGCGGCGGGGTCTTCCCGTCGCGGCGCCGTATTCGCCGCCAGCCGCGCGCAGTTTTTCCGCCTTTTCACCGAAATATTCGGTCGTGAACGGGCCTTCCCCTACGCACGAGGAATACGCCTTCATGATCCCGATCACCTTGTCCAGCTTCAGATTCGGAACGCCCGCGCCGATCGGTGCGTACGCCGCGATCGTGTTGGACGACGACGTGTACGGATAAATGCCGAAATCAATGTCGCGCAATGCGCCCAGCTGCGCTTCGAACATGATCTTTTTGCCCGCTTTGTTCGCTTCGTTCAAATACAATCCCGTATCCACGATGTAATCTTTCAGCGGCGTGCCGTATTCCTCGAAATACGCGATCATGTCTTCCGATTTGACAGGCTCGGCTCCGTACGCCTTCGCGATCGTGAGATTTTTCCATTCCACGATGTCGGGAACACGCTTTTTCAAAAGCTCCATGTTCAAAAGCTCGCCCATGCGGAATGCCTTTTTCAGGTATTTGTCCGCATAGATCGGTGCGATCCCGCGCTTCGTCGAGCCGAACTTTTTGTCCGCAAGGCGCTCTTCTTCCAGGCAGTCCTGCAATACGTTGTACGGCATCGTGATCACCGCGCGGTCGGAAATCTTCAGATTCTTCGGCGTGATCTCGATCCCCGCTTCGCGCAGGCGCGCCATCTCGCCGACCAGATGCTTGATGTCGATGACCATGCCGGGCCCCATGACACATACGACGTCTTCACGCAGGATCCCCGACGGGAGCAGATTCAGGACAAACTTGCCTTTCTCGTTGATGACCGTGTGTCCCGCGTTGTTGCCGCCCTGATAACGGCACACAATGTCGAAATCTTTGGAAAGCAGGTCTACCATGCGGCCCTTGCCTTCGTCGCCCCAGTTGATACCGACAATAGATGTTAACATATGAACTTCCTCACAAGATATAATTTTTCAGAGCCAAGAACAAACAGTTCTCCATACTGTCTATTATACCTTATTTTTTCGCTCGTGAAAAGCGAATTGTGCATAAAATCACAAGTTTTACATACTTTCTCCTGCGTATTTTATGCCAAGTACGGAAAGTTCGGTGTCCGTGAGCCCGATTCCGCGCAGCATCAGACGGTTTCCGCGCAGCGCTTCCACCGAGTTGATGCCCATGCCGCCCATCATTTCCTGGATCTCATGGTTCCATGCCGTGACCAGATTGACGAGCCGCTTGTATCCGATATCCGGATTCAGACGTTTGACAAGATCGGGCCGCTGCGTCGCAATACCCCAGTTGCATTTGCCCGTCTGGCAAGTCCTGCAAAGATGGCACCCCAGCGCAAGCAATGCCGCCGTGCCGATGTAGCACGCGTCCGCGCCCAGGGCGATCGCCTTGACGACGTCCGCGCTCGAACGCACCGAACCTCCCACGACGATGGAAACCTCGTCGCGGATCCCCTCTTCGCGAAGACGCTGGTCGACCTGCGCCAGCGCAAGCTCGATGGGGATACCCACATTGTCGCGGATGCGCGTGGGCGCCGCCCCCGTGCCGCCGCGATACCCGTCGATCGCGATGATGTCCGCACCGCTCCTCGCAATGCCGCTCGCGATCGCCGCGCAGTTATGCACCGCCGCGATCTTGACGATCACGGGCTTTTTGTAATCGGTCGCCTCTTTGAGCGAATACACGAGCTGCCGCAAATCTTCGATCGAATAAATGTCGTGATGCGGCGCAGGCGAAATCGCGTCCACCCCTTGCGGGATCATGCGCGTTTCGGAAACATCCGCCGAAATTTTCGCTCCGGGAAGGTGTCCGCCGATACCCGGCTTCGCACCCTGCCCCATCTTAATCTCGATCGCCGCCGCCGCGTCCAGATAGTCTTTGTAGACCCCGAACCGCCCCGACGCTACCTGTACGATCGTGTTCTTTCCGTATTTGTAAAAATCTTTGTGCAGACCGCCTTCGCCCGTATTGTAATACGTTCCCAGCTCTTCCGCCGCCCGTGCCAGCGATTCGTGCGCGTTGTAGCTGATCGAACCGTAACTCATTGCCGAGAACATGATCGGAACTTTGAGCTTCAGCTGCGGAGCCAACGTATTTTTCAGTCTGCCCTTTTCGTCGCGCTCGATCTTCGCCGTGCGCTTTCCGAGCCACAGCTGCGTTTCCATCGGTTCACGCAGCGGATCGATGGGCGGGTTTGTAACCTGCGACGCATTGATCAGCATTTTGTCCCAGAAAACAGGATAATCTTTCGGATTTCCCATCGACGAGAGAAGCACGCCGCCGCTGTTCGCCTGGCGGTACACTTCGTTGATCGTCTGATTATCCCAGTTGCCGTTGATTTTATAGGTATCGTCCGATTTTACGATCTTCAAAGCGTGCGTCGGGCATACGCACACGCAGCGATGACAGTTCACGCATTGCGTGCTGTCCGCCTGCATTTTGCCCGTTTCCGCATCGTAAGAGTGCACAAGATTCGCGCACTGTCGCTCGCATACGCGGCAGGCAATGCAGCGATCCCTGTCCCGTACGACTTCGTATTCCGGCTGTATGTAAATGTTCATTGCACGCTCTCCTTATCGTACAGCTCATAGATAACAGGCTCGCCGCCCGCAGGTGAAAACACCTTGTCGGGATTCGGCTGGATCGCGCGGATCGCGCTCTCCTCGCTCGCCATGTACGCCACGTCTCCTTTCTCCGCACACACCATCGAACGCAGTTTCAGACGGTCGCCCAGCGACATCAGTCCGCCCGTGTACCCGAGTATGATGGAGAACGGCCCCGTCACCAAAAGCGAAGGGAACATGCGCCGCAACAGCGTCTCCTGCTCGCGCGCCGTCTCTTCCTTGTCCTGAATCGTCGACCAGAAGGACGCCGCAATCACGTGCGCCGTCTCCTGCAGCGTCAGCCCGCGCTTGCGCACCAGATAATCGATAATGTACGTGATGACTTCCGTATCCGTCTGCAGCGTGCATTTATAGCCGAACATTTCAATGTAACGGCGGTTCGCGTCGTACGAGGAAATTTCACCGTTGTGCACGATGGAATAGTCCAAAAGCCCGAACGGATGCGCGCCGCCCCACCAGCCCGGCGTATTTGTCGGATACCTGCCGTGGCACGTCCACGCATATCCTTCGTATTCTTCCAGACGGTAGTAGCGCCCGATGTCCTCCGGGAACCCTACGCCCTTGAAGATACCCATGTTCTTTCCGCACGAAAAAACATACGCACCGTTGATCTGTACGTTCACACGGTTCGCACACCGCGCCACATATTCGCGCTCGTCCAGATGACTGTCCGCCAGCTTTCTCGGAAGCGGCGACACAAAGTAACGGTAAATGAGCGGCTCGTCCGTGATCGCAGGAATTTTGCGCGTCTGAATCTGCGACGAGTACGCAATCTCAAAATGCCTGCCCAAAAACGCTTCCGTCTCCGAACGCGCACTCTCTCTGTCATAAAACAGGTGAAACGCGTAAAAATCTTTATAATGCGGATAAATGCCGTACCCGGCAAATCCACCCCCCAACCCGTTCGAACGGTCATGCATCACCGCGATCGAGTCAATCATCAACTGCCCGCTCATTCTCTTTCCGCTGCGGTCTATGATTCCCGATATCGCACAGCCCGACGGATTCCTGAATTGTCCTTCCCGCATCAGCATCTTTTCCTCTCCCATGCCATACGCCAAATAGGCGCTTGTTTCGAATTCTTTTCTATTATAATGCAGATCCCGTTTTACCGTCAAGCACAACGTCCCAATTCGATGTTTCGACATTTTGAATACTTGCTATAAGCGCAAGTTAAGTTTGTAGTTTCTGTCATTTTTTCTGTAATGCCTTGTCTTTTTCTCCTCTTTATGCTATACTTTGACAAAATCAGACTTTCTTTCGACGGTTGCCGCCCCTTTCGTTTTCGGCACCCGAATCACCGAGACCGCCGCGCTCTGCCCGCTCATAGCCCTTCATTTACCGTGTCACCTTGTTCGTTTGTCGGCTTTGCGCGCTTATCTCTGTCTGAAAATCACAGGAGTTTTTATGTCCCATATTTTTTTAGGTTCTTTCAGTCTCTACGAACTGTTTGTTTTCTTCTTTCTCTATTCCTTTCTCGGTTGGTGCAGCGAAGTGATCTTCGCAACGCTCAAAACGGGAAAATTTGTCAACCGCGGATTTCTGAACGGCCCCGTCTGCCCCATCTACGGCACGGGAGTCGCTTTACTGCTGCTCTGCCTTACCCCGTTAAAAGAATATCCGTGGGCCGTCTTCTTCGTTTCCGTGATCCTCTGTTCCGTTTTAGAATTTCTGACCGGCTTTCTGCTGGAAAAGATCTTTCACAAAAAATGGTGGGATTACTCGGACAGAAAATTCAATATCGGCGGTTTTATCTGTCCCGAAATGTCCCTGCTCTGGGGCATTGCCGCCATCGCCGTTCTTTACGGCGTCCAGCCTACGTTTGCCGCGCTGCTCGGCCATCTTCCTCTCCTTGCGGGATACATTCTCCTCGGAATCTGCGCAGCCGCCTTTGCAATCGACCTCGTCTTCACCCTGCTGCAGATCTCGGCACTCGGCAAACGGCTCAAAGAACTGCAAAAAATCAATGCGGCGCTGCGGCTGGGCTCGGACGCACTTGGCGGCGCCCTCTCGCACGCTACCGAAAAAAGCGTGAAAAAATTCACAGAAATGCGCCAAACCGGCAGCAAAAAGCTGGAGAACCTGAAAGAAAACGGCGCGCGCGTCATGGAAACCATTCGTTACCGCAATGCAAAACGTACAGACGTTCTGTACGACAAAATCGAAAAAAGCCGCCTTGCCAAAGCATTCCCCGCGCTTCTTCCCTCCGAAAAACGCCGCGAAAAAATACGCAGAACCATTCGGGAATGGCAGGAAAAACAAGACAGCGATGAAATTGCGGACAACACGGATAACCCGAACGGCACGACACAAGACAAACCGCCGCATGAGGACGGTTCCGATTCCCCCGAAAAACGGTGACGCCGTTCGGATGATCTGCGATTTCAAAACACGGTTTCGCGCAAATATGCTTCCCGAGTTTTTTGAACAAGCTTTTTTTCATTAAAATCAAGGCGCCCCTTCGCCGAAGCGAAGGGGCGCCCTGATATCTATGAGAGAGCAGTGTGATCTTAATTTATAAGACACGGCGGCGCGCTCTTTTGAATTTCTTCCTTAAAAGCGCGTTTCCCCGCCCGTCTGTTTGCAATAACTCAGTCTTTGGCTTCGGGATCCTGCAATGCTTCGTATCCCGATTCGCCCGTACGGACACGCACGACGTCTTCCACATCGTATACGAAGATCTTGCCGTCGCCGATATGACCCGTGTAGAGCGCTTTTCTTGCCGCCGCAACGACTTCCGCAACAGGCACCTTGCTGACGACCACTTCTACCTTGACCTTCGGCAAAAGATCCATGTCGACCTTGACGCCGCGGTAATATTCGCTCGCGCCTTTCTGTACGCCGCAGCCGAGAACCTGCGTCACCGTGAGACCCGTCACGCCGATTTCGGCGAGCGCCGTCTTGAGGTCTTCGAACTTGGACTGTTTGGTCAGAATGCTTACTTTCGTCATCTTCGCTTCCTTCGCGCTCTGTTTCAGCTCAGGCGCCACAGCCGCCGAGGAAGTATCGAGAACGGGAACCCCTTCCACCGGGGAAGGAACGCCTTCGGGATCGAGCATTTCCGCCGCAAGAGGAACCGCCGCGAAATCTGCATACGCGCTCGGCAGACCGTGTTCGTGCTTGTCGAGACCTTCCGTCTCTTCGATCTTCGACGCACGCAGGCCGACCGTGTGTTTGAGGAGCTGGAACAGACCGATCATGCAAACGATCGTCCAAGCGGCGATCGCCAGGATACCGATGATCTGCACGCCCAGCTGTGCAAAGCTGCCCGTATAGAACAGACCCGTGCTCGTCGAGAACAGACCGCACGCGATCGTGCCCCACAGACCGTTGCAGCCGTGTACCGCAATCGCACCGACAGGATCGTCCACATGGAACTTCTTGTCGATCACTTCGACCGCCACGACGACCAGAATGCCCGCCACAACGCCGATAAAGAAGGAACCTACCACGTCAACCACCGCGCAGCCCGCCGTGATCGCAACCAGACCCGCAAGGGATCCGTTGAGCGTCATCGAAACGTCCGGCTTTTTGTTGCGGATCCAGGTAAAGATCATCGTCGCGCAGGTCGCCGAAGCCGTCGCAACCGTCGTCGTCACGAGGATCTGTGCCAGCTGCGTGATGTCGCCCGCCGCCGCACCGTTGAATCCGTACCAGCAGAACCAAAGAATAAACACACCCAGCGCGCCGATCGTCAGGTTATGACCGGGAATCGCACGGATAAATTTCACTTCCTTGCGGATCAAAGTCGGCTTGCCGTCTTTGTCCAAATATTTCCCCCACCGCGGCCCGAGGATCAGAGCCCCGATAAAGGAAGAAATGCCGCCGACCATGTGAATGAGCGAAGAACCCGCAAAATCAATGTACGTGACCCCGAAAATCTCGTTCGTCAGCCAGCCGCCGCCCCATGCCCAGTGCGCTTCGATCGGATACACGATCGCACTGATCACCAGCGAATAAATGCAATAAGACAAGAACTTCGTGCGTTCTGCCATCGCGCCCGATACGATCGTCGCCGTCGTCGCGCAGAACACAAGGTTGAAGAAGAACGTCGACCAGTCATAGTTCGCAAAATCCGAGAACAGGTCGAGGTTCGGAATACCGACCAGGCCGAACAACGCGTCTTCCCCCATCATCAGACCCGCCCCGAGCAGAACGAATACGATCGTCCCGAGACAGAAGTCCATCAGGTTCTTCATGATGATGTTGCCGGCGTTCTTTGCACGCGTGAAACCCGTTTCCACCATCGCAAAGCCCGCTTGCATAAACCACACCAGTATCGCCCCGATCAGGAACCATACGCCTGTGGATCCATAGATGCCTTCCATAGTTTTGACTCCTTTATGTTAAATTGTAATAAGGAAACAAAATAAAAAGGGCGCGGCTGCAAATGCTTACTGAAAAACACTTGCGGGAAAAATTCCGTACCGCGCCATTGCGAATTTTCAATTCACGGACAGCCGAAGGCTGGCCTGTTTTCCGGACGAAACGTCCGTGCCCTTCCGGCCCGTTCCGCCGTGCGCCGTCTTTTCAAGCGCAGACGGCGCACGATGAAAGGGAGGAAAATTTTTCGTTACGCTGCCTGCCGCGAAATGCGGACAAGCGAAGCAATTTACGATCAGACGCTGAAGAGGATGTCGCCGTAAGTCGGGAACGGCCAGTATTTTTTCGCCGTATTGACTTCCATATCGTCGGCGTAAGCGCGCATCTCCTGCATAGCGGGGATGATCTTATCCGCAAAGAAGTGCGCCGCTTTTTCGACGTCCGTGATCTCTTTGACGTCGACCAGGAGTTTCTCGATCTCGCCGATCTTGAAGTACATAGCCTCGTTGGAAGCGGAAAGTTTTTTGATGAGTTCTTTTTCCGCCTCGCAGGAAGCGCCCATGCCGCTCTTTGCCGATACGACCGAGCACAGCTCGCTGATATAGCTTTCGACCGCGGGGAAGATATCCTTCTTGCCCATTTCGATCATCGTCAGAGCCTCGATGGTGAGGACTTTGGCGTAATTTTCGAGCATGATCTCCGTACGGGAACGGACTTCGCGCTCCGTGAACACGTCGTTGCGTTCAAACAGCTCGATGTTCTCTTTCGAAGCGAAATACGGGAGCGCTTCCGCAGTATTGCGAAGATTCAGAAGCCCGCGGCGTTTCGCCTCTTTCGTCCACTCTTCGGTGTAGTTGTTGCCGTTGAAGATAATGCGTTTGTGTTCCTTGATCGTCCGCGAAACCAGTTCGTGCAGCGCCGCGTTCAGATCTTTTGCGCCTTCCAGCTCATCCGCAAACTGGCGCAGTTCGTCCGCCACGATCGTATTGATGATGATGTTCGGGCCCGCAATGGAGAACGTGGAACCCAACATACGGAATTCGAATTTGTTGCCCGTGAACGCAAACGGAGACGTACGGTTACGGTCGGTCGCGTCCTTGGGAAGATCGGGCAGCGTATCCACGCCCAGTTTCATGACCTGTTTGCCCTTTCCGTTGTATTTGACGTCTTTTTCCAGCGCGTCGATCACAGCCGCAAGCTCGTCGCCCACGTACATGGAAACGATCGCGGGAGGCGCTTCGTTCGCGCCCAGACGATGGTCGTTGCCCGCACTCGCCACGGACAAACGCAGCAAATCCTGGTGTTCGTCCACCGCTTTCACAACGGCGAGCAGGAACGTGATGAACTGGCTGTTTTCCGCAGGCGTCGAACCGGGATCGAGAAGGTTCAGACCCGTGTCCGTGCTCATGGACCAGTTGTTGTGTTTGCCCGAACCGTTTACGCCCGCAAACGGTTTTTCATGCAGCAGGCAGTACAGACCGTGCTTCGCGGCAACTTTTTTCATCGTCTCCATCATCAGCTGGTTCTGGTCGGACGCCACGTTCGTAATGGTGAAGATCGGTGCGACCTCGTGCTGCGCGGGCGCAACTTCGTTGTGCTCCGTCTTGGCAAGAATGCCCAGACGCCACAGCTCGATGTCCAGATCGTGCATGAACGCGCTTACACGCAGTTTGATCGGCCCGAAGTAATGATCTTCCAGCTCCTGGCCCTTCGGAGGTTTCGCTCCGAACAGCGTCCTGCCCGAGAAGACAAGGTCTTTACGCGCATCGTACATCTTGCGGTCGATCAGGAAATATTCCTGCTCCGCCCCCACCGTCGGGAATACGCGCTTCGCCGTCGTATTGCCGAACAGACGAAGAATACGCAGCGCCTGCTTGTTCAACGCACGCATACTCTTGAGAAGAGGCGTCTTTTTATCCAGAACTTCGCCGCTGTACGACACGAACGCCGTCGGAATGCAGAGCGTCTTGTCTTTGATGAACGCAAAAGACGTCGGATCCCACGTCGTGTAGCCGCGCGCTTCAAACGTCGCACGCACACCCCCGCTCGGGAAGGAAGATGCGTCCGGCTCGCCCATCACAAGCTCTTTCCAGGAAAAATCCATGATGACTTTTCCGTCTTTCACGGGAGAAATAAACCCGTCATGCTTCTCCGCCGTGATTCCCGTCATCGGCTGGAACCAATGCGTAAAATGCGTCGCGCCTTTCTCGACCGCCCAGTCTTTCATCGCGTTCGCCACAATGCCCGCAATCGACGTGTCCAAAGGCAAACCTTCGTCTATCGTCTTCTTCAGCGACTTGAATACGTCTTTCGGAAGTTTATCCTGCATCACCTGCAAATTAAATACGCTCTCTCCGAAAATTTCAGGGATCTTCATTTCCTTCTTCTCCTTTGCCTCCACAGGCCCTCTTTCCTTTTTGCTCAAACTCATTCTAAACAAAAACGCCGTGAGTTCCTGCCTTCTGAAAACATTCACTCACAGCGCCCTTGCTGTTTATCATGGTTTTATTATATGCAATCCCATTCCGTTTGTCAAATCATTTTCAGATATTTTTGTTATCACGAAAATTTATACTTACTATAACAAAAAGCCGCAGTCTTTTCACCCCCTGCCTTTTTCTCAAAATCAGTCATTGACTTTTCCCCGCGCGCGTAGTATAATAGTGTTATCAAATAAACTTCATAAAAGGAGAATATGACCATGGCTAAAAAAACAAGCGACTACTTCGGATTAAGTTACATCGTCAGCGTGATCCTCGCGATCATTCCCGTGACGTCACTGATCTGCGGCTTTGTCACCAGGCTTTTGGAGGGGAAAATCGTTGCGGCGATCTTGCGCATTATTTTTGGTTGGAACATTATCTGGCTCATCGATCTGATCCTTATGATCGTTTCCAAACATATTCTGCGCCTTCTCAATATCTGAGCGTCTGAACGAAAATCTGCCGAGCGCCCACAACCTTTGCGGGCGCTCGGTCCTTTTTGCCGAAAGAAGCCAACGGTTTTCTTTAAAGGGAGCCGACGGCGCACATTTTGCGCCGTCGGCTCCCTTTCTATATCAAACCGTGTGCAATGCTTTTATAATAGAAATCACTTTAACAGAAAGCGCCCGTCGGAGCAAAAACTCCGACGGGCGCTTTTTTGTTTTATTACTGCGTGTTATGCCGTCGCTTCGGGGGTAACTATATCTGCAGATGTTACCCAGTTTTCATTATCTGGCGTAAACAAAGAATACGTAACTTTCTCAGAGCCGCTCTCTATCGTCAAAGTTTTTCTTCCCGGACGAATTAAGCCGATGGCGTTTGTATCACGGTTTTTCATGTCAAAACTCGTGATATTGGTTACATTCGCCCCAATTTCAGTCAAAAAGCCACAATTCCTTATTATTACGATCGCATCATCCTGCCACCGTCCCACCATCATACCGGGATATGTTTCCGCACCCGTCGTCGTGAGGGCTGTTACCGTAAAGCAATTTTCGATCTCCAACAACGAACCTTTATCCCATCCGGAATAAATATGTCCCAAAATTCCGCCGGCATGATCGCGCGAAGTCACCGCCCCGTAATTTTTGCAGTTGGTTATGGTCTGTATGCCACCCTCTTTCGTTTTTGCGGCAAGCCATGCTCCCACAATGCCGCCCGCACGGACTTGATCGCCCGATTGATCTGCCGCTTTTACGGCCGCATAATTGACGCATCCTTCGATCGTGGCATTTTGCCCCACTTTGAGCTCCAGGCAGCCCACAACGCCGCCCACTTTGGAGCGCCCGTAGACGTAATCGTCGCCGTTCTCTTTGCCGACCGTGCAATTACGGATGACCACGTCGCCCATATAATCGGCCGCCGTGCTGTCTTTCCCGTTAACCAATCCGACCAGCGCGCCCATCTCGATGCCCGTCGAAGACAGATCGATATGCACGCTTTCCAGCGTAATATTTTCAACCGTACCGCCGCTCATCACGCCGATAAACCTGTACGAAACGCCCGCCTGCCCGGATGCAAGCGTCGTAATATTGTCGATGTTGACCGTATACCCTTCCGAAGAAAGGTTTTTGACCACGGCCTGTTGACCCTCTTCTTGCGGTGCCACCGTACCCGCGAACGGATGCGCCAGCGAATCGCCGATCGGCGCCCAGACCTTGCCCAGCATATCCACTTCCGCAGGGAGCGCAAGCGTCACGTTTTCCAAAGAATTCGCCTCGGTAAACGTACCGTTTACGATCGCCGCCACCGATGCCATCTGCGTGGCGACCGCCTCTCTCTTCTCGTCCGCCGTCGCGCTCGCGTCAATGCCTGTCCCGATCTCGATCGTCAGCGGATTGGTTGCCGACGCCGTACTCAAAGCTGCCGAAGCTCCGCTTTCGTTTACGACAATGCCGCTCGAACCGTCTATGATCGATTCCACTGTCTCTTTATCCGTCTCGATCTGCACGTAGTTCAGCATCTCCAGTTTGTAGCCAGAGCCGACATCGTCTCCCGAATACGTCTCCCCGTCCACATACTGATCGGGATATGTAATGGTATACGTTGCTTCGCCGTTTTTGTCCTCCCCTTTCTGCACGAGCACGATACGGTTTTCTTCCCGCAGCCACATAAACAGATATCCGTCCGCTATTCCAACCCCAGTAGAACAAATGGAAAAACGAAGGATTGCAAAGTAAAAGCCGGCAGCAAATTGCTGTCGGCTTCATGCTATGTTTACTAAAATCTCTGAATTTGCCTTTTCGGGTCGGCTATGGTAGCATAGTTCCTCGCGCAAGTCAACGGTCGGAAAATCCCGCTCAAAACGCTCACTCTTCCAAATAATATGAAAGCCAAGCGCCCCAACGCTTGGCTTTTTTACTGTATCAAATCTTATCAATAACAATCATGCAGGATTTTCCTTTGTCCCGTTGACTTCCTCAGACCGACAGAAAAGACGCCTTATCTCTACCGTCCTATGCACCTCCGCCTGTTGCCCGAAAAAGGCAAATACAAATTCAGAGGTGTAAAGATGGAAATGTTGGTAACCAAGTTCTCAAACGGAAAGTATCGCAACGAAGGTGAACTCTTTGATGAGCCTATCTCCGCCGAGAACGTCAAACTCATGGGTGAAATGATAGCATTACAAGCGCTCCGTACCGTCAAGAAGTTCGATATGAAAGTGGCGGACAGGCTGTATATCGGTCTGATCAAAGACCTGCACCATATGAGCGAGATAGATTATACCGTGTCGGACGGCTATGACGTAGCGCAAACGGCAATCTGCTTTCTGTATCAATTTACAGGCAGAAAGGCATCTGAAATTTACGGTAAAGACAAACAAGGAAAAGAAATATCTATCAAACTTGCCTGCTATCGTGAGGTAGACCACTTCATCAATCTTCTTCGCAACAGACCGGACAGGCGCGGAACTGTCGTTGAATCCATAGACTTCACGGACTATAAAGCCCTGCCAATGGATCCCGTAAACTGCTTCGAACATGAGCAAACGGATTACGGCAAATATGATGAACTTGTAGGCGCGTTGCAGTTATCCGCTTTGGAACTTGCTATCCTGAACTGCTACATGAACGGTATGAAACAAGGCGAAGTCTGCGCCGAACTCGGCATCGGCAGAGGAACAATCAATCACCGCAAAGCAAGCATACGTCAGAGATACTATAACCTTAACGGCGCGTACTGAGATATGCTCCAAAACTTCATACTTTTCTGAAAGGCAATCGTTACATTACGGTTGCCTTTTTGCATGAAATCCTCCTCTTTTCACCTCTCAAAAGATAGCGTCTTATTAAAACGCTTTGAAAAGCCGTATAACGGCAACAGCCACGTCAACAATAAACTTCATCGCCGGCGATTTTCTCGCGGCCCTGACGCCATTCCTACGACCTTAAAAACGAGTCAAACATTTGCTTGCATTCGTTTCATTTTTCTGCAAAAAAACGCCTGTTTTTTATGCGACTTTTGACATGACTTTACGGTGACTTTCAGGTGTCCTGCGATTACCCTGTGAGATTGCGACGTGCGCCCGTATACGGCGGCGCTCCGCGCCGCCGTATACGGGCGCACGTCGCAACGGACGAACCGACGGAAAAACTGAACACAGGGCTCCCAAAAAGTATCGCAGAACTTTTTGGGAAGAGGAGCAGCAACGGAGCGAACTTGCAATGCGGCAACAGACGCATTGCTCAAAGCAAAGTTTGATGCGACGAAGCGCGGCGGCAGGGCATTCGCCGCTGAACCGCTTGGCGAATCGCCCTGTTTTTCCGCCGCGCGGCTTTCCGTTTTATTAACGCATTTTAATCCTTACGGACATTCGCTCTACTTTGCGCCGCCATCCTCTTCCGGCGTTTTTACTTCCAGCGCCGGCTTATCCGTGGCATTGAGCGGCGAAATAACGGACTGCCCCAGCTGCGCTTCGATATCGTCACGCGCATTCTTTGCGACTTTCCCGCCGCGCCTTGCCACGGCTTTATTTTCATTAAATGTTTCGGGCTGTTCCTGCTTTGAAATCGCCGTCGTCGTGACTTCTGCAAGCATATTCAGAACGAGTTCTATATTCGTCATATTATCGCGCAGATTTTCTTTTTTCAGCCCCTTCAACGCCTTATATTCCTGCACCGACATTCCGCTCCATGCCCGCGTCATCTCGTTTGTAAGTATAGCATAGTCACGACTGCTGTCTATCCCGCGCACCTTCCATTCATCCGTAAGTTCCTTACGCATTTCAATGGTCTGCAAGCGCCGATTGATCCAGCCTTCCGTATATCCCTTTGCGCGGTAAAACTCCGCCCCGCGCAAGACTGCTTTTTCCGGGTCGGCTATTTCATCCAGACGCTCGCTTCCCACCTGCGCCAGCCACATCTTGAACGGCTCGGCTTTGGGTGACGGAATGGACTGCACGATACGAAGCACGCCCTTGGTGCTTGCGGCAAGCACTTTTCTCTTTTTTCCGCTATCGCCGCGCATTTCTACCTGGGGACAATTTGTCCCTATGTACGTATTCAGTTCAGGATCGCGCTTGCGCATCTTTTTCAGGTAATCGGTAGGATTGACGCTATCCGTCAATACCGCAACAACGTCAACAACGGAAAAATACCATTCCTCTTCTTCCTCGTTCCAGCTCGTGCGCACCTGCTTATTACCGAATTTGTCGGACAAAATGAACTTGCGCTCCTCCTCGCCGTACGGACAGACGATATCCCAATCCATAATATCGGACAAGAAAAACTGCGGCAGATTTTTGGAATATACGATCCTCTCCCCGCTCTTTTCAATATGCTTCATGATATACGCCATAGCCTCGCCCAATATGCCGCTGTCCACTATCTCTTCAAAATCCGAACGCCCGAACCTCTCGTTAAAATAAGTATTTTGGTGCGTTACACACCTTCTCTTCGACTTGAAATTATAATCGTTGACGTCTATCATTTTCCCGGGCATCGTTCCCTCGGGGATATAAAATATACCGTGAAAGTGCAGCCGCTTCTTTTCGGGCGAACGTTCCCATACGCCTATATACTTCCAGCCGCAACGATAACATAGGTTACGCAGGCAAATCTTAACGCCATTTTTGAAACTTTCCTCCGTATGCAATTCATCAGAGTATGTCAGCGTTGCAAAGTAATTTTATGGATACTTCAAAAGTAAGGGGGTAGACAAGGAAAAAGTGTATGGGCGGATAGGCTCATACACTTGATCGTTAGTTATTGGTATTATTAAGTTTGTAGCGCAGAACGGAAGCGATATCGACTTTATAGACAATATCTATCACGCGCTCTTTGCCTGTTATTTTCGGCAGCCCTCCGACCACTACACAGTCTAAAAGCTCATAGCACATTTCGCGGGTAAGTTCCGGTGCGTCAAGATATTTCTTTATATTCCGTATAAACTCATCGGCGCTCTGCATTGTATTCTCCGTTTCTGCCAGCTTTCCCTCAAGCTCCGCGATTTCGGTTTCAAGCCTTTTCTGTTCCTCGGAATATTTCTGTATGAAGCTGATACAGATATCCTCAGGCATTTTGCTTTTTAGCCTGTCTTCGTAAGCGACCTGCATCAGGCGGGATAATTCTTCCGTACGTTTGCGTTTTCCCTGCAATTCCTTCTTGGCGGTTTTTACCGCTTTATCGGCAAGATCTGCATTGTGTCGTATAAAATCTTCACGAATGGTCTTCTCATCAAGGACGATCCGCTGCGCCATCGTCCGTATATCGTTCAGTACGATTGCCTCTATATCTTTTGCAGGGATATAATGCGAGAAACACAGCGTTTTCCCGTACCGCAAGTGGAGACCGCAGTTGAAGTGATATTGGTATTCCGTTTTAGCTTTATTGCTATGCCCGCTCATTTTCAGTTTGCTCCCGCAGTCTGCACATACGAGAAAGCCGGAAAGCGGGTGGATGTATCCCGATCTCGTTTTTCTGCCCTGTGCCATATGTTTCTGCCGTTCCTGCACCCTGTCCCACAATTCTTGCGAGATGATAGGCTCATGGTTATTGTAGGTGATCACCCAGTCGCTCCTGTCTTTGGCTTGCCGCTTATGGTTTTTGTATGAAACCGTCGTTTCCTGCAACATGGGTAGGTGCCCTATGTACATGATATTGTTCAGCATAAACCTGATACTGACTTCGCACCAAAGCCGCATTTCGTTCGGGCGGCCTTTATGCCCCAGCCTTTCATAAGCCAGCTTTCCCGGGGAAGGAATATTCTCTGCATTCAGGATATCTGCGATGTTTTTGGGACTTGTTCCCGCTGCGTACAGTTCGAATATGCGGCGGACTACGGGCGCGGTTTCCTCGTCAATGACGGGCGTCCGCTTTTTGTCCGTGCCTTTCAGATACCCGTAAGTCGCTTTCTTCGCGCTGTATATCCCAGCAAGAGCATTGGAACGCCTGACGGCGCGTATCTTCTTGCTGGTATTGGCGGCGTGCCACTCGTTAAACACGTTCATAATGGGCATCATTTCCATTGCGTTACTGTCACGGTTTTCCGTGTCTACGTTATCTTGTATGGCGATAAATCTGATACCGAACGCCGGAAACACATAGTCTACGTATTGCCCGACCTCGATGTAATTTCTGCCGAACCTCGAAAGGTCTTTGACGATGATGGTATTGACAACGCCCGTCTTTGCGTCGTCCAAAAGTCGCTGCACTTCCGGTCTGTCGAACGTCGTACCGGATACGCCGTCGTCTATGTATTCGTCATGGATTTCGAAACCGTGTTCTTCGGCATACTTGCGGAGCATCGTCCTTTGGTTGTCGATGGATACCGATTCGCCTTGACGTTCGTCCTCTTGAGAAAGCCTGTAATATAATCCTGCGATATAATGCTTTTGTTTCATACGTTTACCTCGCCGCTTTATTGACTTGATTTACCGCAAGCTGTTCCATTGTCCTCTCGAAGTCTTTACCTCCGCGGAAATACCTGCGGACGTAATAAGTCTGCTTGCCAACCTTTTCCCGCCTGCTGATAGACGGGGCAAAGAGATAGCAATTCTTCTCGTATTCCTCAACGCTGCTATAAATATTCTTCATTCAATTATCCTCCTTTCGATTTTTTTCTGTCTTTCGACGGAGAAAAAACAAACGGAAACGCAAGGCCTTTCCCTTATCCGTTCTGTTTATTGCTTCCCGTCAAGGGTTGCCGAAGGCAATGCACCTTGCCCTTGACGGGAAGGGCGTTTCCGTTTACACTCTCCGTCCGAAAGACAAAAGATTAGTTTGCCTTCGGCATTTTCTCGATCACTTCCGGGCTGACCGTACCCATGATCTCGCCGTCCGAGATACAGGTGAAGTTTTGGGCAAGGATATACTTAAAGCCATGTTCTTCGTCTCCCATGCGGCAGAGTACATCCTCGTCCAAAACGTCGGACACAAAGTAGGTTTTCAGCCCGCGCGAATACACGATCTTTTCGTCGTTCTTGCTGATATATTTGAGCATATATTTGATGCTGTCAGCGACCTCATAGGCGTTTTTGACCGCCGAAAAATCGCTCCGTCCGAACCGCTCATTAAAAAAGCTGTTCTGTATGCTCTTTTCTCGCCTGTGCCGTTTAGTGCTGTAATCCTCATGCTCTTCCAGTTCGCCGGGCATCTGACCCTCGGGTATGTAGGTAAGCGCGTGGAAATGTAGCCGTTCTCCCAACTCTCCGCGTTCCCATGCGCCCATATACCGCCAGTCGCGCCGTGATGAAAGGTGATAGAGCGTATTCATCAGTGAACTGCGGAAAATGTCTTCCGTATGTTTCTTTGAATCGAACGTATAAGTGCAGAAGAAATTCCATCTATTGGTATAGCCGCGCCGGATCATTCGTTTGTACCGCTCCCAGCGGTTGCGGCTCAGCCTGTTGAAGTGTTCTTCCACGAACTGTTCCGCTTCGTCCTCGTCCTTGAA
>CALVXG010000007.1 GCA_944368925.1 uncultured Clostridia bacterium | reverse complement strand
AATGTAATGCAATAAAATTCTGATAAAAACATCACATCAGTATTTATCAAAGTGTCCATAAAAATATGTGACAGTTTTGGCAGAAAGAATGTTACATTTTGCGGTCAAGAGCATTTGACATGGGGGTTACCGTTCTTCAAAGCGAATGCCTTTGCGCTCGCAAAAAGCGTAGAATTTGCCTTGCGATACGATTTGCGGCTCACGGTTTTCCCTTTCCCAGCGGCATATCCCTCTTCATACCGTTCATAAGTAAGGCTTTGGGTCGCCTCACCGACAGGTTCTTGCGGCTCCTCCGGCGTTTCAGAAGTTTCGCCCAAAAGTCCGTTTTCGGCAAGATATGCGTCGATTGCCTGCGTTGCGCTCGGACGGACGAATAAACCGTCGTGAACTGTCGCGTTTTCGGCGCAGTCGCGTACAAATTGTTCGGATTGGGCGAATTGTTCCTCATCCATGGATGCAGACTGCGAGAATGGATAAATATCTTTGTTCGTCCAGTCGTAATGCTCCAAAAAGGTGCCGACAACCATGGGCGCGGTGTGCCACCAGATGGGGTATCCGACGAGCACGGTGTCGTATTTTTGCAGGTCGATGAGGTCGTAAGTTGCCTGCGAAACGGCGGGGCGGGCGTTTTGCTCTGCCTCTTCCTGCGCTCTGCCGTAGGCCACGTCGTTATAGCTGCCCATATACGGCTCTTCGGGTACGATCTCAACGAGATAGCCGCCCGTAGCTTCGGCAATGTATTCCGCCATATGCTCTGTGTTCTGCGAGCTCGACCACGAGAAGTAGACCACGAGAGTGTCGCTGTCGGGATCGCCCGCCGTGTGGGGCGGCTGCGCTTCCGTCGTGTCGTCGCCCGTGTTTTCATCGTCGCCGTCGGGTTGGGTACCGTCCTGTCCGTCGTCGCCCGTCTGTTCGTTGCCCGTTTGCGGATCGTCATCGGCGGGCGTATCGGAGCAGGCGGCAAACGCAAACATGGACACGCTCAATACAAGGCTCAAAAGAATAATTAAAAACTTTTTCATGATCTTTTCTCCTTGCGGCAAAGCCGTTTACCAATTTTTCTTGGCATTATCTTCCGTTGCGCCTTTGCGCTCTTCCACGATCTTGACAAACCATTCCACCATGTTGGGGTCGGTGTGGGAGAAGAAGGACGACTGCTCCTTGTCGAGCGCGGCGATTGCTTTTATGTCCTCATCGGAAAGAGCGAAATCGAACACGTTCAGGTTTTCCGCCATGCGCTCTTTGTGCGTCGATTTGGGGATGACGACGATGCCGCGCTGCAAGTGCCACCGAAGGATGACCTGCGCCGCCGTCTTGCCATACTTTGCGCCGATTTTCGTAAGCACGGGGTCGGTGAACAGGCCTCCGCGGCCCTCGCCGAAGGGCGCCCACGCCTCGTGCACCACGCCGTACTTTTTCATCCATTCATGCGCGGTCTTCTGCTGATCGTGCGGGTGCGTTTCCACCTGATTGACCATGGGCTTTATGCGCGAAAAGCTGCACAAATCGACCAGTCTGTCTGGCAGGAAATTTGAAACGCCGATCGCGCGCAGCCTGCCTTCGGCATACAGCTCTTCCAGAGCGCGCCACGCGCCGTAATAATCGGAAAACGGCTGGTGAAGAAGAACGAGGTCGATATAGTCGAGCTGCAATTTTTGCAGCGATTGCAGGACGGACTTTCTGCATTCGTCGTGGCCGTAGTGCTCTATCCACACCTTGGTGGTGATAAAGAGTTCTTCGCGGGGGATGCCCGATTTTTTTACGGCGTTTCCCATCTCTTGTTCGTTGAAGTAGGACTGCGCCGTGTCGATATGGCGGTAGCCGACCTCGAGCGCGTCCGAAACGCACCGCTCGCACTCCTCCCTCGTCACCTGATACACGCCGTAGCCGAGTTGGGGCATTTTTACACCGTTAGAAAGCGTTACATATTCCATAATGATAAACCTCCCTTTGATTTACGGCTATATTATACCGCAACGCTTTTCAAAAGGGAATAGCAAAAAAGTTCATCGTGTGAACTGTTAGTAAATGCAAAACATATAAAAGCGCCGCGCTTTCACTTTGAAAGCGCGGCGCTTTGCGTTACGAAATAATTTTTATTTTGCGGCAACGGAGCTTAAAAGATCGATAAACTTTTTGACGAGCCGCGTAGGTTTGGGCGAATAGAACACGCCGAAGGGGATGCTGTTTTCCCAGCTTGCGGGGATGAGTTTTAACAGGGGATGCACGTCCTCCCAGCCCTCCACGGTGATGATGGGAGTGTTTTCGGCGACGGCGCGGTTGTAAGCGGTTATGTTGAACATTGCAAAATCTTCCGTCTGCACGCCCGCGGCTTCCAGATCGTCGCGCAGTTCGTCGATATATCTGTTCCACCCGCGGCGGATGAACAGCACCTTCCGCCCGACGAGCTTTTGGGGCGTTATCAGCCTTTCGGCGCTCAAAGCATGCGTTACGGGAACGGCTAAAATTATCTTTTTATCGTACATATGCGCGGCGAGGCAGCGGCGGTCTTTGAGAAATTCGTCGTCATACAGTCCCGCCACAACGTCGATATGCTGCCCCAGATTGCGCAGGATCTCCACCGAATTTACGGGGTTGTTTTCAAAGGGAATGAGTTCGATTTTCAATGTGGGCATGCGGCTCTGCACTTCCGACCACACGTCTAAAATGAACTTTGCGGGCGTCATTACCGAAGTTCCTATGCGGATGGAGTTGCGGTTTTCGCCGCCCTCGATCTCCCGCGCCTTTTCCGCCGCGCGCGAAAGATATTCGAGGATATAGCGCGCGTCCTGCAAAAAACTTTCGCCCGCTTTCGTTATGCGCAGGCCGTGGTTGGTGCGCGTAAACAACGTCACCGAAAGCTCCTTTTCCAGCGCGTTGATCTGTTTCATCACCGCCGTCGGCGTAACAAAGAGCGCGTCCGCCGCTTTGGTGAACGAGCCGCATTCCGCAACTTTGACAAATGTTTCCAATCTCCCGTCGAACATTTTCCGCTTCCGTGTTTACTTCAAGTATATATATATTATAGCAAAAGAATTGACCCATGTCTATCATTTGCAGCTACGGCAAGCATTCTTTTGTTCCTGCTGTTTTCCGCATAAATATATAGTGTCCATAAAAATATGTGACAGTCTTGATACGAGGACTGCAATGATGTTGCTTTTGCTCTTTCGCAGATTGGATGCGAGCTTATTGGCGCGGTAGTTCAATTCTTTGACGGCGGCATTGACCTTTGCGCGCGCCTCCGCGGAAACATACCCCTTTCCGCTGATGACCCGCCCCACCGTCGCAGTGGAAACCCCCGCACGCCCGGCGACTTCTTGCTTTGTAACCATACATTCTCCCCATGTGTCCACGCAGACACATGATCAAAAAATATGATCCGCCCCTCTTCCTTTGCCTTGAGCAAAGAGGCGGACGGCGCGGAACTTTTTCACAATATCCCGCCGTATCCCGAAAGCACTTATCACATTCGGCAAATGGTTTTCATGGCATTGCAAACTATCGCTTCGTTTGTGACAAATCACCGATTTGTCTCAAAACGTCCTCGCATTGTGATCATGTGTCTTCGTGGACACTGTTATACTATCACAAAATTTGTGAGTTGTCAATACCTTTAATGAAAAAATTTTTATCACAACGGAACACGCTCATATAGGGTGTTCAAAAGAAAAAAATCCCTTCTATGGTGATGATATTCACCGCAATTTTGCCTTTAATGATTCCGGGGACATTCGGAAGCGAAGCAGTGAATATTTTTCTGCTGATGATAATGTTCCGAAGTAAATCGAATCGGCAACACAAAGCCGCTTTTCCAATTCCATCCAAGTCGTTCCGGATAATAATGACAAAAATATATATTATTCCTACATTTTGCCCCTTGATCAACCCGATCCCCTTATAGCAATCTCACATTGCCTAATAAAATTAAAATTGATATTTAAACATTGATATAACCTTCACATGCGTTTATCTAAATTATTTTTACCACGTTAGACTTCTCGCATATTCGCCTCAATATTTTTCCTATCACGTCTTTATACTTTCCGTACATGATTTGCCTTCAATATTTTGGTGCAAACTACAATATGATTTATATTTTCACTTCGTGTGTGCTAAACTATCTACGTTTTTCATCAGACTTCCTGTTTTACTTTTGTTGCGATTGCCAGTCACTTCCATTGTTTTACGTAAGTTTCTTATTGTCCACATCTTAAGCTCTTTACCCCCCTCGATCTGTAAGTGGGTTTTATAGACAATACAAAACTCCCCGTTACAATTACGGGGAGTTTCTTATCCAGAGTATTTTCGATTCCTATTGCGACGAAGACGGTTTACTGACTGCAACGTTAGATGTCCACAAAAATCTCGGCGTTAATTATACTCGAAACTATTTTATTCACGGCCATGACATCGACATACGCTGCATACATATGTATATATCCAATTTTTCCTTAACGGCGTCCCTGCCATTGTAAAACATCAAAATGCATTGACAAGAGAACTTTGAAATGCTTTGTACTCATCCACTTTTTTATTCCAACCCCAAGATTTGCCAAATAAAAGCGGAAGGAATAAACATTTAAGTGCAACAAATAGAAAAAATTCATATAAATCTGTAATAAAATAGAGTCGCAAAACCAACATTTTTTCATAAAAATTTGTATAAATTACATAAATTTACCACGGAAAAACGTTGTTATCTACAAGGATAATGTGTAAAAAAATGTTGTCAGAAATCACAAGACTTCTCGAAAGAAACGTGAATTCAGTATCAAGAGAACTGCGGAGAAATTACACATTTTTTTAGGAATATCCCGAACTATTTTCCATATAAGGCACAAACGAAAAACTACTTGCGAAACAGTACCGCCACCGCGTGATGTTCTGAAAACGTGAAGTATTAAATTGTATATACGAAAAGTTTTCACAAACGTGATCATCCGAGCAGATCACAAAAACGCCGTGCGGAATGAAAATGATTTGTTCAAAATGATTTACCGTTGGATCTATAAAAAGTATCTGCGCTCTACGGTTAAAAATCTGCACAGAATAAGAAAAATCAGCAAAAGAATGAGCAGCGGAAAAAAGATCCACAACGGGGAAAGCATACGCAGAATGGTTAAAAGCTTATACAACCGCAAAGAATCAGAACCTTAAAAAGCGGATACTGACAGTAAGGGAGGAACAATAGAGATTATATCCGCTCTATCGGCACTCCCAGAAAAAACAATGAAAACATCATTTACAACAGAGGCAGTAAGTTCGCATGCTTGAGCTTGAGAGAGATAGAAACAACTTTAAGCTGTGATATACGCGTTGCGGAGCCGTATATCACATGACAGAAAGTAACAAACGAGAACCAGAAAGAATTGCTCAGAGAATTCCACCTTAAGGGGAAAAATTTGCTGAGAATAAAACCTTTGACGTTAAATCAAAGCATACATTCATCATTTTTTTTACGCGAATGTTTACTCTGCCGATACCAAAGTATAATGCCTCTTATATTAATGAACGCAACCACCGTTTGAAGAGCTACAATGGATAATCCCACACCTATCGAAAAAAATTGTATGGTCCACACCGCAATATATATCAAAGACGAGAATAAATTAAATACCCACATCTCAATATATTTTTGTGCCATCAAAAAAGCCGTAACCACACTGACAGCCAGCGTTGCACCGTCTAAAAGCGGCTGAGGATCGCCGATTTTTTGCAAAAGAAAAAAAGCAGCAACACCTAAAATAACCGTAACAAGGCATGAAAATATCCAACCTCGTAACCTTAAAAACTGAATCTGTCCTTCCCGCTCTTCCTTTTTTTTAAAAAAACGATAGATACCGCAAGGAAGAAGTACAAAAACATGATAAAAAGCACCGGCATACAACCCATTGAGGTAACTGATGACTCCATATGCCACTGCATATACCCCGCAAAGCAAATAACCCAAACGGATTCCTTCATTTAAAAGCAACAGATAAATTACTGCAATGACCGAGCTCAAAACCGCATACCATTTGTCTTTCCCGAAAACACCCACTAAGAAGACGGCAATCAGAAGAAAAACATACAAACCCACTGAATAAATCCGTTTTTTTAAAGTTTCTTTCATGTTCTTCTTACTCTCACCGCTGATTTTCCCAAATTTTTCCCCGCTTTGCAGCCGATAACGTGCATCCCTTCATTGTTGAAATGCCCTGCAGCATACGGATTTAGATACTTTTTCCTGCGAGACAATTTTGAACAGATACGTGTAAGAATACAAAAATCCTTATCCGTTTTTGCCGCCATTTCCTGCGCGCGCATAATGGCACGGTCATATACTTTTTCTTGTGAAAAAAATCCGACCCGAATTATACAAAACCGCTTTATGTCGATCTTACGTTTCAAAGAATTTTTGAACTCGATAAGCTGCCTCAGATAAATATTCTTTTCTGTTTTTGCAAGAGCATCCGATTCCCCTTGCAGCCAGATAAAAAAAATATTCTCTACCCTTTCCTGCTTTTCCGCCAAAGCAACCGCCGCCTGTATTTTTTCCAAAGTTTGCTCAAAGCGGCGTGTCCCTGAAAGCCAATCGGAAAGACAAGTAGCTCCTTTAGCGACATGAACGGCTACAACATTGTTTCCGCATTCTTTTTGATAGGCTTTGCAAAAATCGGGAAGCAGTGAACCGTGTCCCTCGTGAGCCGCCAACAACAAATCCTCTAAATCTTCCCCCACCGGATGCACAAGAGGTAGAAGACTATGCGTCTTATGCCGATATTCCAGTATATTTTTAACCGGTTCATTGTCGGGCGGCAATATTTCTGTCTGGCCCTGCATATTACTTTGCCCGCCAAAAATGAGAACATCCATATTTCATTCCTTTTTCAAAAGATGATCGATATAATCGCTCGGCAAACACCCCTCCAGTCGCTTAAAAACACTGGAAAAATAATTTTCATCCAAGAAACCGACCATATGCGCTATATCTTTAATCCTGTACTTTTTCATAAAAATAAGCTTTTTGGCCTGATCCACTCGTATATTTCGCAAAACACTCATGATCGTTGAACCGGTTTCCTGCTTAAACACGGAACTCACATAATTCGGATGCAACCCGACATGTTTTGCGACATCCGACAGATCAATATCGTGAGAATAATTATTGTGTAAATATTCCTCTATCCTTTTACAATAATATTGATTGCTGGGGATACCGGCATCGAATTTTCCCTTCTTTTCCAACTGTTCTGCCACACTCGTTGCCATCGATAATATCAACTCGACGATCAGATTGGCACACTTGACATTCGTATATCTTCCGCCTTTCCGATTCTCCTCAATGATGCGCCGCAGCAATATCAACGACGAAGGATTTATCGGATCGTAATTGCCTGTAAGCGGTACATAAACACTTTCATTGCGCACTAAAAAATGATTATCATAGGATTCAAAGACAATGTTGCTTTCATCTACGATCTCCGTATTTGGCCCGAAAAAAAACGCCACACAGCTCATACGGATATTCTCTCCGTGATTACTTATACTGTAATCAACATCCGCCGGAGTAAATATAAATGTATTCGCATCTCCGTAAAAAACTTCTCCGTCGATTTTTACTTTGTATTTTCCTTCTTCGAAAAAAGTTATTTCGTAATAAGGATTATTGCGTTTGCATGAATCCAATTTTTTTAACACACAACTGTGCGAGTACATTATGCGAGGCAATTCGTCAAAACGAATGTGTAAGTATTTCATTGTGACCTCTTGAAATTAAATCTATGGTTCCCCGATGCAAGGCCGGTTACCACCTCCGCCTGTCCGGGAAAACGCCAAACGGCTTGTACCTCCTGTTCCGTAAACCATCGGCAAGAAATCTCAACAGAAAAGCTATCTTGCAGCGATCGGATTTCCAATGAAAAGGTACCGAACGCACAAACGGCATTCTCCAAACAAATTCTTTTTCCCGGCAAAAGCCAATTTCGCGGGACTCCCGATAAAAAATAAAGAAAATCCAACCTCTCATAATACAGCATCATCCTGCTTCGCAACAAAAACGCCGCTTGTTCGGATGTTTTATGCGGAGTTGCCAAAAAATAGTGTTCCCAAAAAGAATACGTTTCACGATCACTCATCGTTGAAAAAGCCGTGTAATATTCCCTTAAAAAACTATTTCGTTCTCCCCTGTACAAATTGAGATATGGAACAACATTATAATATGGCTGACTGAAATCTGTCAAACAATCAGAAAACATATCCGTCTGCAAATACACAAAGTCATCGGCTTGTTTTCCTGTTGCGGGAAGCAGTCCCAACACAAAGACAAGTCCTCCCGACAAAAGCGAATCCTTTAAAACAGCTGACGCATGCGTAACGGCACTCCCTCCGTTCAAATGCAGACAACAACCGCTCCTATCTTCTGCCCAAGGCGCCAATAAAGGAACCCATTCCCCGTTTTCCAAAGGTACAAGCACCGCACGAATTTCCGATTCGGAATACGCACGTTTTATTGAATCCTGCAGGTTTTCTGCCAACAATCGCGCTGTTTTCTCCAACGGGTCGGATAAAACATGCAACAGTTCGGCAGCTTCGCGTAACCCTGCACACGCAAGAGCGTTCAACGAATATGCCCGATACGGATCTTTCGGATCCGCTACCTGCCCGTCCAGCATGCCCTTGCCGCCATAGCGCTCTTCCTGATTCCTCTGTATCCACCTTTCTATATATGTCACTGCTGCGCATATATTTTTTCTCAATGTTTCCAGCCACTGCTTATCTCGGGTTTCACGATAAATTCTTCCCGTCAGATACAGTGTCCCACCCGTTTCCGCCATGTAGTTGACCATATTTTGGATAAATCCGTCGCCGTGTTGTTTGCGGTAAAAATAATTCACACATTTTTTTGCAAACTCGGCGGCACCGAAAGAAGACAATACCTCTACAACAGAAATCGATTCCGTTGCAATCGGGCTGTAAACCCCGATACAAGGGGCGATCACGTCCGAATCTTTTTCGCCGAAACAGGATGCCCGCAACTGTAAAAACCCGGCTTTTATTGCTTGGTCAATCTTTTTTTCAGGCAGGTGCCAGTGTTTTAAACTACCCAACATCTTTTGCCATACTTTGGCTGCCTTGACCTTTCTTTTTTGAAAATCCGCAACTGCTTTTTCTGCAATTTCCGCCGAAACCGGAACAAAAAACAACAGAATATCAACCGTTTTTTTGCCCTGAGGCGGCAACAGGTATGCAACTTCCTGATTTTCGGCAACACAACCGTCCGAAAAAGCCATCATATAAACTTTTTCGCAAAAAATACCGCGCCCGTTTTCAAATTTTTGCGGAAGCGTGTTCGATTCTGCCATAACAGGAGTATTGATTTGAGGCAACCGTATAAAGGCATATTTAGCAACGTCGCAAACATTTTTTACGGTTATTTGCATACGCAAAAAAGGCATTTCCTCCTCACTTTCCTTTGCTATGCACCTCCTCTCTGCTTCCTGCTCGTGCGTCAATACATGTGCCGCGGAATGAAAGTCTGCCTCCAAATAATGCGTACCTTTATTTTCGTCAATATTTTCATGCAACGTATCAACAAAATATTCTGCCGAATATACAACACCGCCATCCGCCAGTTCCGCTTTAAGAATAGGAAGTATTTTACGATACAATGATCGGCGCAGCCGTATGCGACAGCCCATTCCCCGCCCGAGCAAATACCTATAAACAACACGTTCGGCGCCTTCTCCAAAATCACACCTGTCCCAATTTATACGCGGAATTATATAATCGTACAACTCCATATGCTGTTTTTCTTCAATGGGAAAACCTCGGAATCCCACCTCAAACAACCGCGCATTGCCCGGAACCGTCAAAAAGGTCGGACATTTGCGCCCGCACAATCTTTCCGCTTGCCGAAGAGTTGCTTCTTCCGACTGTTCTTCTCTGCATACCTGCGTTTCGAATTTTCTTGCCGCAACCCTTCTTTTTATGCTTTGATAATCGTGCGGCGGTCTATCCCCTGTAATGGCAATTTTCAAACAGGACGAAAAAATAGTCTCCCCGCAAAAAACATCGCGCGGTTTGAACGTAAAACCTTTCCCGTCTTCTGTACGCACCTCAATATAACTTTGATAAGCACCTTCGCCGCCTTCGTCACAAATCACAAAAGAACTTCCGCTTTCCGTTAACAAGTAAGACGCGTCCGCCTGGCTGCAGGCGGACGGTTCCGGTAAACACCGAAAAAAACGCAGATACGCTTTTTGCGTCTGTTCCGACGCTATATGTATCGTATATCTCATATTGTCACACAAATCAAACGGCCTTCACCCGCACCCAAACAGATCTTTTGCTGTGGCTTGCCATTCTTTCCTTTAAAAACCAATGTAAATTCTTCCTCGGCGTTCTGGTTTAAATTGACCAAAAACAAATATTTATCTTTGTTTTCATCTTCAAAACATCCCGCAAGAACAGGGCCGCCTTCAATTTTTTCAATGGATGCAAAACCTTCTTCTGCCGTGCTTTCCTGCGGATAATTGAAAAACAGAACACCTCGGTGCGATAACGAAAGTAATTTCTTTCCTATCGAACGGACATAGACATTGATATCTGCAGCCGCATAATATCGGGAAGTCGGATCCCCTTTCAAATCTACTAACGCAGGGCCGAAATTCGGGTCGGGATCATGCGTGACCGTCGCATAGGTAAAATAAATCAGTCCCTTTGCTCCGTAAGCCAAGTTTGTGTATGCATGCCACTTAATCTGCGCATCGGTCGGAGTGATATTATTCCCAAAGCTGCATGTCTGAATAAAAGTCCAAAAATCCAACCCGTGTGTATTACAGCAATTTCGTATGCATTGCAGGTTATAGAAATAATCTTCCGTGATTTTCCCGTCCAGAAAAGGATAATGATCAAAACAAATAAATTTAGGATGCGCCGTATTTACAAAAAATTCAAGATATTCTTCATACGATAATCCGTCCCTCTGTTTTTGACAATCAGAATAAGAGGGATGCAGGTTGATAAACCCAAACAGATGCGGGGCTATATGCTGAACTTCATCATTAATCGTCCCGCATATACGCATCATCAACGGAGATGGTTCATCCCAAATAAATAATCCCATGACCTCCTCTCTGTCCATGTATTGTGTCAGCCTCGAACGAATGTCATATACCGTCTTTACGTTCGCATACACAACTTGATCGTCACTAACAATACATTTTAACCCCGATTTACGAATAAGTTCCAGTTCCTGCTCCTCGGGGGAATTGGTAGGAATAAAATTAACTCCACATTGATAAATTTTTTGTAACCATTCTTTGCTGAACTGTTCGCGATAGTAAGGTACCCACACCCCAACAGGGAAATCGTTTAATTTATTTTTTATAATTTCCTGAAAATTTGCCATTATCCTTTTAATCCTCCCACCGTAGTATTTTCCATGATCGTTTTTTGAAAAAGCACAAATACCACAAGGATAGGTATCAGAGAAATCAGCATAACGGCAAATAAAAGAGGATAATTTGCACGGTATTTCATTTGATCTACCAACCCCTGCAGCCCCACAGCAATAGTCACCTTACTCGGCGCATACATGTAAATCGTAAAATAGTCGTTCCAGACACCGATCGCTGATAAAATGGCGACAGACAAAATTCCTGGCAAGGCCATGGGAAACATGATCCTGAAAAAAATTGTATAATGTCCCGCCCCGTCAATCTCTGCAGCTTCAGCATATCCCCAATCCAAATGCTTGAAAAAACCATACAAGAGAACAAATCCTGTACCAAAACCGCCGAATGAACCAATTACGATTCCCAGATATGTGTCGTATAAACCCGTATCATTGTATAATTTATACATTGCCGACATCGATCCCATCGACGGAATCATCATGAGAACAAAGGCTGCCGAGTAAAAAAATCCACTTCCGGGAAATTTGTATTTTGCAATGACATAAGATGTCATTGCAGACATCATAATACTTATCAGAGTACAGCAGACAGTCATAAAAATACTGTTTGCGTACATTCCTAAAATATTAACACCGTTTACCGACAACTCAAACGAATCGATCCAGTTCGAAAATTGCCATTCTTCCGGCATGCTCCATACATCCAGAAAAAACTCGTTATTGGATTTAAAAGAATTATAAAAACACCATACGAAAGGAAATATCAGTGTGATCGAATAGATCACAAAAACAATAAAGATGATCGCTATCCAAACCTTTTCATGAAATAATCTTTTTTCCATCTTGCCTTCCCTCTGCCGCAGCAGCCCCTTGCCGGATTATTCCGGCAAGGGTGGTTTTTTATACTTTTTTCCGTTTGAAAACCATTGCCGCCGCCCCGCTCATGCAAACCACCGCAAAAGCCAGACTTGCAAATGCCACAGCTCCCGAACATCCTCCTTTCGGCTCCTCATCCTGCTTGTCTTCTTCCTGTTTTTGGACGGTAATTTTCACTGCGGTACTTTCTTCGCTTGTAAGATATAAATCTCCGTCTCCTACTGCTTTTACCGTGATGTTATAAGTACCCGGAGCAGTTTGTTCGAAAGTAAATGAACAAACAGAAAGCGTTTCTCCTGTTTTGACTCCGTTGACGTACACTTCATACCCCGTTGCATGTTCCACTTCCGCCCATGTAACGGTTTTATCATTCAACTGCAACGCAGGTGCCTGTAACTGTACGGGATCCGGCTTTACTTCATCTTCGATCTCAATATAATCGTCGTATGCCGCCAGCTGCTCATCCGTCCATCCGTCAATTTTTGTAATTCGCAGATTATCAATAGCGAAATACGCAGACTCAGTTGTCGAAATGGAAACATATCCTTTATAATTTTCCGCCTCAAACGTCGCTAAAAGCTGGTGTTCGGGTTCTTCCGCTGGATTATTATGTACCGCGCCCCAAAATTCTACTTTGTTGTTGCGCACGATCATTTTTATGTTGATCGTATTTTCGTAAAAATCAATTTTCCCCGGCTGAATATCCGCGCAATCGTCGGGAGATGCAAAGGATTTTCCCATCGTAACATTCGTTGCAACACCCTGAAGATTTTGCTGGATCAGATTTAGATCGTCGTACAAACGATATAACTGATTTTCCGTCCATGCACCCGTAGGTGTATTTTTCCCGAAAGCTATGCCCAAAGGGCTGTACAGCTCTACGCCGCGACCGTCGTCAGGTTTTTCTTTCATCGGCGCACCTGCCATCCCCTGCTCATTTGTCGGACGCTCTTCCCAAGGATAATTGATCCAATCAAACTGAAGAATAAAATCCGCATACGTGCCCTTCAGAGCAAAATGCGTTCCGTCGCTTGTTCCGTCAAACATCAAAACGCCGTCCGTCAAAGAGATCCCTTTTCCGTTCGCACCTAAATTGACAGCCGGATGACCATCAACTTCATAATACTGCGGATTTACCCAACCGCTGTTAAAATTGTTTTGAAGATCCGCCCCTTCCCCGACAACTCGCTCAAAATTATCGATTTTCAACTCCGGCTGAAAACTTATCTTGGTACCCTGTGTGCCGTCTGTGACCAAACCGATAAATCCTTCATATTTGCAACCCGTAAAACTCGCTTTTTCGACATTCCCTACAAGCACCGTTAAAGTACCGTCCGTCTTGATCCGAATATCGATGTCGGTAAAATCTGCCTGCAAATCGACGCCCAAATCCTGAGAAGTACCGACAGCTGCTCCTGTCTGTAAATTTACTTTCGTCGTTGCGGTTCCTTTTTCAAAATACAAGAAACTCGCATTTTCATCTCCGACAGATGTCGTCTCATCTTTCATCCCGAATAAAAAGCCCGCTTTGCCGACATTTGAATCCAATCTCACTGATGCAGATACGTTAATCGCATCTGGACTTTCTTCATCCTTTTTTGCCGCCAGAATGGTCACAAGTTTATCCGTTGCGGTCGGCGAATTAAGCGTCAGATACGTGTCGCTCTTGATTGAACCGCCATTTGTCCAAATGCCTCCCTGGATCGGCTGTGCCGGATCAAACCCTATTTTCCCCGAATCATCAAAATTCAGATTGCATTTTACGTTTCCGTCACTGTCTTTTACCATAAAATTGTCGATAACGACAGCTCCACCTGTTGTCGGTGCAAACAACATGGCATAGTGCTGTTTGGTATGATCTGCATACAACAACTTTTTGAGCAATACCTGCTCCTCAACTTCTCCCCCTGTCCCATTTATCGGCGCTCTGCCGTAAAGAAGATCTGCTCTGTCCTGTGCATCGGACGAAGGACGCATAGTAAACACATAACGATACCCCGCTTCCAGTTTGAGGTTCAAAAGATCGGCATCCACCGTGCCGGATCCGTCCGGCGTGTAGCCGGTTCTGTCATAACCTTCCGCTCCCCAGTCTGTCCCCGCTCCGGGATCCAATCCGAGCGCACTGATAAATACATTGCTCTTTGCGCCCATATTCACATCTTCCGTCATCCCCGCTATGTTTATCTTGGCGGCCGCAGGATCTGTCTTGATCACATCAAAATACATCGAAAAACCTTTTCCCGCATCTATGGGATCAAACCCCATAATTCGATATCCGATCGATCCGTCTTTTGCAAATTCAAATACATTACCGTTATTCGTTACTTCAAATACGTCCTCGTTCCCGGAAGCACTCCAATCTGCAGGATTGATCCGCCCGTTCGACAACAGTAAACTCTCAGAGATAACCGTACGTTTTGTAGCAGCGCCAACACTCACCCCTACCATTCCGATCAGCCCTATTACAAGAAAGGTGATCATTAAAAAAGCAACTAACCCAACTGCGTTCTTTTTAATTTTCATCATTGACCTCCTTAATATTCATATATGGGAAATATCTTTTCCAACACCTTACGAACCAACACCACGATGGGTGTTCCCACCAATGCGCAAAGAATACCAACCGTTGCCCCCATCGTCAAATTACCTTCTGCACGAATGGAATTTACTATATACAAAGCGATCGTATAAGTTTCTCCGTTCGGTCCGCCGTTTGTAATAAGCATAGGCTGCATAAACAGAGTAAAAATAACCGTTATCCCCATCATAAAGAGCGTAGACAATGTTGCTCCGACCAAAGGAAGCGTAATGGTTATCATCTCTCGAAACATTGACATTCCGTCCAACCGCCCCGATTCAATGATCTCTTGCGGAATACGACTCATTGCACCGGATAAAAGCACTACGTTATAACCGATTCCCGCCCAAACACAATACAGAAGCAACAGCGGCATTGCATAACGTGCATCACCGAACCAACCTAATTCGGATATCAAATGTCCCAAACCTAAGCTGCGCAACAAACTGTCAAAAACACCGATAGACGAATCAAACATAAACGAAAACAGCATTGTTAAAATTACTACAGATATGATGGAAGGCAAAAAGAATAATACACGGAACGCGTTTCCGAGCGGAATTTTTTTGTACAGAAAAAACGCCGAAATAAATGAAAGCGGCAGAATGACAAAATCATTCAACAGGAAAAAATAAATTGAATTGCGGATCGCTTTCGGCATTACAGAATTTGCTTGCGTAAATCCTGAAAAAAATTCTTTATAGTTTCTGAGACCTATCCATTTATACCCGCCGGACATATTATCAAATGTCTGAAAAGATAGAAAAATTGTATCGGCATTTGTATAAACAAAAAACAGCAAAAAATGTAAAACAGGAATTCCTATGAACGAACAAATAAACAGTGCACGTTTAAATTTTGCATTCCTTTTGTCCCGAATCCTGCATTCAAAAGCACGGCTCTTTTTTTGTTCTGTCATTTCTTTCTCCTATTTGCTTGATTCCAGCCATGTCGTCCAGTCAGAATCAGCCTCTGCATATTCCAGATTGCAAAAACGACTCGGGGTCACTTCACCGCGAACCAACAAGGAATAGGGATCCCCTCCGTTCAAATATTTCTTTGCATATCCTTTCATATAAATATTTTCTCTGCTGAAATCAAAATAACTTACCGAATTTTTGTAAATAGCAAATGCATCTTTTGCAAAATCCGAAATTTTGGATTCATCTTCTATCTCATACTCAAACGGTCGCATACTCCCCGTTAATTCGGTATACATCTGCAACATATCATCGCTGACGGAAAACAAAAGAAATTCTTTTGCCAGCTCCTTCTGCGCCGCTTCCGAAGGAATTATCATATAATCGGGAGCCGTTGTATAATTATATTGAACGGGCACACCGTCCTCGGAATATGCATTTTCCAGGAAAGGAATTGCCATCATCCCCATTTCAAACCCTTCCGGAGTACTTGTTTTCATTTCCGTCTCCATCCAGTTTGCATTTATAATCATCGCAGCTTGCCCGCGCATAAAGTCCATCTGCGCCGTTGTATGATCTTTACTCATGGAGCCGCTGACACTATACCCTGTTTCTATATCGAAAAATTTTTCAAATTCGGTCAGCGCCGCCAACTTACCGGATGCGGGCGATTTGGTCAAATCGTAAATATCCGGACTTCCAAATTCCCAAAAGCTTTTATAGCCTTCCAGCCCGACCGATTGCATCCACCATGTCGAACCGATATAATCAAAATAGCCGCCTATCTTGCCCGGATACACAAACGGCTTAACCGATCCGTTTGTATCGGCAAGAATCTTATCGCAAAGTGTTTTTAATTCCGCCGTCGTCTTCGGAATTTCCCAACCATACTCCCGGAACATCTTTTTATTGTACACAATGCCCGTTACCGTCGTATTCCAGGGGAATGCATAATAATGCGTCCCGTCCTTGGTCGTAAGAGAACAATATTCACGATACACCTCATTCATAGACTCGGCAACCGTTTTCCCTTCCTCTCCGTCTACTTTCTGCTCATACAGACTGTCCAAAGGCTCAATTTTGCCTTTATATGCGTATGTCTCCCACGCACTGTTGAGCGGTATAAAAATATCGGCAAGATTTTTTCCCGAATCAAGTTTTGTAAACAACGAATTCGCTAAAACCGGGTCACCTTCCAGTTCGATACGCACATCTTTGTTTTCCCGAACAAATGCTTTGGACATCTCTACGATCCACTCTCTTCCGAATCCCGCTTCCGTAAACGCAATTTTTAAGGTCACCGGATTCTGCGTATCTTTATAATAAATTGCATCCCCTTCATTTTCCACAACAATACCGTCATCCCCTATTTCCTTTGAATTCCGACATCCCGCAAAACCTACAACTATAATAAACAGGGACAAAACAGCAACCAGTATACAGCAAATCTTTTTCACTTCTTTCTCCTCCTATCCTATATTCAAGGGAATCACAAAAGCCCAGTCCCCTGCATTTAAAGACATTTCTACAATTCCGTTTTTTACGTCCAAAGCTGTCTCTTTGCCATTTATATAACACAATACTTGCGTGCAATTATTAAAAGAAACCTGCACTTCGTTTATATTTTCTGACGTGGGTGTATCATAATTTGCAAACAAAAATCCATCTCTGTTGTCTTCGTCTTTAAACACTCCCGCCACCATATCATACCCGCAAGAAATTCCCGCAATCCGCTCATGCGTATTCGTGACCGTAAGATAGTTAAATGCATTGTTTTCTTTTTTTGAATTATTGCTTCCGATAAAAGTCATCACGCGTTTCCATTCAAAATTTAAATATATATCATCAAAAGCTAATATTTCATTGTTTACTTTTTTTACCATGTCATACTTTTGCGTCTTCGTACTATCCAATGCTATGATCGCCGGCGTAAAACTTTCTATTCCTCCGTATCCGGGCGAACAGTAGCAAAACCACTGAATTCCTCGTATTCCGTATGCAAGCGCTGCCGCCGCCTGAGAACGAAAATCTTCTTCACAATTCGGATCTTTTTTATTGGAATACCCCATAGACTGCAAAAAAGTCCAAACCTCGCCTTTGCTTTTCTGCATATATTTTTGTGCCAGTTCCATGTTCCATAAAAAATCCTCTACTAAACGGCTGCCGCCATTCGTACCGGGCAAAAGCGGATAATGATCATAACACAAATATTCATCTGTCACCTTCTCAATATAAGCAGTTAAATACTCATCGTAGGAATTGGCCCCCAGCTGATCCGTCGTTGCAACAACCGGAAAAAGATTCAGATAATACATCTTATCCGGAAACAATGCCTTGTACCTTTTTTCTCCTACCCCCAGCGCATCATATTCTTGCATTTGCGGTTCGTCCGTAATCATATTACCGTAAAGCGCCGGATGATCGGAATAATATACCATTGCCCGACGCACCTGCGCCATTGCATCGTCATCAGAAAGAGATGTGTTCAGCAGAATGGTGTTAACATTTTCATCCCAAATCAACTGTTTGATCCCTACAGACTCAGCCGCATCCAACATCCTTAATATATGTTCCTGCGAAGATGTGCCCTGCGGGGGTGCAGCAATGGTAAATCCGGCATCAGCAATCCACTGATATTGCTCCAAAAATTCTTCATCTGTCCAAGTTCTGTATCCCGTTACCCTGTCATATTCATCCAAAATCGGACACTGCTGCGGTACTCCTACCCACATTCCGATATTAAAAACTTTTTCATCAGACTCCAAATAGTCCGGCATGCTTTCTTTCTCTGCCGAAGGATCGATCGTCCCCTCAGCCAACCCGCTGTTTTCATCTCCGTTTGAAGATTTTGCACATCCAAAAAAACAAGTTACCGACATCAAGATGACCAATAAAAAATACAGAATTTTTTTCATGGTTTTTTTAACATTTTCCTCCCTTTGTTCTTAATTTTTTAATAGATTTATAGAAAAAACCTCAAAAAAGCACGGTTTCCTTAATTTCATTTTATCATACGGCTATTTGCCTGTAAAGACGAATATTTTCATAAACTTGAAAATATTAAGGTTGTTTTTACTCATCTTTACAAGCCTTACCCCCTGTTGTTTGTAGATCGTACACATTACTTTCTTTCATTTCGTAATCGTTGTTCTTTATCTTAATTTCCAAAATCATTTTAACTTTTCGGGTAGTTTATTTCAATCTGCGGTTCACAATCCAACCCATTCAGCCCATACAAAATCACATTTTCTATAAAAGACTGCAATTTATAACGACTGCTGTTCATATCGTAAGTACCCGGCAAAATATCAACTTTTAAAGTGTAATTTTTAGAATGAGCCACTTTATACATCCGCACAAACGGCAATGATAAGCGCTCTTTTGGCTAAGATTAGCTTGATGCTTGCAAATAGTACGCACAGGAAAACCTTTTCCAATTTGTGATTACATATATAGTCCGCGCTATGACGGAAAAAACTACTAGAAAGCCTTTTTTCAGCAATTATTATCCAATCGCGAAAAGCCCGTAACTTGGGAAATTGTACTTGTTTGTGCCATTCACCATTTCGGAAGAAATTCTATTGAGATTGCCGTCAATAAACCACGCTTGAAAAATAACCATAAAACGCTTATATCCTCCACACAGTGCACCGCGGAAAATATAGACGACACAAAAAACCTTGACGGTATTTCCTCGAAAATATGTATATCGGACTTGCCGAATACTATTCCGAAAAACTTTCGCAAAAGATACTGCGCGGGTTGAATGAAAGCCGAAAAAAAGGCTTATACTGCGGGGGGGCATGCCTAACGGGTATAAAGTAGTTGACCGTAAAATCGTTATCGATTCTGACAGAGCCGAAATCGTGCGCTATATCTATGAACAATATTCCCTCGGCGTATATGTGCCGACCATCATAAAGGCTTTGACGGGACGCGGCGTATACCGTAACGGAAAACCTTTTGCGCTCAATACCGTGTACCAAATTTTGAAAAACGAAAAGTATCTCGGCATATACCGAAACAAAGACGAGGTTTTTAAGAACATTTACCCACAAATCGTCCCGACGGAAATTTTCGATAAAGTGCGCCGTAAAGTGGAAAAGAACAAATTCGGCAAAAGAAGTACCCAAACCGTCTATTTGCTGCGCCATAAACTCAAATGCGGTTATTGCGGACACCCTATCAGCGCGGAGAGCGGCACCTCTTCCAACGGAGAGGTGATTCACTACTACAAATGTATCGGCAGAAAGAAGTATCGGAACGGCTGCGAAAAAACAGCCTTACGCAAAGAATTTTTAGAAAATTTTGTGCTTGAAAATATCCTGCGCGAACTTTCCAAACCCGATATGATGAATACGATCGTCAACGGACTGATGCACTTGCAGGAAATGCAAAACAAAGAAAACCCGATACTCAATACAATGCTTGCAGAGAAACGGCAGACGCAAAATGCGTTAAACAATTTACTGTCCGCCATTGAGCAGGGTATCTTCTCGAATACGACAAACAAGCGTCTGCACGAACTCGAAAGCAAGCTGTCGGAACTGGAAAGGAACATCGTGATAGAACAGAGCAAAACAGCCGTAACTCTCCCCGAAAGTTCGATACGGAAGTTTTACGAACAGGCTTTGCTCAAAGAGCCGCAAATGCTCATCAACTTGCTGATAAAAGAAATCGTATTGTACAACGACAAAATAATAGTTTATTTTAATAGCCCCTTGCAAACAAGCCCCGACGAAAACAGTCAGGGCTTTTCTTTTTACGACGAAACCGCTTTTATGCCGTATATTATACAGAACAAACCCAATCCCGCAATGCGCGCCATACGTTTCAAAATGAACGTATAAGCGGCGGCTATTTATTCCACGGTGCTCTTGACGCGAGCCTCTCTCGGAGCGTGTTACAAGGCAAATACGGGCGAAACACGCAACCCCGCACCCAAACAGGGTGCGGGGTTTTGGTTTGCCGCAGGCGTACCAGCCTAACACGCTCCGACTCACGTCAAGAGCCTTTCGCGGCATAAACCGCCGCCGTATACGTTACGGGAAAATACTTTCCCAAAAGCATTGCGCGCCGCTGAAAGCCGATTTTATGCCTTATACGCGATCATATGCCTTTACAGATAAAAGAAAAAACCTAAATCAAACACCCTTTCCGAGATGTTCAATTTAGGTTTAAGGTGGTGGAACGCGGGATTGCAAACTCGATTGGAAGGAGAAAGGAATAACCCGGCGGTCTTCTGGAGAAGTGCCGTCGGGTTCGTCAGGTTCAGGTTTTTCTATGAAATTGTAATGGATCTCTATTCTGTCATCAAAGAGGACGACTTTTCTGATCAACGTATCGATGATGATCTGCGGCTCCCTTTCTGGAAGATCTGTCAGGAAAGCTATGACTTGCTCTTTTGTGATCAGGTTTGCCTCTTTGCTTTCTTCCGCAAGGATCTTGCCGTTCAGAATATCGATCTCTTCCTCCAACTCCGTCATGCGGTTCTTTGTCGTCGGTGTCAGGAGACCTTCTTCTACGGCAGACAAAAGATTTTTCAATGCCTTTTGCTTTTTGTCCCTGTCCTCTTTTAAAAGATGAAGGATCGATTTATCCTGCCAACGCCTTTGATGGATGCTTACAACGGCGTCCGCGATCTTTTCTGCCGTTTCGGGTGAACGCAGTGTGTCAATGGTCGTCTGCACAACGAGCTTTTCGATTTCTTCTTTGCGTACCGTCTCTTTCGGACAGGCAGAGCTCTTCTTTTTCTTTGTGGCACATTTATAATAATAGTTTGCCTTTCCCGTGAACGAGGTGCCGCTCTCGCCGTTCATCTTCTTGCCGCAGATGCCGCAATAGAGTTTCCCTTTGAGAAGAAATTGCGTATCGCGGCTGTGAGAGCCAAGTTTGTTTTTTGCCAGCATTGCCTGTACCGTGTTGAACAGTTCGGTCGCAATGATAGACGGAAATGTATTAGTATATTTCTTTCCGTTATGCGTGTAAAAGCCGATATAGCGGGTGTTCCGCAAGATCTGATAGATCGCATTGGGGAGGAACTGCTTTCCTCTGTGCGATAATCCCTGTTCGTGAAGGGTTTCGATGATCTCTCTCGCCACCCGTCCGGACGCATATTGATGAAATATAGTGCGGACAGCTTCCGCCTCGTCGTCATTGACGACAACCTTCTTGTTCACGACTTTATAGCCGTAAGCAATGCCTCCGCCGACAAAGTTTCCTTTTTCGCGGCTTTCGTTCTGTCCGCGACGGATCTTTTGGGAAAGCTCTGCGGAATAATATTCCGCAATGCCGATCATGACGTTTTCCAGAATGATTCCGTCCAGATTCTGAGAGCCGTCTATGTTTTGCGACGTTCTCTGCGTTGCGGAAATAAGGATCTTCCCGTTCTTTTGCAAACGCTGCTTGTTGATGGCGATCTCGATGGAATTTCTTCCGAACCTGTCAAGAGCATAGACGAGTACGATCTCCCATTCCTGGGGAGTATCGCTGTCCGAAAGCATGCGCTGGAACTCCGCCCTGTGGTCGTTGGTACCGGTCATGGCGCGGTCGATATATGTACCGACAATCCTGAGGCCGTTCCGCGCGGCAAAATCGTTGCACACGCGCAGCTGGCCTTCGATGGACTGTTCCGACTGCCGTTCACTCGAATACCTCGCATAGATAACTGCTGATTTCATTTGTTTTTGCCTCCAAAACTTTTTGCTTCCATGATACACCTTTACGGCAGGGAATACCAGGCACCGCACCGTCGGTGTTTCCCGACAAAAACCAAACGGAAGCGCAGGAAAACCCCAACGGACAGGGACTGTTTCCGTATTCCCTTTGTGCCTTTCGGCGCCAAAAAAACAGGAGAGCGGAAGCGGACTGTCAAAGGCCTGCCCGCAAGGGACGGGAAGAAATTTTATAGAAATCGGCACCTTTGTTTCTCTTTCAAAATTTCTTGACGCCTTTGACAGAACGCAATGCTCTCCCATCATCCCAAAGCCGAAAGGCACAAAAATGTCCCGTTTGGGTAACAAAATGCGCGGTTTGTTGCGGTTTTTTCAACAAGAGTTTCTGTTTGTTGGGTTTTTATAACGGCAGAGTTCATTGTAACGGGAGTAAAAGTGTGTTAAAATAATTGCGTAAACAAGCCGAACACGGCTTCATATCACGGATATTTTTTGACTGTGGGAAAAAGCCAGCGGAAGTAATCGGAAAACAGCCGATGAAAAACCGGGTGACCGTGACTGTCAGACAAGACGGACGAGAAATCGTCTGTACTTTGTCTGTGGTCACGGTCTTTTTTGTTTTTCAAAAAAAGTTACTTTAAGTTTTTTTCGATAAGTCTCCTTGTGACAGTAAAAAAAATTTTCTTAAAATATTTGCAAAGAGGGCCGTCAAAAGTATATTTTCCACTCCTTTATAGTGAAGGAAAAATCTTTCTTAAATACGTCAAGATGTATCGTATTTATATAATTTACTGTAATCACAAAGAAAAAAGTTGTGTGAAATTTTTCGTTAGACCGCCACATTTTCAATCTTTGTGTCCTTGGAATAGTGAGAGGAAATTTTTTTAAGAAATTTTTGTGAAAAGGGTAGTCAAAAGCATATGTCCCACTCCTTTATAGTGAAGAGGCAAAACGATCGGGAGGAAATTATGACGATTGAACAAATCAAAGAACAATTAAAGACGATACGCCTGTACTATGCGGACAAGGCGGGTTTCGACGCGGCATTTTCTGTCCTTCCGCACAAGGTCATAACTCTCGCCAAGGAGTATGCAGAGATCATCAGCGACGCGCCGCTGGATCTGTACCTGATCTATTTCTATCTCTATGTCAAGGGTTTGACGCAGGAAGCCGCGGCGGAAGAGATGAATTACAGTTCAGAGTATGTCCGACAGAAAAATAAAAGTCTGTTGTTGTTTCTCCAACAAAAAATCAACGAAAAGGAGGTGGCATAATTGGAAGAGATCGAGGTCAAGGACAATCCTCTCGGCATTCGCATTTTTGTGAACGGGAAACCGAACATAGGCAATATGTCAGAGGAAGAGTTCAGCCTCTTTGTTTCTTCTTTGGAACTTAGGATGAGTGAATATTTCGAAAAACAAAGCAAGTAAAGCATACGGACGGCAAGATGCACAAAAACAAGTGACTGCCGTGAATTTCGTATGAAAAAATCAAAACCATTTTCATCCGTCCATGGAAGGAATAAAGAGAAAATTTTATTTCATTCAAGGAGGAAAACGCTATGCCATATAGCAAAGTAAAAGTTTATTCGGACGGGAACCACTACATAGGCATCCCTTATGAGCCGAATCCGCGGGCAAAAAACCGTCGCCCGCACAAGGAGGAAATCATCGACGTGAAAGAATCAATCGAACAGAAAACGCAATCTGTTTCTGACACAGACAATACTGTGCTTTCGACGCAAAATCAGGATGACGTATGCGAAAAAACCGCGCCACCTGCCGTCAGACAGATGACGCGTAAAGAATTGTTCGATGAAGTGTATATGAAATGTATAACACTGAAAAAGCGGGAACAAAAGCCGTTTGTGGTAAAGGAAATGCTGCCCTATTTCAGGGACAGCATTTCTTGCCGTGCGTTCGTGGAAGAAAACTTTGCACGCAAGCACCGCAATATGATCTGCCGCAGGACAAGGCTTTGGAGAAAGATCAATCACCAGCATTTCAATTATTTTGTAACTTTCACCTATTCGGATGAACTCCACGACGAGGAAAGTTTTGTAAAGAAACTCATGCGCTGTATCCAGCATTTCAGCTCGCGCAAAGGCTGGCTATATATTGGGGCATGGGAACGCGGCGGAGATACGAACCGACTGCATTTTCACGGGATCTTCTATATCCCCGACGGCGCATTGCCGGGCGAGATAGAAACGCTGCGCGACTATGATACGAGGGCAAAGAAAATGCGTACCATTCAGCAAAATACCTTCTTTGCAAAAAAATTCGGACGGAATGAATTCCGTCCTGTTTGTCATGCCTCAGAACTTCCCGAAATGGTACAATATCTGGTGAAGTATATCGAAAAATCGGGAGGAAAACTCATTTATTCGAGAGGGCTTTATCAGTATTTTGTAACGGATATCATGGACGATGACGTCGTATGCCCGTATGGATTGGAGGACAGAAAGCTCCTGCTCTTTGACAGCTTCGGGTGCTGGATCGACGGAGAGTACATCGGACAGACGAGCCCGGAAGTGATCGCACGTCTCCCGAAAGTAACATAGGAAGACGCAACAAAGACAAAGAAGAAAGCGATGCGCGGCGGGAAAAGCGGAAGCCGATCCCAAGCGGTTCAGCGGGACGGCTCCGCGGCCGCCGCGCTTTCTCGTTTGCTTGTCGGTTTGTTTGCTCGGGGCGTGCGCTTGGCTTCGGCGCCCGCGAGCGCAGCGAGCGGGTGACGGTGCGGCGTCAGCCGCGCCGTCAGCTTCGCCGCCGACTTGTATAAAGCCAAGCGCACGCCTTACTGCCATTTACCTGTTTCGCATTCTGTTTCTAAATGCTATCTCAATTTTATCAGCGCAAGACTCAACGTTTTCTTTTATTTCAAAATCCCAAAAACGAAGAACAAGCCACCCCTGCTCAATAAGTTCTTCCGTATAATTGAAATCGCGTTCCATATTCCGCTCTATTTTTGGAATCCAATAGCTACGGTTCGTTTTTATCTGCTCTTTCTTTTTGTCCCATTCATAACCATGCCATAAAGTACCGTCACAAAAAACGGCAATCTGCGCATGCAAAAATACGATATCAGGATGTCCAATGACATTCTTTGCATTCTTGCGATAGCGTAGCCCTCGATGCCAAAGCTCTTTTCTAAGCAAAAGCTCAGGCTTTGTGTCTTTGGGCTTGATCTTAGACATATTGTAGCTTCTAGACGACATCCCGCTCGGACGTCGTCCATTCCTTTTTTGGACCATAAATACCTCTAATTTATTTTAACATGGAGAAGAAAAAATTGCAAGTATCCAACCATCTAACGTGACTTATAGTCCGTTGCAAAATAAATCACATAATATTAAAATAAAAAGTAATGGAGGTAATTATGATTCAAGAGAAAGTAGGCCAGCGGATCAAAGAATTACGTGGACAACTTGGCATCAGTCAAGAAGAACTTGCCGCGCGGGCAAATCTTGATAGAACTTATATTACTAGCGTTGAACGCGGAAAACGTAATATCTCAATCGGAACTTTGGAAAAAATTGTTTTGCAGTTAAATTGTACAATGCATGAATTTTTTAATTTCTAGTTTGATTACGGAGGAAAAATGAACACTGAATTATTAAAGGAGCTTTATACAAATTTTAACATAGCCAATTTACCTTACGGGATTGTCCATGATAAATTAGGTGATGTTTATGAGGCATATTGTATTAAAATTTTAACATGTAAAGAATTTCTAATAGCTATTCAAAAAGAAACGGACCTTAATAGCGTCGAATTCCGCATTTTTAAAACACTTTTTAATAAAGCTAGTTTTATAAATATTAAAGATATAAAAGAAATAAAAGCAACCAACCAAGTTCCTCATCGGCAAACAAGAGGAAATGCAAAAACGGATGTTATTGCAACAATTCTTTATCAAAATGGCGACGAGGTGAAATTGCCTATTAGCAGTAAGCAATCCTATGTACAAAGGGTTGCCGTTGCTGAGTTTGATGTCAATACAATTTGCCGTGAGGCCGAAATAAACAATGACAGGATTAAGGAACTCATGTTAAAATTCCAAACAGCACACTCCGCAAAAGGTTTGACTGAATCTGAAAAGCAAGAATTGGGGGAATTGATCAAACCTTATTCAAAACAGCTCGTGCGTTGGGCGATTACCGGAAGTCCGAAAGAAAATCCTGCTGATATTATATTCCCAAAGTTAATAGTTAAATTTAGAATTCAAAGGCCTAAAGATAGGTATAAAATCAATGTCGCAGATGGTGATCTTCAATATAAAGACTGCTCTATCTACACCATTAACGAATATATTGACATGACAATGCTAAACAAAAATGGTAAAAACAGAACTGGTGGATTCGGTACAGGATTATCTTGGACATATGCCTCCGGATCCGGCGGGAGAAAAATTCAATTCAAGGCATAATATGTTGACTATGAGCCACATTTATGGTATACTACTTGTTGTATGTACAGAACTTATTTTGAAGAACCGAATGCAAAAATACTTTATGCAAATACTTTGACGACAAAACAAATAGCCTCTGAAAGCATTGATCTAATTGTTACCTCTCCGCCATACAACCTTGATATCAAATACAAATCGAGCAGTGATCAATTACCGTATGGTGATTACCTTTCATTTTCGAAGCAATGGCTGAAAAGGGCATACGAATGGTTGAAACCAGATGGCAGGTTGTGCTTGAATGTTCCGTTGGATAAAAATAAAGGCGGCCATCAGAGTGTTGGGGCTGATATTACTGCAATTGCAAAGAAAGTTGGTTTTCAATACCATTCCACGATTATCTGGAATGAGGGCAATATCTCTAAATCCTCGGCGTGGGGATCATGGAAGAGTGCTTCGTGTCCATATGTAATTGCGCCTGTTGAACTTATCATTTTACTTTATAAAAAGAGCTGGAAACGTATTCAAGGAAGTAAAATATCTGACATAACACGTGAAGAATTTATATCATGGACAAACGGGGTTTGGACATTCAGCGGAGAAAAGAAATCGAAGATTGGGCATCCCGCCCCATTCCCTGTTGAATTACCTAAACGTTGCATTAAGCTTTTTAGTTTTGTCGGAGATACTGTTTTAGATCCCTTCATGGGCAGCGGAACAACCATAGTTGCCGCCAAACAAAATAATAGAAACGGAATCGGTATCGACATTGATCAGGATTATTGTGCTTTAGCAATGCACCGTATTCTAAAGGAAACAAAATAATGAAACAATATACTTATATAGATTTATTTTCAGGCCCGGGTGGCCTTTGCACGGGATTTATCAGCGAAGGATTTATTCCCCGAATCGCAGTAGAATGGAGCGATACAACCGTAATTACCTATGCAAAATCGCATGATGCTGAAATATATGAATTGAATGACCTTTTGTCTCATTCAGGGAATTTGGAAAATATATTAAAACAAACAAATAAAACTTGTCTTATCCATGGTGATATTAATCTTGTATCAGATGAACTCATTCAGGAGATTTTAAAGAAAAAATTTGGAGAAGATACTGTTGACGTTGTTACAGGCGGTGCCCCGTGTGAAAGCTTTTCAATGGCAGGCAAACGGTTAGAAGATGACGACAGAAACGATCTTTTTTCTAATATTTTGCGCATTGCTCATGCGGTGGACTCAAAGTTTGTCCTCTTTGAAAATGTTCCCGGATTATTGACAAAAAAAAGGGATGGAAAAAAAGGCGGACAAATCGAATATGTATTCAGTGAATTCGAACGTCCTGATAAAAAAACAGGTATATTTTATCGTTTAGCATGCAAAGACGTTAGCGTATTTAAATGCCTTGCAGCAGATTATGGTACGCCACAAAAACGCGAGCGCATCTTCATTGTCGGCTGCAGCAGTAAATATCCCAAAAATACATTTGTTTATCCCGAAAAAACGCATGGCCCTGGCAGAAAATATGATTATGTTACTGTAGAAGATGCTTTCCGTTACTTGCCTCCTATTCTTAGCGGTGAAGGTGCTGATGCAATGCCATATGCTCCTTCCTATGAGGAGGATTTTAACTCCGGTAAAATTACAGAAGCGGCATATTTATACTACAAATTTATCTTTGACGATACTCATTCGGGCAATAATGAGTACAACCCCGATATTGTCACGTTCCATAAAGCATTAAATCATAACAAAAAAATGGTGCGGCGCTTGCATGAAATTAAACAAGGCGAAGGAATGCAAACAGCTGTTAACCGTTTGATTGCAGAAGGCAAGGAAGATGTTGTCAAGGATGTTTTTCCGAGAAAGATATATGGCTCCCGCAACCGTCGCTTAAAAGCCGATGAGCCGAGTTTTACGGTGACATCACACTGCTTAGATGAGATGATACATCCTATATTTGACCGTCAACCTACGCCTAGAGAAGTTGCCCGTTTGCAGGCATTTCCGGATTGGTATTACATTAATGGACCATATGTCAAGTTCCATAGCGATCCAGAGCAAGATAAATATGAGCAGATCGGCGATGCGATCCCTGTTTTAATGGCTAAAGCACTGGCAAAGAGTATGAAAAATGCATTAATAAATTTATAATCTGACTATTTAATATTAGTTTTTACAAAAGGGGCTATTTTATGCATAAGATCATTGGTAGTTTTTTGTCAAAATTTAGTGAAGAGAACGGTTTTGAGTCAGAAGAAGAAAGTACTCAATTTGAATACTTTGTAAATTATATTGTTGCCTATGATAAATATCCAAGAGAATTTGATGTCAGAGAAATAACCAGCGACGATGTGGATGGCGGGATTGATGGAATTATTTTTTTAGCGGATGATGAACTTGCTTCTACGTTAGAAGAAGTAAAGTCTATTTTTTCGCGCCCTAAAAAAAATATTCCTGTTGAAATAATATTTATTCAAGCAAAAAGTTCAGAATCGTATGATCGGGGTGAAATTCTAAAATTTGCTGATGGTGTTGAAGATTTTGTCTCTACTAGATGTTTGTTGCCTCAAGGTGCATTTTTACAAAGTTGCAAAAGCATCTATGATTATATAATAGAAAATGCATCAAAAGTTAAAAATGGACGTCCTAACTGTAAGTTATACTATGCATGTACTAGTAGTAATTCGATTGCACCAGAAATCGAAGCTACTAGAATTTCGGCTGAAACGAAAGTGCAACAAACAGGGTTTGTTCGTAGTACTGAATTTAAATATCTAGGCTTATCGGAATTGACTGATCTTTGGAATAAAACAGTTAATACAACAATAGCTACACTTGAGGTTGATCAATTCGTGCCTTTTCCATCCATGAAAGGAATTGCTGAAGCATATATAGCAACTGTTTCAGCCAAAGAATTTATTCAGAAATTGTTACTCAATGAAGAGGGCAAATTGCGTACAAATATTTTTGAGGAAAATGTCCGTTTTTACTTAGGCGAAGATAATCCTGTCAATAAAAAAATAAAAGCTACCCTTGAAGATAGTGAACAGGCTGATAAATTTGCGATATTTAATAACGGTATTACTATTATATCACCAGATGTAAAAGTGCAAAACAAGCGCATTTCCATGGAAAACTATCAAATTGTTAACGGATGCCAAACCAGTAACGTATTATTTGAATGCAGAAATGCTAATATTGAAAAGTCATATGTTACAATTAAAATCATCGAGGTAACAGATGTAGATGTGGTTTCTGATATTGTCAGCGCAACTAATAGCCAAAGCGAAGTCGATAATAATCAGTTTTTAGCCTTCAATCCTTTCGTTAGACGTCTTGAAAAGTATTTTGTTGCAATGAAACCTTTCAGCAGTAAAGTTCAAGAACTATATTTTGAGCGTCGCTTTGATCAATACCGTAACACTGATATTCCTAAAAAACGTGTTTTCTCAATACTTGAAACAGGGAGAGCCTTAGGAGCTTTATTCCTTGGAAAACCAGATTTGGCTAGCCGTTATCCAAATAAATTTATTTCTGAGATGAAAAAAGAGCTTTTTGATGAAAAGAATGATGAAGAAGCGTTTTATGTCGCCGCGTTAGTTGATTATTGTTTGCGTCCATACTATCAAAAAGGAAAGCCTCTAAATAATTATGCTAAATATAAGTGGCATGTTATTACGATTTTTGGCTACTTGTGTTGTCAGCAAGAGCCGCCTAAAATTTTGCAAAAGAAAAAAGTCTCTGCTTACTGCTCCAAAATAATAAATATTTGTAAGCAAGAAACTATTATACAAAGTGTTGTAAATAAAATTCCGAGTATATTAAATGAAATTGGCTTAAAAGAAAATAGAGACGAAGTTAGATCAGCTACGTATGCAAAAGAAGTATTAAAATATTGTCATAATAAACTTATTTTAGTACCTAACCAAAACTGATAAAAACTAATTATGCATTTCCATCTATTTACTAATAAATTATTTTATGCCATAATATACAGCCTAATTTCTTCTGATGACAGATGTATCTTATAGTTTTTCTAAAATGTAGTCAAATTAGATTAACTTTTATTTATAATAAAGGATTTTACCACATTATAGTTTGTCATAAAGAGTATAATATCTTTGCCGAATACTTGCCTTTCTATGGTTAATTGTTCCTCTTCCGATGTCGAGTTCGGCGCAGACTTCCGACTGACGCATACCATTCATGTAACAATTCAGGATGGCAAGCTCCAATTCGGTAATATGTAATGATTCCAAAAGTACGTCATATTTGCTGTAATCGGTCTGTTCATGCTCAAAGCAGTTTACGGGATCCATAGGAAGCGCCTTATAGCTTGTAAAATCGATGTAAGAAGTTTTCTCCATCTTCCTGCGGTAACGCATAAGCTCTCCGTCTACTTCCCGATAGCAGGCGAGTTTAATCGTGATTTCTTTTCCTCTGCGGTCTTTGCCGTAAATATCGGAAACTTTTCTGCCTATGAATTGATACAGAAAGCAGATCGCCGTCTGCGCTACATCGTAGCCGTCCGATACGATATAACCGACCTCACCCATATGGTGAAGATCTTTAATTAAACCGATATAGTACTTATCCGCGATTTTCCAATCGTACTTTTTTAAGGTGCGAAGAGTCTGCAATGCAATCATCTCTCCCATGAGCTTTACATTTTCGTTTGAGATAGGCTCATCAAACAATTCACCTTCATTCCGATACTTTCCGTTTGAGAACTTTGTTACCAACATTTCCATCTGTTCTACCTCTGAATTTGTATTTGCCTTTTTCGGGCACCGGGCGAAGGAGCATAGGACGGTAAATGTCGGTTTACTCAAAATATAGTTTGCAGAAGTCAACGGAACAAAGAAAAATCGTTGCGTTATAAACGCGCAGAACAACTTATCAGACAGCAAAATAGCCGAGCAAGGAACAAATCCTTACTCGGCTCTCAAAGTCTTTCTATATGTGTTTTAAGCAACGATTTTGCGGCCGTTGACTTCCGCGAGGAACTATGCTAACCTACGCCCCCGAAAAAGCAAATTCGGAGGGTTTATAATGGGGTCAAGGGCAAAGGCACGTTATTTTAGTTCGGACAGAAAAATACCCAGCCAAAACTCTTTGCTCGTCACAAAAAAGTTCGACTGGGTATTGTGTGGTGGAGATAAACGGACTCGAACCGTCCACCTCTTGAATGCCATTCAAGCGCTCTACCAGATGAGCTATATCCCCGTTCTTTTGTTCGCTTGGTTCGGAAAATAAAAATCCGGCGCGCAAACGCTGCTTTGCGCGCCGCAATTTTTTCCCTTAGTCTTCCGGCTTGATCGCGCCGACGGGGCATCCGTCTTCGCAAGCACCGCAGTCGATGCAGACGTCCGGATCGATTTCGTACTTGGTATCTCCCTGCGAAATTGCGCTTACCGGGCAGGTTTCCGCGCATGCGCCGCAGCTGATGCAGTCATCCGAAATTTTATGTGCCATTGTCTTCTACCTCCAATAAATCTCTAACGTTTCCGTTTTTTTAATTATATCATAACTTCGGCGTTTCGTAAAGCCTGTGTACGAAAAATTTTGAAAAATTTTCTTGCCATATTTTCCGCAAAAAGGGTCAGTCGGTGAGGTTTTTGAGTTCGGGGTCCAAATTTTCTTCTTTTTCCCCTTTCTCCTCTTTTTTGTTTTTGAAGCGGATATTTTCCAGCGGGAAGTCCTTATAGACCAGGCTTCCGTCCTTTTCGATCTTGACGCGCACCGTCATTTTGAGCATATTTTCGGACACGACGGTGCCGCGGCCTTCGGGCGTGGAGACTTCCGAACCGACTTTGGGCATTTTTTTATACACTTCGCTGTAATACTCGTTTTCGTAGCTGAGGCAGCACATGAGTCTTCCGCAAAGTCCGCTGATCTTGCCCGGATTGAGCGAAAGCCCCTGCACTTTTGCCATCTTGATGGACACTTTGCGGAAATCGGACATAGCCCCCGCGCAGCAGCATTCCCTGCCGCAGGGCGCGATGCCGCCCAAAAGCCTGGTTTCGTCGCGGATGCCGACCTGCCTCAATTCAATGCGGATATGGAACGCCGACGCGAGGTCTTTGACCAGTTCGCGGAAGTCCACCCTTCCGTCCGCCGCGAAATAGAAGATCACCTTGTTTCCGTCGAAGGCGAACTCACAGTCGATGAGTTTCATGTCCAGCTTATGTTTTTCGATCTTCTCCTGCGCGATCTTCATCGCCTGCGGCTTGCGCTCGAGATTGCGTTTCACCTGCTCGCGGTCTTTATCCGTCGCTATGCGCAGAATGGGTTTGAGCGGCTGGATCACTTCCGAATCCTCCACTTCCTTCGGCGGAAACGCAACGTACGCAAATTCCGTGCTCTTGCTCGTCTCCACGACGACCTGCATGCCTTCCTCGTATTTTTCGTTTTCCCGCGGCGCGAAATAATAAATCTTTCCGCCGTCCTTGAATTTGACACCGATTACTTTCATCGTCCCTCCAAAATGCCGACAAACAACTCTTCCAGACTCATGGAAACGTTGGCGTTGAACTTCAAATATTTTTCCGTCTGCGTAATTTTTTCCTGCGCGCGGACGAGTCCCGCCGCGCTGTAACGGCCCGCGATCCTCGCAAGGAGCTGCCCGTCCGTCGCCGTGAGCGGCGCCGCGCCGCCCGTTTTGAGAACGAGCGCGTCCCGCAAAATCAGCCGCATCGCCGCCAGAAGCCTGCCCGCCTGCTGTCTGTCCGTGACCTTGCGCGCTTCCGCGGGCACCGCCGCGGGCGAAAGCACCGACAACAGCCGCGCCGCTTCCTGCCCCGTCTCGTCCGCCGCCTGCGCCAGCTCGTCCGCCTTGCTCAAAATCCCGCCCGATACCGCCGCGATCTCCTTCGCATCCGTTCGGTGCGGGTATTTCTCCCGCAGATACCGCTCCGTCTCTTCCTCCGTGAACCCGCCGAGATCCAGCCGCTTCGTGCGCGACTTCACCGTCGTGAGCACGGGAAATTCACTCGTCGCCCCCAACACAAAACACACGTTTTCGGGCGGCTCTTCCAATACTTTCAGCAATTTGTTCTGCGCCGGCGCCAGCATGTCCTGCACGTTGTCCAGCACGAACACCTTCCTCGTCCCCTCCACGGGACGTATATACACGTCGTCCAGCATCGCGCGCACTTCCGCGACCCCCGCTTTCTCCCCTTCCGCAGGGAAAATGCGGCAATCGCTGTACTGCTCCTGCGCGATCAGCCGCGCCGCGCGCGCGTCCGCCTGCAACACCAGCGCCGCAAGCTCTTTCAGCCACCCGCGCAGATTCTTCGCGTCCGGAGTCACCAAAAGGTACGCGTGGGACAGCCGCCCCGCCTTTACGTCCCCCTCTACGATCTTATACGCTTTACTGCTTTCAAAAAGCCGCATCGCATCACCCCCAAAGACGCCAAAACCGCCCAACGTACGTCCTTTTTGCGTACGATCAGCCGATCAGTCCTTTCTCTTTGAGCAGGGCGCGGATCTTCTCCTGCGTCTCCTGCTTCGTGCCCGAACAGTCCACCGCCACGAACTTTCCCGGAAACTCGTCCAAAAGCTCCTTATACGTCTCGTAGACCTTGCAATGAAACGCCGCCCCCGCCTGCTCGATGCGGTCGTTCTTGTCCGCGCCGTGCTTGCGCGCAAACGCGCGCGCGGGCGGAAGATCCAAAAACAAAGTGACGTCGGGCATATAATTTTCCGCCGCGTAACTGTTGATCCCCATCAGGAACTTGCGGCTTAACCCCCTTCCGCCGCCCTGGTACGCCAGCGACGAAAAAATGTAACGGTCGCAAAGCACCGTTTCGCCCCGCTCCAACGCGGGAACCACCGTGTCCGCCAGATGCTGCACCCGCGCCGCCGCGTACAACAGCGCTTCGCATTCGTCCGTCATCGACGTGAACTTCCCGTTGAGTATGATCTTGCGGATCGCTTCCGAAATCTCTCCGCCGCCCGGCTCGCGCGTCACGACGTGCGCGATCCCCCGATTCGCAAGATATTCCGACAAAAGCCGCATCTGCGTCGACTTTCCGACCCCTTCGCACCCTTCGAATGCGATAAACTTGCCTTTATTTTTCATATACGTATGTCCGTTTTTCCGTAAATTCTCTTTTCCCGCGCATGCAATTTTTCCGCGCGTCATTCCCTGCCGCCGATCTTGGTCACGGCGATCTTTTTGTCTTTCAATCCGAAGGTGTGCGGCGCTTGCGTCAGCGCGCGCACCGCCTGCGGCGTGATCTGTTCGCCCGCGATGACGATCGGGTAACAGGGCGGCGTGATGCCCGCGTTGCGCGCCGCGATCCTGCCCGCCGCGTCCGCGACGGGAACGTATTCGTACGCGAGCGTGTGCGCCGTCAGATAGCTGAATTTCTTCACGCCCGAAACGTATTTTTGCTCAGAGGCCGCGCCGCCGCGCAGCTGTTTCATGCGCCAGACCGACCAGATCGCGCGTTCCAGCCGCGAAAGCGCCGACACGCGCGTGAGCGGTGAAAAGTAAAACAGGACGTACCGCCCGTCTTCCAGCTCCGCAAAGATGCCGCGGCGCTCCAGCTCTTCCGCCGCCGCCTGCGCGCGGATCCCCGCGCCGCCGAAATCTACCGCCAATACCAGCGTGCGGCTGTCCTCGTAAAAGCGCACGCCCCGCTTTTTCAGCCGCGCCTTGATGAACGCAAACTGACGGCGGAACGCGTCGATCAGCGCCGCGCCCTGCTCCTGCATGAACTTCACCCCGTATTCCGCGGACGCCATGATCAGATAGGACGGGCTCGTCGTGCGGAACAGCTCCAGCCCCTCCGCAATGCTCTCTTCCAGCGCCTCGTCGTTCACGTTCAGGATCGCGCCCTGCGTCAGCGTCGGCAGCGTCTTGTGCGCGCCGTCCACCCACGCCTGCGCAAAATTGCCCGCATAGGCCGCACGCTCGTCCGCATCGAAACGCATATACGCCCCGTGCGCTCCGTCCGCAAGCAACAGCTTTCCGTACCGCCCGCATACCTTGCGGATCCCCGCAAGATCCGCCACGTTCCCGAAATAATCGGGCGACGTCATCAAAACCCCGCAAAGATTCGGCTCTTTCTTGAACGCCTCTTCCACGTCCGACGCCGAAGGCGGCAGCAAAATTCCGTCCCGCTCGTTGTTTTTCAGAAGATACGGCTCGATCCCCAGCACCCTGCACGCATTGTACACGCTCTTGTGCGAGTTGCGCGCGATCGCGATCTTCCCGCCTCGGCTCTTCGCCGCGTACAGCATCGCATACACGCCTGCCGTCGATCCGTCCGTCAGAAGATGACTCCGCTTCGCCCCCAATACCTCGGCTATGTCCGCCTCCGCCTCGCGGATCACCCCGTCCGGGTTCTCCAGACAGTCGGTTATTGAAAGCTCCGTAACGTCCAGAGGCGCATCCTTAAAAAGCGGTATATACTTCCTCTCCCCCTTGTGCCCGGGCATGTGCAGCCGCAACGGTCTGCGGCTCTTGTATCCCTTCAGTGCGCCGTATATATGCAGCTTCATCCCTTTCTCCTTCAAAAAAAGCGGTTTCGCCCGCCGCAGTCTTTTGCGGCGGGCTCCCTCTCGTTATGCCTCTTTTTTGTCAAATGTATCCGCCAGATAGGTCAGAAACGTGACCGGCTCGTACCGCATGTCCTCTTCCCCCGCGCTCCCGCCGCTGAGAATCACCATGCACATCTTGTCCGATATATACGTCCCTTCCGCTACGCCTTCGATCTCGCCTTCCTGCGCAGGCCTGCTCACAAACTTCGTCAGCTCTTCCAGATTGCTCAGATCGAACGCGTACGTCCAATCCGCCGTCTGCTCCTGCCCGTTTTCGTCCTGCCCCGTCACCGTAACCGTGCAAAGCTCGATCGGATCTTCACTGCTGTCGTTGCTCACCCAGTCCAGCACTTTCACGTACGAAGCACGCAGCGCTTCCAAACGCCCGTATTCCTTTTCCAGTCCCGCCAGGCGCTGCGCTTCGTTCTTGTAACGCTTGTCCCCTTTGATGCGCGCACGGTAATTCGCTTCCGCAGCCGCCTTGTCCAGCGTCCCTTCCGCAAAATCCGCCGCCCCCGACGCGTCTTTGAAAAATCTGCCCAGATATTCTTCGCATTGCGTGAAATAACTCTTTGCGTACAGTACGTTCCCGCCTTCCGAATATCCGTCTTCTCCCAGCCATACCGCGTTCGTACGGTAACTCGCCAGAAAATCCGTAAGCCCCGCATACGTAACGTTCCCGTCCGAATCGGTCGTCGACGGAAGATTCGGCGCAAACATCACGTCTCCCTGCCCCGCCGCAAAATGCGCCTGCAGGATCATGTCTTCATACCCTTCCCGGTTGAGCGTGTACGTCGAAAAATCCAGCACGTCCTCCGACAGCGCCTTCTTCTCCCGCAATTCCTCCAGATCCCCCAGCGCCGAGGAATCCATCCTTACGTTCAGATAGGAGTATATTTCAAACCTCTGCCCGTTCGTTGCCCGCGTGGCCAGCATCGTGTACAACAACGCCCAGACCAGCACCGCCGCAACACAGATCGCTATGATCTTGATCCAGTCGTACGACAGCAAAAGCCCCAAACGGCTCTTCGTGATTTTTGCGTCCATTCTCTGCCTTTTTGTCCCTTTTCGATCTTTTTTCCCTTACTTGATGTCCCGGATCTCTACCTGGTAATCAAATCCGTTCGGCGCGTGTACCGTCACTTTGTCCCCGACCCGCGCCCCGCGCAGCGCTTCGCCGAACGGCGAATCGATCGATACAATGTTCTTGTCCGGATCCGCTTCCGTACTCCCCATGATCGTGTACGTCGCCAATTCCTCCAAATCATAATCGTACACCGTCACCGTGTTCCCGAAATGTACCTTGGAATTGTCCGTGCTCTCTTCCATGATCTTCGCGTTCTTGATCTTGTTCTCCAGCTCGCGGATCTCACTCTCGTTCAACGCCTCTTCGTTCTTCGCCGCATCGTATTCCGCATTCTCGCTCAGATCCCCGAACCCGCGCGCGATCTTGATCCGCTCCGTGATCTCCTTCTTCTTCTCCGTTTGAAGATATTTCAGCCTCGCCACAGCCTCGTCATAACCCTTTTGCGTCATGATAAATTCTTCTGCCATTTTCAACACCTCTGTTTATAAAAAAATGTACGGCTTTCTGCCGCTCCCTTCCCTAAAAGAATGATCCCGCCCCTTAACCCTGCGGAATCATACCTTGCTCTGCCGTTTATTATACATCATGCGCGCGCGATTGTCAAGTTATATTCGCCGCGTAAACCTTCCGCCGCGCTCCCCCGCGCAAGAATCTTTTTTCCCTTTCCTTCCGCTTTCCGTATAAATATGCCGCATATTTTATGCGCTCTGTCTTTACCGCGGTTTTATGCTTGCGCCCTGCGCCCGCAAGTTTGCGGGCGCAGGGCGGTTTGTCAGCCTTTTTGCAGCGAGCGCACGTACGCCGCGATGCGGTTAGCCGCGGTGTCCAGATGCGCCATGCTCGTGGCGTACGAACAGCGCACGTGGTATTTGCCCGCGTCGCCGAAGGCGTCGCCCGGCACCACCGCCACCTTTTCCGCGCGCAAAAGACCGTTGGCAAATTCTTCGCCCGTGACGCCCAATTTTTCCGTGGACGGGTATACGTAAAACGCGCCGCGCGGCTCGAAACAGGAAAGCCCCGTCTCGTTGAAAAATTTCGTGATGAACCGCCGCCGCTTGTCGTACTCTTCGCGCATGGATTCCACCACCGCAAAGTTGTCGGTAAAGCCGTCTTTGAGGCCCTCCACCGCCGCATACTGCGACGCACTCGGGGCGCACATGATCGCGTACTGGTGGATCTTGAACAGCGCCTCGTCGATCGCGGGCGGCGCGCACACAAACCCGATCCGCCAGCCCGTCATCGCAAACGCCTTCGAAAAACCGTTGATCAGCACCGTGCGCTCCTTCATGCCCGGGATAGACGCGATCGAAACGTGCTTGCCGCCGTACGTCAGTTCCGCATAAATTTCGTCCGACACCACCAAAAGATCGTGCTTTTCAAAGACGGGCGCGATCGCTTCCAGCTGCTCTTTCGTCATGATCCCGCCCGTCGGATTGTTCGGATAGGGCAGAATGATCGCCTTCGTGCGCGGCGTGATCGCCTTTTCCAGCTGTTCGGGCGTGAGTATGAAGGAATTTTCCTGCCTGCACGGCACGTGCACGGGCACCCCGCCCGACAAAATCACGCACGGAGAATAGGAAACATAACTCGGATCGGGGATCAGCACTTCGTCCCCCGGATCGCAGACCGCGCGCATCACGAGGTCGATCCCCTCGCTCGCGCCCACCGTCACGATCACGTTTTCCGCAGGATATTCCACCCCGAAACGCTCCTTCATGTACCGCGAGATCAGCCCGCGCAACACGGGCAGACCGCGGTTGCCTGTGTACTGCGTGTAGCCGCGCTGTATCGACTTGATCGCCGCGTTGCGGATATTCCACGGCGTAATAAAATCCGGTTCGCCCACACCCAGCGAGATCGCATCCTTCATCTCCGACACAATGTCGAAAAATTTGCGGATCCCGCTCGGCCGAAGCGATCCCGACCGCTCGTTCACAAAATTCCTCATGCGTGTACCGATATCCGTCTCCGGTTATCGTCCTCCGTGTCCGTGATCGTCCCCTCGATCTTGTACTTCTTCAAAATAAAATGCGTCGCCGTCGACTGCACTTCGTCCAGCGTCGAAAGCCGCTCGGATACAAACCGCGCTACCTCGCGCAGATTCTTCCCCTCAATAAACACCGCCAGATCATACCCGCCGCTCATCAGATAACAGCTCTTCACTTCCTCAAAACGGTATACCTCTTCCGCGATCGCGTCAAACCCGCTCGTCTTCTGCGGCGATACCTTCACCTCGATCAGCGCCTGCACGATATCGTCCGAAAGCCGCTCGTCGTTCACGATCGCCGTGTACTTCACGATGATCCCCCGCGCTTCCATCGACGCGATCGTGTCCGCTACCTCTTTCTCCGTCTTGTCCAGCATGATTGCTATCTTCGCCGCCGTGTAACGGCAGTCTTCCTGCAATATCCCGAGAATATCCGATTCCAGCTTTTCCATCTTCACACCTCTTTTTCGATGTACTCAAAGAATTTTTGTCCGCTTTTTCACTGTACGTGATGCGATTTTCGCTCCCTCGTTCCGCTTGCAACGACAAATTCGCGCCCCTTCCTCTTTTTTCGGAATACAAAACTCTTTCAATTAGTATATATTTTTACGGAAAATAAGTCAATAATATTTTACTTTTACCGAAAAATTCACTATAATTTTAAAAAAACATTCGGAGCCGCTTATGTTCAGAATCTGGGCAAAAATTATGCGCGACGGCAAGATCGCCAAACAATTCGTCTACCAGAACGACGAGGAAAAACTTACCTATTCCCACTTTTTCAATTACCTCGCCGATATCTGCCGCGAACTCGACGTCCCCACCCCCGTCCTGCTCAAAACCCATATCTTTAACTTCGCCAAATTCAACCACGTGCGCTTTTACCCCCGCGACTTCGTCGAAGGCGTCGACTTCGATTACCTCCTGCTCGAACATATCATTCCGTAACTTCCCTTTTGCGATCCTTTCGGCGGCCTTAAACGGCCGCCTTTTTTCTTTCGGAGCGCGGGAACTTTTGGCGGCACGCGCGGGAATGAGCGCGGAAACGTCAAGAGAGCGGGAGCAAAGCAAAGGCGGAGCGGGAGCAAATGCGAAGCGGGAGCTGTGCGCGGGCGTGTTCGCCCGCCGCAAAGACGCGGGCGCGGGTCGGAATGAAGGTACGGGCCGAAAACGAAGGCGCGGACTTCGGCATTTTGCCGAAGTCCGCGTTTTTTTATTTTAGCAGCGGCGCATTCTGCGCGGCGCGGGATACGCGCCATGCAAAGGGCGCCGTTTTGTAACCCTTCATGGCCCATGCGAAGAAGCGGAAAAAGAGGTACAAAACGGGAAGAAGCGGGTACAAATAGAAGTACGGATAAGGAATAAGTCGGTACAACAGTTTAAAAATCAAGATACCGTCCTGCTTAAAAACATACGAAAAGCTGGTTTCCGCCGTCAGAATGCCGAAGTAAATGAGCGGATAGCAGATGATCGCTACCGCCGTAAAATAGAAAAACACGGCGATCGTGACGGGCAACGCGTACGCCCTTTGCGGTTTGAGCCGACGGGCGGCGAGCATAAACAGCGGCAGGGAAACGGCACAGGCGTGATTCAGCCAGGAGTTTAAAATCTGCAGGTCGTACCAGGGAAGCCCCGCCCACGCGGCAGGCGGCGAAAAAAAAGGCGTGGCGGCGCACAACATGGAAAACATAACCGAATATTGCCGCGCCAACTCGAATTTCGGCACCAACATCAGCGGAAGCAATACAAAATTGAAATTGCATACCTGCATGAGCTGCATGGCGAACGTCTGCCATTGAAAATGAAGGGTCGGGCGAAGCCCCATCGCATACCGAAAGAAAATTCCGCCGCAGCAAAGCAGGGTCAGCAGGATAAAGACCGCGTTTTGCACTCTTTTGCCGACTTTTCGCATCGCAAAAAAGCCGAGCACGAACCAGACAAACGTCGCCGCCAGCATGCTAACGTGCGTAAAATCACCGCGTACCATGTCAGGACTGAACGACGACTGTGTACGTCGTCTGCACAAGCACGCCGTTTTCGGAATATTTCACCGTTAAAACGAGCGCTTCGTTCGGCTCCTCGGACGTGAACCCGCTGACAAACCTGTTCAAAAGATCGACCCGAAATACCGAACCGTCCGTATACGTGAGTTTGAGAACGCCCCCCTTCGTATCCAGGCTTTCCCCCACTTTGTATTCCGTCTTCGGCAAAACTTCCACTTCCACCGACGCAAGCGTCTTTACGGGCGTGGGCAAAGCCACGATCTGTACCGTAAACGAGCAGGAAAAATCTTCGTACCGCACAAGAATTTTCTGCCTTTCAACTGGTTCCGAACTGTCAAAACCCGTGATTTCACATTCCTGCCCGTCCACAAGATAAAATTCTCCGTTTTTGCGCAAAACCTGCACCGTCAGTCCTTCAAAATCCGCTTTGTCGCCGACATAGTAACGCACTTTTTCTGGATATGACGATACCTGGATCCCCGAAATTTTCTGACCTTCGATATTGCGCCAAACGAAAAATACCGTCAGCGCGGCGGCGATCAATACCGCCGCCGCACCCAATACAATCAGAATGATTTTTACTTTTTTGTCATTATACGTTACCGAAATTCCAAAGCCAAGATTTATCACTTGTCGATCCGCTGAATGTGAAAGTCCTTTCTTCCGATGAAATGGTCTGTCCGTTCAGACCGGTATAACTATATTTTACCGTGACAGTATAATTTCCTTTATTGTTTGCCGCCTGATCGCTGCACAAATATACTTTTCCGTCACACTTCTTATATATCATTCGGGAAAAAGGATAACTTGCATTAAGCACGGTTACCTGCACATTGTCTTTTGTAGGAACTACAGTTACTTTATCCCCCGTTTCCGTATAATCTGTAATCGTCAGTCCTTCAAATATTGCTACACATAAATAATAATCCGTAAGAATACGCCCATACAATACATCTGCCTTATCCGCAATGGAAAACTCAACACTTTTCCACGTTGTAAGTTCTACACTCACTTTCAATTAAGGTCGTTTTTGTTTCCCGACCAAGGGAAACAAAAACGAGAGCTCTCGTTTGCAATACTTTAAATTGTTATTTTTATGCTGCGATAGTATATAGCATATTTGAAAAAACAATCAAAACGTTGCGCTTTTTTATTTTATGACAAAATTTTACTTTTTCGCAAAAATTAAACATTTTTTGCATTATTTCTAATTTCACTTGACATTTTTTTGCGTTTTTGCTATCCTTTCGTTTGGTAGGTTTTCGGAAAACACTACCTAAAAACAACCGAGGTAAACTGAATAATGAAAAAACTCACAACCAAGATGTTGTGCAGAGCCGGCATCATCGCCGCCCTGTACGTCGCACTCACCTACGCCTTCGGCGCACTCGCTTACAACGGATTCTTACAGATCCGCCCCGCCGAAGCGCTCACCATCCTTCCGCTCTTTTTCCCGGAAGCGATCCCTGCCCTGTACATAGGCTGCATGCTCAGCAATATCGCGTCCCCCTTCTGGGTCTACGACGTGTTCGTCGGCTCTTTGGCTACCCTCTTCGCCGCGCTCGGTACCTGGGGCATGGGAAAACTCTTCCGCAATCACGTGCTGCGCGTCGCGATCGGCGGCTTGTTCCCCGTTCTCATCAATGCGTTCGTCATTCCCGTGATCATCGTGTTCTTGTGCGGAGATCTCTCCTACGGCACCCTCGCCGCGACCTATTGGACGTACTTCGGCTCGCTTGCCGTGACCGAAGCGCTTTGGGTCTATGCACTCGGCGCACCACTCTATGCGTTTATTCATTCCATGCGCAAAAAAGGCGTTTCCGCGTTCTGCGACAACTCCGTCGGTGCTCCCCTGCAGGATACTGCCGTACAACAGAAAAATAAATAACCGCTTGCGCGGTCTTACCGCCGCCCCGCAGATTCCGACTGCGGGGCGGCTCTTTTTTTGCGGCGGCGGGACGGCAATTTTTCACAGAATTTTTTTGAAAGAAAACGGAGATTTTTATTGACTTTTTTTTGGCGATGCGGTATTCTATACGCATGATTTGTTGCAAATGCAACAGGGAGAAGGTACGATGGAAGAAGTTACGACATCGCTTTTTGACGGAGTGACGAAGCAGGAATACGCCGCGATGATGACGTGTTTCAAGACGACGGTTCGCGCGTACGGGAAGGGGGAAGAGATTCCGATGCCGAGCGGGCGGGTCGGGGTTGTGCAGAGCGGGAAGCTGAGCATGATCAAGACGGACGTCAACGGAGTGCGGACGATTTTTGAGCAGCTGAAAAAGGGCGGGGTATTCGGTGACGTATTGGGATTTTCGTGGGCGGACGCGAATTTTTACCTGTCGGCGGATGAGGACTGTGAAATTTTGTACATTGATTACGAACACATTATCAAACGATGTCCGAACGCCTGTACGCATCATTCGGTGGTGGTGGCGAACCTTGTGCAGCTGATGAGCGAAAAAACGCAGGCGCTTTCGGAACATTTGGAGATATTAAGCAGGCGTACGATCCGCGAGAAGCTGACGGCGTATTTTTCGATGCTGGCGGCGAAGAACAAGAGCTCGTATTTTACCCTGCCCTTTTCGCAGACGAGCCTTGCGGATTATATATGTGTGGATCGCAGCGCGATGGTGCGGGAACTGAAACGAATGAGCGACGACGGACTGATCGAACTGGACAGGCGCAACGTAAAACTGCGCAAGCCTGCGGAGGCGGGAAGGTAAACAATGCAGACATTTATCCGAGAAATCGCGCTGATCGGCGAAGAAAATTTTAAAAAACTGCAGGGCGCACACGTTGCGGTGTTCGGGATCGGCGGCGTGGGATCGTACGCCGCGGAAGCGCTGGTTCGGGCAGGGATCGGAAAACTGACCTTTATTGACGGCGACAACGTAGCGGAAAGCAACCTGAACCGACAGCTGATCGCCCTGCATTCCACGCTCGGGAAAAACAAAGCGGCGGTCATGAAAGAGCGCGCCCTGGACATCCGTCCGAACGGAAATTTCTGTGCAAAAGAATGCTTTTTCGACGAAAAAACAGAAAACGGTTTTGATTTTTCCGACTATACCTATGTAGCCGACTGTATCGACAGCGTCAAGGCGAAAGCCCGCCTGATCGAGAAGGCGAGGCAAGCAGGCATCCGAGTGATCTCAAGCATGGGCGCAGGAAACAAGCTGGACGGAAACGCCTTCCGCGTGGCTGACATTGAAAACACGCGCGAATGTCCGCTGGCACGCATCATGCGCAGAGAATTGAAAGCGCGGGGCGTTACGGGCGTAAAAGCCGTCTATTCGGAAGAAAAACCGCTCGCCCCCGATAAATCGCGCGCCGCAGACGGCGAACGATTCATCGGAAGCATCTCCTATGTCCCCTCTATGGCAGGCCTGCTACTCGCAGGTACAATCATTCAGGATATTTTGAAAATGTAAAAAAGAATCATAAAAATAAAAAAAGAGGTCTTTCGCTTCTGCGAAAGACCTCTCTTTTTTTTATTTTGCTCTTACTACAAACACATCCCCTTCTTGCGTGCATTCATAGTGTTCAAGGTCGCTCATAATGTTGGAAATATCGTGAGAATATGTTCCGCCATATACTGCCAACACACCTAAACCGTATAGCTGTCTATCATCCACCGCAACAGCACTATTTTTCCCTGTATATTTGCCGCCGTAAATAATCACACGCGCTGTTTCGCCTTTTCCTCCGTCAGCAGAGTTTCCTACATTAACGGCATTCCTTCCCGAAGAAACAAACGTTCCGCCATTAACAATAATGTTTGTTGCTTCATTTTCACCGGCAAAATAACCACCATAGTATACGTGTCCGTCTTGTATTGCTCCATCCCCGAAATATTCTGCCTTCGCATCAAAGCCCGTTGCCTTTTTATATAAATCATAGGCAACGCCCGATGCTTCGTAATACCCTTCATTGACAGTAACAGATCCACCATTTAAAGACAAGGCCCCTTGAATTCCGTAAACTGTCAGATTATTTATTGTTCCGTCTACGCAATATGCTATTACAAAAGCATACGCAAAGTTATTCTTTATTTTCGTTGCATTGTTCGCCGTACCGACTACCTTGCCGCCATTTATGATTACACTTTCTGTATTACCGCTTTCTCCAATATAAACACCAAAATTAGTTGAATAAACGTTACAGTTATCAATGATAACCGTAGTCGTAGACAAGTACAGGCAAGTCCCTCCTGTATAAGATTTCGTTACGAATGTCCCCTGCTTAATCTGCGCAAAGGTCTTCGCTTCGTCATTGCCTTCTGCCCTTAACAAATTTCGCGTTGCATAAATCGCTCCGCTCAAATCGCTGGAAGTATCGTCAATCGTTATGGAGCCGACCGTTCCGATCAATTGCTGCCCTTTATTATTCGCATCTGTAAAGCCAAACGTATCATAGTTCGGATCTTTGATATAGTGACCATTCAAATCCAAATAAATAGAGGAAGTATTTATACTATTATAAAGATAACTTCCGCTTGCTGCAACGGTTTCATCGAAATCGCTGGTAGCCAACACAATATCTGCTCCCAACTGGATATACGCGTTTTCTTTAGCAAATTCAGCTTTCAATTCAGCGGCATTGTTTACTACCGTTTTTGTTACCATGCTTTCGCTGTTTTGGTTTTTATCCGCAACCGCGTTCGCCGCCGAGCCGTCCAAGAACAATTTACCCGAGCCATTCTCCAAAGTCACGTTCGCAGATTCAGTCGAAACGATAATATTCTGCAACGAATTCGACATGATCTTTACGTTTTCCGCATCAGACGGAACAGCTATCTGCGGTACGTTCGCACTTTCTTCGATAACCACTCTGCCGTTGGACACTTCAAAACTTTCTTTGACCGTGCCGTATTCGTGGTAGCTCGAAGATTTTACAGCCGTCAATACTACGGCATTTACCGTACCGTTATGGGACACTTCCGCGTTCGCATTATTGATCGTTAACGTTCCGACAATATTACCGCTTACAGTAGTCGTGATCGCATTCGTGCCGACCATTGTTACATTTCCCGTCAACGTCTTCCCGTCTGCCACTTGGAAAGGTACAACATTTTTTAAATTAAAATCATATGTCATATCTTCCGTAACATAAACGCCGACCTCTGTAACATAAGCACAAATGGCTTCTGCGGTTTGCGTATTTGCAACAGGTACATACAACTCCCAGTTGCTCTCATCGTAATCTTTGACGTTAAAAGCAACCGCCCCCTTGTCGTCCATCAGTAAAATCTGATTGGAAGTTTTTTCCCATACATACAGATATCCGTCCGTCGAAGGGTTGAGTTTTGCCATATCAAATCCGCCATATTCGGACAATACATCCAAAACATCCCCCATATCTTCGGGTCTGCCGTCCGCTTCTCCCATAGACAGTGCCGTATTCATTTCGCGCACAATCTGCGTATCATTCGATACGTTCGCCTTCTGGATCAGCGAGGTGAACGTCGGGATCAGTACCGCCGCCAATATCGCGATCACCGCAATCACGATTACAAGTTCCACGATCGTGAATGCCCTTCTCAGCTTCTTTACCATTCTTCCTTCTCCTTTCTTTTTTTCAGCCTGCTTTTAATCGATTTATTTTTTGCTTGCGCAAAAAATACAGCCGGCTGTATTTTTCTTTCGTGATTATTCTATCACCTTTATTTTGATTTTGCAAGTTTTTTGTATATCTTTCATGATTTTCATTTTTCTTTCATAATTCCTTTTTTTTCGTTTCGCTACATTTTTGCATTTTTTGCAAAAAATTTTCAATTACCTATTGAAATCGGGCAAAATCTATATTATAATAAAAAAGAAGCGGACGCATTGCCGCCGCCGTCGGGGCGAAAAGCCCCGACGGCGGCGGGCTAGGTCTTTCAATCCAAATCTTTTGCGCGTCCGTCGATAAGGGAGTACAATTATGAGCATCAAGAGCGCTGACATTCGCAACATTGCAGTGATCGGTCACAGCGGAGAAGGTAAAACCTCTGTCTGCGAAGCGATTCTTTTCAACGGCAAAGCGACGGATCGTCTCGGCAAAGTGACCGATGGCAATACCGTCACCGACTACGACGAGCAGGAAATTGCAAGGAAGATGTCGATTTCCCTGTCGCTCGCGTACACCATGTGGGAAGGAGTGAAGATCAATTTATTGGACGTTCCCGGGTTTTACGATTTTGAAGGGGAAGAGAACGAAGCGCTGCGCGCCGCGGGCGGGGCATTGATCGTGACTTCGGCATCGGGATCGGTCAGCGTCGGCGCGGAAAAAGCCATCGAAAAATGTCTGAAAAACAAGAAACCGATGGTTCTGTTCATCAACGGCATGGATAAAGAAAACGCCGATTATAAAGGTACGGTAGCCGCTTTGTCCGAGAAATACGCCGGGAAAATCGCACCCATACAGATCCCGCTCATGGACGGAAACAAGATGATCGGGTATATCAACGCACTGACCGAAAAAGCATTCCGATTTTCCGAGGAAGGACTCAAGGAAATACCCATTCCCGAGTCCATGAAACAGACGCTCGCCGATATGCAGGCAAGCCTCACCGAAACCGCCGCAGAAAATGACGATGCCCTGCTCGATAAATTCTTCGGCGAAGGCTCGCTCTCGAAAGAAGAGATCATTCACGGGATCCGAAAAGGAATTTATAACGTCAATACCATTCCCGTCATGGCAGGCTCCGCCTTGCAGAACCGCGGGATCATCAATCTCATGGGCGAGATCGTCAAATATATGCCCAGCGCCGAAGAACGTCAGGAAATGCTCGCTTCCGCCGTCGATAAGGACGAATTGGTCGGCATCACCTGCGAAACCGACGCACCGTTCGCCGCTCAGGTATTCAAAACCGTGGTCGACCCCTTTGTCGGAAAACTCAACGTCATGAAAGTCTTCCGCGGTTCGCTCAAAGCCGGCTCGACCGTCTATAATTCGACCACCGGAAAAACCGAACGGATCAACCAGATCTACCTTCTCAAAGGCAAAAAACAGGAACCTGTCAGCGAACTCACCGCCGGTGATATCGGCGCCGTCAATAAACTCAACGCAACCAACACCGGCGATACGCTCTGCGACGAATCCGAAAAAATCAGATTCGACCCCATTCACTTCCCCCGCCCCGTGCTCTGGATGGCAATCTACGCCGAAAAGAAAGGCGAGGAAGATAAAATTTTCCAGGGCCTGAATAAACTCGCCGAAGAAGATTATACCTTCACCGTTACCAAAAATAACGAGACCGGCGAAATGCTCATCGGCGGCCAGGGCGAAACCCACCTCGACGTCATCAATAAGAAACTGAAAGCAAAATTCAACGTTTCCGCCGCACTCAAAACCCCGAAAATCGCCTACCGCGAAACCATCCGCAAAAAAGTGGAAGCCGAAGGTAAACATAAAAAACAATCGGGCGGACACGGCCAGTACGGACACTGCAAAGTTCGATTCGAACCCTTCGACGGCGATTTCGAATTCGCGGAAGAAGTGGTCGGCGGATCCGTTCCCAAACAGTATATCCCCGCCGTGGAAAAAGGTCTCATCGAATGCCTGCCGCACGGCGTTCTGGCGGGTTACCCCGTTACAGGCCTGCGCGCCGTGCTATACGACGGAAGCTATCATGACGTCGATTCCTCGGAAATGGCATTCAAACTCGCCGCCGCGCTCGCGTTTAAAGACGGTTTGAAAAATGCCTCCCCCTGCCTGCTCGAACCCATTATGCGGCTGAAAATCGCCATTCCCGAAAACTTCTTGGGCGATATCATGGGCGACATGAACAAACGCCGCGGCAGAATCCTCGGCATAGACATGATGGAAGGTTTGCAGATCGTAAACGCCGAAGCTCCCCAGGCCGAAATCCAGAAATACGCGACAGACCTGCGGAGTATGACCCAGGGCCGCGGAAAATTTATGGCAGAACTCGCAAGATACGAAGAAGTACCTGCCCCCGAAGCAGAAAAAATCATCAAGATGCGCGCCGCAGAGCAACAGGGTTGATCAATAATAAAAACAATTGAGAAATTGATATAAAAAACCTGCCCTTTGCGAAAAGGGCAGGTTTTTATATGCCAAAAGCCGATATGATAAAAGAATACCGCCGCAAAATAAATTGCGGCGGTATTCTTTTATTTTACTAAATTTGCTGAAGAAATCAAGTTATCATTTTCATCATAAGCATATACAGTAATCATTTGTGCAGCACTGATTCCTTTCAAATATTCTCCTTCTTGATTCATCAAGAAATACTCAATGCCGTCAATAGTCACTATATCATTTCCGCAAATATCTTGTTGTATTTCTCCCAATCCTTCCACTTCGTTTCCAAGTTCATCATATTTACTTACAAATTTCAGTTCTTTTATCTTTGAAATATAACTTCCCGAAACGAGTTCTTCTGCGTTGATAACTTCATTCACATAAAATCTATTTGTTCCGCTAGGAAGCAGCTGCGTATAAAGTCCTATACTTATTTTATAATAAGCAGTATTATCATAGCTGGATTTTGTTATAGTGAATGTTCCGTCTTCATTTTTAACTATGCTCAAACTTGTATCGTTAGGCCCTTGTACAAATCCGTTATCCAAAACATCATCAAAAGACTTTTGCACGCCATTAATAAAAATATTAACCTTTTCAGGATGCTTTGCAACAGCAACATAGCAATTCCAACCATAATTTCTTACGTCTGTACTGCGTATTTCTCCCGTATTTTTACAATTAGTAATATTCAATGTAAGTTTAGGATTTGCTCCACTGTTCACTTGACTATCATTACCAACAAACATTGCTGCCTTATCGCAAACAAGTTTTCCGCTATTTGTACAGTTTTCAAATACCCAATCCCCCCCAAAGGAGTATCCGACAAAAATTGCATTATAACTTGTTGTTGATAAATTTGCCAAATTTAAACAATTTTTAAATGTTAAATCGCCCCAGCCATATACCAAAAATATACCAATGTTGCCGCCATCATTCGCATAGTAATCTCCGCTAACTGTCACATTTTCAAAAGTCATATCTGCGCCTCTATACGCAGCAGCAACCATAGGGCAGTTTTTAATTTCAGCTTGCAAATTTTCAAAAACAATAGTCCCTTGACAATCTCCAAATATAGCAACACCTTCTTTTGCAATCAGCTTATAATTATTGCCATCAATGATTGCATTTTTAAGATTACCAATGGTTGCCTCATGTTCCCATTGACCAATATGTGTTTCAGTCTCCGCTAAATCAATATTATCATTTATAAGTTGATAATAAATAATAGCCGAGTTACCGAACAAATCATTAATATTTTCAAACTGCTCTGCCGTTGCGATCTGATAAGGACTTCCTGCCGTTCCTAAACCGCCCGCGAACAAAGAAGAAACCTCTTCATCTACCTCTTTTACCGGAACATCAGAATCGGTAGGTAATTGAACTTTTGTATCATCTACCATCGTACTGATACCTACTTCCACCGGTTTTGAATCTTCTTTCCATTCAACCTTGACGCCTTCACCTTTGACATAGACAGTCTTCGTTGCCGCACCCGATTCCAACACGACGCGACCCGCCGTTACATTGATCTGATTGACAGTGCCGTATTCATGATACGATTCGTCGGCTACTTTTTTAATGTCTACACTCGCCGCTGTGTCATAGTGCGATACCGTCGCTAGCCCTGCGTCCACTTCCAGTGCGCCGCCGTTCGTGCGGATCGTTACGTTCTGCTCTTCTGCCGTATTATATGTAACTTTTGTGATGTCTTCGTTCGAGCCGACGTCTACGCCCTGCTCCGCCGTCACTGTGCCCTCAAAAACATCCGTCAGATATACGCTGTAACCCGTTGCCGCGATCTTTTCCGCACTGTCGACCACTACCCAAAGATGCTTTTCGTTTGCGTTCTTTTCCGTCTCGCCGAAAATTACTTCATCCCCGTTCACCATCAGCAGTCTGTTCGCGTCCTGGTCCCATACGATATCATATCCCTGCCCCGTCGGCGTCAGCTTCTCCAGATCGTATCCGCCTTCACGGATCACTTTCACTGCGTCGTGCATCGTCTTCGGTTTCCCGTTCGTCGTTTCGTCCATAGACAAAATCGTGTTCATGTTCTTTACGTTCGACGTGTCCGCCGACTGGTTCGCTTTGTCGATCAGCGTCGTGAACGTCGGGATCAGCACCGCCGCCAGAATCGCGATCACCGCAATCACGATCACAAGTTCTACGATCGTAAATGCTCTTTTCAGCTTCTTTGCCATACTTTTACTCTCCTTTTTTTGTTTTTTCCGCTTTTTCGCCGTTAAATCGCGTCTTTTTTGCACAAGCAAAAAAGACAGCCGCAGCTGTCTTGCGGTTTTTCCGTGTTTATTTTATCACTTTCTGTTATAAAAATCAAATGTTTTTCATACATAAACCAAAAAGCCGCAACGCATTCGCGTCGCGGCTTTTTTAGTAATTAATGAAAGTTATAAAGAAACAAAATTAATTTTCCTTTAAACCATCAACTTGACCGACCAACTGTCCATCGCTTCGTATCTGCAAGCTATATCTCGGCAATGACCCTATTGTTACATCTACACTTCCGTTGCCAAAATTATTTATTAACGATTCTTTAACCACAACTGCAGTCTTAAAGCCATCATCACCTTGAACTAAATAATACTGATTACCATAAACATCTTCACGAACATCATCCGAGTTTAAAGAACCTGTATAATCCGTATCAAGCATAATTTTCGACACATATTCTGTCTGCAAAGAAGAATCCAAAACTATTTGCACCTGAAAATATGAGCTACCTGCACTCTTTCCATCTGCCGCACTAAATCCCGTAGAAACAGCATAAACCACTATGTATTCAGCAGCAACAGGAACATCATCACCAGGAAAAACCTTCACCATTTTATCTTCCAATACAAACTCTGGACTATAAGAACCACGGGACATTCTACCTGCATAAAATTTTCCGCTTTCGACTATTTCTGCATTGAGTGAATCAATAACCGCATCCGCATTGCCGCTGGTCTTACCAAAAGCCCCACAAGAAACGGCTCCAAACATTGTCCCGTCATTTCTACAATTTTCAACATAGATATAAGCTGTACCGATAGTTTTATTTATCAATTCCGCTTGTGAATCCACTAAAGTAATTGATGTTATAGCATTTCTGTTGGCAAGAAAGAATCCTGTATAAGATGTAGAAACTGCCCCCTCGTTTCTACAATTAATAAATGCAATATTATTAGCATAGTTTGCTATAATAAAATTACCTATAATTATTCCTCTATAGCCGCCTTCCTCTACTACACAGTCAATTTTTGAAACACAATTTATAAACTTTATATTCCCTAATGCCTGGACACAAAAAGCACTATAACCATACCCTGTAACCATAGTTTGATCATTATCTGCATATACAACTATGTTTTCCATACTTGCCTGATAATCATTGCTCTTTGTTCCTACAAAATAGCACAGTGAATACGCACTCGTCCCTGTATAAACCAAGTCTAAATTCTTAAAGCTTACATTTCCAAAATAAGCACTATCAAAAATAGTACCATACGACCCGCCGCATTCATCTGAAATGTAAATTTTATAATTTTCTCCGTTTCCTTTATCCCCGTTCAATTCACCCGAGAAATAATCTACAGTTTCTTTAGGCGCTTGAATGTCAGCAACTAAATTAAAATAATAACCTTTACCACTCTTCATTTCGTTTGAAAACAAACTAATATTGAAAAATTGTTCCGTCGTTGCAATTTGATAAGGACTGCTTTCTGTGCCAACACCGCCTGCAAACCCTGATACTACAGGATTTTCCGCTATTTCCGCGTTCGCCTTATTGCCGCTTACAATACCCGCAAGACCTTTCGAAACAGTGTCATTTTCTGCCGCTATGCTCCACGTTTTCGTTGTGTCGTTGATAACGATTTCAACAGCATTTACATCCGTTGCCGTTACGATGACCGCCGCCGCAGATGATTTGTCTTCCGCTACAAAGCGTCCCTGCTTCAACGTGATGTTACCCGCTACCGTGCCGTATTCATGATACGATTCTTTGGCAACAGCCTGAATGTCTACACTCGCCGCTGCGTCATAGTGCGCTACCGTCGCCGCCGCCGCATTTACTACCAACGCGCCGCCATTCGTGCGGATCTTTACGTTCTGCTCTTCTGCCGTATTATATGTAACTTTTGTGATGTCTTCGTTCGAGCCGACGTCTACGCCCTGCTCCGCCGTCACTGTGCCCTCAAAAACATCCGTCAGATATACGCTGTAACCCGTTGCCGCGATCTTTTCCGCACTGTCGACCACTACCCAAAGATGCTTTTCGTTTGCGTTCTTTTCCGTCTCGCCGAAAATTACTTCATCCCCGTTCACCATCAGCAGTCTGTTCGCGTCCTGGTCCCATACGATATCATATCCCTGCCCCGTCGGCGTCAGCTTCTCCAGATCGTATCCGCCTTCACGGATCACTTTCACTGCGTCGTGCATCGTCTTCGGTTTCCCGTTCGTCGTTTCGTCCATAGACAAAATCGTGTTCATGTTCTTTACGTTCGACGTGTCCGCCGACTGGTTCGCTTTGTCGATCAGCGTCGTGAACGTCGGGATCAGCACCGCCGCCAGAATCGCGATCACCGCAATCACGATCACAAGTTCTACGATCGTAAATGCTCTTTTCAGCTTCTTTGCCATACTTTTACTCTCCTTTTTGTTTTTTCCGCTTTTTCGCCGTTAGATCGCGTCTTTTTTGCTTGTGCAAAAAAGACAGCCGCGGCTGTCTTGCGGTTATTTCGTGTTTATTCTATCACTTTTTCCCGCCAAAATCAACCTAAATCAGTGGAATTTTTGTTATTTTTTACAAAATATTTACATGGACGGCGTTTTATAAAAATAATAATACATATCGTCTTCCCCGCACGGACGCATCCCCGCCGCCTTCAGCGTATAAGCCGATACCGTATTCTCTTTATAGCACTTGGCTTCGATTTTTTCCAGACTCAGCTTCATGAATCCGTACTCCATCATGGCGATCAGCGATTCGCGCGCAAAGCCCCTGCCCTGCCATTCGGGCAGGATCCGCATCCCGATCTCAGCCTCCGACTGATACCCGAAATTGTGCAATACGACTTCCCCCACCAGCTTGTTTTCAAAGTATACGCCCAGCGGCAACTCGTTCTTTTGCTTGAAATCTTTGCGTACGTCCTGCAAAAACCACGCATCCGCGGGGTTTTCTTCCGTCGCGTTCTCGCGCCAGTCATACCCCCAGTAACGGTTCAATTCCTCGTCCCGCGCAAGCCGCGCAAAGTCCGATGCGTCTTCGTCCGCAATCCCCTTCAGCTCCAGCCGCAATGTCTTGATGTGCGGATAGTCCGATACCGCGTCAAACGTGCGCCTTACCGCCAGATTGTATTTGTCCACCACCTGCACCGGCAAATACTGCAATTTCGACTTGCGCAGTCCCGCATCCCCCGAATCGTCTTCTCGGTTGATATATTTCGTTCGCTCGTTGCAATATTCCTTCGCAAACAACTGCGCCACCGTCGGATACGCTCCCGCTACGCCGCGCTTCGCCTTCTCGATATGCACCACCAGCATGTCCCCGCAATATTCGCCCACCGAAAACGCCACCATCTCTCCGCCCGCGCGCAATATCCCGCCAAACAGTCCGAGTTCTTCCATCTTCGGCAGAATCTCAAATACACCCCGCATCTCCTCCGCCGCCAACGTTTCCTCTTTCTCCGTCTGCACCTTCGCGATCTCCCGCAAAAACGCTTCCGTCTCCGCCCTGTCCGCCACCGTGTACCGCGCAAACGTATAATCCGGATTGTTCTTCTTGAACTTGTTTACATGATTCCGCTGACCGCTGTATTTCCCGCCCGGATATTGTATAAAATCCTGCGCATTGTACAGATAATCGCGCCACTTGCGTATGTCCGATACATGCACCTCCGACCCGTACCGCAGTACCAGCCCGCTTAACCGCTCCCGCGGCACCGCCGTAAAATGCAACCGTATATAATTCTCCCGACAAAATTTCTCGATCTTCTCCGCGACCCGCTCTTCCGCCGCCGCATCCCCGTCCTTCGATAACGGCCAGTAAAAATATCGGTTCCCTACATACCTGTCACACAATACCAAACATCCCTCTTCTTCCGCGTACATCGTCGATAAGTACTTGTTCCACATGAACAGACTCCCCGCCGAATAATTCGATATGTGCGTGCCTTGATTCCGAAAATATGGCAATAACTTCTCTATGTCCTTCCGCTCTAATTTCTGTAACTGCATACGCTCCTCATAGCCCGCTCCCTCGCGGCTCTCCTTTTCTTCCCTGCCATTATACCATATCCCGCAGCTTTTTCAAAACGTTCCGACCTCCCTTTCCCGCCTTTTAATCCGCGCTGTTTCCCGCCCCTTCTCTTTTTTGCCCGCGAAACGCCCCCTCCCTCATGAGCAACCCGCCGCCGTTTTGCCATCAGTTTGCCCGCTTTTGCAGAATTTTTTGCAACACGTACCCACAAATCCGAGACAACGCACAATTTTTATGCGCCGCGCATACAATCTTAAAAAAACCGTCCTGCCCTGAAAGTATAGCGGCACCCCGCTTTGCGCAAACTGTGAAAAATTCGCACAGCCGATTGCAAAAGCAACCCGATGACGATGCGGGAGAGAAGCCGCGCGGGAGCAAAGTCGCGAGGGAACAAAGTCGCGAGGGAACTTTTGCGGATAAAACGTGATTTTATGCGTTTTTCGCGCCGATGGCAGCGTTATTTGCACCGATGGCGGCATTATTTGCGCCGCGCGGGGCAAAAATTTGCGCCGCGCGGGGCAAAAATTTGCCCCGCGCGGCGAGATTTAAAAACCTTTCGGCAAAAAAATCTGAACAGGTATTGACCTGTCGGTTTTTTCATGGTATTATTAAAAAAAGCGCAATTTTTTTCCCGAACGAAAAAAATTTGCCCGCTTTGAAGGGGGAAACAATGGAATATGCGATTCTGATCGCACCCGGCGCCGCCGTGCTGGCGCTCCTTTTCGCGCTCGTTTTTGCTCGGAAAGTTCTCAAAATGCCCGAAGGCGAACAGACCAAAGGCATTGCCGCGATCATACGCAAAGGCGCCAACGCCTTTTTGAAACGGCAATACATCGTGGTTGCCGTCTTTTTTGCTTGCGTTTTTATACTCTTGGGCATTCTCGCCCTCGTCGGATTCGTAGGGCCGTTCATGCCCTTCGCATTCCTCACCGGCGGTTTCTTCTCCGGACTTTCGGGCTTTTTGGGCATGAAGATCGCCACCGCCGCCAACGCCCGCACCGCCACCGCCGCCCAAAACAGCCTCAATAAGGGACTGCGCGCCGCCTTTTCCGCAGGAAGCGTCATGGGCCTCGTCGTGGTCGGCCTCGGGCTTTGCGACCTCTCCATCTGGTATTTTATTCTCAAAGGCTTTTACGCCCTCTCCGATTCCGCCCTCACCGAAGCCGCCTTTATCTCCACCAACATGATCACCTTCGGCATGGGCGCATCCTGCATGGCGCTCTTTGCGCGCGTCGGGGGCGGCATCTTCACCAAAGCCGCCGACGTCGGCGCAGACCTCGTCGGGAAAGTCGAAGAAAATATCCCCGAAGACGACTGCCGCAACCCCGCCGTCATCGCCGACAACGTCGGAGACAACGTCGGAGACGTCGCAGGCATGGGCGCAGACCTCTATGAATCGTACGTCGGCTCCCTCCTCTCGTCCATGGCACTCGGCGTCGCCGCGGGTCTCGAATTTTTCGGCGCGCTCATTCCCCTCGGGATCGCCGCCATCGGCATCGTCTTCTCCGTCATAGGAACCTTCTTCGTCCGCACCAAAGAAGGCGCAGGCCAAAAACAGCTCCTGCGCGCCCTGCGCGCGGGCACCTGGTTCGCCGCCGCCGCCACCGCCGCCGCGTCCGCCCTCTTCCTTTGGGCAGTCGGCTACCCTCTCGTCATTATTCCCGTACTCATCGGTCTCGCCGCAGGCGTGCTCATCGGCTTCTTTACCGAGCTTTTCACCAGCGCTTCCTATTCCGCGACCCGAAAACTCGCCGAAGCCGCGCAGAGCGGCGCAGGCCCCGTCATCATCAACGGCACCGCCCTCGGCATGCTCTCCACCCTCGCGCCCGTCCTCATCATCGCCGCCGCCGTCCTCGGCTCTTACTACGCCCTCGGAGGCAGCGAATACGGCATGTTCGGCATCGGCATCGCCGCCGTCGGTATGCTCTCTACCCTCGGCATCACACTCTCCACCGACGCCTACGGCCCCGTCGCCGACAACGCGGGCGGCATCGCCCAAATGTCCGGCATGGACGAAACCGTCCGCCGACGCACCGACGCCCTCGACTCCCTCGGCAATACCACCGCCGCCACGGGCAAAGGCTTCGCCATCGGCTCCGCCATGCTCACCGCCCTCGCACTGCTCTCCTCGTTCTACGTCCAGGTACAGTCCCTCGTCGCCCAGAACGGCCTCGACTTTCAGTTCTCCCTTTCCGTCACGAACCCCGTCGTCCTCGTCGGCGTGTTCGTAGGCGCCATGCTCCCCTTCCTCTTCTCCGCCCTCACCATGTCCGCCGTCGGAAAGAGCGCCCAGCGCGTCGTCCTCGAAGTGCGCGCACAATTCGCCCGCAATAAAGGGATCTTGCTCGGCACAAGCGAACCCGATTACAAAAATTGCGTCACCATCTGCACAAAGTCCGCTCAAAAACAAATGATTCTCCCCGCCGTCATCGCCGTTCTCTCACCTCTTGTCGCAGGCTTCTTCCTCGGCGCCAACGGTGTCATGGGCCTCTTGCTCGGCTCCTCCGTCACGGGATTTCTTCTCGCCGTCTTCATGAGCAACAGCGGCGGCGCCTGGGACAACGCCAAAAAATTCATCGAGGACGGAAACTTCGGCGGAAAAGGCAGCCCTGCCCATAAGGCCGCCGTCATCGGCGATACCGTCGGCGACCCCTTCAAGGACACTTCCGGCCCTTCCATCAATATTCTCATCAAACTCATCTCTGTCGTCGCCATCGTCTTTGCACAGGTCATCCTCACCATCGGCTTGCTCTGATTCTCGCCTTGTGACTTTGACGCAAACGCGCGCAAACCCCTGTTCCGAAACAAGGGTTTGCGCGTTTTTTTAATATTCAAAAGGGGCGGGGCGTGCAGAAAATTCTGCGCGCCCCGCCCCTCTTTTCAAACGTTTTCGCCGAAAAAATGCGGTGACGTCCTACAAAAAATAATTTTCCGCACACGCAGCGCGTGTGCGGAATATCTGCCGTTATGCCTTGTTGGACGTGTACAGGGTATCCAGCTCCACGAGATCGGATTCTTTGACCGTATATTCTGCGGACACCGTCGTCTCGCCCCCGCGCACGATGCTGAAGGAAATGGTATCGCCCGCGCGGATGGTGAGAATGGCATCCGAAATGTTGAAGTTGCGGTTGAGTTCCACTTCGCGCGTCTCTCCGCTCTTGGTGCGGATGTTCAGCGTTTTGAGCACATCGTTGAGTTCGAGTGCCATGCTCTTTGCGATCGACCCGGAATTGACCGAATCGACGACGATCTCCTCTTCGATGGTGCCGTAGCCGCTCGCTTTGTCGTAAACGTACTTCGAATTCTGCGACACGACCTGCACTCCCAATTTGATGCCGTAGCCTACATTCTCGCCGTTTCCGAAATAGTAATGCAGGATATTGTCCGCCGTGCCCTTCGCGATTTCCAGCGGAACCGCGTAGTTGATGTTCTGATCGGTGGTGTTGCCCGCGTTGGTGATGCCGATCAGTTCGCCTTTCAGATTGAACAGCCCGCCGCCCGAATTTCCGCCGTAGATCGCCGTATCGATACGCAAAGACCGGTACGAACGCACCACGTTGTCGATCTGCAGGTTGATATATTCGTTGTCCACGCTGACGATCCCTTCCGTCACGCTGATGCCTTCCCCTTCGGGGTTGCCGATCGCGATCGCCGTCTCGCCCACATGGTATTCGCTCGCAAATTCCGCCGTCGTCGCTTCGGGATTGATCGCCGTGATGTCTTCCGTCTTCGCACGGATCACCGCAATGTCGTTGGAGATCGATCCGCCCACATACTCGCATTCGATCCCGTACGCGCCGTAATCGTAGACGGCCAGTCCGTCCGAATCCATCCCCTGGCTGGAATAAGTTCCCTCGCTTCCGTAAAGATAGCAGATAATCTTGCGCGCCATGTTCCCGCCGTTCGCCGACGCCACGTTCGCATCGTATACCACGTGGTAATTCGTGATGATATACGTATAGTCGTCCTGCATCTGGTACAGCACGCCCGATCCCGTGTACAGCGCTACCTTGTTCTCCTTACGGTTCCCGCTCATCCAGTCTTCCATCGTCGTCTTCTCTACAAACTCCGTGTAGATCTTCACCGCCGGTTGCAGACACGCACCGATCACCGACGCGTTGTCCGTAGGCTCCGCAAGATATTTTTTCAGAAATTCGTCGTACGTGAGATCCTCATTATAGACCTCTTTGTAATATTCGTAAAGCTCCTGCGCCGTCACTTCGTCCGCCGTCCCCGCAAGCGTGATCGTCGACGACGTCCCGTCCGTATAATAGATCGTGTACACGTCGCCGTCCGTCCCGGAAGACGTCTTTCGGATATCCTTTACCGATACCGTTTCCCCCGAACAACCCGCAAGAACCAGAGCAAATGCCAGCACCATCACCGCCAGCACCGTCAAAACAGTTTTTGTCAGCCGTTTCATACATCTCATCTCCGCTTTTTTTGATAGCCCTATTATAACACCTTTTTACTAAAAGGATACCACCGAATACGTGAATTTTTTATGAAAAAATCGTGAAGCCTGCTCTTTTCTCCCGACGCAAAAAGATTTACTTTTCCCGCGCCGCGGTGTATACTATAAAAAAATGTTCCGGTTGCGCAAGTTCACAACCGAAAACGGAGGAAGCAAACATGACCATTGCAGGACTGCAAAAAACCACCCTTCTGGATTTTCCCGGCAAAGTGGCTTGCACGGTTTTTCTGCGCGGATGCAACTTCCGCTGTCCTTTCTGCCAGAACGGGGAGATCCTCAAAGGCGGCGAAGGCGACGTTGCGCGCGACGAGCTTTTGGCTTTTTTAAAAAAGCGCAAGGGAATTTTGGACGGGGTATGCGTTTCGGGCGGCGAACCCCTCCTGCAGGCGGACACGCCCGCCCTGCTTGCGGACATCAAAGCGCTCGGGTATGCCGTCAAGCTGGACACGAACGGCGCCTTTCCCGCAAGGCTGAAAGAGCTCTGCCGCGACAAACTCGTCGATTTTGTCGCCATGGACATTAAAAATTCGCCGCAGAACTACGAAAAAACGGCGGGCGTGAAAGTCAACATGGACGCCGTCTTCGAGAGCGCCGAATTTCTCCTTTCCGATACCGTTCGCTACGAATTCCGCACAACGGTCGTCAAAGAATTGCACAAAGGCGAAGATTTTATCCGCATCGGGCAATGGCTGCGCGGCGCAAAACGCTACTTTTTGCAGAACTTCCGCGACAGCGACGCCGTGCTCTGCCGCAGCCTCTCCCCCTGCTCCGACGCGCAGATGCAGGCCTTTAAACAGCTTGTGAAACCCTTTATCCCGAGCGTTCTCATCCGCGGCGAAGAATAATGCCGCCCTGCCCCGCAGGGCGAAAATAAATCGTGCCGCCCAGCCGCCCCGCCGATGCGGAGCGGCTGGGCGGCACAACGCGGGACGAAAAAAAAAGAACAGCTCCGTTCCCGAAAACCGCGCGGGAGCGGAAAAACAAGCGCTCTCCCCACACCAATGCGGGGAGAGCGCGGGCAGAATTTCGCGGCGCAAGGGTGCAGACATACCGTTTTTGCATCCCTTGCGCCGTTTTTGCATTTTTCAACAAAATACTATATATTGTATATATAGAAAAAAAATAAATACAATATCTTGTCTTAACCTATTGACATATACAGAAAGGAGTGCTATAATGAAACTCGACCCGCTAAAACAAAGATAGCCGCGGCAAAGGCTGCCGCACTACGGTAGCTTTAAACAAAGGGGTAAGGAGAGAGAAGAACTATGTATCAGGTCATCAAGCGCGACGGAACAATCGCAGAATTTGATTTGAAGAAGATCTCGGTGGCGATCACGAAGGCATTTGACGCTGTAAAAAAACAATATCATCCGAGCATCATCGATCTTTTGGCGCTGAAAGTAACGGCGGATTTTGAACCCAAGATCAAGGACGGAAAGATCGCCGTAGAAGACATACAGGACAGCGTGGAATCCGTTTTGAGCCAGGCGGGGTATGCGGACGTTGCGAAGACGTACATCCTCTACCGCAAACAGCGGGAGAAGATCCGCAACATGAAATCGACCATGCTCGATTACAAAGCGCTTGTCAACAGCTATGTAAAAGCGACGGACTGGCGCGTCAAGGAAAATTCGACGGTCACCTACTCCGTAGGCGGACTGATCCTTTCCAACAGCGGGGCGATCACGGCGAACTACTGGCTTTCGGAGATTTATGACGAAGAAGTGGCGAACGCGCACCGCAATGCGGACATTCACATCCACGATCTTTCCATGCTGACAGGGTACTGCGCAGGCTGGTCGCTCAAACAGCTGATCCAGGAAGGACTGGGCGGGATCCCCGGCAAAATCACGTCGGCGCCGGCGAGCCATCTTGCGACGCTGTGCAACCAGATGGTGAACTTTCTGGGCATCATGCAGAACGAATGGGCAGGCGCGCAGGCGTTCTCCTCGTTCGATACCTATCTTGCACCGTTCGTGAAAAAGGACAACCTCACCTACGAACAGACGAAAAAGTGCATTGAATCCTTTATTTACGGCGTGAATACACCCAGCCGTTGGGGTACGCAGGCACCGTTCTCGAACATCACGCTGGACTGGACAGTCCCGAACGACCTCGCCGAACTCCCCGCGATCGTGGGCGGAAAGCCGCAGAATTTCAAATACAAAGACTGCCAGAAAGAAATGGACATGGTGAACAAAGCGTTCATCGAAGTCATGATCGAAGGCGACGCCAACGGGCGCGGATTCCAGTACCCGATCCCGACCTATTCCATCACGAAAAACTTCGACTGGTCGGATACGGAAAATAACCGTCTGCTGTTTGAAATGACATCCAAATACGGTACGCCGTATTTCTCCAACTATATCAATTCGGATATGGAACCGAGCGACATCCGCAGTATGTGCTGCCGTCTGCGTCTCGATCTTCGCGAACTGCGCAAGAAGTCGGGCGGCTATTTCGGAAGCGGCGAAAGCACGGGTTCGGTGGGCGTTGTGACCATCAATATGCCGCGCATCGCTTACCAGAGCAAGAACGAAAAGGAATTCTTTGCACGCCTTGACCGTCTGATGGACATTTCGGCACGTTCGCTCAAAACAAAGCGTACGGTCATCACAAAACTGCTCGAAGAAGGGCTTTACCCCTACACGAAGCGGTATCTCGGCACCTTTGCAAACCACTTCTCGACGATCGGTCTGGTGGGCATGAACGAAGCGACTCTCAACGCGGCTTGGCTCCGCAAGGATCTGACACATCCCGAAGCGCAGGAATTCACGAAGCGCGTTCTCAACCATATGCGCGAACGTCTTTCCGATTACCAGGAACAGTACGGCGATCTGTACAACCTTGAAGCGACCCCTGCGGAATCGACGACCTACCGCTTTGCGAAACACGATAAGGAACAATTCCCCGACATCATCACGGCGAACGAAAACGGAACGCCTTACTATACGAACAGCTCGCACCTGCCTGTCGGATTCACGGAAGACATTTTCGACGCGCTCGATATTCAGGACGATCTGCAGACTCTCTATACCTCGGGAACGGTATTCCACGCATTCCTCGGCGAAAAACTCCCCGACTGGAAAGCGGCGGCTTCGCTGGTCAAGAAGATCGCGGACAACTACAAACTCCCTTACTATACCCTGTCCCCGACTTATTCCATCTGCAAAGATCACGGATATCTTGCGGGAGAACAGTATACCTGCCCGCACTGCGGACAAAAGACGGAAGTTTACAGCCGCATCACGGGATATTATCGCCCCGTACAGAACTGGAACGACGGCAAAACGCAGGAATTCAAGGACAGAAAAGTTTACGATATCAACCATTCCACGCTGAAAGGACACAAACACGCGGAAGAAAAGGCGGAAGCGTGCTGCGCGGCACCTGCTTTGGACGGCCCCGTGCTGTTCACGCGGGACGGCTGCCCCAACTGCAAGACCAGCAAGATGATGCTGGATAAAGCAGGGGTGAAATACCGCGTGATCAACGCCGAACAGGATGCGGATACCACCCGCAAATACGGCGTAAAGAAAGCACCTTCCCTGCTGGTTCCCGACGGCGACGGGTTCAAGACGTACGACAACGCGAGCGAGATCCGCAAATACATTGAGAGCATCGGCTGATATGTACGATATTATCATCATCGGAGCGGGCGCGGCAGGCATGACCTCCGCGCTCTACGCTTTAAGAAACGGAAAAAAAGTTTTGGTTCTGGAAGGCGACAGCCTGGGCGGACAGATCGCCACATCCCCGCGGCTGGAAAACTTCCCTTCCATCAAGGAGATCAGCGGCGAAGCGTTTGCGGATAACCTGTTCGAACAAATCACTTCGCTCGGCGCAGAAGTGGAGATCGAAAAGGCGGTTCACATCGAAAAACTCGAGGACAAAACCTTTTCGGTCAAGACCGAATACAACGAATACTTTGCTAAAAGCGTGATCATCGCGGCGGGAGTCAGGCACAAGCATCTCAAAACAAAACACGACCGCGAAGATCTCGTCGGCAAGGGCGTCTATTACTGCGCGGTGTGCGACGGCCCCTTTTACAAGGGCCGCGAAGTCGCCGTGATCGGCGACGCCAATTCCGCCCTGCAATACGCACTGCTTCTTTCGGGATACTGCAAAAAAGTGTATATGTACACCCTTTTCGATAAGTTTTTCGGCGACGCAGGACTCGTAAAGGCACTGCGCGCCAAAGAAAACATCGAAGTGCGCCCCAACACGAGCGTGATCGATTTTATCGGCGAAGACGAACTCACGGGCATCGAGTACACGGACAAGGACGGAAATCTCTGCCGCCAGGACATCCCCGCGGTGTTCGTGGCGATCGGACAAGTTCCCGACAACACCGCTTTCACAAACGTGGCGGATCTGGATAAGGACGGCTATATCGTCGCGGACGAGAGCTGCAAAACCGGAACGGAAGGCGTTTTTGTGGCGGGCGACTGCCGCACGAAAGCAGTTCGGCAGGTCTCTACCGCCGTTTCCGACGGCGCCATCGCCGCAACCAACGCTTCCCTCTACATCGAAAGCCTGTAAACGCCATCCTTTGGGAATCATTTTATCCGGCATGAATCTGTTTCCGTAATTTTATTTCACATGATTTTATCCCGCATGATTTCTCTTGCGGGATTTTTTTGCATAATTTTATCCTGCACGGTTTTATTCTGTATGGTTTTATCATGCATGGTTTTATCATGCATAATTTTATCATGTATGGTTTTATCCTTAAACAAAAACAAAGCCGCCGTCTGCAGCTGATACTGCGGACGGCGGCTTTTGGTTTACATGATACAAGCGTGGGATCGCAAAATATTTTGCGATCCCACGCTTTTCGTCTGTTTTTTCGCCCGTATCGGCGGCAATGCTGTTTATGCCGTCTTTTTGTTCGGCTCACTGCAAAATTCGATGCGGAAAGCGGTACCTTTGCCCAGTTCGCTTTCCACCGAAAGTTTCCACCCTGCGCGGCGGCAGAGTTTTTTCACGATCGCAAGGCCCAGCCCGAAGCCGCCGCCCGCGCCGTTGTGCGATTTGTCGACCGTATAGAAACGGTCGAAAATGCGCGCCTTATCCTCTTCCGAAAATCCGATGCCCGTATCCGAAACGCACAGCACGGGCGTATTGCCGCCCGTCAGCATTACCGTGAGTGCGCCGTTCTCCTTATTGTAGCGGATCGCGTTGCTCACAAGATTGTTGACGATCTCCAACAGCCGTTCGCGTCTGCTCATCACTTTCACGCCCGCGTCGGCATTGAGCGTCAGCGCAATGCCCTTCTGCGCGATCTTCGGCTCGAATGAAGATACTGCCTCGTGTACCAGTTCAGACAGATCCACTTCGTAATCGGGAAGCTCGTCCGAATCGATCGCCGAAAAATTGATGATGCTTCGGATCAGGTTCGCCAGTCGGTCGCTCTGTTTGATGATCGTATTCGCCACCCCTTCCAGCTTTTCGGGCGGCATCGCCCCCGCCGCGATCAGTTCCGCAAATCCGCGGATGCTCGTCAGCGGCGTATTCATTTCATGCGTCACGTTCGCAATAAAATCGTTCTTCGACTGCGCCGCCTGCGTCGTTTCCGTCACGTCCGTAATCAGAAGCACGCGCATCTTTTCATTGAACGTAAACCGTAAACTGTAATACCGTCCGCCGATTTTTCGTACCACCGACGTGTTCTCGCCGCTTTCCAGAATCGCCGCGATCTCCCGATCGCTGACAAAACAGGGAATGGGTTCGTTCTTCTCATAGTCCAAAAGCCGCTTCGCCGTGCGGTTGATCAAAATGACGTCCGCAGAATCCCGAAACAAAACGATCCCGTGTTCCATGCTGTTTAAAATCAGCTTTTCAATGCGGCTGTCTTCCTTCATTTTCTCCACTTTTTCGTGAAGATCCGCATTCATGTCGTTCATCATCTTCGCGATCGGTTTCAGCTCCGCATATTCCGTCTGCACTTCCTTTCCGCCACCGTGCGCCGCTTCCTGCGTCAGCTTTTCCACCGGCCGCAAAATGAACGACGTCGCCAGCCACGCCACAAACAGACAGCACATGATGTACACGATCAGAAACCATACCATCGTCGGAAGCGCGTCCGCAAAGATCGCAAACCCGGAATCCGCTTTCACCGCTATGCGCACCAGTACGCCTTCTTCCTGCGTTCCGTCCTGCAACTGAAAACTTCCCTCAAACAAACGGCAATAATACACCAGGTTCTCCCGCAGCGTCGCACTCTGCCGCACCGAATACCCTTCGCCGCCACTCAGCGCTTCCTGTACTTCTTCCCGCTCCAGATGACTCTCCAAGGCTCCGTCTGCCTCCGTGTCCGCGATCACCGTGCCGTCCCGCAGCAAAAACGTCACCCGCGATCCGCCCAGTTGCTCCGAAAGCGCCTGCGCCGTCTCTTCCGAAAATTCCGCCGAACGGAATTCTTCCGAATATACATTCATGTATATTTTCAGCTGCCCGTATGCCTTTTCCACCGACTGATCGTAAAAAATCGCCGAATACAAAATGGACAGCAACACGATCCCCACCACCGATACCAGCAGCGTTACCAATAAGATCCTTTTCCGCACTTTCTATTCCCTGTATACAAATTTGTATCCCACACCGAATACCGTCTCTATGTAATCGATGCCCATTTTGCGAAGCCGCGCTACATGATTGTCCACCGTGCGCGTCTCCCCTTCGTCATACCCCCATACCGCGTTCAGAATGTTCTCGCGCGTGAGCGCTTTCCCTTCCTTCTGCATCAGGTATTTCAGTAGATTGAATTCTTTGTTGTTCAGTTCCAGCTTTACCCCGCGCAGGGTCGCCGTCATCGTCTCTTCGTCCAGCGAAAGGTTCCCGCGCACCAGCGACGCAGTGCCGCCCGATCTGCGCAGCAACGCGTTCACACGAGCCGTCAGCTCCAATACCCCGAACGGCTTGCTGATATAATCGTCCGCACCAAGGTTCAGCCCGCGCACTTTGTCCGTCTCCTGCCCCAGCGCCGACAGCATAATCACTCCCATCGACGGATACTTTTGCTTCAATTTCGCCAGTACGTCCAACCCGCTTCCGTCCGGAAGCATGATGTCCAGAAGCGCCGCCGCAGGCGCGCTCTTCTCCACCGCCGCCATAAACGACGCCACCGTTTCATAACACTCGATCTGTATGTTCGACATCTCCAACGCACATTTCACCAGTTCCCCGATGTTCGCGTCGTCTTCCAAAAGATATACTTTCTTCTCCACAGCCTTCTCCTGTTCCGCGGCGCTTTGCGCCAAGGCTATTTTTTTCTGCATTATATCACACTTTCCTCAAAAAGGCAAGAATGTTTTCTTTCCGCTTTTTTCCGCTTCTTTCGGCAAACTTCCCTGCCGCCGCTCATTGTAGAGTTGCTTCACGTCGTAGGTTGCCGCTCAACATAGGTTGCCGCTCGACGTGGGTTGCCGCTCGCCGTGGGTTGCCGTTTGCGGTAGAATTGCGTATATTTTACGGGGCAATGCGATCAAAAATCGCATTGCCCCATTTTTATCTTACAAGTTTCGCGAAAAAACCGCGCTTGCATTGCCGCTGCCAGAAAGCGGAACCGCTTATTGAAGCATAGGCGGCAAGAAGTTGCCGCCGCGCGGCTTGCCGCGTCAGTCGAATGCGTGCGCGACGTATGTCAGGTGGTCGGCGGCACGTTCGAGGTTGCCGACCAGGTTGATGAACACGCTGCTGGACGCAGGTTTGCATTTTCCTTCGTTCAGACGACGGATATGATCTTTGATCATCTCTTTGCGCGCGGCGTCGACGGTATCTTCCACAGCATCCACCGCCTTGATCGCCGTAATGTCCTTTTTATCGAATACGTCCAACGTTTTTCCGTACAGATCCTCTATTTTCGCGTACATATCCTGCAAACTACGGATGACTCCCTGCGAGAACTCGATTCCGTCGTGCTTGCAGTTGCGCGTATATTTGGTAATATTGTCCGCAAGTTCGCTGATACGGATAATGTCGCTCGTCGAATGGTGAATGGAAGAGATCAGCCTCTCGTCGTTCAGGGAAAGATCGGATGCCGAGATCTTGATCAGATACGCCACGATCCTCTTTTCCATGTCCGCAACGCGCGCATTCAGCTCGTCTACCTGCTCTTTTTTCGTCTCGTCTCCTGCCACAAATCCTTCAAACGCCGTCCTTAAGGACTGCATTGCAAGCTCCGCCATGCGCGTAGCCGCCTTGTTCGCCTGATTCACAGCCACCGCAGGCGTCTGTATAAAGCGCTCGTCCAAAAGCACCGCGTCGCCCGCAGGACGCGTCTTGTCCTTCTTGTCCGAAATCAGCTTGCACGAGATCTTCACGAATACGTTCGTCAACGGCAGGAACAGACACGTGCACACCACGTTGAAAAACGTGTGGAACAGCGCGATCCGCAGCCCCGCCGCCGCTTGCCCCGGGAACCACGCGTTCAGCGTGCTGTCCATAAAGCCCGGCCAGCAAAGCAAAAAGATCGTAAACAAAAACGCACCGAATACGTTGAACATCAGATGGATCAGACTCGCTCTCTTCGCGTTCGTGTTCGCCCCGATCGACGACAAAATCGCCGTGATCGTCGTACCGATGTTGCTGCCTAAAACCAGAAACAGTACGTCGTTCCCGCCGTTTCCGATCACAAGCCCCTGCATCACCATCACGATGATCAGCGACGTCACCGCCGAACTCGATTGCACGATCGCCGTAAATATCACTCCGATCAGAAGCAGTACGAACGGATTGTCTACCGTCGTCAGAAAACTCTTGAACGCCGTGCTGTCTCGATACATGCTCATCGCCCCGGACATGTATTCCAATCCCAAAAAGACAAGCCCAAGTCCCGTCAGCATCAGCCCGATCGTCTTCGTCTTCTCGCTCTTGCACAGCATGTTCATGAAGATGCCCACGCACGTGAGCGCCGTCACAAACTCGATGAGAGGGATCTCCGCCATCGACGCAATGTACGCCGTGATCGTCGTCCCGATGTTCGCGCCCATGATCACCGTCGTCGCCTGGAACAACGACATGATCCCCGCGTTCACAAACCCGACGACCATCACCGTCGTCGCCGACGAACTCTGTATGATCGCCGTCACCGCCGTACCGATCCCGACTCCCGCAAGCCGACTCTTTGCCGTCTTGTCAAACCAGCCCCGCAATCGGTTCGTCGCCAGCTTCTCTATGTTGTCCGACAAGACCTTGAACCCGAACAAAAATGCCCCAAGACCCGCCAACAGCGACACCACCGACAATACATAGTCCATCGCCACCGGCTCCCCCGCAAGCATCATCCACATCGCCAGATCCATCTTTCTCTCTCCTCAACAGCTTATTTTTCTTTCGCGATTTTTTCCCTACCCTTCCATTGTACGGAACACTTGTATAATACACTTGTAAAATTTGTAATAAATTTGTAATAAATTTGTATTTATTAAAAAATTTTGTCTGTTTCAAAAACGAACGACGCATCGACAGAGCGAGAAAAAGATGTTTTTACCATAACAAGCAAATATCCCCCGCCGAAGCGGGGGATATTTGCTTGTCAAAACTTCCCTGCAAAGTCAGTTGAGTTTTTTATGTTCGCCCGTGATCATGAAGATCACCCATTCCGCTATGTTCGAAGCGTGATCGCCGATCTTTTCCAGGTACTTTGCGACCATCAGCATATCCAATGCCTGTTCGCCGTTGTCGTCCCCTTCGATGTCGCGGTGCACGATGCCCGTCAGTTTTTTGCGGATGACTTCGAACAGATCGTCCACCGCGTCGTCCGCACGGCAGACCGCTTTGGCGAGGTCGCCGTCCCGTTCGACAAACGACTTCGCCGCATTGCGAACCATGTCCTGCACTTTGTCCGCCATTTCGGGGATCTCCGCCACCGCGTCCGCATACGGAAGACGGCTCATCTTGATCACGAGTTCGGAAATGTCTACCGCCTGGTCGGCGATACGTTCCATGTCCGTGATCATCTTCATCGCACTCGTCACAAACAACAGATCGCTCGCCACGGGCTGCTGCTTCAAAATAATTTTCAGGCACAGCCGCTCGATCTGCTGTTCCTTTTCGTCCACCAGCTGCTCCACGCCCTTCGTCTTGCGCGCCAGTTCCGCATCCTGCTTTTCCAGCGCCGTCACCGCGTCTTCGATCGCTTCGCAGTTGAGCTCGCCCATCTTCACGAGCAGATCTTTCAAAAGGGATAACTGCTCGTCAAACATTCTACGTACCATATCAACCGAACCTCCCCGTAATGTAATCTTCCGTCCGTTTGTCTTTGGGGCGGTCGAAGATCTGATCGGTCTCTCCGTATTCGATCAGATCGCCCAGCAGAAAGAACGCCGTTTTGTCCGATATGCGCGCCGCCTGCTGCATGTTGTGCGTCACCATCACGATCGTATATTTTTCTTTCAGCTCCTGCGCCAGATCTTCGATCTTGCTCGTCGAAATAGGATCGAGCGCGCTCGTCGGTTCGTCCATGAGAATGACTTCCGGTTCCACCGCCAGCGCCCGCGCAATGCATAGCCGCTGCTGCTGTCCGCCCGAAAGCCCTAACGCCGACTTTTTCAGACGGTCTTTGAGTTCGTCCCAGATCGCCGCCTGCCGAAGCGATTTCTCCACGATCTCGTCCAGATCCGCCTTTTTGCGGATCCCGTGCGTTTTCGGGCCGTACACGATGTTATCGTACACGCTCATCGGGAAGGGATTCGGCTTCTGAAACACCATCCCCACACGCTTGCGAAGAACGTTGATGTCCACTTTCCCGTACAGGTCTTCCCCGTCAATGAGCACCTGCCCCGTGATCTTGCAGTCGGGAATCAGATCGTTCATGCGGTTGAGCGTCTTTAAAAACGTCGATTTGCCGCATCCCGAAGGCCCGATAAATGCCGTGATCTCTTTCTCTTTTATATCCATGCTGATGTGCTTGAGCGCCTGAAATTTCCCGTACCACAAATTCAGGTCGGTCACGTTGAATTTGTCTTTGCGCTCCGTCTGCCCTTCGTTTTCCACGTCAGTTATACTCCTTTTTCAACTTATTTCCTACAAATTCCGCCAACCCGTTGATGAGAACCACCAAAAGAATCAGCACAACACCCGTCGCCCACGCTTCTCCCACGTGCAGCCCTTCGTTCGCCAGCAGATACATATGCACCGCAAGGGTACGGCTGTCCCCCATCAGTCCCAAAACGCGGCAGGTCGAGCCCGCCGTATAGAGCAGCGCCGCCGTCTCTCCGACAACCCTGCCAAGACCTAAAATCACGCCCGAAATAATGCCGGGCATCGCCGAAGGCAGAATGATCACAAAAATCGTGCGCAATTTTCCCGCGCCCAGCGCGAAGCTCCCTTCGCGGAATGAATCGGGTACCGCTTTGAGCGCTTCTTCCGTCGTGCGCATGATGAGCGGCAATATCATGATCGCCATCGTACAGATCCCCGAAAGCAGGCAATACCCCCAGCCGAACAGCTTTACAAAGAAAATCATACCGAACAAGCCGTACACGATGGACGGGATCCCCGCCAACGTTTCCGCCGCCATTCGCACAATTTTTACGAATGCGTTGGTCGATTTTGCGTACTCGACCATGAAGATCGCCGCAAAGACACCGATCGGCACCGCGATCAGAAGTGCAAAAAACGCCAGAAGAAGCGTGTTGATCAGTGCGGGCAGCATGGACTGGTTCAGCGTCGTCCATTCCCACGCAAACAGCGAAGGTTTCAGATGCGGGATTCCCTGGATCAGCGCGTAAAGCACTACATACGCAACCGCCCCGACCGTGACCGCCGCCGCGATAAGCACCAGAATCAGCAATGCGAACGAGAAAGGTCTTTTCATATATGCGCGCAGTTTATCCGCAAAACTGACACGGTTGATCGATACGATCTGCGCAACGTCGGTCTGCGTCTCTTCTCTTTCCGTTAAACTCTTTTTTATAGTTTCCGTTTCCATGACGCCCTCCTCTTACCTGCTGCTTTTGCGGATCAACGCGATCAGAAGCGTGATGATCAGAATAAATACGAACAGCACCGCCGCCGTGGCGATCAGCGCGCTTTCGTGTACGCTGCCCATCTCGACATAACTCATTTCCAGAACAACGTTCGCCGTCAGCGTACGCACGCCGTCCAGAATGGAATCGGGAAACCGCGTCTGGTTTCCGCAGATCATCACCACTGCCATCGTTTCCCCGATCACGCGGCCGAGTCCTAAAATAATCGAAGTCATGATGCCCGATTTTGCCGCGGGAACTTCCGTACAGAAAATCGCGCGTTCCTTGGTCGCGCCCAGTGCGAGCGCGCCTTCGTAATAGCTCTTGGGCACCGCGCGCAGAGAGTTTTCCGATACGCTGATGATCGTGGGCAGGATCATGACCCCGAGCACGATCGAACAGGCAAGAATACTCTGCCCGTATCCCCCGAAATTATCGCGGATGAAGGGAACGATCACGCGGAGCCCGAAATACCCGTACACGATGGACGGGATCCCCGCCAGAATGTTCGTCATGGGTTTGAGAACCCTGTACAAGGGACGCGGACAATACCGCGCCATAAATATTGCCGTCAAAAATCCGATCGGAACCCCGATCACCAGCGCGCCCGCCGTTACATAACAGCTGCCGACGATCATGGTCGCAATACCGAATTCCCCTTTTCCCGGATTCCATTTGTCCGAAAATAAAAATTCGAAAACGCCTACTTCTTTCAATGCCGGAACAGACTGCACAAAAATAAATGCGCAAATCACGAGCAACGCCGCTATAAATGCCGCCGCTGCCACGATAAACAGCGCTTTCATCGCTGTTTCCTTCCAATCTCCCTTTACCTTTTTTCTTACTGCTTCTTCTGCCATTTCTGTTCTCCGAAAACGTATGAATGCGAGGTCGTTTCACCGCCCCCGCATCCCTTTGTTCTGTTCTTTTTTATGCGCCCAATTCAGACCAGTTGCTGTATTCTTCGTTGTAGATCTTCTTGAGCTGTTCAAGCGTCAGGTTGTCGATCGTATTCTCTTTGTTGACAATGATCGCGATCCCGTCCAGCGCAATTTCTTTCGCCGTCAGCCCTTTTGCGAGCTCATCGTCTTTTACCGCACGCGATGCCATTCCCAGATCGAATGAGCCATCCCCTGCGCCCGTCATGCCCGCACCGGATCCGTTCTGCGTGATGGTGAATTTCGTCGACGCAACGCCGCTCGCCTTGCAGTACGCTTCCACCAGCTTTTCCATCAGAGGCCCTACCGACGTCGATCCGCCGATTTTCACTTCCGACGTGGGTGCCGTCGCAGGCTTCACATATGCGGGCGCCGTGTCTTCCGTTTCGCTTACGCATCCGTAATCTACGATCACTTTCTGACCTTCTTTGCTGCTTATAAACTGCATAAAATCTTTCAGAGTATCATTGGATTCCAGCGTCGCTGCTTTGTATGCAACATTGAAAGGTCTGGAAAGTTTGTAAGTATCGTTGATAATGTTTTCCGCTGTAGCTTCGACTCCGCCGATCTTTACCGCTTTGACCGTGTCGTTCAGGGATCCGAGCGAAATATAACCGATCGCACCCTTCGCTCCGCCAACACTCGTAAGAACTACGTTCGTTCCGTTGCAAACCGCCGCGTTGTCGGTCATCTCTTCCAATCCGACCAATTCAATGAACGCATCTCTCGTTCCGGAACCATCTTCACGCGTGTACAGAAGAATCTGCCCTGCCGACGATCCCTCGCCGTTTTCTCCTCCGTTGTTTCCGCCGCAGCCCACTGCCGCAGCACCGATGCCGCACGCCAGCGCGACACACAAGATTGCCATAAGAATCTTTTTCATTTCTTTTTCTCCTTCAAACTTTATAGCCCCATTATAGCCGCCATTTGTATAAAATTATGCGGATATTTGTCACAATTTTGTAATAAAATCAACCCCGTTTTCGCGCTTTCTTTTCTCGCGCGACAATAATAGTATGTCTTAAAAAATTTTTTCCATGCCTCCCCATACGCTCCCCCTTTTTTGCTTTTTAAAAGATTGCGCTCCGTTCTCGTATCAAGAAAAGCCGCCCGCGCAAAACTTTGCGCGGGCGGCTTTTTTGAAAAAAGGAGCGGCCGTCGGCAATTTTGCCGACGGCCTCACCCGTTTCTTTTTCACATTTCGGCGAAATTTTTTCGTTCGTCGTTGCTTTTGAAATTTCAGCGGAATTTTTTTGTTCGTCGTTGTTTTTCAAATTTCAGCGGAGCACTTTCTTTTTTCGTTCGTAGCGGACGAACAGATAACTTACGGCCGCGCCGACGAAAAAGAGGACGATCCCGAGGCTCAGATCGAGCGCGAAGGGTGCGCCTCCCGCCCAATTCTGGTACACGGCATACACTTCGGGATTGAAAAACATAGTCAGGATGGACGCGAGCGACAGACCGCAGATACAGAAAAACGCAGTCTTTTTATGGCGCTCAAAAATTTTGGTAAGCCCTTTGGAAAAGCTGATAAGCCCCGCCAAAAAACCGATCCCGAGGCACGCATACACCGCAAAGACGGCAGGATCGGCCTGCCAATAAGTCAGGCTGACCGAGTCCATGATCGGCTGAAAATAGCCCGCGATCATCAGCATTGCGGTCGCGGAAAGGCCGGGAACGACCTGGGTGATCGCCACGATATAGCCAAGCACAAGGAACAAAACATAGTGATACCACGAAAGTCCTTCCAAAGACCGTTCGCCCGTATCGGCGAGGGTGGAGACGAGGCAGACCGCCACGGGAATGAGCACCCCCACGGCAAAGAGCGCCAGATTTTTGACCGATTTTTTTTCCGAACGCACTTCGTCCAGCACGGCGGGATAGGCGCCCAACATAAGTCCTGCAAAGAGCGCGATGACCGTAAAGGGACTTACGTTTAAAAGATAGCGCACGGCAAAAAAGCCGAGTGCGAACCCGATGACGACACCGACCGCGATCGGGAGCAAAAAGCGCACGCACTTTTTAAACTTTTTGAGAATATTCCCGAGCGCGTACAAAAGTTTTTCGTACAGGCGGAATATAATCGCCACAGTCGATCCGCTCACGCCGGGTACAATGATCGCAAGGCCTATGAAAAATCCCAAAAGCCCGCCTTTGGCGGCTTCTTTCCCGTTTTTATAGCGAAGATCGGGTTCATTCTCCCCGACCGTGCAAACGGCGGCAACGCTTCTTTTTGTTTCGGTTTCCATTTGCGCGGGCGGGGCAGTCTTTTCGACCTGCTCCCGCACGGGATCCTGCGCCGCGCTTTGCGCGTTTTGCGCCGAATTTTCGGGTACGTACCCCTGATTTTTTGTCGAATTTTCTTTCACGATTTACTCCGTTTAAGGCTGTTCGGTAAACGCTTTGATTTTCAGGGCGAGGTCGAGCGCGGAAAGTCGGCAGTCCTGCGCCTGCTCTTGTGCCGTGGCGTGCGGAATAAATTTATTTTCCGCGCCCATGATTTTCAGCCGCACGGGCTGTGCGCAGGAAGCGTAATATTCGGCAACGGCGGAACCGAACCCGCCGCTCAGATATCCCTCTTCGAACGTGATGATCTTTTTGTCCGCGATCTCGCGCAGAATGCGCTCGTCCAGCGGCTTGACCGTGCGGCAGTTGATCACCTTGCAGTCGGTGCCGCTCCGCTTTTTCGCTTCCAGCGCGCGCGCCACGGCGCGCGCTCCGCTCGCCAGAACCACGACGCCGTCGCCGTCCGAAAGCGTTTCCCAACGATAATAGTCCCCGATTTTCTGTCGGCTCCCCAGATTGGGCGCGTATCCGTTCGGATACCGTATCGCGCAGGGCGTTCCCAAACTTCTTGCGTAATCGAACACGTCCGCAAACTCCGCGCAGTCCTTTGGCGCAAAAATGCGCAGGTTCGGCACCGCCCGCAGCGCCGAAAGATCGAAAAGCCCCTGGTGCGTCTTTCCGTCCGATCCCACGAACCCCGCACGGTCGATACAGAAAATCACGGGCAGATTCTGCAGGCATACGTCGTGAATGATCTGATCGTACGCCCTTTGCAAAAACGTCGAATAAATGCAGACAACGGGACAAAGTCCGCCCTTCGCCATGCCTGCCGCCATTGTAACCGCGTATTCTTCGCAAATGCCCGCGTCGAAAATGCGCGTCGGGAATTTTTCCGCAAATTCCGAAAGCCCTACCCCGTCCGTCATGGCCGCCGTCACCGCCACCAGCGCAGGATCTTCCTGCGCACGCTCCGTAAGCAACCTTCCCAGCGCCACCGAAAAGGAATTCTCTCCGCTCGCAAAATTGCGCGCTACCCCGTGAAAACGCGCGGGATCCGCTTCCGCCGCTTCATACCCCTTGCCTTTCAGTGTCACCGCGTGCAAAAATACGGGTTCTCGCAGTTTTTTGATGTCTGTCAGGACTTCGATCAGCTCATGCAGATCGTGCCCGTTCACCGGCCCGATGTACTTGAATCCGCACCGCTCAAAAAAATCGTTTTTGTTCAGCCAGCCTTTCAACGTATATTTTACTTTGCGCAGCTTCTTCCCGAATGCTCCCGTTTCCTTGAACGTACGGCTCAAAAAGGAATTGAATGTGCGATACCGCCGCTTTGCCGTCATTTTGGAAAGCGAACGGTACAGCGCCGAATGATTTTTGTCGATCGACATTCCGTTGTCGTTGAGAACGACCACAAAATTTTCCGGCTTTTTTTCCGTCGCGAAGATCGCTTCCAGCGCCGTCCCGTTCCCGAGCGACGCGTCGCCGATAAAGGAGATCACTTTGTAATCTTCCCCGCGAAGATCCCGCGCCGCGCACATTCCCAGCCCCGCCGCTACCGACGTGCCGCTGTGCCCCGCGATGAATGCGTCGTATTCGCTCTCATCGGGATCGGGGAATCCGCTCACGCCCCCCTTCCTTCGCAGCGTGTCGAGCGTTCTGCCCGTGATCAGCTTGTGCGCATAACTTTGATGCCCTACGTCGAATATCAATTTGTCTTTCGGAAAATCAAACACCGAATACAGCGCCACCGTCAGCTCCACAACCCCAAGGTTGGAAGACAGATGCCCGCCGTTTTCGCGCACCGCGCCCAGTAACTCTTCCCGAAGCTGCTTCGCGTATTCCTCCGCCCGCTTGCCGCTGCATCCCTTTATTTCATCCGCCAACAAAATCGCATCACCTCGCTGTATCTATCTTACTCGGGAATCTTCCAAATCATACCGCTTTTCTCCCCTATTGTATAGCATTGCCGCCCCTTTGTCAAGATTTTTACCCGTACGCCCCCTTTTCCCGTTGTTTCTTTGCGGGACGCATTCCTCCCTTCTCTTTTTTTGGAAAGGAGCCGCATTTTGTGCCGCGCGCTTGCCTTTGGGGCGCGCATTTGTTATAATAGCGAAGAGAATAAAAAGGCGAGGCGGGTAAAATGCCGTACAAAATTTATTTAAAGCGCGGAGAGGAAAGGCGTATTTTAGCGGGGCACAGCTGGGTGTACGCGAACGAAGTGGCGAAGATCGAAGGAAAAGACAAAAACGGGTCGCTGGCGGAAGTCTGTTCGTTTGACGGGCGGTACATCGGCAAGGGGTACATCAACCACTTGTCGAAGATATTGGTGCGGGTGTTTATCCGCGGGGACGAGACGGACGACGAAGAATTTTACAAAAAGCGCATTGCGGAAGCGGCGCATCTTCGGCAGGTGCTGTTCGGAGCGGAGAGCGACTGTTATCGGCTGGTCTTTGCGGAAGCGGATGGTCTGCCCGCGCTGATTGCCGACCGATACGGAGATTACATCGTCATGGAGCCGCTGTCGTTGGGGATCGACCGCCGCAAAGAGGAGATCGTGCAAGCGTTCCGCGCGGTGAGTCCGTCGCTGAAGGGAATTTATCAGCGCGGAGACGCGCCCGTGCGGCAGAAAGAGGGACTTTCCTTAGAAAACAAGGTGCTGTTCGGAGAGGTACCCGACAAGATCTATGTGACGGAAAACGGGCTGAAAATGTGTGTGGACGTAAAGAACGGGCAAAAGACGGGATATTTTCTGGATCAGAAAGAGAACAGGTATGCGGTGCGCAGGTATTGCAGGGATGCAAAAGTACTGGATTGTTTTTGTAACAGCGGCGGCTTTTCGCTGAACGCGGCGACGGTCGCAAGCGAGGTGACGGCGCTGGACATTTCGCAATTTGCGTTGGACAACGTAGCGGAAAACGCAAAGCTGAACGGCTTTACGAATATAAAGACGGTCTGCGCGGACGCCTTCGAACAGCTGCGCAAATTCCGCGCGGACGGAGAGCTGTTCGATACGGTGATCCTCGACCCGCCCGCTTTTTGCAAGAGCGCGGCCGAAGTGCAGGACGCCTACCGCGGCTACAAGGACGTGAACATCACCGCCATGAAACTCGTGCGCCGCGGCGGATTTCTGATCACCTGTTCGTGTTCGCATTACATGACTGCGCCGCTCTTTGAAAAAATGCTGCGCGAAAGCGCACGCGAAGCGGGAAAGAGCGTTAAAATATTGGAAACGCGCGTGCAGGCACCCGATCACCCTGCCCTGCTGGCCGCCGAAGAAACGTCTTATCTGAAAGCATTTTTCCTGCAGGTTTTATAAAAGACGTTTTCTTCAGACAAAGCACTTTACGGAATCAGTCTTGCCCGAAGCCGTTAAATAACGGCTTCGGGCAAGTTTTTTTAAGCGACACGTCCGAACATTAGAAATAAAAACCGTTAAACGAAAAGGCGGACAAGCCGCGGATTTCGCGGAGCGAATGCGACGCGAAATACAAATATTTTGACAGATTTTTTGTTTTTTTGGGGAGAAATTTTTCGCGGTTTTTCTTTTGGAATTTACACTATTTTTTTTGCGTTGTGTGTTATTCGACAGTATTCGACAAAACTTCCATAAACTCGACGTTTTTTTACCGTCAACATAAGTTGAAAGTATTTGCGGTTTATAGTATAATAGAAGCAACAAAAAAATACGTCTGAAACACACAGACACAAAGGAGTAAAGTATGTACAGACTGACGATCAAAAACGAACAGAAGGTATTTTCGAACGAGAACGGACTTTTCAAAACGAGCGATTTCATCGAATATGCGGCGCTGGCTTTGAAAGACAGAGACTGTGCGATCGTAAAAGAAAAGGACGCACTTTGCGTGGAAACGAAAAGCGCAACGGAAAAAGAATTTATGGAACTGCTCTCCTCTGCGCTGGAAGAAACATTCGACGCGACCCTTTGCCAAAACGGCAACGCCCTTCGGCTCTTATTTGCAGGCGGGGCAAACTTTGCCCTCAACGTGCGCGAGTCGGCATAATGTTTTACATCTGCCCGATCCGATTTTGCGGGCAGATACGGTGTGATTTGCGTAAACAGCCAAGATTTTGCGCGGCTTGCGTCTGCCACGGCTTTGCAGATTCGGTCAAAGTTTTACGGAGAATTTGCGTACCCTATCGGCGCCGTTTCGCGCATACGTTCGGCGTGATTTGCGCGTACGGGCAAGATTTTGCGGAGAATAGCTGCGCTTTTGCCCGCACGCATTGCCGTCGTTTGGCGCGATTTTGCGTATACGTGCCGCTGAATTTTAACAAAAAACTTTTTTCATGTTAAAATTTATTTCCTACCCTTATCGGCGGCACTTGCCGCCCGACTTTAAAAAGTCGGGCGGTTTTTCTATTATTGTAGAATTAATATATGTTTAATGTAGAAATATTTCTTTTCCTGTTGAAGTATAATAATACAGGGATAGAGAAAATGATTGATTCAATGTCAATTTTTGAAAAAGTAGATAATCTCCGTATAAAAAAAGGATTATCTTCTAATAAACTTTGCACGAAAGCGGGTATTTCTCATGGCACGTTAAACGCATGGAAGACGCGGCAGACGATGCCGACGCTGGACGTTTTGGAAGGGATCTGCGACGCGCTTGAAATTCATTTGGCGACGCTTCTTTTTGATATAGACACCGACGATCTGACCGGCGAAGAGATAGATCTTTTGTCGGCATTCCGCAAGCTCTCCGAGGAGCAGAAACACGCCGCCGTGCAGATGATAAAAGCCATGCAGAAATAACTGTTTTTCTTTCTGAAAATGGTTATGTATTTCAGCAGACCGCATAGCATGGCAAACCTTCCCTTTTGCAATGCGTTTTACTTTAACAAAAATACTTCCGCGGAAACATTCCGCGGAAGTATTTTAACTATTTGGAGATTACATTTGTATAAGCCTATGAAGATTACTTTTTTTCCTCTTTTTTTTCTTTGGTGTGGCAGGAACAGCATCCGCAAGAAGAACAATCGCAGCCGCAACCGCTCTTTCCGTGCTTTTTGCACCAGATTTTATACCCGATCGCAAACACGACAAGTCCTGCCGCCACGACTCCGACCGCTATGCTCACGATCGTTCCCGCCACCGTCAACAGATTCAGCACATCTTGCTCCTTTGACGTGACGTCGTTCCAAAAACGACGTCACGTTCCGCGTTTTTTCTCTTTTTTACAGTTTATTGCAAAACCGCTTGCATTTATTCCGCGTTCTTCGCATTTTTCCGAAAAACCGACTTTTTATTCCGAAACGGCTCCTTTTCCCTTTTTCCTGCATACGATCGCGCCGCGGTTTCGCAGAATGACATATCCGATAAATCCCGCCGCCAGCGCTGCCACGATGAACACCGTCCACCACCAGGTAAGAATCAGATATACCGCCGTCGCCGTCAGATAGGACGTGAGCATCCAGAACGCCACCGTCCACTTGAATTTCCCTTTCGGCGTTTCGCCGCGTACCGTCGCCGCCGCCGCAAAACACGGAATCGTCAGCATATTGAATACCGTAAACGCGATCAGCGCCTGCCATGTAATACCCGTCGACTGCATCAGCGCCACCACCGCGCCGATCCCGCTTTCGCCGTCATCCCAGCCCGGCAACACTGCACCGATCGCAGGCACCAACACATAAAACGTCGCAATCACGTTTTCCTTCGCGATCAGTCCCGTTACCGCCGCCACAACAAATACCCAGCCGAATGTTCCAAGCTGCAATCCGAATCCCATCGGCGTGCATACCCACTGCACAAACGATCCGATACTGTACAGAATGGATTCTTCGATCCCGACCATCTGCCAGCTCCAGTTGAAATTCGACAAAAACCAGATCACGATCGCACTCGCCACAATGATCGTAAACGCTTTCTTGATGTAATGCTTTAATTTATCCCATAAATGCACCATCAGCGATCTGAACTGCGGCAAATGATAATCAGGAAGTTCCATAATGAACGGCGCCGCTTCCCCGCGCATCGTCGTCTGTCGCATCACCGCCACCGAAATCACCGCCATCGCCATTCCGAATACGTACAACCCAAAAACCAACAGATCCGCATTTACGCTCGTGTACTGCGACGCCACCGCTCCGCATACCGCCGCCAAAATCGGCGCCTTCGCTCCGCACGTGAAAAACGGGATCACTCGGTTGGTCATCACTCGCTCTTTTTCGTCCGCAAGCGTACGCGTATTGATCGCCGCCGGTACCGAACACCCGAATCCCATGATCATCGGTATGAACGCCCGTCCCGATAACCCGAATTTTCGGAATGCCCTGTCCAGTATGAACGCTACGCGCGCCATGTACCCCGAATCTTCCAATATCGAAATCAGCAAAAATAAGAACAAAATCTGCGGCACAAACGACAATACCCCCGAAAGTCCTGCCCAGATACCATCGTTCACAAGTCCCTGCGCCCATGCCGCCGCGCCTACGTTTTCCAGCCCCGTAGCAATTCCGCCTCCGATCTGGTCACATACAAATCCCGTCAGATTAAACAATATCGCGCCCGGCGTCGATATCCCGGCCGAACTGTAAAATACCGCCACAAATGCGTTCAATACTTCGCTACCCGTTTCTACGTCCTGCGCAAATCCCGCGCCGCCCGTAAACAACTTTGAAATTGTGTTCAGATACAGAAAATCTTCCCCGAACGTCAGATGAAACAGTCCGAACAGGATCACCAAAAATATCGGTATACCCCAGATCCGATGCGTCAGCACCCGATCCGCTTTCTCCGATTTCGTCATCTTCTCCGCCTTTTTCGTCCGCTCCACCACCGCCGAAAAATTCGCCGTTATGTATTTATACCTTGCATCCGCGATGAGCGCTTCAAAATCACCGCCGAACAGCTCCTTCCCCGCTTGCTTCTTGAACCCCGTCACCATCTTCATTTCATCGGGGTGCATCTTCACTTCCAGTTCGTCTCCTTCCGCCAGCTTCACCGCATGAAACAACGCGTTTTCCGCTCCCTTTCCGTCCAATGCGATCCGCACATCGTCTATAACATGCCCGAGCGCCGTCTCCGTCAATACCGTCGCGCCCTTCCGCTTTTGCTTCGCCGCCCTGTACGCCCGCTCCATCAGCTCTCGGATCCCCTGTCCTTTCAATGCCGAAATCTCTACAACCGCCATCCCCAGCTTCTCTTCCAGCTTCGCCGCGTCAATCTTCTCCCCGCGCTTCTCTACCGCGTCCATCATGTTCAGCGCCACTACCACCGGTACGTCGATCTCCATCAGCTGCGTCGTCAGATACAGATTCCGTTCCAGATTCGTCGCGTCGATCACGTTGATCACACAGTCCGGCTTTTCTTCCAGAATAAAATTCCGCGATACCACTTCCTCCGGCGTATACGGCGATAAAGAATAAATCCCGGGTAAGTCCACCACCGATATCGGTACGTTCAGCTTTTTGTATATGCCTTCTTTCTTGTCTACCGTGACGCCCGGCCAGTTCCCTACATGCGCCGTGCTTCCCGTCAGTACATTGAACAGCGTCGTCTTCCCGCAGTTCGGATTGCCCGCCAATGCAATTTTCAGCATCTTTCTCTCCTTTTTTTATCTTTCTTTCGGCTATTTGCCGCTTACTTCCATCACCACACACGCCGCTTCGCTTTTCCGCAGCGTCAGTTCGTAGCCGCGCACCGTCACTTCCACAGGATCCCCCAAAGGCGCTACCTTCCGCAGCCTGATCTGCGCCCCAGGCGTCACGCCCATGTCAAAAATCCGCCTTCGGATCTGCCCTTCGCCTTCAATCTTCTTTACCTCTCCGATCTCGCCCGCTTTGAATTCGCTCAGTTTCTTTTCCATTCCTGCCTCCCGTTTCTCCTTTTTTTACCTTTTTTCGGAGTACGTTATATCAAAATTTTGACCGCCAGCTCCCTATTCAACGCCAGCCGCGCCCCGCATACCTTGACGATCACGTTCCCCTGCACACTCGAAAAGACCGTCAGCTTCGTTCCTTCCGCAATTCCAAGATCACTAAAATGCCGCTTGCTCCGCTCATCCGCCAGCACTCTCTTTACCGTCACTTCCGCCCCGACGGGCGCCATCGTCAATGGCATCGCTCGCTTTCCTCCTGCCATTTATTGGTTAACTTTTGTTAACGGTTAAGAGTTTACTATATTTAACTTTTAATGTCAAGAGAATTAACCGTGATAAATTAATTTTTTTAAAAAATTTTTTCGCGGCGGATAGTTTCGTTTTGCGGCAAAAAAAATATGACAAGCGGAGCGGGCGGCAGAGCGGTGCGGTGTGCGGTGCGATGGCGGAGCGGTGAGCGGAGAACATGGGAGAATTTTTGCGCGCGTATTGACAGCAACGGGAATAGAGTGGAAGGATATATTCAAAAAAGGGAGACAGAAATATGATATGCACCTCCAAAAGTGTCCAACTTTTGGGGTGCATATCAAAAGCTCCCTCTTTTATTTGCAAAATTTTGGCTGGACATGGGCAACATCAGCCGCATCGACGAAAACGGCGGGCGTGCAAAAATACGGTTTAAAAAATTAATAAAACGAAAAACTTGCCTTAAAAACGGCAGGAAAAAAGCGGGAAACGCGTATACGTTTCCCGCTTTTTTGTTACATTCGTTCCTTATTCAAGCAAGTGCTGCTCTTGATCGGACAATTCCCGTTGTCTGTCAGTTGTAAAAAGGCATATACGGCTGTCCGTAATAGCGGACGGGTTTGCCTTTCTGCCTGGCATAGCGCACCGTCGACGCCGTGCCGCCTGTTTCGCTATAAAGATACGCAAAGACGAAGTCTGCATGATCGACCATATAACGGTTGCGCTTTTGCATACAGCCGTCGGTATATTCTTTGCTCACCGTCACACGTTCGTCCGCTTTCGCGACGCATTCGTCGTACAGTTTTTTCCAATACGGCGAAAATCGTTCGCTCTGCTTCGGGTGCGGAATGCACGCGATCAGCTTTACCGTATACCGCTCCTTACTGCGCAGCAAAATTTTTGCACACATGAGATCGAATCCCATCGCCATACCGCAATAAAAGGTATCCGTTCCGTTTTCGATCAGCTCTTCCAGTTGTTTTTCCAAAAGATCTTCGGAAAAATCTCTCCTTAGCTCCCTATGCCCCGTCAATGCGCAAGCAGACACTTTTTGCCCCCTTTAATTCTTGTCCGTCTTCACGGCTGCTTTTTTCGGTGCGGGCTCTTTCGTTTCGGGTCTTGTTTCCTTTACTTCTTCGCCCTCCGCCGCTTTTTGCGGCGCCACCGCCTTCGGCAGGGACAGCCCCGCCATGTTATACATCTCTTCCAGCGGCGGCAGACTCTTCAAAAGTCCGCTCAAAAATCCCGCCGTCGCGCTCTTTCCGTCTTTTCCTGCGCCGCCGTCCCAGACCGTCACTTTGTCGATCTTCACGTTCTTGATCGCTTCTACCTGCTCGGCAACGAGCTGTTCGATCTTGTCCGCGATCATCAGACGCACCGCGTCGTTCGCTTCGCCGCCCGCCGCTTTCACGAGCGCGTCCATACCTTCCGCCTGTTTGGACAGCTTTTCGCGCAGACCGCGCGCTTCCGCTTCCATTTTCGCGTAAATCGCGTCCGCTTCGCCGCCTGCCTTGCGCCGCATCTGCTCCGCTTCCGCATCCGCCTCGATCTCTTTCTGTCGTTTCTGAATTTCCGATTTTACGATGACGTCCGCTTCCTGCGTCGCCTTTTCACGCGCAGCACGCGCAATTTCCGCTTCCTTTTCCGCTGCGTACGACTCTTCCAGCGCTTTCGCCGCCTGGACTTTTTCCGCCGTCACCGCCAGCTTCATAGCTTCCGCTTCCTTTTCGCGCAGTTCCGCCTGCGTGCGCGCGATCTCCGCTTTCGCCTTGTTTTCACCCTTGATCGCTTCGCTTTCCGCTTCCGCTACGCGTACACGTTCTTCCATTTTCGCGTTCGCTTCACCGATCGAACCGATCTTGTTCGCTTCCGCAACCGAGATCTTCGCGTCGTTGATCGCCTTCGCCGCCGCTTCCTTGCCCAGCGCGATGATATACCCCGATTCGTCCGAAATATCCGTCACGTTCACGTTGATCAGCCGCAAACCGATCTTTTTGAGCTCCCCTTCCACGTTCCTGGAAATCGCTTCCAGAAATTTGTCGCGGTCGGTGTTGATCTCTTCGATGTTCATCGTCGCAATGACCAGACGCAGCTGCCCGAATATAATGTCTTTCGCAAGCTCCTGTATCTCCGCCATTTTCAGATTGTGAAGCCGCTCCGCCGCGTTTTCCATGACCGTCGGCTCCGTCGAAATTCCTACCGTGAATATCGACGGCACGTCGATACGGATATTCTGCCGCGAAAGCGCGCTCTTTAAGTCCACCGAAATGGAAAGCGGCGTCAGATCCAGGTACGTAAACGACTGCACCAGCGGCCAGATAAACGCCGCTCCGCCGTGAATACACTTGGCGCTGCGCGAATTTCCCGCTTTGTCCGCCCCCACTTTACCGTAAATGACCATGATCTTGTTCGGCGGACACTTTTTATAACGCGTCAGCACCATCAGTAAGATCATGAACAAAACCAGTACCGCCACAATGATCAGAACTATGATCCAGGGTTGCATGTTTTCCTTTCTCCTTTTTTATTCTCTCTTATTCCGTTGTTTTCGCGGCGCGTTTCACAACGTACGCGTCGCCCGCCATGCCCGCAATCACCACCGCCGTGTCGACAGGAATTTTTTCTTCCTCGTCCGTCACCGCGTCCGCTTCGGTATACCGTCCCTGCAAAACGAGCGTCACTTTGCCGCGTCCGCTCCTGCCCGCGGGTATGCTCACGTACACCGTCGCCTCTTTCCCGATCGCCGTCGCATAGTCGGCCGTTCCGTCTTCCTGCAAACGCAAAACCAACCGGATCAGCCCCCACACCACAAAATACGCCGCAAGCCCCGCGACCACCGATACCGCCACGCTGATCCCTACGTTGATATTGTAGGAAAGCATCAGCATGCCCGTCCAGCCGCCGATCGCAAAGAACGCGGTCAGCCCCTTCAGCGTGAACAGCGACACCCCCGTGTCCGTATGCGAATCCAGCGATCCGTCGCCGTCCGTATCGGTGTCCATATCCATGTCCGCATCGCTCCCCGCTCCCACGATCATCAAAACGATCTGGATCAGAAGCGCCAACGTCCCGATACACGCTATGATAAAATAAGCAATTTCCAGTCCGCTCAAAGACGCGAACCATGCACTCATATTTCTCTTTTCCTCCGAATTTTTTCCATAGGCTCACAGCGGTTTGCTGCGCTCCTTTCCCCTTCCCCGCGGATACGCCGCAGGCGTCGGTTTTACCTTTTCTGCTACAAAAATCGTACGCTCGCCCGCCTCTTCGCCGAGAAGGAATTTTTCCGCCGCGATCTCCCTCGCGCCCAGAACTTCCAGCGCGTGGCGCGCTTCCAAAATCTCTTCCTGTGCCGCGCTTCCTTTATACGCGATGAACCGCCCCCCCGTCTTTACCAACGGGATACAGTATTCGCTCAATGTGTTCAGCCGCGCCACCGCCCGCGCACAACATACGTCAAACGCTTCCCGCATCTCTTTTTTTCGCGCCGCGTCTTCCGCACGCATACACACAACCTCCGCGTTCAGATCCAGCGCCTTTACCGCCGTCTCCAAAAACGCGCACTTCTTCGCCACCGACTCGATCAGCGTGAATTTAAGATCCCCCCGCACGATCATCAGCGGCACCGACGGAAAGCCTCCGCCCGATCCCACTTCCGCACACTTCGCCCCTTGCGGAAAATATCTCTCCCCCGCAAGCGAATCGATAAAATGCTTTACCCTGCATTCCTCTTCGTCCGTAATGCGCGTAAGGTTCACCTTTTCATTGTATTCCGTGAGAAGTCGGTAAAATTCCTTGAATTTCTCGCCCGTCTCCCCTTCTTCCGTCAGCTTCCTGTAATCCTGCATGCTCCTATTATAGCATACATTTTGTTCTTTGCAAACGTTTTTTCTTATTTACTTTCACTTTTTTGCGCCCGCACCCTCCCCGCTTTTTACCTTTTTCGACACTTTCTCCCTTTTTGACCATTCCCCGCTCTTTTCAAAACCCGCCCGCCTTTTTTCCCGGGCAAATGCGGACGGCGCGGGCGGCAAAACCGAAAAATGCGTTTTTTCGGCGATCTGAAAAACCGAAAGGCGCAAGCGGTCGGCAACGCGCCTTTAAAAAACAACGCTTCGCTTTTAAAAACCTTTCTTTGCGGGAAAAACCAAAAAGCCCTGCCCGATCGGGTGTCCTTTTCTTTTTTGAAAAAAAGTTTCTCCCCTCTTTTAAAAAAAACGAGAGGGAAAACGCCGAATAAGAAAATTTTTCCGAAGGGAAGAGAGTGGAAAAACGGCAAAAAAGGAAGCTGTGCGTTTGTGTATTATTGTGGATAACTCCTGTGATTTTCTTGACAACTTGTCCTTTTTGCGGAAAGCGCGGGGGAAAAGGCGGAAAGGCAAGCGCGAAAATGTGGAAGAGTTATCCACTCATCCACTTTTTGCCGACAATTTCATCCACAAAAAAATTGAGTTTATCCACAGCGAATTTCCCGTTATCGGCTTGCTTTTTCTTTTGATTTCTTATATAATGATAGCACGCCTGAAAAAGGGAGACTGTTTTTGGGCGGGTTATACACAATTCTACACGATCTATTACTATATCTACCAATTAAAAGAAAATAATATAAATAAAGTTCTTCCGCAAAGAGAGAGAGACGGGAAAAAGAGCGCGGAAAGGACGGGAGGAGAAAGATATGAAAATCATCTGTGAAGGAATCGAATTATCGGACGCGGTGCTGAAGGTAGCGAAGGCGTGCAGCACGAAGACGACCAACCCGATCCTGGAGTGCATAAAGATCACGGCGGAGAACGATTCGATCACGCTGATCGCGACGGACGGAGAGATCTCGATACGGCGCAAGATCAAGGCGGAGGTCTTGGAAGAGGGCGCGATCTGCGTACCCGGGAAATTCTTTTCGGACTTTATCAAGAAACTTGAAAACGAGCAGATCACGCTTGCGACGGAAGAGGGTCGGGTGATCATCACGTACGGGGAATCGGAGAGTTCGATGCAGCTTCTCAATGCGGAAGATTTTCCTGCGATCGAGGCGAACATCGGGGAGAAGAAAGTCGAGCTTCTGACGAAAGATCTGAAAGAGCTGATCGCGAAGACGACGTTTTGCTGTGCGCAGGACGATTCGCGGCCGGTATTGAAGGGAGTTTTGGTGCAGACGCAGGAAGGAAGGATCTGTTTTACGGCGCTGGACGGCTACCGCATGGCGGTATGCCGCAAGAATATCGTGAGCATGACGGGAGACATCAAGATCATCTGCCCGGGAAGGACGCTCAACGAGATCGGGAGAATGCTGGGCGCGGACGAAGAGCCGATCGTGATCTTCGTGCAGAAGAACATGCTGATGGTGAGCATCGACGACACGGTTTTGACGAGCCGCCTCTACGAAGGGGAATTCGTGAACGTATCCAACATTGTGCCGAAGGAATTCACGAGCGAGATCCTGGTGGAGAAAGAAGCGCTGAACGAGAGCGTGGAGCGTGCGGCGGTGTTGGCGCGGACGGACAAGAACAGCATTGTGACGTTCGATATCCGCGAAGGGAGCATGGGTGTATCGTCGAACACGATGATCGGGCGCGTGAACGAGAGCGTGAAGATCATGCTGGAAGGAAAGGACGTGCAGATCGCGCTGAACTGCAAGTATGTGAGCGAGTGTCTGAACGCGGCGACGGACGAACGGGTGCGGATCGGGTTCAACGGGGCGGTGGCGCCGTGCGTGCTGACGCCTGCGGAGGGAGATTCTTACCTGTATTTGATACTTCCGGTGCGTACAACGGCATAAAAACGGTTGACAGAAACGAGATTTTTTATGTATAATGAAAAAAGGTTTTAAAAACGACAATATTTTAAGATAGGAGTAAAGGGATATCATGAAAAGAACATACCAGCCGAAAAAGAGGCAGAGAAGCAAAGTACACGGATTCCGTCAGAGAATGAAGACGCAGGGCGGACGCAAGACGCTCAAGAGAAGGAGAAACAAGGGCAGAAAGAAGCTCAGCGCGTAACGGAAGGGCGCAAGGTGCGGATTGTATAAACGGTTAAAGAAAAACAGCGATTTTCAGAGATTGTTTTCAAGGGGAAAAAAGTGTTTTTCCCCTGCTTTAATTCTGCTGTACCGACCGGCGAAGCAGACGGCTTTGGGGCTGTGCGTGAGCAAGAAGCACGGCTCGAGCGTGAAGCGGAACCGGATCAAGCGGCTTTTGCGGGAAGCGTTCCGCGCGGTGAGTCCGTCGCTGAAGGGCGGGATCGCGCTGATTCTCATACCGCGGCAGGCGGAGGAGTATACGCTGGCGGGGTTTTGTGCGAGTTTGAAGGCGGCGCTTCGCAAGGAAGGGCTGCTTTCATGACGCGGCAGGACGTGCGCAGGGCGTGGAAATACCTTCGCAGGACGGTATTGAAACCGTACGTCAAGATGGCGTGCATGCATCTGATCGTCTTTTACCAGAAATATTTTTCACACAAGACGTGTCTGTACCGGCCGACGTGTTCGCAGTACATGCTGGAAGCGATCAACAATCACGGGGTACTGATCGGGATTTTGCTCGGAAGCTGGCGCATATTGCGCTGCAACCCCTTTTCGAAGGGGGGATACGACCCTGTTCCGGAGAATTATTTCAAAGTGCGCTGGCTGTACTGACCGTGCCCGCATTCGGCGAGCCGCGCGGGCCCGCGCCGAAAATTTAATTTGGATTTAAGAAAACAATGTTATATTTATTGGATGCGACCATCTTCATTCACGACGCGGCATTCGGGGAAGGATTGAATTTTTTGGGGAACATCGTAAAGTGGATCGTGGAACTGGTGCCGAACGTGGGGCTGGGGATCGTGCTCTTTACGCTGATACTCAAGACCATTACCCTGCCGCTGGATATTTATTCCAAGTCGGCGATGCGCAAGAACAGCCTGAAAATGGAAAAAATGCGCCCGCAGCTGGAAAAATTGCAGAAACAATACCAGAACGACCAGCAGATGTACAATTCCAAGATGATGGAAATGTACAAGAAGAACGGGTATTCGCTCTGGGGGGCCTGCCTGCCCATGATCGTGACGCTTGTTCTGTTCATGGTGGTATTGGGGGCTTTTTCCGACTATTCGGCGTACACGAACGTGGACGTATACCGCAACATGACGGCGGCGTACAACAGTGCGGTGACGGCGTACGCGCCCGATCTGACGGACATGCAGCCGACGACGGTTTCGTATAAGAAGGCGGACAGTGCCAACGAAGACGGCACGTGGCTCTATACGCGCACGGAGACGTACGAAAGTGCGGACAAGCTTTTGCGTGTGGTTCTTACGCGGACGGCGAATCTTCCCGACGGGCTGAACCCTTCCGACGGGAACATCATGAACGAAGCGGCGGAATGGGAGCAGATCGAAGCGGGCGATCCCGTGTATTATGTGCGGACGGACGCGGTGTTTGCGGCGGCGGAAAGCGGCGAAGACAAGACGGTTGCGGACGCATTGGCGTGGGCGCAGGAGAGCGAGGAAGGGAAAGATCTTTCCCGCGACGAGCAGGCGGTTCTGGCGATGCGCAGGATCGGGCGGAATGCGGCGCAGGCGCAGTATGAGACGAAGAACTCGCACTTTTTGTGGGTGAAAAACATTTGGCTGCCGGATACGAGTTACCAGCACCCCGTGCAGAAAGAATCGGGCGTGAGCCAGGATCTTTTCGACGAGGTGACGAAAAATCTCACGGCGGAAAAGAGTGCGGCGAACGGATATTATATTCTGATCGTGATTTCCATCGGGTCGATGTTCCTCTCGCAGTTTATTCTGATGAAGAGCCAAAAGGCGCAGAACGAATTGCAGACGGCGGACGGGCGCGGGCAGAAGACGCAGAAAATGATGATGATCATCATGCCGATCATGTTCGGTATATTCTCGTTCTTTTACAGTGCGGCGTTTTCCATCTACATGATCGTGAGCAGTTTTTACGGGATCGTGAGTACCCTGCTGATCAATCTTGTGATCGATAAGAAATTCCGTGCGATCGAGGAACGGGAAATACAGGAAAAATATAATAAGCGGATTCCGCAGGCGGCGAGAAAGCCGGAGAACACGCGGAACGGAGGGAAAAAGCAATGACGGAATACGAATTCAGCGGAAAGACGGTGGACGAAGCCGTCGAGAACGGGCTGAAAACGCTGGGGCTTACGCGGGAAGAAGCGGAGATCAAAGTCCTGGAAGAAGGGAAGAAAGGCGGACTGTTCAGCAAAGGGACGCCCGCGCGCGTGAAAGTTTCCAAAAAGAAGACGGACGGCGAGCGAGCCGTGGCGTTTTTGGAAGGGTTGTTTGACCTTTTGGGCGTGAACGCGACGACGGATCTGGAAGAAAACGAAGAAAACACGAAGATCGACGTGGTGACGAGCAACAATTATGCGCTGATCGGGCACAGGGGCGAAGTGCTGGACGCGTTGCAGGTGTTGGCGGGCGCGGTGGCGAACATCGGGCGCGAGGAATACAAGCGCGTGGTGGTCGACTGCGAAAACTACCGCGAAAAGCGCGAACAGACGCTGCGCAGACTGGCGCAGAAGCTGGCGGAGAAGGCGGTGCGTCTGGGCAGGAAAGTTTCGCTCGAGCCGATGACCCCCTACGAGCGGCGCATCATACACGCGACGCTTGCGGACAGCACGGAAGTGAAGACGGCGAGCGAAGGGAAAGAGCCCAACCGCTTTATCGTGGTGATCCCGAACAATCTGAAACCGGGAGCGGACAGGCCGGAAAGACGGGGCGGGAAACCTCGTTTCGACCGCGACCGCAAGGGCGGATTCAACCGTGACCGCAGGGACGACAGGCGCGGCGGCAAAGGCGGGTTTGACCGCGACCGCAAGTTCGGTTCGCGCGACGACAAACCGCGCGTATCGGGACTGCCCCGTTCCAAGCGTCAGCCCTATTTCGGGACGTTCCTCGGGAACGCGAACGACGTGAAGGCGGACGACAAACCTCAAAAAGACGAAGAATAAAAATATCCGCGCCGTTTGCAGATGCAAACGGCGCGGTTTTTCTTTTTATAAGGAATTTTTAAATTTCGCACTCCCCTGCTTTCTCTGCGCAAGGCGCGCGAAATTTTACCTAAGCAGTTTCTTTTTGCGTAAAATTTCTTCGCCTGTTTTGTACTTTGTTCTGAAATTCAAATTAATATAAAAAATTAAATGCGGATATGCTTTACAGATATGTTTTTTACCCAATATTCTCTCCTCTTCCTTCTCTTTTTTGTCCGAGTGTGAAAACAGATACCGAGAATTACGATTACGTTTTAGCTTTTATAATATTCTATCATAATCGTTCGGGTGCTGTCAATAAAGGGGAAAATATTTTCAAGGCGGGGGGAAGGGAAACGGAAAAGGGAAAAGAAATTGCAAAAAAGGAAGGCAAGCGGCGGGAAAACTTTGACAAAAGCGGTTTTGCGTACTATAATGTTTTGGCTATGTGGGAAAGGAAAAAGAGCAAAGAACTGGACATGACGGCGCGGCCGCTGTTCGGGAAGATATTTTTATTTTCGCTGCCGATCATGCTGACGGGAATTTTGCAGCTTTTGTACAATGCTTCGGACATCATCGTTTTGGGGCGGTTTGCGAGCGACGTATCGGCGGGGGCCGTGGGGTCGACGGGGTCGCTGATCAATCTGACGGTCAACCTGTTTTTGGGCCTTTCGGTGGGATCGTGTACGGCGGCAGCGCGCTGGATCGGAGCGAAAAACGAAGAGATGCTGGATCGGGTGGTGCATACGGCGGTCTGTCTTAGCCTGATCGGCGGGGTGATCGTGGGCGTATTCGGGGTGTGCTGTTCGAAATACCTGCTTTTGCTGATGAACGTGCCGGCGGACAGTGTTCTGCCCCTTTCGACGCTGTATCTGCAGATTTATTTTGCGGGAATGCCCTTCAATCTTTTGTACAATTTCGGCTCGTCCCTATGCCGTGCGCGGGGAGATTCCAAAAATCCCCTGCTGTTTTTGTGTGCGGCGGGCATATCCAACGTGGGACTGAACATATTTTTCGTGGCGGTGTGCAAGATGGACGTGGCGGGCGTGGCGCTCGGCACGGTGATCGCGCAGATGATCTCGTCCACGCTGGTGATCGTGCATCTCGTGCGGCTGAAAGGGCATTGCAGACTGCGCCTGCGTTCGCTGCGCATTCATAAAGACGCGCTGGGCGACATTCTGCGCATCGGCTTGCCCGCGGGCGTGCAGGGGTGTATTTTCTCCTTTTCGAACGTGATCATTCAGTCTTCCATCAACTCGTTCGGGGAAGTGGCGATCACGGCGAACGCGGAATCGGCAAACATCGAAGGGTTCGTCTACACGACCATGAACGCCGTCTCGCAGGCGTGTTTGACCTTTACGGGCCAGAATTACGGCGCGCATATCAAGAAAAACATCGATACCGTGCTCTGGAACAGCCTTCTGATCGCCACAATGATCGGCCTTGCCCTGGGCATGGGCGTGTACCTGGGAGGAACGTTCTTCCTCGGCATTTACACCCAATCGCCCGAAGTCATCGCCCTGGGCGTGGAACGCATGAGCGTCATCTGTACCACCTACTGTCTGTGCGGCATCATGGAAGTGCTGGTCGGCTCCATGCGCGGCATGGGACATTCCGTCCTGCCCATGTGCATGGCGATCGTGGGCGTGTGCGGCCTGCGCGTCGTGTACATTTACACTTTCTTTGCCGCCAACCGGACGCTCGTCAATCTGTACCTTTCCTACCCGATCAGCTGGATCGTGACCATTCTCGCGCACACCGTCTGTCTGATCATCGTGCGGCGCAAAGAATTCCGCAAGATTGACGCCGCCGAAGCCGCCAAAGCGGCCGCCCTGCAGGGGCAGGCATAAAAAACGGAAAAACCGTTTTTCTCCTCAAAAATACAAAAACGCTTTTCGGGAGCCGCAATTTTTGCGGCTCCCCTTTTTGCGCTTTTTTTGCCTTTCCCCTCGCTTCCGCTCATTCTCTTTGCCTTTTTCCCGTGTTGCCGTCCTACCTGTTTTACTTTTTTTCATCGCGCGAGTATTTCCCCTCGTCCGCGTTTCGCGTTTTACCCTTTTTTCCTTGTATCCCGTTTATTTATCGCCGTCTATTTTGTGTCCGTCTTTGCCGCGTTCGCGGCGGCTTATCGCATTCTAACCCTTCCGCCCTTGAAAAAGGGCTGGAACATCGCCGCGCTCGCGGGAATCGCCGTCATCATCGTCTCTTATATGACCTTCACCCTCTTTCCGCCCGAAATTTTTCTCTTCCGCGATCCTCTGACGGGCGGCTACGGCCTGCGCGTCTGAAAAATTGCCCGCCCGCACGGCGTTTTATTTCTCTTTTTCTTCGGTTTTTCCGTTTCCCGCACCTCTCATGGCGGACGCGGCCTACATAACTGCCCCACTGCTCTGCCTGTGCGGCGTTTACCCGCTTTTTCTTTAAGGTTTTTCCGTTCCTCTCATGTGCGCTCGCGGGTTGCGCGTCTGCTCTTCTTTTCTCATGTGCGCCCACAGCCTGCAAAATTGAAACCTCTGCGCCGACTGTACGGCATTTGCCCTTTTTTCTTCGGGAGTTCCGTCTCTCCGTTCCTCTCATGTGTGCCCACAGTCGGAAAAACCGCCCTCCCCTGCTGCCTGCCGCGCGATACCCGCAAACTCTGAAAAAGCGAAGCCGCGCAGAAAGGCCGTAAATGCGGCGTAAAAGCGCGGAATATGTTTTTTCGGTCAGATACTCATAAAAAAGGATTGCGCGGCGTACAGCCTTAATTAAGCGGCAAAAACGAGGTTTCAAATTTCCGCGCTTCGCAAAGGCTTTTTCCCGATCTGTTTTTGAGAATTCGGCAAGCGTCGTGGCGGGTTTTCGGAATAAAAAAAATGCGCCTTTGCTTTTCTTTTTTTGGGCGGCTGATCGGCGTAAATTGCGGGCGTTTCGAAGTTTGCGCGGCGGGTCGCTCCCGTTCCTTTCCGAAAAAAGCAGCAAAAAGAAAAAATGCCCGACGGCGCAAATTTTTGCGCCGTCGGGCAGATTGCAAACCACCCCGCCGCGCGTGCGCGGCGGGGTGATTTTAAAAAAGATTGCCGTATTTTTTAAAAGGGCTGGTTGGGTGTTTGCTGCGTGTACGAGGGATCGTCCGCAATGCCTTCGGGAAGGCTGAAGTCGGAAAGTTTGGTTTCGACGTAGAACGCCCCGCCGATATCGACGTTGACTTTCGTCCCCTCTGCCGTCTCGTTTGCGGCGGGAAGGCCGATCGAGCATTGCAGCGATACGTTCGCCGCCGCGGCGGCAAAACGCCCGTCTTTGTCCGCCTGCAGGTACAGTTCGAACGTGCTTTCCGAAAGCGTGATCAGATCACTCGCGTCAAAGGGCGTGCCCGCCGTGACTCCCATGATCTTTTGAAGAACGGCGTTCAGAATTTTGGTGAACGTCTCCTCGCTCGCGGAAAGCCGCAGTTTCACGCCGTCGCTCGTGTCCAGACCGATGTTTACCTTCCACTTCGCCGCAAAAGCCAGAAGCTCTTCCGCCGAAATTCCGATCGTCGCGCTCGCGCTTTCCTCTCCGTCCGTCAGCGCAAGGGCGCCCGTGTCCGCGGCTTCTGCACCAAAAACACCGTCAAAGAGAGGCGCAAACGCCGTCTTGACCTTCACTTCTTCCGTTTTTCCGTCCGATTTTACCTGCGCGTTTAAATAGACATAAGAAGAATCGTTGTAAATGTCCGCGGACACGTCAAGGTCGATCGCCTCGTCCGTCATTTCCGCGGGAGCTTTCACCTTTAAGGAAAGCTCTCCCTTGCCCAGCATGGAAAGCCCTTCCTCGCCTTTGCTGACCTTCTCCTGGAAGGAAAGGTTTCCGCTCGCCGTAAGCTCGCTTTCCCCCATCGTCACGTTCGCATCGAAATTGCCCCCCAACTTGATGCCGAATTCCCAGTCCGCCTGCTCTGTATCCCCGAACATCGTGCTCCCTTCCAGCGAACGGAGCGCCGTCTCCAGCTCTTCCTGCGTGGGTTCTTTATAGTCGCCTTCGATCTTGCCCTTTTCCAGCGCCGTCGAACACCCCGCAAAAACGGTAAATACTACGCTCAGAATGAGCGCTGCCGCCAATGTCAGAAACTTCTTCATAATTCCTCCGAAATAGGTTGTTCATCTTCCGATGACACTTGCATTGTACCCTCTTTTTCTCCGTTTGTCAAGACAGTTACACAAAAAATTTTATTTTTAATCGACAAATGTATACTATTTCACCCGAAAACGAAAACCGCACAGTGCCGTTGTATGCCGCAAAAGAAACATTTGTGCCGAAAATTTGCGGAAAAATCCCGTTAGGAGCATAAAAAATGCGGGCGGTTGCAATTTCTTTGCAAACGCCCGCATTTGAGTCAAAAAAACTGCTTTCCGCAAATTTTGCGGAAAGCAGTAAAAATGCTATTGTTCGTCCGAATTCTTTTTTTCTTCTTCGGCCTTGCGCTGGTAGTAGTTTTTATAGCCGACCTTATGGTTGTCACCCTCGTCCCATTTTTTGCCGCCCGTAAAGAGTATGCTCAAAACGAGCACCGCCGCGGCGACGACGAGGATAATGGGCAGGACGAGGTTTTCGGGCAGGGCGAGTGCGGAAACGAGGCACAGGACTGCGACGATGAGAAGGACGCCGCTCAAAAGAAGCTGCAGCTTTTTAAGGGCGACCGAATTTTTGGTAAAGAGAGCGCCCAGGAGCAGGGAAAGCCCGCTGGCGCCCGAAAAGATGAGCCCGGCCCAGGCGAGGTTGAAGCCTCCGAACTGATCGGGCATGAGTTCGGACAAGAGAAACAGAACGGCCGCCGCGAGAAAGGAAAGGGCGACGATCAGACGGGGCAGAATTTTTTTACTCATAGTTTTACTCCTTTTGCGCGTTCAGCGCAGAATGACGTTGCAGGAGACGGCGCAGACCGTATCTCCCTGCGCGAGCACGATGGTATCACCGTGCGAATACTCGCGGACGTAGCCGCCCGCGCGCAGCTTGAAAGAATGCGACGCGTCGCTGGCGGCGAGCGCCGTATATTTTCCGGGCAGAAGATCGCCTTTTTTGTCGGCGGTGTACGTTTTCCCCTGTTCGAGGAGGAAATCTCCCTGTGCGAGCGTGACGACGGCGGCGCCGTCTTTCGTGATGGCGTCGTCGCGGGAATAGCGTACCCCGTCCACGATCTTCACCTTGTCGGCGTAGTTTCCGCCGCTCTTTTTATAGCGCGAAAAGCGTGCCGCCACCGCGATGAACGCGATCAGCAACAGGGCCGCCGCGATCGCGAGCACAAGGATGATGATTTGCTCTTTCGTCATAATTTCAGACCCCCGTTATCGGATTTTCGCACCGCATTCGGGACAGAACTTGCCGTTTGCGGGAAGTTTTGCCCCGCATTTGGGACATACGTCTTCCGACGCCGTCGGCTTTCCGCATTCGGGACAGAATTTCGCGTTCGGCGAAAGGGCCGCTCCGCAATGAATGCAGTGCTTTCCTCCCTGCGCCGCGGGCGCCTGCTGCGGCTGAGACATGTTTCGGCTCATGTTCGCAAACATCTGACCCATTCCGAGCCCCATGCCCATGCCGATGCCCGCTCCCATCGTTCCGCCCGCAGATCCGGGATTTTTCGCCGCTTCCTTCAATGCGTCCGCCTGCGCCATCTGCGTGTAAATGTCGATGTTCTTGCGCATCATCCCAAGCCGCGTGCTCTCGTCCAGCGCCTTCTCCAGTTCCGGCGGCAACGAAAAACTTTCAAAATTGAAGCCCGTAAGCTCCAATCCCATTCCCTCAAACCGCGGCGTCAAAGACTTGCGCACCGCGCCGCTCAGCTCCATCAGATTCCCCGCCATGTCCAGTACGGGTACCCCGCTCTCCCCGATCGCGTCCGAGATCCCCATCACCAGCATGCTGCGTATGTAATCGGTAATGTCCCGCGTCGAAAAGGACGACAACGTCCCCGATAACTCTTTCATGAATACGAACGCGTCCTTCACCCGGAACGCATACGTCCCGAATCCGCGCACCCGCACCGCTCCGTAATCTTTGTCACGGATCATGATCGGCGACGACGTCCCCCACTTCTGATTCGTGAATTGATGCGTGTTCACAAAATATACGTCCGATTTGAACGGCTTCTCAAATCCGTATTTCCACGACAAAAGCCGCGTCAGTACGGGTATACTGTCCGTGTCCAGCTTGTAATACCCGGGCAAAAATACGTCCGCCATCCGCCCTTTGTCACAGAAAATCGCTACCTGGCTCTCCCGTACGTTCAGCACCGAGCCGCGGTTGATCGTGTTCCCCGCCATGTCTACTTTATGTACGATGGTGTCCGAATTCGTCTCCGTCCACTCGATCACTTTCAAAAGTGCCATCTTCTTTCCACCTTCCTTTTTTTCGGTCTTTTTACCTTTATAAAACTATACCATATTTGCTCCCGCTTGTCAATGAACTTTTTAAATTCCGCAAAATCACCCCCGCGTTTTACCATGCCGCCCGCTTTTTTCCTTGCCCTTTTTCTTTATCGGCGCCAGCCCGCCGAACGCTATTTTGTCCGCTTTTTGCCGTTTTTCCCCTCTTTTTTCCGTTTTGTTAATTTCTTTGCGTTTCCCCGCTTTCCTTCCCCGCGCCCTCCCGCTTTTCTTTTTCCGCCCGTTTTTGGCGGTTGCTTCGGTTTTTTATTTGCCCGCTTTGCCTTCGTTGTTTCGGGCGGCTTGCCCTTTTGTTTCCCGCCGCGCACGTTTTTCAATTTTCCGTGTTTTGTACTACGCGTTTTTTTGGGGTGCCACGTTTTTTGTTTGCTTGCTCTTTGCTCTCTATGCGCTTTTTAAGATTTCATGCCCCGCTTTGTGCAGGGCGACGTTTTTCGGCCTTTGAAGAAGAGACGGGCGGCGTTCGGCTTTTGGGTGGTTGTGCCGTTTATTTTTGTGCGGGAAATTCAAAAAAAGGGCCGAAAACGGGTAAAACGGGAGAAAGAGAGCAAAAATTCGGACGAATTTTTGCGGGGCGTTGACAAAAATATAAATTTTTATTATACTGAAAGTGACCGGGCCGCCTGTGCGCGGAAATCCGGAAAGGAGAGAACTATGCAGCCTATTTATGCAGCAGTGAAAAAAGCGTTTGCGCTGGCGATGATTCTGACCTTGTTGTTCCCTGTCGGGGGCGTATTGCTCGGCGTGGGACTGGGGATCGGCCAGCCCGCCGTGTGGGCGATCGGCATTGCCTGCCTTGCGTGCGCGTTTTACGGGTGCCCCATCGGCTGGGTCTCGTACGGCGGAAAGAAAGAATACGTGCGCCTCGTGGACGCCATCGAAAAGGAACACCTCTACACCGTCCGCGATCTTGCCGCGCAGCTCGGTTTGTCGGAAAAAGAGGTGCGCAACAAGATCGACGTTCTGTTCAAAAAACAGTACATCACGGGGTACAGGCGCGAAGCGGACGGCATTGCCCTCAACGAAAACAAGGCGCTCGGCGAGCGCGAATTTGTCCGCGAATGCCCCGGCTGCGGCGCCAAAGTGACCTTCCGCGGCACCGAAACCAACTGCCCTTATTGCGGCACACGCATTACGCGCGAATAAATCTTTGCCTAAAATTCCCGTCGGCGGGCGCAATTTGCGCCCGCCTTTTTTCATTCCGAAAAAGCAGCGAAAGCCAAACTTGGCGGCGCAGCCGGCGCGAAAAAGCAGAAACGGGATCCGATCGGACGAAGACAGAACGGTTGCGACGAAGACGGAAAAGATGCCTTGCCGAACGGAATTCGTTTTAAAGTACATTTCCCTGTCACTCGGCAAATGTCTGTCGAGGGGCATCGTTTCCTTTTCACCTGGCATACATCTGTCAAGGTGCTGCGTTTCCCTGTCACCCGGCATGGATCTGTCAAGTATGCTTTGCCGTACAAAATTTTTTGAAGCGTTCCGAATGCAATCACTTTGCCGTGCGGAAAAATTTTATGAAAATGCGGTTTTGTCAAAAGGATGCGCCCGCGCATTTTCGGGCGTACCTGGCCGCAACGAAGGAGCGTTTTTTGCCTGTAAAATATAGTTTTCCGTTTGCAAAGGAGCGCATTTTTCCGATAAAAGATACAAAAAAGAGGGGGCGATTTTTTGCACTTTGCTCTCGTTTTGTCGCAAATTTTAAGGTACGTTATGCGGTTTTCGCGTCGAACCTTTCCGTATACAAGAAATTTTTTCTTGCGCATGGAGATATATAAAAAGCGGGGACTGCAAGAATTTTGCAGTCCCTGCTTGCATAAATCAATGCGGGCGATTTTAAAGTTTTTCCGCCGCGCGCCAAAGGGCGCGCGGCGAAAGGCGTTTAGCCGAGGTAGCGCCGTAAAGAGCGCTTTTTCTTTTCGGTGTACGGGGCATAGCGCAGGGAAAGTTCGAATTTTCCCTTTTTGAGAATGCTCTTGACGTGAGAAAACGCAAAAAATCCGCGTTCGCCGTGGTAGGCACCCATGCCGCTCTCCCCTACGCCGCCGAACCCCATGTACGGCGTCGCCAGATGCAGGATCGTGTCGTTCACGCATCCGCCCCCGAAAGAAATTTCGGTCAGCGCGCGCCCTTCGTTCTGTTTGCCGAAATAGTAAAGCGCGAGAGGCGTGGGGTTTTGCGCGATGATCTCTTTCGCGTTTGCAAAATCGGAAAAGGTCAGAACGGGAAACACGGGCCCGAAGATCTCTTCCTGCATCGCAGGATCGCAAAAGGCCGCGTTGTCTAAAATCGTGGGCTGGATCTTGCGCGTGTTGTCGTCACAGTCCCCGCCGAAAATCACCTTTTCGGGCGTGATGAGCCCCTTGACCCGCTCGTAATGCTTCGCGTTGACAATGTGCGGATAATCTTCGTTTTCCAGCGCGTTTTCCCCGCTCTGGCGCACAAATTCTTCCTTTAAAAGCTCCAAAAACGGCCCCTTGATCTTCTCATGCACCAATAAATAATCGGGCGCCACGCAGGTCTGCCCCGCGTTCAGCAGCTTTCCGAACGCGATGCGCCGCGCCGCAAGCGGAAGATCGGCGTCGGCGTCCACGATGCACGGACTCTTTCCGCCCAATTCCAGCACCGCAGGCGTGAGCGTTCGCGCCGCCTTTTCCGCTACCAGCGTGCCCGTCTGCTTCCCGCCCGTGAAAAAAATCATTTCGTATTTCTGCTCCAAAAGCGCCGTGTTTTCCGCCCTTCCGCCCGTCACGACCGCAATGTACTCGGACGGGAACGTCTCCCCGATCAGCTTCTTTAAAAGAGATGCCGTCGCGGGCGCATAAGCGCTCGGCTTTACGAGCGCACAATTCCCCGCCGCAATGCTGTCCGCCAACGGACATAAGGTCAGCTGAAACGGATAGTTCCACGGACTCATGATCAGCGTACACCCGTACGGCGACGCTATCGTGAAACACTTCGACGGGAACTGCGCAAGCGTACTCTTGACCCGATGCGGTTTCGCAAATTTGTGCAGATTTTTCAGTAAAAATCCGATCTCTTCGTACACCATTCCCAGCTCCGCCATCACCGTTTCGCTCTCGCTCTTGCCGAGATCTTCTTTCAAAGCCCGTATGACCTCGCTCCGCCGCGCGCGGATCGCTTCCCGCAACGCCTCCAATGCCGCCTTCCTGTACCCGATGTCCAGCGTTTTTCCCGTCGCAAAAAATTCGTGCTGCCGAAGTACCGTCTTCTTTATCTCGTCTATCTGCCCTCTCCTTAAATTTTTCGTTCCCCTATTTGCCCCGTTTGCCATAATATGGCCGCTTTCCTGGCAAAAAATACGGCTTTGTCTTCTTTTTTGCATGCTTAAAAAGCACGCTTTCCCTTTTTATGCTCTTCCGCTTTTTGCAGAAATTTTGCCGTTTATGTGTCTTCGTCTTGCAGAAATTTTGCCGTGCGCTTGACCTTGTTTTGCAAAAATCTTGCCGTCTTTGCACAAAATTTGTTGCAGGCGCTGCGTTAATTTTGGCATGTTCTTTGCTGTAATAAAGATTTTCGCTCCGTTTGCGGCCGTTTTGTCCCTTCCCGCCTCTTTCGCTCGTGGAATCTTTACGGTGTGCTTGAAATGTTTGCGTTTTTTGCGGCAAAAAAATTCTTTTTATATACACTCGTAGGCCTGCTGTTTTGTTCCAATTCTTTCATACCGCCTGCCGCCATGTTTCGGTTCATCGGCCTTTCGGTGTTTGCGTTATTTTTTTGTGCTCGCCCGTACAAATTGAGTATGGCTCAGAAAGCCGCAATAATCGGCACAATCGCAAGCACTTTGGCAAGAAATTCACCGTATATGACAGGCCGCGCGGGCTTACCCTTTACGGCGATAAAGTTTTTCGTTATTCGCAATTTACGCGCCATGAAAGGCAAAACCGATCGTTTATGAAGCGGTTATGCCCGCCTTTGTTTCAAAAGGATTGTCTGTGTTTGGCGCGGGCGGCATGTCAAAATATTTTTTCAGATTTGATGCGACTAAAAAGGATTATTCCCTTTGAAGAACGTTTTCTGCGAGCATCAGCATTGCTTAAAGGAGTAAACCTTGCCGTTTCTTTGTTTCTTTGGCCGCAAAAATATAGCCGTATTCCGCCGTAATTTTTCTTTCGTTTCACAGTTTCCGCTCAAAAATACACGAATTTGTTTTGAAAAAAATTAAGCGGATCTTGCCTTGTAATTCGGGAAATAGCCGCAGAAAAAGCCGCAAGTTTCGCCTTTGTCTTCGGGCAAAGATATCCACGAAATGTTGGATATGTGTGGATAACTCAAAAAATTTTTACGCATCCCTGCGGGTCAATTATACGGCAACGCATAAAGATTGTCAAGATACGCAGCTTTTTTATGGCCATCTGCTCTTTTTTCTTTGTTTTTTCCGCTTTTTCTCCTTCAGGATTGTGGATAGTTCTTGTTTTTTCTCCCTAATTTCCCGAAGAATACCTGTCCGAGGTTTGGAATGGTATTTCAGATATGGTTTTCCGTTTAAAAACTCATCTGAAAGGCAAGGTATGTTATTCGTTGTGGAAAATTTCATGGATTTTTAATGCCTTTGTTGTGCCGGTATAAAAATGCAAGCAAAGAATTTCACGCTTTGTGCATGGTTAACGCGGAAAGATTGTTTTTTCAAAGACGGCTGGTTGATCTGGTGTCTTTGCTCCGTCTTCGCTCCGCTTTCGTTCCGCCTTCGCACCGCCTTTGCTCCGCTTTCGTTCCGCCTTCGCACCGCCTTTGCTCCGCTTTTGCTCCGCTTTCGTTCCGCTTTTGCTCCGCCTTCGCTTCGCCTTTGCTCCGTCTTCGCTTCGCCTTCGCTCCGCTGATGTCGTTTGTTTTTTTATGCTTTGATCATACTTGTTTTTCGTGGAGTTTTACGGGGCGAGAATTTCGATCCGCTTTGTTATCAGACAATTTGCTTTCCCTGGTCAAATATTACATTTTTCTATGTGGGCAATCTTATTTTGAGGGATTTTTTTGCCGAGGCGGATCTCTTCTGTTGACTGGTTTTATGCTACGCCGCGGCATAGACAAAAGAGCAGATCCTCGATTTTTCGGTTTCGTTTTGCTTGAATTGCCGCATTTTTACTTACCGCCCAGGTAAAGTCACGCTTCGTCTGTTTTGCAATATTTTAGGTGGCTTGAAACGGGCTTTTTATACAAAATCAAGCAGAAAACAGTTTTTTATATATTGTAAATATCTATAATTATATAAAATAAATGTAAATATACATTAAAAATTGTATAAATACGGCAATATTTTAAGGGGCGCAAGCAAAAAATGACGGCGCAGAAAAATTTTTTCTGCGCCGTCTTAAAGAGGGTCGGCCGATTCTGGCTATATTCATATATTTTTCTTTTTTGTTGAAAACAAGTTCAAAAAATCGAATAAAAGTGTTTTTCAGTCTTTCGGCAGAACGAACGATATGAAAACGTGAAGAATGGCAAATCTGACACCGACGTACGTTGATCGTGTGACGATGCTTTGTGCTGCACTGCCTGAGGATTTAAAGATCAATCGAAAATATCAAAAAACAAACGCTAATATCGGCAGCGTTTTTACTTGAAAAGATGCTGGGTTCGTATTGTTCAAATTGAATTTGCTCCAAACGATGTTTTCGTATGAGCAAGCTCAAGAGGAAGTATTTTGTGAATACAAGTTGTCGATAAAGCGAGCGTATCAATGCAAATAAATTTTTTTCGGGAGGGATAGACACCTTCAAAAGCGTTCGGCTGTAAAATGCGGAAAATCGGGCAGACGGTTTTTTTAAAACAAATAAAATGCAGTCAGACGGCAACGGAAGATCCGGACGGCGAAAGAAAAGTTGTGATCGCGTCGGCGATGATATCTGCCATTTTCCACACAAGGTTCAGCCTCGTCAGATTCAGAAGGGAATAATTGAAAAGAGATTTTTCCGCTACAATTCCCATTATACCCGCATCGCCTATTTTTTCCAGCTTTTTATTAGCCCCCGAACCGGGCCGTATCCCCGTATTGGAGACTTTGATAAGCCCGATATCGCCGGCGTCCCCTACCGCCGCGTCTACGGCTAAAATCGGGTTTTGCGGGTGCGTGTCCCGCAAAAATTCATTCATATAGCGGATCTCTTTTGCCGTCACCGTCTTTTGAAGCGTTCCGTATACGAAAATATCGGAAAGTTTACGCTCATTGATCAGCGTTCCGCAGATCGGCCCCAGGCTGTCCCCTATGGCCAGATCGCTGCCGATGCAAAGTATTATCGGCGGACGGTCAGTGTTTTTTAAAAGCTGACCGAGTGCAAGGACGATGCCCGATGATGCCATTTTGTTAAATAAATTGAAGGAATATTCCATATAAAAATTTCCCCGAGTTATTGTCCGAAAAGAATCGGTGCAGATCAATTATTGCCGACTTTTCCTTTTTTATTCGCTTCGGACAAAGTTATGCACAGTGTTGAATAAATTGTGGATAACTATCTTGATTTTTACCTAAAATTAAGCGTTTATCCACAAATAAACCGTGAGTTTTGTGGATAAAACAATAAAATGTGAATAAATTGTGGATAAACTTTTACTTTGGCGCACAAATCACGCGTGCGGCGCGGTGCGTTTGCGTATGAGTTATACACAATCTGATTTTTTTGTTGATAAGTTATAGCCTGAAAACTCCAAATTTGGCTGTATTTACCAAATGATCGGATATTTTTACTCCATTTACGGGAATATTTGTGCATAAATTCGTCGCCCGACATCCGCAGCCAGTGTCGATAACTGACTTTTCTTGTTGGAATGGCCTTTTATATCGAGTTGTGGTTCAGGCGCATTGTTTTGACGGGTTTTTCTGTTTGTGAAGTCTTCGGTAAGGATCACGTGCGTCGGCTTTTAAGCCTTATCCCGTTATATTTATGAATCAGAAAACCGGTAAATTTATAAGTGCAGGTTTTTTCGGCTTTGTCTTCAGTGTTTAATATCTTCCGGACGAGCTCCTTGGTGGTTCGAATGCTATTTATACGCTTGCCTGCGTGCGTACGGGTGGCCGAACGGCCGGACGGCCGATAGACTTTTATAGAATTAACGATTTGTCGGAAAATTTCGGGTTGGCTGCTGAAGATCGGTTATTATCTTCGCTTAAGACCGCAAGTTTTTGTGTCATACGGACCGCAGCCTGTACTCTTTGTAGGTTTTGTTGAAAGCTGTTTGCGTTAAGTGCCCTGTATATGGCGGTTTTCTTTGGTAAATGGACTTAATTTCGTTGATATGATCACAGGCTTCGGGATTTTATAATATTTGGATGTTTGTATACGGTTACGTGCATGCTTGTATCTTTTTGGCTTTTTCTTGCAGATGAAAAGCAGTTATGCTTTTCGGCTCCCGAAAAGAGCTTGGAGGTATCTCGGATATATTTGGTTGAGGCTCAGAAAAGACATAAGCGGAAGTCGCTCCCTTATTAAGATTGTCTTGATCTATGTGATCGTTTTCTTCGTACGTTTTCAGATGTTAAAAAAGCAGTGCTCTTGAAGTTGAATCGTCGAGGTGTTTTGTGTCAAAATAAATTTTTGTGATAATTTTAGTAAAATTATACCGACTGCGCCGCATTTTTTGAATATGCGCTAAAAATATGCGCCAAAAATTTTTGCGGGCGCAGCGATGATTTGCGGAAAGGTCTATCGGCTTTGCATCTACTAAAATATTTCCTTTGAGCCAGTGATCGACTTCAGATTTTGCTTCCCTCAGGCTGATTTATCGTAGGTATCTTCTATTAATTGTCGTGCGCTTTTCTTTCTATTTGTTCTAATTTTTTGCGCTATTAAATTTATTTGCGCTAATTATTTATGCGCCAATCAATTTTATTGCGCTACAAATATTACATATGCCTTGCGCTTATTATTTTAATTGCGCTTATATTGCATTTTAAATTCTGCGCTATTAAATATATTTGCGTCTTTTTCCTCCAACATTCCGTTCCCCCTCTTTCTTCTGAACTTTTTATCAACTGAATTAATGCGTATAATATTTTATTAAGCGCATATTATATTCATATAATTCGCGCTGATTTTTTTATAATACGCAATATATATTCTTAATCAAAATGTCTGATTTAAAGGCTGATTTCAGCATGAATTTGAAGTTTTAAGCCGAAATCTACGCTGCGCTTATCTATATTCGAAATTGAATAATCAGATTTATGTCAGCGCTAAATTTTTTCATCATTAAATCTGCCATGTGTCTTATAGATCTATCCTTTAAGTTGATCTGCGTATGCTCTCTTTATTCGGTTGACATATTCTTTTTGGCGAAAATAAGGCGAAGTTTCCTGTTATTTCCTCAATTTTATCTGCAATTGATGGCTCTTTCAGCCTTTTTATCGAAATTCGACTGAAAAATCAGAAAAAATGGCCCAAAATACGGGTTTTTAAGCCATTTTAGAGCAAATTACAGACTTAAAAAATTAACTTAAAAATGGCCAAAAATAGCCGTTTTTTGGCTTGCGCTTTGCAATTTTTTGAGGTTTTTTGGTCATTTTCGCCGTTTTTTGGCCTCAAAAAAAGCCTCTCAGACGGTCTGAGACAGAATGATTTTATATTTTTAGAATTTTTCCGGCCAAATTTATGGCAAAAATGAAGAAAAAGCTCGGTTTTCAGAGTAAAAAGTTGATTTTTTCTGCTTGGCCGAGACTCAGTGAGGTTCCAGCCTATGATTTTTATTTATTTTCGAAGCCCAGAACGTTTTTATATGTTTTGCCGGAGATAATGTTTCATATGAAACATTATCTCATTTCTGTACGCAAAAATATTAAACTATTTCATTTTTATTGTTTACGCATACGCAATCAAAATGTATAATTATTCATTCTTATGCGTACTACAATTTGCATACCCGCAATTTTGTAGTACTAAGATAGGGCATTTCTGCGCGTTATCGCAGGCAGCTTTGTGTGCGATTTCTGTACACAAATAGGGGAGTGATATTTCTCCTGATCTTTGGCGGCTTCGCATTCGTAATATTCACTTCTCATGCGCCTATCAAATTTTTACTTTATTGCGGTTAAAATAAAATTGCACTATAATTCAATAAAAACTATTGCGTCTTTCTGATAAATATGCGTATATTTTTTAATGTGTTGATTTTTACAAGTTATAGAAAGTTTTTTTATCAAATACCTTTATTTTACCTGAATAATTTCTGATATTTCCAGTCATTGCAATCACCGCATATCATTTGCAAAACGTATTGATTTTTATAAATTGCGTATTGTAGTTTTTTGTTGCATAGATTTATGGTTTTGTATGTTTCATATGAAACATTAATGTTTTTTTGGTTAACTAATAGAATTTTTCTATCAGTACTATGTGATGGAGTTTTATTCACGCGCTTTCTATTTTTAAGTTGAAATTAATGTTTCACGTGAAACATTAATTTCAACGGATAAGTTTCATATGAAACATTTTAAAGGGTAAAATCGGGTGAAATAGGGGAGCGCAACGGCCAAAAATGTGAAAAATTATGATAAACAGATAAAATTTTTTGCCTTTTAAAAAAGATTTGCAAGAAAATGTTGTCTTTTGAAACATTTTATGGTATGATAATAGCAGAGTACACTAATCTCGAATTTTTGAGATGCGCTTTAATTAGCAAAGCGAAGTAGTTTTGGCTGTGTTTCACTGTCTGATTTCACGGGAGCTTCTTGCAATTTTTATAGCGCCGACGTGCTTAGTAAGCGCTATAAATATTTTGGCGCTGAGTTGACAGTTTTGTTCACTGCAGACAAATCAGGAATCATTATTGATTAGAGCCGATATCTTTTTGCTGCAGGATGCCGCCAAGTATATAGAAGGATGTGCGGCTTTTGTGAGGCTTGATCGGCGTTGAAGCAAATTAGCGTGTTTGTTTCGTTTTTAAGTGATTGCCGTAAGTCGGATCGCGTTGGCTTTTTGATGGTTGTGTGCATTTGGGCAGATAAAGACGGGCGCGCGCATTTACCTGTTTTGGCGCTTGTTTGTATTGCGCTTTATGCTGGCCTTTTTTTGTACCTTCGGAAGGTTTGTTGGATAGACGCTCTGCCGTTGCCTGGTCGTTCACGCTTTTTTTTGCAGGGCAGGGAAGATTTTTGTTGAATTGAAAAAATTTTTCGTTGCGTATGCTTTTGGCGATGCTTTGTGTTTGGAGCGTTGAATGACTGGTGTTGCATCGGACAAATTTTTTTAAGGCTCCGATATTATTTCCCGTTGGTATTTAAAAAACATGCCGTGGAGTTTGTTTTTTCGGAAGAAGCGAGCAAAAACAAAAGCGTAGCCATGACAGAGCACAGTTTGTTGTTTACAAAGGCCGGCGTTAAAATTTAAACTGTGAAAGTTTTGCAGCGAAAAGATTTTTGTTCAAAAACTTAAACGTTCTTTACGTCGGGGCAGGTATAGGGGGGCAAAGCAGATTTTTTTGCTGAAGAGAGGGAAAAATCTTGCTTTGATTTTTAAAGTGAGTTTCTAACAGACAAGGTGTGTTCGTCGGTGTATAAAAGGCAGTTGTTCGTATGACCGTCTTGCCTGCTTATAAATATATAGTGTTGAAAGATTGTTTTCGGATCGCTGTTTGTTTAATCGGCCCGAGAACGGAGCATACTAAAAGGCGGGATGCGCAGCCGTTATCAGATTGAAGGCGAAGTTTGGCAAGAAAGCGAACCGACTATAATGTAACAGGACGGGGCGGATCGAGACGTGTGTATCAAAGCGGCCGACGAAGGTGTTGATCGAGGGGGCGCAAACTTTTTAAAAGGCAGGCGCTCATAGAAATAATAAAGAAAAAATAAGCGGGGAATGCCGATTCGGAACAGTAATTTTGCGAATGTGGTTTTGCGCGAAAACGGGAAACCGACGGGAAGCTGTCTTGGAAAGATAGAAGTGTTGAGAGATCTCGACGTAAAATCTGATCGCGAAAAAACGCGTTTGGTTTTTAGAAAGAGGAAAGAAGCTTTCGAACGGAGAACAATGTTCGGGGCGGACTTTTTCGGAAAATTGTTTTTAAACGGCGGTAAAGATTGCCGAATATTCGGCGGCTTGAAAGGGCAGTAAAATCAAGAGGGGAAGAAGCGACATTGTGAAGCCGCAAAGGAAGCTTCCGATTTTTAAGATCACAAAGACTGCGTTGGAAAACGGGTTCTGATACGGGTGAGTCATGCTGTGGCTTTCGGAAGGATCTGAAAATGCAGGCTTATTCCAAATAAAAAGATGGTTTGCAACAGATCAAACAAAGAGTGATCCGCAAACGGACGAAAAAAACGAGCGGACATTCGGGCCGAAGTTTTTCGGTAAACAGGCAGGAATGTGGAGAAAGCTCATTTTAATTGCAAGGGCAACTGAAAAGACGGGCGACGAACGCGAACGGACAGCCGAAGCACAGATTGACCGAAGTATACGGACAGCTACGAACAGGCGGACGGTCGAAGTGAGCGGAAAGCAAAGAATGTAAGCCAAAGTATACGATCGGCTGAAACGGGCGGTAAATTGAGACAGTTGAGCGGAAGACGCGGAAGATCGAAAAACGGGCAGCTGCAGGCCGCTATGCGGCCGAAGCGAGCGTTAAACCGAAAGAGTGCAAAACAAAACGCTTAGATTTACCAAAGTGACAAACAAACCGAGGTCGGGTAAAAGATATGGAAGACCGAGGCGGTCAGCTGTGATTTGTCAGGCGGCCAATGTAAGCGAAAACCAAAGAGCACAAAGCGAAACACACATGGATCTAAGGGATAAACAAACTGAAGACAGATGAAAGTCGCGGAAAAATTGAAGCGAACGGACGGCTGCGATCTGTCGGGCGGCTGAAGCAAAAACAAACCGAAAGAGTAACAAAATGCGCGGGAACAAAATGGGAGCGGGAAAGCTGCAAGAAACGGCGAAACCGTTGACATAAGACCGCGTAAGAATGACAGAATCGACAGTAAAGAAGCGACGTAAAAAACTGTAAACAGCCAGCAGGAAAGGCTGTTATGAATCAGAAAAAATCAGCGGGCATCGGAGAAAGGCGATAAAGAAAAAGCTGTTGAAAAAAAGCCGTCGAAAATTTTTATAGATAAAAAGACAGGAACAGCGTTTAATGTGGGAAGCAAAGAGTCTCGGCGAATCACCATAAAAAAGAGAGAACGCAGAAAACGGATATAGGGGAAAACCGCGGACAAAAGGGTTCGGCGGGTCATCGCAAAAAACAGCGGGCCGCAGAAAACGCCTGCTTAAACTTATTTATAATATAATGAGAAGAAAGCGAAAATCCTGAGAGAGGGACGAAAATAAAAGAGCCGCGGGAGACGTCCTCGGCGAATAACGATAAAAAAAGACGGATCGCAAAGAAGAGAGATCTATAAAACAGTAGATAAAGAGCCGCAAAGAAGGACGATAACGAGAGGCGGGCGAAAAGCGGCGAAAAGACGATAGAGAAAGCGGAGCCGATATAAAGGAAAAGACGGACGGCAGACGAAGGTCTGAACGAAGTTTCAAAAGGAGAGAGCGTAGAGAAAGGCGGAACCGTTTGAGAAGCGAACGGGGAAGAATAAGGGGACGGCGAGCGTAGGCGAGAGAGGGAGAAAAAGTAAAGAATAAAAAAATAAGGAAAGAGAGGTAAAAAGGGCGAGAGGAATGTAGGATTGGGAAGGCGATGACCGTGAAGTCGGTTTTAAGAGAGTAGAAATACAAATATAATAATAGAAATAAAGAAAGAAGAAGGAGAAAGTGCAATACATGAGTAAGACATCGAAAGTACTGCTCTGGGTTTTGCTGGGAGTGGTGTTAGTGCTGGTGCTGTCGGTGGTATTGAGTTCGACGCTGATGGGGCCGCAGAAGATTGATTTCTCGGAGCTGGACGACAAGATCATGGCGGGAGAGATCGATGCGATCGAAGTAGACAATTACGTATACTACGGATTGAAAGACGGGTCGGTGAAATTCAAGGCACCGGGGCCGCGCGGGGAAGACAACGCGGTGACGGAGGCGTTCTGGACGGCGGTAGCGTCGAAGGGAGTATCGGTATCGTACACGGATCCGAATGCGGGCAGTTTTATGAGTTATCTTGTGCCGCTGATCGGGGTCGTGTTGGTGTGTGTGGTATTCTGGCTGATCATACGGCAGACGCAGGGCGGAGGGAGCAAAGCGATGAGTTTTGCGAAGACGAAAGCCCGTGTGAATTCGAACATAAAGGTACGTTTTTCGGATGTTGCGGGAGCGGAGGAAGAGAAAGCGGAGCTTGCGGAAGTTGTGGAGTTTCTGAAGAGTCCGCGGAAGTATTCCGATCTTGGGGCGAGGATTCCGAAGGGAATACTGCTTGTAGGGCCTCCTGGAACGGGTAAGACGTTGTTTGCGAAGGCGGTAGCGGGGGAAGCGAACGTTCCGTTTTTCTCGATATCGGGCTCTGATTTTGTGGAGATGTTTGTCGGTGTAGGTGCATCGCGTGTGCGTGATTTGTTTGATGCGGCGAAGAAGAGTCAGCCGTGCATCATATTTATCGATGAGATCGATGCGGTAGGACGTCAGCGCGGAACGGGGCTTGGCGGCGGACACGACGAGCGTGAGCAGACGTTGAACCAGTTGCTGGTACAGATGGACGGCTTTGAGACGAACGAAGGGATCATCGTGATGGCGGCGACGAACCGTGCGGACATCCTGGATCCGGCGTTGTTGCGGCCGGGGCGTTTTGACAGGCAGATACACGTCAATTTGCCGGACGTACGCGGCAGGGAGCAGATTCTGAAGGTGCATGCGCGGAACAAACCGTTGGCACCGGATGTAAATTTCAAGATATTGGCGAGGATGACGAGCGGATTTTCGGGAGCGGATCTTGAAAATCTTCTGAACGAAGCGGCGATTCTGACGGCGCGTGCGAACAAGAAGATCATCGGCAACAAGGAGTTGTTCGAAGGGATCAACAAGGTATTGTTGGGGCCGCAGAAGAAGAGCCGTCTTGTGACGGAATCGGATAAGCGGATCACGGCGTATCATGAGAGCGGTCACGCGATCATAGCGAAGCTGTGCAAGCATTGTGATCCCGTGCAGGAAGTATCGATCATTGCGCGCGGCATGGCGGCGGGCTATACGATGACGCGGCCGGACAATGACGACAATCATATGACGAAAGACAAACTGACGGATCTTGTCTGCGAATTGCTGGGCGGCCGCGTGGCGGAGGAGCTGGTGATCAAGGACGTATCGACGGGGGCGTCGAACGATCTGCAGCGTGTGACGGAGATTGCGCGCAAGATGGTGACGGAATGGGGCATGAGCGAGCGAGTAGGGCTTGTGACGTACCGTTCGGACAATCCGATATTCCTGGGCAGGGATATGGAAGCGCACAACAGTTACAGTGAAGAGACGGCGGGGATCATCGACGAAGAAGTGCACAAGATCATCGAGACGGCCCATGCGAGGGCGGTGAAACTTCTTACCGAGAATCGTAAGGTGCTGGACAACATGGCGAGAGTGCTTGTAGAGCGTGAGACGATCTACACGGACGAAGTGGATATGTTGTTGGAAGGCAAGACGGTGGAAGAGGTGTACGAGTTCATGGACACGAAGGAGAAGCTGATCCAGGAGAACCCGTTCAGCCGATTCACGCGCGGGCATTCGGACACGGATGCGAAGGCGGCCGACGGGAAAGCGGAAGATGGCAAAGACGGTAAAGCCGAGGGTGAAACGCCGAAAGACGGCGGGCCGCAGGCGCACTGAGGCGAAGCCGAAGGGCGTGAACGTGGAACAATAAAGGACAATCAAGACCGGGGCGCTGAAAATTTTCAGAGGGCGCAAAGCCGAAGGAAAGGGGGCGCTCCGGGGAAAATTTAGGAATACGGTGGAAGAGAATGGGAAAAATCGTATCGTTTTCAAACCAGAAAGGGGGCGTCGGAAAGACGACGACCTGCGTGAACATGGCGGCGTACATAGCGGCGTCGGGCAAGAAAGTTTTGCTGATCGACATGGATCCGCAGGGCAACGCGACGACGGGAATGGGCTTTTCCAAGAGCACGTTAAAGAAGTCTGTCTACAACGTACTGATCGATGACGAAAAGGCATCGGACAATATTTTAAAGACGGAGCTGGAAGGCATGGACATTCTTCCCTCGAACATTGATCTTGCGGGGGCGGAAGTGGAACTGGTGTACAAGCGCAGCCGCGAGAAGGTGTTGAAGAACGCTTTGGCGGAAGTGCGGGACAATTATGATTACATATTTATCGATTGTCCTCCGTCGCTGGGGCTTCTGACGATCAACGCGTTGGCGGCGGCAGATTCGGTGATCATACCGATCCAAAGCGAGTACTATGCGTTGGAGGGGTTGAGCCAGCTGATGAATTCGATCACGCTGGTCAAGCAGCATTTGAATCCCGCATTGAACGTGGACGGGGTCGTTCTGACCATGTACGACAGCCGTTCGCTGATATCCAAGCAGATCGCGGAAGAGATCCGCAAATTTTTCACGAAGAGGCTGTTCGAGATCGTCGTACCGCGCAACGTGCGGTTGGTGGAAGCGTCGTCGTACGGCAAGCCGATCATGATGCACGACCCGAAATGCACGGGAGCGCGCGCGTACAAGGCGCTGACGGAGGAATATCTCACACGGGAAGCGCGCGATAAGAAATAGGGCGTTATTGCGGATACAGCAGGGACGGGTTCGGCCGAAGGGGGGAATCGGGGCCGTCCGAAGATAAAATTTGGAGGAAAGTATGAAATCGAACAGAGGATTAGGCAGAGGCTTGTCGGCGTTGTTTTCGGATACGGAAGAGGCGTATGAAAATGCGGCGAAACAGCCGTATGTTCCCGAATACAAACCGCAGGCGCCGCTGCCCGAGGACATAACGGGACTGATGGAAGTGGATATCGACATGGTGCGGCCGAATCCCAACCAGCCCCGAAAGAATTTTGACGAGAACGCCCTCAACGAACTTGCGGATTCCATTAAAAAGCACGGACTCATCATGCCGATCGTGGTGAACAATCTCGAAGACGGCAAATACATGATCATTGCGGGCGAACGCCGTTACCGTGCGGCGAAGATCGCGGGCAAAACGCGGATCCCCGTGGTGGTGCGTTCGTACACCGACCGCGAGATCAAGGAAATTTCGCTCATCGAAAACCTGCAGCGTGAAGACCTGAACCCGATCGAAGCGGCAAACGCCATGAAACAGCTCATGGACGAATACCATCTGACGCAGGAAGAACTGGCCGAACGCATCGGCAAGTCCCGCCCCGCGGTGACGAACACCCTGCGCCTTCTGTCGCTGACCCCCGAAGTCATCGACATGGTCTCGTCGGGCAAACTGAGCGCGGGTCATGCGCGCGCATTGGTGACCCTGCCCGAAGATGTACAGTACAAGCTCGCGGGCGACGTCATCAAAGACGGCCTGTCCGTGCGCGACATCGAACGCAGCGTGCGCGATTATTTCGCTTCCCCCGAAGAGCTGGAAGAGAAAAAGGAAAAGAAAAAACAGCAGGTCAGCATCGAGCTGAAAGATCTGATCGAGCGCATGCGGCACACGTTCAAGACCAAAGTGTCGCTCATCGGCAACGACAAGAAGGGCCGTATCTACATCGACTATTACAACACCGACGATCTGGACCGCATCAGCGAGATCGTGGAAATGGTGGACAAACAGGAAAAACGCTGAGTTTTCCAAAAGAGAATTTGGCCCCGCAGGGGGTCGCAAAAATTTGCGACCCCCTGCGGGGCCTGTTTTTTTATTTTCGCAAAACCGCCGCGGCGGGCGGTTTTGCGTTTCTTTTTCATTTTTTTCGCTTCTATATATACGCGCGCGCGACATATAAAATAAAAGAGAACGCCCGAAAGGAGGCATCAGACAGGAAAAAGAGAGCAAAGTTTTTTAAAAACTTTGCTCTCTTTTTTATTCGGTAAATCGGATTTCATTTCTGCCTAAACGATTTGAAAAGTAAACTAAAAAGTGCTTTGTCGGCAAGGTGCGGGCGCGCTGTACATGTTATCGCGGGAAAGTTCCGATTCGTATACCCGAATGCGGCTTTCTCTTTTTTTCGGTCGTGCAGGATTGTGCGGTTGACCTGCGCAGGGCGGCTTCTAAAAAGCAGAAAGAAAAAACAGCCGTGCGGCGTTTTGCTACGCCGCACGGCTGTCCGTGTCTTCTTATTATCTTTTTGCCGTGGCCGCCCGAAAGCGAAGCGGCTAAAAACCGTAACGCCCGCGAGCCTTCGTCCCGCCGCAGTTGCATCGCCCTCGCAAGGCAAAAACCCCACAAATTTTTTTGTAAATCTCACGGCTCGTCTTTCGCTTATCCGCGATCTCCCGAACCTGTTTCGCCGATCGCTGAAACCTCGCAACTCATTCGCCGAATACGAACCTTGCCGCAGCCTTTGCGGCGTTGCCGGCCTGCCGAAAACGTCGGCCCGTACGGCGGTAAAATTTTTTTTGTTTGTGCGAGATTATTGTTTGCCGTTTGTTTCGGAATCGTCGGAATTTTTTTCCGCGTTGTTTTTGCGGCTGAGTTCTTCTTTTTCTTCCTGCAGGTATTTGAAGAGCATGGTCAGAACGAAAAAGAAGAGGGCACCCGCCACGCAGACGATGCCGGCGGTAATGTTGACGTAGAGAAAAATAAAGATGCAGACGGCGACCAGGAGGGCCGCGATCACGGAGCAGGCGATGCGTAAAATTTTAAACATAGGAATTCCTTTTCCGCCGAGGGGCGTATAAAATACTTTATGAATCATTAAGGATAAATTCATTATAACAGAAAAACGCCCCGCAGGCAACCGATTTTGCGGGACGGGCGGTTTGGGGAAAGGCAAGAGGGCGGTAATTTGGGAAAGAGAAAAAAGGGAGAAGCGAAAAAACGAAAAGGAATAAGGGGGAGCGGGGCGGGGGAAAATACAAGCGATAGGGGGTATAGGCGGCCGGAATGCAAGATATGGCGGGTAAAAAGGGGGAGCGAAAAAAATGTCAAAAAAATTGGAAAAAGTTTGAAAAAACAGTTGACATTTAAATGGGTATATGGTATTATATTCAAGCTGTCGCAAGAGAGCAGCCCGATTCGATATCAGGGCAAAAGAATTCGTCAAAAAAGTTAAAAAAACTTCAAAAAAGTTTTGAAAAACTCTTGACAAATGCTTTTGAATATGATATAGTAATTAGGCTGTCGCGTGAGTGACATCCAAACAAGATCAGATGCGATCGAGTTTGCAAAAAGATTTTCAAAAAACTTCAAAAAAGTTTTGAAAAACGCTTGACAAACGAAATCAAATATGATATGATGGATAAGCTCTCATCGAGAGCACCGAACGAAGTTCGGTGAAACGCAGATTAAAAATTGAATAGAAGGAAATGAATTAAACGTTCTTGAAAAAGAAAGTTTGAAAGTTTCTGTCAATTAACTTTTAGTACACAAGTACTCAAAGAACAGTCAGCAAATAACGTTAGAGCAGTTGCTCGAAAGAGCAGCTTTAAGCAATTAAACTTAAGAGTTTGATTCTGGCTCAGGATGAACGCTGGCGGCGTGCTTAACACATGCAAGTCGAACGGACAAAAGAAGCTTGCTTCTTTTGTTAGTGGCGGACGGGTGAGTAACACGTGAGCAATCTGCCCATATCAGGGGAATAACATAGTGAAAATTGTGCTAATACCGCATAAGACCACGGGGAGGCATCTCCCAGGGGTAAAAGATTTATCGGATATGGATGAGCTCGCGTCCCATTAGATAGTTGGTGAGGTAACGGCCCACCAAGTCTACGATGGGTAGCCGACCTCAGAGGGTGATCGGCCACATTGGAACTGAGAAACGGTCCAGACTCCTACGGGAGGCAGC
>CALVXG010000006.1 GCA_944368925.1 uncultured Clostridia bacterium | reverse complement strand
TAGCCGCGGAAATCGTAGATAAACTTCCCATCGAGGAATACCCGAAACTCCGCCTTTTCTCCGCTTGCTTTCTGCGCTACCATGATCACTTCGTTGGTGTCTCTTTTAATTTTTATATTGTTTTTATCCACCACAAACCCGCGAGCTTTAATTGCCTGCATGATGATTTTCAAAGATTTTTGCCGCACTTTTTCTCCGACAATCTCGGTTGTTGCCGCTTCTCTGATATTAGCGATAGGTTTGCCTTCTTCGACGATCTTTTCAATAGTTTCAATAGGAACTTTCGCCGCAGCAAGCTCGACACGAATAAGCTCTGCTTCCTTCTCATATCTTGCTTCAACAGACTCGCTCATCAATGCCTTGCCTGCTTCAAGAAGAGCGTTACCCGACAGAGAGGAATCTCTTACGAAAGCAATGTATACGAACTGTCTGAGTATTTCGTCCTCAATGGTGTCAAGAAATTTCTTGGTCGATTCATCAAGTCTGACCACACCGTTCGCACGGTCTATCATTCTCGCTTGGTTCAATGCAATACTCTCGGAAAGAAGAGAGTCGAGCAATGCTCTCATCTCCGCAAGTTTACCTGCGGCAAGCTCATTTACTCTTGCACGAAGTTGTTCAGCGGTTGAAATAACGGCTCTTGTCTGACCTACATTCAGCCTGTCGCTGTCGCCGGTTACGATGCCTTTTTTAGCATCCTCATCTGCTCTTGCAAACACAGTCTGAATCTCTTTAAGAAGCTGATTCTTTTCTCGCTCTATTTGCTCGCATAGTACTTCGGTTTGATCATTCAGAAGTCTAGAAGATGAACCTTTGAGATTTGCAAGCATTTTGTCAAGCTCTGCAACCTGATTCTGTGCAACCTCGCAAATACTGTGGCATTGTACTGCTATTTGCTCATAGTTTATTTGTACTGCGTGACTCATTTATCCTCTCCTTTCAATGAAAATACTGTGTCTCTCCATTCTTCAAGTGTTGCCTTGTCAAACGGAATTTGTCTTTTCTCGGGATGCTGCAATCCGTTTCTGCACATACGAAGCTTGTGCAATCTGCTTGCTTCATCACGCTTAATAATGCCTTGCCTTTCAGCTTCATCAATTAACTCATTCGCCCCGACAGTAAGGTCGGCTGAAAGAAGAATACGAAGGTCGTATTGTGCCTTGATCAGCAGATTGCTGACAGCAACACTATATCTGCCACGCAATATCTGCTCGTCAATGAATTTTATCGTAATCTTTTCGGGATGCTCGGATGCCGTCCTTTCAATAGACAATACCTCTTGAACGGGATTGAAGATCGAATCAAAACGATCAAGTTGGATAAAGGTTTTATTTGCATACGCCTTATATTTTTCGATTTCCTTCTTCGCCTTGCTATAGGTTGCGAAGGTGTTGAAGAATTCGTCGATATTATAATCATCCTTCAATGTGTAATCACTCGGATTCTCTACGCCGAGCATATCGCACAGCCTCCACAGGTTTCCGCTAAACAAGGCGAATTTTCCTGCAAGCTCGGTTGCTCTGTCTATCGGTGTGCGTTCAAGCACACGGGTTGCGTACAGCTCGATTACATTTACGACAGCCAATATTTCGCTTTCGGTAAAGGATGCGCTATCCAATGCCTGATATACAAGCTCTGCAGATTCCTTTTTCTTCAGCGGTTCTGCAAGCGCGGATATGTATTCGGATTCGGGCATATCCATTGCCTTTCTCAAAGGAGTTAACACCGTATTCTTAAAGATAATGCTTTCAAGCTCTACAGTTTGAGTATAACGCGCAAAGATATCCCTTGCTATTTCTGCAAAATATGCATTCCAGCCTTCGCATTTGGCGAATGCTGTGTTGAGACGGAGAAGGAGATCAATTCTGTCCTCATCCGTACCAAGTTCAGAGAGCTTTTTCTGCGTGTATTTATTTAATAGCTCTGCATCCTGAAGAACCGTTGCAACATATGCAAGGGTTTGGCTGCTCTCCGAAGAAGAACCATGCTCGTAGCAATCAAGATAGATTGCCTGCAATATTCTCTTGAACTGTTCATCAGATGCTACCGTTTCAACAAGAAGCTGCATTTCAAACACATCACCGAAGGTTTTGCAAGGGATTCTGACATTTAAGGGGAGATAGTATTTGCACCCTGCATTGTCGAGGAGTGCGAACTCTGCCTTATCATCGAGAATATCGAGGTAAATACCGTCGTTTTCATATCTCAGAACATTATCCGTTCTCGAATAGCCGTGAACACCTCTGCCAATAAAGAGCTTGCAAGGTCTTGCCGCTTGTTTGCCTGCATCGTCTGGGATGTAGAGATTGTCCACCTTGAGAGTATTGAAGTCCACAGTTGGCACGCTTATGTCAAACTTGTATTTGTCTTTCATAAGCATTCCGGCACTCATAAGGGCGGAGGAATAATAGCTTTCAAAGAACGCTTTTTCATCGCTTGTTGCAAAGCCGAAGTCCATTCCTTCTGCATCAATTGTAATCGTCAAATTTTCTTCTGTCTTTGCCGCCAATTTTTTCGGCTCCTGATAGGTTACATTGATGATCATTTCCTCGGCTTTAAGCCCGATCTTGGTTTGCACGAATTTCAAATATTCTTCCATACCTGACACATTATATTTCACTTTATCAAGGAAATCTTCGCCGAGAAAAGATGTTTCAAGCGGTGCGTAACTCTGCGTACAAACAAGGTCGAATTTTCTCGTCACGGGGCTATAAAATACGGTCGTGGTTTTCGCTTTTTCTTGTCCTGTCGGAATTGCCCCCTCGGCAAACATCTTTTCGCCTTTAGCAGTAAGCTCAAACAGGTCAAGCGTCATCTGCTCGAAGTATTTGATGTTGTCAATATAAGACGAATTGATTCGTGTGTCCAAAATGCCGTTCGCAACAAGTGACGAGAGTTCTTTTGCAAACATATAGTGTAAATCCGAGGGAATGCCGAAACGTTTCAAAACTTCGGCAATCTTCTCGTTACCCATTGCAGATTTTTGAATAAGTTCAAGGATGATGTATGCAATTCCCGAAGCCTTTCTGACCTCATTGTAAAGCACGTCTACCTTGTACTCAAGCATAGGAAACGGACAAGAGGTTTTTATCTTCTTGATAGGTTTTAATTCCATTGTCAGCCTCCTATAATATCGTTTGCGGTCAGCAATCTACCGCGATAATTGATCGTGTCGATAATTTCTCTATACACAGGGAAATTATGCTTATCAAGTGCGTGGTTACCCGAAAGGTCGGGAAGCTCTATCGTCTGCTCGGAAAGGAATTTCTTTGCTCCTACGATAATGAGAAGCTTTCTCGCTCTTGAAAAAGCAACGTTGATTCGCTCGAATTGCTTAACGAATTCAGCATTGAATCGGTGATCCTTTGGGTTTCTTACCATGGATACAATAATAATATCTCGCTCGTCACCTTGGAAATCGTCAACCGTGCTGATTACAAGCTTTTGATCATCCTTGCCTGAAAATCCTTTGTATTGTTTCCCTTTTCTGCGCTTTTTGATGAGCCCTGCCTGATCTCCGTATGTACAAATAACGCCAACACTCGGTCTTTCATCATCGCGATTTTCGGTTCTGACTCGACCGCGACTTACAAGTTCAAGCGCAGCTGTATCAAGCCCTTCAAGTAAAGCCATAACGACCTCCGCTTCTTGCTTGTTGATCTTTGAGGTGCTTCCGTCGTCGCTCGATTCCTTCTCATCACAATCCACAAAATAGATGTGATGGTCGGGATCGATCACGACATTGCCATTCAAGCGAACCGTTAGATTATGTTGTTTCTCATCGTCCTGCTGTTTTTTACCAACGACAAGACCGCGCTCATCGCCACCGTAAAAATGGTTGAATACCTGCATAATATGGCTATGGCATCGGTATTGTTTATTCAACATGACTCTGAAATCGTCAGGAACTCTTTCGTATAGCGTTTTGAAGAAACATTCCTCGTAAAGCTTGGTGTATCCGTCGTTGATTTCTTTCGTGATAATATCTTCGTCAAGGCCCTCGAAGTCATCCGTTCTCATATGCCTTAAATCATACATAGGCGGAAGCTGTCTGTGATCCCCTACGAGTATGATTGTCTTGCCGTAAAGAATGGGAATCAGCAAGTCAAGGAAAGAGGATTTTGAAACCTCATCGACAATGACAACGTCAATTCCTTGGGTGCGGATATCAACAGAGTCGATGCCGTACTTTCCAAGCTCCTGAAGCTGCGTCTTCGTGAAGCGGTCACGGCTTGTACAGGTAATACCAAACACGTTTACGTTATCATACAGCATTCTTGTATAAGCTTGTCTATCTTCTTCAAGGATATCAGGGGAATCAAGATATTTGCAGATATCCTTGAACATAGGAATTCTTTGTCTGTTAACCGTTTGGGTTCTTGTGTAATCGGATTCGAGAGCGTTCCATTCTTCTCGGATGATTTCAAGAGCGCTCTCTATGGACTCATACTCACGAACAATACCGAAGTTGCGGAAGAAGCGTCCGATTTTCTGCTTGAGCTGTGCTGAAAGCTCGCTGAATTCTGCCACACCGGGTTTTTCTCCAAGCTCCTCATAGCGAGTCTTGGCTTCGTTGATATCTCTCTGCTTGTCGGTAATTTTTGCTTTTACAGCATTTTCCGATTCAACATAAGTTGCTCTTTCTCTATCTATGGTTTCCCGGATATCGGAGATGATGCCTGTGAGTTTGATTTTGAAGTTTTTGATCTGATCTGGTAGTAATACCACAAGAGATTTATCTGCTAAAACGGCAGAAGAAACAACCTTGATAAGTTCACCATCGGATATATCGGTGCTTCCTGATTTTTGCAAAAGTTCAATTTGCTTTTTCAGTTCGATCAGCTCACCTCGCTTTGCTTTTAAGGTATTGAAGGATTCTGTACCGGGTTCAAACGCTGCATCATCTTCAGCGAGAATGCCTATTTCAGCCTGCAACGATTTTCTTTCGGCTTCAAGTTTAACAAGTCTGTCATCACCACAAATACTTGCAATTTCAGATTGAATAAGCACGATATCCGCTGAAACAATGACACGGACATCTTCTGGCGTTCTATCTGCAAAACAACTGAACTCCGAAAGTAACTTTTGCACCTCTGTACGATATTTTTCGATCAATACAGATTTTGCACCTTCGCTAATAAATCGGTAGTTCTCGATATGCTTAATCGTTCTCGTGAACGCTTCGATTTCTTCGGTTATTGCTCCAAGCTGCCCACGCAGATCCTCAATCTCCGAGTTGTAAGAGTTGATTTTTTCAATCAAACGCTTGCGTTCTGCTTCAATCCCTGCGTTTTCTCTTTGCAGATGAAGTATTTTATCATAGTCAAGGCGAAGTAAACGCATTTCCTCCGAGAAGTTTTCCTTCATCTCGTAGAAATGTTCGAATCTATCTACCTGACGGCGAAGACTCTCTTGGATATTTAGATAGAAGTTGTCCACGAGCCTTTCGGGACTGTAGTTGGTTTCCTTGCCGTTTTGTGAAGGAATAAGACGAAGCGGTCTGATCTCCGGGATTTTCGGCAAACGCTCAAACACATTGTCGATTGCCTTATGTGTTTCGGAAGATATGAGTATTTTTTTGCCTTGCTTTGCAAGCTGTGCAGTAATCTCGGCGATAACCTGCGTTTTACCTGTTCCGGGAGGGCCTTGCAACAGGAAGATGCTTTCACTTGCCAAAGCTCGTCTTACCGCAAGCTTTTGCATATCATTAAGACTTTCAAGACACCACTCGGGTTCTTCTAGAACAGGACGGCTTGCTCCTGCGAGTGTTGTAGGTGCAAATAGATAAGAGGCAAGATAAGGATTCTTTACATAACCGCCAAGGAAAGAGCGAAGTGCTTTTTCCTGACGCTCAATCTTTGCCTTTTCTGCTCGGTTGTCATACGTAAGATAACGTACATCAGTGCTTTCGAGTTCCTTCTTTACATCCTTGATACTATCGTTCGGATTTTCTGGACGGAAGTATATCTCATAACGGCGGACAGTTTCATTTTCGCGCTTCTCTGCAATTTCCGCATCTGCTTTTTTGCTAAGAACTTGCTCCGCGTCCTTCTTTTCCCCCTCAATAGCCGTTCTATACTGAATTTCAAGTTGCTTTTTCTTTTCTGCCTTTACCTTTTCTATATCCTTTTGAAGAGCAATCGCAAAACTCTTTTTCTGACTCTCGATTCTACGGGCGTTTCTCTCTTTGTAATATACGGCGATAGATATCATCACTATTGCCGATTCGAGTTTTACTTCCATTTCTTGAGAGAGTCTTGTGATTTCATCATCAATCTCTTTTATCTCATCGGCTTGTTTCTTTTCTTTGAGCTTTGATCTGCGCTTTTTGAGTGCTTCGATCTGCTCGCCGTATTCTCTCTCGATAGGGCGAGTAACGGCTTTTGCGTATTCTTCCTGAACTTCTTTGTCTTTATTTTCCTCTACATCTCGTGCAAGTGTGGCTGCAAGATCTCTAATGTAATTTTCAAGTCTTTGAGAATATGTAGCTTCGAGTCTTGTTGCTTCTGTCTTTATGAAGCTTTCAACCTCACCTTTGATGATGCCCGCATACTTTCTGTCGATTTCGGAAAATGCCGCAATTTTCGCTTTGTTGAAAGCAGTTTCAATCCCCGAATAATCCGGCTCTATATCAGAATAAGTGAATGAAAAACGCTCGCCGAGCAGATATTGATAGAAACGGAAACCCTTGGGAAGATTTCCTTCGGCATCGTACTCCGGCTTTGACGGAGAAAGCCCCATGGATTCCTTCGTATACCGGCGAAGATGCACCTCGTATTTAGGCTTTCCTTTTCCGTTCTTACCTGTGGTTTCAGAAAGTACGGATTTTCTGTTCTTTTCGATTGCGACACAAATGAATGGAAATTCGTCTGCTCCGGCTACCTCTTTGCCAAGAAGAATTTGTTCTCCCTTGGAGTGTTCCTCGTGACCTCCGAGAAGAAGCGACGACCAAACATCCTCGTTTTTCTTGTATGATGCCTTGGTCACAATATATCCTTGCACGGCAAAAACATCGGTAATCTCCTCGCATTTTTCAGATTGGACACCGAGATAATATTTTCTGAATCTGATATATTTCTGCCACTTACCAAAAACATGGTACGCATCCTGCGGATTGGGAATAGGATAAACTTCTGAACAGAGCCTATCAATAAAATCATGTGTAAGAATTGCATCGTGCATCTCACGAACACCATAATCGGGAACGGTTATCTGTCTGCCAATTCGATCCGCGAATGTTTTTGTGGCAAAAGCACACGCTCCCATACAATATACGGATTTCTCTCCGAATTTAGCTATTCCTGAATCGATAACCTCGATACCTTTTACCGTTACATCAATAACATTACCAAAGGTAACATCCCCGATAAAAATGAGGTCGTATTTTGAGGGGATATAATTTGTCGAGTACGCACTCTTTTCAGGGCGGATAACTATGTTATAGATGCACTCTTTTCCACGCCTATCTGTCGTAATTTTACGCTCAAAGCTTGGCATTGACACATAGTAGGTGTGATAGGTTGAAGGGCAACACGCTGCAATCAGCTCCTGAAGCGTATCGGGAGCATATCGTCCAAGCTTTCTTTTGAGAAGATCATACTGTTCCGTCAAAGACGTAGTATAAAAGTCATCCCAACTTCTACTACCTTTTTCAAGGTTGTCTAAGAAATTCAAGTATAAATAAGCCATCCCCTATCTCCCACTCTTTCTATACTTTTCAAAAATCTCCAAGTAATCAATAAATTCTTTTATTTCAGCAGCAGAACTACCTTCAACTATTGCAGCAACCTTATCGAGCAAAACAGAACGTGTAAAGTCATTTATCCCTTGAAATCTATCAAGTTCTAACACCTGATGTTTCAATGAATCGTTTTCCTTTGTTAATCTTTCGACTTGCTCTGTCAATTCTTCTATGGATGATAGTGATTGAAGTTTGTTATTATAACTTCCTTTTAAGATGCTTGATATTCTACTCAAATAACCTGCAAGTATATCAGGGTCTGCCTCATCCAAGACCAGTTCCAACTCCTGTTCAGACTCTTTGCCAAACAAATAAAATATTTTTAATTGCTTGTCCTTAGGTATATCTGAAAATTTCTCCAAATTACGGTAATTATAAATCGTAGCTTTGGAGATCTCCAAATACTTTATTAAGTCGGTAACTTTGATGGAAAATTTTGTTACCAAGCGTTCAAATAATTTTGTATACATTTTACCATCCTATTGTTATATTTTGACGATATTATACCATTTATATCTTAATATGTCAATATAATACAGTCCAAAACAGTATAATTAAACTTTAAATATTAATTTTAACGTTAACTGGTTTCAGTGTCCATAAAAATATGTCACAGTCATTTATGCAAGATATTCCAGTGAAAGTCAGACGGAGCAATCCATCGAAGGGCAAGTCCGCGTGTGTAAGCAGTTTGCCGAAAAGAACGATCTTCTTGTTGTCGGACAATACATCGACCGAGCCACGACGGGAACAAACGACAACCGCGCGGCATTTCAGCAAATGCTTCGCGACAGCAAACGAAAACAATGGAGCGTCGTCATCGTCTACAAGTTAGACAGATTTGCCCGCAACAAATATGAATCGGTCGTCAACAGAAAGAAACTGACGGATAACGGCGTTGAACTCGTCTCTGCTATGGAGAACATTCCCGATACGCCCGAAGGAAAGCTCTTTCTTGCAGTCATCGAGGGATTCAACGAATACTTTTCCGAAGACTTGAAACAAAAGGTCAATCGTGGTCTGAAAGAAAGCTGGCTGAAAGGAAACGCCACGGGCGGACGAGATATTTTCGGTTGGGATCTGAAAGACAAAAAATATCACATCAATGAAGCGGAAGCCGATGTAATACGGGAAATCTATCGAAAATACGCGCAAGGCTATCGGGCGCAGACGATTGCGGATGAACTGAAAGAAAAGAATTTCCGCCGTAAACAAGGACAGCTCATTACGCACAAATTTATCTATAAGATATTGCACGACAAACGATATATGGGAATCGTCACTCACCAGGGAACGGATTACGATAAAATATTCCCGCCGATCATTTCAAAGGAGTTGTGGTTACAAGTGAATGCGATCAATGAAGAAAACAAAAACGCGCCTGGGCGCAAAAAAGAGATTTACGATTATATCCTTTCCGGCAAACTCATTTGCGGAAGGTGCAAACACCGCATGGTCGGGGAAAGCGGTACGAGCAAGACGGGAGACATTCACTACTATTATTCCTGCATTTCCAAGCGCCGAGGCAAAAGCGATTGCGATTGCAAAGCCGTCAGAAAACAGGAACTGGAAGATTCTGTGATCAATGCGACCGTTACGATGCTACAACGAAACAGCATCATTACCCGCATTGCAGAGACCGTCGTCAAAGTGCATGAAAAGATCATGCAGGACGATTCGGGGTTGCAGATCCTCATCAAAAAGCGCGACGAAACAAAGAGAGCGGCAGAAAACATCGTCAAAGCCATCGAACAGGGAATCATCACCGATTTTACCAAGGACAGGCTCAACGGACTGCAGGCGGAACTCAACGAGTTGGAGATCCAGATCAACAAGGCGGCGCAGAAGTCTTACGCGCATTTGTCCGTCGAAGAAGTAGAAAAGTTTCTGCTCTCCAAAGTCTTTGAAAATCCTGAAGACATCAAAGTAAGAAAACTGCTCGTGAACACCTTTATAAGGGAAGTGATTTTGTACGGCGATCATATGGTCATTACATACAATTTCCAGGAAAGATTTTCAACGGAGCGGTTTTCAAAATCTTATGTTGATGAAATAGAAAAGCAGGTCGGGGAAGCCTCCCGATCTGCTTCTTCATTCTATTTGTGTTCGGACAAAGTCACGCAATCGGCGCCAAAAAAGCACCTTTTTCAGGTGCTTTTTCTTGTTTTTTACGGTTCTATGCGGAATTTTTCGTATTCACTCTTGCGAAACTGTGTACTTGTATGCTGATATATTTTCGGCGCACTTTCCGATTCTTTTCTCCGCGGGCTCTTAAAAGAATATTTTGCACCCTTTCACGCTTGACAGGACGCCGTACTTCCGTTACAATATTTTCTGCATAAAATTTAATTTTCGGACATATCCATACCGAGGAGAAAGTATGAAGAAAAATATTTTTACACAAACGGCGGAACGTCTGCGCAGCGACCCCGTCACCTGCGTCATTCTTGCCCTGTTCTTTCTTTTTTGCATGGCATCAGGCATTTATTTTGCCGTATCCGCCCAATCGCGCAATGCCCTGCTCTCTTTCGCATACATATTGCTTGCGCCTGCGGCCCTCGCAGCCGAATACCTGATCGGATTCCGCTTTCCCGCCCTGTTCAACCTTTTGCTCTATTTTCTGATCGCGGGCGGAATTTTGGGAAGCTGCTACGACGTCTATTACACTATCCCCTGCTTTGACGAGATCCTGCACGGGATCTCCGGCCTTTTGTTTGCCGCCGCAGGATTTACGCTGATGAAACGCATTCTCGGGAGCGACGATTCCAAGAAAAATTTTCTCCTCTGTCTTCTCGTCGGGGTGCTGCTCTCCCTTACGATCGCAAATTTATGGGAAATGTTCGAATACGCCAGCTATGCTTTTTTCGGCATCGACATGCAGGAAGACATGATCATAAACGGTTTTTCTTCCTATCTTCTGAGCGGCACGCACAATGAGACCGTGGTGGTCGACGGCATCGTAAAGACGGTGATCTACCTTTCCGACGGAAGCACCCGCGTCATCGACGGAGGTTACCTCGACATCGGTATGTACGATACGCTGAACGATATGCTCGTCTGCCTTGTAGGCTGTGCCGTCTTTACGCTGCTGATCCTCCTCGATTATAAATTCGGCGGAAAATGCCGGCACGCGCTGATCGGAAAAATTCCCTGCGAATATCAAAAAGCCGACTCTCCCGCCTGCGACGTTTCCGAAAAAAACGACGGAAAAACCGAATAACGTCCATAGAAAACGGGGCGTCTGCCATACTTTGCAGGCGTCCCGTTTTTTAAAAAGCGAAGCGGGCGCAATATTCTTGCGCCCGCTTCGCTTTTGTTTTATCGATTAAAATTTCCGAATCAATACTCTTAATATGCTCTCGCAAACAGGACGACGTGTTTTGCCTCTTTGCCGCAACAAGCGCACTTTCCCGCGTGTTCACCTTCGACGATCACGCGCGCGCTCGCCGCAGTGAGTTCTTTGATCTTGTCTTCGCATTCGCGGCAGCCGCACCATCCCGCTTTCACGAAATTGCCGCCTTCCACGCCTTTGAGGATCTCGTCGACGCTCTCCGCGGTCACGACGCGCTCTTCCTTGCGCTTTCTCGCCTTTTCGAGAAGGTTTGCCTGGATCTCGCCGAGCAGCGTTTTCACGGTATCGGCCGCACTTCCCAAAGGCGCTTCCGTCTTTTCGTGCGTATCGCGGCGGACAAGCACCATCTTTCCCGCTTCGATGTCGCGCGGCCCCAACTCGATGCGCAGAGGCACGCCCTTCATTTCCCATTCGTTGAACTTCCAGCCGGGGCTATTGTCCGAAACGTCCGAATCTACGCGGATACCCGCCGCCAGAAGTTTCGCTTTCAGCTCCGCCACCGCTTCCAGAACGCCCTCTTTTTTGGATGCGATCGGTACGATGATCGCCTGAATGGGCGCCACCACGGGCGGTATGATCAGTCCGCGCGCGTCGCCGTGCGACATGATCAGCGCGCCGATCAGACGCGTCGAAACGCCCCACGACGTCGTATAACCGTATTTATGCGTGCCGTCCTTATCCAAAAACTGAATATCGAACGCTTTCGCAAAATTCTGTCCCAGATAATGGGACGTGCCCGCCTGCAAGCTCTTGCCGTCGTGCATCATCGCTTCCATGCCGAACGTCGCGACCGCGCCCGCAAACTTTTCTTTCTCCGTCTTTCTGCCCGTAAACACGGGGATCGCCAGGCACGTTTCCGCAAATTCTTTGTATACGCCGAGCATCTTCAGCGTCTCTTCCATCGCCTCTTCCTCGGTCGCGTGCACGGTGTGCCCTTCCTGCCACAAAAATTCGCTCGTGCGGAGGAACGGGCGCGTCGTCTTTTCCCAACGCACGACGTTCGCCCACTGGTTGATCAGAATGGGCAGATCGCGGTAAGATTGCAGCCACTTGGAATACATTTCCCCGATGATGGTCTCGCTCGTCGGACGGATCACCAGCGGCTCGGCAAGCGTTTCGCCGCCGCCGACCGTCACCACCGCAACTTCCGGCGCAAACCCTTCCACGTGCTCCGCTTCACGGGTCATGAAACTGTACGGGATCAGCAACGGGAAATAAGCGTTCTGATGCCCCGTCGCCTTAAAACGCGCATCCAGCTCCTTCTGTATGTTTTCCCAGATCGCATACCCGTACGGGCGGATCACCATCGTCCCCTTCACGGGCCCGTAATCCACCAGCTTTGTCTTTATAACGACGTCTGTATACCAGCGCGGAAAATCTGTCTCAATGTCCGCGATCTGATTGACGAACTGCTCTTTCTCCTTTGCCATAATCTCCTCCGAAAAAACAAAATATGGTACATCTTTAAAGATTATACCATATTTTTTCATTGAAAACAATCTATTTGCCCGCCGACTGACGTATTTTTCTCATGTTTGTCAGTCCTGACGCACCTCTTTCGTGCGCCAGATCACGGCGACCGCGCCCGGCCCCACGTGCGAGCCGATGACAGGCCCCATGATCGTCACGTCCGGCTTGAAATTCCACCGCGCCTCGATCATGGCTGCAAGATCGTTCGCTTCTTTCTCCGCGTCGGTATGTACGATCCAGATCATGCGGTGTTCTTCCACGGGATTGAATTTTTCCATTTTGTCCAGCGCGTACGAAAACGCCTTTTTCATGCCGCGGCATTTGTCCACCACGATCAGCTTTCCCTCGTTATTGAAAGAAAGCACGGGCTTCACCTGCAAGAGCGATCCCGCCACCGCCGCAACCGTGGAAACCCTTCCGCCCTTTTTCAGATAATACAGATCGTTTGCCACGATCGCATACTGTATGTGAAACCGAAGATCATTGACCGCGTCGAACGTTTCTTTCGCCGTCTTGCCTTCGTTGCGCAGGCGAAGCGCTTCGCGCACCAGCGCGCCCTGCCCGATCGTCGCCGCAAGCGAATCTACCGCGTAAAGATTAAAATCGGGGTAATCTTTGCGTATGTCCGCCGCCGCTTTTTCCGCCACCGTCACCGTCGGCGAAAGTCCGCTGGATATCGTGAAATGCACGACGTCTTTCGCGCCTTCCTTCGCAAGTTTCAGAAAATGATTGTAGTGACTCTCGTAATTGAGCATGGACGTGCGCGAAAACGCGCCTTCCCGCAGCTGCCGGTAAAAATCTACGTACTGCGAATACTCGGTAAACGCATCCAGCCCTTCCGTAAATTTTCCGTCCTTTTCGACGACGTACGTCAGACTGACAAACTTTATATCGTTCTCGCGCACGAAATCGGCATAGAGATCGCAGGTAGAATCGGTGGATAAAATAAATTTGTACATAAATCGTTTCCTTTTTATTACTTCGGGCATCTCACCCGTAAAAATTATAGCACACAATGTACAGCCCTGTAAACATTTTCGACGCAGTATTCTTTGATTTTTGCCTTTTCCGAAAAAAGCGGCGCGCCGTATGTCCGTTTTTTACAAATCGCGCACAATTTTTCCCAAAAAAACTTGAAAAGAACGGGCAAATGCGGTATAATAGCACAGAGAACTTTTACGGAGATTGCTATGAATCAGGCTGACTGGATACAATTAAAAAGCGGCACGGACGTGCGCGGGGTCGCGCTCGAAGGCGTGGAAGGCGAACACATAAACCTGACGGACGAAGCGGTTTCAAAGATCATGAAGGCTTTCTGTTTCCGCCTCGCAAAATCGCTCGGCAAGGAAAAACTGACCGTCGCGATCGGGCACGATTCGCGCCTTTCCGCCGACAGGATCTGCAAAGCCGCCTCCGAAGCGGTCGCAGAGAGCGGATGTGACGTCATTTTGACGGGACTTTCGTCCACGCCGTCCATGTTCATGCTCTTGCAGGAAAGCGACATCGGTGCGGACGCTTCCGTGATGATCACGGCAAGCCACCTGTCCTACAATAAAAACGGTCTGAAATTCTTTTTACCCTCGGGGGGACTGGAAGGCAAGGACATTTCCGAAATCCTTTCCCTCGCCGCGGAAGGAAAAGCCCTTTGCGGCAGCCGCGGGAGCGTGCGCAATCAGCCGTACATCGACCGTTACAGCGAAAATCTCGTCAGATTTGTACGCAAAAAGACGGGCGAAGAGAAACCCCTTGCGGGGAAAAAGATCATCGTGGACGCAGGCAACGGAGCGGGCGGATTCTATGTGGAGAAAGTACTCAAACCGCTCGGCGCCGACACCGAAGGGAGCCAGTTCTTGGATCCCGACGGGCGTTTCCCCAACCATATCCCGAACCCCGAAAACAAGGCGGCCATGAAGAGCATTTCCGACAGGGTCAAAGAGACGGGCGCCGATTTCGGGATCATCTTCGATACCGACGTCGACCGCGCGGGCGCGGTCGATAAGAGCGGCGAAGAGATCAACCGCAACCGCCTCATCGCGCTCATTTCCGCCATTCTTCTTTCCGAAAAAGCGGGCACCATCGTCACCGATTCGGTCACCAGCGACGGACTCGCAAAATTCATCGAAGCGCACGGCGGGAAACATTGCCGTTACAAGCGCGGCTACAAAAACGTCATCGACAAGGCTAAGGAGCTCAACGACGCGGGGGAATATTCCCCTCTCGCCATCGAAACGAGCGGACACGCCGCCCTCAAAGAAAATTATTTCCTCGACGACGGCGCATATCTCGTGACACGTATCCTCATTTCCCTTGCAAAACTAGCAAAAGCGGGCAAAAATATTTCAGACCTCATCGCAGATCTTCCCGAACCGAAAGAGGCCGCAGAAGTGCGGCTCGGGTTCACCGAAAAGGGAAAACCTGCCTTTAAACAATTCGGCGCGGAGACGATCGAAGACCTCAAAAACAAGGCCGTCGCTTCGGGACTCAAACTTGCGCCCGACAATTTCGAGGGCGTGCGCATCAACTTCGGCAAGGGACAGGGCGAAGGCTGGGCGCTCGTGCGCATGAGCCTGCACGAACCTATCCTGCCCGTCAATTTCGAGAGCGACGCAAAAGGCGGCTGCAAAGTCATCGCGCAAAAACTCTTGCAGCTTTTCGAAAGCCATGCCGATACCGTCGACCTGACCAACCTTCAAAACTACATCCGAAACGCATAACATTCAACAGATAAATTTTTTTAAGGAGATATATACATGAACGTTCGTGAACAGACAGTGAATACCATCCGTATCCTTTCCGCGGAAGCGATCCAGAAAGCAAATTCGGGCCACCCCGGCCTCCCGCTCGGCAGCGCCCCGATCGGCTACACGATCTTTGCGGATTTTCTGAAATTCAACCCCAAAGACACCAAATGGGACGACCGCGACAGGTTTATCCTCTCCGCAGGACACGGTTCCATGCTCAATTATTCCCTGCTCTATCTGTTTGGCTACGACATTTCCAAAGAAGATCTGATGAACTTCCGTCAGCTCGGTTACAAGACCCCCGGCCACCCCGAATACGGCCATACGCCCGGTGTCGAAACGACGACGGGCCCGCTCGGACAAGGCATCGCAAACGCGGTCGGCATGGCCGTTGCGGAAGCGCATCTGGCCGCGATCTTTAACCGCGAAGGATTCCCGATCGTCGACCACTACACCTATGCGCTCTGCGGCGACGGATGCCTGGAAGAAGGCATTTCCTACGAGGCCTGCTCCTTTGCGGGAACGCATAAGCTCGGCAAGCTCATCCTCTTCTACGACGACAACGACATCACCATCGAAGGCAATACGGACATTACCTTCAAAGAAGACGTCGCCATGCGTTTCAAAGCGCAGGGCTGGCAGGTTCTTAAAGTCGACGACGCAAACGACCTCGATCTTCTGCGCCGCACCGTCCGCAAAGCAAAAGCGGAAACAGAACGTCCGACCATCATCATCTGCAAGACGGTTATCGGCTACGGCTCGCCGCTCGCGGGTTCGGCGGACTGCCACGGCGCACCGCTCGGCGCGGAAAATCTGAAAAAACTCAAAGAAAACCTCGGCTGGACTTTGGAACCGTTCGAAGTGCCCGCCGAAGTTACCGAACATTGCGCCGCCATCGCCAAAAAAGGCGCTTCCCGCCAGGGAAAATGGAAACGGCTTTTCAAAGAATATGAACAGGCATACCCCGAACTGGCCGCACTGTACAAGCAGTTCATGAGCGGAGAACTGCCCGACCTCAAAAACGACGCGTCGCTCTTCGAATTCACGAAAGCGGACGCCACCAGAAACACAAGTTTCGCCGTTCTCAACAAGCTGGCGGACATGCTCCCCAACCTGATCGGCGGTTCGGCAGACCTTGCGCCTTCCAATAAGTCCACCATGAAAAAACGCGGCGACTTTACCGCAGCCGACAAGAGCGGTTCGAATATCCACTTCGGTATCCGCGAACACGCCATGGCGGCCATCGCGAACGGCATTCAGCTGCACGGCGGTCTGCGTGCCTACTGCGCAACGTTCTTCATTTTCTCCGATTACATGAAACACGCCATGCGCCTTTCCGCGCTCATGCACCTGCCCGTCACCTATATCCTCACGCACGACTCGATCGGCGTGGGCGAAGACGGCCCGACGCATCAGCCCGTGGAACAGCTCATCGCGCTCCGTTCCATTCCGAACATGAAAGTGTTCCGCCCTGCGGACGGAAAAGAAACGGCCGCGGCGTGGATCTCCGCCCTCACGGGCAACGCGCCCTGCTGCCTCGTCCTCACGAGACAGAACCTGCCTCAGTACGAAAATTCGGGTCTGGAAGCGCTCAAAGGCGGTTACATTCTCGCCGACAGCGACAAAAAAGTCCCTGACGTTCTCCTCATCGCCAGCGGTTCCGAAGTGGAACAGTGCATGCAGGCGAAAGAACTCCTCAAAGGCAAAGGCGTCGACGCGCGCGTCGTATCCATGCCGTGCATGGAAGAGTTCGAAAAACAGCCGCAGTCTTATAAAGACGAAGTCCTGCCGCCCGAAGTCAAAGCGCGCGTCTGCGTGGAAGCGGCTTCCCCCTGGTCCTGGTACAGATACGCGGGCGAATGCGGCGAGATCATCGGCATGAGCACGTTCGGCGCGAGCGGCCCCGCAAACAAGCTGTTCGAAATGTTCGGCTTCACCGCGGAAAATGTCGTCGAAAAAGCCTTCCGTTCCCTCAATAAAGTGTAAAAAAATCCCCGTCCTTGCAAACTTGCAAGGACGGGGATTTTTGTTCACAAAGGATGCGGCCCGCAAAAGATTTTGCGGGCCGCCCGTTTCTTTGCAACAACGTTTAAAATTCCTCATCAAGGACAAGAAAAAATAAAAAATTGCCCACTTTGGCCGCAATTTCCATTTTGCGGGAAGATTTCAAATTTACCCGCCCATACCGAATTTTAAAACAAGAGTTTTGCCGACAAATTTTTGTTCGATGACGAACGTCCCGTTTTCCAAAAAAGCGGTTTTCGTGCGGTTTTTTCCGAAAAATTTCGCCGTGAAAATGAGAAGTCCGTTCTCCGCATCGTAGGAATACTGTCCCTCCCCGCGGCGCGTCTTCCCCTTTTTTTCGGTCGCCTCGATACAAAACGTTCCGTCCTCTTCCAGGGTGAGCACGACGGAGCGGTACTGCGGCAAAAGATCTTTTTTCCCCCACATAGCCGAAACGCAGCGGTATTCCCCCGCATACGGCTTGGATACGGAACGAAGATCGGAAAGTTCCCCTGCGGCACACCCGCCGAAAAGGGGCAGAAAACACAATAAAAATACCGATAAAAGCGCGGCGCTCAAAATCCGAAGCGTCAATTTCTTGTTGAAAACCATTGATTTTTATTCCCCGAAAAGGTATAATAGATTGCGTAAAAAGCAATTCTGCCGTCAGTATGCGCAATATTCTGCATTTTTTACGGCACGTACAGGAGTTTTATGAAATTTGATGTTGAATTGGTCGGGAAAATCGGTTCCATGGCCCTCATCGACAAGCAGGACAACATGATCGATTACACCCGCGTCGCACGGCTCTCCCGTGAGCTCAAACCCGGTTATATCTGGATCTCCAGCGGCGCGACTGAAATCGGACGGCTGGATTATATGATGCGCGCAGGCCACGAGCTTCCCGACGACGAAGACTCCAAAACCGACTACGCGGCACAGGGCCAGGCCATTCTGATGCAGACGTACCGCCAGTTCGTCGACGCTAAATACAGCGTGCGCCAGATCCTCGTCGAGCACCACCACTTCAACGACGATGTCAAGCGCGAACATATCCGCAAACTGCTTTTGCGCTGCGTTTCCCAGAACGCGATCCCCATCATCAACTACAACGATGCCGTTTCCGAGTCCGAAAACAGGCGCATGGAGATCGCCGCCCTTTCCCGCTCGCTTACAAAAGTCCACGAATGTATCGACAACGACGAAACCGCTTCCCTCGTGGCCTGCCTCGTCAAAGCGGAGACACTGCTCATCCTCACCAGCGTGGACGGAATCTACACAGACCCCCACGACCCTTCCACCCTCATCGAAGAGATCGGCGGCAAAGATTCCTATGAGCTGGTCGAAAATATCGAAAACTACAAAAAATACTGCGACGGTGCGTCCAGAAAAGGCGCAAACGGCGCCAAAGCCAAACTCGAATACGTCAAAGAGGCCGCCGCCCAAGGTACGCGCGTCCTCATCGCGAACGGCAAATACTCCATTCGGGAGATCCTTGCGGGTAACGTCCGTTGCACAAAAATCTGCATACGCTGATTTTTTATCTCAATTAAAAAAAGGCAGGGCGTTCCGTCCGATAGGACGGAACGCCCTGCCTTTAAAAATAAATACCTCGATTCGGCGATACGAGAGCGGACTGCAAAGAATTTGCAGTCCGCTCTCGTAATAAAGTAAGTGCAGGGACGCGCGATGTGGCGCGTCCCTGTACTTATTCAGATCTTCCTTAGTCTACTTCGTAATGGCAACCGGAAATCTGCGTAGGAGGAAGCGTTTCGCCTTCCTTCATATAAACGCTGCCCATGGATTCGCCGTTCGGGCCTACCACCTTGTAATTCGCCGACTTGGGCGCCGTATCACCGGAATTGAGTTTCATAATCATTGTACCTCCTGATTAAGATACCTTCAGTATGCGCACGCAAAGCCGATTTATACCGCCCTTACAGAAAAAATTGCAAAAACATTAAAATACCTGCCAATAAAAACAGATAAACGGAAAAAATATACAGGCGCTTTCCTTTTATAAGGCGGAGCATCCAACGTATGGAAAGGAACCCGAAAAAGGCCGCGCACAGCGTTCCCACCGCCAGGCTTTGCCACGAAATCGCGGATACGTATATCGGATTTTTCAGCGATTTCCATAATTCCACCAAGACCGCCCCGCCGATGACGGGAATACTCAGCAAAAAGGAAAAATCGGCAGCTTCCTCTTTTTTCAACCCGACCGCAAGTCCCGCCGTCAAAGTAGCTCCGCTGCGCGAGATCCCGGGTATGACCGCAACGGCCTGTGCGGCGCCTACCGCCAGCGCCCGCTTTGCCGTCATCGGATACGGCGGCCCCATCGATTTTGCCCTGCGATCGCAGTATAGCAACGCAAGGCCCGTCACCAAAAAGCCCGCCCAAAGCCATTTCCCCGTAAAAAACAGTTTATCGACCGCATCGCCCGCAAACACCCCGATCACACCCGCGGGAATCGTACCGATCAGCAAATACAACAGTTTCTTTCGGTCGTTTTTCAGAAAATCCCACAGCCTCGGCGCGTACAAAAACAATACCGCGGCCAGCGTGCCCATGTGCAGCATGATCCCCAAAAACATGTCCGCTCCGCCCGTTTGTGCGTCCAACAGCCGCTCGAACAAAAGAAGATGTCCGCTCGATGAAACGGGCAAAAATTCCGTCAGTCCCTGCACGATCCCGAGCAGCGCGGCTTTCCATACTTCCATGCATTCCCCTCCTGCCTGTACAACCCTATTCTATGCGCCGCCCGCCCCGTTTAGAAGTCCCGCGCCCCCGCTTTGCCTCCCTTTAAATTTTGTTTGCGTTCCCGCGTGATTTTTAGTATAATTGGGTAAAATGGTAACGTTTTTATTCTATGAGGAGGAAAGGGCGCGTGATCGAAAAAATATTCGGGAAAAAATCGACCGGGATCGTGTATATCGTCTGTACCGCCTTTTTGCTGCTTTCCTTCGCTTCCGCCGCCGCGGCTTTCTTGCTTTGGAAAAAAGGCTCCTTCCTTACCCTCATCGGCTTCGCCCTCTTTACCGTCTTCGAAATTGCCTTGATGAGCCTGCCCGTCTTCGTTCAGAAAAAATTCCGCCTTTACATTCCGCCCGCCATCGAGGTCTGCACCTGCCTTTCTTCCGTTCTCTTCCTTTTCTCCCGCACCTATCCTGCAAGAACTGAATTCGTCTTTCTGCTCGTCCCGATGTTCGCAGGCTATACGGTCGCCATGACCGTCTTTTGTCTCCTGCACTCCCTCTCCGATTCCGGAAAAAAGTTTTTTAAAAACCTTTCCGCTCTTCGCATCACCTTTCTGACCTTCCTTACCTCCTTTCTCATTGTTCTCCTGCTGAATGCGGGGCTTTATCTCATCGCCCTCCTCACTAGTCAGATGCCCGCGCAGGGATTTCTTTTCTTTCTCTCCTACGCGGCCTCCCACCTGGGCGGAATTTTTATCTTCTGTCTGATCGGAATTTTCTCCCTCCATTCTTCCAACCCCGAAAAATTTCGCTTCCAGAGCTTTAAAAACACCGATTCGGCCCAGCGCGCTGCCCTCGAAAACAACAACAGGACGCAATACGCCGTCATACGCAACCTCTCCACAGACAATACCGACTATCGGAAACTTCTTCGCGGCGTCAAGGCAAAGTTCTTGCTCGGCAGGATCGTTTACCTCGCCCTGTATGCGGGTTACCTCGTTTACGCCTGCATCTCTTTCGCAAAATGGGGCACACTCGGCATCGTCGTCATCCTTTCCCTTACGGCAGGCTTCGTGCTCATTTCCCTGGTCTATACCTACGAATACTACCTCTTCCGTAAATCTTCCCCCAACCAGCGCCTGCGCAAATTAAAAATTGCCAAAACCGCCGTGCGCGTGTATTCCCTCTTTCTCCTGCTCACGATCTCCTTCCTTTCCGATTATAAAATGAATGAGTTTTCCATTCTCTTTTCCGACGCAATGGCCCTTATAAACCTCGGCTCTCTCTTTTACAATCTGTTCGGGAAACCCAAAAAATACCCCGCCGCGCACACGTCTTCCGATAACCCCGACGAAAAACACGGCAAAGGCCCGTCCAACGGTAAACGACACGGCGTATCGCCCGCAGGCTGCAAGCGGGATCCGAGTGCCGTCCTCTCGCCCGACCAAGAAAAGTCTTCCGATGCTTTCCCATCCGATACGGACGGAAAATCCGAAACAGATGCGGCTCCTTAAAATTTTGAGCATGCGAACCGTCAAACCTGCCTTTGCGGCGTTTGAGCGGTCGGCCGTAAAATAACTCCGACAAACGCGGTCTTTTAACCCTTTTTTTTCTTTGCGGTTGAGCGGCCAACAGAAAAATATGCGGGAGGGCCGCCGCCGATCGGCGGCGGCCCTCCCGCATAAAAACGTTTTACAACATTCCGACAATATCGTTTAAACTGGGCAAAATTGCGTCCGGTATATCCGTTTCCGGCAGCGTTTTTGCCTTTTTCTCGTCCGTTTCCCCGCTCAGAACGAGGAGCGTATGAAACCCGTTGTTCCTGCCGAAACGGATATCCGTATGCGGCCTGTCGCCCACCATCACGATCTGCTCGGGCGAGACGCCGCAGTACGCGGCGACGGCCTCTCCCATCACCCGAAACGGCTTTCCGCAAATCACGTCCGGCTCCCGTCCGCAGGAGCGGCGGAACAGCTGAATAAACGACCCCACGTCCGGCTTATACACTTCCGGCGCGGGACACACGTCGTCCGGATGCGTCGCAATATAAACGGCCCCTTTCGCCAAAAAATAGTTCATCTTTTCGATCTTTGCATAGGTCAGCTCCGTATCGTATGCGAGCACGCACACTTGCGCATCTTTCTCCGTAAGATGTACGCCGCCCGCCGCAAATTGCGCGCAGACTTCCTTCGTCGCACAGGCGTAGACGCGCCGATCTTTGTAATGCCTGTTCAGATATCCGATCGTCGCCATCGAAGAGGTATAGATCGCATCCGCCTCTTCGTACAAACCGATCTTCTTTAATTTCTGCACATATTCTTCCGCCGTGCGGGAGGAATTGTTCGTACAGTACACCACTTTCCTGCCCGAAGCGCGGATCGCCGCCAAGGTGTCGCGCATGGCGCCGATCGGTTTATCCCCGATGTAGATCGTACCGTCCATATCCAGCAAAAATATTTTGATCTGCCCTATCCAATCCTTTATTCTTTCATCCATATCCGATTTTTCGCTCCGATTTTTACGGCCACCCCATGACCGTTCCCCTTTATTATACCATACTTTCTCCCGTTCTCCTACTGCCCGCAGCAATTTTTTTAACTTTTCCGTTCCCACAGCCAAGCGGCGCCGAAGGGAAACCCTTCGGCGCCGCTTGGTTGTACTTTTTATTTTGCGGCTTCTTCGATACAGCGAAGCGCGTTGAGCGAGCGGGGATACCCCACATACGGAAGACATTGCGAAACGACGCAAATCAAAAAATTCTTGTCGTTGCCGATGCGCATGTTTCCCTTGGCGTGCGCGGTCAGCTGCGGCTCGCACCCGCCCTGCGCCATCAAAAAACAAAAGGTGATCATTTCGCGCTGCGCGACATTCAACCCCGTGCGCGTATAATAGTCCCCGAAACAATTTGCGGACAGCCAGAAATTAACATGCCGCACTTCCTCTTTGCCCGAGCGCGAAAACCCGCGCATTCCCTCTCCGAACACTTCAACCTGCACGTCTTCTCCCTTCTGCGCCCTGTCACAAAAGACCGTCCTCTTGCCTGCGGACGGCAGAGGAATGCCTTTTTCCGCAAAAATCTCGTTTGTCGCTTTGAGAAAGGAAAGCACTTTCCCGAACCCGAGATACGCCGTCGCCTGGTAAAGCATTTCCTTTACCGCTTCAGGCGGGACGCCGCAAGAGAGCGCCGCGGGCAGCATTTCACGATACGCATCCACACCACCGCATCCCGTAAGCGATGCCAGGATCGCCAGAAAACGCGTCGGCTCGTCCAACCCCGCCGAGTGAACTGCCTCGTCAAAGGCAAACGCGGAAAACAGTTCGTAAAACTCCGGATCGGTCTGCGCAAAAGACATCTTCCCGTTCGGGAAAACTTTTTCGGTAAATTTTTCTGAAAACTCACTCATATTGATTCTCCTGCAGTTTCCACAAAAATCAAAGCGCGTTATACTGCTCGTCGCTCACGGGTTCGCACCACTCCGTGCTCCCGTTTTCCGCGGGTACTTCCACCGCAAGATGAGAAAACCAGCTGTCCTTCGCGGCGCCGTGCCAGTGCTTCACGTTCGCGGGAATATGGACGACGTCGCCCGCTTTCAGGGCGCGCGGCGCTTTGCCCCATTCCTGGTACCATCCGTTCCCCGCCGTGACCAGCAAGATCTGCCCGCCGCCCTTGTCCGCATGGTGAATGTGCCAGTTGTTCCTGCATGACGGCTCAAACGTCACGTTTCCGATCGCTACCTGCTCCGTCGAGAGCATGTTCAGATAACTCTGCCCGATAAAATACTCCCCGTACGGGTTCTTCTCCCCGCGCGCAAATACGCTCTGTATTTCTTTGCTTTCCATACCGCTTCCTCCTTTCCTCTCTTTCAACAGATACCCCGTTTTCTTTTATACCAAACGGGTGGCCCCCGCACACTTCTTTCGCCTGTCTGTACGGGCCCCGCCGTACGCCTTTTGTATCTTTATTATACCCCCTTCGGCAGGCAAAGTAAAATACTTGTTTTGCATTTTTACCCATGCCCGCAAGGTATACTTTGCGCCGCACCCAATAAGGTGCGGCGCAAAATCATATGTACCGTTTCAATGCGCTTTCGACGCAAAAAGAGGGATACGTTCTGCGTTTTTCCGTTCAACCCTTGCCGTTCGGACGGCGCAGCAGGCAATATTCACACAGATCGAAATCACCGCAGATGCGGTCGAAAATTTCAAAGCCGTAATGGCGGTACATATCCAGATTCGCCGCGTTGTGCGTTTCCAAAGCGACCTGGATGCCGTTTTTGTCCGCATATTCGAGAACGGGCGCGATCAGCCTGTGTGCCAAGCCCTTGCCGTGAAAAGCCTTGCGCACCGCAAAATATACGATGTGGATCGTGTTCTTCCCCGCTTTGGCCACCCAATCGGAGGAAAGGTACTCCTTCGCCCGACGGAAATGCTCCGCGATCTCGCCTGTCTCGTCGTCTTCGATCAGCCGCTGTTCCGTCAGATACGCAAAATACCGCTCGGCAAGGTATTTGCGCACTCCCTTGTGCTCTGCAGGATCTTCCAACATGATCAGACCGTTCACCTGCGGCGAGTCCGCGTACATGTCGCAATATTGCGCGAGCTCGTTCGCGTCGCAATCGAATACCTCCGGCAAGATCTCCCTGCGCTGCGCGCGCTCCGGTATCAGCGCCCGATACAGCGGATCCTCAAAAAAACATTCGGTCAACGTCTCTATGACCGCGCCAAAATCTTCCCTTCGCAATCGGTGTAAATCGCTTATTTCCATAATTATCGGTCCAACGCCTCTACGGCGATCATCGCTCCTTGTAATTTCTGCGTCAATTTTTTAAGCCGCGCCGTCTCCGCTTCCAGAATGTATTGCAGATTCTTCCGCTCCACGGCGATCTTTACCGTCAGTTCCTCTTTCTCAAACGTAAAATCCGGATCCTCTTCCTTGCTCTTACCCATCACTGCGCGCATCACCCCGAACAGATCGATGTGCCCCGTCAGCCTGCCGCTTCCCCAAGTCCCGCGATCCGTCAGCGCCCGCGCCGTAAAATAGGACGTCACGCCGCGCGCAAACGCTTCCGCATAACTGTTGTCGTCCACTTCGACCATCGCACACTTCGCTCCGTCCGCGTCGCCTTCTTCCAGCGCCGCCACCGCGCGCTGCATATATTCGATGTTCTTCTGCGCATTCTCGTGTGGAAAAACAGACTTTTCATACCAGTCCAGCGCCACAAAACTGTCTTCACAGTACTTGAACGCGTCCAAAATCACCGCTCCTGCTACGCTTTCCCGCTCCTGCGGCTGCTTGGAATCGTTCACCGCACAGATCATTTCGTACAGTTCCTCCGCCGTCTCCTCCGCCGTCTCTCCCGCACGGAACAACTCTTGCGCCGCCGCCGTCTCTGCATTCTCGCCCTTCACGCTGCGCATCAGACGCCGTATCCGCGTGGAAAAATCCATCGGCGGGAGCGCACAACGGTCAAACGCCAGCAAAAGCCGCAAATACATGCGGTGATGAAAATAATAGATCCGCGCATCGTAGGACGTGTCATCGTCAAACTGCGAATGATAATGCGTCTCCATGAAACTCCCCGTCGAAAATTCGTTGACCAGCGACGGCACTCCGTTGATCGCCATGGAAAAATCGTCCGACCACGTCTGTACGGGACATACTACGTCCGCTCCTTCCGGATAATATTCGTCAAACCCCTTCGGGTTTTTCAGAAAATCCCGCAAAAAATGCTTGTATTCGTAGACGCTGCGGATATAATGCTTCTTCCCGTGCGCAATCGCGGGAAGTTCGAGGTTTATGTCCGCAATCATCCTGCCCCGCCAATCGTTCTGCCCCTGCGTCATCTCCGCATACGCTCCCGCCGACCAGTCGTAACGGGAATTGATCTTGCCCCATTCCTCCGCCGCAAACGCGATGAACACCAGCGTCTTCTGCGGTTTGTACCCCGACTTCAACAGCGCCTGCGCCAACGACAGCATCATCGAAACCCCGCAGTTGTCGTCTTCAAAACCATGAAAATACGAATCATAATGCGCCGATACCGCGATCATCTGCGAGGTCTGCCCGGGAATCATTCCCACAATGTTGTACGTCGTCACTTTCTCCCGCACCCTGGACTGCGCGTTCAGCGTCACTTCCAGCCTGCCCTTCTTCATCTCCGCCAAAACCGCCGCCATGTCCGCCTTCGACATCGAAAACGCGGGCGCGTTCGGAAGCCCGCAGATATCCTGCGTGTTCAGCGCCGCAGGGTCCACTTCTCCGTATCCCTTGTCCTGCACCGCGATCACCGCCGCCGCCCCCGCTAAATGCGCCTGGCATGCAGGATAGTTGATCCACCATTCGTCGCGCTGGTTGATCCGTATCAGGGCAATCTTCCCGCGCACGTCCGTCTTTAAAAAGTCTTTCTCCGTCCCCTTGCCCGCATCCACAAGCTCGGTCTTCAGATCTTTGACTTCCAGCTCCGTCTGATACCCGCCTAACCGTATCGTTCTCTCTCCGTCCTGCGTCGAATACGTCAAAGTCGCACCGCCAAACTCCCAGCCGTCCAAAACAACCGCGTGCTTTTCCGTCTTCAGACCCATCTCACTCATTTTGCGGTACAAAAATTCCCCCGCGTCAAATTCCGCACGGCTGCCCGCCGTCCGATACCCCAGCTCAGGATCGCTGCGAAATTGCTCCAGATCCCGCGCCAACGCGTACGAATACCCTACGTCCAGCTCCTTTGCAGACTTCTCGAATAAATCCAAAAACTCTTCGGCCGTCATGCCGCCCCGCCTTTTCTCTATCATTTGCATTCACTCCTTTCGGGTATTATAATACTCCAGCTTTCATAAGTCAAACCCTTGCATTCCATTTCCCCCGAAATTTCTTCTCCACACCCCGTGCGAACTCTTTTCCCTTCGCATTTCTCAAAAAAACGGACGCAGGCAGCCGTTTAAAAACGCCGGCCGTGCCTTGCAAAAAGCAAGACCGTTCGGTATTGTTCTTTAAATAATCGGACGGCAGAGCCCGCAATTTTGCGGGCTCTGCCGTTTTTTTAAATAAAAACGGCGGCAAGACTGTTTTGTCTGTGCCGCCGTCTGTTATAATCCGAAAAATTTACCTCTTTCGGTTATAAGCCATCCGTTACACCACGCCCTGCGCCATCATCGCATCTGCGACCTTTTCAAAGCCCGCGATGTTCGCGCCGACTACGTAGTTGCCTTCGAAGCCATATTTCTTCGCCGCGGCGTCGATGTTTTTGAAGATATTGACCATGATTCCCTTCAGTTTCGCGTCCACCTCTTCAAACGTCCAGAACAGACGTCCGCTCGACTGTGCCATCTCCAGCGCCGACGTCGCAACGCCGCCCGCGTTCGCCGCTTTGCCGGGCAAAAATACCACGCCGTTCTTCTGGAATACTTCCGTTCCCGCAAGCGTCGTAGGCATGTTCGCTCCCTCGCCGACCAGCTTCACGCCGTTCTTCACAAGAATCTTCGCCGATTCTTCGTCAAGCTCGTTCTGCGTCGCGCAGGGCAGAGCCACGTCGCACTTCACCGTCCAGACGCCCTTGCATCCTTCGTGGTATTCCGCTCCTTTCACGCGCGCCGCATACTCCTTGATGCGTCCGCGTTCCACTTCCTTGATCTGCTGCACAACGTCCAGCTGAATCCCGTTTTTATCGTATACGTAACCGTTGGAATCGCTCATCGTCACAACTTTCGCGCCCAGCTGCTGCGCCTTTTCGCATGCATAGATCGCAACGTTGCCCGATCCGCTGATCGCTACCGTCTTGCCCTTTATGGAATCACCCTTGCTGTTCAAAGCCTCTTCCGTAATGTACACCAGGCCGTACCCCGTCGCCTCTTTGCGAACCAGGGATCCGCCGTAAGAAAGTCCGCGCCCCGTCAGAACGCCGACATGCTCGTTGCGGATACGTTTGTACTGCCCGAACAAATACCCGATCTCACGCGCACCGACACCGATGTCCCCCGCAGGTACGTCTGTGTCCGCACCGACATGACGATACAGCTCCGTCATGAAGCTCTGGCAGAAACGCATGATCTCGTTGTCACTCTTGCCTTTCGGATCGAAATTCGAACCGCCCTTGCCACCGCCGATGGGAAGCCCCGTCAGGCTGTTTTTGAAAATCTGCTCAAATCCTAAGAATTTGATGATCGACAGATTCACCGACGGATGGAAACGCAAGCCCCCCTTGTACGGCCCGATCGCGCTGTTGAACTGTACACGATACCCCTTGTTTACCTGTACGTTCCCCTTATCGTCAACCCAGGGCACACGGAACATGACCACCCTTTCCGGCTCCACCAACCGCTCCAAAAGTCCCGCCTTTTCATACTGCGGATTGGCTTCAATCGCCGCTTCCAGACTGTGCAACACTTCCGTTGCCGCCTGATGAAACTCGGGCTCGTTCGGATTCTGCTCCTTGATCCGAGCCAGTACGCTCTCTACATAAGACATAGCTAAAAACTCCTTTGTTTTTATTCCATAGTCCATTGTATCATCAGCTTACCGAGATTGCAACATTTTTATTTATTTCGATCTATTCATAAAACTTATAGATGCTATAATATATACTTAACTTTATCCGCGTCCTTTAAAGCCGCGCTCCTCTACGTTCAGTCCGCGCAGGGACGCCAGCCCGCAGAAAAAATCGTCCGAAAACACATTTTTTTCCTCTTCCGCACGCACGTTCTTTCCGATGTCTGCGCTCCCGCACCGATCTGTATTCACGCGCGGCATGCAAATCTCCCCGCGCACTTTTTCGGACAAAATGTCCGAATAAAAAGGCTTGTCCCCGCTTTCGCGGCTCTGCGCAAGTTTCACAATGCGAAGCAGTTTCTCCCAGCCTTTTTCCCTCGCCGCAACACTTCTTTCCGCTTCCCTGCCGCGCCATACGGGCGAAAACACGGGTTTACCCGCGGGTACGTCGCAACGCTTCACACGATATTCTTTTTTCTGCCCGATCTGCACCGCTTCGCGTACCTTCTTTTTGAATAATTTGGTCAAAATCCGCATTTTTTCTCCTCCATTCATTCTTTTCAAACGTATTATAGCGCATAATACTTGACAGATATTGTCATATATATTAAAATAATTTAAAAAATATTCGAGGCGAAAACCATGAAATTTCAGGCGATGGTAAAAATACTATTCCGTCTTTTAAAAGTACGGAAAGTCAGTGCGGCGACGCTCGCAAGAGAAAACGGCGTTTCGGAACGGAGCATTTACAGATATGTGGAAGAACTGATTGTTTCGGGCGTTCCTTTGGATATTATACGCGGGCGCAACGGCGGAATATTCCTGCCCGATACCTACCGCCTCCCCGAAAACTTTTTTACAAAAGAAGAATTGGCGGCTTCCGTCAACGCTTTGAGCGCCCTCTACGAACAACTTCCCACCGAACCCGTCAAATCTGCGCTGGAAAAGCTCGGCATGCAGCAAAAGTCGGGCAGCCGCGATCTGAGCGTTTCGGGCAACATCCTCGTGGACAGCGGCACCTGGGGCGATGCGTACGACTTTTCGGATAAATTGCAGGTCTTCGAAAACGCCATCGAAAATTGCCTTTGCCTGGATATGCTCTACACCGACCGAAGCGGCCAGCAGACCCGACGCACCGTCGAACCCCATCTGCTTGTTTATAAACAAAATATATGGTATGTATACGCGTGGTGCAGAACCCGCAACGACTTCCGCTTGTTCCGTATCGGAAGGATACGAAGCGCGCGCAACACGGGGGAAACCTTTACAAAAAGAGAATTCGACAAAAACAATCTGCCGCTGAAATTCAATTTCGCCAACACCGAGCTGATCCAACTGCGCCTTTCGGTCAGCGAAAAAGCCCTGCCCGACCTCGAAGAATGGCTGGGAATGGACAATATCCGCGAAGAAAACGGCTGCTTTTACGCTTCCGCCACTCTCCCCGGCGGCGACGTGCTCCTTTCCAAATTGCTCGCTTTCGGCGACGGCATCCGCGTTCTGGAACCCGCATACCTTGCCGACGAACTGAAAACGCGCGCGCAAAAATTGCTGGAATTGTACTGCTGATATGCTTTTTTGCGCGTTTGCTCTCCATAATATAAGCAGGCGGGAGGGCGCACGATCGTGCGCACTCCCGCCTGCTTTCCTGCAAAAAATGCCGATTGCCGCCGTTTTTGCGGCAATCGGCAAACAGTTTGTTTCGGATATACGGCTTTCCCGTACTTTTTGCGGCCGATGTTCTTTACTGGGTTTGTTCATAAAATAAAGGCCGCCTGCAAAAAAATTTGCAGGCGGCCTTTTGCTGTCATTGCAAAGCCGCCGCGCGCGGCGGCTTTGTGTTTACAAAAGTGCAATTTCTCATTCGTTCCAAAGTTCCTGTTTTCCCGCAGAGACGGCATCGGCACCCGCTTTCAGAGCCGCGATGACGTCCTGCTTGCTCTCAATCAATCCGCCCGCGATCAGCGCGACGCCACCGTCGAGGTCTTTGCGGAAACGCGCGATCTCCTTCGCCACCACGCCGGGCATCACTTCGGCGCAGTCGGGACGGGACGCCGCCGCACCTTCCAGCGCCGTCTGCACGGACGCCGAATCGATCAGAAAAAAGCGGTGTACCGTATGCAGTCCAACTTGCTTTGCCGCAAGAATACAGCTTATTTTCGTGCTGATGATCCCGTCGATCCCCTTTTCTTTGAGATACGCAAACCCGTATTTGTCTTTTCCGATCCCCTCGCACATATCAGCGTGAATAAAGATGCGCTTCCCCCGCTTGTTCTCCGCTATGCTCCCGATTTCCAGAAGATTGCTCCTGAGCACAAACACCGTTTCCGCACGGGAAAGCATCGCCTGCTCCAACTGCGCGCGGCTGCGCACGGCCGCGATCACGGGATTTTCAAAATGCAGCATTGTCACCCTCCTCGTTCCGATAAGACGCCGTCGCGATCAGGCGGATCCCCTCGTCGTCGTCCGTCAAGAGAACCTCTCCCTGCTTTACGTCGCGGTCGATCCGCATCGCGCGGATCCTCTCCATCCATCGGAAAATTTCACTTTTCTTAATCTCCCCGTCCGTCCGCACGGGAATCATTCCGTAACGCGCACGCACCGTGCTCGTCAGTATGCGGCGCGGACACACCACTTCCGCTTGCGCATATTTTTTGCCCCTCGGGCAAAAATTTCCGCTCACGTCCACGCTTTTTCCGTCCGTACGCACGGTAAGCTCACACCCGCGCGGGCATTCGATGCAGATCATTTTTTTCTCTTCCATACTTATTCCTCCGCCGCCAAGACATCGATGCGCACCTCTTTTACCCCGCCGCAAACTCCCGCAGGCAAGAGAATATGTTCCATCTCCCCCGGCGCCACGGCAGGCTTTCTGATGCGTTTTTCATATGCGCCCGCCTGCACTTTGATCACCGCGTTCCGCATGACCGAACGCACCCGAAAATAAATCTTCTGCACCCTTTGCGCCGAAGCGTCCACCCGCTGCGGCAGAACGTACGTTACGTTCTCGCCCGCCGCGGCGGGAACATATTCTTTCGCGCGCTGCCCGCCCCGTATGTATTCGGCGGCGCCGATCCCCGCGATCTCCGCTTCCTCCGAAACGAAATCGACAAGATCGTGTACATGCAGAACGTTGCCGCACGCAAAAATCCCTTCCGCCTGCGTCTCGCGCGAACCGTCGACGAACGCCCCTTTCGTACGCGGATCCAAAGCGATCCCCGCACGTTTGGTCAGCTCGTTTTCGGGAATCAGGCCCACCGAAAAGAGCACCGTGTCACAGGGCACATAGCGCTCCGTCCCTTCCACGGGCTGCTTCTGCTCATCTACCCGCATGATCGTGACGCCTTCCACGCGCTCCTTTCCGTGAATTTCCGTAACGGTATGCTCCAGATACAACGGAATGCCGAAATCGTCCAGGCATTGCGCGATGTTCCTGCGCAGTCCGCTCGAATGCGGCATGATCTCGCACACGCACTCCACCTTTGCGCCTTCCAGCGTCAGACGGCGCGCCATGATGAGACCGATGTCTCCCGAACCGAGGATCACCACCCGCTTCCCGGGCAAAAGCCCGTACACGTTGACGAATTTCTGCGCCGTCCCCGCGCTGAATAACCCCGCAGGGCGCGTCCCTGCTATGTTCAGAGCGCCCTTGCTGCGTTCGCGGCAGCCCATCGCAAGGATCACCGCCTTTGCACGGACGGTAAAGATCCCGCTCTCGTTGCGGCAGGTCACCGTTTTGTCTGCCGTAAGATCGACGACAAAGGTATTCGTCATGATTTCAATGCCACGTGCCTGCGTTTCTTTGACAAACCTCGCCGCATATTCAGGCCCCGTCATGCTCTCTTTGAACCGCGTCAGCCCGAATCCGTTGTGAATACATTGCTTTAAAACGCCGCCCGGCTTTGCTTCCCGCTCGATCACCAAAACGTCGTGTACGCCCGCATCGTACGCCGCGACCGCCGCCGCAAGTCCCGCAGGGCCTCCCCCGATAATCACAAGATCGCGCTCCATCAGATCTCACCTCCCGTGATCACAAACGATTTCCCGCCGTTTTTCGTCACCTCTTCCGCGCGGTATCCGTACTCTTTCATGAGAAGATTGAATACGGACGGCTGACAAAATCCGCCCTGACACCTTCCCATGCCCGCCCGCGTCCGCAGCTTTACCCCGTCGATGGTGTGCGCCCGCGGGTTCTGCCGCAGCGCCTGCAAAATTTCGCCGAGCGTCACTTCCTCGCACCTGCAAACGATCCGCCCGTACGCGGATTCTTTACGTATGATCTCGTTCTGCGCTTCGCGGCTCAGCTGTCTGAACCATTCCGCGCTCTTCCTTTCGGGATGAAATTCCGCATTCTTCTTTGCGTGCAGGCGATCTGCGACCGCCTCCGCCAGATACCGCCCGATCGCAGGCGATGCGGTCAGCCCCGGCGATTCTATCCCCGCCGCATGAAAGAGGCCCTCCGCATATTCGCTCTCTCCGATGATAAAATCATGGCGGCTGCTGTACGCGCGAACTCCCGCGAACGACGTGATCACCTCGCGGTAGGGAATGTTTTTCAGCATCGCGTCCGCCTTTTCGCGGATCTGATCAAACCCTTCCCGCCGCACGGAAGTATCGTATGTATCTTCTTCCACGGACGTAGGCCCCACCAGGATGTTTCCGTCCGCCGTCGGTGAAACCAATACGCCCTTCCCTGCCGCCGTGGGAAGACCGAAAACCGTGTGCCGCACAAATCCTTTGCACGACTTGTCGAGCAGCATATACTCGCCCTTCCGCGCCCGTATTTCAAACGACGCGTCCCCGAACAGGCGCGCAACCTGCGCCGAACCATAACCGGCACAATTTAGAACGACCTTCCCTTCCAGTACCCTGCCGTCTTTTGCCGCGATCTGCCAGCCGCTCTCCGTTCTTTTTGCCGCACATACGGCAAACGAAGGAAACAGCTGCGCCCCGTTATCCATCGCATTTCCGATTGCCGCTATGGTCAGCTGAAAGGGACAGACGATCCCGCCCGTAGGCGCATACAGCCCCGACGTCACGTCCTCCGCAAGATTTTCTTCCAGCCGCGCCAATGCCGTTTTGTCCAGAATTTGCAGACCCGTTACACCGTTTTCGAGACCGCGCTCGTATAGTTCGCGAAGTTTTTGCTCCTCCTCGGCCCCGTGCGCCACGACCAGAGAGCCATTGTTTTCATACCGCACCCCCAGCTCCTTGCACACCTGCTCCATTCTGCGGTTGCCTTCCACGTTGAACTTCGCTTTCTTTGAACCGCACGGCGCGTCAAACCCCGCATGCACGATGCCGCTGTTCGCCTTGCTCGCACCTGCACAGACATCGTCCGCCGCTTCCGCCACCGCCACTTTAAGACGGTACGCGGTCAGCTCCCTTGCGCACATCGCGCCGATCACGCCGCCGCCGATGATGATCGCATCAAACATTCCGTCCTCCTACGCCGGCAACAAAAAAAGCCGGCAAAACCGGGGCAAACTTCCGTTTACCCTGCGATTTGCCGGCTTCTCATCTTCTCTGCCGTCTGTTTTATACTCAGTACTTACAGTATAGCATAATCCTTCGGATTTTTCAACTCTTTCCCGGCTCTTCGCAAAAATTTTACGACGAAACTTTTTCCGCGTCCCGCCTTGCAGTATACCATACGCGCACCGCTTTGTCAATATCCCCCTTCCCTTTGCGCGCTTTTTGCTCCTTTACGCAACGGAAGCCGTCGGACGGTTTTGCCCGTCCGACGGCTTCGATTCTATCTGTACATTTGTTTTATCCTTGTATCTTCTGCCCGCAAAGCGCATGCAACGGGCGTTTTTTTATCGGTCGCAGGGCAGTCCGCAAAGGTGGCGCGGCAACCCGTCGTACACGCCTCCCTCTTCCACGACGCGGTAAAAACGCATGCCGCCGGAAAGGTTCGAACAGGTAAATCCGTTCGCCGTCAGAATACGGCAGGCAATATAACTGCGAAGGCCGCTGTAACAATTCACATAGATCTGCTTGGATTTGTCCAACTCTCCAAGCCGCTGTCTTAATTCATCCACGGGAATGTTGACCGCCCCTTCAAAATGCGCATCGGCAAATTCTTCCGCGGTCTGTACATCCAGCAAAATAATGTCTTTTCTTTTCAGAAGCGTCGGCATTTCCTGCCAGGTGTGCTGTTTCACAAGCCCGCTCATGCAGTTTCCGATCACGTACCCCTCCATGTTCACGGGATCTTTCGCCGAAGAATAAGGCGGCGCATACGCAAGATCCAGCTCCGTCAGCTGTTCCGCCGTCATGTGCGCGCGGATCGCCACCGCCAAAACGTCGATCCTCTTATCCACGCCCGAAAATCCGATCGCCTGCGCGCCGATGATCTTCCCATCCCTGGTATCATACAACACTTTCAGCGTCATGTTCTTCGCTCCGGGATAGTACGTCGCATGATTGGGCGTAAAGAGCACCACGCTGTCAAACGGTATCTTCGCCGCACCCGCCGCACGTTCGTTCAATCCCGTCGCCGCCGCCGTCAGATCAAACATCTTCAAAACGGAAGAACCCTGTGCTCCCGCGTAGCGGGAAGGAATTCCGCAGATATTGTCCGCCGCTATGCGCCCCTGCTTGTTCGCAGGCCCCGCCAACGGAACGAGCGAATCTGCCTGCGTGATAAAGTTTTTGACGCACACCGCATCGCCCGCCGCATATATGTCCGGGTCGGACGTGCGCATGTACGCATCCACCATCACGGCTCCCTTGAGGCCAAGCTCCAACCCCGCCTGCGCCGCAAGCTGCGTTTCCGGTACGACTCCGAGCGCCACGATGACCATGTCCGCCGTCACCGAGGGCTTGCTGTCGATCTCCGCCGTAATGCCCTCTTCCGAAGGGTTCAGCTGCGACACTTTGTTCAGCAGACGAAGGTCGACGCCCTTTTGCCGCATATGCGAATGCAAGATGCACGCCATATCGTAGTCGAAAGGCGGCATGACCTGCTCTTCCATCTGCAAAAGCGTCACTTTGATCCCGCGTTCGGTCAGATTTTCCGCTGTCTCCAGCCCGATAAATCCGCCGCCCGCCACGATCGCCGTCTTCGGGGAATTCTTTTTGATGAAATCATCGATCTTGTACGTGTCTTCCACCGAACGCAACGTAAAGATGCGCTCGTCTTCCGCCACAAACGGGGGACGGATCGCCTTTGCACCCGGCGCATAGATCAGCTTGTCATAGTTTTCCGTATACTCCCTGCCCTCCGCCGTGCGCACGAGAACCTGCTTCTTTTCGCGCAGGATCTGCACCGCCTCGCTGTGCACGCGCACGTCTACGTTGAAGCGCCGTTTAAAGCTCTCCGGCGTCTGCAGGGTAAGTTTCCTGCGCTCGCCGATCACGCCGCCGATATAATACGGCAGGCCGCAATTTGCATACGATACAAATCCGCCGCGCTCCAATACCACGATCTCCGCCGTTTCGTCCAAACGGCGAAGCCTCGCCGCCGCCGTCGCGCCGCCCGCGACCCCGCCAATGATCACAACTTTCATGTTCCTTCCCTTCCGATTCCTTTCTTGATTTGCAAAAGTTTCCCGCGCCGCTCTTTTTCCTCTCAATTATAAGAGAGCTTCCAGGGCAGACTTTGGACGCGCGCCCGCCGTCTGCGCCTGCACTTTCCCGTCCTTTAAAACGATGAACGTCGGTATGGAAAATATCTTGAACCGCGCGGAAAGCTCTTCCTCTTCGTCTACGTTCACCTTCCCGACCAATACGTCGGGACGGCTTTCCGCTATCTCTTCCACCACCGGGCTCATCATGCGGCAAGGCCCGCACCAGCTCGCCCAGAAATCCAGCAACACGGTCCCCTTGTGATTGAGTACCTTTTCTTCAAAATTATTGTCCGTGATTTTTTCAACCATCGTCTTTTCCTCCTTTAAGGTCTGTTTTCGTTTTTTGTACTCACAGTATACCCCAATCGGAGGACTTTTTCCGTAACATTGTTACATTCAGAATATATTTTTTAAAAATTTTTTACTTTTTTATCCGATGCCCGCATCTTTCTTTTCTATAGATAGCGGGCGGTCGGGTTTATTCTTTTTGCGCGACCTCTTTTAAACCTTCGGGATCGGATATTCTGATCGTGCCGCGCGAAAGTTCGAGAAGTCCTTCCGATTCAAAATATTTGAGCATGCGCGAAACCGCTTCCCGCACCGTTCCCAAATGCGCCGCCAACTGCTCGTGCGTGACTTTCAAATCGGCCGTGCCCGCGTATTCTTCCTCTTTTAATAAAAGCGACGCAAGGCGCGCATCGAATTTTTTGTTCAGCACTTCGTCGAGCACCCACATCACTTCGGAAAAACGCCGCGCCATCAGCTCGTTCGTGAACGCGCTCACCGCAATCGACCGTTCTGAAAGCTTTTTATAAATCTCCGCGGGAATCAGCAAAAGCCGCACCTGCGTTTCCGCTACGGCAAATACGTCGAAATTCACCCCGTGCAACGCGCAGGATGCGCTGAACAGACAGATCCCGCCTTCCGTAATTCTGTACAGCGTGATCTCGCGCCCCGTCTCCGAAAGAGTATAGACGCGCAGCCTCCCGCTTTCCACATACAAAAGTCCCGTGCATTCCCCGTTGTAGACCTGCGCGCCGCGGCTGAATGTGTATTCGCGCAGGTTATCCCGCACCAACCGCCGTTCCTCTTCCTTCAGATCTTTGTAAAAAGAAAATTCTTCCGCTTTCAGCATTCCGTTCCCCCGCATTCCGTACAGTCTTTGCCTTTCACGCTTTAATGACGGCACCCGCCTCCGCAGGTATGCTCCTCGGAATGGCAGCCGTGTTCGCCGCACGTATGCCCTTCGCCGTGTTCATGCTCGTGATGCGCGCACTTTACGTCGGGATCATAAGAAAGATCTCCCTTCAAAAATGCCTCGACCGCCACGTCCGCTTCGCCTTCCACGCCGCCGAACACGCGGATCCCTGCCGCGCCGAGCGCCTCGATCGCTCCGCCGCCGATCCCGCCGCAGATCAGAACGTCCACGCCCAACGATTTCAAAAAACCCGCAAGCGCACCGTGCCCCGTTCCGTTCGTGTCCACAACGGCCGCGGATATGTTTCCGTCCTCCTCCGTGTAGATCTTGAACTTCTCGGTGTGCCCGAAATGCTGGTATATTTTTCCGTCTTCGTAAGGTACCGCTATTTTCATAAAATTGCCTCCGTTTTCGGACAGCCCCCGTTCTACGGGAATAGCCGCCTTTTTTTCGTTTATTATAACACCTTCCCGCAATTTTGTACACTTATTTATAAAAATTTGCAAACAAAAAACCGCGCCGTCTTCGACGGCGCGGCCATACTTTTTTACTCGGCATACTCCGCAGATAAAAAACAAAGGTGGCGCGGCGGGCAAAACATTGCCCGCCGCGCCACCTTTTTGTAAATTCTTTACGCCGTACGCATTTTTAATTCTTTTTCGATTTCGGTCTGAACACCAACGCAAACAGAAAGGCAAACAGAATCGCCGCCGTAACTCCCGCGCTTGCGGCGGTGAGCGCCCCCGTCAGTGCGCCGAACAGGCCGCGCTGCGCCCCCAGCATGGCGCCCCTCGCCAGCAGATACCCGAACCCGCTGATCGGCACCGTCGCACCCGCGCCCGCGAAGTCCACCAGATATCCGTATAACCCCAGCGCTTCCAGCGTGACGCCCGCCAGCATGAAAAAGACAAGAATCTTCCCTGACGTCAGTTTCGTAAAATTAATGACCACCTGCGCAACTGTGCATATGAGCCCGCCTACCGCAAACGCCTTGGCAAACATAAACAAAATATCCCAATACTTCTCCATCTTAAGCCTCCGCCGAATTTGTCTATAATCGGGTCAGTCGTTCCCGATGTTTTCCACCGCCACCGCGTGCGCCACGCACGGGATCGTTTCTCCCTGTCCCGACGACACCGTGGAGAGCAGCGCCCCCGTCGCCACAAACAAGACGCGGTTCAGCTTTTTCTGCCGCATACGGTGCAGTATATAGGAATTGAACACCACAGCGCAACATCCCGCACCGCTCCCGCCCTGGAACTCGTCTTCCGCGTGCTTATAAATCATCGCGCCGCAATCGTCATGATTTTCAAAAATATCCACGCCTTTCTCCCATACCAGGTCGCGCACGATGCGGCTTCCAAGCACGCCGAGATCGCCTGTTAGAATCAGATCATAATAATTTGGTTCTCTCTGGGTATCTTTCAGGTGCGCCAAAATTACGTCGCAGGCGGCGGGCGCCATCGCGGCGCCCATGTTGTTTACGTCGGATACCCCAAAGTCTACCACCTTTCCCACCGTGGCGCAGGTAATGCAGGGGCCCTGCCCCTCCTTTGCCACGACCGCGCTCCCCGCACCCGTCACCGTCCATTGCGACTGCGGCGGGCGCGTCGTGCCGAGCTCCAAAGGATAACGGTACTGCCGCTCCGCCGACGCAAAATGACTGCCCGTCGCCGCCACCGCCGTCTTCGCATACCCGCCGTCTACCAGCACGGACGCGAGCAAGAGCCCCTCGCTCATCGTCGAACATGCCCCGTATATCCCGAGATACGGCAACCCCGTCTCCCGCGCCGCAAACGATGCCGAAATGATCTGGTTCAACAGATCCCCCGAAAGGATCACGTCCGCCCCCTGCTTTAATCCCGCCTTTTCCATGCTGCAACGCAACGCGTATAAGAGCATTTTGCGCTCCGCACGCTCGAACGTGCTCTCCGCAAACATATCGTCCGATAAGGGATAATCTACATATCGGCCCACAATTCCCGCACATTCTTTCGGGCCCGCCACCGTCGCTGCCGCTACGATTTTCGGCCCGTTTTTGAAAAATATCGTCTGTCCGCACTGCATACCGTTATTTTGCCGCACCCCTGCAAAAATTATGCGCAAAAACGCGCAGAGCTTCCCCCTACGCGTGCGGGCGCGCCCGCGCTTTTGAAAAAGAAGGCGGACGGACGCAAAGAGATTTTGCGTCCGCCCGCCTATTCGGAAAGCGGCGGCATACAAAGGTATGCCGCCGCTCCAATAATCACTTTATCTGAAAAAACTGCCGTTTATTTTGTCACCGTTACTTTTTTCAAAGCTCTCGGATGGTCGGGCGTGAGGCCCTTTCCGCAGCTGACTTTGCAGGCAAGCATCTGCGCCGCCATCGCAAACGAAAATACCGTTTCACTCTCCTGCGCGCCGCCGGGGATCGCCACCACATGCACATTCATCGACTGAAAGCTCTCTTTATCGTCCGTGATCACATAGAGATCGGCGCCCAGCTCGCACATTTTTTCCGCGCTCTTGATATAATCTTCCCGATGCACCTGCTCGCAAGCGCCCGCCAGCGAATGTTTGGAAGCAAACAAAATCACTTTCGTACCCTTGCCGACCATCGCCATGGGGCCGTGGTAAAAATCCGAGCTGTGATAGGCGCGCGCACGGATATAGCAGGTCTCCTGCAATTTCAGACCGCATTCGAACGCAAGCGCGGACGAAATGCCGCGGCCTAAAATAAAGCACTCCTGCACCCCAATAAAATCTTTTGCCATGGAATCGGTCGCCGCGTCGATCGCCGCGCGTTCCTTTTCCAGCATGGAGCCGACGTCGGGAACTTCTTTCTCGCCCTTAAGCGCACAGATAAGCAACAAGCACAAATACAACTGCGCACTGAACGTCTTCGTCGCCGCCACGCTCTTTTCTTCTCCCGCAAAACAGCACAGATGATACTTTGCAAGTCCTGCGAGCGGGCTCTTTTCGTCGTTCGTGATCGCCACCGTCACCGCGCCGCTTTCATTCGCCTCGCGCACGACTTCCATCACGTCCGCCGCTTTGCCGCTCTGCGAACAGCCGATCACCAACGAATGCCCCAGCGCCAGCTTTGCTCCGTACATCGTCGCAACGGCGGGTGCCCCCGACGCCACGGGCAACCCCAACAGACTTTCCGCAAGATATTTGAAATAGATCATCGCATGATCGGACGTGCCGCGCGCCGCCGTATATACGTTCGTGACCTGCGCATCGCGCACCGCTTTCACGATCTGCCCGAGCACCGCCGCATTCTTCTCCTGCAGCGTTTTCAATACCGCAGGCGCTTCGTTCAGCTCCTGCCACATCAACGTCTCTTTGTATTCCATTCTCTCATTCCTCCGAAAACTTTTTTATCGTTGCACACACTTCGCTTTCAAAACGGCGGATATACCCCGCTACGTATTCCGCAATATTAAGACTCTTGTCCAGAATCAGCGGCGTAAGATCCATCGCATAGTTCAGTCCCGTATACGTGTCGCACGCATGGCTCGCCGAAAACGTCGCGTTCGCTACCCGACGACCTTCCGCCGCCAGCTCATACCGCTTTCCGCCCGCGATCTGACTGTCAAACACGCCCGAAAGCGCCCGCGCTATATTCGGATGCAGGCCGCAGTCCATGTAGACCTTTTCGTCGTCCAAAACCCAATCGAGATCGCGCCACACTTCGCACCCGTATACCTTTTCGGGAAGCTCGTCCGTTTTCAGCTGCCTGAGCGCCGCGATCACTTTCAATGCCGTCCCCACGTGCGTGTCGTGCTTGTCCGCAAGGTTGTGCATGTACACATACCGCGGGCGCGCCGCACGAAAGATCTGCACGAATTCTTCGACGATCTCTTTATCCTTCGGATCTTTCGCCTGCCGCGAAGGATGCCCCAGCAATACCTGCACGCCGTATTCGCCTACATACGCCGCCTTTTTCTGTTCTCCGATGCGGATCCGCTTCATGTCCTCGTCCGTAAAATCGGCGTACAATCCGCTGCGCGGGCTCCCCGCGCCGTCCGTCGTGACGACGGCTCCGAACCACTTGTCCTCCCTTCCGAAACATTCCGCGATCGGCGCATACGCCATGAACTCGATATCGTCCTGGTGCGCCGAGATCGCAAGATGCGTGACGCGCGAAAATGCCGCCTCTTCCGCCGTTCCGTCCGGCACGAATATGATCGCCTTTTCATTCAGTTTCATTTTTCCGCTCCTCTCCTTCGCCGTGCAGACTTTCCCGTCCGCTTTTGTTTATTTTAGCATGCAAGCGCCGCAAATGCAAGCATACGGCGCCCCTTCCTTTTACCGAATTTTACACAAAAAACGCGGGCCGATGAAAACTGTCGCACCGCGTCGGACTCAGAGCATACAGCAACTGTCTGCCGTCCGCCTTTTTGTCCAGCCGAAACGCATTCATCAAGCATTTTTCCGCATCATATCCGTGCAAAGACGCGAACGGGATTTCCATAACAACGCGGTACCCGCCTTCCGTCTCCGCCGCTCGCGCCGAAAAGATCGGATTCGCCTTTTTCAAAGAAAAATGCTTGCCGTCCTCATTGTGAATTTCCCCGAAAAATCGCAGACCGTACGGCGATACTTCCATCTCCAGATAATTCTTCCGATCTCCGTCGGGCGACAAAAATACTTCCACGGCGTCTTCCTTCCAAAGATCTTCGTTATCCTCGCGAAAATGACTGATAATCGCCGTGTCCGACACTTCAAAACAAAAACGCAAACCGTCCCCGCAAACGTCCATGCGCACGCGGCAGCCGTCGTCTTCCGCCCCCGAAATATTCTCTTTCAGATAATACCATTTTCCTGCTTCGATCAATTTTTTACCTCACGTCTGCCAATTTTTGAAGCGAATCAAAATTTTCCAGCATCTCGTCCGCAAGCCGCATCTGCGTATGCGTACGATCCAGATTCTGCCCTTCCCGCGTCGTGTGGAAATAGACGTCGTTTTCCAGGTAATCTGTCAAAAACCGCATGCCGCACTCGTACGTCATCAGCACGGCTCCCATCGCCAGGTTCTCCCGCTCCGCCTTCGTAATAAAATCGCCCACCGCCGAAAGATACCCTTCCAGATACGTTTTGTAAAGGTCAAGGCGGAAATGCACCTTCGAAAGATCTGCCTCGTCTTCCGCCGCGCTGTTGCAGCCGAATCGGATACTGTCCCCGAAATCGTAACACAGCGAGCCCGGCATGACCGTATCCAGATCGATCACCGCCAGCGCTTTGCCCGTTGCGGCATCGATCATCACGTTGTTCAGCTTCGTATCGTTGTGCGTGACCCGCAGCGGGATCTCTCCCCCCGCTATCTTGTCCACGATCTTCCCGCACAGATCACTGTGCTTCTCCATCCAGTCGATTTCGCGCTGCACCTGCGCTTTCCTGCCGCAGATATCTCTATCCACCGCCCTTTTGAAATTTTCGTAACGCTTTTTCGTGTTGTGAAAATCGGGCAGGATCTCATACAACTGCGACGCGTCAAAATCTGCCAAAAGATTTGCAAAATTTCCGAACGCCACCGCGCTTTCATAAAAATCCCGCGCATCGCGGACAATCTGATACGTCACCGCGTTTTCAATGAAAACATACATGCGGAAACTTTTCCCCGCATAGTTTAAATAACTTTTCCCCTCTTTCGTCGGCACGACGTTCAGACACTCTCGCATCGGGTCCCCGCCCCTCTTTATCACACTCGCTCTGCAAAACGAAGTCACCAGTTCTATGTTGTGCATCAGTTTGTCCACGTCCGTAAACAGCCGCGTGTTGATCTGCTGCAATATGTAACGCACCGCCTTGCCGCCCTGTCGCATCGTCAGCTTGTACGTCGCATTGATATGCCCTTCCCCATATCGCTCGCACGACTCGTATTCGCCTTCCGCCGCAAATTTGCCGCAAATCTCTTTAAAATTATATTCCATGTCCCTTTCTCTCCTTTTTTGTACGCTCCCATTATACCATTCCGCGGCCACGGCAAGTTATAAAAAAAATCAGCATAAACTTATAAAATCGGGTACATTTTTGTTTGGGTTTATGGTATACTTTAAGAGAGGTGTTTATGAATACGTCTTACATTCCCACGAAAATCGAAAGCGGGCCGCGCGTGCAGGCGATCTATTCCCTGCATTATTTCGCCTATTCCAAAGATTTTTCTTTCGAGGGCGAATCTCACCCTTTTTGGGAAATCGTTTGCTGCGATTCCGGCGAGGCGGAAATCACCGACGCGAAAAATCATTTTTTACTCCGCCAGGGAGAAGCGATCATCCACGCCCCGAATGTTTATCACAACGTGCGCCCCGCGCGGAGCGGGACAAACACGATCATTGCGGGTTTCGACGGTAACTTTTCCGACATGGGTCTGCCAACGGGAAAGGCGCTGCGGCTCAACGCGTATGCGCGGCAATGCCTCCGCCAGATCGTGGCGCTCGGCAAACAGGCCTTTGCGGGGCCTTTGAATCTCGTGTACCAAGAACGGCTGACCCTGCGCCCCGACGCGCCCCCTTTCGCCCTGCAGGCAATACGCGCGGGTCTGGAAGGAGTCCTCTTTTCCCTGCTCGAAAAGCCGAAAAACGAACACGCGGCGGAAAATGCAACCGTCAGCCATATCCAGAAAGTACTGCAAGAGAGCGTGGGCGAACGCATGACCCTGCAAGACCTCGCCGCAAAGCTCGGCTATTCCGTCTCGTATCTGAAAAAATTCTATAAATCGCGCACGGGCGAGAGCATCATGCACTCCTTTATCCGCTTAAAGATCGAGCGAGCAAAACAACTGCTCGCCGAGGAAAAATACACCGTTTCCGAAACGGCCGAATTGCTCGGTTACGATACCCTGCAATACTTTTCCAAACAGTTCAAAGACCTGACCAACATGTCGCCGACCGCGTTCGTGCGTTCCGTCGCCAAGACGGGCATACTCGATTAACGTTTCCGAAAACCCCGCCCTCCCGCGGACAAAACAACCAAAATTTCACCCGGGCCCGTAAAAGCGGCCGCGCGCAAGACCTCTTGCGCGCGGCCGCTTTTTGTTCGGTCAGCGAAGCATATTGTGCTGAACCGTTCTTTGTGTATCGGTTTTCTTTTCCTTTGCGTTCTGCAAGCGAACCTTTGCCGCCGCGTAAAATTCCTTAGCTTCCTCTTTGTCGATCCTGCCCGTTTCCGAAAGCCATTCGATGTAATTTTTGTCCGTACATTCGCCGTACTTGCGCACCGCGTCGCCGCGGATACGGTTGATGATCTTCAGACAAAAATAACCGACGTCCTTGAAAAGCCCGCGATGGCGGACGTACTCGACGTCTTCTTCGAACATATCGGGATAGGTAAGCGCTTCGCCCCCGAATTTTTCCAGCGATGAAACCAAACCCGGGCGCACAGCAAAGCGTTCCGCCATTTCGTCGGAAACCGCCCCCGCATCTGCGACGAGCATCAGCCGCGGCCCGACAAAACTCATCCTGCCCGCAAACACCGCCGCAAGACAGGGATAATATTTCATGCCGCATGCCCTGAGCACCCTTCCCATCTTCGTCAGACGCTCTTCCAAAGGAAGAAGTCTGCCCGCTTCATCGTGCACGATCCTTTCCGTCGAAAAGGTCGTCACGCGAATGATCTTTTCATTCTTTCCCGCATAATATTCCGAAGTAAACAGGCTCTTGTAAGCGTTCTGCGTCTTGTTATAAATTGCGTCCGCCAGTAAAAACAGCAGAAAAAACGGGAAAAAGACGATGAGAAATACTCCCGAAAACAAAATATCCAGCACACGCTTAAACAACCAACGGTAATTGAGCGCCATGATCAGCACCAATACCACCACGTCGATCAGAATAAAAACCGTCATGCCCCAAGGCGTATTCAAAATATCCGTCCCGGACGATAGGATTGCGTTCATATCTTCACCTGCCATCGATTCTTAACCCATTATAGCATACGCCCCGACGTTTTGCAACCGTATTTCAAAGTTCTTCCGCCGCACTTTTCTCCGCATTCACGATCGCGTCCAACACGCCGAGCACCTCTTCTTTGCCCCGCCGCGTCTCGTTGGAAACGGCGATCACATTCCCCTCACCCGTGCAAAATGCCGCCGCTACCCGCCGCACGGCTTCCTTGACGCGCGTCTTCGCCAGCTTGTCCGCTTTCGTCGCGATCACCGTGAAGGGCAGCCGCACCGTATACAGATACCGTATCATCAAAAGATCGTCCGCCGTCGGCTCGTGCCGTATGTCCGCCAGCGCAAAGACGTGGGAAATCGTATCCTGCGCAAAAAAATCGTCGAGAAGATGCGCCCACTTCTCCTTTTCCGCCTTCGAAACCTTCGCAAAACCATACCCCGGAAGATCTGCCAGGATAAACTCTCCGAAATCAAAATAGTTCACGAGCCGCGTCCTGCCGGGCTCCGCCGACGTGCGCGCCAGCTTGTTGCGGTTGGCAAGCATGTTGATAAACGAGCTCTTGCCCACGTTGGATTTCCCGCATACGGCGATCATGGGTTTGTCCGGACGGACAAACCCCTTTTTATCCGCCGCGGAAGTGATAAACTTCGCTTCCCTGATAATCATCTTTTCCTCACAGACCGACGATCGCGTTGCGGAAGACCGTACCCACTTCGGCCGCGGGAATAAAATGCAGCTCCCCGCGTACGTTTTCGGGAATTTCCTGCTCGTCCCGCTCGTTCTCTTTCGGTATGATAATGTTTCTGATCCCGACCCGATGCGCCGCGAGCGCCTTTTCTTTCAGCCCGCCGATCGGCAAAACTTTCCCGCGCAGCGTGATCTCGCCCGTCATCGCGATGTCCTTGCGCACGGGTTTGTGCGTGAACGCCGAGAGGATCGCCGTCGCCATCGTGATGCCCGCGCTCGGCCCGTCTTTCGGCGTCGCCCCTTCGGGTACGTGAATGTGTATGTCCGTCTCCGCAAATACCTCGGGCGCAATGCCGTATTCGTCCGCATGCGCACGAATGTAACTGATCGCCGCTCGCGCCGATTCTTTCATGACGTCACCCAGTTTTCCCGTCAGAAGGATCTCACCCTTGCCGGGCATCGCCGAAACTTCGATCGTGAGCGTCGTGCCGCCTACCGCCGTCCAGGCAAGGCCCGTCGCCGCGCCCACTTCGTTCCCGTCCAGCTTCGCGTGCTCGTCGTTGTAGCGCCGCACGCCCAACAGGCTCTCCAGATTGTTTTCGTCCACCGTCTGCTTTTCCATCGACGGGTTTTCCGCATACCGTACGGCAATTTTCCTGCAAACCGACCCGATCTGCCGCTCCAGGTTCCGCACGCCCGCTTCCATGGTATATCCCTCGATCACCGCCGTGATCGCGCCGTCCGTAATTTCCAAAAGGTCTTCCCGCAGCCCGTTTTCCTTGATCTTCTTCGGAATCAGATACCGCCGCGCGATCTCCCGCTTTTCATCCAGCGTGTACCCGTTCAGCTCGATCAGCTCCATTCTGTCCAAAAGCGGCGAAGGGATCGTGTCCACCGTGTTCGCCGTCGTAATGAACAAAACCTTCGAAAGATCGTACGGCACTTCCAAAAACCGATCGCGGAAGGCCGTATTCTGCTCCGGATCCAATACTTCCAGGAGCGCGCTGGCAGGATCGCCGCGCATGTCCGAAGAAACTTTGTCGATCTCGTCCAAAAGCATGACGGGATTAATGCTCCCCGCCTGCTTCATCGCGTAAATGATGCGCCCCGGGATCGCCCCCACGTACGTGCGGCGGTGTCCGCGGATCTCCGCTTCGTCCTTGACCCCGCCCAGGCTCATGCGCACAAATTTCCTGCCCAGCGCCCGCGCTACGGATTTTGCGATCGACGTCTTGCCAACCCCCGGAGGCCCGACAAAACAGAGTATCGGCGCATTCATGCTCTTGGTAAGCTGCAACACCGCCAAATATTCCGTGATGCGCGTCTTCACCTTTTCCAGCCCGTAATGATCTTCGTCCAGAATTTTCTTCGCGTCCGCAAGATTTTCCGTGTCCTTCGTCTCTTCCGTCCAGGGAAGATCGATCAGCCAGTCCAGATAATTGCGGATCACCGTGTACTCCGGCGACGAGGGCGGCATCTTGTCCGTCCGCGCGATCTCTTTGAGCGCCTTCTCCTCGATCTCCGCCGGCATATGCTTGTCCTTGATCTGCTTCGTCAGCGATTCCCGCTCGTCCTCATCGTCCCCAAGCTCGGTATGGATCGCCTTTAACTGCTCGCGCAGAAAATATTCTTTCTGGTTTTTGTCGATGTTCTGCCGCACCGTCGCGCTGATCTTCTTTTCCAGCTTCGCGATCTCCAGTTCGTCGTTTAAACAACGCTCGAAAAGCTTTAACCGCTCCACCGTCTTCGTCGTTTCCAGGATCTTCTGCTTCACGTCTTCCTTGATGTGCAAAAACGAAAGCGCATTCCCGATATATGCGTCCGGATCGGTTATGTTTTCAAGCACCGACGCCCCTTCCTTCGGAAAACGCACGTCGCTCATCTGTATGTCGCGCATCACGTCCTGCGCCGTACGGAAATACGCCTCTTCCAGCACCGCGTCGCCGTGCATCGCCTTCAGCTCCGTCACGTTCGCATAAAAACTGCCGTTCTCTTCGTAGATCTCTTCCGCTTTCGCACGGTACAATCCCTCTACGTTGATCCTCAGATTGTTGGAAGGAAGTTTCCCGATCTGTTTGATCTTCACCACCGTCCCGACTTTGCAGATATCCTCCGGCACGATCTCATCCTTTTCCGCATCCTTCTGCATGCTCACAAACAAAGTCATGTCGCGCTCGGAAGCGCGCGAAATCGCCGTGAGAGAAATCAGTCTCCCCGCGTCAAATACGTTGTTCGTCTGCGGGAAAATTACCTTTCCCCGCAGCGCCACCAACGGAAAATTCATTATCTTTTTGGTCTTTGGCATAGGTTTTCCTCCTGAAACAGCCCTTTCCCCGCTGCCCTGTCGTTCCTTTTTAGTATAGCACAATCCCGTCCCTTTTACAAGTCTATTTCGTGTTTCTTTCGTGATGGCAGTAAAAAGTCCGTATGAAATTTTTTCATTTTACAAAGATACCCGCATCCGCTCCCGCCGCGGCCCCCCTTTTCCTCTCCGTATGGCGGAAAAGGGCGCGCACGCTCGCCGTGCAAAGCGAACGTGCGCGCCTTCCTGCGGTCTGAAAACCGTCCGCTTTCCGCTCTTTTGCGGGCATGGCCCGCACCGCTTTTTGCAAAGCGTTCTTCCCGACGGGAAGACGCCGCAAAAAGGGTCGTTTGCCGCGTTTTTTTAAGAGGACGATCGCCGCGGCTGCCGCCGCGATGCCGACTGCGGCCGCCGCCGCAACGCCCCAGACCCAACCGGGAACTCCTCCGCCTGCGCCGTCTTCGTCCGCTCCGCCTTCCGAAGAAATCGATTCATAGACGGCCTGCAGCGTGACGTCGCCGTTCACGGCAAACAAATCGCCCGCCGCGTACAGCGTTTCGCCGTCCTTCCAGCCGACGAACCTCCAGCCCTCTTTTTCGGCCGCCTGCGGCAGGGTGACCCTCTCGCCCGCGATCGCTTCCAGCGTGTCCGCCATGCAATCGAAGCGTACGACGTACAGTTTTTCGTACACCGCTTCCGCCAGAAGATCGCCCTGCATCGTCAGCTTTTCTCCCGCGGGGAGAACTTTCCCCTCACAGCGCCAGCCCATGAACCGATACCCGTCCATACCCGACGCTTCGGGAAGCACCGCTTCCGCTCCCGGCTTGAAATACTGTGTATCTTCGCTTTGCCCGTCGCGCACGGTCAGGGCATAAAATTTCTCCGTCCCCGCCGTCACGCTCGCATCGGCGTACGCGCAGTCGTACAGATCTTCGCCGACGTACACATACATCTCTTTGCAGAGCCCGTCTGCCGCCGTTCCCGCAGGGAACCGCAGCAATGCGTCCGTCTTGTTCCAATCCGCAGGGACATAGAACGTCAGCGAAAAGGAACTTTCCTCCGTCAAAGCCGCCGCAAAGACGGGCGCTTTGCCCGCCGCAAACGCCGCGCTCGCGTCCCAGACATACGTCCCGCCCGCAAACGACGCGTTGCTCTGCGCCGACAAATACAGCGTTCCGCCCGCATCGGCGCGGCTGCCCGCCAAACGAACTTCGGCATCCGTACCCCCGAAAGACGCATAGCCGTTCACGTAAATTCCGCTTCCCTGCCGCGCGGTATTCTCCGCCAGGCTTATCTGCTGAAACGTCACGCGCCTGCCCGTTGCAGACGACGCGACGTATACTCCGCCCCCGTCCGAAAGCGCCGTGTTTTCCGTGACCGACGTCGGCTCGTTTCCGTTTTTCGCCAGGGCCGTCAGCCCGTCCAGCCACAGCGCGCCGCCGTAATTTGCCGTGTTTTTGTAAAGGCGGCCCCCGTACAGGTTCAGAATGCCGCCGTTTCGGTTGCAAACGGCACCGCCGTTCGAGCCTGCGGCGTTTTCGTAAAATTCGGTATCGGTCGCGTTGAGACGGCAGGACATCACGAGAGCGCCGCCGTTTTCCGTCGCCGTGTTTTCGTAAAACTTCGTGTTTTCCAGCGTGACGACTGCCGATGCAGTCTCACAGGCAAGCGCCCCGCCGTTTTTCGCGCGGTTGCCGCGAAAAACAGTGCCGTCGGCACGGAAAGTCCCGCCGCCGATACGCACCGCGCCGCCGTTCCCCGTGGTCGACCCATTCTGCAGGATCACGCCTTCGCCCAGTTCCAGCGTTCCCTGGCTGTAAATAATCGGATCCGCCTGCGAAATGTCCATACCGTCCAGCGTCAGGGTAAAACCGCCTTCGCCCGCGATCTTCAGCGTCGCACCGCCGTTGACGCGGAACATCGCCTGTTCCAGATTCCTGCGCACCGTCACGCTCTTTCCCTGCGGTTTCAGCGTTACGCTGCCCGTCACCGACACGCCCGTCTCGTACGTTTCTTCCAAAAGATACACCGTTCCGCCCTCCGACGCCGCGGCAAACGCTTCCGAAAGCGTTGCGTATTTCTCACCGTTCACGCTCGCCACCGCGCTCTGCGCCGCGGCGGACATCGCTTCGCTTTCCGAAGTGCAGCCCAGCGCCCGATCAAATGCGCGCACTTTGTACTGCACGTTCTCCGAAGGCGCCTGCGTATCCGTATAGTTCCTCCCGTACGTGAACCCGATCACCTTGAACGCGCCCGCACCGTCGCTGCGCAATACCTCATACCCTAAATGGCGGGACTCCCCCGCATCGGGCATCAACAGCGCATAACCGCTCTCCGTCTTGCCCACGTGCAGGATCTGCGCACGGTCTTTTTCGTCGTACATTTTCAGAGCGTCGCCGTACTCGGCATAATAATTATAGAACTGCGCGTCAACATACCAAAGTTTGAGCTCGTTCTCCCCGATCCTGCCCGCCTTTTTCGCTTCCGCGATCGCCGCACGGTACCCTTCGGACGCGTTCTCGTACCCCGTAAACGCCGATTTCCAGGAAAATCCGATGCGCGCAAAATAATAACTCAAATCGACTCCTGCCGCCAAAGAACTGAAATACACGTGCAGCTCCGCATCCGTAAGTTCCTTTCTGTCCTCGTAACGGTAACAGTTGTCAAACCGCCCCCAATACCCGGGGAATCTGCTCTCGATACACCACCAGGGCAGCGCGTCCGACGCTTTGTCCGCATACGCATTCCCCGCATTGTCGTCGGGCGCCGTCGCTTTTAAAAATTCGGTGAAATTGCCGCGCGCACTCTCCCCGTCCAGCGCCGTCTTGTTGAACTGCGACCACATATTGTTCGTAAACTCCGAGCGCGTACGTTCGGAAATATCCATCATGTGCCCCAACTCGTGCGACATCCCCCAGCCGAATCCGCTCCCGCGGCAGGATGTTTTCTCCCATTCGCCCTTCTGGATCCCCACATGCTCGGTAAACGCGTATGCCGCCGCCCACGGCTGCATCACGCGCACGTTCACGTTCAGATACTCCGCACGCGCATCGTAATGCTCCTCTTTCGGGTCATAGGAGACCCCGTCGAACATATACAGCTCTTTCAGATAGGCGTCCCAGCCGCTCATCGCCTCAGCGGGATCCACGCCCTCGTCAACGTAGATGCTCTTCGCACAGCTCGCCGTCACCGTAAGAATCACGCGACCGCCCTGCAATTCGGTCACATCGTTATACCGATCGCTTTCCGACGCATATAGTTCCAGATATTTTGTGAGCGAATCTTTGTATTCCTGCGCGTCGTCCCCCGCCCGATAGACGGGGATCGTATAGCCGCCGTCCAAATAAATCTTCATGTTCGCGCTCTGTTCCCCCGCCGTGTACGGGTTGCACAAATACACGGGCCCGCCGGGATTCGTCCCGATGCTCCAAGAAGGATCGTACAGATCGGGTACGGCAATCAGATTCAGTCCGCGGTTGAGAGAGCATTCCGAACTCTTCCACTTGCTCCAATACCCGATATGCTGCGTGAACACGAGCGTCGGCAGCGGGTCTTTCTCCCCCGCTTCCACAAACACCGCCAGCGTTTCTCCCGGCACGCCGCATACGCCCGTGACCTGTCGGTTCGTCCCCTGCCAAACCATCTTGAGCGTATTGCGCGCATACGCGGACACGTTCCCGTGCCGCGCAAGCGTCGCATTCCCCTTTTCGTCCGGCTTCGTCGTAAATTCTCTCGCCTCGTCCGCCGTCACCGTCCCGTCCAGCACGCCTTCCGCTCGCGAAACAAGATACCGCAATTCCTCACGCAGCGCATACGCCTGCGTCTCTTTTACGAGCGCGATCACTTCCCGCGCACTTTCTTTCGTATACGAAGCGTCGAGCGCCGTGCATTTATAATCGGAAAACATCCCCGAAAGCTGCGAAACGCATTCCTCTTCCGGCTTAAAAAAGATAAACTCCGCCGCGCTGCAGCGCTGCTCCTGGGCGGGATTCACTTCGGTGTATTCAAAGCGGAAAAAACGGAATTCGTACGCTTTGTCCAGACGGTACACCAAAACATTGGTGCAAAGCTCCACCGACCCCGAACCGATCCGCTCGTATTCCGTTCCATCCTCCGAAATCAAAAACGTCGCCGTCAGCGGGAAACCTTTCCCCGTCACGTCCCTGCGCGTGGCAAAGACAAGACGGTCCGCCTGCACCTTTTCCGTAAAACCGATCGTCACCGTGTTTGTAAAATTCGAACCGTTGATCCTGTTCGTCTCCCAAAACGTGTCAAAATTGCGGTCAAACGCCCGCGCCAATACGTTCGGCCCCCAGTTGGAGCCGTTGCTCTCGTAACTTGCGATCTTTTCGGGCGCCACCGCATAGGCGTTCAGATACCCTTCTGTCAGATATTCGTGCGAGCGCGTGATCTTATCTACGCGAAAGCTCGCCTCCGCCCACGTCTGCGCCAGCCCGAAAATGCCCGCGCCCCACGCCAATACCATGGCGATCGCCAAAATTATCAATGCACGTACCCTGCTTTTGCTTGCCATCTCTTTCTCCTTATGCATTTTCTATATCTACATTTTGCGCAACTTAATAAATTCAAGCCGATTTATTTTACTATTTTTCTCCCTTTTTGTAAATAATTTTGACCGCGCGATCCCTCTCTGTTTTCGGCGCGGTATCTTGCCATCTCTTTGTCTTTCGTATATTTGACAAAAGGCCTTCGCCCGCAAAAATACGCGGACGAAGGCCTTTGTTTGTTTTGAAAAAATACAGGCCGCGGGGTTCGGCTTTTGCCGAACCCCGCGGCCTGTATTCTCTTTTAAAATACGACCGTAAGCAGCATTTTAAAATTTTCTTCGCCGCGTACCGCGTGCGGATGCCCTGCGGGCATCACGATCGATTGCCCTTCCCGAAGCAGAAAATCTTCTTCGTCTATGGTAATTTTCCCGACCCCGTCCAGGCACGTGACCATGGCGTCTCCTCCGGAGGCGTGCGTGCTGATCTCCTCGCCCTTCGCGAAGGCGAACAGCGTAATGCTCACCGCGCCGTTTTGCGCCAGCGTTTTACTGACGATCTGCCCCTCCTGATAAGAGACCTGCTCCCTCAGCGTTACCACTCCTTTTTTTGCAATATTTTTTGATCTTAACGCTCATACTGTCCCTCCGCATAGAATTTTTTGTTCAGTCCAGAATTTTTCCGTCCACCGAAATCGTGACGACCTGCCAGGGAATGAACTTGCCGCTCCTTTTCAGCGCCGCCTTTGCCGCCGCCTCCAACCCGCCGCAGCAAGGCACTTCCATGCGCACAACGGTGACGCTTGCAATATCGTTGTTCTCCAAAATCTGCGTCAGCTTTTCGCTGTAATCTACGCCGTCCAGCTTCGGGCAGCCCACGAGCGTAATTTTCCCGCACATAAAGTCTCTGTGCATGTTCGCGTATGCATACGCCGTGCAATCTGCCGCGATAAGAAGTTTCACCCCGTCAAAATACGGCGCGTTGACGGGCACCAGCCTGATCTGGCAGGGCCATTGCCGCAACTGCGACTGCGGCACTTCCGTCTCCCGCAAAGACGAGACCTCTTGTCCGCGGTCGAAACGGTGCATCCTGCTTCCCGGGCACCCCGCATGCGGCTGTCCTTTTTTCTGATGCGCCGCAACCGCCGCGGCATCGTATGCCGCCGCTTCCCTTTCCACAAAACGGATCGCATTGGTCGGGCAGGCGGGCAGACAATCGCCCAGTCCGTCACAATAATCGTCCCGCAAAAGTTTCGCCTTCCCGTTCACCATCCCGATCGCCCCTTCGTGACACGCTTTGGCACACGCGCCGCATCCGTTGCACTTCTCTTCGTCGATCTGTATAATTTTCCGTATCATTTCCGTCTTCCTCCTTGACTTGTCGGTCATAGTATAGTACAATCTTTTCAAAAAGTACGTTGTTTAAACCACGAAAATGAGGTAAATTTTATGATTCCCGTCCGAAACGTCATCTTTGCGAACATTACACAAGAAGAATACGGCCAGATGCAATCTTGCGGCGGCCTGCGCACCGCGGCATACGAAAAAGACGCCGTCCTATTTCGGACGGGCGACAAAACAAAAGAGTTCGGGATCGTGCTCGAAGGAAAAGTCTATATCGAAAACATCGATCTTTGGGGAAACCGCGTCATTCTGCACAATTTGACCGAGGGCGACGCTTTCGCCGAAACGTACGCCTTTTGCGGCGTCCCCCTGCTGGTCGATGTCACCGCCGCACAGGCGAGCAAGATCCTCTTTGTGAATATCGGCGTTCTCCTTTCCCCCGAAAACGGCGCAAAGCCCTGGTACTTTAAGCTGGTCCGCAACCTCCTTTTGCTCTCGACGCAAAAAAACCTCGCCTGGTCAAACAGGATCTTCTGCATGACCGCCAAGGGCATACGGGCAAAGGCGATGACATTTCTTTCCGCCGAAGCAGTCCGACACGGCCGCAATGAATTCCGCATCGCCTTCGACCGCCAGCAGATGGCCGATTATCTGAACGTGGAGCGCACCGCCCTCTCCAAAGAGCTCGCCAAAATGCACCGCGAAGGGATCCTCGATTATCATAAAAATTATTTCCGCCTGCACCGCACCGAAAACGTATGACCGCGCCCGTTCGCAATAAAAATTTCTATACGTACTGCAATTTTTACGCCGACGCCCTCCCGCGCTTTCTGCGCGGGAGGGCGTTGAACGTTATTTTAAATAGGTTCGCAGGAAATTTTCGATCTTGTCAAAAGGTATTAGGTTGCGGTTATCGTACAGATCGGTGTGCACCGCGCCGGGGATCAAAAGCAGTTCCTTGTTATCCCCTTTGAGCTTCGCGAACGCGTCCTTGCTGAAATAGCAGGAATGCGCCTTGTCCCCGTGCACGACGAGCACCGCGCTCCGTATTTCCCCCGCATATGACAAAAGAGGCATATTCAGAAAAGACAGCGCCGACGTGACGTTCCACCCGCCGTTGGAATTGAGCGAACGGGGATGATAGCCGCGCTTCGTCTTGTAATAAGCGTAATAATCTTTGACAAAGAACGGAGCGTCGTCGGGTATGCTGTCCGAAACTCCTCCCGCAAGCGCATAACTGCCGCTCTTATAATCAGCGGTGCGCTGTGCGTTGAGCTGTTCCCGCAGTTTATAGCGGGCATCCTCGTCCATGGAATCAAAATACCCGTTCGCGATCACCCTGCTCATGTCGTACATGGTGGACGTAACGGTCGCTTTGATGCGCGTGTCGATCGCCGCCGCGTTCAGCGCCATGCCGCCCCAGCCGCAGATCCCGAGAATACCGATGCGGCCGGAATCGACATTCTCCTGCACGGACAGAAAGTCCACCGCCGCACAAAAATCTTCCGTATTGATATCGGGCGAAGCCACGTTTCGCACCTCTCCGCCGCTCTCGCCCGTGAACGAAGGATCGAACGCGATCGTAAGAAAACCGCGTTCCGCAAGCGTCTGCGCGTACAGTCCCGCCGCCTGTTCCTTCACCGCACCGAACGGCCCCGCCACCGCAACCGCGGGCAGTTTCCCCTGCGCCCCCTTCGGCTTGTACAGATCCGCCGCCAGCGTAATGCCGTAACGATTGTGAAAAGTCACTTTCGTGTGCTCCGTCTTGTCGCTTTTCGGAAATGTTTTGTCCCATTCCTCCGTCAATACCAATTTCTGTTCCTCCATACCGTTCTCCTTTTTCGTCCGGATGTTCCCATGCTGTTTTTAAGCGGCCGTGCGTTTCTTGTTTTTTCAGTTCTTCCCGATTTTTTTGATCACCCTCGCGGGAACCCCGCCCACGACGGTACCCGTCGGTACGTCTTTGGTGACAACCGCGCCCGCCGCTACGATCGCACCGTCGCCGATGGTGACGCCCGCCAGGATGGTTGCGTGCGCGCCGATCCATACGCGCTTTCCGATCTTTATGGGTGCAAGCTCCATGTTCCCGCGCTTTTCGGGATCCTGATCGTGATTGACGGTCGCAAACACCACCTGGTGCCCGATCAGACAATCGTCCCCGATCTCAATGCCTCCCTGATCTTGGAAACAGCACCCTTCGTTGATAAAAACTCTCTTCCCGAGCGTAATATTCTTCCCGAAGTCGGAATATACGGGCGGAAACAGCCCGAACCCCTCGTCCACGGGCTTGCCGATCAGTTCCGAAAACAACGCCCGCAGCTCCTGCGCCGTGTGAAACGAATTATTGATCTCACACGTGATCCGCCGCGCTTCCTCCGCCGCTTCGTGCATACAGGCATGCACGGGCGAACCCGCCGTAAGATAGGAATGCTCTTTGACATATGCAATGTATTCTTTCGCCGTCATCTCTGCTCCTTTCTCTGCCGAAAACGATTTTCCCTCGCAAGGCGCCGCGCCTTTCCTTCCGCCGCCCTGCCCCGCCGCCTGCATTTTTCATCTTTTTTCTGATGCGCGCGGCGGCTTTCCGCTTTCAGATTCGGTTCCAGTATAGTCTCTCCGCATAAGTATGTCAAATATATATACAGAATATCTATCCATAGTTGACAGCTATATATTTACCTGTTATAATAAGACAAAAAAGGAGAAAATCATGGAACTTCGGGTACTGCGATATTTTCTTGCCGTGGTGCAGGAACAGAGCATCACGAAGGCGGCGGAGCGTTTGTATATCGCCCAGCCCAGCCTTTCCAAACAGATGCAGAGCCTTGAAAAAGAAATAGGCCGCCCGCTCTTTCTGCGGGGAAGCCGCAAGATCACTCTCACGGAAACGGGGCTGCTTCTGAAAAAAAGGGCGGAAGAAATGGTCGAGCTGTACGAAAAGACGCAGGCTGAGCTGCGCATTCCGAACGGCGAGATTTCGGGCGAAGTGGCCATCGGCGGCGGGGAAAGCCATGCCGTGATCACGATCGCGCGCGCCGCCTGCGAAGTGCAAAAACTCTGCCCTGCGGTACGCTTCCGATTTTTCAGCGGAGACGCGGAAGATATTTTAGAGAAACTCGACAAGGGCCTGTTCGATTTCGGCGTCGTTGTGGACGTACCCGACATTTCCCGCTATCATTCCCTGCGGCTGCCCCTTGCCGACGAATGGGGCGTTCTGATGCGCGACGACAGTCCGCTGGCCGCAAACGATTCGATCACCAAAGAAGATCTGCGCAACAAACCCCTTCTGTGCTCGATGCAGTCCCTGCGCCGCGGAAGCCAGCTGCGCGCCTGGTTCGGAGAAGGAGAAACGGATATGGATCTGAAAGAGCAATACAACCTGCTCTACAACGCTTCCCTGTTCGTGAAGGCGGGAATGGGGTACGCCGTCGGATTGGGGAACATCGTCAATACCGCGGGAGACAGCGGATTGTGTTTCAAGCCGCTCTCGCCGCCCCTGCACACGCACCTCGATCTCATCTGGAAAAAATACGACGTCTTTACGAAGCCTGCGCAGCTCTTTCTCGATTGTCTGCGCAAAGTGATTGCGGAAAGCTGAGCGCCAAGAAAAAAACGGCCCCATTCTCCGCGCGCACTTCAAAATTTTTGCACGGCAAAGGGACGGGCAGATGTTCTGCCCGTCCCTTTGTGCATTTTTATCGCGGCGGCTGTGGCCGTATTTTGCCGCAGCCGCCGTATTCGGAATCCTGTAACAGGTATCAGAATTTTTTAGCAAGCGCCGCGGCTTCTTCCTTGCCGTTTGTCTTGTCTATATCTCCCGGGTTGAGTACGCCCGGCACGAGAACTTCGCCCACCGATTTCCATTTGAGCAGCGCCGCAGTGCGCTCGTACGGCACGCGCACCCCGTCCAAAACCGTCTTGTCCTCTTCCTCGCAGCAAGCGATGAGGGCGCACTTTTTATCCGCTACGGCTTTCCCCGCAACGCAGAAAGAATAAATCTTATCGATCACGCATTTGATCTGCGCGGGATAAGAATACCAGTAGACAGGCGTCGAAAAGACAATGCCGTCCGCTTCTCCTATGTAAGGCGCGATCTTGTTGAAATCGTCGTCAAAAGAACACGCCTTCCCCTTGCTGAAACAAGTTTCGCAGGCATGGCACCCGCCCAGCTTCATAAATGCCGCGTCAAAGCGCGTCACTTCGCAGTCTTCCGCTTCCGCCGCTTTAACAAACGCTTCCGTCATCGCAAAACTGTTCCCGTTCTTGCGCGGGCTGCCCGTGATCACAACAATCTTTTTACTCATAACAGCATCTCCTTATTTTTTGATCGTATCTGAATTCTGGTTGTACGCTTTCGCTACGCACTTCCATTCTCCGTCCATTTTTAAAAGCAGCAGATAATCGGTAAAATCGATGCGGTTGCCCCAATTCTCTTCCAGCACCCGCACGACCGCGAGCGTCTCTTCCAGCGCGATCACGTCGACGCGCGCTTTGAAATTTTTATCGCCGCCCACCGTGTCCACGTTCCGATAGAATTGCTCGATCGAACCGTGTTCCAGCTTCCCGTCCAGATACCCGAACAGAACCGCTTCGTCCGTAAACAGCTGCTTCGCATACTTGCTGTCACCTTCGGCTACACTCTTTACAAAATTCATAGCCGCCGCTTCCACCGCTTCATATTCTTTGATCGCCGATCTCATAAACTATTCCTCCGTCAATTTATAAAATGCGTGCGTATCCGCTCTTCATAGACAGGAAACGCTACGCCCGCCTTTTTTCCCGCTTCGATACACTTCAAAAGCCACGCCATATTCTCGCCTAACGTGCGCATGGTCTGCAATCCTTCCCCGTCCTTTCGGACGTCTTCGGGCGTAAACCCGTGTACCTGGTTCCAGTACTGCGATCCCACCACGTGCATGTTGGAAATCAAAAAATACTTATTCAGCCTGTCAAACGCCGCACTCGCTCCGCCGCGCCTGCACGATACGACCGCCGCCGCGAGCTTCCCTGCCATCTTCGCCTCGTTAAAATAAAACAATCGGTCAAGAAACGCCGTCAGCTGCCCCGAAGGCCCCGCATAATACACGGGCGAGCCTACGATCATCCCGTCGTATTCGCTCAACTTGCGCGCCAGTTCGTTGACTTTGTCATCAAAGACGCATTCGCCCCTTCCAAAACACTTTTTACAATCGATACACCCCGCGATCGGCTTTTTCCCGATCCAGAAAAGTTCCGTGTCTATGCCGCGCTTGTTTAACGTCACACCCGCTTCCGTCAGCGCCGTATACGTGCACCCCTTCTCGTTCGGACTGCCGTTTATCAACAATACTTTCACAAAAACACCTCCTGCCAAATCTTGACAAATTTTATTATATACGATATAATCATTTTGTCAAGTACGCACATTAAAGTGTGATACTAACCAAAAGTATAGTGTAAATGAGGTAAACATGGAGAAAAATACACAGCGGTGCATCGCGAGCGAAAAACTTTCGGATACGGGCTTCAGTTATACCCTTTCTCTGATCAGCGGAAAATACAAAATGACCATTTTGTACACACTGATGGAATTCGGCGTCGTACGCTACAACGAATTGCAGCGCTATATCAAAGGTATTTCCTATAAAACTCTTTCCAGCTCTTTGAAAGAATTGGAAGCCGACCGCCTTATCGTCCGCAAAGAATACCCGCAGATCCCCCCGAAAGTGGAATACAGCCTCTCCGAACGCGGTAAATCGCTCATGCCCATCCTCGATGGCATGTGCGAATGGGGCGATAAAAACAGATAACCTCCCCCTGCATTTTCTATCATTCCAATAAAAATTTACCCGCCGGCGCAGATCACTGCGCCGGCGGGCTCTCGTTTTACGGTAATTTTAAATTGACGTATCAGAAATTCCGATGCGCGGCGATCCAGTTTTTATAAAAATCCGCGCTCGCCTTTTTCTGTCTGTCCCGCGTGCAGATACCGAATTTCATGGAGTATCCCGCGTTCCATTCGAAGTTATCCACCAGCGACCAAAGGAAATACCCGCGCACGTCAAACCCATCGCGTTTGGCGCGCTCCAAAGACGCAAACGCGCCTTTCAGATATCCGATGCGCTGCTCGTCGCAAATCTTTCCGTCCTGTTCCTTTTCGTTCTCAAAACCGACACCGTTCTCCGTAATGTAAACGGGAATGTGTACGTTGTACTCGTCCCGCGCGATTTTCAGCGCATCGTAGATCGCATCGGGGTACACCTCGTTTCCGTTGTCCAGGAAGTTGCCCCCGTTCTGCGCGATCACCTTGCGTACGTCAACGTCCGGGCGCGCGCTGACCACAATACGATTGTAACAATTCAGTCCGTAAAAATCCAGAGGCGCTCCGATCTTCGCAAGATCTCCCTCTTCCCGCTCGATACGGATCCCCTGCCGCCGCATCATCTCTTCCACATACGGGTTGTATTCCCCGCAGAAAATCGGTGAAAGATAACTCCCGTGCGCAAGCCCGTTCTGCTCCCGCGCCAAGGCAACGTCCGCCTCCGATGCGGGATCCGCAGGCACACGGTTCCAGATATCCACCACGATCCCTATTTTCGCCTTGTTCCCGCTTGCACGGAACCGCTCCACCGCTTTCCCGTGCGAGAGCAGCAGATTATGATTCGCCTGGCGTCCGTATTTCTCCAGACCGAACCCCGGCGCAAACCCCTTGAGCGCATAGCCGACATACGTCGCGATCGGCTCGTTGTGCGTCGCAAAAAGTTTCGCGTTCGGTATGTTTTTAAAAATGATCTCCGCATAGTCTGCAAACCAGTCCGCCACGTCACGGTTCAGCCAGCCGCCCAGCCGCTCCAGTTCGTACGGCAGATCCCAATGGTACAGCGTTATGTTGGGTGCGATCCCCGCTTCTTCCAATGCGTCCGTCAGGCGGCGGTAATAATCCAATCCCTTTTGATTGACCTTTCCCTTCCCCTCGGGCAGAACGCGCGACCAAGACACCGAATAACGATACCCGTTTATGCCCAGCTCTTTCATCAGCGCAATGTCCTCTTTCCAACGGTGATAACTGTCGCAGGCTTCGTCCGGCCTGTCACCGTTCCGGATCGCACCCGGAATACGGCTGAATACGTCCCAGATGCTAAGGCCCCTTCCGTCTTCGTCAAAGCCGCCTTCCACCTGCGCCGCCGCCGTCGCTACGCCCCAAATAAATTTATCCATCTTTGCCTCCGCTTCGTTCATTGCCGCTTGGCAACGTCTTCCCCATTATAAAATATTTTTATGAATTTTTCAATCTGATATCTTTATAAAAATTATTTTTTATTTTCTGTTTTTTAACATTTTTTGCTTTCCGATAAATGTATTCGGCACCGACCTCTCCCTTTTGTACTCTTTCGCTTCTTCGTGCGCTCCTCGCCGCAAAAGCGGCGTTTTCCATAAAAAAAACGTTTTCTTGCCGTTTGACAAGAAAACGTTTTTTCCGTATCGATCCGTCAGCGCGTGACGGTCACTTTCTTCAATGCGCGGGGCGCATCGGGCGAAAGCCCGCGCCCGCAGCTGACTTTGCAGGCGAGCATCTGCACGGCAAGCGCAAAGACAAAACTCGTCTCGTCCTCGTTTTTGCCGCCGGGTACTTCCGTGATGTTGACGGGCATTCCCGCAAACGCTTCCGCATCGTCCGTGATAACGTACAAGTCCGCACCCAGCTCCGTCATCTTCTGCGCGCAATGCACGTAATCGGCACGGTGAACCCCGTCCGTCTCGGGCGTGATGCTGTGCTTGGAAGCAAACAAAATCACCTTCGTTCCGTGCCCGATCATCGCCATCGGCCCGTGGTAAAAATCCGAACTGTGGTAGGCGCGCGCACGGATATAACACGTTTCCTGTAATTTCAGCGCGCACTCGAACGCAATCGCCGCCGACAGGCCGCGCGAAAGCACGAAACATTCCTCCGCCTTTCCGAAAGCCGCCGCAATGTTGTCCGTTGCGGCATCGACGGCAGGCACGAGTTTGCATAACCGTTCGCTCCAGTCATCGTCCCCTTTCGGCCCGCCCAGGCATGCAGCTAAAAGCGCCGCAACATAGAGCTGCGCCGTGAACGTCTTGGTTGCGGCAACACTCTTTTCCTCGCCCGCGCAGCAGAACAGATGAAACTTTGCCTCTTTCGCAAGAGGGCTGTTTTCGTCGTTAGTGATCGCCACCGTGACCGCCCCGCACGCGTTCCCGCTGCGGACAATCTCCAAAACGTCCGCCGCTTTGCCGCTCTGCGAGCATCCGACGACCAGCGCGTGTTCCAGGTGCATCTTTCCGCCGTAGATAGTCGCCGCGCTGGGCGCCGCACTCGCCACGGGCAGACCTACCGTGCTTTCCGTCAGATATTTGAACCAGAGCATCGCATGATCGCTCGTCCCGCGCGCCGCCGTAAAGACGCAGGAAATTTCCTTGCCTTTAAGCGCCGCGGCAATTTCAGAGAGAACGGGCGCATTCTTCACGGCAATGTCGTGAAGAATGGCGGGGCCTTCGTTCAGTTCCTTCCACATCAACGTATTTTTGAAATCCATAATTCCCTTCTTTCCGTAAAAATTATTCTTCCTTTATGCCCTGCCTTTCGGGGAAAAAGCGGAAAGCCTTCCCTCCACTTCGGCACGGAAACGGTCAATATATCCCGTCACGTACGCCGCAATGTCCGTCTTCTCATCCATGAGCGGGGTCAGGTCCATCGCATAGCTGAGGGCGCTGTACGTGTCGCAGGCATGACTTGCCGAAAACGTCGCATTGGCAAGCCTGCGCCCCTCTACCGCCAGCTCGTAACGCTTGCCGCCCACGATCTGGCTGTCAAACACGCCCGAAAGACAGCGCGCTATATTCGGATGCGCTCCGCAATCCAAAAATATTTTTTCCTCGTCGCACATCCAGTCGAGATCGCGCCAAACTTCGCACCCGAACACTTTTTCGGGCCTCTCCTCCGGCGCGAGCTTGCGCAGCGCCGCAATGACCCGAAGCGCCGTGGCTACGTGCGTATCGTGCTTGTCGGCAAGATTGTGCGTATACAGAAACCGCGGACGCACCGCGCGCAGTATTCCGACAAGTTCTTCCGTGACGGAAAGATCTTCCGCATCCTTGACTTGCTTGGAAGGATGCCCGAGCAGCATCTGAAAACTGTATTCGCCCACGCATGCCGCCTTTTTCTGCTCTTTGATGCGGATCTCTTTCATGTCCTCGTCGGTAAAGTCCGCATACAGCCCGTTGCGCGGGCTTCCCGCGCCGTCCGTTACCACCACGCCCGCAAACCAGCGGTCGCTGCGGCCGAAGCACTCCGCAATGGGCGAATAGGCCATAAACTCAATGTCGTCCTGGTGCGCGGAAATGCAAAGGTGCGTCGTACGCGCCAACGCCTGCTCTTCCGACTCGCCGTCGGGCACATACATTACTTTCTTTATCTCCTGTTTCATAAACCTGCCTCCAAACTTTTAAACCTCGCGGCGCAGACCCTGGTCCACGCGGCGACGGGTGATGAGAATATCGAACGACGCCTCGATGGCATGGAACACAGCCCCGCGCAGAACGGGTTTTTCCATACCGGAATAGACCACTTCGTTTTTCCGTCTGCCAAGCAGCGGATTTTCATTGATGCGCCGCAGGTATTCGTCCCCAAACGCGCGCACGCGCCCCGAAATCAAAATGCGCCCCGAATCGAGCATGTTTGCCATCCCCGCAATCAGCCTTGCGACAAAATCCGCCGAGCGGAACACGATCCTGCGCACGGCGGGATTCCCTTCTTTGAATTTCGCCGCCACGTCGCGGAACCGAAATCCCTCCGCCAACAATTGAACGCCGCTCTCTTTCTGGTATTTGCGCAATTTGTCCTTGATCGCGTTGACGGACACGATGCAGTCGTACGGCTGTTCGGAGCCGTCGTCGTCGACGGTGACGATCAGGCCGAACTCCCCCGCAAAACCGTGGTGTCCCGAAATGATCTGTCCGTCCGACAGCACCGCGCCGCCGAGACCGGAATCGATGTACAAAAGGAGCGCATCCCGCACGCCGTCGCAAAGAGCGCCGTATTTGGTTTCCGCCAAAAGCGCGAGATCCATGTCGTTTTTCACCAGCACCTCGGTGGAAAAACGCTTCCCGAAAAATTCCTTGACGTTGACGTCCAGACAGTCGCGGAATTTGATCGATTCCACGATGTTTCCCGTCTCTTTGTCGATCTTACCCGACGCACCGATACAAAGACACAAGAGCTCGCGCCCGTCCGCACATTGCTCCATCAATCCGCTCAAAAGCTCCGCGACCCGCGCAAGAACCTCTTTGGTGATAAATTCGGCATCCGCAAGCTCGCGCACGGCGATCTCTTTCCCGTTCAGATTGTAGAGCCCCACGCTGATGTTGACGGTCGAAAAGTCGATCGCCGCCACCACGCCTACGTTTTCGTTGATGGACAGATACGACTTCTTCCTGCCCAACCCGATCGCGGGACGACGATCCTGCGTTCCTCCCGATACGATAAGATCGAGATCGATCATCTCCGATGTGATTTTGGTCATGGCCGGCTTGCTCAAAAGCAATTTATCCGCCAGATCGGAACACGACATATTGTTTTCCAGAAGCGAAAACAATATCAGCTTCATGTTATTGTCGCGCACCACCGTCTGGTTTTGCCCTTTATTGAACATGTATACACACCTCTCTCTCATGCCCTTGTATTGCTTCACTATGAATACACATATATTATAAGTCAGTCTATTACAGAAATCAACAATTTTTTATGACCCTTGACGGCACTTTCGGGCAATACGATCTTTTCCGCATGGAATCCGTCGTCAACGGCGCTTATCTCTTTTCCGTCCACTAAGAACGTGCGGCGGCCTCTGCCTTCCTTGCGGTATTCGAGGGTCACGACGCATCCCTTTATGTTCACCTCTATCCTGCACTTCTCATACGGAATATAGCTTGCAGGCTGCACCGTCAGATCGGAAAGCGAAGGCTGAAGCCCGAACACGAACCGCACGAACGTCTTGATCAGCACGTTTGCGCTGCCCGTGAACCAGTCGGACATCGACTCCCCGTCCATGCCGAATTCCTCGTTGTAAACGTAGGAATTGGACATGACGAACGGCGTCGTCGAAAGCTTCTTGTGCGTGATCGGCAAGACCTTCGCGATCTGCCCGAACGCCGCACGGCTCTCGTTGACCATGAACAGCGACCAGATCCCGAACATCGTGGCATGTATGTACGTCGCCGCGTTTTCCGCCGTGCCCTTGGGCAGGTTCACGATGCGTCCCACTCCCTTGACGCCCTTGTCAAAGAAGGGTTCGAACGTCTTCAAACCGTACTTGCTGTCCAGCCTGCGATACCCCGCCAGAATATCCTCTTTGAGCGTGCGATCCCACTCGATCGCGCCCGAAATGATCCAATATGCGTTGACGACCAGCCCGTCGCGCGCCTTTCCGTCCACGTCGCAGAACCCGCCGACCTGGTAACTGTATTTGTCGCCCCAGCCGTGCAGAATGCGCCGTTCCTTGCCCTTTTGCACGATCGCATACTTTTCCAGCCCCGCACGGAGCAGATCGCGCGTCTTCGCGTAGAACGCGATCGTATCGTCATGCCCGCCCGTATGCGCCAGGATCTCGCTCATCTCGTGCAGGTTTGCGTACAGCTGCAGCGTCGCCATGACCGAAACGCCCGTACCGTATTCCTTGCCCGGATCGGCGGTCGTGCCCAGTCCGTCCAGCGCGTCGTTCCAGTCGCCGTACATGATCCGCAGACAATGCGTCTTTTCGTAATCGATATGATCGGTCAGATATTTCGTAATGCGAAGCAAATGATCGAGGACAGTCCCCTTTTCGTTTGTAAGTTTGACGGTGCCGTCCGTAAAATCAAGATAGGAACATACTTCATCGAGTATGGAATAATCTTCGGTATAGCACAAATATTGGTACACCGTGTTGATGACCCAGACGCCCTGGTCGATAAAGGCGCGCAGATCCATCTGCGGAACCGCACCCTCGCGCGGGGGCAGCGAATACTGCCTGGGCAGGCGGCCGTCCACGTTCGTAAACGACAGCGCTTCGATGATCTTCGCGCGGCAGGACTGCGGAGCCCAGATCAGGCACGCTTCGAGCTGCTGGAACACGTCGCGGATCCCGAGCAGGGATACGCCCGAATTCTTCGCCAGCGCGCAATACCACACCTGCCGCTGTACGTTGTGCAGAAAATCGGACAAAAGTCCGCCCGCCGCCGCGCCGTCGAGCGCGCCGTCAAAGCGCATATTGACCATTCCGGGCTGCTCATACTCCTCTTTTGCACGGCGGGAATCTTCCGCGATCGCCTCGTCGATCTGCGCAAACGAAGCGGGAAGGGGCGCGTCCGCTATCTCGTCGGGCGTCGAACCCGCAAATACTTTGAGCACATAATCGGCGCGGACGGTTTCGCCCGCCCCCACCCTGAAATGCAGCATATTGCCCGCCGCCGCCGTATCCGTAAACTTGCACGCGGGACGGCATTCGGCATATTTGCCCGTAAACAGAGGCGCCGCACAGTTCAAGCTCTCGGACACGCCGCCCGCGCAGTCCGCGCGCGAAGTCGTCGCAAAGCGCGCGCACGCCTTCTCGCTCCCGATCACCTGCAGCACGGCGCTGTTGTCCACGTGCGTGCGGCGGTCGAGATCGACCACGCTGTGAAAGACGTACCTGTCGCCCTTTACTTTACAGGATTTGAACCACTTCGTCTCGTTGCTCTCATAGGGAGAATACATCAAAAGACAGTTGAAAAACGCCGAAAGATAGATCTCTTTTTCGCTGTCCGTACGGTTTAAAGCGAGCAGCGAAAATACCGTCTGCTTGTCTTTGTCCGACCCGTTGTAGCAGCGCAGGCAAAAATCCACCCCTTCCGCGCGCGCTATGTAGTACACGCATTTGGGCGTGAATACGGTATAGCGCTGCACTTTCTCGACGGGCTGTCTCGCCGTCCCCGTGACCGAAACAGGGGTATACGTATCCCCGTTTTTGATACCACCGAAGAATGCAAGGTAAGGTTCCTTCCCCTCGTCGGCAGGCTGGATCACGTAAAAAGTGCTCTCGTTGACGGAAAGATATCCGGAAGAGTGCGCCCACAAAGTATAGCCGCCCGTACCGTACGGGAAACGGCTGTCGCCCGTGCTGCGCGGATAGCACAGCACGGTGTCACGGTCTAAGAAATAACATTTTTCGGGAAGCGCTTCCGCCGCAGAACGGCCCGCTTCCAGCGCCTCGATTTGTCCGATCAGATCGGTAAATTCATTGTACAGCACGATCTTGCTCCATTGTATCGAAAAATTTTTTTACGGCGGAAATCTTCCCGCTGCTCTCTTCGGGCGTCTTCATCTCCGCAAACACCCGCACCACGGGTTCAGTTCCGCTCATGCGGATCAGCACCCAGCACCCGTCGTCAAAATAGTACTTGTAATTGGAATTGAGATGCCCCGCTCTGTTGGGACGTTTCCCGAAATCGGGCTGACCTCCCGCCAGGCGCTCGCGCACCTGTCCGATGTCCGAAAAGGTGAGCGTCTCTTCCTCGATCGCGTAATCGTACCCCGCAAACGTATGTACCTCGCGCACGATCTCCGAAACGGGTTTGTTCATGCAGATGACCATCTCCATGAACAGCGACGCCGAAAATACGCTGTCTTTGCCCATCACATAGCCGCGCACCGTAAGCCCGCCCGAGCTTTCGCCGCCGATGAGCGCGTCCGTTTCCAGCATCTTGGAGGAAATGTTTTTGAACCCGACGTCCACTTCGTGACATTCAAATCCCAGCTTTTTGGCCAGCATATCCAAAAGTATGCTCGTCGCACAGTTCTTGACCACGTCCCCGCGCATTCCGCGGTAACGCACCAGATAATAGTACAGGCAGGCGAGAATGTCGTTGCTGTCCACATAGTTCCCGTGCTCGTCCAGAATGCCGAGACGGTCGCTGTCGCTGTCCGTCGCCATCGCAAAATCGTAGCCGCCTTCCAGCACCTTGTCCCGCATCGAAAGCATCATCGGACGGATCGGATTCGGCAAAAGCCCCCCGAACAGCGCGTCGCGCTTGTCGTTGACACAGTCGAACTGCGCGATCTCGTACTCCTTTGCGAGCGGTTTCAGACACACCGCCCCGACCCCGAACAGATCGTTGTACAGGATCTTGCAATGATTTTTGCGTATATGTTCCAAGTCCAGAAAAGACTTGATGTTGTCAAGATATTGTCTCGAAAAATCGACTTTTTCGATATACCCTTCCGCTTCGCCCTCTTCGACGGAGACAGATTCGATCTTTTCGATCTTCGCGCATTCGCGCTCGATCTCTCCCGTAAACGCGACGTCCGCATCCACGCCGCCTTTCATAAACAGCTTGACGCCGTTATAATAATAAGGGTTGTGGCTCGCCGTGATCATCACGCCGTAATCCAATCCCCTGCTCTGCACGACCTGCATGATCGCAGGCGTAGGCATCGGCTTGACGTAAAGCCAGCACTTGATCTTGTTGCCGGCCAAAACTTCCGCCGCCCACCGGCAGGCAAATTCCGAACAAAAACGATAGTCGTACCCGACAATGACGGGTTTGTCGCTCTTGCTGCGTTTGGCAATATTGCAAAGCGCCTGTATTGCCAGCTGAACATTCTCTTTTGTGAAGTCGGCTCCGATCACTCCGCGGAAACCGCCCGTTCCGAATTTGATCATACTTGTAAGCTCTCCCGTAGAAGGGAGGGGCGGACGGCATCGTCCGCCCCCGTATTTCTCCGCGCAAAAGCGCGGCTTGTTTGTCCTTATGCCTGTACTTTGAGCGCCGGATAGCTGCCCTCGGCGATCTCCCAAACGGAAGTATCGAATGCGGAATAGGTAGAAGCCGCTTTCAGCTCCTCTTCCGTCTTCGCGCAAGCCGCAACGACCTGCCCGTTCGTCAGCGTCGCCGACGCGTTCGCAGAATTGTAGAACACGTTCTCCACCATGCCGTTGACCGCACCGCCGATCGCGCCGATCGTCTTCATCCAGCCGGACGCCGCGTAATTCTCCGCGTGCGCCGTGCCCAGGATCACGGAATTGCGGAAGGTCGCCACCGCGCTGCCGTTCACGCCCGCCTCACTGCCGTCGATAATGACGCCGAAGACAAGCCCGCACGCACCGCCCGACGCCGTCACGTCGACGTCGATGATGCAGTTCTGCACGATACCGCGGTTGAATTTGTTGGCGAGAGGGCCCGTCCAGGCTCCGCCCGTCATCGTCCCTTCCAGCCGCAGATTCTGCACGATGACCGTGTTCTGATCGGCCGCATTCAGCGTCGTGAACAGACCCGTCGCCGCATTGAAGCCGCTGATGGTGTGTCCGCGCCCGTCAAACGTACCCGTAAAGGTCGGGATCCCGGGCCAGCTGCCCAAGCTGCTCAGATCGATGTCCGCCGTGAGGTAATAGTCGCGCGACAGATCCGCACCCGCCTGCGTTAAAGCATACAGTTCGTCCGCCGTGCCGATTCCGACCGGTGCCGAAGAGGTCGTACGGATCGTCTTTTCCGCCGTCACGCCTGCGTACGTCGCCGTTACCGTGAACGCCGTGCCGGGCACAAAGCTTGCATCAAAGGTGAGAAGACCGCTTTCGCTGATCTGCACGCCCGTCACGCTTCCCGCGATCGCAAAGACTGCCTCCACGTCGCCCGCCGTGTATTCCTTGGCGTTCAGCTGCACCGTCGTTTCGGTGTAAACGTCCACCACTCTGTCAAAATCAATGTAGACGTACGTCTCCGTCTGCGGCGCGACAAACCCGTCGTGCAGCAGAGTCGGCCAGCTCGCATCCTGTTTGTGCCAGAGAGCGTCGCTGAGCATCTCGTCCGTAAACGTCGAAGCCGTGCGCATTTCAAGATCCGTGTACACGGCGCAGGTCGCAACCTCACCGCCGAAGGAAATCAGTTTGTCCGTTCCGCTGTTGGTCGCATCGGCAAAGCAGTACTGCATCGCCCCGTTGTTGGCCGCCGCAAATGCGCCCGCCGTGTCCGTGTTGCCGCCCGTGCTGACCTTGCCCACCGAGATACAATGACGGATCGTCGTCTGGTTCGGGTTCGTGTCTTCCGAGTTGACACCCACAAATCCGCCCGCACGCAGGCCGGATTCCGTCAGAATGTCCACGTCCACAAAGCAGTTTTCGATAATGCCTCGCTGGAAGGTGTTGACCAGACCGCCGCCCCAGGAGAGCGAACCGTCGATGGTGCCGACCAGCTTCACGTCCTTCACCGCGACCGTGTTCGCGCTCGCCGCGTTGATGAAGCCGAACAGTCCCGAACTCGTCGAATTGAAGCCGCTGATCGTGTAACCCTGTCCGTCAAACGTACCCGTAAACGGTGCCGCCGCCGAACCGATCCCCGTCCAGTTGTATTCGGAAATGTCGATATCGTTTTCAAGAATGATGTCCCCGCCCAGATAACGGCTGTCCGTCGCCACGCGGTACAGAGCCGCCGCCGTCTTCACACGGTAAATGTTCGTCTGTGCAAAATTGTTGTTGATCAGCGTAATGGTCGCGCTCGCGCTCGTCTCCGGCGACGCGTTCAGCGAAGCCACGATCGTAACCTGCGAATAATCTCCCACATAGTCGGGATCGAACGTCAGCACGCCCGTCGTCTCGCCGATCGTCACGCCGTCCGTCTCCTCCGCAAGAGAGAAGTTCACCGACGTATCTTCCACGCCCGAAACTTCGACCGTGATCTGATAGTCGTAAACCATGTTGATGTCAATGTCGCCCGGCGCATTCGTGATCGCCACGAACGGCTCCTCTTCCCCTGCCACAAAATCGGGCGTGATCAGCTGCGGATAACTGCCGTTGACAACCGACCAGTATTGGGAATCCCATTCGGAATAGGTGGACGCCGTCTGCATCGCGGACGTCGAAAGCATGACCTCGTCTTTGCGGATCAGTCCCGTCATCGTCTGATAGTATTCCGTGCCCATCGCGTCTTTGTCGCCGAAGCAGGAATATACGTCGCCCGCGCTGACGAACAGCCCCGCCATACGCGTGGACGCGCTGCGGTTGGGCGTGGATACCGCGCCGATGCAGTAGCTGTATTCGACGCGCCCGCGGTTATCGCTCACGAGTCCGCCCGCCGCGCCGAGCTCGCCTACGCAGGTCACGTCGATGGCGCTCCAGCAGTTGGAAATCACGCCGCTGTTGATCGCGGCAATGCCGCCCGACCAACGGTTTACGGTGATCGAACCTTCCAGTCCGAGGTTGCGCACCGTGCCGCTGCCGCCGATCTGTTCGAAGAACCCGATCACCTGCCCGCTGTCTACGTCCGTATCCTCGTACTGAACGTTGCTGATCGTGTAGCCGTTTCCGTCAAACACGCCGTTGAACGGTTCCGCTTCGCGGAGAAGCACGCCGTTCTCGTCCTCGATCTCGGACGTTCCGATCGGATCCCATTCCTCCGTGAGGACAATGTCGTTCATCAGAATATAGTTGCCGTCCAGCTCGATGCTGCGCAGTTCCTCTTCCGTATAAATGGGCGTTCCCTTGAATTCGGGAATGTCGAGGGTGTAGTTACGCGTCACATAGACGTTCGTGTCATAGGTGGACGTCGCGCGCACCGTGATGACCGCGCCGTCCGTCGCATTGGCGCCGACGGTCAGTTCGTTGCCGTTTGCGCCGCCGAACGAGACGCCCGTCGTGTCGCTGCCCAAAACGCTCCAGCGGACGCCCTGGTCAGCCTGCGCGGGTTTGACCGCCGCTTCGAAGGTGTAAGTGCCGGGAGCCAGGGTCGTTTCCGTGCCCAGAATCTCCACGCTGTCGGCATCCGCATGACGGATGCCCGAATTGTCTTCTTTGCTCTCGCAGGCCGCCAGCACAAACGAAAGCGCGCACAGCAGCGCCAGCAGCGCGACCCACAGGGATCTGATTTTAACCTTTTTCATGTTCATGCATCCTCCTGACCGATCAGGTCAATGACGCGGTGCATGCTCACGCTGTCGACAAGGGCGACGGTATCCGTGCCCTTCGAGCGCAGCACGATCCGCATGGAAACGGAACCCGCAGGCGCCGTGACCTCTCCTTCGAAAGAAACAAAGCTGTCGCTCTGGCTCATCGTGAAGACGGAACCCGCATCGGCGATCACGTTCCCTTCCGCATTCAAAAATTCTACGGCGACCTCGGCGGAAGAATCTGTCCCTGCCGCCGCAAGTCTCGCCGCGCCGCTCACCGTGTAACGGAACCCTTCATACACGCCCGTCACGGTCTGCGTGGCTTCGGAATTTGCGATCAGACGGTACGCCTGGTTGCTGCCCGTATAATCGAGCGCTACGATGCCCGAGCGCAGATCGGAGTTATCGCCCGCCTTCCAGGCAGAAGCGATCCCCGAGAAAGTGCTGTTGGATACGATTTCGACCGCATTTTCGTCGAGCACGACAGGTTCGGTCGGATAGAAGTTCTCGCCCGCGACCCTGTCTTCGAGGTATTCGGCTTTGGCTTTGTGAACGCCGTCCGCTTCCGTCTCGTTGAAGGAGGTGTAAGCGACCCAGTCCACGAGCATATCCGAAGTTTCGTATTCGGGAACGCCCGCCCAGTTCACGGGCAGCCACACGCCGATCCAGAACTGTCCTTCGTAGTTGGGGATATGGGTGGTGATCGTCTGGGTCAGAACGTCGTCGATATAATACTTGACGTACTGGTCTTTTACGCTCCATTCGAAGGCGTATTTGTGCCATTTGCCGTCATTCTGCGCGGCGAGGCCGAGCGTGGAAAGATCGGAGGTCGTGGTGGTATACTGACCGGCACCCGTGCCCTGCCAGTTTGTGTTGAGGACGCTGTCGTAGCCGATGCGGCCGTTGAGCGTGCCGGGGAACTCGATGTCGATCTCGTGGTTGAGGTTCTCGCTTTCATAATAGAAAGTCCAGAACGCCGAGCACATACCGATGCGGGGCGAAATTTTCGCCGCGACTTCGAAACGGCCGGGGCCGAGCGCTTCTTTGGTGACGATGGCCGCGCCCGTGTTGCGTTCGCTCACGTTGGGGTAGTACATACCCTTGGAGGAAAGCACCACGATGCCGTCCGCCGTGTAATTCACGTTGCCCGCGGTGGTGCCGTTGAACTCTTCGGCGCCCCAGTTTTTGTTGACGATGTCCCATTTTCCGTCGGGCGTGATGCCGTTTTCGAAATCATCGTACAGGCTTCCGTCGGTCGGAGCGGGGATGCGCGTCGCGTCCGCGTTTTCGACGGGCGTGTCGGGCGTCGAGGGGCCCGAGGTCGCGGTTGCCGAAGCGGTAAAGTCGGCGTCGCTGCGCGCGAAGGTCACCGTCAGGGATGCGGGCATAAAGGTATACCCGTCCAAAGCGGGGGTGATCGTCACTTCGTCGGTGTATTCTCCGAGAGAATAGCCGCCGTTTGCGTCCGTCACGGCGGCGGACTGCCCGTCGACCATGATCGATACGCCCGCGAGACCGACGCCGTTGTACTTGATGGTACCGCTGACAGCGGTCTCGGATGTTCCGGCCTGGTCCGTGCAAGCAGCGAAGCTGAATGCAAGGAGCACGGCAAGGAACAGCGTGATAAATTTTTTCATATGCTTCCTCCTTTAAATTATCCTTTTAACCCGCCCGCGACCGTATTTTCCATGATCGTTTTCTGGAAGCAGATAAACACGGCGAGGATCGGGATCAATGCGATGATCATCGTGGCGAACATTTCGGGGTAAGCGGACTGTCCGCGCAATTCGCTGAGCAACAGGTTTACGCCGACGGCCAGAGTAGGCGTATTCGGCAGATAGATGGACGGGGTGACGTAATCGTTCCAAAGACCGATGGCGTGGATGACCCCTACCGCGATGAGCGCGGGTTTTGCCATGGGGAGCATGATTCTGAAAAAGATCCCGAAATCGGTGCAGCCGTCGATGAGGGCGGCTTCGGCGTATTCCCAGGACAGGTTTTTGAAGAAGCCGAACAGGATCAGGAAGTTGAACCCGAACCCGCTGGCGTAGAGAATGAGCACCCCGATGAAGGAATTTGTCAGATGCAGGGACTGCATGATGCTGTACTGCGCGGGCAGCGTACCCGCGACGGGAACGGCGAGCACGAAGACGGCCAGAGCGTACAGCGCGTTGCGCCCGAAGAACTTATATTTTGCGATCACGTAGGAGGCGATGGAAGACATCAAGAGGCTAAGCGCGGTGCCTGCGAGCGTGATGACGATGCTGATGCCGAACATACCGAGCAAGGTAACGTTGTGGACGTTGTAATTGAACAGTACGTTATAGTAATTTTCGATGTGAAAGCTCTGCGGGAAAGCCCAGATATTCTGGAAGTACTCCTGGTTTGATTTGACGGAGTTGAACAGCATCCAGGCGAACGGGAACACGAGGGTGACCGCGTAGATCAGAAAGACCGCGAAGACGACCCAAAGCGCCCAGTCCTTTGTGAGTTTGCGGTGCGTTTTTTTCTCTTTGGAAACGTTGGCGCCGCGCAGAGATTTTGTCTGAGAAAGCGAAGAATTTTTCATGGAAGCGCCTCCTCAATATTCCACGTCGGCAAAGATTTTGCCGAGCACCCATTTGATGACGAGGATCACGGGCACGCCGATAACGGAAAGCGCGAGGCCGAACGCCGAATAGTACGGGAGGTTGCGGCCGTTGAGCACGCCGTTATAGATCATCAGGGCGATGGTGAGCGTATCGGAACTGCTCGGCGTGAGCATCAGGGGCTGCATCATGACCGTAAAGACGGAGGTACAGCCGAGGATGAAGGTCGTCGTGATGGTCGGCCAGACGAGCGGCACGGCGATCTGGAACAGTTCTCTTGCTTTGCCGACCCCTTCGAGTTTGGAATATTCCATGACTTCGACGGGGATACGGCTGATCGCGCCCGAGATGAGAACGATGTTGGTGCCGAGGCCCGCCCAGATGCAATAGACGAAGATCATGATCTGATTGGTGGGATACAGGCCGAACCATGAGGGAATATTCTTGATCCCGAAGGCGCGCAGGATCGGGTTGACGAACCCGAGGGTGGCGTCGAAGGAGAACGAGAAAGCCATGGTCAGTACCGCGACGGGGATGATGGACGGCAGGAAAAAGATAACGCGATAGGCCGCGGAACCCGGCACCTGTTTATAGAGAAAATAGGAAAACAAGATGGACAGGGGCAGGCTGATGAAACAGGTAACGGGCAGATAGAGCACGGAGTTGATGACCGTGCGCTGTGTGACGGCGGAATCGCCGCCGATCTCCTCGAAAACGCGGATAAAGTTATCGAACCCGTTGAAAACATACTTACCCGTGAGCCAGTCGAATTCCTGGAACGCCATGATGATGGTGTTTACGTTCACGAGGAACCAGAAAATAAACAGCTGGATCAGCGGGAACGCAAGCATGACGCAGATAAAAATCGTCTTCTGTTTTTTACGGCTCATTCTGTGCCCGCGGGGAGCGCGCCCGGAGTTATTTTCCGAGACTTCGCGCCCCGCATTCTGCACGGGAACCGCTTTTTCGATCAGTTTACTCATTCAAACCACTCATCCCAGTCCGCGAGAATGGACTGATAATTTTCTTCGTAGAGCTCATAAAGATCCGTATTCGGATCGCTCATGAGCGTAGCGTAATGCTGGACGCCCTCCACAGGCCAGTCGATGCTCAGATACCCCTGCAACACGGGCAGAGCGGAAGAGAGAAGATCGAACTTCTGGCTCGTCGCATTGATGCGATACACGCTCTTCATAAAATCGGTGGCGCTGTCGTCGAGGGTGACGTTGCTGTAATCGGCCGCGAGCTGCACGCCGTAGGTTTCCTCGGAGAAGAGTTTGAGGTTATCGTCCCGCAGCATAAAGGCAAGGAACTGTTTTGCGGCGTCCTTATGCTTGGAAGCCTTGGGGATAATAATGCTGTCGCCCGAATTGGTCGCGCCGACCGAATAGTTCACGGGAATGGGGTCACCGTTTTCATCCGTCTTTGCGCCGTCCAAAAAGGGCGTGGGCATAAGATCCATCACGCAGGTCGATTCGTCATAATTCCCCTGCATGCCCGATTCCAGCCATTGCGCGCACGGGATCATCGCGGCGTTGCCCGTCACGAACTCCATCTGCGCCGCCGTATAGGACTTGCCCACGCTGTCCTCTACACTGTATTCGGGATGCTTCGCGATCAGATCGACCCATGCCTGCAAGGCCTGCATCTGCTCGGGATGCGTTTCGGGATTGAATACCTCGAGCGAAGCAAGCTGCGTATAGGTTTCGATCGCGTCCGTCCCCGCAAGCTGCGCCCACCAGTCAAAGACCACATAGTCCCAATAATAGGTCTCGCTGCTCCATACGAACGGCTTGACTTCCCCGTCCGTATCCGCCAGGATCTTTTCGCAAAGCTCCATAAGGCCTACTTCGCCCGCCTGCGGATCACAGTCGGGATTGCTCGGGTTGGAATAAACCGTAGGAACCGCCCAGCCGTGATCTTCAAACATCTTTTTGTTGTAGACCAGGCCGCCCGTGCCGTTCGTCCAGGCCACTTTATAATAATGTCCGTTGAACTTCGATGCGCTCGCAAACTGCGGCAGAACTTTGTCGCCGAAAAGCACCCCGTCGCTCACTTCCGTTTCATAAAGATCGTCCAAAGGCTCCAGATACCCGCGCGCCGCATACAGCTCCCACGAAATACCATGGCTGAAAAAGATATCGTCATCACTTCCGTTCTGCAAACGGTTGGCTATCTCCGACTGCAAATTCGGGTTCGCTTCCACTTCCACGACAAGCCCCGTCTCTTCCTCGAATTTGCGCGCCAGCGCGTTGATCCACTTCTGTCCGTACTCCTTGTGTACGACCGCGATCTTCAGATCCCAGTCCGTCGTGGAACATGCCGCAAAGGAAAATGCACAGACCAGAACCATCACCAATGCCATAAGCGAAACGAAAATGCGGACAATCGTTTTTGCCTTCATACGTTTCCTTCCTCCTTTTTCTTACCGTCGGTTCCCGACAGCTAAAATTTCAAAATTTCGGACGGTTTTTCCCGCTCCCGAAAAAGAATGTTACCTTTGTCTTTTAATTTTTAACTTAGTTAATTAATTTGGCTAAATTATAATACGCGAGGTTTATTTTGTCAAGATATTTTTTTAACTTTTTTAAAAAATTTTTTTGGAAAGATCTGCAAGCCAAAAGCGGCGGCATGGCGGTACTTTTTCAGTTTGTGCCGCGCGGGGAAATAAATTTACGGCGCGCGAAAAAGGCATAAAAAAAGACGGGGTTTTCCGCCGAAGACCCCGCCCGATCGGGACAAAAATTTTGAAAATGCATTTTTAAATACAATAAATCAGTTGCACCGCATGAATAATTGTGATATAATCTGTTCCGTAAAAAAGAATAAACAATCGGTTCGGACTGGTCAACGGATTCGGTTCAAAAATACAGCCGGCTGTATTTTTTTGCTTCGCAAAAAAATATTCACTTTATTAGCCTTTGAACGAACGGCTACAGTTTAAAACGATTGAAAAAAAATAGGAGGGTATGTAAAATGTTTATCAAAAGAGCAAATGCGTCCGCACCTGCCGAAGGGAAAAAATCTCTGAAGACAGTACTCGGGCGCGCCTTCACGATCACCGAACTTGTGATCGTGATCGCAGTCATCGCGATTCTCGCGGCGGTGTTGATTCCTACGTTCACCAGTCTTATCAACCGCGCCAACGAATCTGCGGATATCCAGACGGTGAAAAATCTGAACACCATTCTTTCTTCGGAAGAAGCGCTCGGCAACCGCGCGGACAACATCGAAGAAGCGCTCGAACAGGCGCTGAACGGCGGGTATAAGGTGGAAAACCTCACCCCTACCAGCGACGGGAACGATATTGTTTGGGATGCAACGAACAACCGCTTCGCGCTTGTCGACGGCGACGGCAATAAAGTGTTCGGCGACGCGCTGACCCCCGATATCATCAAAGGTCAAACCTTCTGGAAGATCACGGACGATAAGAACAAAGCTTCCGACACTAACTTCTCCTGGTATCTGACCCAAGGCGCGCTCACTTCCGACGGCGGCACGACCGAAACGATGGAGATCACCTCGTCGGCGAACTTGAATCTGAGCGCCTTTACCGATTTGAAGACGGTTACCATTTCCACGACGGAAGCGGACGCTGTCGTCAACCTCACGACCAACAGCGAAGACGTGAAAATCTCTGTCGGCACGGATACTACCGCAAATACTGCGACGGTTAATCTGTACGGCACGGCCGGAACGGTAGGTTTTGTAAACGCGGACGGCTCGATAACTGGCGGTCAATTCGGCATGGATTCGCTCCACGTATACGGAAAAGTTGAAGCAATATATTATGGTAATGGGCACGTTGTTATTGAAAATGGCGCAGAAGTAAACTATATAGTTGCCACATTAGCAGTTCAAAATAATCCAGACAAATTTAAAGTTGAAGTAAAAAATGGCGGAAAATTAAATTATCTTGCTTCCAGCAATGAGTATACTTATATGAATGTAGGAGCGATTTTATTTGATGAGAATGAACCGTCTCTTACGACAGTAATATCTTATACAAATATACCAAGCCTTGAAAAAGATATTCATGCCGGAGGCATTGGTCAAAAAAATGCTCCTTATTTACTTTCCAATGGTGCTTCTTTTACACATATTCATGGGGGCCAATATATTGCTCACATTGAAACAACTTATTTCAAACTCACAAACGATATAACTCTTGAAACTTCATTCGCTCCAGCAAATCCGCTGTCTAAGATGGTTCTCGACCTTGCTGGGCACACGATTACTTTGAAAGCCAAGCAAACTGATCTACTCCTTTCGGCGTTTATTGTCCAAAAAGGATCTCATCTTACGATTGAAGATTCTGTCGGCGGCGGCGGCATTGTAACCCCGAATACTTATGCGACGGACGGAACGGTCGGCTATATCTTTGCGGTACTCAAAGACAGTTCTTTGACGATCAACGGCGGCACATTTGTAGGCGGCATGACGGTTGTACAAACCCAAAGCAATGCTTCTGCCGTTATCAACGGCGGCACGTATTCGACGCTTGTATCGTCTAACGAAATCTATTTTGTATTGAACAGGCTGGACAAAACGGATGACGATACGATAACAGAAACTGCAATCGCTTCCTTGATCGTTGTCAACGGCGGTGAATTCAAGAACTTCAACCCTGCCGCACCTGAAACGGATCCCGATGAAAACGGAGCAGCGGTCAGTTATCTTGGAAGCGGCTGCAAGAGCGAATTGACGGAAAAAGACGGAGCAACCTGGTGGGTTGTAACGAAATAAGGAAATAACGAAAAGACAAGAAATCGGGCGCACCCCAACGGTGCGCCCGCTTTTTCGAATTCTTTCGTATTTTAAGAATCAAAATTGTTTTTTCCTTTGCAAAAATCGATAAATGCTCTCGGTATTTAAAACGAAAAGACGGGCATCGCGCTTGCAAGGCGCTTGCCCGTCTCCATACACTTGAGCGTAAAGCGAAACACACGGATCATAACCGCACAGCTCCCCTTCTTTTCGTTGTCAAAAACATTACCCTTCCTCTTTCCCGAAACTTAACCGATAGGTGCAGACCTGCCAGGCGTTCAGCTCGGCGAGGAAAGAATTTCCCGCTCCTGCAATCTTTTCCCGCTCCCGATGCAGAAAATCTGTCTTTTCCACCGCTCGGAATGCCTTCGGAAGCCGAATTTCCGTGCTTACACCTTCTGCTGAACAGTTAAAAAGACGTATCTCCAACGCATCTTCTGCCACGCGGAAAGAGGACAATAATGCGCTGTTTTTATCCGTTTTGAGGAAAGACCCGCTCTTTTGCAGCCGTCCTGCATGCAGTCCCGTTTCGCTTACGATCAGCTTCTCGTCTTTGCTCCGCCCCATGCGCACGCGTTCTGCATCGCTGCACCCGCTCTTGTGCGGGATCAGAAGATAGGAATACCCGCTGTACGTCGGCCAGTCGCACTGCGCCGTAAAATGCGATTCCCATTCGCGCATCAACAAATTGCTGACGCCCTTTTCTGTCTTTTTAAAATATTGATTGCCGCCGTTTACGATCATCACGCTCGTTTTTTCACCCACAACGTCGAGGAACGTGAGAGCATGGAATGCGTCTTTTTCGGTCGACGTCACTTCAAACGGCGCATCCAGCACAAACCGCGCGTCTTTGTCCGCAAGCCCGAAATCCAGCCAATACCCGTCCGGAATATCCAACGGCAGCTGCCAGCCGTTGATCTTTCCATCCGCCGCTTTGGGCGGTACGTGTATTTTCAGACGACAACGAACTTCCAGCCCCGCCGCGTGTCTGTCCAGGGTATAATCGATCATAAACACAAACTGTCCGCTCGTCAGCTCGCTCTCGACCGTCGCACGCACCGTCCCGTCCTGCTTTACGCGCACCTTCGCTTCCGCAAGATCCGAATCCTGGTATGGCAAATTCGCACTCTTTGCCCATTCCGGATATATTTTGCTCGGCTCCCCGTGAAAACGGAAACTGTCGCACAGCACTGTTTCGCCCGTTTCCTTGTATACAAGCTGCGTAAGTTTTCCGCTCTTCTTGTCGATTCGCGCCCTGATACATTCGTTTTCCAGCAAAAAGCAATCTTCCGCTTCCGTCAGAATCTTTTCGGCGGCCGAAACGTTTTCTCCCTCACAAAGATAATACGTTTCGTATCCCATCGGCGCGATCTCATCCGTCTCCCAAATAAGCCGCACACTCGTCCTGTGCCCCGAAGAATCTCTCTTTTCTTCCTCGCATTGCAGCGGAATTTTTTTACCGTCTTTATCCTTTAAACAGAATTGCGTCGCTTTGCGCTCCCTGCCCTTCAAAAACAGCTTTTCCGTTTTGACTGCCGCCTGCAACGGCATTTCAGTCGGATTAAAAACGGTAAACACGCGCAGCGCATCCTGCTCGGTAATTGTGTCTGTTTCTCTTGCCAGTCGGACGCTCAGTTCCGCCACCTGCTTCTTTGCACTTTGAAACGCTTCGTCCAGATACCGATACCCGATCGCACCCCATTGCATCCCGTAGTAATTTTCTACGGGATCTTCCTGCGGGATCACGCCGCCGCCCCAGCGCGTATATTCGCAAAGGCTCACGTCGTGACTCTGGCTGATCATCAGATTTTTCCACGCCTGCGTGATCTTCTTGCCGTTCGATTTTTCTCCCAGCAAATACAAGACCGCATCCAGCCTTTCCGCCGTCAGCAAAAGTTTTTCGATGACCCTGTCATAACGGCGCAGCTGATCCGCCCCGATCCCCCAGGGCAGCAATTTTTTGAAATCATCGTACGCCACGTAAACTTTTTTGTCCGCAGGCAATGCGTGGCGGGACAAGTATTCCCCCAACGTGACAAAATGTACGTCGTCCCGCTCCGCCAAAGCCTGATAATTTTCCACGTAAAATTTGTTTATGTTATGCTCGCCGATCGGTTCCCAACCGAATTCCGTCCACACCGTCACAACGGGAGGCTCCCCGTTTTCCGTGAGTTCGCATATGTTTTCGCGCATTTTATCCGATAAAAGCTCCTGCACGTCGGCCGTCACGCAGGGCGGATGAAAATACAGCTTGGTGCGCGGCAACGCAGGAATGCAGCTTCCGTCCTTGCCTTCCCAGCGAATACGGCTGTGATCCATCACGGGCGCGCCGACCTTCCCCCAGGTATCGCATTGCGCCAGGCTCGCATAACGGAACCCGCTCTGCAACAACAACTGCGGCAGCTGCGGAAACGTGAATTCCTCTTCCTCCAAAAAGGAAGGCATATCGAAATCCAGTACTTTTTCCACCACTTTGCGGCCTTCGGTCAGCTGACGGATCACCGATTCGTTGCCGATCATTGACCCCATCGGCTGCCCGTATGTGCCGCCGATGATCTCCGTCTTCCCCTCTTTCAGATACTTTTTTAGCCGCTCGATCGTCTCGGGAAAATACTTTTTGACCGCCTCGTACGCCCGCGCATCCAGATTGATGCAGACCTTTACATGCGGATATACGTCCGCCGTGTTCAGACTGTCTTCGATGGAATTTCTGCATGACTCCAACCCGAGCAGCCACCCGATCCCCGTATAGCTCCAATGATTCGCCAGCATCAAATAATATTCGTACCGCTTTTCGCTCATTTCCCGTCCCCGCTTAAATATTTTTCTATGTTCATAAGAGTACTTCCGCTGGTCATGCCCGTATCCATCTGCCCCTCGATCTGCGGGCCCCAATGCTTTCCGTTTACCTGGTAAACCGCGTGGACGATGCCGCCGTCCCACGGTTTTCCCGGCGCTTTCAGCTGATAATCCGCCGCACAGCGGAACATCTCTTCGGCAATCTGCTCATAAAACGCCTCCCCCGTGAGAGCCGCCAGCGTTTTAAGCGCCTGCCAGGCAAAATTCCCCGCCCCCAGATACACCAGAGGAAAATCGGGCATTCTGCACGTCGTCGCCCCGCGCGCCCTGCCGTTGACACCCGTCTTGATGTCGTAAAAATACATCCAGCTGATAAAATATGCCGCACAGTTTTCGCACAGCTTCAGGATCTTTTCGTCTTTCGTCGCCGCATACACTTGCGCAAGCCCCGCAAACGCATAGCAGGCATTTTCCGCATCGTAAACTTCCGCTGCGTCGTCCTGCCCCGATTCCACGATCTCCCCGCCGATCACGTCGACGTGCGCGTCCAACATCTGATTGTAAAACTCGTACCGCACGATCTCGGGCGCGACGGCATACGCAAGTTTTACCGCCGCATCCAGATACTTTTTATCCCTTTTCACGCGGTACAGACCCGCAAACAATGCACACGCGATCGCGCGCGCGGGAATGCGATGGCGCTTTTTGTTGCATTCTTTGTCCTGTTCGTCGAATCCGTCGTTGAGATCGCCGTCTTCTTTCTGCTTTTTCAGCAGAAAACCGCCGATCGCGCTTGCCGTATCGAGCCAGATACCGCGCAGTTCTTCGTCATAATCCGCGATATCTTCGTACAGCGCGACCAGCTGATACCCGATCATCGCAAGGCTGTGCGTCCAGATCCTGCGGATCCCCAGAAAATCACAGCATTCGTAATCGTTGAACTTTCCGAGCAGCGTCGGCTTCCCTCTCGGCACAAACCGATCGTAATACGCGCCCGGTTCGGACGCATTGCGCAAAAATAAATGCATGTTGCGGGTTATCTGCCCGATCTGTTCGCGAAACGTCTCGCTGCCCGTCCGCACGCTGTAACGCACAAGCGCCGACAGCGTCAGCACGCCGTATCCTTCCCCCCAACCTAAATCGTAATAAAAATCTCTTTCGGGAGTGCCGCCGTCCGTATGCTTCCACATATTGCGATACCATCCCTTGCCTTTCCCCAAAGCATCGGGAGAAAAAAGTCCGTTCTCTTGATAATAGCGGGCGATTTTCTCTGCCGTCGCCGCATAATCGGGTTCCGCCATTTTTTTACGCAACAACAAAGACGCCGCCAATTTTTCCGATTTCAGCAAGGCGTTTTCCGAACCGCCGAGCGGCGCAAACGCTATGCGCTCGGTAAACCGGATCTGTTCCCCTGCACGAAATACCCGCGTTTTGGGCGTGTTCGTATCGCTGAACGGCATGATCTCCGTTTCCTGACAGGTACTGTCGGGATAATAGACGCGCAGATGCGGTTTTCCGTCTTTTACTTCGAAATCGCACGTCCCCGCTCCCTCTTCCCGATCCAGACAGTACGCCGCCGCATACCCTTTGCCGTGCCACAGATGCGCAGGCAGCGGCAGCGCCCAAAGATAATCGTTCCTCTGCGGAGAAACTTCCATGACCTGCCGATCGTACACCCGCAGCGAATAACTGTAACGCGCTTGTTTGTCCTCCAGGACAAAACCGGGACAGATAAACCCGTCAAATTCTTTTTTTATGGTGTAGACCTGTACCCGTTCCAGACAGCCGTCATCGACCCTGATTTTGCTTTCCGCCGAAAAATATTCCGTTTCCGCACGGATCGCCGCGCCCGCTTTTCCGATTTCCGCCGTACCGTCGCACGATCCTGCCGACGTGCAAAATTCTTTGTCTGACGTCAGCAAAACGACGTCTTTCCCGCCTACGTTATATGCAATTTCCGACAAACGGCCGCTCGGCGTATCTACGGTTACGCGCAAACCGTCAGAATTAAAAACAGTCTCACTCATCTTTCACCGCCTGAAATTCCAAGACCCACGACCCGATCTCATGATCGGACAACTCATATTGCAATCTGCCTTCGCGCACGTTTGCTTCACCCAGCACCGTTCCGTCCATCCGCACGCGCACCGCCCTCTTCAGCGGCTTGTAAAAACGTACTTCGCCCTTGCTGCCGCCCGCCGCATCGTACAATCGCAGCTCGGGCTTGCCCGAAAGCAATCCCCGCGCGCGCAGCGAAGAGAATACGGCGTTCCCCGTTACCGAAAGGATACCGAATTCTTTGGGAAGCTCCCGCCCTGCGGCCGCCGCGGGACAGGTGAGAAGCCCCAGCTGGTACGCCTTCGATCGCCGCAGTCCTTCCGCCATCGGGCGGCGCTCCAGATCGACGGCAAATTCAAACTGCATTTCCCTCTGCAACTGTCCCATGTCGCTCTTGAGCATAAACGTTTCCTTCGGGATCGCGCGGAACAAAGTCAGACTGACCGCCCTGTCTTTCCTCTTTGCGACTTCAAATTCATACAAACCCTTCGCGTACACCGAAAACATATCCTTGCCATCATCCATCACGAGACACCCGTGTCCCGGAACGACGGGCGAATACGGTTCAAAATCATACGAATGATCTTCCTTGTCCTCCGTCCATTTCTGCAAGCCGTACGGCATTGCTGTATAATATTCTTCCGTTTCCATATAGGTGGGGAACACGACGCGCAATCTGTGATCGTGCACGTTGTTGCATATCCTGACGCGGCAGTCGATGCGCTTGCTGTTGCGGGTGATCGTATAGACGGCGTCGATGACGAATTCTTTTTCCCGCTCGCTGCGGCGGACGTTTTTCTCCGCTTCCTGCGGCAGAAGCAGCGTGTGCCGAACGCGCACGCACGCTATATTTTCGTTGTCCGTCAATATGGAAATACGCGCATTTCCGCCATACGTACCCACGTTTTCGTCATAAACAGCACTCCTGTGATTCCACCCTTCGCCGCACTCCGAATCGTCTTCAAACAAAAATAATTCTCCGTATTTTTTCCCCGTCTCCGAATCCGTCACGGAAAGTGCGCCGTTTGCAAGAAACTCCACGACCAGTTTCCCGTTCGCAAAAGTATGCGTCCCCGTCCGCATGGTCGTATAATCTCTGCGTACGGCATCCATGCGCGAACATTTCCATTCCTTGTTTTCCATGTGCCGCTCCGTTTTCGGAATGTCATACGTGATGACCTGACAGGAAAACGCGGGAATCTTTACGGGCAGCGCCATGCGGAAATGATCGTAGTCCGCATAATCCGCCAGCTGACGGAATTCGGCGATCTGCTCGGTGACCGTATACGATGAGAGCATCGTATGCGGCAATAACCTGCCCTGCGGATCGTAAAAGAAAAAGTCGGAAAAATGCGTCCCGCTGCGAATCTTGAAATCGACGGTGCAAACTTCATCTATATCGCATTGCGAAGGATTGTAAAGAAGAAAGGCCCCGTCTTTGCCCCTGCCTTCCGTATCGACATGCCGCGCGATTTCCGCCATCGTATCGGCCAGCGCCGCTTCAATGTTCTCCCGCGCCCGCTTGTAATCGTTTTCATTGTCCAGATGCGTCGCCGTACAGCACGTGCCGCCCAACGAATCGTGCGGCTGGTTTGTCACGATTTTGCTCCATGCGTAATCGAAAAATCCCGCCCGCGGATGGGGCGCATAATAACCGTTATCCGCCGCGATCACGCCCGCCGCCTGCTCGGAAAAAAGATCCAAAGGTTCCGCCGCATATGTAAGAAGGTTTTCGCAGAACATGTTTTCCTGCTTGAGCTGCACCATGGACGAAAGGACGTTTTTCATCACAAAACTGCTCAGTCCTTCCTTCGCGGAACGGTACAACATCCCCTTTTCCTGCTTATACTCCCCGAGATGCTCCCTGCATTCGGCATTGTAATCGTTCAGATCGGATAAAATAAATTCGTATTCGGGCAAATGCCTGTTCAGATAATCGATATACCACGGCAGACGTTCGTCCGGCTCCAGATTGTCCGCCCCGTCGATCATAAAATGACAATTCCCTTTGATATACGTTCTGATGCCGTCCAGATGCTTTTTTACGTCTTCCGCCATCTTTGCAAGATCGGGCTCCGCTTTTTCCTGCTGCGGCCAACGCGCAACCAGGAAAAAATCGGCATACGTATAGTCCGGATCCGCTTTATGCACCGTCACGCGCGAACCGTCCGCGCCTTCCCAGATAAACTTATTGTCTTCATACCCTTTCCTGCCGCGGAACAGAAGACAATTATCGATCCCGAAATTGCGGTAGATCTGCGGCATCTGCGCGTTATGCCCGAATACGTCGCAGGTATACCCGCAGCGGTGCGGCTCCGTCCCCCAGCGCCTGCAGTCCGAAAACCCCATCTGCAAATTGCGCGTGATCGCCTCGCCGCTCGGAATCAGGCAGTCCAGCATGTCGCGGAAAGGCCCGATCATGATGCGCCCCGAACGTAGCAAAGCCGCCAACCGCTCCCTGTTTTCGGGTCGTATCTGCAAATAGTCGTCCACCAATATTGTCTGCCCGTCCATGTGAAAACATTTGTAGTCGGGGTTGTTCTCCAATATATCCAACAGCCGATCCGTCATTCGGACAAGTTTATAGCGAAATTTTTCAAACGGCAATACCCATTCCCGATCCCAATGCGTGCTGGGTAAAATATAGATCTTTGTTTTTTCTTTCATGATTGCCTCCCGCTCAGCGACAAATTTCCGTCTTTTTGCTCCTCATAAAAGTCAAGCCGCATACTCGCGCATACGGCCTGACTTGTCTTATTTCTGTTTCTTCGTCAACGCTTGCGGAAAAGTACGCACGCCGCCAATACGCAGATCGCTCCGAGAGCAAGATATCCGCCCGCAACCGCGCTTCCGCATCCCGTCTCCGCGGGTTCATCCTTATCGTCCGTACCCGGGTCTGCAGGATCGGAATCCGTTTCCTCCGCTTCGAACACCGCTTTGTACGTAGCGTCTGCACTCGCCGTAAACGTGTATTCCGCGTCCGTCGATACGCTCGTGCCGTCCGCATCTTCCCAGCGCACAAATTTATAACCCGACTTCGCCGTTGCCGTAAGCGTCACGCTTGCCCCTTCGGCATACGTTCCGCCGCCCGTCACCGTGCCATGCGCTTCGTCGGATACCGTCGCCGTGATCGTCACGTTTTTCACTTCGAACACCGCTTTGTACGTTGCGTCTGCGCTCGCCGTGAATGTATATTCCGCGTCCGTCGATACGCTCGTGCCGTCCGCATCTTCCCAGCGCACAAATTTATAACCCGTCTTCGCCGTCGCCGTAAGCGTCACACTGTCCCCTTTGACGTACGTTCCGCCGCCCGTCACCGTGCCATGCGCTTCGTCGGATACCGTCACCGTGATCGTCACGGGAGTTTCGCTGAAAACCGCAACAACCATCACATCGCTTTCGGGTACAAAAGTGTACTCTGCCGACGTCGACAAACTGTTCCCCGACTCATCTTCCCAGCGCACAAACGTGTACCCGCTGTTCGCCGTTGCCGTCAAGGTAACCGAATCGCCGCCCTGCACCGTCGCTCCGCCGCCGACCGTTCCGTACGCCGCATCGTTCGCCGTCGCCGTAACGGTATAAGAATCTCTCGCAAATTCTGCCGTCAGAGAAGTATTTCCCGCCACGCTGAATGTGTATTCGGCACTTTCGGATACCGTCGTACCTTCCGCATCCTTCCACGCAACAAAGCTGTGGTATTTGTTCGCCGTCGCGCTCACCGTCACTTCCGTACCGAATACGGCCGACGTCGCACCCGAAACCGTGCCCATAGAATCATCGTTTGCCGCAACGGTCACATTGTAAGAAACCGCCTCAAACACCGCTTTGAGCGATACTTCACGGCTGAGCACCGTAAACGTATAAGACGCTTCTTCGGATACCGTGGCACCGCTTGCATCCTGCCACTCCACAAACGCATAGTGCGGTTGCGCCGCCGCAGTTACCGTAACCGAATCGCCCAACGTGCAGGCACCGCCGCCCGTCACCGTGCCGTATGCTTCGTTGACAGAAACTGCGGTCACGTTCGCGGGGCCGTAATCGTCTGCGATCGGCGCAAAATCGACATACCCGTCCATGCCTTCGTCGATATTCGTGATGCGGATGTTGTCTAATTTAAAATACCCGCCTTCCGTAGAACCGAAAGAAATGTATCCATCCTGATTCTGGCACGTGAACTGTCCGACCTGTACATAATCTTCGGAAGTATAATCTTCTTTGCCTTCCGTCAGCTCACAGGCATACACGGTCACCGTGTTGTTCTGCGCCACGATCTTGAATCTGTTCCATTTTCCCGCCGTTGAGATTGCCGCGGTCCCCGTCGTTACGGGATTGTCGTTCAATGCCTGGAAAACAAGCGTTTCCGAATCGAACATGAGAATTTTTGCAGACGCCCAGTTGGCATCATACGAAGATTTTCCGAACGATACGCCCAGCGAACTGTACCCGTGCGGCCATTCATCCGTTTTCTGCGCAGGTTTGTCTGCCGTTGCATAGTTATAGAAATCAAATTCGAGGATAAAGTTTCCGTACTTCCCTTTGGGCGCAAACATGGAACCGTCCGTCGTCCCTTCGAAGAACAGCGTACCGTCTTGTGCAACGTGCAGCCCCTTCGCCGCTTCTTCGTCCGCAAAGAATGCCGCCGTCGTCGAATTCATGTACCACTTGGCTTCGTCCACGTATGCGGGTTCTTCGCTTCCCTGCAATGCGTTGAAGTTGATCTCCTGATCTGCCCCTTCATAGACGACGTCCGCATAGCGTGTCACCGTAAATTCCGAACCAAATCCGAAACGGGACTCTCCCTCCCCTTCGGATACGATCGCCATCTTTCCGTACATATCCCCGGCACTGTATCCGCCGCGAACAACACCGTTGATATAAATCTCCAGCTGACCGTCCGAATACCCGACAATTCTCAAAGCATAATTGTTTCGCAAAAGATTATCCAAAGGTACAGGATTTGTATAAACAGGCACACCTCCGCGCAAGACGTCCATATAGCCCGTAAAATTCGAATCTCTCCAGAATTTCACATACACGACGCCTTCCGCATCCCACGCATCGTTTGCATTCTGCATTCCCAACAGGAACCCGAAAGACTGATCCGCTGCCGTCATGTCGATCATACGGATCGCGGTGTTGATCTCAAATACCGTTTTCTTCGTCGAAGCCCAGGCTTCCGTTTTCACGATCTCTTCTTTCAGAACCAGGCGCTCGCCCGTATTCATCCCGTCAAAGATCGGGCTGACTACCTGCCAGGTGGGTCTGTCAACGTTGATCATGTGATATCCGTTCGCAAAATTTCCCCAATACAGGCGCAGATCCGTGTCGAAGTTTACGTCGTGAATGATCTCGCCGTCCCTGTAACGGAGAACAAGATCGCCGACCATGACCTGACGGTATGTACACCACATAAAATAGCAGGGCGCAGATTCGGAGATCTGATGATCGGTAGGCCCCTGCATGAACTCTACGATGCGCACATCGTCCGTAAATTCCGCAGCGCTTCCGATCGGCTTTTGCGCAATGTACGCATCCCCCGATTCCACTTCAAACGTCATGCGGATACGGTTTCCCGGAACAAAACCGTAATTGAACGTCGCCGTGTCCTGAACGGGTGCATCCGCCCCTTCGCGAAGATCCTGTATTTTCATGACATATGCGCCGCCGCTGATCGTAGAATCGATCACCTGCTGGCTCATATAGTTGAACATCGGCCATGTGCCTTCCGACATGTTCGCAGAATTGCGCCCCGCAAAAGGCCCGAACTGCATATAACCCATGTAACTGTTTGCATTGCTCTCCGCCATGTAGTCAAATTCCAGCACCACGTCCTTATGCTGCGTGATCGGCGTGGCAAACTGCATTTGCATGGGTTCGCCCGTCAGATACAGGTAATTCTCGCTCACGCCGTTCGCATATTCGACGCTCGTGTCGCCCAAAGCGGTCGCGTCCCAGGCGGGATCGATCGTCTTTTCCCCTTCCTCCGTAACCGTCGTCAAAGACGTGGACAGCACATCCGCCTGTTCGTACGCATTCACGCGGACATTCTGCGCAAAAACGCCCGACAAGGTCAGTGCCAAAGCCAAAACACACAGCAAAACCGTAAATTTTTTACTCATCCTATCCTCCCTTTTTATTTATTCTTTTTTGTTTTTTACCGTTTTATTTCTTTTCGTCAGGCAAAGCACCGCACCGCACGCCGCCGCAAGCACCGCCGCAACCGGCATCGCTTTTCCGAATACGGACGACGAGCATCCGCCTTCCGAACCCGCAGGCTCCTCTGTCTCCGGCTCTTCCTGCACGGGAGGCGCTTCCTCGACCGGCTTATCGGGATCGTTGGTTATATTCACGTTGCGGTCCAGGCTTCTGAGCACAAAGTTATCGATGCTGAAATCTCCCGCCACGGGCTGTTCCCCTGCCGATGTGCAGGTGATCCCGAAATATCCGTTGTGGCCGAATCCCAACCCGTTGTTGTCGTATTCGAACAGCGGTTCGTCGAGCATTTCCATGCTCTCCTCTCCCTTGACGTAATAGGAGAACGAAAGGATCCCCCCGTCCGCTTTCAGCCGGACGACGATGGACTTTCCGTCCAGTTCGGGATCGAGGAAGTTGTGCCGAAGCGTACCGCTCACGAGTCCCGCGCCGCTCGCGTTGATGATGGTATACGTCGAAGGAGCCTCCGAAGCCTTGTATTTGCCCGGATTTTCCGCGTCCTCTTCATAAGGCGACGTGATATAGAACAAATATCCCGACGTATACGGGCTGCCCGCCGAAGGAAGCCCGAACGCTATGCCCAGCCAGCTGCGCATGAACGGACGATACAGCATGCCGTCCTGCGAATACTCGTCTTCCCTTGCGATATCCGTGATGTCAAACTGCATCAGGAAATCGCCGAACGCCTTCAACGGCGAAAAATAGGAGTTGTGCCCCGCATTGCGGAAAACAAGCTGCCCGTCTTCCATGAATACGCCCGCATTCAGATCGCCGTACGTATATCCGAGCCCGCCGCCGAAAGAATACAGGTCTCTGTCATACCAGGGATTTCCGTTTTCGTCCACCCCGTCAAAACCCTGCGAAAGATCGACAATGTCGTCGGGAACGGAATCGTAACGGTTGGTGATGGTCACGGGCCCCAGCTCCGCCACGACCGTGTCGCCGCCTTCGGGATCGCCGCCGTGCGCGATAAAGGCAAGACGTTTGCTGAGAATGATCTTTTCTCCCTCGACGATAAACGTATACGTCGTATCTCCGATCTTCACGTCCGCTTTCCCGTTTACGTACGGGCTGATCACGATATCCAGCGTCTTTCCGATCACGTCCGACGCGTTCAGCGTCACCACGTTGGAAGTAAGATCCTGATCGGCCCCCTTCAGCGTCCACGAAAGGTCGATCAGCTGCTCGTTCTGCGCGTTTCGGTTAAAATGCAGGTACGCCACCCCTTCCGTCTGCGTGTTGTCCTCGCTGGTGTTCAGACCGAACGCCAAACCGAATTTGCGCGCTCCGTTCAGTTCGCGGAAGGTCAATGAAAATTCCATCGTGATATACGCGTCGTACATTGCGTCGTATTCGATGTTCTTGGAACCCGCGCTGACCAAATAATTCTCGTCGGACGGATTGTCAAACACCGCGCTGCCGGGCGTCCTGCTCATGGAAACCCGCGTATTCCCGTTGACCGTTTTCCATTCGCTCTTGAGCGAATCGTTTTCCTGCGCATCCTCAAACACGGTCAGCGAAGGCGCCCCTTCCGCAGACTGCGTGGAAATTTTTACGTTCCTTAAAGAGATGCCCGCCGTTTCAAACCAGAAAAAGAACCCGACGCATCCGCTGTGCCCATTCTCGATCATGCCGTCCGTCACGTAGCATCCCGCGACTTCCGCCCCGTACGTCCCGTCGTCCAGGATCGGGGAAGCATAGGAATAGAACGAACCGTCCTGCCCGTAAACGAGCCTGTAGCGGTTCCCCTTCACCCCGTATCCGCCGACCGTAGAAGCTCCGCCGTAATTGGTGCCGTTGTTGTATATGTTAAACGTGGCGGGCTGTCCCGCAAATTCGGGCAACCCGTACGCCTGTACGGTAAATGCGTTGCCGCCCGCTCCGCACATGATCATCTGCGAACGGCGTTCCGTCGTGAAATCGGCTGCTCCCGATTCCGCCTTTCCGATCCCCGTCACCACGGAAAACATGCTGTTGTGCGCCGATTCGCCGATCAGATCGAACTCGACGATCAGCTTGCCCGTATCCGGAGTGACTTCCGCAGGCGCGTCAATGTATACGGCCGTGCCGGAATCGTACGTCGGGCCCATCAGCAGCAAATACGGTTCGCTCGGGCTTACATAGACAGAACTTTCCCCGTCCTCCGGCTCGGCAAGGCGCCAGTTGTCCGTCGAAAATTCTTCGGTAGTAAAGTTTTCTTCCATGATCACCCCGACAAATTTGGAGGCGCTCGCTTTGAACGGCTGCAATCCAGCCAAAAGACAGCAGCACAGCGCAACCGACAGGACGAACATGAACCTGATCTTGATGGATTTTACCATTTTCCTCTCCTTATTTTTTTATTACAACGGAATAATAAACCGTCCTTCGCCCGGATCAAGATCCGCCGAATAGACGCCGCCTTTCAGATTTACCGTCTGCGGCTGACCGTCCACATACACCAGTGCCTTCTTCGCGTCGCGGAATTTTATTTCGATATGGTTTGTCTTTTCTAACGCAGGGTCGGTAAAGTTGACCGCCATAAAGCCGTTGTATTCCCCGTCCTTGAACGTGCCGATAATGGCGTTCTCCGAAGCGGTCGCCCTTTCGATCGCTTCATGCTCCTTCAACGGAGACGAAAGACGCTGGAATGCCTTGCACATCAGCTCGTTTTCTCCCAGTACCGTCATCGTGCCCGTCCATTCGTAAGAGAGCAGGACGTGGTCGAAATTCAGGATCTCCGCATTGACGTTTTTCACGGCGTCGTACGTAGGCGTCCTGGACCCGTCGCGCTCGATCATGGCGTACACGCTTTCCGGAAATTCCGCCCCGCCCGGCGTCCAATAACAGAAATGCAAAAGCCCGCTGTATCCATAGGAAAGATATGTGTAATACTGGAAACGGATATCCGCTTCGGTCACGTTGCGGCGGTCTCCGCCGTACCCCATCGTCTGCAAAAACGCCCAGTACGGTTTTCCCTGCTCCTGCGCTTCCATGGCCACCGTCTCAAGATTGAACAGCATTCCCGATTCGATGCTCGTCGCACCCGTCGAACTCTTCAGCAATGAGTACCCGTCAAACACATACAGCTCGGGCGCCACCGTCTCCGCATACATCCTGACATAATCCGTATAGAATTTCGTCCCCAGCTGCGCTTCCGTCGCATAGGAAGGAAGCAGGTTCACAAAGAACAGTTTGTCCGGATACAGCGCCTTGAAACTCTCTTTTTTCGCCGCCAGCTCCTCAAACGCCGAAACGCCCGGTTCGTCCCGCCCGATTATGCCCATCAGCGCGGGATGATCCATGTACTCCGCCAGCCCCTCGTACGTCGGGAAATAAATGCCGTTCATAATATACTTGATTCCCGCCTGCTGCGAATAATTCAGCTTCTGCTCCACCGCGCCCGAATAAATATCGATAATAAAGTTCAAACCGCTCTCCGCAATCTCGTCGTAACGTTCCTGCGTCGTCTCGTTGCTGGGCGGCCCGACCCACGCGCCTATGTTCAGCACGCGCGAGTCCGCAAATTCATCGTACACGGGCGCCTCTTTCGCACAACCCGCCGCCGTCGACAGCATCGCAAGCGTCAGCATTCCCGCCATGGCGACCGCCGCCGTCTTTTTGAAAAATTTTGCCATCTGTTTACCCCCGTTTACTTGATTTGCAGCAATACTCCCTCTCCCGCATTCAGGATCAGACGGAATATCCTGTCCACGATCACTTCCCGTTTCTTCCCGCCGCGTATCATCCGCAGAACCACCGACTGCGAAAATTCCAGCTCCACTTCCGAATAGTTACAAAAATCGTTGTTCGCCACATAATACACTTCGCTTCCTTCACAGTCGAAACACCCCGTCAGAACGTTCCCGCTCCGCACATAGCTGAGCCGTCCGTAAGAAGTGATCAGATCTTCCCGCGGTATGGTGATCGTCTTGCCGAATTCGTTCATCGGCGCGATCCCCGTAAAAATTACCCCGGTATTCCTGCATCTCGCCAGAATGCCCGATACCTCCGCAAGATGCGCGTTGATCTCGCGCACCGCATCGTAAGAAGCCGTGCGCGTTCCGTCCCGCGCGATCACCGCGCCCGAAAAAGTTTCGCTCGTATCTTCGGGCATTCCGTACGTAAAATATTGGATCCCCCGCGCACCGTAGGCGAGCGCCGTGTTCACCTGCCAAAAAATTTCCTCCCTGTTCGGTATGTGCGCGTGACTCACAAACGCGGTCACTTCCACAAATACCATGAACGGTACGCGGCTCTGAAGCGACTGACGGCGAATTACGGACAAGTTCTTGAAATATTTGTCGTTGTTTACGATACCGATCTCAAAGTGAATAAACGGATAATGATCGTACGACAAATATCCCTGTTTGACCATCTTCGCATATTCCGCAACATACTTCGCATAATTATCCGTTCCCAGCTGTTCGTCCGTCGCGTAATTCGGCAGTAAATTGACATAGAACAATTTGTCGGGGAAATATTTGCGGAACATGACGTAATTTTGCGCCAGCGTCGGAAACGCGGAAACATTCGGCTCGTCATACACCATAAGGCCTTTGAACGAAGCATATTTGGAAGCAAAATCGTAAAGCTCCTGCAGCCTTTTTTCGGTAAACGGCCTGGAATACGTCTGCGCATCGATCAGAAGACACCCCAGCTCCAGCTTATCGCAGATCTCCAGTATCTCTTCGACCAGACCATCGTCCGACGCCCCCACGGCCGTCCCCATGCAAAATACCATATTGAATCCCGCACCGCGGTATTCTTCATACCGCCGGTACAGTTCTTCGTGCGAAACCCGTTTCCTGTCTGCGGCAGCCGTCATATATGTATTGACGGAAGGATTGACCCATCCGATAATGGGCATTACCCCTCGGCTCTTCTTTCTTCCGTCTTCCCCCATTACGACACGCAATATATCCTTCATATCTCCTCCCGTCTCATTCTTTACAACTGCGCATTGGAAACATATGTATCCCAGTCTCTCTCAAACGTCTGCAGCATCTGCGACCAGACTGCATCGGAAGAAAGCCGTGCCTGCGGGTTGGTATTGCAGAACGCCGTCACAAAATCGATGTTCGCATACGGCGTACATCCGCCCGCCGTAAAGATCTTGCTCGCTTTGTTGCTCTCTTCGAATACGGTCGTGCAGCGCTCCGTAAACCGCGCCTGCTGGATCTCCCAATCCAGCCAGCCGTCCATGTCCACCGCCGACCCGTCGCTGTACTGAACGGGGATCGGCATATGCGAAACTTCACGGTATTTGCGAATGTTTTCGTCCGAATAGAAATACTGAATAAACAGCTTCGCCGCCTCTTTCGCCGTACTGTATGTGGGGATCAGAATGCCGTGCTGGTCAAAGTTGCTGTGCATCGTGTTCCGCGCTTCGTATACCCTTTCCAGATCTTCTTTTCTCACATTGTAACCCGTTCCCTGCAAAGGCACGTCTTCCACACTGTCCGCCGCATCGATCGCGTCGATCAGCGCACTCAGTTCTTCGTCTGCACTCTTCCCCGCTTCCCCGCGGATCGAATCGCACTTATCCACGATACTGCTGATCACAGGCGTTGCCATCATCGAAAAACTCTGCTCTTCGGAAAGATGCTGCTTCATTTCGTTGATCATCCACGAACCGTTGACCATCATGACGGCCGCATCGTTGAGGAAAAGCGTCTGCGCGTCCGTGAATACCAGAGCGTTGGATCCGTTGTATACATAGCCCGGCGTGATGATCTTTTCCATCACGTCCATCGCTTTCTTTCTGCCGTCTTCCGCCATGAGCACGTTCAGGCTTGGCGCCGTCGTGCCGTCGTCCAGCGGCAAAAACGTATTCATGTAATAGTCCAGCCCGTCGTACTGCAGCTGCCATACGTTGACGACCGTCATCCAGTATCCGCCCGTCTGGTAATGAATGAACGGCTTCAGGTTCGCATCGTCCAGATCGCCCGCAAGCTCGATCAGTTCGTCCGTCGTGTTCGGCACTTCGAATTTCTCGCCGTCAATGACGTTCTGATTGTACGCGATACCCGTCCAGCCGCCGCCGTACGTCAGCGCATGATATTTGCCGTCCGAAGATTTCAGAGCGTCGCGGAATTTGGGCATGATCTTCTCACCCAGCGTCAGCGCTTCGTCTTCATAACGGGAATTTACAAGATCGTCCAACGGCTCCGCGTATTCGATGATGTCCTCCTCGGCCAGACCGTTGATCGCATACATGTACAGGTCGACCGTATCGTAGTTCGGGCCGTACCCGAACGTATTCAGAATGGCAGAACCGCTCGCGTTGGGATCGTAATATACCTTGTATTCGGGATATTTCGCCTCGAACCCCGCAATCGTTTCCTTGATGATGTCCTCGCCCAGACCGCTCGTCCAGTAGGAAAGCTCGATCACTTCCGCCGTATCCGGCGCCAACTTCGGCCCGCAGCCGCCCAGCGATGCCATCGCAAGCGTCCCGGCAAGTATTCCGCACAATAATTTGACTGTTTTTTTCATCGCTTTTCTCCTTTTTTATTCTTTGATTCCGCCGATCGAAATGTTGCTGGTCAGCACCTTGTTGAAGAAGATGAACAGCAGCAGCGGCGGGATCGCCGTGATCATATACGCCGCGTACAAAAGATCTCTGCGCGCGTGCTGTACCATGTTCAGCTCGAACATATAGATACCGCCTGCCAACGTAGGCAGTTTCGTCAGATAGATGAGCGCCGAAGAATAGTTGTTCCAGTCGCCCACCCACGTGATCAGATACAATGCGCCGAACAAATTGATGATCTGCGGGAACATGACGCGGAAATAAACGGTAAAATCGTTCGCCCCGTCAATGTAAGCCGCTTCCGCATAGCTCCAGGAAAGATTGGAATACGTCGCATGAAAGTAAATGTAATAGACGTTCATTCCGTTGAACGAGAGCAGGATCTGCAGGCGCGAGTTGACAAACCCGAGTTTCAGAAGCAGTTCGTACATACTGCCGCCGCTTCCGTAGATGGGGAACATCATCGTAAACAGCAGGATCGGCATGAACAGCCGCGAGCCCGGGAAACGGAATTTGTTCGTCACGTACGCCAGCATGCTGGAAATCATGCAGAGACAGAAACTTCCCAACAGCGAAAAGTACAGGCTGTTGCCGAGCATCCCGAAAAAGCCGAATCCCGAAACTTCCAGATGACTGAATACGTCGATATAGTTACGGAAATGCCATTCGGTGGGCAAATCGAACGGGTATACCGCGATTTCCGTCTGCGTTTTGAATCCCGACGTCACACCCCAGAAAAATATGTACAGATAGGAAAGAGCAAACACCGTAAACACCGCGTACACGATCAGATGCAGCGTCCCTTCCCCGATCGATTTGTTCAGGTAACTGCGATAGATCCCGATCACCGCCCAGAAAGCCAGGCCGATGTACAGCACGGTCTTGGCTGCATTCCCGTTGCTCATCAGACAGCACACTATAAACGCTGCCGACCATACCGCAAGAAGAATATATGCGGCCCTTTTTGACCACCTCTGAAAACCAATGTTTTTATTCAAAGCCGATAGCATCTGCATATTCCACCTCAATACGTCACACCTTCAAAATAGGTGCCTGCGATCTTGCGCACGCTCAGCGCGATGCCGACAGACACAATCGTCAGGATCATACCTACCGCCGACAGATAATTGTACGCGTTGGAAACGTCCGGATTCCCGACCGTGTTGTAAACCTGCATGAACATCCAGTTGGATACGGTCTGCGTCCCCGCATCGCCCTTCGTCAGCAGGAAGACGTTGCCCGACGCCCCGAATACGCCCGCTATGTTCAGCACCAGAAGCAGCGAAATCATGGGCCAGATAATGGGAATAATGATCCTGAACGCCTCCTGAACCCAGCTCACGCCGTCCAGCTTCGCCTGCTCCAGAACAGATTCGGGCAGACGGCTCAGCGTCCCTCCGAACAGGATCATGTTTCCCGGAAAGCCCAGCCAGATCATGTTCCCCCAGATGACCGAATTCGCAAAACGCGGATCGGTCAAAAGCGTCGGCTCGTATTCCAGATGAAACAGCTGCTGGTAGATGGGCGCGATCGGCCCGCCTACGCCCACGATGCGCATAAAGATCGAACTGACGATCGTTCCGGAAATCAGCCCCGGCAAAAAGAAACAAATGCGGAAAAATTTACTCATCGGCACTTTCTTGTACAGAAAATAGGAGACGAAAAATCCTACCACAAACATGACCTGCCCGATCAGAAAGGTGAGAAACGTGTTTCGGAACGCCGTCTGGATTTCACTTTCCGACTGCACGATCTCCTTGAAAAACCGGGCGAAATGTTCCAGCGTCCAGTACAAAGTGCCCTGCCGCCTTGTCTGAAACGCCATGATAAACGAGTTAAAATTCACATAGACGTAAAAAACACAAAAATATACGACCGACGGTATGGTGAACGCCAGGATAAAGATCACGTGCAGCGGATCTACCTTCTTTTTCTTCCGCATCACATGATTCTCACCGCCCGCAGGAACGCCCGATTGCAATAAATCCGCTTCCGCCATCACATCGTTCGGTTCTTCTGTCATATGCGTCATCTTGTTCCCTCCTTTGATTTATAGCATTAATTATAATCTTTCGAATTCACTTTTCAATATCGTGTATTTACGTGATTGTATCATTTTTTTACCTATTTTTTTCACGATTATTGACTTTCTCGCTCTTTGGGGTATAATTGTGGAAAAAGAGTTCTTTTTTTGAGAGGTTCAGCATGTCCGGTTATCATAACATAGACGAAACATTTTTTCTCCCGGAGCAGGAGTTTTTCGTACAGACCCTCGACTATATCGAAACCATCTACCACGAACATTCCTTTTTCGAGATCTTTTACGTTCTCAGCGGCGAGATCCTGCATACCGTCAACGACCGCACGGAACGATTGGTCTCGGGAGACATCGTCTTTCTGCGGCCGGGCGACGCGCACAAATTCGAAGACAAACATTCCGACGACTTCATCCATACGGATATCCTTATTAAAAACAGTCTGTTCCAAAAAGCCGTCACGGCATTGGATTCCCCTCTTCTGCGCGATTTTTTGCTCGCCAGCGAACCTTACAAACTCCACCTCAATTCCCACGAGATCTCGTTTTTGGAAGAGGAGATCCGCACGATCGAAGGCTCGGGCAAACCCAACCTCTCCGCACTGACCTTTTCTTTCGTGTGCAACCTGCTTTGCCTGATCATCAAAAAGGTCTCGCCCGCTCCCAACAACGCCCTCCCTCTTTGGCTGAGACAGCTCATTTCCCTGCTCAATTCCTCGAGTTCTTTTACCAAGACAAAAAAAGAACTGTATGACATGCTCGATTCTCTCGCATACAACCGCAGTTATATCAGCCGCGCATTCAAAAAATATATGAATCGCACGCTGACCGATTATGTCAACGACCTCAGATTTACTTCCGCTTACAGCCTGCTCCGCTCAACCGACCGCACGATCAGCGACATCATCGCTTCGGTGGGCATCAGCAACAAGACCTATTTTTATAAAGAATTCTATAAACGTTATCACGCCACCCCCGCCCAGATCAAGGCGAAACACGAACCGCAACAAGACTGACGCCCTCTTTCGTGAGGACAAAAGGAGAGAAAATGGAAAAAAATCATCTTCCGGACAGAATACGGCTGCGCATTCTGCCGTATGCACATTGCGACCTCGCCGCCCTGCACACGCGGGCGTGGCACAAAGCCCGCTACCAACAGATCTTCGACACCGTGGCAGAGCTTGCGGAAAAAATGCCCGATTTCCGCTGGTATTTCGATTGCTATCGTTCCCAGCTGGAATTCCTGTTCGATAAATACCCCGAAAAAAAAGACCTGTTCGAACGCCTTCTGCGCTCCGGAAAAGTAGAATTCATCGGCGCCTATGCCAACATCCGCCCGAATATGGTGGGCGAAGAAACGTATCTGCGCAATTTTTTCATGATCCGCGAAATTCTGCCGCACGCCCTCTCCGACGTGTACGGAGAAGAAGTCGACGTCGCGCTCGGCCATGCGCAGATCCCGCAGATCCTGCGCCAGTTCGGCTACTCTTTTTATAAGGTCTTCCGCCCGAACGACGTCCTCGACGCCAAAGGCGTCCCCTCCTCCTTCATTTGGAAGGGCGCCGACGGAAGCGACGTCTTCGTCATACGCTCCGATTACAGCGCCTTCGACAAAAAAGGCACCGAAAACGTCCGCACTTTTGCCGACGCGGAAAACTACCTGTACGAAAATGCCCGCGAGTGCATCGAAAAATCGGACATAGACCTCGTCTGGGTCAACTGCGGCTGCGACGATACCCTACCGTTCCTCACAAACCAGGCAAACAACGAGGGCGCCGTCTACAAAGCCGACATACCGAAAGTCCTCGCCCTGTTCAACGGCAATAAAGGAAATTCCGTACGGCTTTCCGCTCCTTCCGAATTCTGCCGCGAACTTGAAAATTACAAAAACGATTTGCGCACCTTCGAAAACGACCTGGATTGCGCCGACGTATCCTATAACATCGCCATCAACGGCGAAAAAGGGTTTGTGCCTTTGCGACTGCTCGCCGATCAGCTGCTGACCCAGGCGGAGCGTTGGCAGGTTCTGGCGGAAACGCTCGGCATCCGATCGGATTTTGATTTCGATACGCATTGGAAAAGGCTTCTTACCGCCTGCTGTCACGCAACGCAGTGGCTGTTCGAAGAAGATTATCGGAAAGTGCGCGGCCTGCTCGAATCCACCGTCTGGGACACGCGCTCGTATCTTGCATCCGTTTACGACGAAATTTCCAAGCATATCGACGCAAAAACGGATACCGTTGCCGTTTTTTTCAACGACAGCCCGCATTCCCGATACCGCACGGTGAAACTGACTTTCCCCTGCGCCGACGCGTGCGAACTTAAACTGGAAGACGGCAGAGGCGATCCCGTCGCCTACGAGATCATCGGCACGCACGATTACAACAACACGTGGGAAGTCATCCTGCTCGCCCGCCTTTTCCTGCCCTCCTACGGTTACAACACCGTCCGCGCAAAATCGGGCGATATACGCTCCCTTACGGGCGTAAAGGCCGTCCCGAAACCTCTCCCGCCCGAAATTCCTCTTAGCGATACGTATACCGTGTGCGGAGGAAGCTTCCGCCTTACTTTTGAAGGCGGAAATCTTATAAAAATCAACGGTTTCTCTGCGAAGGCGGACAATTCTTTCAACAAACTCACATATTATGGTTATCCTTTTTACGGTTCATGGGCAGAAGATTATTCCGATTACAACGAATCTGCCGTATGGAAATCTGTCCGCGTGCTCCAAGCCGACGAAAAATATCTGCACATCGTCGTGCAAGGATCTCTGAAGGATATCCTTGTCGAACAGGACATACGAACCTGTGAGGGCCGCCTGGATTTCACCGTCTCTTTCGACTGGAAACCCGCCAACGCCTGGCTTACCGCCAGCATCCCCTGCGACAGCTGCTCCGACGTCTTTTGCGATATGCCCTTCGGAACCAGAACCGTCGACGTCGAAAAAGAATATTCGGACGAAATTTATCCAAAATGTATCCTTCACCGCAAGCGCAAAGGGGTCATCACGGCAAAACGGTTCATTTCCGCCAAATGCAACGGCATGAGCGTTGCCCTCCTGCGCGGAAACGGCGACCGCTACTTCCATTGCGATATCGATAAGAAAAATTTGGGGATCATTCTCTTAAATTCCATCATCCGCACAAAAAATACCTGGGAAGAAGACGTCAATGCCGACGTCGAAGCGGTCGGCAAGCATTCCGTACGGTATACCGTCCTCTTCGACGCCCCTACCGAAGAAAATGTTGCCCCCGCCTTTGCCGTCCCGTTTTCCTCCGACTGCGCCCGTCCGAACCCGCCGCTTGCCAAAAAGCTGCCGCCCTTTGCGTCGCTCTTTTCCTTGCAGGGAGAAAACGTCTTGCTGACTTCCCTTCGCAAAACCGGCAACGCCGTTTACCTGCGCCTTGTCGAAACACGTGGCGTGCAACAGGATATTTCTTTCCCGAAAAGCGTCTTTGAATCCTGCGAAAGCATTTTGCTCTCCGGTCAGAAACAACGCGACGTTTTGCCGCAAAACAACGAATTCCGCTATACGATGAAACCTTTTGAAATTGTCACTTTCCGTTTGATCGTATCTTCCCCCGAATAACTTTTTGGGGCAAACTTATACGCGCCAAATACCCGAATACGGTCTGTATTTCGGGCAGAAAAGACTTGCGGCACCTCCCGCGATCAAAGAGTTTCTTACGGTTAAAACAATTAAAAAACAGCCGTCAAAAGGCGGCTGTTTTTTCCTGCAGAAAAAGGCCCGATCGCAAGAGCATATGCTCGCGCGATCGGGCCTTTTCACTTTAACAGGCAAATAAATTTATATCTTACGCATTACACGCGAAAGAAATCTTTTTTAGTCCTGCTTTCTCCTGCGCAGGATAAGCCCCGCGCCGAGCAGCAATGCGGCAGCCGCCGCGCCCGCAATGCCGGACGCCGCCAATGCGCCGCTGCAGCCAGTCGGTTCGCCGTCCGAGGGGTTCTGATCGTTTCCGCCGGGTATCTGATCGTCACCGCCCGGCGTCTGATCCTCTCCGCTGTCGGGTGCTTTTGTATACTTTACGGTGAGTGCTCCGTCTCCCGTCACCGTGTACGAATCCACTTCGCTTTCTCCGTCATAGACCACAAATTCGTAACCGTCTTGCGAAAATTGTGCAAAATCAAGCGCTGCGCCGTATTCGAGCGTCAGCTCGGCAGGTGCCTTTTCCACCCCTTCGAACGTCACCGTGATCACGTATTTGTTCACCGTCTGTCTGAACGCCGCATAGTACGTCGCCGCGCCCGTCACCGCGGGAAGCTGATCCAAAAGCGCGCCGCCCTCTTCCTCGCTCCAGCCGCCGAACGTATAGGTATACTGCACGTCCGCCGCCTTTTCGGGCGCCGCCCCGTCGTACGCGGGAACCGCGCCGTACTCGTATTCCGTTTCCGCCAGCTTTTCCGTGCCGTTCATAAAGACAACCGTATATTTGTTGACCGTCTGCGTGTACTGCGCTTCGTAGACCGCGTCGCTTTCCACCGTCGCCGCCACGGTTCCCCAATCTTTGAACGTGTACGTATACTGCGCATCCGCGGCTTTCACGGGCGTTTCGCCCTCGTACGCGGGCGTCACCGCGCCGTATTCCGCTTGGTATGACGCAAGCACGTCCTCGCCGTTCTTGTACGTCACGGTGTATTTGCGCACGCTCTGCGTGAATACCGCATAATACGTCGCCTCGCCCGAAACCGCGGGAAGTTCGTCCAGCTTTTCGCCGCCGTCCGTCGCCGACCAGCCCGAAAACGTGTAATCGTACTGCACGTCGGACGCCTTTTCGGGCGTTCCCGCAGGCGCGGGAATCGTGCCGTACGCCGCCGACACCTGCTCGAATTGCTCCGACCTGTTCATGAACGTGACGTTGTATTTGCGCGCGCTTTCGGTGTACGTTGCCGTGTACGTCGCATTCGCTTCCGCCTCGACGGGCTCCGTATCCCACCCCGCAAACGTGAAATCGGTGGATTCCGTGCTCGCCTTGTCCGTGCTTCCGCCGAACGAGGGGACCGTGCCGTCCGCCACGAATTGCTTCGTTTCCGTCCCGTTCACGTTCCAGGTGATCTCGTAAAAACGCGTCCACGCATTGACCATCGCCGACCCGTCAAACGCCGTCACATACCCGTACACAAGATCTTCCGCCGTGACATAATTCACCCCTCCGATCGTCAGCGTAAATCCCTTTTTGATCGTCAGCGTAAAGTTGCCCTGCGCTTTGTATTCGTCCAAAATATACACTTCGATGTGATCGCCGCCGCCGTAAATGAGTACGGGACTGTAAACGTCCCCTACCGTCATGGGGAATTTGACACCGGAATATGTGTTCTCGCTTTGGTTTTGCGCGACGATCTCGCGTACCGTCCTGCCGTTTTCCGTTACGCCGTTTTCGGTCATCGCATCCCCGATCACGATGTATTGCGCCAGATCTACGGGGTACGTACCCGCATTATCGTTGACATATCCGCCCGCATCCAAATTGCCGAGCCCCGGCATGATCATGATCTGCGTCGTGTCATCGCTCCACGTCGTCTTCCAATCGGCAACGGTCAGAGCGGGCATGGTTTCCACGGGGCGCTGCACGTCCCAATGCCCGTCCGTATTCTGAAACACGACGTCCTTCTCCGTCACATAGACGGTATCGCCCGCACCGGATGCGTACGCAAAAGAGGGAAATTCGCAGCCTGCCTTGACCTCGATGCTCGTCTGCGCGATCTTGTTCACCGAAAAAGCGCCGTTCCTGCCCCACAGATTGATATACATATCCACTCCCGCAAACGAACCGTCCGTCAGTTCCGAAAGGGACGTCCCGTCAAAATAAATGTGCGAGAGCGTATTCAGCGCGTTCAGCCGCTCCACCACCGCGTCGCGCCCGTCTCCGCCGTTATAGTTGCTCTGCCCCTCGTAATCGTTTACGCTCAGCGTAAACCAGGTCATGCCGCTCGCATCGGTGTTTACCTCTACGGACTTCACTTCCGTTTCGACCGCCGTGCCCGCGGCGCGTACCGCATAGCGCATTCCCATCCCCGCCGCCAGGCAGGCAAGACAGAGCGCAAACAGTACGGCCAACATGAAAGCCCTGTGTTTTGAAACCGTTTTCATAATTTTACCCCTTAAAAAATTTTTTCTATCCTCGGTGCAACGCCGTTTTTTATGCTTTCAGGCCCGTAAGCGTGACACCCTCCACCAGCTGTTTCTGAAACAGCATGAATACGATCATCGGCGGAATCAGAATCAGAACACCCGTCGCCATCTGTACGTTGGGCATGGATTCTTCGGGCGTTATCGCCGTAAAGAATTTGTTGTAAATGCCGACCGACAGCGTAAACAGATCGTCGTCCGTAATATACATCAACGGGCCCATGAAATCGTTCCACGCGAAGAAAAACGACTGTACCGCAACCAGCGCGATGACGGGAAACACGAGCGGAAAGGTGATGCGGAACATCAGATGCAGAACGTTCGCGCCGTCCATGACCGCCGCTTCTTCCATCTCCTTGGGAAGACTGCGGATAAATTGCATGATCAGAAAGATATTCAGAAACCCACCCCCGAAAAACGCGGGAACCGTGATCGGCAGGAGCGTGTTCGTCCAGCCGATATCCACGAATATCTTGTATACGGGGATCATCGTGAGAATGCTCGGCAGCATGATCGTACCCATGGCGACGGTGAAAATGATCTTCCTGCCGTCAAACTTCACTTTCGTGAACGCGTACGCCGCCAATCCCGCCGTAAGCGGCTGTCCGATCACGTTGGCAAGGATCACGATCAGCGTATTGCCGAAATATTTTAAAAAATCGCTGTCGATCGCCTGCGCGTACGATCCCCAGTTCCACTCCCCCGAAGGGAACAATCCCGCGCCGATACGCAGGCTTTCCGCCGTCGTGAAAAAACTGCGGAAAAACATGACGATGAGCGGAAACAGAAAAAACGCGGAAATAAGTACAAAAAAGAAATAAACAACCGCTTTGCGAAGCACTTTTTTTACGGCCCGTGACCTTTCCATCTCAGTTGTCCCCCTCGTAGTACACGTACTTGTTGAAACGGAACAAAATGCCCGAAAGCACCGCCACCACCACGAACAGCAGGTACGCCAGCGCCGAAGAATACCCGAAATTGTTGTTCATGAAGTTACGGTAAATGTACAGCCCGAAAAAGAGCAGGTTGTCGTCCACCCCGCCCGACGAGGAGATCATGTACGCCGCACTGCAGATCTGCAGCGTGGCGATCACGTTCGTGATGAGCTGGTAAAATATGTACGGCGAACAAAGCGGCACCGTGATTCTGACAAGCGAGTAAAAATAGCCGCCGCCCTCGATCTTCGCCGCTTCGTAATAGGTGGAGGGAATGGATTTGAGTCCCGCAAGCCAGATCAGCATTCCCCCGCCGATCCCGAACAGGCTCATGAACATATACGTGACCACCGCGACGTAATCGTCCGAATTGAAAAATTGACTCTTCGGCAGACCGACGGCCGCAAAAATGTCGTTCATAAGTCCGTAATACGGGTTGAAAATGTACAGATAGATCATCGAAGAGACGATGGACGGGATCAGACAGGGAATGTAGTAAATAAGGCGGAAGACCCCGACGCCCTTTGTCTTCTGGTTTAAAAAGAGGGCCAGCAAAAACGAAAGCACCAGTCCCAGCGGCACCATCACCGCCGCATACGAAAAGGTGATCCCGACCGATTTCCAGAACACTTTGCTCTCGTACCCCGTAAAGGCGCGCGCGTAATTCCCGAACCCGAACTCAAACTCCGAATAGGGACTGAACCCGTCGTAATTGTAGAAAAAACTGTTAAAAAGCGAAACAAGCAGCGGATAGACGGTAAAAATCACGAGCCCGATCAGCAGCGGAAGAATGAGCAGGTACCCCGTCACGTTCGCCGCGATCCGCTTTTTGACTTTCGCAGAAATTTTATTCATCCTCTTTCCTCAGCGCAGGGCGTTTTCCAATCTCTCTTTCAGCTCCGCGTAATAGCCGTCGCGGTCGCCCGCGGAAAAGAGATTTTTGGTGAGATTGTCGACAAGAACGGCGCGCACCGCCAGGTGCTTGGACGGGTCTACCCCGTTCAGATATTCCGTCATCGGCAGATCTCTCTCGTCAAACTGAATGAACGCCTCGTGATTTTTGCCAGGAAGATACTGACGGAACGCCGCCTGCGGATCCTGCGCCATCGATTTGAGTACGGGCACGCCCGCCCCCGATTCCCCGAACGCCGTCTGCCCCTCTTCGGTCATCACGAATTTCAGAAAATCCCAGGCAAGCTCGCGCTTTTCCTCGGGGCATTGCTTCGAGATCGCGTATCCCGTACACCCCATGCCGATATACGAAGTTTCCGCCCCTTCCAAAGCAGGGAGCGATACAAAGTCGATCGTGGCGTTTCCGTTCGCGTCTTTGAGCGAATTCGCGTACGAAACCACGTTCGGCCGCACCGCAAACATCATCGCGCACTGGCGGGATGCAAACGGCGAACCCGTCTGCGTCGGCTCTACCGCCAATCCTTCGTCCGCGGGCGCAAGGATCGTGTTCATCGCTTGCTTGATCGCGCCCAAATCTTTCAGAGCCGTCACGCCGCTGTCCGTCACGTCGTAAAAATCGCCGCCGTAGGTGCGCATGGCGGGATAATACACCGCCTCCCAGTTCAGATTCATGTCCGCAGGATAAAAGATCTGCTGCGACGTCGTTTGCAAGATCTCCGTCGTCTTCGCTTTCAGCGCACGGCAGGTCGCTTCAAACTCCGACCACGTCCAATCGTCGCTCGGATAAAGCTCGTCGTCCGGCCCGATCCCCGCCGCTTCGAATATGGCTGTGTTGAAACAGACCACTACCTTGTTGTAATCGCGCGGCGCCCAGTACATTTGCCCGTCCGTCCCGCTCTTCGCCATGGATACGATCGAATCAAAATAATCCTCTTCCGCTATGCCGTCCCGCTCCATATACCCGCTGATCGGATAGTAAAGCCCCGCATCCGTCCAATACTGCGCGGAAAAATCATACACCTGCACGATGTCGGGCAGATCTTCCGAATTGATCAGCCGCACCAGCGTGTTGTCAAACGACCCGCTGATCCGCACGATCTCGATCTTCGCGCCCGGGTTTTTGAGCAGGTACGCCTTGCGGAAGGTGTTGATGTTGTTGATCTCGCTCGTATTGTTCGATACGCCGATGGTCAGCGTGTCGGCCGCGTCTTCCTTCGAAGAGCGGCACCCTGCAAACCCGACCGCCGTCAACAGCAGACAAACCGCCGCCAAAAATGAAACTATTCTTTTTACCGATCTCATATTTCCTCCGTGTGGCGGCGCGTTCCGCGCCGCCGCTCTCCCTTTTTTATCCTACCCGCACCGTAACGTTCCCGAACGGCACCGTCACCGAGACGATCCCGCCCTCCGCCGTATAGTCCGAAGTCTCCTTTCCGTCTACCGTCACTTTGTACCCCTTTTCGGGTTCCGTAAACCGCAAAACGATCTTGTACCCCTGCGGCACCTCGCCCGAAACGTCCGTGATCGTCAGCGCGTCACGCTCCATGCGCACCGAGTACGTCACCCCGCCGTAAAGCATGTTGTCGATCTGCCACCACTTCAGCTGCGAGGGCAGCCTGTTCGTAAAGGATACCGTGTCGAGCGTGCCCGCGTCCATTCCGAAAAATCCGAACGGCACCGCCGCGTGCAGCAGAATGCTCTCCAGAAATTCCGTGTCCAGCCCCATCGCTCCGTTCTGCGCACCCGACTGCTGCAATACATAAATGCCCGTACCCGTTTCCAGATACATATAGTAATCGTTGTAAAAATTCGTGCCCGTGCCGCCCGTCGCCTGCACGTCGTTGTACCAAGCCTGGATCTGCTTGAACCGCTCAAACGCGTCGTCCGCTCCCCTCACCGCAATGCGCGAGAGAATGTCGTAATAGCTCCAGCAGATCACCGCCCCGCCGTTTTGCACCGATTTGCTGAAATCCGTCGTCTCGTTGTACGTCCAGATATAATCCAACGCGTTGTGCACCGTCGAGGAGCGGGGCGCAAACCGATAAAAATAAATATCTTCGCCCGTGCTCGTGTCCCCTTCCACGATCCGCTCGCCCGCGATCCAGGAAAGGATCTGCTCCCGCTGCTCCTGCGTCCCGATCCCCGCGGCAACCGCCTCTTCGTTCAGATATATGTAACCGTAATCGAGAATCGCGCCCGTATCCGCGCGCACGCCGCGCGCAAAACGCCCCGTTTCGGCGTTCCAGAACCCGCCCGCATTCGCGTAGCTCCCGTCGCTCTGAAGCATGGGTTCAATGTCCTTTTCCATGTTCGCTTTCACTTCTTCCCGCAGCGCGTCCAGCGCTTCGGCCGTGTAAGCGTACCCCACTTCTTCGCCGCCCGGAGTACGGTTCTTCACCGCGCCGTTCGGCGCCGTGATCCCCGCCGCCGCGGCACGCCGCTCCAAAGACGCCATCGCTCCCAGCGCCTGGTAAAAATACGTGTTCGCTTCCACGTCTTTCGCCGCCGAGGGAAGTATGTCCCAATACCCGTTGCCGAGCCCGTCGCCCGCATGGCGGATCAGCGTCCCGTTTTCCGCGGAAGAACCGATCCCGTTATGCCCGTACAGATAGGATATGTCCAATAGCCCCTCTTCTCCCTGCAATACGTAGGTCAGAAACAGCGTCGCCCGCCGCGCTTTGGTCAGCATCTCTTGCAGAAACTGCGTGTCGTTCGTATAGGAAATATAATTGTTGAGCGCAAGCAAAAACTGATAGGTCGCGTTCGACTGGCGCGTATCGTACCCGGGCCGTATATAATTGATCTTCCCGTCCGCCAGACGCAGACGCTTGCCCTCTTTGGGCGTGATCTCGATCCCCAGCGATGTGATGACCTGCCCGTCCCAGTTCTCGTTCAGATACATGGAAAAGAACATGCGCGACGAAAAAGAATACCCGATCGTCTGCTCCGTCGTCGCATACAGGCTCTGCGGCGCGCTGTACCACGTATCGCCGCCCGCTTCCGTCTGCCATATCACCGCTACGTCCGCCACGTCCGTCTCCGCGCCGATAGCGCCGTTCGCGTCCGTATAGCTCAACTCGATCTCCACGATCGGCGCGTGCTTTGCCACGATCCCTTCGGACTCCGCGCTCGTCGTCACGTTTTCGTTGTAAAAACGGAAGGGCGTATCCGCCGAAGGCGCCGTAAACGCAAACGTCGCATATCCGTTGCCCGGCACCGAAAATCCGCCGCCCGTACTCGCTTTCCAGTTCTGCGCTTCCGTCGCATAATTGAATTCGAACGTCGTGCAGTTCCCCGCACTGTTCGTCGCGTTCGGGAAGGGCCAGCCCTGCGATACCCCCTCCCCGGGGTTCGACATCCCCGACATGAACGTGTTGTGCGTGTTGTAGATCATTCCGTACCCGTCCTGCGTGATCGTGCGCAGAAAATCACGGATAGATTCCAGCTTGTCGTTCCCCAGAACGTTGCCGCGGCTGTTGTTCCATACCAGGCTCATCGTCTCCCAGTTTTTGGCAAAACCCGTGCCCGTCCCCAGCGACATCGCGGGATCCGCCACGCTCTCTTCGTCAAAACGCAGGTTCCTGTGCGTGAAATCGTTCAGAAAATCGGCAAATTCCGCGTCGGACGCGGCATAATGCACCGTGTCCCCGTTGTATTCGGGAAAAACCGTGCCCCCGCTGCACCCGAACAGCATCGTCCCGCTCAGAACAAGCCCCATCAGCGCCGCTCCCGCACGGATCAGTTTTTTCTTCATGCCCTGTCCCCTCCTTTTCTCTTGCGCAGCAAAACCGCGCCCGCCGCCGCGCCCGCAAGCAGCGCTCCCGCAAATGCCGCTCCGCTTACGCCGATCACCGACGAACAGGACGCCGTCACTTCCGCTTCCTGCAAAGACCAGTCATATACAGGCGCGTCCAAAGACGCGTAATCCGTCTCGCTCCACGCCCGCGTTTCGGGATCGAAATAATACGTCTGCGTCTTTGTCACCTTCCCGAACAGCGGCGTCGTGAACCCTTCCAAAACTTCCAGCGTGTGCCGCTGCGCAGGATCCAGCCACGATTCCCCGTCCCCCGCAAAATAAAAGGTCACGCTCCGCGGATCGGAACTGCTCCCCGACCAGCATAGATACAGCTTCTGATCGGGATTGATCTTCTCCTCTTTCTTCATTTCCCGTACCGTCTTCCCGTCGATACGGATAAAATCGTTCAGCGAAATGTCCAGACGGTAATCGTACAGGCTGTCGATCTGCGCCTGCGTGAGCGTCACGCCCAGCCCCGCTTTCGCAAGATTCGTGAGCGTCTGCTTGCCCGCCGACGCGTACGGTATATATTGGTTGGATACCGCCTTGTCAAAATACAGTACCATGTATTCCGCCTGCGACGCCTGGTCGTATACCACGATCTCCGAAACCCCGCTCACATAGAGCGGCTTGTATTCGATCGCGGAAAAATCAATGTCCGCACGGTCGATGACCTCTTCGGGCGCTTCGTACGGCACCAGCTCCGCATCGCACGTCCACTTGTCCTGCGCGTCCTTCGTAAACGTCACCGTCTTCGAAAGTTCGTACCGCACCGTTTCGTACCCGGACGCGTCTTCGTTGGTCGTGCGCGCCGTCGCGTAAAACCCTTCCAGCACCGAAACGGTTATTTCTTTCCCTTTCAGATTGTCTTCGACATACTTCTCGTGTATGCGGATCTGCATGTGGTTCGGCTCCGCACTGTACACCGCCACAGGCACCGCATAGACCCCGCCTTCCGTGCTCGGAAAGGTCGAAAATACGTAGTCCGAAGTGTCCGTGTTCTTGTTGATCTCCTCCATCGTCCTGCCGTTGATCGCAAAATATTTCTGCAAATATGTAAAATCCGCTCCGTCCAGGAACCAGTACCCTATGCTGCTGCCGTCATCTTTCATAAGCACATCCCGCGAAAAATACAGGTCGCATACCTTCAGCTCCTGCGCGTCTCCGCCGTCCGCCCAGTTCTCCATCAGCGAAAATCCGATCTCTTCCGTCTTCACCGCCGTCTCCCCGTCCTCCGCATACGCCGTCAGCGTAAACGCCGACAACACGGCCAGCATCAGAAAACTTACAAAAAGAAATCTGCCCTTCCTTCGAGTCATACCTTCCTCCTTTTTCAAATTTTAAGGTTTCCCTGAAACACGCCCTCAAAGATCGACGGGCCTGGCTTCCTTCATCGATTCGTCCGCCGCATACACAAGCAGATGCCCCGTCACCGAATTTTCGATCGACGTGTACGAAACGGACGGTTCCGCACCCCGCATGATCTCACAAAAATCAAGCACAAGCCCGCGGTCACCGCCGAAATGTCCGCCCGTCTCCCCCTGCCTGTCATGAAAATCAAACTGCCGCTCGGTGTACGTCGACGTCTTTTTGTCGTATTTGCGAAGATAAAAGTACCCGTTCTCCACGTCCCCTTCGATCTCCCCGCGCGTACCCGTTATGAAAATGCTCCGTCCCGCTTTCATGCACCCGAGCATCAAAGAATGCACCGCCGTGCTCCCGTTTTTGAACTTCACCAAAACGTTCTGATGATCGGCAATGTCTCCCCCCGCCTTGTACGCACATACCCCGTGCGGATTGTACGTTTTGAGCGATTCGATCTTCTCTTCCATCGTCACGTCCGTGTAATTCTTCCCCGTACATTGCCAGGGATACCACGGCAACAAACAATTATCCAGATACATGGACTGCACGTCGTAAATACATTCCCGCCGCACTTCCTGCGGACAGTCCACCAGACACCGCGTCCCCGCGCCCTTCGGCGCTTTCTCGGGTACGATAAAATCCCGCCCCCCGTAACTGAATACCTGCTTCGGCTCCGTCCCCGCATTCAGCCAGCACAGAAGATCGATGTCATGACAACACTTCGCCAACAAAAACGAAGACCCGCATTCCTTCTCGCTCTTCCACTTCCCGCGGATGTACGACACAGATGAATGAAATACCCCCACGCGCTCGTCCGTACGGATATTCACGATCTCCCCCAGCTCTCCCTCCAGGATCAGCTCCTTGATCTTTCGGTAAAACGGCGCATACCGCAATACGTGACAGGTCATCAGCTTGCACCCGTGCGCCTTCGCCGTTTCGTAGATCTTCATAAGATCCGCCTTGTTGTTCACGATCGGCTTCTCCAGCAGCATGTCGTACCCCTGCTCCAAAAACGGCAGCGACGTCTCCAAATGCAGCTTATCCATCGTCCCGTTGATCACACAGTCGCCGACTTTCCCCAGCGCCAACAGCTCCCGCTGATCACGGAAACACATCTCCTTCTTCACCCCGAAATGCTCCCGCACATACGCAAGCCGCACTTCGTCCGGATCTACCGCCGCCACAACCTCCATAAGCCCCAGATTGTGCACGCCTTCCTCCGCATATACGCACGCACGGTCTCCGCATCCGACCAGCACCGCCTTCAATGTCGCCATAAAATTATCCCTCTTCTTGCTTGTATGTCTTTCCTTTGTATCCATTATACAGCAAACATCGCCATTGTTGAATGGAAAAACTTTAACATATCATGGAATTTTTTATTGTATATCCTTTACTTCCCTCTTTTGGTTTGCTATACTGTATGTATGAACCATTCTTCCTCTCCCGCCCAGGGATCCAAACAATTTTACGAAAAACAAAAAGGGGATAACCTCTTCTACCACCACATCAATACCACCTTGCTCAAAGATATTTATCCCATCGACATCGGTTACGAAAAACATACTTCCAAAACCCCTTTCTCCAACAAATACCCCTACTACCTCCTGCATTTCGTCAAAAGCGGTAAGGGAAGCATCGAATTCGACGGCGTTTGCACCGAATTGCCCAAAAATACCCTCTTCGTCCTCCCGCCCGACAAAACCATCACCTACTACCCGCGCCCGAATTGGGAATACTATTGGATCAATTTCAACGGCACCGCCGTAAAAAATATCCTCGCGGAATTGGGCATCACCGATTCAAACTTCAAACTCCCCTTCGCCGACAACGCCCCCGTCCCCCTCTTCCGCCACGCACTTTACGAATCTTCCAATAAATTGTCCCAGGCCCTCACCGTAACGTACAGCCTCTTTGCCATCTTTACGATCATCGCCAAACAATATCCCCCCGCCGCCGCACCCTATCAGACCAGCCAGTTCAGCTTCGACAAAATCTTCGACTACCTCCGCGTTCACCTCTACGACCCGACTTTGAGCGCCAAAAACGTCGCCGAACACTTCTTTATCTCCGATACCTACTTTTCTATCCTCTTCAAAAAAAACGTCAACACATCCTTTAAAGAATACGTCAACTACGAACGCATAAAAAAAGCGACGGAACTTTTGGAAACGACCGACCTCATTATCAAAGAGATCGCCGAATCCGTCGGTTACGCCGACCCGCTCTATTTCAGCAAAGTCTTCAAACGGTATCGCCTAATAAGCCCGCTCGATTATCGCCGTTCGGTCAGACATGAATCGTAAAAACCCGCGGCCTCTTTTGCCCCGTACATAAGTCGATTATTTTTATAAAGTCTTAAAAAACGTCCGAATTTATAGATCGCTCTTTTGCTCAGAGAAGTGATCCTCTATAACGACAAAATCGAGATTTTTACAATGGCACAGACAAAAGCTACGATCCCGGGGACGATAGTCCTCGGGATCGTGTATCACTCAAAGAATAGCTTGTAGGACCGTAAAATAGTCAGCCACAAAAGATACGGAAAGCCGCGGCGCGCAAAATAGCGCGCCGCAGCTTGCTGTTTTATCAATAAAATATTGACAAATACAGTAACATGTGATACTCTTTATACAGAACAAAAAACAGATCTTTATGTGCTGCAAAAATGGCTGCTTTAGGAATATGAATTCAAACGCAAGATTTTGTATCAAAGCAAGGGGGAGTATTACGATGAAAAAAAGACTGTCTGTCGTTATTATCGCTATCGTACTATTCATTTTCGGTATATCTCTGTTCGGATGTACAGAAAATAGCAATAAAACAATTGAAAATATCGACAAGAATAAGATTCAAACGATCGACAATGACGACGAGAAAATTTACACCATCCGCAATGTGGGCACATTCTCCGGATTTCGTGTCGATTATGTTATGGTAACATATTCCGATGCTGATGTTTCTGCCGTGATATCAGAATATTTTGTTGACGATGTATATATTCAGACACGCCCCGATCCGTCATATGATTATTTAGTGTATATAAGCGAAAAAAATTATTTATATCTGAAAGCTGCCTATGAGGAGGGAATTATCACGCACCGCGATCTGCTTGCTATCGCAAAGGCAGAAGCACCTTATGATATCTATAAAAGTTAAGGCAGAAAAAACCCTGTTTAAATTATACAATCCGAATTTATTTTTATCGGGAGGTATTGCAGAATTTCGCAATACCTCCTGTATTTATTGACCCGCTCATTTGTATAATTAAAATCTCCCTGCTGTTCTCTCAATATTATCCTTTTTGACAAAATACGTCTTTACAATCGCAGCTTATTTTTACGGATACCCTTTGAATAAGTGTTTGAAATCAAATCCGAATGGAAAAAGCGGTTCGAAAATTTCGAACCGCTTTTTCTCTTTGGTCGATTGTAATTATGCACTGTAATCGGGAGCCGTCGCTCCGATCACCGTTGCACGAAGGGTCTCTCTGCGATAATAATACCCTGCAACGTCGTATTCGTTTTCAGACGTCACTGCAGTAACATCCAACCCCGTAAACGTGGCTGTGGTATTGTTGCCGAAATACCCGATAGCTTTACCGGCCAGAGAATCGGCATCTTCAACGCCTCCGGCCTCTTGCTTATAAGCATAAGCAACAACAGCCCCCGCGCGTTTTACAAAATAAAGTAAAAGCGGGCAAAACCATCGTTTTGCCCGCCGCGATTCTCGCGTACCGTCACATATTTTTTTTGACGTATCCGATCAAGTCGTCCGCTTCTTCCGCACTCCCCGCCGCAACCTGGAGCAAAAGCCCTTCCGGCTTCAATTCCTTGAAATGCTGCTTTATTTCTTCCGCAGACCAATCGTAAATCCATAAACCCTTGCCGGCTTTCTGTATGCGCTTGAGCAGATCCATCCATTCTATACTGCGCGGATTCCCGCTTCCCGGTACCCATTGAATGACGTCGATACCCTTGATCGCGAGAATATCGTCCAAATGCCCCAGCGCCTCTTTGCCGTCATAATGGTATACGCAATGCTTTAAATGATTGACCTCATATTCGATTGCGGGAATTGCAAACGTTCGCACCATCTCGGGACTCATCATACAGGACACGTCGCATTGAACGACGGCAAATTTTTCTTCACTATAGGTAGGCGCCCAACCGATAAACCCGCGCTCAAACATCTTTCCCGCTTCCGCCGCCGCCCGCAACCAGTACCCGGCAGCTGTCGCAAACCTGCGTATTTAACTCTTCTCTGATCGTTTCCATAGCAAATCTAAATCTCCTTTCCGACACTTTCCGCTCGCCGATCGCCCCGATTTTCCGACAAAGGCGCAGCATTACGCCGACGGCGCCTTGCCGCCTTTCCCGTTTGCTCCGATTTTCACGCAAACAGGATCTCGACAGAAATCAACGGCTTTCCTTCCGTTATAAAATCGACATACATAGAATCTCTGACGGAAACGCTTTCAAAAGCAATTTCCTGCCCGTTCACAAAAACTTTTGCACACGTTTTTCCGCGCGGCAGCAATATATGCGCTTGCAGCTTGCGCGTCTGCGAACGAACGTCGTAACGCATCCCCTTTTGCGTGCAAATGTAACGTACGTCTACGTATTTTCCTTTCGGTTCGTATCCCGTTATATAGCGCAGCTCCGTATATTCGGTGACGGCAAAACGCGGCGAAAAACGTATCGTTTCGTACAGGCAGGATGTATCTTCCACCCCTGCCAACGCCTCGTCCACGGCGGAAATAAACGCCGCCGCGCCCCATCCGCTCGGGCCGCCGCCCTGCGGCTTCGAATCCTGCGGGGAATAGAGAAAATACACCGTTCCGTCCCTTTCCGCCAGCTCCGTCACGCGCTTAATGATATCCCAGCCATACTCTTCGTAGCCGTTTCGCAACGCCGCTTTCGCCAGTTCCCCTGCCGTAAACGGCGAAATTGCGCCGTTTACGTATGTTCCCGGCTTCTCTTTGCAGAACTTTTCATACCACGGGTCGATCGTAAACCATTCCGCAAAGGCGGAAGTCTTTTCCCGCCGCGCCATATATTCTTCGATGATCGAGCCCGATTGCGCAAAATCCGTCAACCCGCGGTTGATGTCGTAGGCATTCGAAAGAGACAGACGCTCGTTCTCCTTCTCGTCCAAAGGCTCGCAATTCAGCGGAAACTGATGCACAAAAAATTTCCCGTTCCAAAGGTATCGGAAGATATTTTCGCGCAACGTCTGTGCCTTTTTGCGCCAATATTCCGCCTTTTCGGGTTTTACCGCCAGATCGTTGATCTGCGCCAGCAAAAGCATCGCCCTGTACACGCCCGAATTATCCCCGTGCATGGCACACATTCTTTCGTTTTCGTGAATGCGGCGGTCGTGTACGGAATTCGGATCGTACGTAATATCCCATGTGTCGATCGTATAAGCCCGCTTTACAAGGCCGTGTTCTTTATCCCACCGCTTGGGCGAAGACGTGCAATATTCGATCCCCTTTTCCAGCTTCGGAAGCTGTGCAAGCAGCCAGGCAAGATCTCCCGTGGCGCGATAGACTTGCATGGCGCCTTCCACGATCAGATATTCGATGTCCGCCTCGATCTCCAGCCGCACGAGCGCGACGTTATCCTCTACGTAAATGCGGCGGCAATCTTCGTTTACAAATTTCCAATGCTCGTCGTCCAGCTGCTTGATAAGTTCGAAATAAAACCCATCTTCCGACTGCGTGTCCAGAATAAACTGCAAAAAAGATCGAAGATCGTATTCAAAATGTTTCAGTGCTTTGAGTTCGTGAACGAAATCACGGATCCAGTTATTGCTGCATACGAGCGTACGGCCGTCTATAAAAACCAACCGTCTGTCGTCGCGTATCGAATTATGCAGCCTGTGCAAAAACTGCCCGAGACGGCTGTCTTTTGTCGTAAGAATACACGGCAGCACCATTTCTTCGTTGTTGTACGTCCCGTTGTTTCTCCCCTCGATGTTCATAGCCGGCAGACGATGTTCAAACTCTATCATTCAAAATCTCCTTATGCTTCCGTTAAAGCTGAATACCTTCTTTCTTCCGCAGTTCCGCGGGCGTGATCTGGTACCTGTCCCTGAATTTTTTATAAAAATGGCTGATCGAACTGTAACCGACCGTCTCCGCAATGCTCTCGTAATCCATGTTGGAAAACTTGATCATGTTGTACGCAAAATTCAGACGTATCTCCGCGATATATTCCTGCGGCGTCATGTTATAGTATTTTCTGACCAGCCTGCAAAGCTGTGCCCTGCTGTATCGGGTCAGCCTCTCCAGGGCTGATACGCCTTCCCTGAGATTTTTATACTTGCGCATCTCGTTGAGCGCATCCACAAACTCCGCGGGAATTTCGTCCGATTTCAGCTTCCTGTGCATTTTGCGGACCAGCCCCGTCAAGATCTCCGTCGTCATCAGCCGACACAAAATACTGCTTACGTCTCCGTATTTCGTGAGCCGTCCGTAAATTTCATCCAATTTGAATTTCACATTGAAATCGCCGGATATCTTATGGATCCCTTTCTCCGTTTCGATATAATCGCGTACCCTTGCCCCGTAAAGCCCGTAAAACTTTTCCATTTCCGACTCGGACATGCAGATTACGATCAGTTCCGTGTTCGCTTCCGATTGCACAAACCGCCACGCCTCTTTGCGGCGCAGCATCACATAATCAAATTCGAGCAATACGAAAACTTCGCCCTTCACCTCGATGCGGGCCTCTCCCGAAACCATATAAATGAGCGTATAGTAATGCTCGCTGTACTGCTGTTCCGTCGATACAAACCCTTTCTGTATGCAATAAAAATAATCGTTCGGCTGTTTTTTTTCTTTCTGTTTTGTCTCTTTCATTGTTCTGTATGATCACGTTTTCAAATGCCGCAATAGGAAATCAGATTGCGGTAATTCATTTCGAGGCACGAATCTTCATCGATCGGCGGAATGATGCACGGCGGCAGCCATTTCCCTTCCAGCTCTCCGATCTTTTTGCCGTCCCTTACATACGCGCGTATGCGGCCTTTTACATACCGATAGCGCAGCATCTGCCCGCCGATAAATAACTGTACGACTTCCAGCCCGAAACATTCATTTTCGGCCAGCCATTGCTTTTCGTACACCTTTTCAAATTTTTTCAGCGCCTTTTCAAGCGCGGGAAATTCTTTGTCCAGCAAAGACTGCAAACGCTGTTTGTCTCCCTTTGCGTACGCGTCGCGGACGCAAAGCCCCAATTCCGCTTTGACGGATAATACCTGCGCCAGCGCCGCGGCCGTCTCAAACAGATACCTGTATCCTCCCGCACGCTGCCCGCGGTAAAATTCCGCAAGCCGCGCATACGCCTTCCCTGTCCCTTCCGAAAGATACGAATCGTAATTTCCGAGCAGAATGTCATTGTAAAGAATCCAGTAACTGCGCGAATTCAAAGTCGTCAGATTCTTGCGGAAAGGATCGTTCAGATAATCCAACGAAAACATCGTTTCGTATTCCGCACCCGCAATGCGCAGAAATTTCTCCCTGTCGGGCATGCCCGTGCCGTCCCAGTTCCCGAGCGCATATTCCGCCGCCGCAAACACCGCGGGCAATACCGAAAATATACTGCACAGCCCGCCTCCGTCCGCCCACAACGTCACGATATACTGCCCGACGCCGCTTTCCGCACAGGCATCCATCTGCGGCAGAATGCGCGAAATACTGTACCCGTTGGACGGCGCAAACCCGCAGATCTTATAGGCCGCGCCCGCATACGAAAGTTTGCCGCATGCCCTCTTACCTTCGCGCAGCAGCTCCCGCAATTTCGTGCGGTCGCATTCGTTGTAATCCCAAAGAATCAGCCGCACTCCCTCGGGTATGACATTTTTTACCTCTTCTGGTATGTATTTTTTACCGTTTTTTTCCTCGGTAAACATATCCCCCCAGATCTCGCAGGTATAACCGTACTTTGCTGCGATCTTCGTTACTTCCCGCAGATGCTGCGCCATCAGCTCGCGCTTCGGCCGATACCCGTGCAGTTTCAGATACCTGCCCGTACCGATGCCGAATGCCTCGTCAAACCCGATATGTATGCGCCTGGACCTGATTCCCGCAGATATCGTCGCAAACATATGATCGATGAGCGTATAGACGCGTTCATCCCCGACCAACAGCACGTTGTCCGTATCAAAAAGCGGCGTGTACACGTTGTACTTTTTCAGATAATGCAGATGCGCCAGCGTCTGTATCGAAGCGATCAGCTCGATCCCGTGCTTTGCCGCGTATTCGTCCAGTTCGCGCAAAGAGGCGGTATCATACCCGCCCCGTTTATAATTAAAGTATGGCTCATTCTCCATCTTGAATGCATCCGTACACCCGAGATACAGCTGATTGTATCCCGTTTGCGAAAGTATTCTTATATACTTTTTCAAAGTATCGACGGTCGGCGTGCTTCCGCCCGAGCATTCGATCAGTACTGCCAGTTCATTTATTTTCTTCATGCTCTTTTGACTCACCTGCCATATTTTGTTCTTCCTTTGCCAATTTCCCCGTCCTGCGGAAACGCAGAATCCCCACGGTCTGGGAAATAAGATTGAGAACCTCGCCCACAATGCCGCCCAGCGCACCCAGCCCGATATGGATATTGTACGCGAGCCAGCAAACGGAATCTCCCATCTTCCAGCCCCGAAGTGCATTTACGTTCCCGCACACGACGGCACACGTACCAAACAGCGCCCCCGCCACGGGAAGAAGATACCAAAGAATCACGCTCACCTGTGTTTCGATCACTGCGGCATAGACGGCATATATCCCCACATAACTTACACACAAACACACTGCCGTTCCACGCAACAGCGCCTTGCTTTTGTCTTGAAATGCCATAAAGAGAACATTCCGCACAAGATAAACAACATTCAGCGCGACCGCGATCCCCCCTTCCGAAAAAAAGTAGGATACAAGATACAGCGCCGTGCCGCCCGTCTGAAACAACAGCAGCGTATGCTTTTTCCGCGCCTGAAAGGATATGACCGTAACCAGCATACCCGCGATGCTCAAAACCATCGCGACGATTTTTTCCGTCTGCATAATTAAAACCAGTCTCTTCTCGTAAACATTCTGAAATCCAGCGCATCGGGCGGTTCGGGCAAATCTCCCGTTTCCCCCGCGCCCCGCTTTTTCGATTGCAGCAAAAACCAAAGCTCCGACGTGATATTCTCACACTCGCGGATATCCGGCACGATGAGGATCCCTTTTTTCCCGCACAAGATCTCTTCCGCCCGTTTCCGTTTACCCGTCCGCGCAAGCGCATACGCATAATAAATCTTACAGCGCGCGTTTTCACGTATACTTTCGGGCAACTCTTCGTACAAGCGGATCAGCCGCTTCGGACGGTTCTGTTCGTGCAGACAGCGGAGCACTTCCTTCACAAGGCACACGTCCTCCCTTCGAAGCGCGTACGCCGCCAGCATCGACCGCACTTCCGCCTCATGCCGCCCCGTTTTCCTGTACAGTACGGCGAGCGCATAATGCGTCCACGCCGTGTCCGCGAGCCTGCGCGAGCGGAGCAGTAACTTTTCCGCCCTGTCATAGTCTTCCTTCGCGATCATGGCCGTACCCGCCTGGTAATAGGCGTACCAGTTCTCCTTGTCCTTTTCGCGCAGCGCCTTTGCGAGAAGCTTCTGCCACTCCTCCTGCGACTGATACGAGAGCGGAACCGCCGCGGGATCGTGCTCCCCGAGCGTCCCTTCGTTCAGAAGACGCAGCCATTCCCGCTGCTCCTCGCCCGTCGGGGCAAAGACAAGATGCTCCGCCAAAAGCGGCTCCCCGCTTTTTTTGCGGCGTTCGTTTTCCAGCGCTCCCCAGCCGTCCTGCAAAAATAAAATCTTTTCCGCAGGCGTTTTCGCCATGCGCCTCGTCCTTTCCAATATGCTTTCCAGCGTTTCGGCAGGCATTTCCTTATCCAGGATCGCTTCCGCTTCCTGCCGCGCGCCTTTCCAGTCCCCGTGAATCTTTTCGGGATCCGCCGTCATCGGCCCGTACACTTCCAGCCATTCCCATACCGTGTGCGGAGGCATGGGCAGACACTCGTACTGCGTCTTTGCCAGGCCGCACTGGATTTCGTCGTAACGCCCGCTCTCGTCGTCCGCCGTGAGAAAATTCTGCCAGTGCCTTCCGCCCTGCGAATTCCCCCACACAAACAGCTTCCTGCCGGCAAGACGGCGGGTAGACGTCTGGCACAGGCCGTACCCCGTCGCGTCCAGCTGACAAATATAACGACGCTTATTTTCCAGCGTTTTCCAAAAATAGTCGTTGGACATGATATTGTCCGCCGGATATGATACGTCGATCCCGTTGTGCACGGGAATGTCGATCTTGACCACTTCCGCATCGGGCGCGGAATACGACTGTTCCGCAGGCACGATCACGCGGTCCCCTTCCTTTTCGCTGACCGCCACGTTGCTCCACCAGTACATGGGAATCACGTGCGGATTCGGGTTTTCCAGCCGCACGCGCACGTGAAGAAACGCCGAATTTTCGGGCAGGAAAAAATCCATCTGCACGAGCGCACAGCGTATGCGTTCGAAATAGTAAAAACGAAGCACGGGCGTGCCGTCGTCCAGCTTCGTCTCGGCGGTGTTGATCAGAGAACAGGTAAACGGGCCGTGCCCCTTGAAACAACTGTTCCATTCGATCCCGCCCGAAAGCCAGGCGTTGCGTACCCCCAGATTGCAAGGTCGCACCACGCTGTTGCTGAATAGCAGCTCCTTTCCCTTCTTCTTGTCAAAGAGCGACCAAAGTTTCCCCCCGAAACAGGGGAAAAACTCCGCGCGCAGAAAATCGTTTTCCAGCACCACCGCATCGTATTCCCTGGGAGTCAGCGTTCTGTCGTACAGATCCTGATAACGATACGGATACGCGCTCTCCATGATGCCGTAATTGATGAACAGACCGTCGTCTTCATCCAGTAAAAATTTATCTTTTATGTCCGCAAGACTGAGTTTTACGGATATGGGCGGCAACGAACTCTCCCCGTTCCAGTTTGCCGAAGGCATGATCTTCTTTTCTTGTTTCAATACAGTCACGTTTTTGCCTCTTCTTCAATATTCTACGATGGATTACAGCGGCACGACAAAAATGCCCTCTCCCTCATTCAGTTCTCTGGTCATTGTCCCGTTCTGCAACCGCACGATTTCGGCCTCCGTTGTGCCGCCGCCGTATACCGCCACGGCTTCACAACCGGAAAATTGCAGCGTCACGTCAACGCTTATCCCCTCCGCGGGATCCGTCCAGGGCAAAACCAAATACCCCTCTTCCTCCGTCCCGCGCGCAAAGCGCCCGACCACGGCATCCTGCCCGCAGGTGACCGCATTCAGATAACGGAAACGGGAAAAATCTCCCGTGTTTCCCAGCATCCGCACCGCCGTTCCGCCCCGCGTGCCTTCCGCCGCGATTCCGATCGCCTCCTGCCAGGAAAAAGACAGGATCGCGTCCGAAAAAGAGGAAATCTCTTCGTTGACGTTCTTTACCGCATCGTACAGTTTTGTCGGGGTTCCGTCCGCGTCCACGATGCACATGTCGTACATCGCCCCGTCCCCTTCCAGGGGATTGGCATAACAATAATAACTGAGCCAGCTTCCCGAAAAACACAGCGCCATATACGCCTGCATGCGGATCTCCGCTTCCGTAAGCTCCGGGCGGAATTCCTTGCCCGCCGCAGACTGAATGTAATAGTTGACCTCCGCCCCCGCCTCTTTCGCAAGGCGCGCGACCGTGTCGTAACAATACAGCCAGTCCGTGCGCATCGGACCTTCCGCACGGAAAGGATAAAAATCTACCGAAATCAGCTTGTTGTCCGAAAAATCTGCCAGCACCTCTTGCGCATACCAATTCAGGTATTCGGAATAATCGGAAAACCCCGTCTGCGACGGCTGCGCATAGGTCGGAAGCAGGTTGATAAAGTATTTCTGATCGGGATATACGCTCCGAAAATCGGACGTCAGCGTCTCGCTGCCGTAGCGGGAAATTTCTTCCTTGTCCGGCTCGTCCGCTATGTGCACCCCTTTGATCAGATGCGCGTAATCTCCATAAACGTCGTACTCGGAAAACGGCTTTTCCGAAAAAGTGAACCCCACCGAACCCGAAAGATAATCTCCGTAATTCAGAATGACGTCCAGATCCATTTCCGCACAGACTTCCAGCGCGCGCTTTGTCGCCGCCGATCCCAGATAATACTGGTTTTCCGACGTGCGCGGCGATGCGGAATGATTGACCAAAAGCAGCGTATTCATTCCGCAGCCGCGATACGTTTCATAACTTTCCCGCGAGATCTCGTACGGCGCCCAAAAACCGCAGATCGTAAACGATTTCTCCTCAAAAACAGGGAGACGTATCTCCGTTTTCGCGTCCGCACACCCGCTTGCCACAAACCAGGAAGCGCAAAGCAGCGCGCAGACGATCCGTTTCCAGCTTTTCATGCGTTAATCCCTGACAGGCACCATGAACACGCCCTCCCCCTGTTTAAGGGTAAGCGTAATGGAATTGTTATCAAGCGAAACGGTCTGCTTTTCGCCGTCTCTCCAGATCATCAGCAAATCCGCTTCGGTAAACGCAATGTCGATCACCGCGTCCTGCGCGTCCGCCAAAGAACAGTAGTTCACGAGCATAAAGCCCTCGTCCCCGTTTTCATCCTCCATGACGCCCATCATGTAATCCTGATCGCTTTCAATGGAAGAAACGGTGTTCAGATCTTCTGCCGTATATACATAATCGATCAGTTCGCGGTTTTTCAGAATCAGATTCATCGCCGAAGTCTGCGTCACGGGATTCAATACCACGCCCTTCCAGTCAAAGCACTTATACGCATACCCGAACGCCGCAATGTCGTTGTTGACTTTTTTCAGCGCCTCGTACGCCGCATTTTTCGTGCCGTTCTGGTTTACGGGCGCCGATCCGTCGCCGTACCCGTCTTCTTCGGGCGTTATATAGGTGTACCACGAGATCGAATCCATCCCGAGCGCCAGCGCCGCATACGCCTGTACGGCATACTCGCTCTGTTCGGGAATACGATTTTTGACGGACGTCATCGAACTTTGCAGACAAATGTGCGAAAGCGTATCATACTCGAGGGAATACTTTTTCACCATCGCGATATCGTACAGAAGATAGGTTTCCAGCTGTTTGTCCGCACGGATCGCGTACGAATCTACGGACAGATATTTCTTCCCCTCCACTTGCGAAAGCACCGTCTCGCAATAATTTTTCAGATAGTCCGAATACCCGCCGCTGCGGAACAGATCCGCATACGAAGGATACAAATTCACCATGAACACCGCATCCGTCCCGCGGTACGTCTCATTGAACGTCTCCGCATAAGATGCAAGTTTCGTCATGACCTCCGGATACGGTTCATCCCACACGAGAAGCCCGTAAAAACCTTCCGAATCGGAAAAATCGGGCATACCCACCACGTCGAAATCCCACCACATCGCGCCTTTGCCGTCCGCACCGCCTTTCGTGTAGTTGGAAGTGTACACAACCGATTTCAGACCGTTCTTTTCAAAGAGCTCTATCCTCTGCGAGATCAGATCCTCTACCTCTTCCGCCGAACCGTGCGCCCCCGGCCGCAGATTGCTGCGCCCCGCATGATTGACTATGGTAAAACCCGCCTCCTTCATGTCCTGCGCGAACGCGTTATTCGCCTGCGTATCGTAACCGTTCTGCGCGTCGTATTCCAGCGTCGGGAACCCCCACGCCGCTATGTCTATATAATAACTGTCTTTGTATTGTTCGTAATCGATCTGCGCCTTCTCTTGCTCCTGCACGGTATCATCGTCCGGCGGCGTATCCTTCGGATCCACGCACCCCGCAAACGCAAACATGGCAACGCCGCCCATCAAAAGCCCGAGCAAAAGGGCAGATATCCTCTTTACTCCCTTTTTCATCCTTTGATTCCCCCCGCAGACATACTGCTCATAATTTTCTTGTTAAAGCAAGCAAACAGCAAAAGCGTGACCGCCGAAGTCATGAACAGCGCCGCAAATACGACGGGATAAGCATTGGAAAACTGGTTGGACAGCGCATTGATCCCGTAAGCGACGGTCGGGTTATTTTTCAGGTACAGGAACGAAGTCATGTAATCGTTCCAGTTGGTGATCACCGTCAGAATCCCCTGCGCGGTCAGTATGGGCAGAGCCTGCGGCAGCATGATGCTCAGATAGGCGCACAGATTGCCCGCGCCGTCCAGCTTTGCCGATTCCACGTACTCTTTCGGTATGGATGCGAAATAGTTTCCGTACAGCAGAACACCGAAACCGAGTCCGCCCGAACGGCTCAGAACGACCGTCCACCACGTGTTCATAATGCCCAGCTTGTCGTAAAACGTCAGCACCGATGCCGTCGTGCCGATGGTGGGTATGCACATCGTCATGACCACCGCCAGCTCGATCAGCCGCTTGCCTTTAAAGTTGTACTTGGAGATCACATATCCCACCGCGGGCGGGAATACCAGCCCGCAGGCAACCGCAATGACGATCTGCGTAAGCGAGTTTCCGAACATATCGATGAGTCCGATCGTAACGTGCTGGCGTTTCCCGCCCACGTATGCCGTAAATTTGACCGTATATTCAAAAACCTGCTTGTAATTATCGAACAGATTGGATAACGACACGCCTTCAAAATTGAAGATCGCCATCGGTTCGGCATTGTAATTGGCTATGACGCGGAACGAGTTCAGAATGACCCAGATGAACATAAAAAGATAACTCGCCGCAAATAGGATCATCAGGGTCAGTACAATCGCGGCAAACGCAATATCGCCGCGCGTCAGCTTTTTGATCTTGTATTGAGGTTTCGCAATTTTCATCAGTATTCTACGTCCCTCCAGAACCTTTCCATCAACCGCTTCGAACCCAGCGTGATGACAGAACCTATGATCGCGATCAGAACACCGAACGCCGATACAAAATTGAGATTCGTCCTCGCCTGCGAATTGATAATGATGACCAATCCGATGGTGCTCGTATTGGCCGTACCGTTGGTAAGCAGCAGCGCCGGCAGATACCAGCCGAACATGCCCGAAATACAGGTCATGGAAACAGTCGTGATCGTCCCCCAGATCATCGGGATAATCATCGTGAAAAACTGTCTCAGATCGCTCGCCCCGTCGATCCGCGCGCTCTCGATGACGCTCTCCGAAATCCTGCTCATCGCCGAGCTGAAATAAATCATGTTCGTGCTGATACCCGTCCAGATGCTGAACAGCAGAATGAACCACCACGCCGTCTTCGGATCCCCCAAAAAGCCGTTGGCGGGTACCAAATGTCCCAACCCGATTGATTGGAGAATCTGCGTGATAAACCCGAAATCGCGGCTGACCGCCATTTTAAAGCAAAGGCAGAGAACCACCGCGGAAATCACGGTCGGAATAAACAACACGACGCTGAAAAATTTGCTCGCGCAATATTTCTTATAGATGACATAGGAAAATAAGAGCGAGATGGGCATGTCGATCAAAAGCGACAGCGGCAAAATGGACAGCGAATTGAGGATCGCCCTCGGATTTTCCAACGTGGAAGAGGCGCTCAGCCCCAAAAACGTAGTGATTACGCTTCTGTAATTGTTGAATCCGTAAAACCTGTCGCTCGCGTCCTGAAAGGAGCTAATGATCATGGAGATGTTCATGCCGATCGAAAATATACAAAAGTGTATGACCGGCCATAGCAGAACGAGATATACAAACAAGGAATCGCGGATTTTCGCCCGCATAAATTTTTTCGACGACACTTTTTCCATAACTTATTTTAAACCTGCCGCACGCAGCTTACTGTCCCAAAGCGCACAATACCCGAGATAATTGTTTTCCATCATCTTATCGATGTCGTTGATCGTATAGCCCGCCTGGTTGGTAAGCATCTTATCCGAAAACATTTTGATCGTATCCCCTTTCGCATTGTACAATGTTCCCAGAACGCCGCCCGTGAGATACATGATATTGTTGGAACCTTTCATGACGACCTTGTTATTCAGCACAACATCGGTGACCGTCTTCGAAAAATCATTGAGCTTCGCCATATCCTCTTCGGTAAAGGTATAGTTGAACGCCATCGGCGTACCCAGATCTTTGTGCATCGAAACGCAGTTATCTTCGGTAAAGACAAACTTCAGAAATTCGAGCGCGAGTTCTTTTTCTTCCGCCTTTTCGGGGATAAAGAATACTTCCGCGGGAATATCAATAAATGCCGTACGCACCGTCTGCGTCGTATCCACCTGCGGCAGGTTCGCAAAGTTGTATTCGAACGTGTCGGACGTGATACTGTCTTTCATCTCCGTTTCAAACCAGCCGCCCGAAGGACAGAACACGCAATCCCCGTTCAGGAAGTTCTGCTGTTGCTGAATATTGTCCTTTTCACCGCAGCCGAGAATAGAGTTGCGGCTGTATTCGCCGTCCGAATTGATCAGCTTGCACATCGCCGTCAGCGCGTTTTTAATAGAATCGTTGACAAACGCATTGCGATCGGGCGTGTCACCCTGCTGGTTCAGATAATTGTACCAATCCTGCCCGCCGTTGCCCTGCGCCCAAAGCCCGCGGTACATTCTGTCCAGATCGTCTACCGTGCCGCCCCAGCTCATCGGCTTGACCGCGCGCCCGTTGATCGTTCCCATTTCGTTGATCTTGTCGCAAAGATCCAAAAGGCCCTGCCACGTTTCCGGGAATTCTCCCTGCGTATACGCACCGTACGAAGGAATCGCGTCCAGGTATTCCTGGTTATACACAAACCCCGTAGGAGGCATGAACGGCGCGAGCACATAGCGCTCGTCTTCATAAATACCGTAAGACGCCACGTCGTCTTTCACGCGGTCTTCCAATCCGCTGAGCGGATACAAAAGCCCGTCTTTTGCCCAATCGTACCAAAGATCGGACGTCGTCGCAAAATACAGATCGTCCAGTATGTAACTTTCGGACAGGAAGATGCTGCGCACCTCGCTGTTCAGCGAAGGGTTCCAGTTGATCTGCACGTCACAGCCCGTCTCCTCTTCAAACGCAATGGCATAATCGTCCAGCCAGCGGTCATAGCCGCTCAGACGCATGCTGATCAGCAGCGTCCTGCCTGCATAGATACCGTCTCCGTTCGAACCGCCGCCTGTACCGCCCGGACTTCTGGTGCAAGCCGAAAAAGTCAGAACGGCAAAAATCAAACCGAGTAAAATACAAACCGTCTTTTTCATTTTTTAGCTTCTCCTATGATTAATTTTTTGCCGAAACGCTTTTTCGGCTCGCATCCGCTTTTCTCTTATCTCTCCGTCTTTTTCTTTCTGACAGCCATCACAACAACCGCTCCCAGCACGATGGCCGAAACAAGCACGGACGATACCGCGATCGCAGAATTGCATCCGCCGCCCGTCGTCTCTTCGCCGCCTTGCTGCTGTTGCTGCTGGCTCTCGCCCGTTCCTACCGTAACGGAAGCCGCTTCGCTTTCAAACGTACCAAATTCGTTGGTCACGACCGCCGCCACTTTCACGACGCCGTCCGCCACTCCTTTCAGATAATAACGGTCGCTCTCTTCATTGTAAACGATCTCCGCAACATCCGCGCCTTCCACGATCTTGAACGAAATCGTTTCGCCGATGATCTCCTTCGTGTTGGTCGCCTGCAAACGGATCTGCTTGCCTACATCCACGGAATCGTCGTCCAGATCCAGCACCAGCCCGCTGCTCGCCGTCACCGTCGTGCTGTACGGATAAATGGTCACCGAACCGTTACCCGTCAACGTTCCGTCAAAATAGGTGGGAAGCGTCCCCGTACCCTGCAACCCGAAATTCTCTTCCAGGATCAGTTCATCGTCTATATAAAGAGTAAGGCGTTCACCGGAAGTCAATCCGTCTACAAACAGCTGCACAAGACGCACCGTTACCTTAAATTTCGTCCCTTCCGGCATACTGTATGCCTTGGACTTGGAAGCCGTAACCGCACCCGCATACGACTGAATGGTGATCTCGTCCGGCGTAAATACAACCTGATATCCTGCGCTGCAGTTGTTGTCTTCATAGCGATCGGTAAAGAACGCCAGCGTCAGCGTATAATCTCCCGTAAAGGAAAGATACATATCGTTTTTGGTATTGTTGATAAATTTACGGCAGTTGATAATGTCAAGAACTTCTGTATCGGAAGTCGAAGTATAGGTCTTTCCGTCCTGTCCGATGGGCAGATAATCGGAAATGTCGTGATCCACTACCGTTGCCGCCTCGACATAATCAGGTACGTATTTTGCCGTAACATTTGTGCTTTCATCGATGGGTAAAATACGAACGGAAGCCGTACGCACATACGACGCCGACGCAATACGCACATATCCGCCTGTCTCCGCATGCGAATAAATATTGCTTCCCCCGAATGTACATTGCAAATAAAACACATCCCCTTCTTCGTTGCTCACTTCAATGTAAAGAGTCAAAAGCTCTTTTCCGTCTTGGGTCTGCGTGCTGAAACGCCCCGCTTCGATGGTAAATTCTTTCCCCATGGGCAAGAAATCCGCATCGTATCCCGCAAGCGTTTTTAAGTCTACCGATTTCATGCTCGAACTCTGCAATCCGTTCGGATAGAACTGCACAAGACGTGACCCGCCTGCCATATCCCAGAAGAACCGGATGACATACGACCCGGTCGGCGATACATACGAACTCTGCGTCGTTGCCCCCAGTTCAATGAATATGTCTATATTCGTTTCCTTTTTCTGCTCGACGTTGAACGTCGGGTCAAGCATGCTTTCAGCCGTAGCAGGATCCTGTGTGTCATTTACCGTTCGGAATTTGATCGCATAATCCCCTGCATACTTTCCGTTATTTTCCTTATTTTTAAAGGATATGTTCGGGTTTCTGTCATCAAACATTGTCGCATCCAACAGGAAATTCCCGTCATCCGTAACCGTTGCTCCCGTCGTCATCGTATAAATGCTCACCGTTTCCATGAAGTCTTCAATATTCATCACATTGACATTGCTCATGTCGGCAGGCTTTTCTGTCGAGGTTTCCGCATAGGCTTCATCCGGTTCGATCACCGGCTCGTCCGGTTCTTCCGGATCCGTCGCTTCCACACCCGTATCTTTAAGTCCGAGCGTCACCGTTGCGTCCGAAACAAACATACGCACAGTATCATTGTCTTTGACCGTCGCACCAAAATCCGGATCTACCGACGTCTGCGCAAAATCATAACTGAAATTGTCTACCGCTTTGAACAGTTCATTTGTTTCCTGATCGGTAAAATACAGACTCGCCGTAAAGCTGTTATAGTCCGCGCCCCATTCCAGTCCGACATACACGGTGTATGTCTTTCCCGACTGAGTCGGGAACGTTTTCTGCTCACTCAATGCCGCCTCCGGTACGTTTGACCAGATAACGCCGCCGATCAGGTTTCCGTTCGTCGCTCCCGAATGAATCAAAAACCGCAAGCCCTGCTGATTACCCGAATCACCCGTCTTGAAAATCAGCCAGATCTGCCCCTTCGCTTCCGTCAGCGTCAGATCGAACGAAAGATCGATCCTGTTGTCGTTCGCGGCAAAATCATATGTACCATAATAGTTATCAGCCGGCTTTGTCACGATCCAACCGTTCGCCGCGGCTGCAAAATCACCGCCCAGTTCACTCAAGTTTTTTGTCTCGATCGCAGGTTCCTGCACCGCTTCCACGTCTTTGATACCCACAGACGTATTTCCCGCCGCAAAGAATCGTACTACATCGTTGTCTTTGACCGTAGCCCCGAAATCAGGATCCGCATCGGTCAGAGTAAAATCATAGCTGAAATTATCCAACGCCTTGAATACTTCGTTCGTCTCCTGGTTGGTAAAGGAAATGCTCATCGTGAACTTGCTGTATTCGTTTTCCCATTTCACGGAAATAGCGACCGTATATATGTCCCCTTCTGCCGCAATCGCCTGCAATTGATTTCCGATCAGGCTTACCCCGGTTCCCGTCTGAACCGTCGCGCCTAAATTGGTTCCGCCGCTCGCCCCTGTAAAGAGTATGATCCGCAAACCCGTGATGTCTTCAACATCTTCCTTCGTCTTTAAAACCAACCAAAGCTGACCATAGGATTTCGTCAGTTTTAAATCAAACGAAAGATCGAGCACATCACCGTTTAACGCAAAATCATAATTGCCGAAATAGTTGGATTCGGAATTTCCATCCCAGTCATCCTCTGTTTCTATCCAGCCGTTTGCCGCCGCAGCCAGGTCCCCGCCAAAATCGCTCAGTTTCGTTGTTCCTTCTTCCGCCGAAACGGGCGAAACAAACAGCACTGCCGATAGGCAAAGCGCCGCCGCACAAACGAATGCCAAAATAACAACATACAGTTTTCGTGCTTTTACCAACATTCTTTTTCCTCCTATCTTTTTTCTTGCCTGTTTTTACATTAAATCTTCTCGATTTATGCAAAAACGTTCGGATTTGCACCCTAAAGTGCATACCAACGCCCCAAACTTTCTTTTTGTATAATAAATTTTAAACTATAAATCCCCACAAATCAAGTCCGCCTCTTCTCACGTTTTTGCGTTTTCTTATCATCATTTATAAAAAGAAACTGGCTTTGAAAACATCAAAGCCGGCTTCTTTCGTTCCGCGCGCAACAATTAAAAATAAAACTTATAATCTTGTCTTTAGACACCTTCTTTCTCTCCGCCATAGGAACTGTTCTTTCGGTACAACACGGGCGTCACGCCGAATACGGCCGCAAACCTCCTCGAAAAATAAAACCTGTCGCAAAACCCGAGTGCGTCGCTGATCTCGTCGATCGTGAAAGTGTTTCCCGCGAGCAGCTTCTTTGCCTTTATAAATACCTGCTTTTCCACATACTCGTGCAGACCCGTCCCCGTTTCGCGCTTGAAACTTTTCCGCAAATTGCTCTCCGATACAAAAAGTTCGGCCGAAAGTTTCTTCGCATGCCAATCTATGCGCGGATTTTGCAAAATGATCTGCATCGCCGCACGGACAAGTTTTCCGTATCGCGGCACTTCCCTTTTAAGCGAATACATCTCCCCGAATTCACTTAAAACGGAGTCCAACACCCCCTTTACATACAAAATACCCGCATAATCGGTGCTGAACAGCCTTCCCCGCAAAGCCTCATATCGCTCGGCGGAAAACGGCAATACCCCGATCCGCTTTGCCTGCGTAAAAATATCGCTGCCGTCTTCCGCCGCCACGTTCACGTGAAAATAAATCTTTTCAAGATGCGTACATCCGTACGAAAATGTCAGCCCCGCAGGTACAAAGTAAAGATACCCGCCCTGCATGGCTGTCTCTTCCCCCTCCGACGGGCGCAGATACCCGCTCCCCTCTTTGACAAAATACAGCCGCGAAAAAGGATCGTTTACCCCCTCTTTTTTCCATTTTTCGCCCAAAACGATACAGCCTTGCAGGCTCACGCTGACCGAAAGGCCGTTCAGACTCATACCGTCCGTTTCAACCATGACAAAAACCTCATATTTTCAACCGCAAAACACATTGAATTTTTGCTCGCGGCCGCTATAATTTATCTTAATTTTATTACGGAGGAACGCAAATGTCAAGTTATGTTACCAGAAAAACCCCGGGGAACACCGCATGGTTCACGCACGACCGCTTCGGTATGTTCATTCATTTCGGCCTGTATTCCATGGCCGCCCGCCACGAATGGGTAAAATCCAACGAACAGATCAGCGACGAAAAATACGATAAATATTTCCGGTTGTTCAACCCCGACCTCCTCGACGCCCGCCAATGGGCGAAAAGCGCAAAGGCGGCCGGAATGAAATACGCTGTGCTCACCGCTAAACACCACGAAGGCTTCTGTCTGTTCGATTCCGCCTACACCGACTATAAATCTACCAACACCCCCTACGGAAAGGACATCGTAAAAGAATACGCCGACGCCTTCCGCGACGAAGGCCTGCACGTCGGTCTGTACTATTCGCTCATCGACTGGCACCATCCCGACTTTACCATCGACTGGCGCCACCCCCGCAGAAACGACCCCAATGCGGAAGAGGAAAATAAGCATAAAAACATGCACGTATATGCGGAATATATGCGAAACCAGGTCCGCGAACTTTTAACAAACTACGGAAAAATCGACATTCTCTGGTTCGATTTTTCGTACACCGAAAAGCCCGCTTGGGCAAAAGAATGGATGCAGGGAAAAGGAAAAGACGCGTGGGAAGCGGAGGAACTGATCAAAACGGCGCGCAGCATCTGCCCCGACATCATCATCGACAACCGCACCGAAATCGAACAGGATATCTGGACGCCCGAACAGTACCAGCCCATGACGTGGCTGAAACACCCCAAGACGGGCGAACTCGTGACATGGGAAGCCTGCCAGACTTTTTCGGGATCGTGGGGATATTATCGCGACGAAAGCACCTGGAAATCTCCCGAAATGCTCATTCAGATGCTGATCAATACCGTATGTATCGGCGGAAACCTGCTGATGAACGTGGGGCCGACCCCGCGCGGGTATTTTGACAGCCGCGCCGAAAACGCTCTGCACGTATACGAAAACTGGATGAAACTGAACGGCCGCTCCATTTACGGCTGCACCATGGCCGAACCCGAATTCATCGCGCCGCGCGGCTGCCGTCTGACACAGAGCACGGACGGAAAACGTCTGTATGTGCATCTCATGGAATATCCTTTCGAATTTTTGGAAATGCACGGAATGGCCGGAAAAGTCGATTACGCACAATTCCTGCACGACGGAAGCGAATTGCTCTTTACGGAAAAACAATCGGAACATTTCAGCGAAGGCAGAACGGAAGGCGACGACCTGCTCGTCATCAACCTGCCGCCCGTCAAGCCCGACGTCATCGTGCCCGTTATCGAACTTTTCCTGAAATAACTTCCCGCATCCTCTGAAAAAAATTAAATTTAAGATTTTACGACGAGCCGCGCGCAGATAAATCTGCGCGCGGCACAACAGCATTTTACTCATTTTTTAGGGACGTATCCCCATTTTTTGCACAAATCACGCGGGCAGAAAGGAAAAGACGTTCCCTATAAGCATGATCGAAAGCGTACCCGCGACAAGCCCCGCGATCTGTTTTGCGCTGAGCTTTTCCCGAAACAGCACAACGCCCGAAATGCAGGAAAGAAAGATGACCGCACCGTTAAAGACAGGGAAAAACACGATGCTCGGGAGCGCCCCCGTCAGGTATAAATTCAGCCGCTGGTATCCGCAGCTGACAACGCCGCAAAGCAAAATATACACCGCACAGCGCAAAACGGTCTTCTTATCGGGTCTGAACGAGCAAAAGCTCTCTCCGCGCATTTTCCTGCGCACGCCCGAAACCGCACTGATCAATGAGAAGAAAACGCATGCCGTAACGGAAGCGATGATCATCATTTCGTTGATGTGCGCCGTTTCGCCATGAAGATTGAACACTTTCATGGTAACACCGTTCACCCCTGCCGCGAGGAAAAAAACCAGGCAATACACGATCCAGCGTTTACTTATTTTTACGTCCGATTTCGGGTCGACACATAAAAACAGTGCAACGAAAAGAAGAATCAGTCCCGCGATTTGCAAAATGCCGACCCTTTCTTTCCAGACAATGACCCCCGCCAAAGTGGGTACGATCAGCGAACAACAGCCGATCAACGCGGTGACCGAAACGGGGCCGCTCCCAAGCGCAAGCATCTTGAACAAAAGAAACAAGGCGATCATGCTCCCGTACAAAACGCCGTATCCGACCGTAGAGAGCGCAACCCCGTGAAACCCACCTCCCACAATCAGAAGAATCCCGACCCACAGTACCGATACAAAGGCATTGAATGTGAAAATATTGCACCTTCCCTCGCCCTCATTGTACTTATGCAGGAACACATTGTTGAGTGCGGCAAACAGTATCGACAGGACAAGCAGCGCGTAATCCATTGCCCATTCTCCTTTTTTATACGCAAAACGTCCTTTTCGGCGTCCTGCAAGCTCCGTTTCAGTATAACATTTTGTCCTCTTCATTTCAAGACGGCATGTTTCATAAAACTTCGGTTTTGTTTCATTTTACGGCTTTGCCCGTATATTGCACGAAAGGAGTGATCCTACTATGGAAGCAACCTGCCTTCACGCCGATCATATTCAGTTTCGCGGCGCTTATTACCTGCAGATCACTGCAGGAAGAACGCTCAGCCCCATCGTCCACAGCCATGATTTTTATGAACTCATCTTTGTATTGTCCGGAGAATGCGTCCACGTCCGCAACGACATGCCGCAATCATGCAGCGAAGACACCTTCTTTGTCCTGATACCTGGGGACGTACATTCTTTCCGTTCACAAAAGGAGAACACCAATGTTCTCGCCCTTTCCGTCAAAGCGGAAGAAATGCGGAATTTTTTAACCGCCTTTGCCTTGCAGAACACCGATCTTTGCCGCCCCTTCCGTTTTTTCCCGGACTTGCGACAGACTTTGGAAACACTGGGAAATCTGTCCATGTTCGATCCCGGCAAGGCTTCCCTGTACAAGTGCATCATGGGAATCGCTTTTACGCAGATCATGCAGGCGCGCGCAAGGGTCACACACGACATGCCTCCCGATTTTGAACGCGCCATCGGAAACATCAACAAGCTCGAAAACGCCGCCAAAGGGGTCGACGCCTTCGCCCGCCTCGCCGGGTACAGCCACGCCCAGCTATGGAGACTCACAAAAAAATATCTGAATGTTTCCCCTGCCGAATATATACGCAATATCCGCATGCGCTACGCATACGAAATGATCGCCTACGGCAGCGACTCTTTTGAAGAAATCGCAAACGAAGTAGGATTTTCCAGTTTCAGCCATTTCGTGCAACAGATACGCCGATATTTCGGATCTTCCCCTGCCCGCATACGCAGGCAGGCACAGACAGCTGACACGCCTCCCTCTGTTCCCATCACATGAAAATCGTCGGGCAACAAAAAGGAGCGGACGGCTTATAGAAAGCCGTCCGCTCCTTTTACGTTTTTTTCATTCTCCTCGACCAACTTTTATGGCTTTATTTCCCATTCAATTATAATTTTTGATTTATAAAAAATTCCCTGCCCACCACTTTCATCGGCAGATATCTTCTGATCGATTTATTCCTTTACCCATTTCGCATAAAGTTTCGTTTCCTGATAAATCTCCTCTTGCGCTTCGTTATATTTCGCCTCCGGAAGAGTATCCGTGTCAAAATTCCACGGATTTTTGCATTCCGACTCTTTATACCACCCGACAAAAATATAACCTTCTCTCGTCGGATCTTCAGGAATATACTTTATCTTTGTTCCGTAATGATAATCATCGATCCAATAATACCCCTCATTCGGCGCCCCTTCGTAATTGTATCGAAACGATACATTGCTGAAATGAAAATTAGGAGTTGAACCTTCGCCAACAAAAATATTTGTCTCGCGCTCTGGGGAATAACAGAAACTTGTAATGTATACAGCAACATTTTCGTTCCCTTTATATAAAATGGGCGAATGAACCAATAAAATAACCTTTTCTATATTCGGACAATGTTGATAAAGATAACCCAATACAGAAACATCAAAAGGAATAAATACTTTTTTTAATTTTTCACTTTCCCAAATACCCTCGACTATTCCGAAGCCATAATTAAACCCTAAAAGAAAAAAGCGCAAGTCTTGTTAGGATATGCCACCCTTATTCATTTGATTATGATTGAATATAAATAACATAAAGGTTCAAGTCCTGTTTTTGCTCGAAAATGGCAAAAAGACAGCATAAAATTAAAATCTTTCTTTCCATAGGAAAAATTCCCTGTTTTTGCCAAAAAAATAGCAAAAACCCTGAAAAACTCATCGTTTTTCAGGGTTTTTACAGTGGACAGCATTTTTATCCACTAAACATGGTGGAGTATGTCAAACCTGAACTGAACACCCTAATTGAGACCATGCTTACACATCTGCTAATAAAGATTTTCTA